>NZ_JAVIXR010000004.1 GCF_031157525.1 Marinobacter sediminicola
TTGGCTTCGCCATCCATGGCTACGCACAGTTTCCGGAGTCTCAGCGCCCCACTTGGCCTGGTTTTGGAGCAAGCCGTCTCGCATTTTTAAGCCTTGGTGAACGCTACATGCCAGATTTTTTCTGGTCCCACAGAATCTCTTCAGCGCCTTCCCTGCGCGCTAACACCCTTGAAGCTACAAACAACAGATCGGACAAACGGTTCAAGTACTGGCGCCCCAGTGGATTGATGGAATCCTCGTGACTGAGGGCTACCACTACACGCTCTGCTCTGCGGCAAACGGCGCGGGCCAGGTGGCATTGAGCTGCAGCTGGGCTTCCGCCTGGCAGGATGAAGTTCTTCAGAGGCGGCAAGGGCTCGTTCAGTTCATCCAGCAGAGTTTCCAGCCAGCTAATGTGATCTTCAGTGATTGCTTTGCTTCCGGGAATCGCAAACTCGCCACCCAGGTCAAAAAGGTGATGTTGAATGCGGCGCATGGATTCCAGCATGTCATCGTCACTATCCAGAGTTTCGATCAGCAGGCCGATATGGCAATTCAACTCATCGGCCATGCCCATTGCCTCAACACGCTGAGCGTTTTTGGCAATACGATTACCATCGGCCAGGCCGGTAGTGCCGTCGTCACCTGTGCGGGTGTAGATCTTGGAAAGGCGGTTGCCCATGATGTTGCTCCTGGTAGTTTAAGCTGATTGGCTAAAAGCCTTATAGACCTTGTACTCGTTCGGTCAGCATTTGGTTTACCGGCGTGGCAATGCTATGGCGCCTTCCGCATTGCACTAGATAGCCGTTGATATAGTCAATCTCTGTTTTACGACCCGCTAAAATATCCGCGCGCATGGAAGACGTATTGCTGGCGGTGTTTCTCGCCACAGTTTCTATACGCTCCCGAAGAACCTCTGGTGCAACGGCTTCTGAGGTCTCAGCTGCCAACAAAACAGATATCTCCGAGCAAAGCCCATCAATGTTCTGCTGATAAAGAGGTGAGCTCAGAATGTCTCCATTAGGGCAGTCGAGCAGGGCCGTAAACGGATTTATCCCGGCATTCACTACCAGCTTCTGCCAAAGCCGCTGCAGAATGTTCTCCTCTGCATGAACCCGCAAGCCGGTTTCAGCTAGTTGCTGAACAACACTCGCGGTGTGGTCAACGGCACTAGCCGTAAGCGCGCCCACCCAGGTATCACCAGTTCCGGCATGGACCAGAACATCCGGGGAAGGGCGATTCGCTCCTTCGGTAGTGCTGGCTGCCAAAATCGACCGCTTCGGCCAGCGCTCGGCAACTGCTTGTTGGCTGCCTAATCCGTTCTGAAACAAAACAACTGGTGTGCCAACCGGAATCCGAGGCAGCCAAGCGTCCAAGGCAGCGAGGGTATCTCCAGCCTTCGTTGTTACGAGCAGAAGACCCACTCTCTCAACTGACTGAAGCCACGGAGGGTTAATGTTAGTGCGGGCTTCACCAGAGCTCGGCGAAGCCGTCAGGACATCCCTCCCGAAACCTTGTGGAGCCATGGATGGCGGAACAGAGCGTACAAGGACGTATTCACAGCGTGTTTCGGGAGGGATGTCCTGACGGCTGACGCTTCTCCCAAGCCGATAAGCGTGCTCAGGCCGAGGCAAGAAACCACAAAGAGCAGAAGGCAAAAGGGCGGCCCAAAGCCGCCCCAAAGAACCCGCTCCAAGAATGGCGATCACCCCGCCACCCCCGGAACGCTCACCCGCAGACACCATACCTACATGGCCTCAATATCTGCGCGCTGCTGCTGCAACCGGCTCAGATTACCCTGAACCTCATCCAGCTTTTCCTGCTCCTTGGCAACCACTTCAGCAGGCGCCTTAGCAGTAAACTTCTCATTGTTCAGCTTGCCCTCAAGACGACCGATCTCCTTCTGCAGACGCTCAAGCTCCTTATCCAGGCGCTTCAGCTCCGCATCCTTATCGATCAGCCCGGCCATAGGCACCAAGACTTCCATATCGCCAACCAACTGAGTGGCACTCATGGGCGCATTGTCACCCTCAAACCATTCCAGGCTTTCCAGTTTGGCCAGAGAGCTTAGGAACTGACGGTTTTCATTCATCCGGCGCTGACCTTCCGCGCTGTTGCCACGGAACAGAACCGGAATCTTCTTGGCCGGGGAAATGTTCATCTCGCCGCGAATATTGCGCACGGCCACAATCACACCCTTCAGCCATTCAATATCTTCAACCGCCTTGGCATCGTGCTTGCTGGCATCCACCTGCGGGAAGGGCTGCAACATGATGCTGTCACCGGATTTTCCAGCCAGCGGTGCAATCCGCTGCCAGATTTCTTCGGTGATAAACGGCATGATCGGATGCGCCAGGCGCAGAACCGTTTCCAATACGCGAACCAGAGTGCGGCGGGTTCCGCGCTTCGCCTCAACACTGCCGCTGTCGTCGCTCAGGCAGGGTTTGGAAAGCTCCAGATACCAGTCGCAGTACTCATTCCAGATGAACTCATACAGTGCGTGAGAGGCCAGATCGAAACGGTACTGGTCCAAGTGGCGGGTTACATCCTGCTCGCACTGCTGCAGGGCACTGATAATCCAGCGATCAGCCAGAGACAGCTCTACCGGCTCACCATTTACGCCGCAGTCTTCGCCTTCCACGTTCATCAGTACGTAACGGGCAGCGTTCCACAGCTTGTTGCAGAAGTTGCGGTAACCTTCCAGACGCTTCATGTCCCAGTTGATATCGCGCCCGGTGGTGGCCATGGCTGCGAGAGTAAAGCGCAGGGCATCGGTGCCGTGGGCAGAAATACCTTCCGGGAATTCCTTTTCAGTCTGCTTGGCAATTTTCTTCGCCAGCTTCGGCTGCATCATGTTGCCGGTGCGCTTTTCAAGCAACGGGGCCAGATCGATACCGTCAATCATATCCAGCGGATCAATCACGTTGCCCTTGGATTTGGACATCTTGTCGCCGTGCTCGTCGCGGATGAGGCCGGTCACATACACCGTTTTGAACGGAACCTGAGGCGTGCCGTCTTCATTTTTCATGAAGTGCATGGTCATCATGATCATCCGGGCAACCCAGAAGAAAATGATGTCAAAACCAGTCACCAGAACATCCGTCGGGTGGAAAGTTTTCAGGCGCTCGGTGATTTCCGGCCAGCCCAGAGTGCCGAAGGTCCACAGGGCAGAGCTGAACCAGGTATCCAGTACATCGTCGTCTTGCTTCAGGGCGAAGTCGGCTGCCAGATTGTGCTTCTCGCGGACTTCCTCTTCACTGCGACCCACATAAATATTGCCGTCGGCGTCGTACCAGGCAGGAATGCGGTGGCCCCACCAGAGTTGCCGGGAAATACACCAGTCCTGAATGTCACGCATCCAGGAGAAGTACATGTTCTCGTATTGCTTGGGCACAAACTGGATGCGACCGTCTTCTACTGCTTCAATGGCGGGCTCGGCCAGTTTTTTCGCATCGGCAAACCACTGATCGGTCAGCATCGGCTCGATGATCAGGCCCGAGCGGTCCCCACGGGGCACGCTCAGTACGTGATCTTCCACTTGCTGAACCAGGCCGCCGGCTTCCATGTCGGCAACAATCTGCTTGCGGCCGTCTTCACGGGTCAGGCCGGCATAGGCTGCAGGCAGGCAGGCATCCAGCTCGGTGTTCTCTGTGCCATCACTATTGAAGACTTCGGCCTGCTCACGGATGTTCGCATCCTGGGTCAGCACGTTCATCATCGGCAGGTTGTTGCGTTTGCCTACGGCATAGTCGTTAAAGTCGTGTGCTGGCGTAATCTTCACGCAGCCGGAACCTTTCTCGGGATCGGCGTGGTGGTCGGCAATCACCGGGATGCGACGGTTCACCAGCGGTAGCATCACGAACTTGCCAATCAGGTGCTGGTAACGCTCGTCATCCGGGTGAACGGCGACAGCGGTATCGCCCAGCATGGTTTCCGGACGGGTAGTGGCCACAACCAGATAGTCTTTACCATCTTGTGTGGTAGCGCCGTCAGCCAATGGGTAACGCAGGTGCCAGAAAAAGCCTTTCTCTTCCTTGTTCTCAACTTCCAGGTCGGAAATGGCGGTGTGTAGCTTCGGGTCCCAGTTCACCAACCGTTTACCACGGTATACCAGTCCGTCCTCGTAAAGGCGGATAAACACTTCCTGCACGGCTTTGTAGAAGCCGTCGTCCATGGTGAAGCGTTCGGAGTCCCAATCGACGGAGTTACCTAACCGGCGCATCTGGCCGGTAATGGTACCGCCAGACTCTTCCTTCCATTCCCAGATACGCTTGATGAACTCGTCGCGGCCCAGGTCGTGGCGGGTTTTGCCTTCTTCTGCCGCCAGTTTGCGTTCAACCACCATTTGGGTGGCGATACCTGCGTGGTCACTGCCCACCTGCCACAGGGTGTTATGGCCCTGCATACGTTTGTAGCGGGTGAGGGTGTCCATGATGGTGTGCTGGAAGGCATGGCCCATGTGCAGGCTGCCGGTCACATTGGGTGGCGGGATGGCAATGCTGTAGGACTCGCCCTCGCCGCTGGGGCGGAAGTAGCCTTTGGATTCCCAGTTTTCGTACCACTGGCGCTCAATGTTTTCTGGCTGGTAGGTTTTTTCCATGGGTTTTTCTGGCGACCGTTTGATTGATTCACAAGGGGAAATTGAAACGCTGGATTATACATGGTCGCTTGCCTTCGAGCCATGGAGGTCGGCTTCGGCAGGCCGTGTCCCACCTTCGGGTATGTGAAATCGACATGTAGTCGTGGAAGATGTTCGTTGTTTTTCTCTATAATCGCCGGTCACTTTGAACACATCTTAACGAGGGAATACCATGGATTTGGTTTACAAGAACGAGAAACCGTTGCTCAGGATAGCGGTCGTGTTTTCAGCGATTATCTGGCTTGCTTTGTTTGTCGGGACGTTCGGGATTTTGTTGTTGTACTTGCTTTTGGGCTATGTGTTTTTCCTGTTTGCGCATTCTGCATTTATCTCCCACCTGAAAGGCTCGGGTGTGCGCATCAGCCAGGATCAGTATCCAGATCTCTATGAACGGCTTGTTCGTTGTTCCGAAAAAGTCGGCGTCACAGAGTTACCTGAGGCATATCTGCTTCGCACCGATTTCTTTAACGCACTGGCCACCAAGTTTCTCGGCCGTCACTTTGTGGTGTTGTTTACCGATGTGATTGATGCTCTGGAAGATCAGCCGGGTGCGGTCGACTTCTACATTGGCCATGAACTTGGCCACATACACCGCAAACATCTTTCCTGGCGCGCGTTTGTCATGCCCGGCTCGCTGTTGCCTGTGGTTGGGCCGGCTTTGCGCCGCGCAGAGGAGTACACCTGTGATCGCTACGGCGTTGCCTGTTGTCAGTCTTCAGAGGATATCAAGGCCGCCATAGCAGCAATCGCTGCAGGCGATACCCGCTGGAAGACCATCAATGTGGATGCTTACCTCAGTCAGATTAAGGCAACCAGTGGGTTCTGGATGTCGTTTAACGAACTAACCGGCGACTATCCGTGGCTGACAAAACGCATGGCGACCGCTTTGGCACTGGCGCAAGGCAGGGAGGTGAAGCATCCTCGCCGCAGTATCGGGGCCTGGGTGCTATCGATGTTTGTGCCCCGGTTGGGTGGTGGTGCTGGCGGAGCGGCATCCCTGTTGGTAACTGTCGCGATCATCGGTGTGCTGGCTGCGGTGGCAATTCCTGCTTACCAGCAGTATGTAGAAAGTGCACGTTATTCGGCTGCATACTCCATGGCTCAGGAGGTCCAGGCTCGAGTCACTTCCTACGCCACTGAGAACCAGGCTTGGCCGGTAACTATGCAAGAGCTGGGTTACCCGGAGCTGACATTGGAGAATGACGTTCAGAACTATACGATCGATGTATATGAAGACGGCATGATCGGGGTCGAAATGGGCGTGGACCGTTCGGGAGAGTCCAAATATATCGTACTTGAACCTGCCGTCGATGACGGCGAGATCAGTTGGATGTGTTACGGCCAGAATGTGAATGAAAAACACTTGCCAGCGAATTGTCGTTAATTTCGTCGTATTCGCAAGCTGGAAGCTTTAATCCAGAGCTGTCCAGCAATGTATGATCAACGATCAGGATCGCGGTCGTTGATCATACACCTGGGCCTCGATACCCAAGGCGCGCAACTGCTTGAAATGTGAACGAGCCTGGTTGAGAACGGCGGGGTCGTTATGGGCCACTAAAGCGAGGCGTTTGAATTTGTCTGCGTTCGCGGGAAGGGTTTGGGAGAGAATGATTACGGTATCCCAGTCCTCCGCAATCGGCGGGCACAACAGTATGCCAACAGGCTCTGCGCAGGGTGTTGCGGCATCCGGTATGACGCTGTGCGGGATGAACGCGTCCGGGCTGAAGCTCCAGATTAGTTCGTCCAGCTCCTCAGCTTGTTGCTGGGTGTCACACACAATGCACACCCTGTCACCCTGCTGCCAGGCCTTGCTTACAAGCTTGGTGGCGTGCAGGTTGCGGGCGGCGGGAGTGTCTTGCAGGAGAATGTGAAACCAGTAACGCTGGTTTTTATCTTCCTGTGCAGACCCGGGCCGAGAGTTGCCGGCAGCAGGGCTGCCGGCTTGTGAGGCTGAATTACTTTCCATTACTTGCCATTATTTTCCAGCGTGGGACATCAGGTAGTCGACCAGCAGGGGAACCGGTCGGCCGGAGGATCCCTTGGCTTTACCGGAATGCCATGCAGTTCCCGCGATGTCCAGATGAGCCCAGCGATACTCCTTGGTGAAGCGCGCGAGGAAGCAGGCCGCGGTAATGGTGCCTGCGGTGCGGCCGCCGATGTTGGCCATGTCTGCAAAGTTACTGTCCAGCAGGGTCTGGTACTCCTCCCAAATGGGCAGGCGCCAAGCCTTGTCGTTGGCACGTTCACCCGCAGCCAGCAGTTCGTTTGCCAGCTCGTCATTGTTGGCCATCAGGCCTGTTGTCTCGTGGCCAAGGGCAATGATGCAGGCGCCGGTAAGCGTTGCCAGGTCGATAACCACTTCCGGATCAAATTTCTTCACATAGGTGAGGGCGTCGCACAAAACCAGGCGGCCTTCAGCATCTGTATTGAGGATTTCAACCGTCTGGCCAGACATGGTGGTGACGATATCGCCAGGGCGAGTCGCGTTACCATCAGGCATGTTCTCAGCAGCCGCGATAACGGCAACCACGTTGATTTTTGGTTTGGTTTCCGCGAGTACCTGCATGGCTCCGAATACGGCAGCAGAACCGCCCATATCGTATTTCATTTCATCCATGCCAGCGCCCGGCTTAAGGCTTATGCCGCCGGTGTCGAAGGTAATGCCTTTGCCTACCAGGACATGAGGCTTGTCTTTCGCATTGCCTCCACGGTATTCCATGATGATCAGGCGTGGTGGTTGGGCGCTGCCCTGACCCACGGCCAGAAGGGAATTCATGCCGAGCTTTTTCATCTGCTTTTCATCAAGCACTTCGGTCTTGATGCAGTCGTGTTCAGTGGCCAGTTTGTTGGCTCGCTCTGCCAGCCATGAAGGGTGGCAGATGTTCGGTGGCATATTGCCCAGATCGCGGGCCAGGTTCATGCCGCGACCGGTTGCCAAACCCAGATTAAAGGCTTCTTTTTGTGCTTTTCCAGCATCAGAAGTGGCGACCAGAACTTTGTTGAGCTTGCGCGCTGAAGGCTTTTCGCTCTTGAACTCGCTGAAGCTGTAGAGCTGATCTTCCAGAGTACGGCCGATCAGGCTCAGTTTTGCCAGTTCGGAGCTAAGGCTGTCATCGCCAGTCAGGGCGGTGTCGGTCAAGCTGATCAGCACGCTCTTTGATGGCCCATCTTTCAGCGCGCCCATCATGGCAGTCAATGTCTTTCGAAAATTTGCACCAGTGCGTTCAGTGTCTTTACCTGTGCCAACAACAAGCAGTCGATCCCATGGTTGGTCGCTAAGTGGAATCAGGCTTGTGTCCGTATTCTTACCTTTGATGTCGCCGGCTTTCTGGAGTTTGGTAATCAGCCCGCCAAGTGCGCTGTCGGCCTCGGTAGTAGAGGCTGGCCAATCCCCTTGTTCTGGAAGGGCGACGACCAGGCAATCGGCTTTTGTGCTCGCAAGGGCAGTACTGTTAAGGCTGAAGTTCATGGAAACTCCTATAGTTATCCGGGGAACGCCGCAATGATGAGCGGCGAGAATGATTTAATCCTGTTCCACCAAGCATTGGGGTTTGTAGGCGGATTATCAAGTTAGGAGGGCTACACTGTTATTCAGCCCCAAGGTTACATAGAATACCCGCAGTTTTCCCATTCCTCCATGTTCCGGTTTATACGGGCAGAGAAACCGTTTTGAGCATTATTTTCCGCTATCTCATACGTCAGGTTATGGTCAGCATGGTTGCCGTCTCGGGCATTCTTCTGCTGGTGTTCATGAGCGGCCGCTTTCTCAAATATTTGGCCGGTGCCGCTGAAGGCAAGATTGCCCCTGGCGTGTTGTTTGAAATTATGGCGTATCGCTTCCCCGGGTTTCTTGAGCTTATCCTTCCGTTAGGTCTGTTCATCGGCATACTGCTGGCCTATGGCCGTATGTATCTCGAAAGTGAAATGACCGTGCTGTCCGCTTGCGGTGTAAGCGACGGTCAGTTGCTGTCAAAAACCCTGGTGGGCAGCCTTGTTGTTATGCTGATTGTCGGAAGTATGAGCCTGGTGGTTTCGCCTTGGGGTATGCAGCAGGTTGAAGAAATTTTTGCGGAGCAGGCGAAGGCAACAGAATTCGATCTGCTGGCGCCGGGGCGGTTCCAGAAGCTTTCGTCGGGTGGGCGAGTGACCTACACCGAGGCCCTTAGCGATGATAAGCGCCAGCTGCAAGGCGTGTTTATTGCTGAGTACGGTAAAGGCGGAACTGGTGTGAACGTCATCACCGCCGATTCCGGATCCCAATTGATTGATGAGGAAACCGGCAGTCGTTTCCTCATTCTCGAGAACGGTGCGCGTTTTGATGGGACGCCCGGGAAACTGGATTACCAGATTACAAGCTTTGAAGCCTACGGCCTGAAGATTCGCAGCGGCAGCAGCGGTGATGTGGATTTGGATGAGGGCGTCACTACCGGTCAGTTGATGAAGTCGAACGACCCCCGCGACCGGGCCTTGTTGCACTGGCGCTTTTCGTTGCCGCTGATTGTTCCGATAGTAACCCTGCTGGCGGTTCGGCTAAGCCGGGTTAATCCTCGACAAGGGCGCTTTTTCCATCTTCTGCCCGCCATGCTTGTATACGTTGCCTATCTTGGCTTGTTAATTGTTGCCCGAGATGCCATGGCGGACGGCAAGGTGCCTGAGTGGTTGGGCATGCTCTGGGTGCACGCCATCTTCCTTGCGCTTGGTCTCTGGCTGCATTTTGGCCCAGCCTGGCTTCACAGAAAAAAGGTGAAGCGGGAAGGAGTGGTCAATGCGTAAGATCGATCATTATGTGATGCGCAATGTCGGCGGAGCCATGCTCCTGGTGATGCTCGTAGTTCTGTCCCTCGACCTGATCTTCGCCTTCGTTGCCGAGCTGGACGACACTCGTAATAACTATCAGATTCTGGATGCCCTCTGGTTTGTAGTCCTTACCGTGCCGCGCCGGGTATACGACTACCTGCCTCTTGGAGCCTTTATGGGCTGTTTGATCGGGCTGGGTAGCATGGCCAGTTCTTCCGAGCTCACGGTGATTCGTGCGGCCGGGGTTTCTATCAAACGGGTTGTCTGGTCTGCAATGAAGCCTGCATTGGTGATCGTTCTGGCGGGTGTCCTTATTGGTGAGTACCTGGCGCCTCCGGCGGAGCGCGCTGCTCAAAGCCATAAAGCGGTTGCTCTCGGTGCGGGCCAGAGTGTGGCCGCAGCCCACGGGGTATGGCACCGGGAGGGTAATGTGTTCATGCACCTTAATGCGGTGCAGCCAAACGGTGTGTTGCACGGTGTTTCGTTGTTTCGTTTTGATGATCAACGGCAACTGATAGCGGCCAGTTTCTCGGAGCGGGCAATTTATCAGGGCGACCACTGGCTGCTGGAGAACTCCACGACCACTCGCCTTGAGGGTGAATCCACCAAGCGGGTAGATCACAAGAGTCTGCGCTGGGACACGGGGCTGTCCCCAAGCGTGTTGAGCGTGCTGATCGTTAAGCCGGAAAACCTTTCTATGACTGGCTTGTATACTTACGCCAACTACCTTGGTGATCAGGAGCTAAATGGCTCTCCCTACTGGCTGGCCTTCTGGAAAAAGGCCCTGATGCCGCTGGGCACAGGGGTGATGGTATTGGTGGCGATTTCCTTTATCTTTGGGCCGCTGCGCTCAGTGACTATGGGGTTCCGGGTGTTTACCGGGCTACTCGTGGGATTGTTATTCAAGTATATGCAGGACCTGCTGGGCCCCATGAGCCTGGTTTATGGGTTTAACCCGGTTCTGGCGGTGGTCGTGCCGATTGCAATCAGTGCGGTGTTTGGTGGCGTATTGATGCGCCGGGCAGGATAGCCGCCCGGCATTCTGGTTCAGCCTGCCTTGGCTTTATGGGGGATGCCGACAACCATGCTGTCTGAAAACCTGTCAGTTATGGACAGACCGTTTATAGGGTAGAACAGCGCGATCATCGCTGGAACGGACAGAAATAGAGTTGCCGAACCGAGGTAGTAGCCGGCCAGAAGAGCCAAAAAAAATACCGCCGCTGCGCTCACATACCTACGAAGAGCCTGGCCCCAACTCACCGAGGAGCCATCCAGATTCTCAATGCGGATTCGCCAAACTTGCATGCCCAGTGTTTGCCCTATCCGCGTCCAGAAGTACGCAAAGAACAGGTACATCACCAGAAACAATACGAACGTCAGGCCGGGGTCGCCGGATAACTGACCCGCTTCGGCTTTCTGCTCCATGCTGTCCCAGCCGGTAATCCAGCCAGTTATCATGGTGTATATCCATGTGGTAACCAGAAGTACGGCAATACTGATCAGGCCGTCGTAAATAATGGCGAGTGATCGTTTGAGAAACGTCGCTGGGGGTAGCAGTTCATCAGCGGCGTGGAAGCGGCGGGGCATGGGCTCTCCTGTGATTTTTCACGTTTTTCCTGTACTCAGCGTGTGCTAGAGTAGCCGATTTGCACACGCATGTAAGTATTCGTATTCAATCGCGGATCCCGCCGCTTCCCGGTGGGATTTCTGGAAAGGTATCAACGGGCTATGAAAACCGCAGAGTTGCGACAGGCATTTCTCGATTATTTTAAACAGCAAGGTCATTCCATTGTTTCAAGCAGCTCGCTGGTGCCGGCGGACGATCCGACACTGCTGTTTACCAATGCGGGAATGAACCAGTTCAAGGACGTATTTCTTGGCCGCGAGGAGCGTGACTACACTCGCGCAACCAGCTCCCAGAAATGCGTTCGTGCCGGCGGCAAGCATAATGACCTGGAGAACGTGGGTTACACAGCGCGCCACCATACGTTCTTCGAAATGCTGGGCAACTTCAGCTTCGGTGATTATTTCAAGCGCGAAGCCATCAACTATGCGTGGACCTTTCTTACCGGCGAACAGTGGCTGAAGCTGCCCGCTGAGAAACTCTGGGTAACCGTCTACGCCGATGATGACGAGGCCTACGATATCTGGAATAAAGAAGTGGGCGTGCCGGCAGACCGTATTGTTCGCATTGGCGACAATGGCGGCGCACCCTATGCTTCAGATAACTTCTGGCAGATGGGCGATACCGGCCCTTGCGGCCCTTGTACCGAAATTTTCTATGACCACGGCCCGGACGTGGCGGGTGGCCCTCCCGGCAGCCCTGAGGAAGATGGCGACCGCTACATCGAAATCTGGAACGTTGTCTTCATGCAGTACAACCGCACTGCAGATGGCGAGATGCTTAAGCTGCCGAAGCCTTCAGTAGATACCGGCATGGGCCTGGAGCGGGTTACAGCTGTGATGCAGGGCGTACACAGCAACTACGAAATTGACCTGTTTGATGATCTGCTGAATGCAGCGTCGGCCATACTGGGCGGTGCTGCAACAACGGAAGCCAGTCTGCGCGTCGTGGCCGATCATATCCGCTCTTGTGCATTCCTGATTTCCGACGGGGTTATGCCTTCAAATGAAGGTCGTGGTTTTGTGCTGCGCCGCATCATTCGTCGCGCAGCTCGCCACGGCAACAAACTTGGCGCTACCGGTCCGTTCTTTTACAAGTTAACCGGTGCATTGGTTGAGTTGATGGGCGAGGCTTTCCCACAACTGGTCAGCAGTCGGAAGCAGATAGAGAGAGTGCTGCTGCAGGAAGAAGAACAGTTTGTCAAAACTCTGGATAAAGGCCTGCGCCTGCTGGAGCAGGATATCGCCGACTTGAAAGGCGACGTGATTCCCGGGCAGACGGTTTTTACCCTGTATGACACCTATGGCTTTCCTGTGGATCTCACCAACGATATCGCCCGTGAGCGTGGCCTGACGTTGGACTATGAGGGCTACGAAAAAGCTATGGAAAGCCAGCGTGAGCGGGCCAGAGCTGCCAGCAAGTTTGGCATGGATTACAACGCAGCTGGCTTGGGCATTGAAGGTAAAACCGAGTTCACTGGCCACGAGCACATTGATGGCCACGAGCGTATCCGTGCCGTCATCGTCAACGGCGAGCAGAAAACAGCAGAAGCCGGCGATGAAGCAATTGTGGTGCTGGAGCGCACACCGTTTTACGCTGAATCCGGTGGCCAAGTAGGTGATACCGGGCTGCTGACCTGGAGCGGTGGCCGCTTCAAGGTAACCGATACGCGAAAAGACGGTGATAACCATCTGCATGTGGGCACCCTTATAGAGGGTGAGCTGTTCGAAGGCCTGGAAGTGGACGCCCGCATTGACCACGCACGCCGTGAGCGGGTTCGCCGGAATCACTCTGCCACGCACTTGCTGCATGCGGCATTGCGCAAAGTGTTGGGAGAGCATGTAGGCCAGAAGGGTTCTCTTGTGGATCCGGACAAGCTGCGCTTTGACTTCTCGCATTTCGAAGCGGTTACGCCTGAACAGTTGAAAGAAATTGAGCGCCAGGTAAACGAGCAGATTCTCAGCAACACCGCAGTACAGACCGACATTACAGATATGGAGCAGGCGCAAGCAAAAGGCGCCATGGCTTTGTTTGGTGAAAAGTACGGTGATGTGGTTCGGGTGCTGAGCATGGGTACCGACAGCTACTCTGTAGAGCTTTGCGGTGGCACCCACGTAACCCGCACTGGCGACATTGGCCTGTTCCGTATTACATCCGAAAGCGGCATTTCTTCGGGTGTTCGTCGAATTGAAGCGGTGACCGGTTTTGGTGCCCTTGAGTGGGTTGACGATACCGAGCGTACGCTGCGTGAAGCAGCCCGACTGGTAAAAGGCAGCCGGGAAACGGTTATCGACAAGGTGCAACAGACCATTGACCGGAATCGGCAGCTTGAGAAAGATGTTGATGCCCTGAAGGCCAAGCTGGCCAGTTCCGCTGGCAGTGATTTGGCTGATTCTGCTGTAGATGTTGCTGGCCTGAAGGTTGTTGCTGCCGAGCTTGAAGGCGCAGACCGTCAAACGCTTATGGAAACTGCAGACCAGCTTAAAAACAAGCTGGGAGAGGGTGTGGTTGTTCTCGCGAGCGTAGAGGGTGGAAAGGTAACCTTGGTTGCGGGTGTAACAAAGTCTGCAACTGGCCGCATCAAAGCGGGTGACTTGATGAAGCACCTGGCAGGGTTGGTTGACGGTAAAGGCGGCGGTCGCCCGGATATGGCCCAGGGTGGTGGTAACGATGCCTCGAAGCTTGCGGGTGCCCTTGCCGGGGTGCCTGAGTGGGTTGGTAAAAATATCGCCTGAGCAACTGTTTTTCAGAAGCGATCGGGGTTTATAATTCCGGTCGCTTGTATATTGACGGGCAGGGTACTCTGCTCTGCCGTAGGCCTCGATTCGGATATTGGAAAGACAATGGCTCTGTTTGTTCAGAAATTTGGTGGCACCTCGGTGGGTACAACCGAGCGCATAGAGGCAGTGGCTGAAAAGGTGATTGGCTTCCGCAATGCGGGCCATGATGTGGTTGTTGTAGTGTCTGCCATGAGTGGTGAAACCAACCGGCTAATCGGGTTGGCCAGCGATATTATGGAAGAGCCTGCGCCTCGTGAAATGGATGTTCTGATTTCTACGGGGGAGCAGGTAACCATGTCGCTTCTCTCCATGGCACTACAAAAGCGTGGCTTTGATGCTCGCTCCTATACCGGTTCGCAGGTCCGCATACTAACGGACAGTATGCACACCAAGGCGCGTATCAAGCAGATCGATGAGCAGCGTATACGTGCAGATCTGGACGCGGGCCGTGTTGTGGTTGTTGCCGGATTTCAGGGCGTTGATGAAGAAGGCAATATCACGACTTTGGGCAGAGGTGGTTCGGATACCACCGCGGTGGCCTTGGCGGCCACGCTCAAGGCCGATGAATGTCAGATCTATACCGATGTAGATGGCGTCTATACAACGGACCCACGAGTGGTAGACAGCGCCCGTCGGCTGAAACAGATTACATTTGAAGAAATGATGGAAATGGCGAGCCTGGGATCCAAGGTTCTCCAGATTCGCGCTGTAGAATTTGCAGGAAAATACAACGTTCCGTTAAGGGTTCTTTCCAGCTTCGAGGAAGGTGAAGGCACCCTGATTACATTTGAGGATAACAACGCCATGGAACAACCGGTCGTCTCCGGCATCGCTTTTAATCGTGATGAAGCCAAAGTCACCATCTCTGGAGTGCCTGACACCCCGGGTAGTGCGTTGCGCATTCTGAAGCCGGTAAGTGAAGCTAACATTGGTGTGGACATGATTGTCCAGAACGTTGGCGAGGATAACCGCACAGCCTTCACTTTTACCGTTCATCGCAATGATTTCAAGCGCGCTAAAGACGTGCTTCAGCGTGTGTCGGATGAGCTGGGTGCTCGGGGCGTCAGTGGCGATACCAAAATCGCGAAAGTCAGTATTGTCGGCGTTGGTATGCGCTCTCACGCGGGTGTGGCAACTCAAATGTTTGAGGCGCTGTCGAATGAAGGGATCAATATTCAGATGATCTCCACATCGGAAATCAAGATTTCTGTCGTGATTGATGAGAAATACCTTGAGCTTGCGGTTCGCGCACTTCACAGTGCGTTTGAGTTGGACAAGCCTGGAGTAGAAGAAACCTTATAAAAAGAGACCCACTTTCTGGCCTAGTGCTCGCATGTGTTCGTATAAGGGGATGTGCGTCTTTTGGTTAGCCCGTGTTCTCAGTATAAAAGTCGAACTAAATAAAACATTACTTGTCGGAACAGGTAGCTCAGGATAGGGAGAAAGGGATATGTTGATTTTGACTCGCCGTGTTGGCGAAACGTTAATGGTCGGTGATGATGTCACTGTTACTGTGCTTGGGGTGAAAGGTAACCAGGTGCGTATCGGTGTTAATGCGCCGAAAGAAGTAGCTGTGCACCGGGAAGAGATCTATCAGCGCATCCAGTCTGAAAAAGACGGCGATGAGCCGGAGCCGGGCAACAGCTGAGAAGAGAAAAGAGGCCGCCCAAGCAAAACTTAGGCGGCTTTTTTGTTTTCAGGGAAAATGAAGGTTAAAAAAATCTTGTCAAGCCTATGAAAACAGAAAAATTATGGTAGTATACGCCCCGTTCTGAAGGAGAGGTGGGTGAGTGGCTGAAACCAGTTCCCTGCTAAGGAACCGTACGAGCAATCGTACCGAGGGTTCGAATCCCTCCCTCTCCGCCATTTTCTTTTTATAAGAAAAGCGGAACAGGTTGAAGTTGCATTCAACCAATTAAAGTGATCAATGCGCGGCTGTAGCTCAGCTGGATAGAGTACTCGGCTACGAACCGAGCGGTCGGAGGTTCGAATCCTCCCAGCCGCGCCATTTAATAGAATGATGATGAATGAACCCGGCTTTAGAGTCAGGCTCATAAGTCAGACAGGATTTGAACCGAAAAGAGGTTCGACCGAAGCACACGCAGTGTGCTGAGGAACGCCAGAGCGAAGCGACGGCGGCCCCGAAGGGGTGAGGGCCAAAGGCCCGAATAATCCTCCCATTGGCTCATAGCCATCCGGGCAGGATAGAAAGTTATTGGCGGCTGTAGCTCAGCTGGATAGAGTACTCGGCTACGAACCGAGCGGTCGGAGGTTCGAATCCTCCCAGCCGCGCCATATTAAAATCAAAGCGCCTCAGTCAGTGCACCCCACAGTCTGGGGCGTTTTGCCATCTACAGCTGGGAGAATTTGAACCGAACGAGGTTCGACCGAAACCTGCAAAGCAGGTTGAGGAACGCCAGAGCAAAGCGACGGCGGCCCGCAAGGGAAGGGCCGAAGGCCCGCCTAATCCTCCCAGCCGCGCCATATTCAAGTCAAAACGCCCCCGCAATCATTCCCGCCTATGGGAATACCCCTACAGCTCAACAGCTTCCAATTGACCGCCATCAAGTTCCTCCATTCCACCCTTGCTAGACTTTCGTTAGTTACCTTATTAATCCACGTCCAGCGCTAATGGATGGAGAACCCATGGATAAAATTCGCCGCGCTCTGCTAGGGCAGATTGCCAAACTGACCGCCGGAGCAGCGCTCGTTCCTTTAAGCAGCATTACTTCTGCGGACATTAACGACCAGCCTCCGCGCCGAGAAGGGGATCCGGAGAGGCGCTATGCGATGCTGATTGATCTAAGGGCGTGTATCGGATGCCAGGCTTGTACTGCTTCCTGTCATATCGAAAACGAAGCACCGCTCGGCAACTTCCGCACCATTGTCTCGCAATATGAAGTGGAGCACGAAGAAACGGGCAACACTGCCACCTTCATGCTGCCGCGCTTGTGCAATCACTGCGAGAATCCGCCGTGTGTTCCTGTGTGCCCTGTACAGGCAACCTTTCAGCGTGAGGACGGCATTGTTGTCGTCGACAACGAGGCATGTGTGGGCTGTGCCTACTGCGTGCAGGCTTGCCCATACGACGCCCGGTTTATCAATGAGTACACCCAAACCGCTGACAAGTGCACTTTCTGCGCGCATCGCTTGGATGTCGGCCTGCTGCCGGCCTGTGTGGAATCCTGTGTGGGTGGTGCCCGTATTATTGGCGACATACGCGACCCGGACAGCCAGATCAGCCGCATGATGAAAGAGCACTACGGCGAGCTAATGGTACTCAAGCCGGAAATGGGCACAGCTCCGCATGTGTTCTATTTGGGTATGGACGAGCGGTTCGTATCCCGCCCAGACGCCAAGCCCGCAATCTGGGATGTTCGAGACCAACAAGGTGAGGAGATTGGCTATGAATTCAGCGGTCATTGAGGTTCTGGCACCTCGTTATGGCATTGCCTGGTACCCATGGGCAGTCCAGTACTTTTTCCTGATTGCGATCTCATACTCGTCGCTGCTGTTGACGGTGCCGGGTTTGCTGTTCGGCAAGAAGAATTATGAGTCGCTGGCGAAAGTGGCCCTGTTGGTCACCGTGAGTTGCACTCTCGTAGGGCCGGTAGCTTTGCTGGCGGACCTGCATCAGCCGCTGCGGTTTTGGCATTTCTACGCGAACCTCACACCCTGGTCGTGGATGTCCATAGGCAGCTTGTTGCTACCCGTGTATCTCATACTGGTTGTGGTCTATGCATGGCTCGCATGGCGGCCGGCCATGCAGGTGCAGGCCCAAGGTGAAGGGTGGATAGCTAAGCTCTCGGGCTGGGTCAGCTTGGGGCAATGGTGTGCGCCTCGCTGGATGCTGGTAGTTGCGGGGCTTGGTGCGCTCGTTCTGTCTGTTGGCATCATGGTCTATACCGGTGCGGAAGTGGCGATCGTTAAAGCCCGTCCTCTCTGGAATACCTACTGGCTCCCCGTCATGTTCGTGCTGACCGGCTTGGTCGCAGCGGCGGGATTGGTGATTCTGATTAACCGCCTGATGACAGGTAACGATCAGGAGGTTAACGAGCAGAGTCTGAAAGTCATCTTCGTGACCATGGTTCTCTCTGCCCTGGTCGCTGCGCTCTGGGTTTCTGAAGGTATTACCGGCTTCAGCCCCTCGGTTGAGCAGGCCTTTGCGTCGCTGCAGAGAAACCCCGAGTGGCGTGCCGTCGCGATCTACGGCTTGTTGGTAGGGGTGGCGCTCACACTCAGTGCCATCGCTATGCTGCGGCGTCCCGGCTGGATAGGGCGTTCCTGGCTAGCAGGCCTGTTGGCGGTGCACATCGGCTGGACGTTTCGCTGGATGGTACTGATGGAAGTGCAAACCGTGGCCAAAAACACGGCGGGCTACTACCACTACGCCATTGAGGCTGGTTCCAGCGGGTTGATGGGCATTATCGGAACCTTCGGGCTCTGGCTAGCCGCACTGCTGATTATCGATATTCTGGTGCCCTGGAAGAAGAGTCTCCAGGCAAGCACCCACTGACAGATATTTTCGGAGCGAGATTATGGACAAGAATCGTCGTAATTTCCTGAAGGGGGCAGCCGCTGCCGGCGGTGTCGCAACTTTCGCGGCGGGCTACTATGGCCCGCTGGAAAAAATGGGCAAGGGCCTGGTGAACGGTACTTCTGGTGTAGCTACGGCGGATCGGCTGCACGGCAACAGCTTGGCACCTGAATACTCGGTTGATCCCAAAACCGGAGAAGTAGTGCTTAATCCGGATCAGCGCATCGCTTTTACCGTCTGTTATGGCTGTACCACCAAATGTGGCGTGCGGGTTCGTATCGATAACAACGAGGAAAAGGTTCTGCGGGTATCGGGTAACCCATACCACCCGTTGTCCTCTGACGAGCATCTGGATGAAAGCACTCCGGTGCTGGAAGCCTTTCAGCGTATGAGCAGCTTTCAGGATCAAGGCCAGCTTAACCGGTCGACTGCATGTGCCCGTGGTAACGCGGCAATGTCACAGCTGACCAGCGACCAGCGAGTACTGAAGTGCCTCAAACGAACCGGCCCTCGTGGAAGCAATCAGTGGGAAAGCATTCCCTTTGAGCAGTTGCTGGACGAAATTGTGGCTGGCGGTAACCTGTTTGGAGAAGGTGAGGTTGAAGGCCTGCGCTCTATCCGTGATGTGAAAACACCACTGGATCCGGAGAATCCCGAGTACGGCCCCAAGTCAAACCAGTTGCTGGTGATGGAGGCAACGGATTACGGACGGTCGGCGTTGCTTAAGCGCTTTGCATTCAATGCTTTTGGAACCCGAAACTACGGGCATCATGGCGCCTATTGTGGTCTGGCGTTCCGTATGGGCTCTGGCGCGCTGATGAATGATCTGGCGAAGAATGCCCACGTGAAGCCGGATTATGCCAACGTAAAGTTTGCCTTGTTTATCGGAACCGCGCCCAGCCAGGCGGGTAACCCGTTCAAGCGTCAGGGCCGCTTGCTGGCGCAAGCCCGTACGACAGGCAATATGGAATATGTGCTGGTTGACCCCGCACTGACTGCCGCTGCATCCCATTCCGCCAGTGACCGTAACCGTTGGGTGTCTATCCTGCCGGGTACCGATACTGCCTTTGCCATGGCATTGATTCGCTGGATGCTGGTGAACGAAGCCTATGCCAAAGATTATCTGGAACTCCCTGGCAATATGGCCGCCAGTAAAGCAGGCGAGTCTGGCCACACCAACGCAACGCACTTGGTGATTGACGACGATAACCACCCCCGTGCAGGTTACTTTCTGCGCCTGAGTGACATAGCCCAGGCACAGGCCGGCGCCGATGATGATTACCCGGTCGTGGTGAACATGGCGGGCGATCTTGAAAGCTCTGAAGTAGCCACGCGCGGCCAATTATTCGTTGAACGCACTGTGGAAACCGGTGCTGGCCCGGTACGGGTGCGTAGTTCACTGTTCAAACTGCGCCAGGAGGCCATGCGATACAGTATCGAAGAATACGCAGAGTTCTGTGGCATTGAGCCTGATGTTATACGCAATCTGGCCAAGCGCTTCACAAGCTTTGGGCGTATGGCGGCAGCAGACACCCATGGCGGAATGATGTCGGGCTCTGGCTTCTATGCCTCATACAGCATCAACATGCTGAACCTGCTGGCCGGTAGTTTTAACCAGAAGGGTGGGGTGGCCAAAGGTGGCGGAAGCTTCAACGGTGTTGGTGCTGGCCCCCGCTATAACCTTGAGGACTTCCCCGGGAAAGTTGGGCCCAAGGGCGTGTTCCTTTCGCGCTCGCGTTTCCCCTATGAGAAAACCAATGAATACAAACGCCGTGTGGCCGCGGGCGAGTCTCCTTATCCGGCTGCTGCACCCTGGCGTTCGCTGGCTCCACCCATTCTCACTGAACACCTGCTTTCTGGCCTTGAAGGGTACCCCTACAAGATCAAAGCGATGATAGGGGTTATGGCTAACCCCATGTATGGCCAGGCAGGCCTGACCTCTTTGCTGGAAGAAAAACTGAAAGATCCCTGGAATATTGGTTTGTATGTGGCTGTAGACGGTTTCATTAACGAAACCAACCGTTTTGCAGACTACGTAGTGCCGGATTCGGTTATGTATGAGGTTTGGGGCTTCACCGGCGCCTGGAGTGGCACTCTGACCAAAATGACCACTGCTTGTTGGCCGGTTGTTGAGCCTCGTCAGGCCAAAACCGCTGCGGGTGAGCCGGTATGCATGGACAATTTCTTTATTGAGCTGGGTAAGCGCCTTGAGTTGCCGGGTTTTGGTGATAATTCCATTGAGGGGGCAGGTGGCCAGATGCACGGCCTGAATCGCGCCGAGGATTTTTATCTGCGCGCGGCGGCCAATATCGCCATGGCTGGAACGCCTTTGCCGGTGGCCAATGACGAAGACATCCATGCCAGTGGTATTGAAGCATTGCTGGATCGAATCAAAAGCACGGTAGCCGGAGATGAAGTTGGCCCTGTGGCTCACTTGTACTCCCGTGGTGGCCGTTTTGAAACCATGGAGAAGGCCTATGACAAGGATAAGCTCGGCCATGCCTGGAAGCGCCCTTTGTGCGTTTACAATGAGGCAGTGGGTACGGCAATCGACAGCTACAGTGGAAAGCGACTGGTGGGGACACCCACGCACCATGCGCCGAGGTTCTGGGATGGCTCTCTGTTAAGAGACCACTACCCGGAGAGCGAATGGCCATTGCTGGCTTTCTCGTTCAAATCGAACCTGATGAACTCCTACGCCATTGGCCTTGAGCGTCTGCGCATGATCAAGCCTTACAACCCGGTGCTTTTGCATCGCAACGATGCTGAGAAGTTCGGTGTGCGTCACGGGGACACCATCAGTATTGAAAGCCCCGGCGGCAAGGTTCTGGCGCTGGCGTTGGTAGGGGATAACGTGCACGAAGGCGCACTCGGTATTGAGCATGGCTACGGCCACCGCGAACTGGGTGCTGCAAGCCACATCATTGATGGTGAAGAGCGTGCCGGCAATCCCTATCTCGCGGCAGGTGTGAACATCAACGATCTGGGTTTCTCGGATCCCACCCGCAAAGACGGCACAGCGACCTGGCTGGAAAACGTCAGCGGTGCATCTGTTCGACAGGGATTGCCGGTGCGGGTGCGTGTGGTAGAGGGTATGGTCTGATATTTGAGAGGATAACGGCCCAGCGATGCTGGGCCAGAATCTCTGAATTGTTCAGGGTTTTGGGCTACCCATAATGGCTTCCATTTCATCGGAACGCGGCGCACCCTGTTTCATCTGGATGGAGCCATCAGCTCCTTTGTAGTAGGTGCTTGGTGTAGCACTCAGCCCCAAGTCAGACATCAGTCGGTTGTTCTGTCTGATTTTTTTCGCATGCGCACTGACGATGTTGCGATCCACGGTAACGCCACCCTGAGCATGATTTTGCTGGTTTTCTTTCAGAGCTTCACTGGGGTTGTTTGAGCCCAGGATTGTCGCGGCCTTGGGCAGACTGTCCTGTGCCAGTATGCCCACCATTACGTGCCGGAGTTGCACCTTGCCTGCATCAATCCAGGGCTCCGCGGCTTGGCGGAATCTGTGACAGAACGGGCAGTTAGGGTCGGTAAAGGTGTAGACAATAATCGGCGCATCGGCATTGCCATCACGCACCCAGTTGGCTTTTTCAATCTCACCCCAGGCTTTTTCGTTCTGAGGTCCCACTACCAATTCCTGTATTTTCGGAGTTGTCAGGTTCTCGCCGCTACTATTCAGCATGTTGCCTACGATCACGTGTTCTTTGTCTGGCGTTAAATAAAACGCAACCGGGCCACCCTGCATGCTGCCAACATAGCCGGTCATGCCTCCAGGGCCCTCAAAGGTCGCCTCGATAGTAACGCCACGGTCAACCAGAAGCTGAACCGGGCCAGGAAGTCTCTCTTGTGCCAGCGCGGGAAGGCTTAGCAGGCTGCTAGTGACCAGCGCTGCTGCAAGCAGAGATCGCTTCTGAGAATAGTTTAACAAACGCATATTGGGGCTCCAGGTCAGGTTCAGTCCGCGCTAAAGCTTCGGAGATTGTGAGCAAGGGATGCTTTCGACAGTTCGCCCAAGTGGGCATTTACCTGCTTGCCGTCAGCATCGTAGAAGAGGGTTGTTGGCAAGGCTTGGCTGCCTGTTGTGCGGCCAAGGCTGGCGCCGGTGTCAGTAAGGACATTGTTCAGCGAGAGCTTGTGCTGGTTTATGAACTGAGCAATGGTTTCAGGGTATTCACCCTGATTTACAAACACAAAGGTAATGTCCGGGTTTTCCAGTTGGGCCTGTTCCAGTACAGGCATCTCCCGGATGCAGGGTGGGCACCAGGTTGCCCACAGGTTGACCACAATGGGCTTGCCTTTTGCCGCTTCCTGAAGCGTTACCGGCGTGCCGTCCATCAGGCTGAAACTACTTTGAGGCATGCTTCTGGAGCTGCTTTCGACCAATGTGACCAGCAGCGATATGGAACCCCAGGTTAGCATCCCGGTTGCTACAGCAACCGATAGTGGTTTGCGGATACTGGCGTGTCGCCAGAGTTTCCAGGCAGTCAGCGCAATGGCGCCGAGCACACCGGCGACAATATGAAAGCCGCCATCCCGAATATCGACGATGCCCCACAGGTTATCCTGATAGTACTCGAAGTACTGGATTACAAAGCCGACTCGCGCCGCAACCATGGAGGCCAGAAAAATATCAGATAGGGTTCCGGCAATAGGCACGCCGTGTTTTCGCCCGCTGATCGCACCAACAACCAGCGCAAGCACGAAAGCGCCAAGCAACAGAACATGCCCCAAAGACAGGCTTAGCGGGCCTAAACTAACCGATAGCATCATCGCTCCTTGTTTATAACTTTATAACTGGCGGGCATACGACCCGAAGATCTCCCATGAGTTCCTTTTTCAGGCTATTGTTAGGCTCAATAGTTTGTTTTTTAAGGATGACTGGATACAAGCATGTTGTTGAATTGCGATATTGGTGAGAGTTTTGGTGCCTGGACGATGGGGCTGGATGAGCAGGTTATGCCTTATATTGACCAGGCAAACATTGCCTGCGGCTTTCATGCCGGTGACCCTTTAGTTATGCAAAACACCGTTCGCTTGGCGCTGCAGCATAACGTGGCTCTGGGTGCCCATCCTGCCTACCCGGATCTTCAGGGCTTTGGTCGCCGCTCCATGAAGTGCAGCCCGGAAGAAATTCACGCCATGGTGCTTTACCAGGTAGGTGCCTTGAGCCAGATGGCTACAGCGCAGGGCGGCAAGCTCAGTTACGTCAAACCCCACGGTGCACTCTATAACGACATGATGCGGGATGAAGCGGTGCTCACGGCGATTCTTGGAGCGCTTGGTCAGACCTCTGGCAAGCTTGCACTCATGGCGATGACAACGGCTGATAATCAGCCATTAAAGGCGTTGTGTGCGGAGTATGGCGTTGAGTTATTACTGGAAGCCTTCGCGGATCGTGCATACGACGAAAAAGGGTACATTGTTCCTCGCCGCATCGCGGGGGCCGTACATCACGATACGGACATTATTCTGCGCCAGGCAAAAGCGATTGCTGAAGGGGACACCATCTCGACGATTAACGGAAAATTGCTCACTCTGGAAGCAGATACTCTGTGTGTTCACGGCGACAACCCCGAGTCGGTTGCCGCCGTGCGAGCTATTCGTCAGGCGCTTACCACATAAGGTCGTCGGGAATTTCATACCCTGCGTATGGATCATCGTCACCCACATCGTCTGTCTTGCGGTCGTGGAGCACAACCACTGCCTGCGCATCACGTTCGATAATCTTGCGCGCCACACCTTCGGCCACAATCTCATACTGATCACTTACCGACACGATAGCCAGGCGGCCACGGGATAGCTGGTCGGCCATGGTGTCGTCGACATACATTTTTTTGATCTTTTTGTCGTGAACGAATTGATATGAGGTTTCACCCCGGCTGCGGTCCAGCCGATTGGTCTCCACCAACTGGCGAATCTGGGCCTGAACGGCCTTCTTTTCTGCTTCCTGTTGACGTTTAAGATTCAGCTGACGGTCACGCTCGGCTTTTTCCTCCCGTGCCTGGCGAGCACGAACCTCGGTCTCATTAACCTGCACGGCGCCTTTGGGTTGCTGTTTGCGCTGCTTGTGTTTTTCATTGCGAATAGCTTTGGCCTTTTTTTGATCGGCCAAGCCCGCTTTCAATAGCTGATCCTGCAGGGACGCCATGGGATAACTCCGTTAATTGGTCATGAATTCTGGTATTCTATGGCGCTAGTATACGCCCTCGTGCTTACCTTCTTAACCAGCAACCGCTGATTCCGGGATTTTCTTGTATGCCTTCCTTTAAAGATCTTGATCTGTCTGCAGCCATGCAGGCCAATCTCGCCCAGTTGGGCTTTTCACAACCTACGGACATTCAGGAGCGAGCCTTGCCTCATTGCCTGGCGGGTCGTGACGTGATCGCCATGGCGCAGACCGGCAGTGGTAAAACGGCGGCTTTCGGCATCGGACTGATTGAAGGTCTCAAGCCTAAACTGTTTGCGGTGCAGGGGTTGGTGCTGTGTCCCACCCGTGAGCTGGCAGATCAGGTAGCGAAGGCCCTGCGGGAATTGGCACGGGCGCAGGAAAACGTAAAGATTCTGACCCTCTGTGGCGGCGTGTCTATTGGACCGCAAATTGGCTCTCTGGCTCATGGTGCGCATATCGTTGTTGGTACACCTGGGCGAATTGCCGACCATCTGCGCAAAGGAACTCTGGATCTGAAGCGACTCACGACCCTGGTTCTGGACGAGGCCGACCGGATGCTCGATATGGGTTTCCAACCTGCCATGGAAGAAATACTGAGTTACACGCCCAAGCAACGTCAAACGCTGATGTTTTCAGCGACCTGGCCGGATTCGATCCGTAAGCTCAGTGCAGGGTTTCAGCGTGAGCCAGTTGATGTGCGGGCGAAGTCGCAAAGCGTCAATACCGATATTCGTGAGCTGTTTTATGAAATTCCCGCCCCCGAGCGCACACGAGCCATCGTGAGCTTGTTGTCTGAGCATCAGCCGGCTTCTTGCCTGGTGTTCTGCTCCATGAAGCAACAGTGCGATGAACTGGCAGCAGAATTGGGGGCACAAGGGTTCTCGGCTTTGGCGTTGCACGGCGATCTCGAGCAGCGCGAGCGCGATAGCGTCTTGGTACGTTTTGCTAACCAGAGTTGTCAGGTTTTGGTGGCAACCGACGTTGCAGCACGCGGTCTGGACATCAAGGCGTTGCCATTGGTGATCAACGCCGAACCCGCACGGGATCCGGAAGTGCACACCCATCGGGTAGGGCGCACGGGGCGCGCAGGTGAAGCAGGGTTGGCGGTTACGCTGTGTAGCCCCGCACAGGGGCACAAGATCAATCGTCTTGAGAGTGAGCGGGGCCGCCCGGTTACCTGGGGAGACACCGAAATACTGCTTTCAGTACCCGCAGAGCCAGTCACCCCTGCCATGAAAACGCTTTGTATCGCAGCCGGGCGTAAGGAGAAGCTCCGCCCGGGGGATGTGCTTGGTGCACTCACCGGAGAAGCCGGCCTGGATGGTAAATCCGTGGGCAAAATCGATCTGTTTGAGTTTCAGTGCTTCGTCGCTGTCGAGGCAGGGCAGGCCAAACGTGCCCTGAAACGCCTTGAAGATGGAAAAATAAAGGGTCGCAAGCTAAGGGTCAGGCTGGTCTGAGAGTGTGTCGTCGCGGGCTTTTCTTGCGCTTTGAGGTCGTGGCGAAGCGCTCGGAAAGTTCGTATAGCCTTTTTTGATTTGGTTGCTCACTGCGCCCGAAACCGGTAAATTACGCAGGATTTTGCCTCCGGGTTTATTCCGGCGCACCTAAAGGCTCCGGCCATCGGTGCTCCGGTTCCCTGGGAAAACACACAAATGAATCACAGGTAGCTATTCAATATGGATGACCTGATGTCACAAGCCGTCGATCTGATGGTTGCGGGTATGGGCTTTGTGTTCGTGTTCCTGATTATTCTGGTGTTCGCGACCCTGCTTATGTCCAAACTGCTTATCCGGTTTGCACCGCCCGAGCCGGTAACCCCGGCCAAAAAGCCCCGTGCCAAGCCCAAGGCACCTGTTTCAGTTGATCCTGATACAGCAGAGGCGATTAAACAGGCGATTGCCAAATTCCGGTCGCGCCACAAGTAAGTGAGCCGGTAACCGATTAGATAGAACCTTTAAACAGAAGGCTGACACGATGACTGATACAAAGAAACCGCTGGGGATTACGGACGTTATACTCCGCGACGCCCACCAGTCCCTGCTTGCCACCCGTATGCGGCTTGACGACATGCTGCCCATTGCCGAGAAACTCGACAAAGTCGGTTTCTGGTCTTTGGAATCCTGGGGTGGAGCTACCTTCGACTCCTGCATCCGTTACCTGGGCGAAGATCCTTGGGAGCGCATTCGCGAACTGAAAAAAGTAATGCCCAACACGCCTCAGCAGATGCTGCTTCGTGGCCAGAACCTTCTGGGTTATCGGCATTATGCGGATGACGTGGTAGAGCGGTTTGTTGATCGTGCCGCAGAAAACGGCATTGATGTGTTCCGTATTTTCGATGCGATGAACGATCCCCGTAACCTGGCGACCGCCATCAAGGCCGTGAAGAAAACCGGCAAGCACGCACAAGGCACCATCTCTTATACCACCAGCCCGGTGCACACCATCGAGATGTGGGTAGAGTTGGCGAAAGAAGTTGCCGACATGGGCGCAGATTCCATTGCGATCAAGGACATGGCCGGTATTCTCAAGCCCTACGTGGCTTTTGATCTGGTCAGCCGCCTGAAGAAAGAACTCGATATCCCAATTCACATGCAGTGCCACGCGACCACTGGCATGTCTACCGCCACAGCCATCAAGGCAGCGGAAGCCGGAATCGATAACGTGGATACGGCCATCTCGTCAATGAGTATGACCTACGGCCACTCGCCCACTGAGGCGGTTGTCGCCATTCTTGAAGGCACCGAGCGTGACACTGGTCTGGACCTTGTGTTGCTGGAAGAAATTGCCAGTTACTTCCGCGAAGTTCGCAAGAAGTACTCAAAGTTTGAAGGCAGCCTCCGTGGTACCGATTCGCGCATCCTGATTGCTCAGGTACCGGGTGGTATGTTGACCAACATGGAAGGCCAGCTCAAAGAGCAGAATGCTGCGCATCGATTTGACGAAGTACTGGCTGAAATCCCCAAGGTTCGTGAAGACTTGGGCTTCATCCCGCTGGTAACTCCGACATCTCAGATTGTTGGTACTCAGGCTGTACTTAACGTTCTGACGGGCGAGCGTTATAAGTCTATCTCCAAGGAAACCGCGGCCATCCTGAAGGGCGAGTACGGCTCCGCGCCTGCGCCTTTCAACAAAGAACTGCAGGAAAGGGTTCTGGAAGGTAAAGAAGCTATTACCTGTCGCCCGGCTGACAATATTGAGCCGGAAATGGACAAGCTGACCGACGAGCTGAAAAAGCTGGCAGACGAGAAAGGCATCAAGCTGGCGGACAACACCGTTGATGATGTTCTGACCTATGCTCTGTTCCCGCAGATTGGTCTCAAGTTCCTTGAAAACCGCAACAATCCGGATGCCTTTGAGCCAGTGCCTACGGCTGAAGACGCGCTTCCGGCCAAGAAGGCCAGCGGCCCTGAAACTTATACTGTTGATGTTAACGGTAAGAAGTTCGTGGTTGCAGTGTCTGAAGGCGGCGAAATCTCCCAGATTCAGGGCGAGGGTGGTGCTGCATCTGCGCCAGCTGCGTCTGCCGCGCCAGCCCCGGCTGCCGGTGAAGGCGAGCCTGTTATCGCACCTCTGGGTGGCAACATCTTCAAGGTACTGGTGTCACCAGGCGAAGCCGTTGAAGAAGGCGATGTGCTGATTATTCTCGAGGCCATGAAAATGGAAACCGAGATTCGTGCACCAAAGGCCGGCACTGTCGGCGAAGTCTTCATCAAGGTCGGTGATGCCGTCTCCCCTGATGATGAAATGCTGACAATCGCATAAAGGGCCAGCATTCCATGGATAAGTTAATGACGTTATGGACAGGTAGTGGCCTGTTCAATATAGAGCTTGGCCAGGTGATCATGATTGCCGTTGGTCTGCTTCTTCTGTTCCTTGCGATTCGCAAAGGGTTTGAGCCATTGCTGCTGGTGCCTATCGGCTTTGGTGGCATTCTGGCGAATATTCCGGAGGCAGGGCTTGCCCTGACTGCGGCAGAAAATGCTATCCATCTTGCCATGAGTGGCGGGAAAGGGGAGTTGCTGGCTGCGCTTGCTGCGCCTCTGGATGTGGCTTATCAGGCTGGGCAAGCAATTACGCCCGAGCTGAAAGAAGCCTTCAAGGTGGCCGTAAAAGAAGCTAGCTATTCCGAAATGGCAGCAGCTAACACGGTCGCTCAGGATGCCGGTTATGGTAATGGCATGCTGTATAACTTCTATTCTGTGGTTATCGGCAGCACCATCGGGCCCCTGGTGATTTTCATGGGTGTTGGTGCAATGACGGATTTCGGTCCGTTGCTGGCCAACCCGAAAACCATGCTGCTGGGTGCTGCTGCCCAGTTCGGTATCTTCGGAACAGTTTTGGGTGCAGCACTGCTGGATTGGCTTGGCATTCTGGAGTTCACGATTCTGGAAGCCGCTGCTATCGGTATCATTGGTGGTGCTGATGGCCCGACGTCCATCTACGTTTCCAGTGTTCTGGCTCCGCATCTGTTGGGTGCAATTGCGGTATCCGCATACGCCTACATGGCTATGGTGCCGATGATTCAGCCGCCGATCATGAAAGCGCTGACTACAGAGAAAGAGCGGGCTATCAAGATGTCCCAGCTACGCCCTGTCAGCAAGCGTGAAAAGATCGTTTTCCCGCTGGTTGTTCTGATCGCTGTGGTTCTATTCCTGCCAGATGCTGCGCCCCTGCTGGGTATGTTCTGCTTTGGTAACCTGATGCGTGAGTGTGGTGTGGTGGAGCGTTTGAGCGACACTGCCCAGAATGCTCTGATCAACATCACTACGATTTTCCTGGGTTTGTCTGTTGGTTCCAAGCTGATGGCGGACAAGTTCCTGGATGGCCAGACTCTGGGTATTCTGGGGCTGGGTATCGTAGCGTTTGGCGTGGGCACAGCGTGTGGTGTTCTCATGGCCAAGCTGATGAACAAGTTCAGTAAGGATCCGATCAACCCGTTGATTGGTTCTGCCGGTGTATCTGCGGTGCCGATGGCAGCGCGGGTTTCTAACAAGGTTGGTCTTGAGGCGAATCCGCAGAACTTCCTGCTGATGCACGCTATGGGGCCGAACGTTGCTGGTGTTATCGGCTCGGCTGTTGCTGCGGGTGTGATGATCAAGCTACTTAGCTGATTGTTGCCCTTGTAGTTCTGAAAACCCCGCCTTGCGTTAGCTCGGTGGGGTTTTCTGCTTTTCAGGCTCAGGTTTTCAATCGGCCTAGCTCGGTATCCAGTATTTCAACCTCTTTATCGAGTGATTCACCGCTACCACGCACCCGCTGGGCAAGCTCGCGCAGATCACTTGCGGCATCACCAATAGCGGTCAGATTTCGGTTTATTTCTTCACTAACAGAGCTTTGCTCTTCTGCAGCTGTGGCTACCTGAGTGACGTGTTCAACAATGGTGCCTATGCGCGTTACCACAGATGCTAGCGAGTGATCGGCTTCACGGGTGCCTTCAACGGCCATGGTTGCCCGCTCAACACCGGTATTGATGACCGCTACGGTTTGGTGCACTTCTTGCTGCAGGCCATCGATCATTTGACTGATTTCATCGGTTGATTGCCGCGTACGCGATGCCAGTGTGCGCACCTCATCGGCTACCACCGCAAACCCGCGGCCCTGCTCTCCTGCTCGGGCGGCTTCAATAGCGGCGTTCAGTGCCAGCAGGTTGGTTTGCTCGGCAATGCCTCGAATGACCTCCAGAATGCGGTTGATCTCTTCACTGCGACTGGCGACATGGCCAATCGCTTTGCTAGCCTCGCCCATATCATCGGCTAAAGCACTTACACCCTCAACAGCAGAACCCAGGGTTTCCTGTGTAAAACGAATACCATTCTGTGCCTGGCGAGCATTCTCGGCAGACTCACTGGCAAAGCCAGCCACTTCACCAGCGGCCGCTGACATTTCATTCATTGCCGTGACTACGCTGTCTACCTCATGGTGCTGCCGTGTTGTGTTTTCCTCAGTATCCCGGGCAATGGTGCCGACATCCGTGGCTTGCTCATGTACGCGAACGTTCACCGCTTTCAGGTCGTCAATCATCTCGCGCAGGCGTGCCAGGAACGTATTGAAACCACCGGCAAGTTCAATCAGTTCGGAATGGGTATCAATATCCAGCTCTCGGGTCAGATCGCCTTCAGCGTTGCTGAGGCTGTTCATTCGGTCGCGAATTTCATCCAGCGGCCGAATGACAGAACGAACCATCACGATCAGCATTAATACCGAAAAAACGGATACAACAATGCCCACCAGCAACTGACGTTGTGCCGTTGCTGAAACCTCATTTGAAAGCAGCGTGGTTATTTCATCAAGCTGCGCAAGTGCCGCAGCACGGGGAAGTTCAATCAGCAGCGACCATTCCCGGCCGGCGTCTGCTATCCGAACCGGGTAGGATACCGCGAGCGTCTCACCGTCATCATAGCGGCCACCATCGCGATGCAGTGCTGCCATTTCGCTGGCCCGCTCGGGCATGGCCTCTGCCAGCGGCCGCGCCAAGGCGTCACCGTAGTGGCTGCTCGCTACGATCAAGCCTTTCTCGCTCAGTAAAGTGACACGTGATTGCCCGTTATAGAGCTGCCCGCTGACTGATTTAACAGTGTCTTGCAGGGTATCAAGGTTGATATCGACACCGACAACGCCCGCAAAGTTACGGTCGGCCATGATCGGCACTACGAGCGTAGTCACCAGCTTGCTGTAGCCGTCTTCAATCTCATAGTTGTACGGTTCCATGATGCAGGAACCTTTGGTTTCCATCGGGCAGAAATACCACTCGGCCTCGCGGGCACCAAATTCGTTCAGTGTGTCATCGTATTTTTCTTCGGGATCATCCACTTGCTCAAACTGGACATCACCATTACGGTCACGGAAATAATAAATCTCCAGTGTGCCGGTGGGAGTGCTGTGTTCTTCAACGTTCCCGGTGAAGTATCGGTCCTGGCCATCGTAAGCATTGGGTTCAAATTGGGCGTAAATAGTACTGAGGTTTTGCTCTGGGATCAGCACTGCACGGACAGCGTCTGATAGGGCGCTACGGCTGATCCGCGCAGAATTATCGGCCGCTATGTTTTCTTGAATAATGTTGCGTACGATACCCGGAACTTTGAATGCAGCGTTGAACTCACCGCTTACTTGCTCGCCATACTCGCCTGCCGTTGCAAGCAAACGATCCATGACAATACCCTGCACCAGTGTGCCGGTGTCCTCAGCCAGGCGATCTTCCATCTGGCTAAGCGACAATTGCGCTGTCACCATCATGCTGACGCCCATTACGAGCAACAAGCTGATAACCAGTGCGTATAGCTTGATCTTAAGCGGTAGCTTTTTCATACCTCAAATAACCTTCTTGGCTTTAATCATCAATCGGTGTTGTGCGGGGTGTTACATTTGGTTGCAGTATATATGGTGTTATCGGCGGGCAAGTTGATCACTTGACGTGATAAACGTAACGGAACGTTAGCAAAAGCCGCTTTGGCTCTATGAGCTTAGGAGGTGTCGCCCAGGGAGTTCGGGAGAATACTTAATGAAAATCTCGCGAGCTAATCGGAAGTGACTGAATCAGATGACTCAGGTCTGAGAGCTTCCCCGCCATAACGTGAACAATCTCTCCCTCTCTTTCCAGAATGCCTTTTACGTGCAACAACCGGGCAGTGAGTAACGGCTTGCGTTGGCGGCGGGCGGTTTCCAGCCAGACGACTACGTTAACGTTGCCGGTTTCGTCTTCCAGGGTTACGAAGGTAACGCCGGAGGCGGAGCCGGGGCGCTGGCGGCCGGTTACCAGGCCGGCTACCTGTACGGGGATGCCGGCTTTGGTGGTTTTTAGTTGTTCAGCGCTGAGGCAGAACTGTAGGTGGCCTTGTTCCCGGAGCAAGGCCAGTGGGTGGCGTTGGAGGGTTAGGCCCTGACTGGCGTAGTCGGCGAGGACGTTCTGGCCTTCGGTGGGTTCCGGCAATTGGTTGCAGGTTTCCAGCTCGTAGTGTTCGTCGTCTTCGGCGGCAGCGAAGAGCTCAGAGGGTTTTTCGTGGCCCAGCAGTTGCCAGTAGGCTTGATGTCGGTTAGCAGCGAACGCGGGCATGGCGTTGGCGCCGGCAAGGAGTTCCATGTCTCGTTGGTTGAGGCTTGCCAAGCGGCGTAGCTCTGTGGAAGACCGGTAGCCAGTTTCGGGGCGATTTTGATATAGGCGCTCGGCGGCACTGCTTGAGAATCCCTGGATGATTCTCAGGCCCAGGCGTAGTTGCAGGTCTGGGCCTTCCAGAGAGTGATTCCACTGGCTGTTGTTGATGTCGAGAGGTAGTGCCACTACGTTGTGGCGTTTGGCGTCCTGCAACAGTTGCGATGGGGAATAGAATCCCATGGGCTGACTGTTGAGCAAGGCGCAGTAGAATGCAGCAGGGTAGTGGCATTTTATCCATGCAGAAACGTAAACGAGCAAGGCGAAACTGGCTGAATGGGATTCCGGGAAGCCATAACCACCGAACCCGCAGATTTGCAGGTAGAGGCGTTCGGCAAAGTCGGCATCGTGGCCCCGTGAAAGCATACCGTTGATGAGCTTTTCCCGGAACGGCGTCATGTCGCCATGGGATTTCCAGGCAGCCATGGCGCGGCGGAGTTGGTCGGCTTCGCCGGCTGTGAATCCGGCGGCCACCATAGCCAGTTTGATGACTTGTTCCTGAAAAATGGGCACGCCTAAAGTGCGCTCCAGCACGCCACGGATGGCGTCGTTGGGGTAGTCCACCGGCTCCAGCCCATGCTTGCGGCGCAGGTATGGGTGCACCATGTCGCCTTGAATGGGACCAGGGCGGACGATGGCAACTTCAATCACCAGATCGTAATAGGTTTCAGGCTTCAGTCTGGGCAGCATGTTGATCTGGGCGCGGGATTCCACCTGGAATACGCCAATGCTGTCGCCTTTTTGCAGCATGTTGTAGGTGGCCCGGTCTTCCTGGGGAATGTCCTGCATGTAAAAGGGCCGGCCTTTCTGTTGGCTGATCAATTCCAGTGCTTTGCGGATGGCTGTGAGCATGCCCAGTGCGAGCACGTCAACTTTCATCAGGCCCAGGCTTTCCAGGTCGTCTTTGTCCCACTGGATAACGGTTCGGTCTGCCATGGCGGCATTTTCCACTGGCACCAGTTCGGACAGGGGGCCGGAGCTGATTACAAAGCCACCCACGTGCTGGGACAGGTGGCGGGGGAAGCCGAGCAGGGTGTTCACCAGAGCAAAGAACTGGTCTGCCACTTTCGGGTTGCGGGTCAGGCGCTTGTCGAGAATCTGTTGGCGCCAGTTGGTGGCTTTGTCGCGCCAGTCGATGCCTTCCAGTAGTTGTTCCACCAGTGCCGGATCAAACCCCAGAGCTTTGCCAACGTCGCGAATAGCGCTCTTTGGACGATAGCGGATAACTGTAGCTGCCAATGCCGCCCGCTCTCGGCTATAGCGTCGGTAGATGTACTGAATCACTTCTTCCCGGCGTTCGTGTTCAAAGTCCACGTCGATATCCGGCGGCTCGTTTCTGTCTTTGGAGATGAAGCGTTCAAACAGCAAATCCACCTGTGCCGGGTTTACTTCGGTAATGCCCAGGCAATAGCACACGGCGGAGTTTGCGGCGGAGCCACGGCCCTGGCATAGAATGTCGCGGCTGCGGGCGAAGGCTACTATGTCGTGAATGGTGAGGAAGTAGTGTTCATACTTCATCTCTGAAATCAGCCCCAGTTCTTTGCGGATCAGGGCCTGAACAGACAGTGGCGTGCCTGCCGGGTAGCGTCGTCGCTCACCTTCCTGAGTTAGGCGTTTCAGATAAACAGCCGGGGTTTCTCCCTTTGGCACCAGGTCTGGGGGATATTCGTAACGCAAGCTGCCGGGCTCAAAGGTGCACTGTTGAGCAATGCGTACAGATTCTTTCAGCCAGGCTTCCGGAAACAACCGTTGCAGGACCGGTAACGGGCGGAGGTAGCGTTCACCGTTCTGGAATAGACTGTGACCGGCGCTTTCCAGGCTGGTGTGGTTGCGCAGGGCAGTGAGGACATCTTGCAAAGGTTGGCGTTGCCGGTTGTGCATGTGAACTTCGCCAATGGCCGTAATCGGGCAGCGCAAGTGGTTACTAAGCCAGCGGGCTCTGGCCAGTTGCTGCTCTTCACCGGATTCCAGGGTGCGGGCGGCGGCAATCCAGAGGCGGTGTTCGAATAACCGGGTTAACCATTCGCCGCAGGCCAGAGCTTGATCCGCATTAGCTTCGATAGTTGAGGGCGGCAACCACAGGCACAGGCAGTCATCCAGAGCATGTGTTTCCACGTCGCTATGGAAAATCCGGTATTGCCCTTTTTCAGCCCGGCGCCGACCGATGGTTATAAACTGGCAGAGCTGCCCATAGCCTTTGCGAGTGCGCGCCAAAAGAATAAACCGAGACGTGCTGGCACCGGGTGGGCTGTCAGCCAGCTCAAACCAGCTCCCGGTAATCAATTTTACCGGGCTTTCTTTCAGTGCTGCCCAGGCGCGGGGGATGCCCGCAACCGAGCAGGCATCGGTGATGGCCAGTGCTGTATACCCAAGCTCTGCGGCGCGCTCTGCAAGTTCATGGGGGTGAGAGGCTCCAGTCAAAAAAGTGAAGTTACTGAAGCAGAAGAGTTCAGCGTAGGAAGATTCGCCCATCAGCCAAACCACCCGTGTATAAACCAGCCTTCCCGCATATCCCGGAATACCCAGGCCAGTTGTCCGCTGTTCAGTTGGGCTATGTAATAATCCCGGTGTACTCGCTGGCCGTCCCACCAACCCCCGCTGATCCGTTCCGGGCCGGTAAACCAGGCTTTGGGACTTTCTGTGAGCGGCTGAGGGCCTTGCAGGAGCCACAGAGGGCGGCGGGGCAGTTGGCATGCTGTTGTTATCGTTGCACGGTTTGATCGGCGCACATCTGAGGTACTCCAAGCCCGCTCGGGCCGGTGGTCATCCTTGGGCGCTAGCTGTTTCAGTGCGTTATCCCCAAGCCTTGCCTGCAGGCGGCTCATCAGGGTGTGCCAGGCTTCGTTCAAATCCTGGTTTTCGCCTAGCAAATCCTGTCCTCCGGGCACCTCCCGCCCAAGAAACCGCTTAACCGTCAGGCGCAATGACGCGACCGGAGCTTTAAGCGGCTGCTGTTCAAATCGCAGGCTGATGAGGCTCAAAAATGCCTCCGCGCGGTGTTCCGGGCCGGAAGTGCGAATGCGAAGGCACGTGGGTTCCCCGTGCCGATGCTGGAGCACTAACAATAAACAATCAGTATCCTGCTGGCGCCAACACAGATCATTTTCCAGTTCAGAGAGCATGCGGTGCAATGGAAAAAACAGCCCTTGTGAGTGCTCTATATCCTGTACAAAGTCTGCTTGTTGCCGGAAATGATGTGGCGGTTGCCAAGGGGCCTGAGGATCCGCTCTGGAGCCCTGGATTTTCTGGATAGTCGCCAAAGTTTCCGGGGATAGTCGCCGTGCCATTTCTGCCGGGGGTAAACCGAAGACTTCACCAAGAGTGCTCAAGCCGAGCCGTTTTAAGCGTGTGCTGGTGCGCGCATCAAACTCCGCAGCTTGCAGTGGCAGTCTGCCTAGAGTCTGGAGTATCTGGGCTGTGTCAGATGTGCATTCACCCATGCTATTGCGTGCAATAAGCCCTGCTGCCAAGGGTGTGTGGCCTATGCCCATCCAGGCTGTAAGCTGACGTTCGTGCAGTACTTCTTCTATTGTTCTCCAAGCTGCCGGAAGGCCACCGTACAATCGCTGCAGACTACCGATTTCAGCCAACAAACCGTTAGGCGGAACCAGCACAATATGAGCTGCATAGCGATACATCCAGAGAGCCTGGTCTTCCAGAATGCGGGCTTCTTGTGGTTGGTCTGCTCTTACTATCCCCAGATCCGGCACAAGGCTGACGGCCGTTTTTAGCCGCATGCCAGCTTTCACGCCCAGATCCCGGGCGGCAGGGCAGGCCTGTATTACCTTCTGTCCGGAACCCTCCACAATCACCAGCGCCGCGACGTTTTCACCGGAGCGGCGAATGTGATCCAGCAGCAGGTGAGGGAAGTGCAAATGCAGCCAAAGCATAGAAGTTACCGTGCTGCCTCAGGCCATGGGCCTTGAACCACGCGGGGCGCTTCATGGTGAGACAGGCTTGCCCGATGAGCTATGGCAAGCGAGCAGCGTTGGCCCGGCCAGCTGCCGCGGCGTTTTACCATATTCACTTTCAGGCCCTGCTGATGGTCAGGCTCCAGCTCAAGGCGCAAGGCAGCCGGGGAGTTTTGTTTCACGTAGTGGCGCTCACGAAAAAGCACGCAAACATTGCTTCCAGCTTCAGCCGCCAACTGCAAACGCCGGACTTCCCGAGCAGCCAGTTTGCCGGGCCAAGCGATAACCAGGCCGGTAACCGGGGAACGTAGACAGTTTTCCAGAGTCCAGAGAAAATCGTCTTTATCATCGGTGTGAATCATGATGACCTGATCCAGGTTGATGCATTCTCGCGCCAGTGCCGGAGCATAGGGTGTGTATGGCGGATTCAGCCAGAACACCGTTTTGCCATCTTGCGAGAGTCTCTGCATTAGTGGCACTAACAGGGTCAGCTCACCGATACCAGGCGCATCCATAAGGCACTCGCTCAAGGCGCCTCGGGGCCAACCAAGTCCACCAAGTTGATTGTCCAAGGCCTGATAACCGGTCGGTTCTGCCGGTTGAGTGGTTTTATTGTGCTTGTGCCCCTGCCAGACACGGGCATCCTGTATTAGCGTGTGAAGAAGCTCGCTCATAATGTATTCTCGGGACACTGTTTAAATATACAGTATTCCGAAGAGAGCCCGATTTCAAGACACCGGTTGATAAAATGAGTGACCGGGCCCATCTTGTACTATCTATAGCGGTAGAAAATTCGGATATCAGCTCGGAGGTTGTGCATGAGTGGACTGGCTGAACAGCTTTGTGAGGCGTGTAATGCGAACGCCCCCAAGGTAACCGATGAAGAGAAGCGCGCATTTCACAAAGACGTTCAGGAGTGGGACATTCTCAGTGTTGATGGCGAAGAACAATTACGCCGGGTATTTAAATTCAGGAATTTTGCTCAGGCCCTGGCGTTTACCAACACGGTAGGGGAGCGGGCTGAGGAAGAAAATCATCATCCGGCCATTTTGCTGGAATATGGGAAGGCGACCATAAGCTGGTGGACCCACTCAATCGGTGGGTTGCACAAGAATGATTTTATCATGGCAGCGAGAACAGACTCGGCTTACCACTGATCGTCTTTTTTTTCCTCGGCTTCAAGTTCTGCCTTGCGTTTGCGGACGTTTTCCAGCTTGTCTTTGGGGATGTTCATCTTGCTGGCTGAGTCCCGAAGCATGAATAAACTGCCCAGAATCAGACCCAAGGCGGCGAGTATAAAAATCCAGCCTATCATTGGCATACGTCAGGCTCCTTTTTAGTTGGAGTAGTGTTGTTGGAGTGGCTTTCTCCATAGTGGCATGTCCCGGCCGGGTTGGCGGCACATTCCACCCCCTATCAAGCATTATGGCAGTATCTGCCGAAAACAGGAGTGCTACCAGGTGGCAAAACTATTACAGATCGATTTTCCTTTCACGGGTCCGTTTGGTTCAGAAATGGCTGAGGCGCTAAGAGATCTCGCCGTTTCCATCACGGAAGAGCCCGGTTTTATCTGGAAAATCTGGACGGAAAATGAGTCTGAAAAAGATGCGGGCGGTATTTATCTTTTTAAAACGGAAGAGACTGCGCAAGCCTATCTTGAGAAACACACAGCAAGGCTCAAGGAGCTAGGTGTTGAAAAGGTTTACGCCAAGATCTTTGATGTAAACGAGGCATTATCCAAGATTACAGCAGGGCCGATTTGAAACTCTGGTATCCCCATAGATCCGTAGTAAACAAACAGCATTTAAGGAGTCCGATATAATGAGCGATCCCAGTTATGTTCCCCCTAAAGTCTGGAAGTGGGAATCTGCCAGCGGTGGTGCATTTGCAAATATTAACCGCCCTATTGCAGGCCCTACTCACGAGAAGGATCTGCCGATTGGCAAGCATCCTTTTCAGCTCTATTCACTGGCGACACCAAACGGTGTAAAAGTCACAATAATGCTGGAAGAGCTGCTGGAGCTGGGCATCAGCGAGGCGGAATACGATGCCTGGTTGGTTCGCATTAATGAAGGTGAGCAGTTCGGTAGCGGGTTTGTGGATGTGAATCCCAACTCCAAGATTCCCGCGTTGATGGATCACTCGCAGGACCCTGCTGTTCGTGTGTTTGAGTCTGGTTCCATACTGCTTTATCTGGCTGAGAAGTTTGATAAGTTTCTGCCGTCGGATATCACTGCTCGTACCGAGACACTTAACTGGCTGTTCTGGCAAATGGGCAGTGCCGCGTTTGTGGGTGGTGGTTTCGGACACTTCTATGCTTATGCGCCAGAGAAGTACGAATACCCTATTAACCGCTACACCATGGAAGTGAAGCGGCAGCTGGATGTGCTGGATCGCCAGTTGGCCAATAATCGCTATGTTGCGGGTGACGAATACACCATTGCCGATATGGCCATCTGGCCTTGGTATGGCGCACTGGTAACTAACGCTGTGTACGATGCCGCAGAGTTTCTTGAGGCACACACCTACACCAATGTGATGCGCTGGGCTCTGGAGCTTAAAAAACGGCCGGCCGTGCAGCGCGGGCGAATGGTCAACCGCGCCTGGGGTGAACCAGAAACCCAGTTGCACGAGCGCCATGACGCCAGTGACTTTGAGCACAAAACCCAGGACAAGATTGGTGAGAGTTCTGAAGGCTCTGAGGGCTGAGGGCTCTTAATTCCTGAAGCGTTAATTAAGCCAGGCAGTTTGATGATTTCTGACATTGCTTACATTGTTGGCTTAACGGCACTTGCCGGTATCTGTATTCCTCTTGGCGGATTACTGGCAAGCGTTGAGCGCATTGGTCCCAAGTGGCTGGAACAGGAGTTTCGGCACTTCCTGATCGCGCTGGGCGGGGGTATTCTGCTTGGCGCGGTAACCATTGTGTTAATCCCGGAGGGGCAGTCGAGCATTGGCGATTCCTTTTGGGCTATCCCCGCCATCATTGCCGGCGGCCTGCTGTTTTTCTGGATCGAACGGATGCTTGGGGTACATCACCGGGAATCGCCCCAGTTGATGGGTGTGATGCTGGACTTTGTGCCGGAAGCCGCCGCTCTGGGTGGGCTGATTATAGTGAACCCAGGCCTGGCACCCTTGATGGCTGTACTGATTGCCATGCAAAACCTGCCTGAAGGCTTTAATGCCTACCGGGAGTTTCTGGATAAGCCGGGCTACACACCGAAGAAAACTCTGGCTGTCATGTCCAGCCTGGCAATGGCCGGGCCGGCCGCAGGGCTTCTTGGGTACTTCTTCCTTTCTGAACAGCCCGTGGTTCTGGGAGCCATCATGCTGGTGGCGTCCGGTGGGATTCTATACCTGATCTTCCAGGATATAGCGCCCCAGTCCCGATTGGACAGGCACTGGGGGCCACCGCTTGGTGCGGTACTCGGATTTTGCCTGGCGTTGTTCAGCGATATGTTGGTCGCAGGGGGCTGAATTATTTCGGCCTCCGGTCTCCTTCCATAATTTTTGCCACGAAAACAGACTTTCCATACGTCTCAAATGACCACTTCATGGTATCGGAGAGTACTTTCATCACTTCATCGTACTCCCCAAAGATTTCTGTGCTCATGCGGCCGGCGACCACCTGCAGGCCGGTTTCTTCCAGCCGGGCAATCAGGTCCCAGATAGGCTGCTTGTAGTCGTCGGTAAGTGGGTAGCAGCTAAGTTGTACAGACAGAAACATAAAAGCCTCCGATGTTCATATTCACTAGTCGTTTGTTCGGTGCGCAAAGCGTCAGTAACCCATAGCGGAGGACGTGCTGCGCCTCGGGTCTGCACCGCCATACAGTGTGCCATCTTCTCCAATCATAATACTCTGAATGGCCCCCATGGCTGAGTTGGTGACCACCTTGTGGCCCCGGCTTTCCAACAGGCGTATCGTGTCCTTGCTGATACCTTGTTCAATGCGAATTTCATCCGGTAACCACTGGTGATGGATGCGTGGCGCGTTGACGGCGGTTTGTATATTCATGCCGTGGTCAATCACGTTCATGAGCACCTGCAGGGTTGTAGTGATAATGCGTGAACCGCCGGGGCTGCCGGTGACCAGAAAGTTGCGGTCGCCTTTGCGAACGATGGTGGGCGACATGGAGCTGAGCATGCGCTTACCAGGCTCCACTTTGTTCGCTGCGCCGCCAATCAGGCCGTAGGCATTGGGCACGCCTGGCTTGGCGCTGAAGTCGTCCATTTCATTATTAAGCAAAAAGCCGGCACCTTGCACGGTAATGCCTGAGCCATAGCTGAAGTTAATGGTGTAGGTGTTCGAAACCGCATTGCCCCACTTGTCGACAACCGAAAAATGCGTGGTTTCAGGGCTTTCGTAGCTGGTTGGCTGGCCGTAGCGAACGTCTTGGGCAGGGCGTGCCTTGTCTGGTTTGATGCCTTGCCTTAGTTCTTCCGCGTAAGCTTTGCTGGTCAGCCCTTTCAGTGGTACGTCTACGTAATCCGTATCGCCCAAATACTCTGAGCGGTCGGCATAGGCAAGCTTCATGGCTTCGGCCATGTAGTGAATGGTATCTGCTGAGTTGTGACCCAGATCCGGGATAGGAAAGCCTTCAAGAATGTTCAGTATCTGTACGATGTGAGCGCCGCCAGAAGAGGGCGGTGACATGGAAAAGATATCGTAGCCCCGATAATTCCCATGCACAGGGGTGCGTACAGCTGGCTGATAGTTTTCAAGATCCTGTCGGGTAATGAGGCCGCCGTGCCTTTCCATTTCTTCAACAATCAGCTTTGCAGTTTCACCTTCGTAAAAACCTTTAACGCCCTCGTCTGCAATGCGCTGCAGGGTGTCTGCCAGTTCCGGCTGGCGAAAACGCTCGCCGGCTTGCCAGGCAGAACCGTCTTCTTTGTAAAAGGTTGCCTGGGTTGCGGGCCAACGCTGAAGTCGCTCGCGCGCTTGCTCAAGGCCTTCGCTGAATCGCTTCGGAATAATAAAACCATCACGGGCAAGTTTGATGGCCGGGGCCAATGCCTGTTTCAAGGAGATAGTACCGTGGCGCTCCAGTGCCAAAGCAAAGCCAGCAACGGTGCCTGGGACGCCCGCGGCCAGATGGGTAAACCGGCTGCGATCCTTGACTACTTCTCCGGATTCATCCTGATACATGGTTTCAGTCGCGCCGGAGGGTGCTTTTTCCCGATAATCTATGGCTTCCGGTTCAGAGCCGTCGCCTTTGGAGATCAGCATAAAGCCGCCGCCGCCGATGTTCCCGGACCTTGGTTGGGTGACGGCAAGCGCGAATCCGGCGGTTACAGCGGCATCCACTGCATTGCCACCGTTTTTCAGCACTTCCAGAGCTACCTCTGTGGCCAGGGTATGACTGGTTGCCACCATGCCGTTAGTGGCGCTGGCGGGATAAAAGCGTTCACCCTCCAGAATGGCCTGGCTGAAAACCGGGGTTGCCAGAGTTGCAAGGTATACTGTGATGCTCGCCATCAGGGCGAGTGCGCGTAGCCTGCCTGAGGGTGCAGTGAGTTGGGCTTTTCGAATTTGCTGGTGCGGGCCTCTGTCCATGTCTCGATTCCTCGTTTCTGATGTTCAGATAGGCTATAATAGCCCGTCATTTTATAGGGTGCGTACCGACTAACCTTGGTTTCTATTCAGGTTCCTGTTCGGACTGCCGTTTCCGGCAAGAGTTTTCGACGCATCTGCTTTCCCGTTTGTCAGTTAAGGAAAGGCTTTCATGGAGCATACCTACCGTCTTGTGATTTCCTGCCCGGATGGGGTTGGAATTGTCGCCAAGGTGAGTAATTTTCTATCTACTTATAATGGTTGGATAACCGAAGCAAGCCACCACTCCGATACTCATAGTGGTTGGTTTTTCATGCGTCACGAGATCAAAGCTGAGTCTATCCCGTTTGGTCTTGAGCAATTCCGTGCTGCATTTGCGCCGATTGCCCGGGAATTCAATATGAATTGGCATATCGCCGATTCTGCCCAGCCAAAAAAAGTGGTCCTGATGTGCAGCAAGGAGTCCCACTGCGTGGCCGATCTCCTGTACCGCTGGCACAGCAACGAAATCAACGCTGATATTGTCGCGGTTATTTCCAATCACGATGACTTGCGCAGCATGGTGGAGTGGCACGGTATCCCATACCACCATATTCCGGTGAGCAAGGCCAACCGTGAAGAGGCGTTTGCCCAGATCGACGAGCTTTTCGAGGGCTATGAAGCCGATGTGGTGGTGCTTGCGCGCTATATGCAGATTTTGCCCGCCGAGCTTTGTGCCAAGTACTCAGGCAAAGTGATCAATATTCATCACAGCTTTCTGCCCTCCTTTGCCGGGGCGCGGCCCTACCACCAGGCGTACAGCCGTGGCGTGAAGCTGATCGGCGCTACCTGCCACTACGTGACTCAGGATCTTGATGAAGGGCCAATTATTGAGCAGGACGTTATCCGCATTAATCACAGTGACACCATCGAAGATATGGTGCGCCTGGGTAAAGATGTCGAGAAAAATGTGCTTGCAAGGGGGTTGCGCTCTCATATTGAGGATCGCGTGATCACCCACGAAAACAAGACAGTGGTATTTGATTAAGGCTGACGCACCACAGTTGCCCCCAGCAGGGTGCGACTGTGGTAGAGTTGGCGGTTTGATGAAGAATAATTATGGGGCCGGGAAGCGGCCCTGAAACGACTTCCAGATAACGCAAAGGAACCTTTCTCGATGGGTGAATTAGCCAAAGAGATCCTGCCGGTCAATATTGAAGACGAACTGAAGCAGTCTTACCTCGATTACGCCATGAGTGTAATCGTCGGGCGAGCGCTTCCTGACGTGCGGGATGGCCTCAAGCCGGTTCACCGTCGTGTTCTGTTCGCTATGTCCGAACTGAACAACGACTGGAACAAGGCCTACAAGAAGTCTGCCCGTGTGGTGGGTGATGTTATTGGTAAATACCACCCGCACGGTGACTCTGCTGTTTACGACACTATCGTTCGTATGGCCCAGCCTTTCTCTCTGCGATACCCGCTGGTAGATGGTCAGGGCAACTTTGGTTCTATCGACGGTGACAACGCGGCAGCCATGCGTTACACCGAAATCCGCATGAAGAAAATTGCACACTCGTTGCTGGCGGATCTCGAGAAAGAAACCGTAGATTTTGTCGATAACTACGATGGCACAGAGCGTATCCCTGAGGTTATGCCTACCCGGGTTCCTAACCTGTTGGTAAACGGCTCGTCCGGTATTGCCGTAGGTATGGCGACCAACATACCGCCCCACAACCTGACCGAAGTGGTTAGTGGCTGTTTGGCGTTGATTGATAATCCGGATCTCACCTGCGATGAACTGATGGAGTTCATACCAGGTCCGGATTTCCCGACAGAAGGCATCATTAACGGTCGTGCCGGCATTGTTGAAGCCTATCGTACCGGTCGTGGCCGCATTTATATTCGCGCCCGCCACGAAATCGAAACCGATAAGAAAACCAATCGCGACGCCATTATCATCACCGAGCTGCCGTATCAGCTGAACAAGGCTCGCCTGATCGAAAAGATCGCTGAGCTGGTGAAGGAAAAGCGTCTGGAAGGCATCACCGAGCTTCGGGATGAGTCCAACAAGGAAGGTATTCGGATCTTTATAGAGCTGCGCCGCGGTGAAAACCCGGAGGTTGTGGTCAACAACCTGTTCAAGCACACCCAGCTACAAACTGTATTCGGTATCAACATGGTTGCGCTGATCAACGGCGAACCAAGAATACTTAATCTTAAAGAGATGCTGGATGCGTTCGTGCGTCACCGCCGTGAAGTGGTGACCCGTCGTACCATCTTTGAGCTGCGTAAAGCCCGCGAGCGTGGCCATATTCTTGAAGGCCTGACCGTTGCACTGGCCAACATCGATGAGATGATCGAGCTGATCAAAGCTTCCCCAAGTTCTTTGGAAGCCAAAGAAAAGCTGATGGCTCAAGGCTGGGCGCCCGGTAATGTGATGGCAATGCTTGAGCGTGCTGGCGAAGATGCCTGCCGCCCGGACGATCTGCCAGAAATTTATGGCCTGCGCGATGGCCTGTACTTTATGTCTCCGGAACAGACCCAGGCTATCCTGGATATGCGTCTGCACCGTCTGACCGGTCTGGAAACTGAAAAGCTCCAGAACGAGTACAAGGAAATCCTGGAAAAAATTGCTGGCTTACTTGAGATTCTGGCTGACCCTGATCGTTTGATGCAGGTTATCCGTGAAGAGCTGGAAGCCGTAGTTGAAGAGTTTGGTGATGAGCGTCGTACGGAAATTACCAGCTCCCAGCGCGATCTTACGATTGCCGACCTGATTGATGAAGAAGAGCTGGTTGTCACCATTTCCCACAGCGGTTATGCGAAGACCCAGGCGGTAGAAGACTATCAGGCCCAGCGCCGTGGTGGCCGTGGTAAGGCCGCGACCTCCATGAAAGACGAAGACTTCGTTGAGAAGCTGCTGGTTGCCAACTCCCACGACACCATTCTGTGCTTCTCTAACCGGGGCAAGGTCTACTGGTTGCGTGTGTTTGAGATTCCCCGTGCCAGCCGTGCGTCCCGTGGTCGGCCGATGGTAAATATCCTGCCGCTGGATGAAGGTGAGCGTATCACCACATTCCTGCCGGTGCGTGATTACCCTGAAAACCAGTTCGTTCTGATGGCAACGTCTGCCGGTGTCGTCAAGAAAACGGCTCTGCCGAACTTCTCACGCCCGCGTAGCAGTGGTTTGATTGCTTTGTCTCTGGACGAAGGCGATACATTGATTGGTGCTGCGATTACTGAAGGTGATGCGGAAATCATGCTGTTCTCTACAGCAGGCAAAGCGGTTCGCTTTAATGAAGAAGCCGTTCGACCGTTGAGCAGAACAGCCCGCGGTGTGCGCGGTATCAGAATGCCGGAAGGCCACCAGGTGGTATCCCTGATCATTCCGCAGGAAGGCGGCGTCATTCTGACCGCCAGTGAGAATGGTTACGGTAAGCGCACCGCGCTTGAAGAGTTCCCGACCTACGGTCGTGGTAGTCAGGGCGTTATCGCCATGCAATGCTCCGATCGTAACGGCAACCTGGTCACAGCTCTGCAGCTGTTCGAGGGTGACGAGATGATGCTGATCTCCGATAAGGGCACGCTGGTTCGTACCCGCACGGATGAAGTATCGGTTCTTAGCCGGAACACTCAAGGTGTGCGTTTGATCAGATTGAGCCAGGAAGACGAGCGCCTGGTTGGTGTGGAGCGGATAGCGGAAACCGACGATGAAGACATCGAAGATGCAGATGTAGACGTTGAAGGTACAGATATCGAAGGCGAAGACGCTTCAACAAACGAAAGCGATACTAACAGTCCGGAACAGGATGCTGGCGAGGAATAAGCCGGCACTGCCGAACACCGAATCCGCAAGACGTGAGAGACCACAGGAACATGAGCAGGGCGTATAACTTTTGTGCAGGTCCGGCAACCTTGCCGGAAAGTGTGCTGGCACAGGCACGGGATGAAATGCTGGACTGGCGTGGCACAGGCATGTCCGTAATGGAGATGAGCCACCGTAGTGATGCGTTCGTTGAGATCGCCGAAACTGCTGAGCGAGACTTGCGTGAATTGGCCGGTGTATCAGATGATTACGCCGTACTTTTCATGCAAGGTGGAGCTTCAAGCCAGTTCTCCACAATTCCTCTGAACCTGCTTGGCGACAAAACGTCTGCGGATTATGTAAACACCGGAATCTGGTCGAAAAAGGCCATTGATGAAGCCAGGCGCTACGCCAATGTGAACGTAGTTGCGAGCTCGGAAGAGGGCGGCTTCGTCAGCATTCCAGATCAAACGTCATGGCAGACCAGTGCCGATGCTGCTTACCTGCATTACACGCCTAATGAAACCATCGGTGGTCTGGAATTCGATTTTGTTCCCGAAAGTGGCGACGTGCCACTGGTGGCAGATATGTCTTCTACCATGCTTTCGCGCCCTGTGGATGTCTCAAAATTCGGGATGATTTACGCAGGCGCCCAGAAGAATATTGGTCCTTCCGGTTTGGTTGTGGTCATCATCCGGAAAGACCTTCTGGGCAAAGCCCGCAAGGACACTCCGACCATGATGAACTATCAGGTAATTGCGGATAACGGCTCTATGTACAACACGCCCGCAACATACTCCTGGTACCTTGCCGGACTGGTTTTCAAGTGGTTGAAAGCTCAGGGTGGTGTAACTGCCATGGGCGAGACAAACCGCAGAAAAGCAGAAAAGCTGTACGGCTTTATTGATGCCAATACGTTTTACGCCAACCCTATTGATCCACGCTTCCGTTCCTGGATGAACATTCCCTTTACCCTTCAGGACGATGCCCTCAACGGTGCTTTCCTTAAAGGGGCCGATGCGCGGGGATTGTTGAACCTGGCAGGACACCGCTCAGTGGGAGGTATGCGTGCCAGCATCTATAACGCTATGCCTGAAGCTGGCGTGGATGCCTTGATCCAATACATGACTGAATTTGCAAAGGAGCGGGGCTGATCATGAGTGATGAGCAGACTCGCTTAGCAGAACTACGGGTAGAGATAGACAGCCTCGATCAACAGATCATGGAGCTGATCAGTGCCCGCGCAAAATGCGCTCAGGAAGTCGCCCACGTAAAGACGGCTGCAAACCCCGGGCAGGACGTGTTTTTCTATCGTCCGGAGCGGGAAGCTCAGGTACTACGCCGTATCAAAGAGGCCAACCCGGGTCCTTTGCCTGATGAAGAAATGGCTCGGCTGTTTCGTGAAATCATGTCGGCTTGCCTGGCGCTGGAAAAGCCCATGCACATTGCCTTTTTGGGCCCTGTTGGCACTTTCACCCAGGCCGCTGCGCTCAAGCATTTCGGGCATTCGGTCGTAAGTGTACCTCTGCCGGCAATTGATGCGGTGTTCCGCGAGGTCGAATCCGGCGCAGCTCATTATGGTGTTGTGCCGGTCGAGAACTCCACGGAAGGCATGATCAACCACACCCTTGATATGTTCATGTCATCTCCGCTCAAAATTTGCGGTGAAGTGCAGCTTAGAATTCACCACCATCTTTTGGTGTCGCCGGAGTTTCGGGATCAGGAAATAACCCGCATTTATTCCCACCAGCAATCATTTGCCCAATGCCGCCAGTGGTTGGATACCCACCGCTATGGTATTGAGCGAGTAACCGTTTCCAGTAACGCCGAGGCGGCACGCCGTGCAGCTAAAGAGCCCGGTACCGCAGCGATTGCTGGCGATATGGCCGCAGAGCTCTATGGCTTGGAAAAGCTGGCGAACAGCATCGAAGATCGACCAGACAACACCACCCGGTTCCTGATTATTGGCCGTGAAGAAGTGCCAGCCAGCGGACACGACAAATCATCCATTCTTGTCTCCATGAGAAATAAGCCGGGCGCTTTGTATCAGCTGCTTGAGCCGTTTCACAGTCACGGTATCAGCCTTACACGTATTGAAACCCGGCCGTCGCCTAGCGGCACATGGGCTTATGTGTTCTATATCGATTTTGAAGGGCATATGAACGATGAGCAGGCTCGCAAAGTGCTTGCTGAGGTGGATGAAGAGGCGGTCGAGCTCAAGCGCCTGGGTTCCTATCCCATCGGTGTTCTTTAGCAGATAGTTTTAAGGAAGGTATATGGCCATCGATTATCAGAGCCTTGCTGTAAAAGGCGTTCAGGCTTTGTCTCCTTACCAGCCGGGCAAGCCGATCAGTGAGCTGGCCCGTGAGCTTGGGCTGCACCCAGCTGACATTATCAAGCTTGCCAGCAATGAAAACCCTTTGGGCCCCAGCGATAAAGCGATTGCAGCGGCTGAAGGCGCGCTGAAGGAACTTTGCCTGTATCCCGACGGCAATGGATTTGATCTGAAGCAGAAACTGTCTACCTATCTTGGTGTTGGCTCGGATCAGATCACGCTTGGAAACGGCTCAAATGACGTGCTTGAAGTGATTGCCCGTTGTTTTGCAGGCGCGGATTCCGAAATTGTATTTTCCCAGTATGCATTTGCCGTTTACCCGATTGTTACCCAAGCCATTGGCGCTAAAGCGGTTGCTGTACCGGCTAAAGACTGGGGTCACGACCTGGATGCCATGGCTGCCGCAGTCACAGAACGCACCCGGCTGGTATTTGTGGCTAACCCGAACAACCCAACGGGCACCGTGCACGATTCGGACGCAATTGAAGCATTTTTGGGCAAAATTCCGGGCGATGTGCTGGTAGTCCTCGATGAGGCCTACTACGAATACATGACTGGAGTGAAAGACCCGGACGGTGTTGCGCTGCTAAGTCGTTTCCCCAATTTGATTGTGTGCCGTACCTTTTCCAAAGCTTGGGGTCTTGCTGCCCTGCGTGTTGGTTACAGTATCAGCTCACCGGCGATTGCCGATATCCTGAACCGCGTGCGCCAGCCTTTCAATGTGAACTCCACTGCTCTAGCAGCCGCCACCGCGGTGCTGGACGACAAGGACTATCTGCAGCGCTCCCGTGCTGCCAACACTGCTGGTCTGAAACAGTTGCAAGAAGCCTTCGATCAGATGGGGCTTCGGTATATTCCGTCATCGGGTAACTTTGTGGCCGTTGAAGTGGGGCCGCAAGCTATGGGTGTGTACCAGGCCCTGTTGAGCCAGGGAGTTATTGTGCGCCCTGTAACAGGCTACGGCATGCCCAATCATCTTCGGGTGTCCGTGGGTTTACCTGAACAAAACGAACAATTTATCAACGCCCTCGCAAAAGCGCTGGCGGCATCAGGGCAGGGAGCCTGAGGTGCGATTGCGCGAACCGCTATTTCAGCGTGTGGCCATTATTGGGTTGGGCCTGATAGGTGGTTCGTTGGCGAGCGCCATCCGCAACAACAACCTTGCACGGGAAGTGGTTGGCGCAGATCAGAGTAAAGAAGATCTCCTGTTTGGCCAGTCTCTGGGTGTGATTGATACAGTTGCGGAAACCACTGCAGAAGCAGTGCAGGGGGCTGACCTCGTCGTGCTGGCTGTGCCAGTGCAGGCGACCCGTAAGGTATTAGAAGACGTACGCCCGCATCTTGCAGAAGACGCCATTCTTACGGATGTGGGTAGTACGAAATCCGGTTTCGTAAAGGACGTAGAGGCGGTGTTTGGTGAGTTTTCGCCTCGCGTTATTCCCGGACACCCGATTGCGGGATCGGAGCGAAGTGGCATTCGTGCGGCCAACCCCGATCTGTTCAGCAACCACAAGGTGATACTGACCCCTCCTGATAAGGTTAGCGCCCCTCATCTGGCAAAGCTCCAGGCCTTGTGGGAAGCCTGCGGTGCCACAGTGCTCACCATGTCGGTGGCATATCATGATGAAGTGTTGGCGGCGACCAGCCACTTGCCCCACCTGATTGCGTTCTCCCTGGTGGATACACTGGCCGGCGAAGACCAGAACATGGATATTTTTCGGTATGCTGCAGGGGGTTTCCGTGATTTTACCCGGATAGCCGCGAGTGACCCGGTTATGTGGCACGACATTTTTCTTTCAAACCGCGATGCCGTTCTCCGGGTGATTGACCACTTTACCCAGGATCTGGACCAGCTGCGCACAGCAATCGCAGATCAGGACGGCGCCACACTTTTGCGTGTGTTCGGCCGCGCCAAAGCAGCACGCGAACACTTTTCAAAAATGCTTTCAGGACAGGCTTACGTGACAAATAACAGTGAAAATCAAGTGACGTTTCGTCTTCAGCCCGGCGGCTCAGTTAATGGTGACATTCGGGTGCCCGGCGATAAATCCATTTCTCATCGCTCGATTATGCTTGGGGCGCTGGCAGAGGGGGTAACCGAGGTAAAAGGTTTCCTCGAAGGAGAAGACAGTCTCGCAACACTGCAGGCTTTCCGTGATATGGGTGTTGCCATTGAAGGGCCGGATAACGGCTTTGTGCGCATTCACGGTGTTGGAATGCATGGTTTGCAGGCGCCGCGTGGGCCAATATATCTCGGCAACTCTGGCACTGGTATGCGCTTGTTTACCGGGCTGCTGGCCGCGCAGCCTTTTGAGTCTGAGCTCACCGGCGACGCCAGCCTATCCGTTAGGCCTATGAATCGAGTTGCTGACCCACTTAGGTCTATGGGTGCAGTGATCGACACAGCAGAGGGTGGTCGTCCGCCTTTGAAAATCCGGGGTAGCCAGAACAAGAAGCTCACCGGTATCCACTACGATATGCCGGTTGCCAGTGCCCAGGTGAAGTCTTGCCTGTTGCTTGCCGGCTTGTACGCCGACGGCACCACCTCTGTTACTGAACCAGCGCCAACTCGCGACCATACTGAGCGCATGCTGACTGGGTTTGGCTATAAAGTAGAGCGTGATGGCCCAACTGCCAGCCTTACAGGTGGTGGTAAGCTAATGGCTAATGCTATTGATATTCCCGCAGATATATCATCGGCCGCTTTTTTTATGGTTGCCGCCAGTATTGCTCCGGGGTCTGACCTGACGCTGCGCCATGTGGGTATGAACCCGACACGGGTAGGTGTGATTAACATCCTGCAGCAAATGGGCGGAAACATTGAGGTTATGGCCGAACGTGAAATTGGCGGCGAGCCAGTTGCCGATCTTCGCGTTCGCTCCGCTGAGCTCAAAGGTATTATTATCCCGGAAGACCAAGTGCCGCTGGCTATCGATGAGTTCCCGGTGCTATTTATTGCTGCCGCTTGCGCTACGGGGCGTACCGTTTTAACCGGCGCTGAGGAGCTGCGGGTAAAAGAAAGTGACCGTATTCAGGTGATGGCAGACGGCCTTGCAACACTGGGTGTCGAAACCACGGTTACGGAAGATGGCATTATTATCGAGGGCGGGCAGACCATTAAAGGCGGCTCTGTTTACAGCCATGACGACCATCGCATTGCTATGTCTTTTGCAGTGGCCTCGTTGCGCGCCACCGAAGAGATTGAAATTAACGGCTGCGCGGTTGTGGCAACATCCTTCCCGGGCTTTGTAGAGCTTGCGAAGGAGACAGGTATCAATATTGTCGCTGAGGTTTCCGAGCCGGGCGCTGAAAAGGGAGCCCATTAATGCTGGAAGGTAGCGCACCGGTTATTGCCGTTGATGGCCCAGGCGGATCAGGCAAGGGCACAATTACTCAAATGTTGGCCAAAAAGCTGGGCTGGCACTTACTCGACAGCGGCGCGCTCTATCGGCTGACGGCTCTTGCGGCAGAGCGTCAAAACGTATCGCTGGAGGATGAGGCCGCGTTGGTAAGTGTGGCAGCGTCTCTGGATGTGGCTTTCGAACCCACGCCCGAAGGTGAGCCGGTAAAAGTGATATTAGCCGGAGTAGATGTCACTGCAGATATACGTACAGAAACTTGTGGCAACAACGCTTCAAAGATTGCCGTTATGCAGCCGGTTCGTGATGCGCTTTTGCAGCGTCAGCGTGACTTCCAGCAAAAACCTGGGTTGGTAGCTGATGGCCGTGATATGGGTACCGTGGTGTTCCCGGATGCACCCGTCAAAATTTTCCTGACAGCCAGTGCAGAAGAGCGAGCCCAGCGGCGTTTCAGCCAGTTGAAGGCAGCGGGTGTCGATGTTAGTATTGACGCCCTTTTAGAGGAGATACGGGTTCGTGATGAACGGGATATGAACCGTTCCGCAGCCCCTCTCAAACCAGCAGACGATGCGCAAGTCATTGATTCTACAGGTTTGAGTATACAGGAGGTGCTAGACAGGTGTGTGGCCGCAGTAGGTCAGACCTGACTACACCTTTTTGTCGTTGAAAGTCCGGGAACAGCGTAATCTGCCAGCCGCTGGCTGATTCCGGAATTTATTAACAGACCGTGTTGCTGGTGACACGGAGCATACTTGCATTGAACCTATAGGACTCATAATGAGCGAGAGCTTTGCGGATCTTTTTGAAGAAAGCCTAAAAGAAATTGACATGAAACCAGGTTCCATCGTCCAGGGAACCGTAGTTGATGTTGATAGCGACTGGGTCACAGTTAACGCCGGGCTGAAGTCCGAAGGTGTTATCCCCGCCTCCCAGTTCCTGAATGAAAAAGGCGAGTTGGAAGTAGCTATTGGCGACGTAGTCGACGTAGCACTGGATGCAGTGGAAGATGGTTTCGGTGAAACCCGTCTTTCCCGTGAAAAGGCCAAGCGTGCTGAATCCTGGAAGGTACTCGAGAAGTCCTTCGAAGCGGAAGAAGTGGTCAAAGGTATTATTAACGGCAAGGTTAAGGGTGGTTTCACCGTTGATCTGGCTGGTATTCGTGCGTTCCTGCCAGGCTCCCTGGTAGACGTTCGTCCGGTTCGCGATACCGCGCACCTGGAGAACAAAGAACTCGAATTCAAAGTTATCAAGCTGGACCAGAAGCGTAACAACGTGGTTGTTTCTCGCCGCGCCGTTCTGGAAGCTGAAAACAGTGCCGAGCGTGAAGCTCTGCTCGAAACCCTGACAGAAGGTCTGTCAATTCAGGGTATCGTCAAGAACCTGACCGACTACGGCGCGTTCGTAGATCTGGGCGGTGTTGATGGTCTGTTGCACATTACCGATATGGCTTGGAAGCGCATCAAGCACCCGAGCGAAATCGTAAACGTTGGTGACGAGATCAACGTTAAAGTACTGAAGTTCGATCGTGAGCGTAACCGTGTATCTCTGGGTCTGAAGCAGCTGGGCGAAGATCCCTGGGTTGATATCAAAGGCCGTTACCCTGAAGGTACCAAGGTTACTGCACGTGTAACCAACCTGACTGATTACGGCTGCTTTGCTGAGCTGGAAGAAGGTGTTGAAGGTCTGGTTCACGTATCTGAAATGGATTGGACCAACAAGAACATCCACCCATCCAAAGTCGTTAATGTTGGCGACGAAGTGGGCGTGATGATTCTGGACATCGATGAAGAGCGTCGTCGTATCTCCCTGGGTATCAAGCAGTGCGTATCCAACCCATGGGAAGATTTCTCCGGCAACTTCAACAAGGGCGACCGCATCTCCGGTAAGATCAAGTCAATCACTGACTTTGGTATCTTCATTGGTCTGGACGGTGGCATCGATGGTCTGGTTCACCTGTCAGACATCAGCTGGAACGAAACAGGCGAAGAAGCCGTTCGTGAATACAAGAAGGGCGACGATGTTGACACCGTTATCCTTTCTGTAGATCCCGAGCGCGAGCGTATCTCCTTGGGTATCAAGCAGCTCGAAAGCGATCCATTCGCTGAGTTTGTTCAGTTGAACGATAAAGGCTCTATCGTTAAAGGCACTGTTTCCGCCATTGACGCCAAGCAAGCTACTATCGCTCTGAACGACGAAGTTGAAGCGATTCTGAAAGCCTCTGAAATCAGCCGTGATCGCGTTGAAGATGCGCGTAACGCTCTGAAAGAAGGCGAAGAAGTCGAAGCTAAGATCATCAGCATCGATCGCAAGAACCGCATCATCAACCTGTCGGTCAAGTCCAAGGACGTTGAAGACGACAAGCAGGCGATTGATACAGTTCGCAGCAAAACTGCAGAAACTTCCTCCGGTGCGACCACCATTGGTGATCTCATCAAGGAACAGATGCAGCAGCAGAACGCCAACAAGGACTAATATCCGGTTGGTAATAAAAAAACGGGCTCTAAGAGCCCGTTTTTTTTGTGTTTTTTTCTGATTTAGCTAAACTGAAGGGGTGGGAATTCGGCGATCATCGGCCGAATAAATAAGAAAAGAGGGAAGTGCCTCATGACGAAGTCAGAACTGGTCGAATTAATTGCCTCGAAACAAACGCAGCTCTCAGTTAAAGACGTTGAGTTGGCGGTGAAAACAATTATTGAGCATATGTCCCAGTCGCTTGCTAATGGACAAAGAATCGAGATCCGGGGATTTGGCAGTTTCTCCCTTCACCATCGAGCCGCCCGCACAGGCCGGAACCCGAAAACCGGAGAGGCTGTGCAGCTACCGGCAAAGTATGTTCCTCACTTCAAGCCCGGCAAGGAACTGCGTGAACAGGTGAATGACAGTTTGAAGCAGGGCTTTTAGGCTTTTCATCCCTGAATCGAAACACCTATAATTCGGGCACTTAACAGCGTTTAGGAGAGCTAAAGCTATGGCAGGATTACAGAAGATCCTTTTGATTCTGTTGGTACTGGTCCTGGTATTGCTGGCCCTTGTGTTCTCCCTGAATAATCAGATGGCGGTGGCTCTCAACTTTTTGGTGTTTGAGACCAAGCCCCATGGCGTCGCCGTCTGGATTATCATGTCTTTTGTTATTGGCGCATTGGTTGGAATTTTAATAACCATCCTCGCCACCTTCCGCACGTCGGTTTCCCGTCGAACTCTCCAGAAACGACTAGGTCGCGCCGAGCAGGCATTGGAGAAATCCAAGGCTCAGAACGATCAGGCTATTTAATGGACATAGTCTTTCAGTGGCTACTGTTGACCGTTGCAGTTGCCGTGGGCTGGTTTGTCGGCCGGCTGGGTAATGGTCGTAGCCGAACTCGAACAAAGATTGCCGACGAAGACTCGGTTAAAGATCGACTGCAGTTTCTTTTTACGAATTATTCGGACCAGGCCGTCGATAATTTTGTGCAATCGCTGGCTGTTAATAAAGATACCGTAAGTCTCCATCTCTCCATTGGCAGACACTTTCGCAACAAAGGCGAAACGGACCGGGCCATTCTCGTGCACCAGAATTTGCTTGCAAGGCCTGAGCTGCCTCCTCGGTTTTCCCCTCAGGTAACGCTAGAGCTCGCAATGGACTTCCTCAATGCAGGCTTGTTGGACCGCGCTGAAGCGCTACTGCAGCAGTTGATGGGGGATCGCGAGTACGGTCGAAAAGCGGCGCAGCAACTCATCGAGCTTTATCAACAAGAGAAGGAATGGGGCAAGGCTGCAGATGTCGCCCGAACCCTGACCAAAAATGATGCAGACCCTGCCATGTTTAAGGATCTGGCTTATCTTACTTGTGAGTTGGCGGAAAAGGCCCTTGTGCAGGATGACCGTTGGAACGCTCAGAAGCTTGCCAAAGAGGCGCTGGATTACGACCACTCTTGTGTTCGCGCCACATTGATTCTGATGAAAATACTGGTCAGACAGGGCAGCTATCGGGACGCGGGTAACCAGGGACTGAAAGTATTTGACCAGAACCCGAATTTTGGGCCGGAAGCCATTGACCGCCTCATGAAGCTTGAGCACGAGCACGGAGATATTGGCAGGCTGGCCAAAAAACTACGTAAGTTATACGAGACCTACCCGAGTACCAGCTTACTATTGGCTCTGGTAGAGTCGGTTGAGCGAGTTTCAGGCCGCCCCGCGGCTATAGAGTTGTTGCGTCTTGAGCTGGAAACCCGCCCCAGTATGAGAGGCCTGTTACGGCTTGTTGAAATGGCAGGCTATGAAAAGGGTATAACCACTGACGAAGGGCGCCTCGTTAGCCGCATCGGTCTTATGATTCTTGCCAACAGGCCGGTTTACCGCTGTGTAAGTTGCGGCTTCTCCGGTCAGCAGCTGCACTGGTTGTGCCCTAGCTGTAAACAATGGGAAACGGTTCGCCCAATACAAGGCGTTGAGGCTGAATAGTTTTGTCCTTGTTTTCAGTTATTAATATTTACCAACATTCTTTATCAAAACCCCGCAGGACATACCAACGTGCAAACTTCGAACGACCCCAATATCATCGTTGCTCTGGACTTCCCCTCTGCAAACCCGGCACTGGAACTGGCAGATAAGCTGGACCCGAAAAAATGCCGCCTGAAGGTTGGCAAAGAGCTTTTTACCCGATCCGGGCCTCAACTGGTTGAAAGCTTGCAGAAGCGCGGTTTTGATGTGTTTCTGGATCTGAAATTCCACGATATTCCCAACACTGCTTCATCGGCTGTGGCTGCCGCGGCAGATCTGGGTGTGTGGATGGTGAATGTGCATGCATCTGGCGGCGAGAAGATGATGCTGGCTTGCCGCGAGCGGCTGGAGACCTTTGGTAAAGATAAACCACTGTTGATCGCGGTTACGGTACTCACCAGCATGGGTGCGGAAGACCTCGCCGGAATCGGTATAACTGACTCCCCCGAAGTACAGGTGTCCCGGTTGGCGACGCTGACCCGAAACTGCGGCCTGGATGGAGTAGTCTGCTCCGCGCAGGAGGCCCCTAAGCTCAAAACAGAGCAGGGCATAGACTTCAAGTTGATCACCCCGGGCATTCGGCCCTTAACTGCCGATAAAGGCGACCAGCAGCGCATCATGACCCCCAGTGATGCCCTCAAAGCCGGTTCCGACTACCTTGTTATAGGTCGTCCGATTACACAGGCTATGGATCCTCTGGCAGCGTTGGAGGCTATTTATGCTGAAGTGATGGGTCTTTAGGGTGTAAAACGAAAAAACCCGCTAACTCAAAGAATTAGCGGGTTTTTAAATAGTGGCTCCCCGAGCTGGGCTCGAACCAGCGACAAACGGATTAACAGTCCGTTGCTCTACCAACTGAGCTATCGGGGAACGTCATCATGTGACGAGGCGCGTATATTAAGATTACACCACGGCCTCGTCAACCCCTTACCGAAGTTTTTAGCTCAAAGCCTTCTGCAAACGCTCAATGGCCTTTTCCAGATTATCCATGCTCGTCGCAAAACTCAGGCGCATATGGCCAGGGCAACCGAACGCAGAACCTGGAACCAGCGCAACGCCCGCTTCGCTCAATAGCTTCTCTGCGAACTCCACATCGTTGCTGACATCCGGGGTGGCATCAATTGCTGCCTGGAAGCTCGGGAACACGTAGAAGGTGCCGTCGCCTTTCAGGCATTCAACACCTGGCAGCTTGTTCAAGGCGTCTACCAGCCAGTCGTGGCGCTCTTTGAAAGCCTTGACCATTTCACCTACGCAGGCCTGATCTCCATCCAGAGCGGCAGTAGCAGCGGCCTGGGAGATGGAGCAGGGGTTAGAGGTGCTTTGAGACTGAATCTTCTTCATGGCCCCAATGATTTTCGCGGGGCCAGCCGCGTAACCGATACGCCAGCCCGTCATTGAGTAAGCTTTGGATACACCATTGAGTACAAAGGTGCGCTCGTAAAGCTCTGGGCAAGCGTTGAGAATGTTGCAGAACGGCTGACCTGTCCAGAGGATCGGCTCGTACATATCATCTGTGGCAATCATGATGTTCGGGTGCTTCTTCAGCACCTTGGCAATCGCCTTCAGCTCTTCCATGGTGTAAGCCATACCGCTGGGGTTGGAAGGGCTGTTGATCACGAACAAACGTGTGCGCTCGGTAATCGCGCTTTCCAGTTGTTCCGGAGTGATCTTGAAGCGGGTTTCGGCACCGGTTTCGATGATAACCGGCTTGCCTTCAGCAACCAGAACCATATCCGGGTAGGATACCCAGTAAGGCGCAGGGATAATGGCCTCGTCGCCCGCATTCAGAGTTGCCAATGCAAGGTTGAAAAAGCTCTGTTTGCCACCACTTGAGACGAGTATCTGGTTGGCTTCGTATTCCAGGCCGTTATCCCGTTTGAATTTCGCAATGATTGCTTTCTTTACGGCTGGCGTACCATCAACAGCTGTGTACTTGGTCTGGCCGCTTTTGATGGCCTCAATGGCTGCTTGCTTGATGTGCTCCGGGGTATCGAAATCCGGTTCGCCTGCACCAAGGCCGATAATATCCTGGCCAGCTGCGCGCAATTCGGCAGCTTTATTGGTGACTGCGAGGGTGGGGGATGGCTTGATTGCCTGTACTCGGCTGGAAAGTTGAAGGTCCAAACTTGCGCTCCTTAAAGCTGCATCTGATAGGTCCGTGACCGGCGGGGTGTCTGAATCCTTGCCTTATGGCGGCTGATTTTCGCCCAGCCGTCGATCGCGTTGATGGTACCATGAAGCTGGCGTAACAATAAATTTCTCTCTCGGGCCAAGTCTTGCAACCATAAGACCTGGCTAGGGTTCGTAGGTTGTGTAAGCGGAGGTTGTGTGCCGATTATGGCCAGTAGTGATTCCAGCATTTCAGGTAAAGAGGGCGTCTTCATTGTTGACTCGCCATTTGAGCCCGCAGGTGACCAGCCAAAGGCCATAGAAGGCCTGATTGACGGCATTCATTCGGGATTGGCAAGCCAGACGTTATTGGGCGTTACCGGCTCGGGCAAGACGTTTACCGTAGCCAAGGTGATCGAATCGGTACAGCGTCCGACCATTGTAATGGCCCACAACAAAACCCTGGCTGCGCAGCTCTATGGCGAATTTCGCGAATTTTTTCCCGACAATGCCGTGGAATACTTCGTGTCCTACTACGATTACTACCAGCCTGAGGCCTACGTTCCCTCATCGGATACATTTATAGAGAAAGACGCTTCTATTAACGAGCACATAGAGCAGATGCGGCTGTCTGCCACCAAAGCACTGCTTGAGCGCCCCGATGCGATTATTGTGGCAACGGTGTCTGCAATCTATGGCTTGGGTGATCCAAAGTCCTACCTGAAAATGATGTTGCACCTGGATAGGGGCGACAAGATAGACCAGCGGCATATTCTGCGCAGGCTGGCTGAGTTGCAGTACACCCGCAACGACATCGAATTCCACCGGGCCAATTACCGGGTGCGGGGTGATGTTATCGATGTGTTTCCGGCGGAATCGGAAAAGGAAGCGGTGCGCATCGAGTTGTTTGATGAAGAGGTGGAAAACCTCAGTTATTTCGACCCGCTTACCGGCGAAGTGCTCCGACGGGTTCCCAGGGTTACGATCTATCCCAAGTCGCACTATGTCACGCCGCGGCAGACGATTCTGGACGCCGCGGAGCGAATCAAGGTTGAGCTGGACGAGCGCCTGCAGCAGCTCCGGGACAACAACCGCCTTGTGGAAGCCCAGCGGCTGGAAGAGCGAACCCGCTACGATATGGAGATGATGAACGAGCTGGGCTATTGCAACGGCATCGAGAACTATTCCCGCTATCTTTCAGGCAGGGAACCCGGCGAAGCCCCTCCAACACTGTTTGATTACCTGCCGCCGAATGCGCTGCTGGTTGTTGATGAATCCCACGTGACCATTCCGCAAATTGGTGCCATGTACAAAGGCGACCGCTCCCGGAAAGAAACTCTGGTGGAGTATGGTTTCCGCTTGCCGTCTGCGTTAGATAACCGACCCATGCGGTTTGACGAATGGGAGCGCATTGCGCCCCAGATGATCTTTGTGTCAGCCACACCCGGCAATTACGAAGCCGAACATGCGGGGCAGGTGGTAGAGCAGGTTGTCAGGCCCACTGGTTTGTTGGATCCGGTGATTGAAGTGCGCCCGGCGTCGACACAGGTGGACGATCTGCTTTCGGAAATCCGTGCCCGAGTGAAGGTGGAAGAGCGAGTTCTGGTAACAACGCTTACCAAGCGAATGGCGGAGGATCTTACGGACTTCCTGATGGAGCACGATGTTCGCGTGCGCTACTTGCACTCGGACATAGACACGGTTGAGCGTGTAGAGATTATTCGCGATTTGCGCCGGGGCGAATTTGATGTGCTTGTGGGCATCAACTTGCTGCGTGAAGGTCTGGATATGCCGGAAGTGTCGCTCGTGACTATTCTGGATGCGGATAAGGAAGGCTTCCTGCGCTCCGAGCGCGCGCTGATTCAGACGATTGGCCGCGCCGCCAGGAACCTCAACGGGAAAGCAATTCTGTACGGCGACCGCATTACCGGTTCCATGCAGCGGGCCATTGATGAAACAGATCGCCGGCGCGCCAAACAGCAAGAGCACAATGAGGCGCACGGTATCACTCCTCAGGGGCTTAATAAGAAGGTGGCGGACATCATGGAAGGTGCCGGTGGTGGTGGCCGCGGCCGACGAAAAGCCGAACGGCCAGGGGAGAAGGCTGCAGAAGAGGCTGAGCAGTATCGCACACGGGTTGGCAGCCGTTCGCCACAGGATTTGCTCAAAGAAGTAACGCGCCTCGAGGATGAGATGTACAAGGCAGCAGCAGAGCTGGACTTTGAGGCAGCCGCCCGCCTGCGGGATGAAATATCCGGCCTTAAAGAGGCCGCTCTGCGAACCGGATAAACCGGTTCAGATACCATATCAGCGCTTGGGGCCAACAATAACAGCGGCCCTGAGTGGCTGAACGCTGCCGTATCGCGAAATTTGGCTGAATACCCGCTTATCCACCGGTAAATATTGCTTGTCTGCCACGGTTTCGCCATCGTCGGCGTCTATTTCCGGATCGTGCAGATAGACGAACTGATCATCTATGGCGCATACCGTAACCCAATGAGGCACGCGGCTGCGGTTTAGTTGCCAGGTGCTAATCAGTATCACTGGTATCTGGCCGTTGAGCAGAGCCTGCTCCATGGCGTCCAGCGTCAGCGGGTCGTGGTGTAGCTCGATGTCTGTTTGCCCGATATCATGCAAAAACCCTTCATGGACCAGTTCCAGAACCCGCTTTTTATCGTCGTTGCGAACTGTGTCCCGGAATAGGGGGCCTTCTGTGCTGATCCAGACACTGGCTTCAAAACCACGCTTCCATGCCGATAGCGCAAGACCGTGTGGGCCGCAGCCACCATGGCCGGCGAGCATGAAGATTGTAGTCGCTTCACGCCAGATTCTGAGCTCTTCCAGAGTGGTGAGCGACTGCTCCTCATCAAGCGCGGCCATAGCCATAATCAATGCTGCTGGGCCGCAGGAAAAGTCGGTGGTTTGAGGGTAGTAGGGTACGGGCAGGAATTCCTGCGTGGGCTCATAAAACAGAATGCGGCGTTCAAAGCGCAGGGCCGTGCCCTGATCTTCGTAATAGTCCCGATAGGTACCAAACTGCCGATAGCCCAGGCGCTTGTACAGGGCAATGGCGCCGCTGTTATCTTCCCGAACTTCCAGGCGCATGAGAATGCGGCCGGCCTCTGCTGCCTCGCGCTCTGCCAACTTCACCAGCTTTTCACCAACACCACGGCCGCGCGCCGCAGGCAGCACCGCAATAGAGTAGATGCGCGCCATTCGGGTTGCTGCACTCATCAGCACCAGGCAATAGCCCTGGAGCTCGCTTACGCCCTCATTCACTGTCTCCGCAACAATCAGCCTGTCCCGGGGCATGTCCAGAAAACGCCGAAAGCTTCGACGGGATAGCCTGTCTTCCGTAAAGCAGCGATGCTCAAGCTGGAGAAGCGCATTCAGATCATCACTTGTGGCTTGCCGGAGTTGCAAATCGGACATGGTTAAAGCGGCCTTGCGAATATAGGCATGGGGCATGCTGGTAGGCTTCCCTTATGCAGCTATTATGATTGAGAGTAACGAATTGGAAAATACGCTTATTATGAGTAAAAGCACTCATTATCAGTGGATTGTTCCAGCACCCGCAGCGGCGTATTGTTGCGGCGTGTTATCCAGGCAATTATCTCCGGGGAGGAGCGCCTTTAATGTCTCGTTTGCTTATCGTTGTAGACCGCACCAAGGACTGGGCTCCGTATTACCCCAGTGAGGATGTACTGACGTTCGATCAGTACCTGCAATTCTCTGCGCCGGCGACCAGTCGCGTGCGTGTTATCAACTTGTGTCAAAGTGCGAAATACCTCAGCCGTGGTTACTACTGCTCCTTGCTGGCAGAAGCCCGTGGACACCATGTCGTTCCGTCTGTGATGACGCTGAACGATTTGAGCCGGAAAGGGCTGTTCTCTCTTGAATTGGAAGAGCTCGACGCGAGTGTTGTCAATTGGCTGGAAGCGGCTGGCTCGGCCATTGATCCGGCCAGCGATGAGCGCAACGCCACCCACGAGGTTCGGGTTCGCACCTACTTCGGGCAAACCGAGCATCCGGATCTTAAACCGGTGGCGCGGGTCTTGTTTGAGCGGTTTCCTTGCCCGATTCTTGAAATCGTGTTCCGGCGCCGGAAAAACTGGCAGATTGAATCCATGAAGCCCGCGGCGCCTGCAGATCTGAACGAGGCTGACCAGGATGTTTTTGCTGCTGCATTGGACCGCTTCAGCAGCATGGTTTGGCGCAAGCCGAGAACCCGCCGCCGGTACCGCTATGACCTTGCGATTCTGGTGAATCCGGATGAAGAAATGCCGCCCAGCGATGCGGTGGCATTGAAACGCTTTGAAAAAGCCGGGCGCAAGCTGGGAATTAACGTGGAGCAGATTACGCGCCGGGATTACATGCGTTTGCCTGAGTACGACGGCCTGTTCATCCGTGAAACCACAGCCATCGACCACCACACCTATCGCTTTGCTCGTAAGGCCGAAGCTGAAGGCATGGTGGTGATTGACGATCCTGCATCGATCCTTAAATGCACGAACAAGGTCTTTTTGGCGGACCTGCTGAAAAACAACAAGATACCTACGCCCAAAACGCTGATTCTTTCAAAAGACCAGAAAGATGCTGTGGAACAGGTGATTCAGGAGTTGGGTTTTCCGGCGGTTATTAAAATACCGGATGGTGCATTCTCTCGAGGTGTGACCAAGGCTGAAGATGAGGCATCCCTCAGAGCAGGGCTGAAAGATCTGTTCCGGCAGTCAGCGTTGGTATTGGCGCAAGAGTACCTGTATACCGATTACGACTGGCGTATCGGCGTGCTGGGTGGCCGGGCAATCTACGCGTGCAAATACATGATGGTGAAAGGCCACTGGCAGATCTATCAACACGGCGAGTCAGCAAGTGAGAGCGGCGGGTTCGAAACCATGCCCACTTATGAGGTGCCGAGAAATGTTATCCAGGCCGCACTGAACTCCACGCGACTGATCGGTAACGGGCTCTATGGCGTGGATATCAAACAGTCTGGCAACCGGGTTGCCGTCATTGAAGTAAACGATAACCCGAGTATTGATGCGGGTGTTGAAGATCTGTTTCTCGGCGGCGAACTTTACACGCTGATCATGCAGGAATTCCTTTCCCGAATGGAAGAGAATCGCCGCCGTTAACACCTTCTGAGTTACGGATGCCGGGTGGCCGGCTTACAGGCCGGCTACCCAGATTCTTACACTGCCAAACCATGGGTATGCTTCCAGATGCTGCCGGACGTTTTCGGGTGTGAACACCGCCTCCGCGTCCTGCTCGTCGAGAAAAATCTCCAGATGCAATTTGTTTCTCAAGTAATGAAGTCTTAGCCGGCTACGCTGGGGGATTTCACCCAGGTGTTCCGCAATGATGCTTGTAACCTCTGCACGCGAGGGTAGCTGTTTGGTGGTTGCAAACTCGTGGTCCTCATCATTTTCGGCGTCAATGTGGAAGTTGATGTCGAGAATGTTGTCCAGAGCATTGCGCATTCCGGCGACCACTTGCATACCTATCTGATGCCCTTCTGACACACTGATTTCCGGGCGCACGACCAGGTGGATATCCAGAAGAATATCCTGCCCCATACGCCGGCTGCGAAGTTCGTGCACGTTTAAAACGCCGTCAGTTCCCCGCGCTATGGTTTTCAGCATTTCGGTATCATCGGGTGATAACCCGGTGTCTACAAGCTCCTGAACGCTGTCCCAGGTAAACTTCCAGCCAATGTGGATAATGATCACCGCAATCGCTACGGCTGCGAGCATATCCAGCCATACAAATCCAAGCATGGCGCCCGCCGTTGAAACCAGAACCACCAGGGAAGAGAGGGCATCGGTGCGGCTGTGCCAGGCATTGGCGATAATTAAATCTGAGCGGATGGCCAGGCCGACGTGCTTGGTGTAGCGGAAAATCCACTCCTTTCCCACAACCGAAATGGCTGCGGCGACCAGCACTGGCCATTCGGGAATGTGGTCAACATCGCCTTCAATCAGCCTGAGGGTGTTTTCCCAGGCAAGGGCTGCACCCACAGCGATCAGGATACTACCAAGTACCAGGGTGCCAAAGGTCTCGATGCGCTGATGTCCGTATGGATGACAATCATCCGGTTCCTGGCGGGAGACTTTCATTACGCCCAGCACAACAACATCGGATGCTACATCCGTAAAGGAGTGAATTCCGTCAACCAGAAGAGCTTGGGAGTGAAAAAGCGTGCCGCCGATGACTTTGATGACTCCAAGGAAGGCGTCAAGGATCATTCCTATAATCGTAACCCGGGAGGCTGCTTTCATTTCCACCGCCAGGTTGTCGCGATTGCGTTGGGCTGGTGAAACGGGTTGCTGCATTGAAAAAAGCTCCGAAAATTTCTGCATTCCTGCTTGATTTATACACATCATAGCAGTAGTGGCTTTGAATGACAGTTTGTTCAGAATCTTTTCTATTTTAAGTGAAAATTAAATAACATGTTGAAAATAAACGAAAAATAAACTGGTCAAAAAATGATCAATCTGTAGATGGGCGCAGATTGCAAGGGTTAGGCAAGGATGCTCCGTGATTTTCAACAGGGTTATCCACAGATTCCGTGGAAAAGCTCCCAAGGGCCTAAGTATACAGATGTTTAGCACTGTTGTTTTATGTTACCGGGCCGCTGTGGAAAACTTCCGGTATACTCGCGAGCACGTTTTCTTGAGGAGTTTTCAGATGTACGGCGTTATCCGCAATCTGCTTTTCCGGTTATCACCCGAACAGGCACATGCTGTTGCATTAAACAGCTTGGATCTGGCGCATCGCCTGCGTCTGCTGGGTGCTTTTTCACCGAAAGCAGAGGCACTGCCAGTCAACGTGATGGGGCTTGATTTCCCCAACCCGGTGGGGCTTGCAGCAGGGCTGGATAAAAATGCAGATCATCTGGACGCTCTGGGCGCCCTCGGCTTTGGGTTTATTGAAGTTGGAACCGTTACACCGCTGGCCCAGCCCGGTAACCCGAAACCCCGCATGTTCCGCTTGCCAGAGCACCAGGCCATCATTAACCGCATGGGGTTCAATAACGAAGGCTTGGCCCACATGCTGGAGCGAGTAGACAAGCGCAGCTACCGAGGCATTCTCGGCATTAATGTTGGTAAAAACAAAGATACGCCAAACGAAGAGTCCGAGTCGGATTACCGTAAGGGCATTGCAGCTGTTTATAGCCGGGCAGACTACATCACTGTAAACGTGTCATCACCGAACACGCCGGGTTTACGGGATCTTCAGTTTGGTGATTCACTGAAAGGCCTACTCCACGCCATCAAGGATGAACAGCTGAAGTGCCAGAGCCAGCTCGGTCGTTACGTGCCGATTGCCGTTAAAATTGCACCGGACATGGATGACGAAGGTATAAGGTTTGTTGCGTCAGCTCTGAAAGAGGCTGGCTTGGATGGAGTTATCGCCACAAACACCACCATAAGCCGCGATGCCGTTGCCGGCCACGTTTATGGGGCAGAAGCCGGAGGGCTTAGTGGTGCACCGGTTAGAGAAGCGTCCTTAAGGGTAATCAAAGGGCTGTATGCAGAGCTTGGTGATGAACTGCCGATTATCGGTGTGGGCGGTATTACCGATGGCGAGAGTGCGGCTGAAAAAATCCGTGCCGGTGCCAAACTGGTTCAGCTATATACTGGCTTTATATACCGGGGGCCCGAACTGATTGGTGAAACCGTCGAGGCGATTCGGAAGCTCCGGTAAAGGAAGGGCCCGCAATGCGGGCCCTCACGGGGAGTTAACCCCGTTGCGCTCATCAGCGCATGAGACGGGGCGGGAGGCCCCGTATTGGTTGTGCTGAATACTGCGTCAAATTGTGTGACAAAAGATCAGATTAAGAAGTCGGGGTTTAGCAAATATCACGCGGTGGTGACGTTTGCCATTTTATGGATACCAGAGACGCCGGTCATGCCATCCCATTGATCTGTGCGGCCTTCTCGCCACCCGTTCAGCCATTCCTGGCGAACTTCTGCCTGGTCGAGCGGACAGCTGTCTTTGGACTTTCCGGATACGCCAGCGAGGTAACCCCGCTTGAATGCACGAGCGTACATATCTCTTTTCTGTCTTTTCATGCCGTTCCTCACTAATGGATTAACAGAACAAGCGTGTACACTTCTGCAGTGGCTGTGACATGTGGAATCCACTCCGGGATAACCCACTATTGCCAGCTCCAGCCAGAGCAGTCAGGATCCTGTTAACGAAAGGGAGTTACCCCTTTCCGAACGACGCGTCACCTACAAGGTAAGCCGAAGTTCGAGCAGAAGTACACTATCATTTTGATCTAACGGATCGCTTTTTTTGGTCTAAACTGAATAAGCGATGACCTGAAACCTATGAACGCTGCAATTCCCGTGACTTAGCGAGAATTGCCTAAAGAGCCTGGAGTTGAACTTGTCCAAACCTGTATTTTTTGTAAGTTGCCCAAAGGGTGTTGAGTACCTTCTGGCGGACGAGCTCGGCACCTTGGGTCTCGGGCTGGTGAAAAACGCACCGGCTGGCGCATGGGTAGAGGGCTCGCTTGAGGCTGGATACCGGGCCTGCCTGTGGTCGCGTTTGGCGAACCGGGTGGTTCTCCATATTGACGAAGTAGCGGCTACCAGCGCCGATGAGCTTTACGATGGCGTTGTTCACATTGACTGGCAGCAGCACATTCCTGTCGATGGCAGTTTCCGAGTCAACTTCATTGGTGAAAACGAGGAAATCCGTAACACCCAGTTTGGTGCTCAGCGGGTAAAAGACGGAATTGTAGACCGGTTCACGATGAGCGGCGGAAAGCGTCCGGCGGTTGAAGCCAAAACACCGGATGTCACCGTATCTGCACGGTTGCATCGTGGTCGACTGGCTCTGGGTATCGACATCAGTGGACACAGTCTGCATCAGCGCGGCTACCGAACAGAGCAAGGTCTTGCGCCTTTGAAGGAAAACCTTGCAGCTGCGTTGCTATTGCGAGCGGGCTGGCCTGAAATTGCAGCGGCGGGTGGTGATTTTGTTGATCCGATGTGTGGTTCAGGCACGCTCGTAATTGAAGCGGCGCTGATGGCATTGGACATAGCGCCAGGCCGTCGTCAGGAGCGATTCGGTTTCGAAAAATGGTTGGGCCACCAACCTGAAACCTGGCTGTCTTTAAGGCAAGAGGCTGAGAAGCGAGCATACGAAGGCAAGCAGGGCAGAGTACCGAAGTTTTTGGGATTTGATCAGGATAGCCGGGTCATTTCCACAGCGCGCAATAATGCTCAGCGAGCAGGGCTTGAAGGCTTGGTTGAGTTCCAGGTGCAATCGATTGAAGAGCTATCATTGGGTGATGACAGGGCAGAAGCCGGGCTGGTTCTGGTAAACCCTCCCTACGGCGAACGCCTGAGCGACAGGCAGGCTTTGGCAGGCCTATACGAATCACTTGGCGATGCTGTCAAAGAGGCCGCGTCAGGATGGCGCCTGGGTGTGTTTACGGGGGCTCCGGAATTCGGCAAGTCCATCGGCTTGCGCAGTTTCAAACAATACAAGTTGTTTAACGGCAAGCTACCAGCACAACTGCTTCTGTTCACCATTGATGAGGCGAGTGTGCGCACGCCTCGCGAGCCTGGACTCCCGGGTGAAGTCCTGCCCCGCATTGCGAATGAAGAGCGAGCAGCCATGCTGCGAAATCGTCTGAAGAAAAATATGAAGACTATCGGTCAGTGGGCGCGCAAGCAAAATATAAGCTGTTACCGCCTGTACGATGCGGATATGCCAGAGTACGCGCTGGCGATCGATATGTATGAGGGCAGGGTGCATGTGCAGGAATACGTTGCCCCCAAAACCATTGATGAGCGCTCCGCACGGGATCGCCTGGCCGAAGCACTGGCGGTTATTCCGGAAGCCTTGGGCATTGAGCGGGATCAGATGGTGTGCAAACAGCGGCAGCGTCAGGCTGGCGTTAACCAGTATGAAAAGCAGGATGCCAGCGGCGAGTTCTTTCATGTGAAGGAGCACGGTGTCACCCTCAAGGTGAACCTTAAGGATTATCTCGATACCGGGCTATTCCTGGATCACCGGCCTGTGCGCCACTGGATTCAGCAAAATGCTCAGGGCAAGCGGTTCCTGAACCTGTTCTGTTACACCGGTGCCGCGACTGTTCATGCGGTTGCTGGAGGCGCCAGCCGCTCCCTGAGCCTCGACTTGTCTAACACCTATGTTGGCTGGGCTCAGGACAACCTCAGGTTGAACGCGGCAGATCCACGGAAGCATAAGGTAGAGCAGACGGATTGTCTGGCTTGGTTGGCTGCAAAGCCCAAACCTGATCAGGTTTACGATCTGATCTTTATGGACCCGCCAACCTTTTCCAACTCTGCCCGTATGGCAGGTGTATTGGATGTTCAGAAGGATCACGGCAGGCTGATCCGCCAGGCCATGGCAAGGTTAAGTACGGACGGCTTGCTGATTTTTTCCAATAACTTCCGGCGCTTCAAGCTTGATGATGAGTTGGCCGCAGAGTTTGAGGTTGAAGAGGTAAGTGCAAGCACTCTGGATAAGGACTTCCAGAGGAATGCTCGAATTCACCGGTGCTGGCACATCCGGAAAAGTCTGTAACATTCCATCTGAATTTTGAGAAGGTGTTTAAAACTCGTATTTCAGGCCGGTAGAAAACTGAAAGGTGTTAGCGTCAGTACCAGTATCCTTGAAGAATTTACCGCCCTCTAATACGAGGTAAGTGTCGTCAAACACTTCGAAGTCCATCCCGAATACCCAGCTTACACCGAAGCTGCTGTCTGGAAAGTCGCCTTCCATATCCTGGAATTCGGATCGTACCGGCCCATTTTCATCGTTGATTTCAGCGGTGCCGTGGATAAAGGAAAATCCGGCCTGTGCGTAGACGTTGGCATAGTCTGTAACAGGGTAGTGCAACCCCATATACCAGCTGGCAAAGTAGTCAACGGCAAGGGTCAGGCCGCTATCGCCTACTTTGGCATCCCTGTATCCTCCGCCTGCACGTAGCTCTGCATGAAACAGATCTGTGATATGGGTGCCCATAATCAGTGCCGCGCCACTACCAGTAGCCTGCTCTTTCGAGACTTCACCTATGGTGCGGTAGTTAAACGCTGTGGTTATCAAACCCACATAGTGCTTATCCTCCCGTGGCTTTTCCTGCGCCAGGGAAGCTTGAGAGTGAAGCAGGCAAGCTGGCAGCAGTGCGAGGATCAGGTGCGATCGAACAACCTTTTTCATTATTATCGGGTTTCCTGACGTGAGCGGTTACGGTCTGAGTTTGCCTTGTGTAACCGATTGTTACGTCGACCCATGTCACAGTTTAGTCTTCCTCGAACAGGCCATGTTCCTGAGCCATCAACAATAGAGCGTAAACGCCATTTTCCGGCAGTTGGGGCTCAAGACTTTCATCAAACAGCAACTGACGCCGGCGATCTTCCAGGGCGTTGCTATCCATGCTGGTGATCAGGTCTGTGATGGGAGCGATCTCGAAAGGTGCATCTTGCTCCATGGCGGTAAAAATCAAATCAATCAGGATTTCGTCCGGATCCAGCCCGTCTACGTATACGGTTTGATCAGGCAGGTCCTGATGCAGTTCATGAACAATCTCGATCAAAGGCACGCCCTGTTCGGCCAGGTAGTTCAGATCGATGTCGCCCAGATCGCCGTCTTCCGGTAGCCATTCATCCACCGGAGCAATAACCACCGTTTTCATTTGGCCGTCTTCCAGTGACCAGGCCATAGCAATTGGAAACAGGGCATCTTCGGTCTGGCAGTACTCGATATCGAGAAATCTTGGTGTCGACATGGCAGGCTCCGTTTAGTGGGTGGCGTACAGTGAGTTCAAGATTTTAAAGAAGGCGATTAATGTCTGTTGGTCAGGTATGAGGTATTAAGGCTTCATGCCATACTGTAGCAATCCATATCATTCTATCAGGGACACCATGGAACAAGCTGAATTCAACAAAGATTTACTGAAGTTTTTGAACGCATCGCCCACGCCCTGGCATGCTGTGGCAACCATGAAAAAAAGGCTGGATGCAGCCGGTTTTAAAGAGTTGGATGAAAAAGAAGATTGGTCTCTTGATCAGAAATCCAGCTACTACGTTATCCGCAATGGGTCGTCTATCGTTGCGTTTCGCACCGGAGCAAGCGATGCCGTGGCATCCGGTATCCGCATGGTGGGTGCCCATACCGACAGCCCGTGCCTGAAAGTTAAGCCCAACCCCGAGCTGCGCCGAAAAGGGTATTTTCAGCTGGGCGTAGAGGTGTACGGCGGCGTTCTTATGAACCCCTGGTTTGACCGGGATCTTTCATTGGCCGGTAGGGTGACGTTTCTTGATGGCCATGGCAAGGTCACAGACACGCTGGTGGACTTCCATAAGCCGATGGCGTTTATCCCCAGCCTCGCGATCCATCTGGACAGAGAAGCCAATACCAAGCGCACAGTAAACCCCCAGACCGATCTTCCGCCTGTGTTGATGCAAGTGGCTGAAGACGATGCCACCAGTTTTCACGAGCTTTTGGGCCAGCAAATTACCAGTGAATCCGGCGTGAAAGTACGCAAGGTGCTTGGTTATGAGCTGGGCTTTTACGATGCCCAAGAGGCGAACTTTGTCGGCTTGCGTGACGAATTTATTGCATCTGCACGGCTGGATAACCTGTTGAGTTGCTACATCGGCCTGCAAGCTTTGCTGAATACCTCAGGTGACGAAGCGGCGCTGCTGGTGTGTAACGACCACGAAGAAGTGGGTAGCGTATCTTCCGAAGGCGCCCAGGGGCCATTCCTGACGGCGGTTCTTGACCGCTGGTGTGGCGCCGGCAAGGCAAAAGCCATTGCACGCTCCATGATGATATCAGCCGACAACGCCCACGGCGTGCACCCCAACTACATCGACAAGCACGATGAAAACCATGGCCCTATTCTGAACAAGGGCCCGGTTATCAAGATCAACCACAATCAGCGTTACGCAACCAACAGTCGCTCTGCTGCGGTTTACCGGCATATTAGTGATGAGCTTGATTTGCCCCACCAAAGCTTTGTGGTGCGCAGTGATATGGGCTGTGGCAGCACCATTGGGCCGTTGACGGCGGCAAACCTGGGTGTGACAACGCTGGATATTGGTGTGCCGCAGTTTGGCATGCACTCGATTCGTGAGCTGATCGGTACTGAGGATGGCTTTACGCTGTATAGAGTTTTGACCGAGTTTATGCAGCGCAAGCAGGTGTTCTAGCGGTTTTTAACAGCCCGGAACGAAAAATGCCGCTGCTTCGTATGAAGTAGCGGCATTTAGGAATAAGTGGCTCCCCGAGCTGGGCTCGAACCAGCGACAAACGGATTAACAGTCCGTTGCTCTACCAACTGAGCTATCGGGGAACAGCATCAAGTCGGGCGGCATAGTAGTCGCTTTGAATTAGCCGGTCAACCCCCTGATATAAAAGGTCAAAATTTGTACCGCAGTATGGCTCATCAATATCGCCCTCCACCCTGGTTTCGCAGTGGCCATGTTCAATCGGTATGGCCCGCGTTGTTTCGCAAGGTAAACCTGCAGGAGCCGGTGGGAGAAGTGCTCCCTACGGACGACAAAGATGAGCTGCATCTGGATTGGTATCGCCAGGGCAGCAGCCGCTTGGCGGTCATTTCCCATGGGCTGGAAGGAAATAGCCGGAGACCCTATGTGAAAGGGCTGGCCAGGGCGCTGATGGCCGAAGGCTGGGATGTTCTGGCCTGGAATTTCCGCTCCTGCGGCGGTGTGATGAATCATCAGCCAAGGTTTTATCACAGCGGCGCCACTGAAGATCTGCGCCGGGTTGTGGATCATGGTTTGGCGCAAGGCTATCAAACAGTGTTTCTGTCCGGTTTCAGCATGGGTGGCAACCTTACGCTGTTGTATCTCGGCGAGCAGGGCGAGCGCGTTGACAGCAGAATCTGTGGTGCCGTGGCTTATTCGGTACCCTGCGATTTGGCGGGCAGTGCAGATAAGCTTGCCTTGCCGAGTCGGAAGATCTACATGCAACGATTTTTAAAGGATCTTCGCGTAAAGATGCATGAAAAGGCGCAAAAATTTCCCGAACTTATTGATGTGTCAGATTTTGACTCAATCCAGAGTTTTCATGGATTTGATGATCGATATACCGCGCCACTGCACGGATTCAAGAACGCTGAGGATTATTGGGAGCAGTGTTCTGCGTTGGGTAAACTGAAAGACATCCGGGTGCCGGCGCTAATGGTTAATGCCGCGGATGATCCGTTTTTGTCCCGCGAATGTTTTCCGGAGTCGCCGTCAGTACTTGGTGCTCACGTGAGCATGGACGCCCCCAGGTGGGGTGGCCATGTGGGCTTCGTGGAGTATGGGCAGGGTGGCATCTATTGGTCTGAGCGCCGGGCCCTGGCATTTTTGCAGGGCGTGGTGTGATTTATCTTATTGAAGCAAAGGCTTGAGGACTGGCCATACGTTTTCAAGGAGTATGGGTTGGGCTTCGGCAGTAGGATGAATGCCATCACCCTGCATCAGATTTTCCTGATCGTAGATTCTGTCGAGAAAGAAGGGAACCAGAGCGGTGTTGTAGCTGTCTGACAGCGCTGGAAAGATGTCAGCAAACATTTGTGTGTAGCGCTGGCCGTAGTTGGGGGGTATTTGTATTCCCACCAGAATAGCGCGAGCGCCAGCGTCCTGAACATGCCCAACCATGGTTGCAAGGTTGGATTTGATTACATCGGGTGGAAAGCCGCGCAGGCCATCGTTACCACCCAGTTCGATAATCACCACGGAGGGGCTATTCTTATCCAGCAAGTCAGGCAGGCGCCGAACACCGCCATCGGTGGTTTCACCGCTGATGCTGGCATTTACCACGCGCCAGTTGCCAAGGCCATTGCTTTGCAAGCGCTCACGCAAGAGTTGTACCCAGGCGGTTTCGGTTGGCACGCCGTAGGCGGCGCTGAGGCTGTCACCCACAATCAGCAACGTTTGCTGGCTGGCCATCACGGGCACGGTAATAAATGCCAGCACAATGAATGCGATCGATCTTGAATACAGCAGCACTTTATACATAAACAACTCGTATACCTTGATAAATGAACGTGCTTGTTCCGGGAGCTCCGTAAACAAAATGCAGACTATAAATCCTGATAGCCAGCGCCCGATGTTGCGCGTTGAAAACCTGACCCATCGCGTAAGCCTGGAAACAGATACGCTGACGATATTGAAGGCGGTCAGCCTTGAAATCAATCGGGGAGAATCCGTAGCCATTGTCGGTCGCTCCGGTTCTGGCAAAACCACCTTGCTTGGGTTGCTTGCCGGCCTTGATACACCCACCGAAGGCACTGTTGAGCTCGATGGCGCCATTATAAGCCGGTTAAGTGAAGATGAGCGGGCCCAATTGCGTGCTCACCGGGTCGGGTTTGTATTTCAGTCATTTCAATTGCTGCCCGCGCTGACTGCACTGGAAAATGTCATGCTGCCACTGGAGTTGGCAGGCATGGAAGCGCCGGAAAAGCGTGCCCGTGAATTGCTTGAGCGGGTTGGGCTCGGTGAGCGGCTTACCCATACCCCTCGGCAGCTATCTGGCGGTGAACAGCAGCGGGTGGCTATTGCCAGAGCCTTTGCCTCTGACCCGGCCATCCTGTTTGCCGATGAGCCTACTGGCAACCTGGATAACCGCACCGGCCAGGAAATTTCTGACTTGCTGATGGCGCTGAATCAGGAGCAGGGCACCACGCTGGTGATGGTTACACACGATGATCAGCTGGCTGCGCGTTGCTCCCGGCAGTTCCATATCGAAGCGGGCGAGTTGACTGAGCCAGTTGCTCAGGTGGAGTTTGCACACTGATGGCTGCAGCAAAAAAACTCATGTCGGTGCGCCGCGACTGGCGAGAGAGAGATGTGCGGGTGGTGCTTGCGGCGCTTATTATCGCCGTAGCTACTGTAGCCACTATTGCCCTGTTCGCCAGCCAGTTACAACGCACTCTGGTGTCTTCTGCCAGCTCATTTTTGGCAGCGGACAGGCAGCTGGAGGCCGAAAATGGCCGGCCGGTTCCGGAGCCCTGGATAAACGAAGCAATCGAGCGTGGGCTCGAAACCGGTCGCATGGTGGAGTTCTCTACCATGGTGTTTGGTAGCGATGCCTTTCAGCTTGTGTCGGTAAAAGCGGTCAGCAACGAGTACCCGTTGCGTGGCGAGCTTGAGATCCAGGGGCCGTCAGAAGGTTCGCGGGTTCAAGTGCAAAACGGGCCGGCGCCGGGCGAAGTATGGATCAACCCAAGACTTCTAAGGCTGTTGGATATTCAGGTTGGCGATAGCCTTGAAGTCGGTAGCCGCAAGCTGACAGTGTCGGGCCTGGTGCTGCGGGAGCCGGACGGCGGGTTCAGCCTCTCCGCACTCGCACCCCGGGTGATGATGCACGTGGATGACGTGGATTCTACCGGCGTACTGCAGGAAGGCAGCCGGGTAAAGTACGTTTACCTGTTTGCCGGCGAAGAAGCATCTCTGGAACGCTATTATCAATGGCTACAGCCGCAGCTCGAGCCCAGCCATGAGTGGGAAGGTGTGCGCGACGGTGAAACCTTCTCACGCTCACTGGCTCGTGCTGAAAGCTTCCTGCTGCTAGGCGGTAGCCTTGCAGTCTTGCTGGCGGCTGTCGCTGTGGCAGTGGCAAGCCGGCAGTACGCGTTGTCCCAACGCGACACCGTGGCACTGCTCAAAACTCTGGGCCTTGGCAGTTCCGGAATCGGCCGGCTTTACCTCAAGCGGCTTGGGCTCTGGGGGGTGACCGGTATGGTCGGCGGCCTTCTGGTGGCCTTGCCGCTGTTCTGGATACTCACCCGTTTACTCAGTGAGGCATTGGAAAGGCCGGTGCCGTTTCAGCTGGATTCAGCCGCACTCACGCCGGCACTGTTAACAGCGGTCGTTTCCCTGTTTGCCTTTGCGTACCCGCCCATCAGGCGCCTCAGAAACGTGCCGGCCATGCGCGTATTGCGCAGCCAGCCGGGCGAAACAGGGCGCGAAGCACTGCCTGACATGCTGATAGCTATTGTGGCCGTGTTTGGTTTGGTGTGGCTGTATGCGGGTGAAGTGTCTTTGGTGATTTCCCTTCTGGGAGGCCTTGCCTTGCTGTTGGGCGCTTTGGGCGTACTGGGTTGGGTGCTTGTGGCAACCCTTAGAAAGGTTCGAGGTGGTGGGCATGCCTGGCGCCTGGCGCTGGTTGGGTTGTACCGGCATCGCCGTGCCAGCTTGTCGCAAATTGCCGTATTTGCCATGACGCTCATGCTGGCAACAACACTGATTCTGGTGCGCACCTCCTTGCTGGACGACTGGCAAGCTCAGCTGCCAGACGATGCGCCGAATCACTTTTTGATCAACATTGCTCCGGAGGCAGTGGATGACGTTGCTGCGTACTGGGAAGAGCGTGGCCAGCCACTGGATCAGCTATACCCCATGGTGCGAGGGCGGTTTACAGAACTGAACGGCCAACCTGTAAAAGAAGTGGTGAGTAAAGATCAGCGGGTAGGCGCCCTCAACCGGGAACTCAACCTCACCTGGATGCCCTCTCTGCCTGCAGACAACGTTGTTGTGGAAGGCAGTTGGTTCGAGGAAGGCCAAACCGACGGTGTCTCCGTGGAGGCAGATCTGGCGGCCGCGCTTGATTTGGCACTGGGTGATGAGCTCACGTTCACCATTGGCTCCGACAAGGTCAACGCAACGGTCACCAGCATTCGCACGGTTCAGTGGGACAGCATGAAGCCGAACTTCTATATGGCGTTTCCTCCGGGCGGGGCTCTCACCAATATGCCCGCCACCTGGATAACCAGCTTCCATCTGCCAAGAGACCGTAAAAGCGAGCTGAATGAGTTTTCCCGGCGTTTCCCAACCGTGTCGCTGCTGGAAATCGACAATATAATTGAACGCATACAGGAAATTGTGCGGCAAGTTACCCAGGCCATAGAGGCGATTCTGGTGTTGATACTGGCAGCAGCCCTGGTGGTGATGGCTGCGGTAGTCAGCGCTACGCTTCAGGATCGGCAACGGGAAGGGGCACTTTTGCGCACACTTGGCGGTCGTCAGAGCCTGTTGGTGCGCAGCACCATGCTGGAGTTTGCCTTGCTTGGTGGCTTTGCAGGCATTCTTGGGGTGGCAGCGGCAGAAGCGGCGGTCTGGGCGTTACAGTTCCGGATGTTTGAGGGCGCCTTTAGCTGGCACTGGCAAGTTGTTCTGCCTATACCGATAATCAGTGCGGTAGTACTTTCATTATTCGGGCGTTGGCAACTCCGGCCAGTATTGAGTGTTTCGCCTATGCTACTGCTTAGGCGCCTCGAATAAAGCGATGCCTCCGGCAAATGAATCGTCCGTTTGAGGGGGCCGCACACAGGGAAAAGCAATGCCTAAAAGACAAGGTTGGTTTCGGCAGCCGCCGCGGCTAAAAATAGCCGGCATGGTTGCAGGGCTTTTTTCCCTGGTTTTGATTGCCATGATCTGTGCCGTTTCCATTGTTCAGATCCAAGCTGCGATTACGGCATACGCGGGTGGCGAAAGTATCTGGTCCAGATCCCAGTTATCTGCTGTGATCTATTTTGACCGGTACGCCCGTTCCGGTAACCCTCAGGAATTGAAACAAGCCAGAGACTGGCTTTCGGTTCCGCTTGCTGACCGCGAAGCGCGTTTGGCCATGGAAACTGAACCATTTGATCGGGACGCGGCTAAAACAGGTCTCCTTGCGGGTAAGAATCACCCGGCTGATGTTGGCGGAATGATCTGGTTGGTGCGCAATCTATCGGATGTTGATGATTTTCAGAAAGCCATGGACGCATGGCGAAAGACAGATCCCGGATTGCTTAAGCTTCGCAAAATTGGTGATGCCCTGGAGGCGGAATGGTCTTTGGCGCAGCCTGACCGGGCAAACATTGCGCTGCTTCGACAACAGTTGGCGGAGACAAACGGCGAGCTGGAAACATATGCGGTGCGCTTTCGCGAAGCGATGGCCAGCGCGACCAGAAGGTCAGCGGGCGTACTATCGATTATAAGCACAGTTTTTCTGTTGATTCTGGCCCTTGTGGCCTGGCAACTCAGTGCCCGCCTGACACGTTCGGTGCGACATTCGGCGCAGAAGTTTCGCGCCATATTTGAACAGGCGGCGGTCGGCATAGCTCAGCTCCGGAGCGATGGCTATGTGCTCGATGTTAATGAAGCCCTCAGCAGGATTCTGGGTTACTCAAAGCCCGAGTTACTTTCGATGCGGTATGAAGACCTGTTGTTTCCCGAGGATTGGGAGTCTGGTCGGTTACAGCAACAGGCGGTCATGATTGAAGATGAGGCCAACTATACCTTTGAGCAGCGCCTGAAAAACGCCAACGGAGACGTGCTCTGGGCCAGGCTCACTGTGTCTAAAGCCGAATCACACCAAGATCGCACCAGCAATTATATTGTTGTGCTGGAAGATGTTTCTGAATCCTACCGCATGTCAGAAGAATTGAGCTACCAGGCGAATCACGATGTGCTGACCGGGCTGGTAAACCGCCGGGCATTCGAGCGTCATCTGGAAGCGGTGCTGAATGAAGCACACACTGAACACACCAATCATGCCTTGTGCTTTCTGGATCTGGACCAGTTCAAAGTTGTTAACGACACATCCGGCCACCTGGCAGGTGATGAGCTGCTGCGGCAAGTTGCTACAACAGCACGCCATTCACTGCGGGAAAGTGACGTTCTTGCGCGCCTGGGCGGCGATGAGTTCGGCATCATTCTGCGTAACCTTTCGGCGGATGCCGCAGCTGGTATTGCGGACAAGCTCCGTGTGGCACTTGAGGATATGGCGTTCACATGGGAAGGCAAAAGCCACAGTGTGGGCGGCAGTATTGGTATTGTGCCGATAACACCCGGCGTTGCCGATATCAGTACGCTGATGCGTGCGGTGGATATTGCATGTTACGTGGCCAAGAGCCGAGGCCGTAACCGGACTTACCTTTCTGTTAAAGATGACCTTCAGATATCAGAGCAACGCACTGAGATGGAGTGGGTGAATCGCATTCAGGAAGCTTTGCAGGAAAAACGATTCTTTCTTGATGCCCAGTTTATCGTGCCACCGGTGAGCAACGGTGGCAGGTTGAGATACGAAGTCCTGGTGCGGATGAAGGGCGAAGACGGGAAAACTGTTCCCCCGGGTGCCTTCCTGCCTGCGGCCGAACGCTTTGGAATTGCGCCCAAAATAGATCGCTGGGTGATCGACGAAGTCTTCCGCCAGTTGGTGGCACATGCCGCGCACCTGGAGGAACTGGATGCCTGCCATATAAATCTGTCTGGTCGCTCATTTGATCAGCCTGATTTTGCCGACTTCGTTATCGAGCGGTTAGAGCATTATGGGCTATCAGGCCGCAAAATTTGTTTTGAGCTGACTGAAACCGCTGCCATGCACAACCTTGCAGATGCCCAGGACTTTATGGAACGCCTGCGAGATTCGGAGTGCCGTTTTGCCTTGGATGATTTTGGAACCGGATTGTCGTCGTTCAGCTATCTTCGTCGGCTCCCCGTCGACTATCTGAAAATTGACGGGGTATTTGTGCGGGACATAGTGACTGACGAAACGGATTTGGCGATGGTACGGGCAATAAACGATATTGGTAAAACCCTGAAGAAAGAAACCATCGCTGAGTTTGTCGAAAATGACGAAACCCAGGCATTGCTCAAAGATATGGGGGTGGATTATTTACAGGGGTACGGGCTACATCGCCCGTGTCTGTTCCAGGATATTCTTAGCGGTAATTCGCGAGGATAGCAGCCAGTTCGCCGCTCTTGCGGATGCGTGCCAGTTCTGCGTTGAACTTCTCGGCAAATGGCCGGGATTCCTTGCGCAGCATAATCCGGAAGCCGTAAGAGCTTATGCCCCCTGAAGACACGAACTGATCCTGCAAGCCTTCATTTTTCAGCATCCACTTGCCCACAAGCAAATCCATCACCGCGACATCGAAACGGTCGCCGTGAAGTAAAAATTTAAACATATCTATTTCTTTGGGCACGTCGAAACGCTTGATAGCACCAGACTCAAAGTGTGGTTCCAGTACCGGGTATATGTAACCTAAATGGGTAACGACCGTTTTTGAAAACAGGTCTTCGGGGGAATGGTAAGTCTCACCGGTACTTTTGGGTGTAAAGAACACTTCCTGCACATCCACTACGGGTTCAGTAAACAGAAAGTCTTCGGGGTTTTGTGTCCATTCAACAGCCCGGGAAGTGCCATCGATATAGCTATCCAGCAACATCTGATCTACGCGTTTGCGGGGAATCTTTTTAGCGACGAGTTCATAGCCCAGGCGCTCGGTAATCAGTGAAACTACGTCCCACATGATGCCGGAGGGCGCGTCCCGATCAACGATCATATAGGGCGGGTAGCCGTTAGGGGAAATGTTGAAGCGAAACACCTTTGCATCGCTGGCAAACGCAGTGTTTATGGCCAAGGCAAACGTCAGCAATAAGGTCAGGCAGACAAAGCGTCTAGTAAAAGCTGTAAGCCAGCCAGATTTCAGGTGCTTCATCAAAAGGGACTCTCTGCGGGTGGTACGGTCCGTGGAAGAACTGACCCGGCTAAATCCCTGCCAGAAGGAGGGTAATTGTTACTCGTCTGTCCTGTTATTTCAACAGTGTTGAGTAATGTTGTGTTAAACAGGAACGGAGCCGGTGTTCGGGCCCCGTTTCAGCGTCGTTGTTGTATCAGGCCCAGGCGCGTTGCAGTACTGCTCGTGCGTCCTTCAGATTCACCTCTTTCGGATTGAACATGATGGAGCCGTCGTCGAGCGCCATTTCTGCAATCTGGTCCAGCTGATCTTCGGTAACCTTGCCTGTTTCTTTCAGCGTGCGTGGCAGTTTGCAGCGCTTGTAAAGCGCATCTCTCAGCTTGCGCAGCGCCGAAATACTGGCTTCTGCACGGCGGCTGGAAGGCGTGGCTGCGTATACTTCCGGACCTTCCAGGTGCAAAAGCAACTCGCTCAGCGGTTCACGAATGGTTTCAAGGTTGTACTCAAGTACATAAGGCAGGTACAGACTCATGCACAGGCCGTGGGGCAGGTGGCAGATAGCACCGGTGGCGTGGCCAAGAGAATGCACCAGCCCAACCATGGAGTTGGAGAACGCAATGCCCGCCATGGTGGACGCCTGCGCCAGCTCAAGCCTGCCATCACTGTCTTTCGGGTTGTCCATTACCTGTAGCAGAGAACGGCTGACCTTTTTTATAGCCGCGGCAGCATAAGCATCGCTCAGGGGGTTTTTCGCCATACACGTGAAGGACTCAATTGCGTGGGTCATGGCGTCCATGGCCGTTGCTGCGGTGATGTGAGGTGGCAACGTCAGGGTCATTCGCGGGTCGATCACCGCTGCGTTGGGCAGCAGATATGAAGAGGTGAAAGGCAGTTTTACGCCTTTTTTCTCATCGGTTATGACAGCAATAGAGGTTACTTCGGAGCCAGTTCCTGCCGTGGTAGGCACCACCAAAAATGGTTTGAGGGGACGTTTCAGTACGCCAGCACCCGTGTACTTGGCAACGTCATCTCCGCCCTCTGAAACCAGAATGTTGACCGCTTTGCCTGTGTCGATGGCCGAGCCACCGCCAATAGCAATGATGGAATCGCATTTTTCCTTACGGTAGACGGCGGCAATGTCACGAACGACGGTGGTGGATGAGTCCGGTGGAACATCGTCGTAAATGGAAATAATTTCGAGCCCACTTTCTTCACAGGCCGCAATAACGGGGTCCAGCAGCCCGGCGGCACGAACGCCCTTATCTGTGACAATCATTGGGCGCTTGGCGGCAAGGCCGCTTAGCTCATATGGAATGTGCTCAAGGGCGGCTTTGCCGGCAATGACTTTTACCGGGCAGAAGAACTCGTAATAAGTGTTGGACATTTAGGCTCTCACTGTCTGGACAAAATGGGTGGCAACTTTCAAGTAAATCTGTGCAGCACTGATCAATTTTTCCGGGAGATGCAGGTTTGCCGGATATTCTTTTACGGCTCGTTCGGCAATGATCTTGGGCAGAATGAATGCCTCCAGCCGGTTCAGCACCCGTGTCATACGCACTGCGTAACTAACATCGCCATCCACCAGCATGCGGTCATTGGCAAATGCGACTGAGGTTTTTTCCTGGAACGACAACACCAAAAAAGCGTGGGTAAGGTGCTTGAACTTGATGGACACATCTACCGGGCGAGGGGCTGAGTCCCCATGGTAATGGAAACGGCCGTCGCCGATGTGTTCCACGATCAGCTTGGAGCCGTCTGGCATCACCATCATTTCAAACAGGAACCCTTCAGGCAGAGTTCGCGCCTCTGCCTGAACCTCGCTATCAACCTCACTGACCGCCTGTAGGGCCCGTCCCATAACCTGGAACATCAGCTCTACATACAGGCGTTTCGCCTGGGAAGCCATCGGCTGGATACGTTTCGCTAACATGTCCGTCACCTGGATATGGTTATTGATGACTGATTTTTAGAGTTATTGCTCTAAAAGTCAATGATCATGATGACAGTAAAGTTGCGCACTCTCGGCAAACCTGGATTCGGAAACGAAAAAAGGCCGTCATCCCCAGGATGGCGGCCTTTTAACGCATGATTTTGGAGGTGTTACTGGGTTAGCGCGGCAAGCTTACGCCTGGCTTCCTCCGCAATGTCGCCGCCGGACTCCGCCGCTGTGCTGTAATAAGCGATGGCCTCCTTGCGGTTGTTATCCTTTACGGCAATATCGCCCAGCCGCAGAAAGGCAATGGACGTGGGTACCACCTCGTTAGCCCGGGTCAGGTTCTCCCGCGCTTTGCTCAGATTATTAAGCTGCAGCGCAGTCAGGCCGCTGTGGAGGCGATATGTGAACATTTCGGGGTACATAGACACCGCCTTGTCGAAATCAGCCTGGGCTTTTTCGGGCTGCTTTTGCTCCTGATAAATACGGCCACGCAAAGAATAGAACATGGCTTCACGCGGTAGCAGGTTAATGGCCTCGTTGACCTTTTTAAGCGCTGCATTCATATCGTCATTGGAGACAAGTTTCATAGCTTCGTCGTGGGCATCGTAAGCCGGCTGAGCCTTGCGCAGGAACGCGGTTTTCTTCTTGTAAACCTCTTCCCCGCGATAACCACCGCCGCCTATCTTGGCAACCAGCTTACTGTTCTCCTGTACGCGCTTGGCGGAAGGCGGGTGGGTCGCAAAAAGACCATCTACAAAGCCTGCCTGCTGCCCCTTCGAAAGCTGAAGGAAAATCTCTTGCAGCTCAACAGCAGCCTGCGGGTCGTAGCCGGCTTTTTTCATATAAACGATGCCGTAGTAATCCGATTCCAGCTCATCTCCCTGGCCGTATTGCGCCAGAGCAAGCTGTGCGCCGACAGCCGCGCCACCCATAAGCAAGCCAGCCCACTCGTTATCAGACAGCGCAAACCCTAACCCGGCCACGCCGGCGCTGATCAGCATTCCCTTTTGCATACGCTGAACACTGTGGCGCGCTGCCGCATGCACAATCTCATGGCCCAGCACAGATGCAAGCTGAGCTTCATCACTAAGCTGCGTCAGCAGGCCACGGTTAATCGCAATCTTTCCGCCCGGCAACGCCCAAGCGTTAGGCACACTGCTGTTAAGAACCACGAATTCGTAGGGTAGGTCGGGGCGGTCGCTCACCTGCGCCATCTTCTGGCCAATCTCGCGGACGTAGAGCGTAAGCTCGGGGTCAACATAAAACTGCCCGCCTTGAGTCTGCTGGGTGGGGGTATACTGTTCAGCACCCATGGCGAATTCCTGGCTCTCACCAATCAGCGAAAGCTGGTTCTCGCCAGTAACCGGGTTTACCGAGCACCCGGTAAGCACCAGCATAAATGCCAAAACTGGCGCACAGCGTTGCAAGACCGTGTTTTTCACACTCGACTCCTGTAATTGAAATACTAAGGCGTATAATTACACGGCTGCTGCCGGCTTGAAACACTGCCAGTGGTAAAACCCATACACGACGCACAGGTTTGTTCTGAATGGACGATCGAATCCGGGCCGACCGGGTAACCCGGTTTATCCAAACGCTCAATCAGGCTGTGGAGCTTGGTCTCACGGTGACCGAGACAACGGATCGCAGCCTCACTCTTTGCCTGCCATACAGTGACCGAATCATCGGCAATCCAGTTACTGGCGTGATTCATGGCGGTGCCATCACTACGCTCATGGACACCACATCCGGCTCGCTCATGCTCTGTGCGCTGGACGTATTCGAACTTTGCCCCACGCTGGATCTTCGGGTTGATTACATGCGCCCAGCCGAGCCCCACAAGCCCGTTTACGCACGGGCAGAGATCCACCGATTAACCCGCAACATCATATTCACCCGATGCGAAGCCTATCAAGACCACGGCGAAACCGTAGCTAACTGCGTAGGAACCTTCATGCGCATCGGCCCCCAGGCGCTGCCGCAAGCCTACCGTGAAAAAATCACCGGAGGCCCGGTATGACTGATCTGGAAACCTTGAAATACACCCGCGAAACAGGCGACTTCTCCCGGCTGATCGCGAGCATTCCCTATGCAAACTTTATTGGCCTGGAGTGCGATCAATTTGGCGACGACCTCATCTTCCGCCTGCCAGCCAAAGATCAAAACCTGGGTAATCCTGTACTGCCCGCTATTCACGGCGGCGTAATAGGTGGTTTCATGGAGCTCTCGGCTGCGATATACCTGATGCTCGCCCAGGAAACCGTTCGCATGCCCCGCATCGTAAACTTCTCCCTGGACTACCTCCGCGCCGGCCTCGACCGCGAAATCTACGCGGAGTGCCGACTCACCCGACAGGGCAACCGGGTAGCAAACGTGATGATAACCGCCTGGCAAAAGTCCCGCTCCAAGCCAATTTCCACCGCGCGGGCGCATTTCCTGCTGGAAGACTGAGCCGCTTTCTGCATCAGGGCTTGAAATGCTCTCGCGCGACCCCATTTTTGCATCATGAATAATTCCGATGCCGGATGACACGGGAGCGAAGGGCATTCCAAAACCGTGCGGAGCCATGGATGGCGGAGCCGAGCGTACACGGACGTATCTACAGCGTGTTTTGGAATGCCCTTCGCTCCCGTGTCTCACCACATGTTTCATGCAGGAGAGACTGAAGAATGACAGTTGAATCAAAAAAAGAGACGTTAGGATTCCAGACTGAAGTAAAACAACTACTTCACCTGATGATCCATTCCCTGTATTCAAACAAGGAAATCTTCCTCCGTGAGCTGATTTCCAACGCCTCCGATGCCGCAGATAAAATGCGCTTCGCCGCCGTAAAAGACGACGGCCTGTACGAAGGCGATTCCGACCTGCAAATCCGCCTGGGTTTCGACAAAGAAGCCAACACCATTACCCTGACTGACAACGGCATCGGCATGAGCCGTGAAGACGTCGTTCAGAACCTCGGCACCATCGCCCGATCCGGCACTGCAGAATTCCTTAAGCAGCTTTCCGGCGATGAAAAGAAAGACAGTAAACTGATTGGCCAGTTTGGTGTGGGCTTCTATTCCGCATTCATCGTTGCCGACAAAGTTGACGTGTTCACCCGCCGCGCCGGCGCGCCAGCTGAAGAAGGCGTGCATTGGCAGTCGGCTGGAGACGGCGAGTTTACAATCGAGCAGATCGCTCGGGAAAAGCGCGGGACTGAAATTGTTATTCACCTGAAACCCGATGCCACCGAATTTGCCGATGGCTTCCGCCTGCGCAACCTGGTGAAGAAGTACTCCGACCACATCTCCTTCCCGGTGGTCATGAAGTCCGAACCGACCGAAGAAGGCGAAGAGCCAAAAGACGAAACCATTAACGACGCAACCGCGCTGTGGACACTGCCTCGCACCGAAATCAAAGACGAGGAATACAAAGAGTTTTACAAGCACATTGCTCACGACTTTGAAGACCCGCTCACCTGGTCCCACAACAAGGTAGAGGGCAAACTGGATTACACCAGCCTACTGTACATTCCGGCTCGTGCGCCGTTTGACATGTACAACCGTGATGCGCCCCGTGGCTTGAAGTTGTATGTACAGCGTGTATTCATCATGGACGACGCAGAGCAGTTCCTGCCGTTGTACCTGCGCTTTGCTAAAGGTGTGGTGGATTCCAATGATCTGTCACTGAACGTATCCCGTGAAATTCTGCAGAACGATTCCACGGTAGACAGCATTCGCACAGCGCTTACCAAGCGTGTGCTGGACATGCTTGGTAAGTTGTCCAAGAAAGATGCCGGTGAATACCAGAAGTTCTGGGATGAGTTCGGCACGGTTCTCAAGGAAGGCCCGGCGGAAGATTTCAGCAACCGCGAGAAAATTGCCGGCCTGCTGCGCTTTGCCTCTACCCACACAGGTGAGAGTGCCCAGAACGTATCTCTGGACCAGTACATTGAGCGGATGAAAGAAGGTCAGAGCAAGATCTACTACATCACAGCCGATAACTTCATGGCCGCGAAGAGCAGCCCGCATCTGGAAGTGTTCCGCAAGAAGGGTATTGAGGTACTGATTCTCTCCGACCGTATCGACGAGTGGATGATGGGCTACCTCAACGAATACAGCGAAAAGCAGTTCCAGGACGTAGCCCGTGGCGATCTTGATCTTGGCGATGTGGAAACCGAAGAAGACAAGAAGCACAAGGAAGAAGCTGCTGAAGAGCACAAGGCGCTTTTGGAACGTATCAAAACAGCACTCACCGACCGGGTTCAGGAAGTGCGGGTTACCAACCGCCTGACAGACTCGCCGGCGTGCCTGGTAACCGGCGACTTCGATATGGGCGCCCAGATGAAGAAGATCATGGAAGCAGCGGGCCAGAAGGTTCCCGACAGCAAACCGATCTTTGAGATCAACGTAGATCACCCGCTGGTTCAGCGCCTTGAAAGCGAGAAGGGCGACGAGCGCTTCAATGAGCTCTCGGCCGTTCTGCTGGATCAGGCCACACTGGCCAGTGGCGAGCAGCTACAGGATCCGGGTGCCTACGTAACCCGCTTGAACCGTCTGTTGCTGGAACTGGCTAACTAAAGCCCATGCACCAGATTATCGTGGACATAAGCATCAGCCCTGATGAGTGGATAAAATTCTACCAGGGCGTTGCTACCGATGTTCACGCTACGGCCCGGGACGGACGCTCAGTTCGCTTCCCGGCCCGTATTCTCTCCCGCTTTTATCTTCGCGACGGCGTTCGTGGCTCCTTCCGAATCGTGTTTAATGAACAAGGTAAGTTCGAGTTCATTGAGCGAGTCTAGTATTTCCCTCCTCTCATTCCTGATAGTTAAAAACTTTCGATGTCTTTCTCTTAATTGATTATCTGCACGGTGATTGGCGTGGTCCAATGATTTTGAACGCTGACACTGAAACAAGGAAAAGAGCACAAGTTGCTGAGTACGAGTCTTGGTATAAGCTGTTCAATGATGATATGAATTTCAGAGGAACGGATCATGACCGATGAAAACTCAAAAAAGGGTAAGTGCCCGGTATCACACCTGACAACCGCTTTTGGTGCCCCGGTAGTCGACAACCAGAACTCGATGACCGCTGGCAAACGCGGCCCCGTGTTGGTTCAGGATGTGTGGCTCAACGAAAAACTCGCCAATTTTGTGCGTGAGGTTATTCCTGAGCGCCGCATGCACGCAAAAGGGTCGGGTGCGTTTGGTACGTTTACCGTAACCAATGACATTACCCGCTATACGCGCGCTAAAATTTTCAGTGAAGTAGGGAAAAAGACCGAAATGTTTGCCCGCTTCAGTACTGTCGCAGGTGAGCGGGGCGCGGCCGATGCCGAGCGTGATATTCGCGGCTTTGCGCTCAAATTCTATACCGAAGAAGGCAACTGGGACATGGTGGGCAACAATACCCCTGTGTTCTTTTTACGGGATGCCAAGAAGTTTCCGGATTTGAATAAAGCCGTAAAACGCGATCCGAAAACCAACATGCGTTCGCCCACGAACAACTGGGATTTCTGGACACTTCTGCCCGAAGCTCTGCACCAGGTGACTGTGGTGATGTCAGACCGTGGCATCCCCAAAAGCTACCGGCACATGCATGGCTTTGGCAGCCACACCTACAGCTTCTGGAACGAAGCAGGTGAGCGCTATTGGGTGAAATTCCACTTCAAAACGCAGCAAGGCATTGAGAACCTGACCGACGCCGAGTCAGCGGCAGTTGTTGCTGATGACCGTGAAAGCCATCAGCGAGACCTTTTTGAAGCGATCGAGCGTAGCGACTTCCCGCGCTGGAAAATGTATGTGCAAGTGATGCCCGAAGCCGATGCGGAAACCTACCACGTGCATCCGTTTGACTTGACCAAGGTTTGGCCCAAGGGGGATTACCCGCTCATCGAGGTCGGCGAGTTTGAGCTAAACCGAAATCCTGAAAACTATCATATGGATGTTGAGCAGGCGGCCTTCTCGCCAGCGAATCTGGTACCTGGTATCAGTGTCTCTCCGGACAAGATGCTTCAGACGCGCCTCATTAACTACCCCGATTCGCAACGGTATCGTTTGGGTGTGAACTACCAGCAGATACCGGTGAATGGGGCTAAATGCCCGGTTATGAGCAACCATCGCGATGGTCTTGGCAGGGTAGACGGCAATTACGGTAGTTTGCCGCATTATCAGCCAAACAGCTTCGGTCAGTGGAGAGACCAACCCGAATATGCAGAGCCGCCGCTCAAGATTGACGGGAATGCGGCCATGTTCGATTTCCGTGAGGATGATGACGATTATTACAGTCAGCCCCGCGCACTGTTTCAACTGATGACACCTGCTCAACAGCAGGTACTGTTTGAAAATACCGGGCGGAATATGGGGGATGCGCCAGACTTCATCAAACAGCGCCACATCGACAACTGCACCCGTTGCGACCGGGCCTATGGCGAAGGGGTTGCCAAGGCTCTGGGGATGTCGGTCAAGTCGCCTGATGAGCTGGATCCCAACCCTGAATTGGCAGAGTAATATCTGCTTGCAGTAAAAAGCACTCATGGGAGGTGAGCCCCGGTAGCCTTCACTACCAAAGCGAGCGCGAATTGCCTACAATCGCGCTCGCTTGAATTTTGAACAATTGGAGACCCCCATGCGAATCATCCTTGCCCCGATGGAAGGGTTGGTCGATGCACCTATTCGTGAAACCCTGACCAAAGTCGGCGGGATAGATCGTTGCGTGACCGAGTTCATCCGTGTGACCCATAGCATGTTGCCGCCACGGGTTTTCTATAAGTTTGCCCCTGAATTGCATAATCATTCCCTCACACGGGTGGGCACCCCTGTGGCTGTTCAACTGTTGGGTTCAGACCCGGAGCAAATGGGTTGGCACGGGAACAGAGCAGCAGAGCTGGGCGCAACTCAGGTTGATATCAATTTCGGCTGCCCCGCCAAAACGGTGAACAAGCACAAGGGTGGCTGTGTGTTGATGCGAGAGCCGGAACTGATGCATAACATCGTTGCGGCCGTGCGTAAGGCAGTTCCTGAAGGCGTGCCGGTTACGGCCAAGATGCGCCTGGGGTATGACGATCGCTCCATGGGCGTGGCCTGTGCTCAGGCGCTGGAAGCGGCCGGGGCAGAGGAGATTGTTATCCATGCCCGCAGTAAGGTGGATGGCTACAAACCACCAGCCTACTGGGAGGAAATCGCCAAGGCTCGCGAGGCAGTTAAATGCAAAGTCATAGCCAATGGTGAAATCTGAACAGTAGCCGATTACTGGCGCTGCCGGGAAGTGTCCGGTTGTGAGGATGTCATGATCGGCCGAGGCCTGATTGCAAGGCCGGACCTCGCCCTCAAGATCAAGGCCAGCCAGCAAGGCAAAAAGGTTACAGACATGACCTGGCCAGAGGCCGTAGCCTTGGTTCGGGAATATGCCGAAGTGCTGCAGGGCTGGCTGGAAGACAAGTATGTAACCGGCCGCATCAAGCAGTGGCTGAACTTTTTGCGACAGGGATTTCCGGAGGCTGAAGCCATCTGGCAGGATGCCCGTAAAATTCGGGAAGTTGTGCCAATGCTCGCGTGTCTGGAGCAAAAGATGCCCGTGCTGAACCGTGCAGAGCGGGCAGCCTGACGCTTTCTTTTTTCGATTACCTCTCCCTCACTTTCCCTGTTTGCGAACTACACTGGTACAGAGCTGTCCGGTGTTCGTAATTACTGTGGTTCGTAAAACAAAACCACGAAGGGAGGGGCTTTAATGTCCAAAATACTGAAATCCGGGGTCTTTAAAGGGCTCGTGAGTGGGGTTTGTCTGTCGCTGGGACTGGTGCCCGGTGCAGGCGCTGCAGAGGGTGATGTAAAGGTTACGCCTTTGGGGAGCCATGATGGCGAGTTCTGTGCTCTGGACCGGGCTATGGTGTTTGAAGATCCCAATGGTACCCGCATTCTTTACGATGCTGGCAGAACAGTTGCCGGCCCCGATGACTCCCGCCTTGGCAAAATTGACGTGGTGTTGGTGTCGCATATGCACGGCGACCATCTGGGTGATCGTCGGATCAAGGAAACCAACGCCGGTAGCTGCGGTGGCCCGAAATTTCCAGTGGTCACTCTGCCGCAATCCAACACCGTAGACATAGCGGTGAAGAAACAGGCAAAAATTGTTACCGGCAGCGAAATGCCGGCATTTTTTTCTGCCAAGCTTGAAGCGGCCGGCGGCGATCCATCTAATTCCATGCTGGTTCGATTTGGTGCGGAACTTGATGTCGGTGGGGTGGCTATCACCACCGTACCGGCAGTGCACAGCAACGGCGTTTCTCCTTCGTTTCTCACTGGCCCGCTGGCGGACTATCTTCAAGCTGCAGGCGTTGGCGCGAGTGTCGGCCCACCGACCGGCTACGTACTGACATTTTCAAATGGGCTGGTGGTTTATCTTTCCGGGGATACTGGTATTACGGCTGAGCAGAAGTTGGTGGTGAACGACCACTATGGGGCTGAGCTGGTGGTGATGAATATTGGCGACAATTACACTACCGGGCCCAAAGAGGCCGCCTACGTGATCAATGATCTGATCGATCCGAAAGCCGTCATTGCATCACATGCCAATGAGCCGGCTACGAGTGGTGGCAAACTGAATCCGGGCACGAAAACGGCGTTGTTCAGGGAGTTGGTAAAAGTCCCCGTGCACGTGCCTTTAAGTGGGCGCACCATCGCCTTCAACGGCGACGGTGGTTGTTCGTCGGGCTGTGACTGATATCAGCCTTCCATGTCTGCTTTATACTCTCCAGACGTAGCCGCGCCGTTGAGCTTGGCTCGCTTGAGCATGGCAGCTTGGGTGGCGGCCGCGTTGTCCAGATTGCCTGCCCAGGCTTTCTGGGCCGGTTCCTGCAGGGCGCGGCCGTAGGAAAAGCTCAGATACCAAGGTTGCGGGCCATGGCTGTTCATGGCGTTCAGGTTACTGGTCGCTTCTTCAGGGGTCTGTCCTCCAGACAAGAAACTAATGCCTGGAACCGCTGCAGGCACAACCTTGCGGAATACCTTCAAGGTCGCTTCTGCGACTTCCTCTGGAGACGCCTTCACACACTCTTTGCCCGGCGTTACCATGCTCGGTTTAAGAATGATGGTTTCCAGTTGCACTCGGTGCCGGCGAAGCGCGTTGAAAACCTCCGAAATCACAACTTCGTTTACTTCCGCAGACCGCTCGATGGTGTGATCACCGTCAATCAGTACCTCGGGCTCCACAATAGGCACAATGCCTATGGACTGGCAGAGCGCGGCATAGCGTGCCAGCATTTCAGCGTTGGCTTCTACCGCCTGGCGTGAGGGCAGGGTGTCGGAGATGTTGTACACCGCGCGCCATTTCGCGAAGCGAGCACCCTGATTTTTGTAGATTTCCAGACGATCATCCAAACCGTCCAGGCCGTAGGTTATTTCATCGCCCGGGGCGTTAACGAGTGGTTTCTTACCCTTATCTACCTTGATTCCCGGCACAATCCCCTGGTTTTCCAGCAGCGCCGGGATTGTGACTCGTTCAAGGCTGTTCTGGCCAAGGGTTTCCTCAAAAAGAATGACGCCACTGATGAACTCGCCGAGCCCTGGTGTGGAAAAAATCAGGCTGCGATACTCCTGACGTTTGCTTTCCGTACATTCGACACCAACGGCTTTGAAGCGCTTGGCAATCGTGGGATGGCTTTCATCGGCGGCAAGAATTCCTTTTCCTGGCTGAATGAGGGCTTGAATGGTTGAACTCAGTTCGGCTTGAATGCTCATACCGGCTCCTTATGACGGGGAGAGTGTTATGGCGTATATCCGTTGTGGTATATCCTCAAGTGTAGTCTGTGCTTCAGGGCCTTTCTTTGATTGCACCCGGTTATCTCAGTTGGCTATCTTTACTGCCTCGTCGGTTGATGCCGCCTGATCCTGTTTCCTGTTTTTCCAGCGCCGCCTGACAATTAACACACAGGCGTACACCGGAAATCGCTTTGCGCCGAGCTTCAGGAATAGGGCAGTCACACTTTTCGCAGGACTCCGCACTTTCACCCCTGCCAAGCCGACTACGTGCCTCGGCGACGGCATCCTCTACGCTCGCATCAATCTGATCCTGCACAGCCCCATCACGGGTCCACCCACCAGCCATAATCTTACCCTCGGCAAAGCCTTTACCTGTTGTGAACATCAGCATACCAAAGCCGTGGTGATCGGGCTAAGGTAGGGCATCGTATTAGGTTTTCCCACGTATAATAAGGAAGCAGAATGTCGCCTGAAAACAACTCAACCCGACGCGGCGGAAAGTGGCCACTTGTTACTGCGTGGTTTGCAATAACCCTGTTGGTCGTAGCAGGCGCGTTGATGGGCGTTGCCGGGCCGGCATTCAGGGCAGAGTGGATTGAGTTGGGCACCTCCTTCACGTGGATGCGGCAGGGCGCGCAACTGGCAATGGGCGCTGCGGTAGTGGGGCTGATTACTTTGGTACTTGCAGGTGCACTGCGCCGCTGGCGGCCGGCTCTGGTGGGTGCTTTGGTCACCCTGGCGGTAGTGGCCATAATCGCCATACCCATGCAGATGAAGCAGCGCGCCCAAAGCGTGCCGCCCATCCACGATATAACAACGGATATGGAAAACCCTCCGGCCTTCACATTGTTGGCGGCGGCCCGTGAGGAAGCACCCAATGCCGTCGATTATCCGGGAGCGGAAACTGCAAAGCAGCAGCAATTGGCCTACCCCCAGTTAAAGCCGATTATTCTGGATGCTCCTTTAACGCGTGTTATGACCGCAGTGAAAACCATGGTTGAAGCCCGTGGTTGGGAGATTGCCGGAATCACCGACAAGACAATTGAAGCCACCGCGACAACCCGCTGGTTCGGGTTTAAAGATGACGTGGTGATCCGCATGACGGAAACAGAGCAAGGCGTGCAAGTAGATATGCGTTCTGCCTCCAGGCTGGGCAAAAGCGATCTTGGCACCAACGCAGAGCGAATTCAGGTTTTTCTTGAAGATCTGGCAAAACGATAAAGTCGTTTTCCAAGCGAGCCAAGGGGTATACTCTGAAGGAGTAGGATTTTCCGCTTCATTTAACAGGTTGGCGGGCCTAACCCCTTTAGTGTGACCCACAATGAAATCACCTCTGCGTCTTCGCTACCAAACTATTGAGTTCGGCAACGTGGACATTCACGTGTGTACCTTGCGTGATAATCAGCAATTCGACGACCCAAACGACATCGCACTCAAGCTGGGTATTTCCTCTGCTACCTGGCCTCTGTTCGGAATTATCTGGCCATCAAGCCTGGTGCTTGCCCATCACATTGTGAAGCATCCAACGGAGGGCAAGAGAGTTCTGGAAATTGGCTGCGGAATGGCGCTGTCCAGCCTGCTGCTGAACGAACGTAACGATGATATTACGGCGACCGACTACCACCCTGAAGTGGGCGTTTTTCTGGAGCGGAACACTCAGCTCAACCAAGGGAAAGCGATAGGTTACCAGCGAGTTGATTGGGCAGATAAAGCCAGTGATCTCGGCTTGTTCGATATTATTATTGGCAGTGACGTGTTGTACGAAGACGAGCACGTAAACCTGTTGGCCGATTTCATTGACCGGCACGCCAACCCAACCTGTGAAGTAATTCTGGTGGATCCGGGAAGAGGCAGAAAAAACAAATTCAGCCGTCGCATGGAAACCCACGGATTCAGCTTTTCTGAGGAGAAGCCGGAGCATACGGATTACCTGGAAAAGCCCTTCAAAGGGCACGTGCTTAAATTCTGGCGGGGGGGATGTGTAGAGCCTGCCTAACGGGACTCTTAAGATACAGGCAGGCTGTTAGTTTTTCTTCTCAAGCGCTTCCTTCAGGCCTGCAAACGGGTTGTGCGTTGCGGCTTCACGCCGCTTCTCGGAACTTCCGCCGTAGCGCACAAAATCCTCAAACTTGCTGTGTTCTTCATCGTGACAGTACACGCACAACAGTTCCCAGTTACTGCCGTCGGCCGGGTTGTTGTCGTGGTCATGGTCAACATGGTGCACGGTGAGCTCTCGTAAATTGATGCGCGTAAACTCACGGGCGCAACGGCCACATACCCAGGGGTACATTTTCAGAGCGCGTTCACGGTAGCCACTTTCGCGCTTTGCGATATAGTCACGCTGCTCAGCCAGTAGTTTGTCTACCTTGCTTGTGCTGCCGGTATTTTGGCTCATGCAGGCTATTCCTCTGTTCGGGCGTAATTGCTGCCCATGCCGTCCGATAGGGCTACCCAAACAATAGTTGGAATTCGATTGCGTAACGCATCGGTTAGCCGTTTTATTAGTTCAAATGCTACAGAGCAAGCGTGATTTTCATATCTTTCGATGCTCAGGATTCAGCACAGTTCTCGATGATTTTTCCTGAAGTGCCGTCAGCCATGTGATGGAGGAGGGCAGCTTCAGCTCCGGGGCCGGAACCCTTCGTCCACCACTCCAGCTCGTTGCCAACGTAGCGTGAACCACTGGCAGAGACTGCGATTTGCAGTGTGTGCTTGGCACCCTTGTGCTGAATTACAGCAGATTTGTTCGAAGGGTAGGTTGCCGTAATCGTTTCGCCACTGTCGCACTGATAGGTATGCGTGGTGCCCACATCATCTTGCTGCGAACTTGCACAGGCAGTGAGGAAAAGGGCAGACGCCAACGTAAGGGGAGCATAAATGTTCATACATGCCTCGAAAGTTTGATTAGTGATGAAAAAGTTGATCAGGGTTCGATAAACCCGGAAAACTTTACTCCTGATAACAGAGCCATCTCTCGATGCCAAGTTGCCAAATCGTCACTGTTGAATGAATTCAACGAATCGTGACCACAGGCTCTGGCCATCACTTGCATCAATTCTACAGAGGCTTCAAAGAAATTCCTGAGCTGCCCGGCGGATTTTTCGACGTTCAAACGCTGCCGAAGATCGGCCTTTTGTGTGGCTATACCGGCAGGGCAGTTGTTTGTATTACACATGCGCGCAGCGACACAGCCTATTGATTGCATGGCGCTGTTTGCTATGGCTACGCCATCGGCGCCCAAAGCCAGGGCCTTCACGAAATCCATGGGTGTGCGCAGGCCACCGGTAATAATCAGGGTAACGTCGCCACCCACGCCCTGCTCATCCAGGTATCGCCGCGCCCGTGCCGCCACCTCGGCCATCCAATATGATGTAATCGGCGCTGGCATCCAGAGCAAACTGAATGTCCTTTTCAATATGGTTGGCACTGAGTTTGAAACCAATGGGGATGCCACCCGTTACCTCACGCACGCGATCGGCAAATTTCTTGAAATCTGCAGCCGTATGCAGGTGTGAAAATGTGGGTGGAGATACTGCAGGTTCGCCTTCGGGAATGCCGCGAACCTGTGAAATTTCACCGACGTTTTTATTGCCTGGCAGATGGCCGCCGGTTCCGGTTTTTGCGCCTTGGCCGCCCTTGAAGTGAAAGGCCTGAACACCTTTCAGCTTTTCTTCGTCATACCCGAACTGGGCGCTCGCCAATTCGTAAAAATAACGGGAGTTGGCAGCCTGTTCTTCTGGAAGCATCCCGCCTTCGCCAGAGCAAATACCTGTGCCGGCTAGCTCGGCACCTTTCGCTAAAGCCAGCTTGGCTTCTTCTGATAGCGCCCCAAAACTCATATCAGACACAAATAGAGGGATTTTAAGTTTCAGTGGCTTTCTAGCTTTAGGGCCAATAACCAGTTCGGTGCGAACAGCAACGTCTTCAAGCAAGGGCTGAGTGGCCATCTGGGCCGTCATCACTTGCAGGTCGTCCCAGTGGGGGAGCGTGTGACGGGGCACACCCATGGCCGTCATAGGGCCGTGGTGTCCCATTTTGGATAAGCCATCCCTGGCCAACTGATGTATGAACTCGACCGTAGGTTCCTCTACAGTGGCACTAGCGACGGGCATCTCACCCGCACCCGCTTTAACGCCTGGCCCTTCTTTACCAACCGCATCGGCATCAAATTGCTTATGAGTACCATCGCAAAACGGCAGATTTGCCGAATGTTTGCACTGGCACAAATAGGCATCACCAGATTTCTCAGCCGTGAAGGGTTTTGGTTTGAACTCAGTGCCCACGTGGGAACCGTCGCAAAACGGCTGTTTGTTGGAACGGCCACAGGTGTAAAAGTAATATTCCTCGCCTTCTGCGAGATCCACTTTTACAGGCCTGTTATTCGCTACGGTCGGGTTCATTAGGTAACTCCAGGGTTCAGCTTATATGCCCATGCAGTTGGCGTAGTAGGTTGTAGTGGCCGGCCAGTCTGAAAAGATTCCGATTACACCCACTTCCTGAGCCAACACATCAATCACTGTGAACATGTCACCGTCGTTGTTGATGGCATCGGTTACGCTCTGATAGTACCACCCGCCGCCCGTGTGTAGCGGTCCGCTGCGCTCAAGCGACCAGCCAATCAGGTCAAGGCCGGCAGCTTTGGCGTTGAGTGCATACTCAGAAGGTACAATTTCGTTGTTGCTGTTCAGGGTCAGCATTTTCCAGATTGCAGGCGCCAGAACAGGAACCCCTTGTTGAACGAGGCTTTCCATGTACTCAAGGGATACGTTTTCAGGGGAGTGATCATCTTCATCAAGAAAGACCGCTTGCTTGCCAAATTCAGGCGTTTCATTGATCCAGAACACCACGTCTTCCAGCAAAAACGACTGAGGCCATACATCGGAAGGGCTAACACCTGCCTGCACGTAATCATTAATCATCTGGCGAGCATAATCCTGCTGTGTGTAGTCGCCTTCAAACGGCATGTCGACCACCGGCGTTTTCAGCTCCGGAGTGAACTGAACACCCAGTTCCTTGAGCAGCTCGATGCTTTCACGGTGGCTTAACACCGTTCCATTCGTGGCGTACAAATCCGTTCGCCAGTCGGCTGTGCCGCCCAGGTATTCTTCTGGTGTGGTGGCATCGGCGTTAAACGCATCCATTTTACCCCTGAGCGATTTGAACTCAGCCAGTGTTATGTCGCTTGTGCGGCATTCAGCTTCGGCCTTTTGGCCTGTGGCCGGATCTGCCGGGGTAAAAGGTTTGGTGCACTTGGCGTTCAATTCCGGCACAGCCACGATGTTGGTGGTTGTGTGCAGGTCATTCTGGGCATGGCGGCACACCAGCTCCCTGTCCTTGGTAAAGGCCACGTCGCACTCTACGATCCCGGCGCCCATTCGTGCGGCCGCTATGTAAGATTCGCGGGTATGCTCAGGAAACTGCATAGGAGCACCCCGGTGACCGATGGAGAAGGTCGAAGAGGTCACCGGCTTGGATTCACACGCTTGCAGGGACTGCTTCAGCTTGCCTTCGTCCATGTTGTTAATCAGGAAGTAAGGCCGGGGTCCAACTTGAACCAGCGCCTGGCTGTCAGTAGGGGAGGCTTCAGGGGTGCTGGCATTGTGATCCATGGTGCTGCAGCCAGACATGACCGCAATAGAACCCGCGAGCAGTGACAGGGAAAGTGTACGTTTCATGACAGAATCCTTCTGTATTTTTTGTTTGAATTTATATTATTGAGCTAAACATTAGTGGCCACCTCACTATTGATCAACTAACCACCAGCTGTGGTTCGTCGCACTCAATGATGGCCATGGAGCCGGGCAGGTTTGCCCGCTGTTTCCGTGGGACGGAATCGGTGTAAAAACGGTCAACGTATTTGAACGTGGCCACTTTACAATGTGCGTTCAGAGTCCATTTGCTGTGGTCTGCCACAAGCATACGGGTTCTGGTGTTTGCGATGATGGCACGGCTAACTTCAGCCTCGCGGATTTCGTGATCCATCAGGCCTTGTTCCAGATCCATGCTTCCGGTGCTGAAAATGCCGAAGTCTGTCGTGAAGGAGCTGAAAAAGCTGCTGACTTCTGGCCCAACCACATCGTGATGGTTGTGGCGGTACATGCCTCCAGACACGATAACCTCGATACCCGGGTTACCTGAAAGTGCCGCCGCCACACTGAAATTGTTGGTCAATATCCGAAGCGAATGATGATGAATCAGCGCTTGTGCAACCAGTTCAACGGTACTGCCAACCCCCAGGCTAACGGTGGCGCCTTCAGGAATATCTGTGGCAACGCGTTTGGCCATTCGCTGTTTAGCGAGTTGACTGGATGTCGGTTCATCCTGGGGCACAGCAAAGGATGGTGCAGGCGTTGCCGGCAGGCTGACACCGCCATAACGACGGCGCAACAAACCCTGTTCGCACATCTTGTTGATGTCGCGGCGAATGGTTTGTGTAGTGACGCCAAAGCGCTGAGCGATGTCTTCAACTTCGACATGCTCTTGTTCATGCACCCATTCGAGGATGCAGCGCTGGCGTTCTTTGGCACTCATCAGATTACCTGCTCGGTCAGGTGCGATGTTGCAGCCAGGCCTCTGCCATTTCAGCAAAGCCCAATCCCGAAGGTTGGCTGACAATCGCTGCGGGCTGATGGGTCATAACGTGTAAATGCTTCCGAATATTGGCTACGCCAACACTCATGGGAAAGCTGCGGAACATGCTCTCGTCATTGGGGGCATCACCAATGAAAATGGAGCGCTTCTGCAAAGACTCGATATCCAGCCCCAGTAACTCCTGGCCCACTCGAAGTGACATAGTGGATTTGTCGAAATCGCCGAGCCAGATGTTGATGTGGATAGAGCTTTGCCGAACGCTGAAGCCCTGGGAAACCAAAGGATCATGTATCGCCGCTACCTGCTCAGGTGTTAGCGATTCCTGCTGGTTGTAGTCTACTGCCACATCGACAAAACGGAAGGGTTGGTCTGTGGCGAGCTTTGCCTCGAAATCCAAATCCAGTGCTGCGACAGCGTCTAATATGGACTGCTGGTCGCGTCGGTGTTTCGCTTCGTTTTCCCAGAAGTGCCATTTAACAGTTTGCGGGGCAGTGCGCTCAGCATAGAAGGCTCCGCCTTCACCAATCACCGCTTTTACCGGCCAGGTACGAATGATCTGATCACACCAGCCAGCACAGCCCCCTGTTACGGGGATGACACTGATACCTGCATCGGCCAGCCGGCAGATCGCGAGATAGGTCTCTGGCAGAAGGCGGCCACAGGTGGTGAGCGTATCGTCCACATCGGTGAAAAGAATGTCGGCCCTGCCAAAATCAATACTGTCTTTCATAGAATCGGTTATCCAGTTCACAGCGCGAGTGTTTGCCACCCGAAACGCTCGGGCGGCAAACAACTCAAGGTCAAATTACTTTTTTGCGCAGAACGCTGGTCAGCGCCTCGCCCAGAATGACCAACACAACGATTGCAAGCAGGATGGTTGCAACGGTTTGCCAAGCGAACATGTCGATTGACCCCTGAAGCAACACACCGATACCACCGGCACCCACCAAACCCAGCACAGTGGATTCACGGATGTTGATGTCCCAGCGCAGAATGATGATGGCGAAGAATGCCGGCATTACCTGAGGCACAATCGCGTACAACACCACTTTCATCTTGCTGGCACCGGTCGCTTCCATGGCTTCCACCGGGCGGCGATCAATCTCTTCTATCGCCTCGCCCATCAGCTTGCCGATAAACCCAACGGAGCGGAACATCACCGCCAAAATACCGGCCAGCACGCCGGGGCCAAAAATAGCCACGAACAGCAATGCCCAGATAATGGTGTTCACTGAGCGGCTGGATACCAGAATGAATCGACCAATCCAGAGCGTGATCTTGTTCGGTGTGGTGTTCTGAGCCGCTATGTAAGACACCGGCAGAGCGATGAAAATCGTCAGCATGGTGGACAGGGTGGCAATGTGCACCGTCTCCAGCATGGCGGAGAAAATCGCACTCCACTTGCTGAATTCCGGCGGCCACATGCGTGCGCCCAAGCTTTGGATCTGGTTGGGCGCATCCCAAACCCAGGGCCAAAAAATATCAATATCACGCACGGCCCAAACAACAGCTATCAGCGTGGCCAGGTAGACCGCATAGCGCGTAAGCTGTTCTTTACGGTCGTAGCGCGACCAGACTCGGTCGGTCAGTTTTGCAGCGTGATCTACCATACTTTTTTCCTCACCCATCCGCTCAAACCTTCACTGACCAGAATGATCGCAATAATCATCAGCAAAATGGCAAAGGCGAAATCGTAATCGTAACGTCCGAATGCGTTCATCAGCGTGCCACCGATACCACCGGCACCCACAATGCCAACAACGGCCGATGCGCGAAGGTTACTGTCGAGCTGATACATGGATAGCCCGATCTGGCGCGGCATGATCTGTGGGAAAACCCCATAAACCAGGATTTTCATGTAACCGGCGCCAACAGAACGCATGGCTTCAACCTGGCCCCAATCAATTTCTTCAATCTCTTCTGCCAATAACTTGGCAACGAAGCCGATGGAATAGAGAGTCAGGGTAAGAATGCCCGCCATAGGGCCAAAGCCCACCGCCGCAACAAACAAAATGGCGACGATAACCGGGTGAAAGCTGCGGGAGACGATAATAAGAGTCCGTCCCAGCAAGTAAACGGGCAGGGGAGCTACGTTACGAGCCGCCATAACCGCAATGGGGATAGACAGGAGAACACCCAGCATGGTCGCCAAAAATGCGATCTGGAAGCTTTCCTTGAAGCCCGTCCACAGCAGCCCGCCGCGTTCGAAACTGGGAGGGAAAGCGCCGCCAAAAATTTTGCCTGCCCGAGGCAAGCCTTCAGCGATACGCTGCCAGTCAAAAGGCAGTGTTGAGAATGCCCAGTACAAGTAGGCCAGGGTGATTGCGACCAATCCATAGCGAATCCAGGGATTTGCTATGAAAGGGGGCTTTTTCCAGACCCTGCCCGGCTGTGCACCGGATGCAGTGTTCCCGGATGTCATGCCGAAGCCTCCTCAGTTGGGGATGCAGGCTCACCAGCATCTTCTTCCGGCGACTCAATGCCACCGTAAATGGCATCCAGAGCATCCTGGTTGAAGTCTTTGGGTTCACCGTCAAAAATCATCTGCCCATGACGCATGCCCACAATACGGTCGGTGTACATACGCGCCTGGGTCACGTTGTGAATGTTGATCAGTACAGGCAAAGACATTTCACTGGCAAGGCTTTGCAGCAGGCTCATGATCTGCTGTGAGGTTTTCGGGTCCAACGAAGCCGTGGGCTCATCGGCCAAAAGAATTTCGGGCTCTTGCATCAAAGCGCGTACCACAGCAACACGCTGGCGTTCACCACCAGACAGCTGGTCGGCACGTTTATCGGCGTAGTGGGCGATACCCACACGCTCCATGAGGCTGAATGCGCGGTCGATATCCGATTGTGGAAAGCGACGAGTCAAAGCCTGAAAGAAGGACACATAGCCCAAGCGGCCGGAGAGCACGTTTTCCATAACGGTTAAACGGTCAATCAGGTTAAAGCCCTGAAACACCATACCGATCCGCCGACGAGAGTGGCGCAGGTCGCTTCCGCGAAGATTGACCAACTCGTGGCCGTTCAGCTTGATCGAACCCGACGTTGGCTCGACCAACCGGTTGATGCATCGTAACAAGGTGCTTTTACCTGCACCGGATGCGCCGACGATGGAAACAACACTGCTGCCTTCCACCTTCAGATTCAGGCCTTTGAGCACAGGTTCGTTTTGCCCGTAACGTTTTACGAGGTTGGTAATCTCTAACATGTGTTTACTCCGGATAGAGCCTCTGGCGCGATGCCAGAGGCTCCTGGGCTACTTATTTAAGGTTATCGCGGGTGTACTGAACGCCATTAGAGGCCTGGATGGTGCGGATGACCTTCCAGTTATCTTTGTAGTTGATGGGAATGAACGTTTCGACGCCTTCAAATTCCTCACCGAGCTCAGTGCCGGCAAACTTGAAGGTGTAAAACGCTTCGCGGATCTTCTCAACCAGATCCGGGTGCAGGTTGTGCGCATAGTTGTACGAGGTAGTCGGGAAGCGATCTGATTCCCAAACCAGACGCACGTCGTCTGTGTCATACAGCCCGCGAGCCGCCATACGCTCCACAACTTCTGATGCTACCGGAGCGGCATCATAGTCTTTTGCGACGACACCAAGCATGGACTGGTCGTGGCTACCCGAGAAAGAAATCTCATAGTCATCCCCAGGAACGATACCCATCTCAGGGAACAGAGCCCGTGGAGCCTGGTTGCCCGAGTTAGACGTTGGGGAAGTGTGAGCGACACGCTTGCCCTTCAGATCTTTCATCTCATGAATATCGGAATCAACGTGGGTGAACACCTGCAGCGTGTAACCAAACTGACCTGTTTCTGAACCCATCAGCGCAAACGGAACCGCACCGGCCAGGTTAACCGCGAAAGGCGTTGGGCCAGTGGAGAAGCCAGCAATATGCAGACGGCCGCTGCGCATAGCTTCTACTTGAGCTGAGTTGGACTGAACGGCAAAGAAGCGAACATCACGGCCAGTTACTTCCGACAGGTGATCGATGAACGGCTGCCAAATATCGGAATAAATGGCGGGGTCTTCAACCGGGGTGTAGGCAAAAATCAGGGTGTTGGGATCGTTCCACTTGGACTTGTCCGCAGGCAAGTCTGCAACCATGTCGCCATTTTCATCGCAATACAGAGTATCCAGTGCGCCTCTCTCGCAGTCGGCAAATGCCTGACCGCTGAAACTTGCCATCAAAACGGAAGCCGCTAAGGCAGCAGAGGGCAGTACCCCGGGAAGCTTTTTTTTATGGAAATTCATTGTGATTCTCCGTCGGGAGCGGTCCATGCATGGGGTTCCATGCGGTTTTATTGAACATCTGGGAGGGCCGACTCCATTGGTTTATTATTACTAGATGTTCAATTGAACATGATGATAGCAGTAAACACTGACTAGGCAAGGATGAAAAAGCATGAATGTTGATCGGGCTATGGTGGATCAACACGGCGATAGAAAGCCTCCAACATGCTGTACATGCCGAAAGCGAACAGCCCGACGGCGATGAACGCCATAAGTGGCGTGCCGAAAGGCTGCTTGCGGAAGGTTGAGAACACTTCAGCTATACCGCCGGCCTCGTCCGGATTGACCTGGTAAGCCGCGATAATAAAAAAAGTACCCGTAACGATGAACACTAAGCCACGAACGACCAGGCCAAATCGGCAGATGGGGTAAGCCCAGCGCTGCGTGCTCTGTGGCATACAAAAATGGCGTTCAAATTTGGCCTTTGCGCCCTTAACGCTGTGCGCTACTCCGGCGCCGATCATCATCAGCCCAACAGCTCCCACTAACCACTGGCCATAGGGTTGCTTCATGAGCCAGCCGGCAGTGCCGTCAGAACCACTGCCACCGCCGCTGCCACCCAAGGTAAAGATCAGATTAATGGCAAAGAACGCGAGTAGCAGGTGCGTTGCGGCACTTACGAGCAGGCTGGCCCTGATAATAATGCCTTTAAAGCTTTTTCCATGGCGGTCGGTGTCTGCGATGGCTTGTATGCAGCGCCATAATGCGTAACCAACAAGGCCGAAGGCCATTGCGCCTAAAAGAATCTCGCCCAGAGGTGCCGACAACAATCTTTCCAGCGCGCCTTGGCTTCCCGTAGTCTGGCCGCCTCTACCGAGCGCCGACAGAGTGGCAAGGCCTCCGATCAGCAAATACACAATCCCGCGGGCGGCGTAGCCAGCTCGAGCAAAAAAAGCGATGGATTCGTCGGGGGGCATTGTTTTGACGGCTCCTCTCGTAACTCGGGCTGTTGTGCACCTGAACCTTGCTACAGATATATGCAGTCTAGCCTATCAGGCTCGTTGGCGTTCAGCGTGGTTGAGGAAAGTCTCATCAGGTATGCTCGTAAAACGCTCACAACCAACTGCAAGATAATCATTATGTCTGTTGATCCCCTGAAAACTCTGGCTGATATGGCCAGTGAAGCACACGCACGAATTCAATCCACGCATGAGCACATAAACCCAGTTGTTGAAGTGCGCCGCGGCATGCGCGATGCAGGCATTCCTGCAGATGCAATGACCATCGATTGCCTGCGAACGCGTCGGCGCATTACGCTTATTTTGCATGACGAGCAGCCCGGCAAACTCCTCTATCAGTTTATTACCATTGATGAAGAAGTTGGCGAGGGGTTCAAAAGTGTTGATATGGCGGATGTGAGCGCGGAAACGTTGTTTGAATGGATGCAGGAGTACTTTGGTTGAGCAGTACTCCCGGAGTCTGCCTTCTCAGTGAGCACCGAGAAGGCGAGGTTCAGTAAGTATTGAAGTTTGAACTTACTGGTATACAACCTCTCTCTTGGAGACCAGGCAGATGTTGTCATTCGTACCCTGAGCTGAGAGATAGATATTCACTGTGTCGTCGTCATTTTTAAGAATTAGAGTCTTCTCGTTCATGGTGCCTACATAGGCCCAGTCACCAAACACCTCTTCTCGGGTGAGCATGCAGGATTTGGCCAAGGCAAAGGTTTCAATATAGGTTGTATCGCACTTGCCTGATGACGTCGGCGCGGCAATCACCGTTACATGGGAATCGCCATCGGAGTAACCCTTGCTCGACAGGGACGCATAGATACGGTTGTCCGGGTCTTTCGAGTTCCATGTTGAATGGGACGCGTGGCTCTTATCCCCAATAATGAAATCCCCCATCTCTGCCAGAGGTGCAGCGCATTTTACGACACCATTTTTGACGGCCTGAGACTCGATTACTGTAGTGTCTGCGTGGGCACTCAAAGTAAACAAAACAGACGCGGCCAAAAGGATTTTTTTCATTGTGTCTCCAAAAATTGAACTAATCTTCGCTTGGGCTAGGCCGGCGTAGCAGCCAGCCGTTTAGGGTTGCGCTAACCCTAGCCCAAAGCGATTGGAACCGGAACACGGAACCCGCGGATTTTGCAGTGTTTTACGGGGTAGGGTGCCTTTTACTGCACGTTTTCCGTATCGCCAAACTGCTCAGCAAAGAGGGCGCTGGAGAGGTAGCGCTCGGCCGAATCCGGCAGGATGACCACAATGTTCTTGCCCTTGTGTTCAGGTTGCTGGCCAACACGGACAGCGGCAACCACTGCCGCACCACAGGAAATGCCACACAGAATGCCTTCTTCCTGCATCAACCGGTGCGCCATGGCCATGGAGTCTTCATTGGTGACCGTTTCCACCTGATCAACCATGTCCAAATCAAGGTTTCCAGGCACAAAGCCAGCACCAAGGCCCTGGATTTTGTGCGGTGCCGGCTTGAGGGCTTCGCCATTACGCACCTGAGTGATGATAGGTGAGTCAGCAGGCTCAACGGCTACCGTAGTAATAGCCTTGCCCTGGGTGTTCTTGATGTAGCGAGAGACGCCCGTGAGCGTGCCGCCGGTGCCCACACCCGAAACAAAAATATCCACGGCGCCATCGGTGTCGTTCCAGATTTCAGGACCGGTGGTATCTTCGTGAATTTGTGGATTGGCCGGGTTGTTGAATTGCTGAGGCAGAAAGTACTTCTCAGGCTCGGCCGCCGCCAGTTCTTCCGCTTTGGCGATCGCGCCAGGCATGCCTTTGGCGGGCTCGGTCAGCAGCAGGTCAGCACCCAGAGCTTTCAGCACCTTGCGGCGCTCCAAGCTCATGGAAGAAGGCATGGTAAGAACGATTTTGTAGCCTCTGGCCGCCGCCACAAAGGCCAAGGCTATACCCGTGTTGCCACTGGTGGGTTCGATAATGGTCATGCCCGGCTTCAGCACCCCCCGCTTCTCGGCATCCAGCACCATGGCCGTGCCAATTCGGCATTTCACCGAGTAGGCCGGGTTACGGCCTTCAATCTTGGCCCAGATAGTCGCGCCATTATTCACACGGTTAAGCCTCACCAGCGGTGTATTGCCAATGGACTGAGAGTTGTCTTCAAAAATGCGGGGCATGGGCTATCTCCTTGGCGCCGTGTTGCTTAATCGTAGTAGGCTTCAACCTTACCTTTCATGGTCATCATCAGCGGTTGGCCACGACGGTCCAGTGCCTTGGGGGAGGCGATTTTTATCCACCCTTCACTGATGCAATATTCCTCAACATTGGTGCGCTCTTTTCCATTCAGCTTGATAGCAATGTCGTGCACGAAAACTTCAGCGACATGGTGCGGGCTGTTGGGGTTTCTTGAAAGACGATCCGGCAGTGCTGGCAAAGATGTAGTTTCGCTCATGATAGTAATCCGCGTTGAATAGGAAAGGGCGCCATTCTAGGCAATATAGATCGGGCGCTCAATAACGGCCGCAGGGTTATTCGCCCTGCACTTAGTTGCCTTCGCGCCGAGGGCCTGGCTTGAAGAGTTTAAACCAGGCAATTGCGCCTGCTATAGACGCGAGCGCTAGAATTACGAAGAATTCCTGCGCGTTAAAATCGCCAACCTTGTGCAATAACCCCAGAAACACCAAAAGAAATGTTCCAATGGTGCCAACAATCCTTAAATTCATATTTCTTCCTCGGAGCTGGAGCAGCCCACTGAGTGTGCTGCGTGCTCCACTCATAGATGGTTTATTGTCTTTGGATCAGAACCCGCTGGATAACATGGCCCCAGGTGCGATCTTTTGCATCGCTGGCATGCTGGTCAGCGCGGCTTAGGGCTTCTGCTTGGCCCGCACTTGATACAAAGGCCGTAAACTGTTTGGTCACGGCCTTATGATAATTCCTGAAAGCAGCCTCACAGCCCGCTTGGGCGCCCTTGGCAATGTCTGAAGGGGGTGCCGAGCTGATATGGCTGAAGCGATCGGATTCACCGACCATGCAATCCTGATACGCCTTGTACTTCTCGTTCAGGTTGGCACTGAGGGCTTTCTTTTCATCGGCGGTCAAATTCGGCGCAGGAGAAAGAGCCGCGCAACTGGTCAGCGACCCGCACAATGCAACTGCAATGGTAGCGCCCCGCCAACGGGCAGCATTAAAGAAGATCATACTTGTCACCCTTTTATAATGTGCGTTGAGCCTTGTAGTCTAGCTTTTATAAAGCCGAGCCCGCTTTAATTCCACCTTCACAGGTAAGGGCTCAGAAAAGACGGAAGCCAGCCCGAGTTCTAGGATAAACCCTTTAAGCTCTGAAGAGCCTGCGTCCACATTTTGATTGATTCGTTGCACCATCCAATAAGGATAGCTCACGTTGTAGCGCGTCTCCGATTCTCCCTCAATCGTTAACCTGGCGTCTCCAAGGCGTTGGGGTATCTTATCTTTAGCGGGGTTTTCATCTGCCCAGGATTTCACCCCCTGAATAGCTTGTTCTAACAACGGGGCCTGCAGTGATGACATTGCCTGCAATACTGGAATCAGTGTGTCAGGTATCTCATCATTTGGGAGCAAGGCTTCACAAGGCTGACCGAACGATCCATGCATTGCCATTAGCCACGTATAAAGATGATCGTATTTTTTAATTAAATCTACCGGTTCGGGGTCACGATGCAGGTGGGCGTAGAGCTGGCCATATAGTGCAAAGTCTCCAATGGTAGGCTGGCCGCCTAATAGAAATTTATGGGGCTGAAAATGTTTGTCCAACAGGGAGAGGATATTTTCAACCGCGACCTCTAACCTAGGCTCCATTTTCTTGGTGATGCCCAAAATTGGCAAATAGCCGGACATCTTCCCGGCGAACTTTTTAGCCACAGTGCGCTGAAGGACGCCTGGAAAATAGGGGAGTGCATTCTTGCCGAATTCGCCAATGATAAACTTCAAATTACCCTTGTAGTTCCAACGGTAGTGAAGGGAGGCCATGGGTAGCCATTCATCAGCAAACAGCTCCACCAACAGGCTGGCAAAGGCTTGCTTTGGCGTTTCTGGAAAAACCGGTTTGAGTCGGTTTTCCGTTTCATAAACATCGATGATATGGCTTGAATCTTGTAGCACGGAGCCATCGAGCCGAAACACAGTGGGCATTATTATTTTCCCAACGGCAGGCTGCACTTTTCTGAAAAGCGTATGAGCGTTGGGTGGCTTGTAGTCGTAGGGAATATTTTTGTAGTTGAAATAACTACGCACTTTTGCGGTGTATGGGGAAACATCCCACCCTAAGAGCTGGTCTTTTCTAGCCATTTTGTTCTCATTATTTTATGTTTTTTTGGCCGACGCTAAGCTGACGTTGATTGCGCAATATACTAAATGATTTCTTTTACGATCATGTTGCGAACCAGCTCAACGGCATCTCGGTCGTTGCCCGCAACCGCCACCCACACCTTGCTTTTGCCTTCTCCCATAGCCAGGCATTTTACGACTACTCGGTTGCCTTTGTAGGTGCCATAAATGCCGTGCTTGTTCTCGACCTGATTCTCCAGGCCAATCTTTTGCAGGGTAAATGAGCTCTGAATTTCACACGCTGCAGCAGACTTGTCGAGATCTTTGAACCAGGACCAAAGTTCCGGAGCTTTATCAGGTTCTTGGGCAAAACATGCACCACTGAGCAATACCAATGCCAGAATCCACTTTTTCATACACGTTCCTTGTCTTGAAAGTTAGCCTTGTCCCAGGCGTTTAGAATCAACTGCAAGCTGCTCAGGGGTAGATTGTGCTAATCCGAACCTATGAACTGAACAATGGGTGATTTCTTCTCATGGTTTTTAAGCCAGTCTCTCACCTCTACGGCTTTCGCTGCATCGTCTTCACCCACGATTCTTTTTAACCGCTCAACCTTCATGGAGTCCATCCTTGCCCCTCGCACATTTCTTTGCCATTGGTCGGTAAAAACCTTGGGAAGCTTGTGGGCAAGCTCTAATGACTTGAGTAGCTTCCATTCACTGCCGTCCAGCCATGCTTCATCACAAAAGCTACAAAGATCAATACGGTTTTTGTGGTCGCTCGATATAGAGAATTTGGTCATTATTTTGCTGCACTTTGGGCAGCAAAGGGCGGTTTTGGCATCGCTTTCCACAGTGACATCTGTGTCAACTTCCTCACTCTCGCCGATGGGCTGGTTCCTCTCCGCCCAATCACGATAGTAGAGCAGTGACAGCAAAGAGCCCTCACATTCCGGGCACCCCATAACGGGAAGTCCTTCTTCCATTCTCGTAGGCTTCAAATCAATATTTCTACATTTGGGGCACTGCATAATGCTTCCTTTTCTAAAAAAATCCTGATGCGTGGTGTGCAGCTTACTGAGGCGCAGCGTTAACTATTTCTCGGTCGCTTGCAGAAGATGCAAGCTGGCGATTGAAAGCGCAGCGACAGCAGCATTCGTTGTTATTGGATTGAACGCGCCACCCAGAAGTAAGGGCTGAACCAGCACTACGAATGCCAGCAAGCCTACCATTGAGGCTAATGTAAGCAGCAGCGGCCAACGATGCCGCCAAAATATCAAGATAGCAACGGCCATAGCAATCTCTAACACACCAGCGACAGTGGCTAGTTGAACTGCCTCAGAGCGTGAAAACCCTACCGCCATGTTCATTGCCAACTCATCCTCATGGGGGTAAAGCAATTTTGGAATCAAGCCTTGATAGAACCAAATAAAAGCAATGGTGCCCCGACATACTGCGTAACTTAAAAGTGGACTATTCACCCAGGAACCTTGAATCATGATCTTTGTTGGGAATCACACAAGCATCGTAGCGACCGAACAGCTTGTAGCGGTTTAAGGCAATTCGGTCGTATAGCCAGTCTCGAATCACTGATGGCACAACCCAACCAATGCAGGCCAATGGCCACGGCCATGGCAGTTCACGCATTACCCTGAAAAAGACAGTAGATTTTGTATAAATATCCGGCCCCTCAGCAAGCAGCATGGTTTCGTAATAGTCCGTCGGGAAACCGTGGGACTGAAGAATCGCCTGGCCTTCAGGTGATTGAACGGTCGCTAATTTAAATCGACGTTTTTTATCGAACCTAATGAGGAAGCGAGCCCATGCGGCGCAAAGTCGACACACGCCATCGAACAAAACCACAGGGTCCTGCGTAGCAACATTTGGTTGGGATTGCGGTTTCTGTTTCATAGTAAATTTGAGTTATTGATGTTTTTCTTCGGCATGATATGAACCGTCTTTTAATCCCGGACTGCAACAACCGGGTGCCAAATCTCGTCGGGGACGACGAAGCTTTCCCTTGGGCCTGTGCTTCGGTTATGTGGTGCGCGGTGCAAACATGATGATTGCCATACCTACCAAGGCAACCCCTGAGCCAACCAGATCCCAGGTAGTGGGCCGAATGCCATCTACTGTCCACAGCCAGAGAATGGCCGTGAAGATATAAACGCCACCATAGGCCGCATAAACCCTGCCTGCAGCCGTGGGGTGTAACGACAGCAGCCAGACAAATGCCGCAAGGCTCAACGCCCCCGGCACTAAGAGCCATATGGATTTACCTTCCCGAAGCCATAGGTAGGGCAGGTAACAGCCAACAATCTCGGCTAGAGCAGTGATGAGAAATAGACCAACGGTTTTCAACTCAGACAAAATAACCCGCTCCTACATGAGTTTCCTCCGGAATCAGAGCCAATAGGTCAGTAACCCCAACGTCTGCACCCGCCTGTGACAATAAAGCTGTGATTTGCCCTCGATGGTGAGTCTGATGGTTAAAAAAATGAAGAACAAGACTCGAATATCGCTTGTTGGCGGGAATCCCTTTGGAATTGTGGTAGCTGAGAACGAAATCCAGATCGCTTTCGGTTAGCTCGGCTATCCAGCTGATGATTTGCCGGTCAAGCCAAGCCCGATGCTCAGATAAGCTACCAATATCGTCAAACATCATCTGGCTCAGGCTTGTCGGCTTTGGAAGGTTAGCGACCTCCTGCAACGAGCTAACGCAGGATGGATGTGTGGCAAACCGCTTCAGCCAGACAGTGTCACCAACCAGGATGTGATTCAGTGTTCCCAGAATGGAGCCAAAAAAGGCACCGCGATCCTTGGCCAGATCTGCTTCAGAGAGTTGGCCTGCAGCCTCGTAGATCTTGGAGTTCATCCACTGATTGTAAGCAGCTAACAATTCAAAATGCTGTTTCAGGCTCATAAGCGTTGTGCTCTTTCATTCCCTTGCAGCAGCCTCTGGTTAAATCCTGCCCAAGGCATACTGAACCGCCTGCTCGGCATGTATTTCTGTGGTGTCATACAGTTTGACCTCTGTATCCGAGCCCTGAATCAAAAGGCCTATCTCCGTGCATCCCAAAATTACGCCCTGCGCACCGCGTTCAGCCAATGATGCGACAACATCCAGATACATGGCTTTTGAATCAGGCTTGATCACACCTTGGCACAACTCATTGTAAATCACCGAATGAACACGCTCTCTTTGAGACTCATCTGGCACAACAACCTGGATACCATGGTCCTGAAGACGCCCAAGGTAAAACGTCTGCTCCATAGTAAACCGTGTTCCCAGCAGCCCTACACAGGTTATCCCATCCTTTTTGAGCACGTTGGCCGTGGCATCTGCGATGTGGAGTAGGGGGATGTTTACTGAGCGTTCAATTTGGGAAGCGACTTTATGCATCGTGTTCGTACAGAGAACCAAAAACTCTGCGCCTGCCGACTCAACCGACTGGGCGACTGATCCCAGTATTTCCCCTGTTGCCTGCCAATCCCCTTGGTGTTGCAAGGCCTCAATCTCTGCAAAATCAACGCTATGAAGAACAAGTTTTGCCGAATGGAGCCCGCCGAGTTCTTCTCTTACTCGCTGGTTGATCAGGCGGTAATAAGTCTGTGTTGACTCCCAGCTCATTCCGCCAATTAGACCTATTGTTTTCATGGGATGCCTTACCGTGTTTACCAACCCCACCAGCCCCAAACTTTGGCTATAGCGCGCCAAACAGCCCCGAGAATAGATGGGAAGAGTTGCGGGAGTAGCAAAGCCAACACAGCAAATACGATGATGCAGGTGACAAGGTAGCTACTACTGAGAAAGCCATCCCAATAGACGGCCAGCTCCAGGTTTGCCCAGAGCCAAACGAACGCTGCGGTTGGGATAGAGAAGAACAGCGATGCGAAGAGGCTGATCAGCCTCGATTCAATCGGCCCACTTTGGCCGCGATTTTTTGCCATGATAGATGACTTCCTTGTGTATAACGTCAGCGTCCGCACCCGCCTGTAATAATAAAGCAGAAGCACGCCCCATTCAGCTCATTGTCGGTGCCATTGAGGGCAGTTGAACATTAATGCTTGGTGAAGTGCTAATCTGACCTCAGTTTACCGCTACGATCAAACAGTTCAGCGAAGTGACAGACAGCCTAACTTTTTCAGGAGAAGAAAAATGTCGGACACCAACATCGAACTTATTTCCACTATTAGCGAAGACAACACACTGGAACTTGCCCTGCGGGAGATCGAGATTCCCCAGCCCGGCGAAAACGAAGTGGTCATCCGCATCGAAGCCGCCCCTATTAATCCGTCTGACCTGGGAGTGATGTTCAGCGCGGCCGATATGACGACTGCCAGCCAATCCGGTAGCGCCGATCGCCCGGTTATCCGTGCCGATGTTCCGGCCAAGTTCATGGGCGCCGTTAAAAAGCGGGTTGGCAAGGCTATACCCGTCGGCAACGAAGGCGCCGGTACAGTTGTAGCTGCAGGCTCATCAGCCGCTGCGCAAAGCCTGATGGGCAAAACCGTTGCGTTCATTGGCGGTGGTAGCTACCGCCAATATCTCTGTGCCAAGGTGCAAAGCTGCCTGGAACTAGAGCCGGGTACGACTGCAGCCGAAGGCGCTTCAAGCTTTGTTAACCCGCTGACCGCATTAACCATGGTCGAAACCATGCGCGCTGAAGGTCACAAGGCTATCGTTCACGCTGCCGCCGCCTCCAACCTCGGACAAATGCTCAACCGCATCTGCATCGCCGACGGCATCGACCTGGTCAATATCGTCCGCAAGCCAGAACAGGAAACCTTGCTGCGGGAATTGGGTGCCAAATACGTGGTTAACTCCAGTAGCGACAGCTTTATGGCAGACCTGACCCAAGCACTGATCGAAACCGGCGCGACCATCGCGTTCGATCCTATTGGTGGCGGTAAATTGGCCAGTGATATTCTCACCTGCATGGAAGCCGCCGTGTCTCGCAACACCACCGAATACAGCGTGTATGGATCTGACATCTACAAACAGGTTTATATTTATGGCGGGCTTGATCGCGGCCCCATCACGCTAAACCGCAACTTTGGTTTTGCCTGGGGTGTGAACGGCTTTCTATTGTTCAATGCATTAGGAAAACTGAACAAGGAAACCGTGATCGCAATGCGCAAACGCATAGCCGCCGAGATCAAAACGACGTTCGCCAGCCACTACACTCACGAAGTATCCCTGGCTGGTACTCTACAACTGGATGCGATGGCGGTTTACGGAAAACAGGCTACTGGCGAGAAGTTCCTGATCAGACCGCAGAGCTGAGGTTTGGTGTGTGGCCGTGAGGCCATCCCAGGCTGCTGGGGGCAGAATGACTTCAGGAGCCTGGGTCTTTTTTGTGCTGTTTAACGAGCCTGTAGAAAAACCCTTCACAGAGCCTAATCCACAGCCGCTTTGTTGTTTTTTCATCACCTGCAATTGACTGCCGCGAGTTTTTTACATTTCGGCAGCATCGCAATATTATCCATATTCAGCTCCAAACACCGCCAATATGGCCCTATAAGAGCGATTTATTGGCAGTATCATAGTCCCGATCATGCCGCTATTTGTCCGTAATTCGCCAGTTTCTCAATATTGTGAACCAGGCAATACAACTGCCACTGGCCCTGCACCTTCTTTTTGCCTCGCAGGCTGAAGCGGTTCAGGCCCTTGTTGCTGCCGATGTTGCCGAACACCGGTTCCACCACCGACATTCGATGGCCGTATATCTCTTTGCCTTGTGGGCTATCCACCCGATGTTTCATCCAGTCTGTGTAGTTGGGGAGTCGTTTGTTTTCGATCGTGAACGACACCTGTCGGGCAGACCCATTGCGGTGATCCGCTGATGCTGGATTCTGCATGCACTTGTGCTTCTTCGGGCAGTGGCGGCACTGAAGCAACCGACCCTCGAAGTGCACCCGGATCTTGCCATTCTCAGCTTCCCTTTGGCCCCGGTAGGTCAGTGTTTCACCAGCCGGGCAGATACAGCTAAGGTTCACGGGATCGAACTGGAATTCACTGGTTGCAAGGGTGTCTTTCCAACCCTTATCCGGGAGGTTCTGGTGCCGTTTACCGTATTTATCTTTCTGCTCCGCGAACTTCGGGTCGCGGCTGCGGAAGCGGTTGTCCGGGATGTAGCCGTTGATCTCGTGTTCGTGCAGGTATCGCATGTTGGCTTCGTTGGCGAAGCCAGTATCGGCGGTGACAATCGCGCCGGTTTGGTAGATGTTGTCGGCAATGCCCAGCTTTTTATAGCGCTGCTGAACCGTCTCCAGCACCGGCGTTAAAGTGTGGTGTTCTTGCCCTTCGCCGAAGGCCTGGGCATCGATGATGATCTGGTGTTTCTTGTCCACCGTGGCCACGCCGTTATAACCCTGGATCGTGCCCTTGCTGGTGGTCATCTTGCCGCTTTCGTTATCGGTGATGTTGCTCTTCACTTCCTTGCGTCGTTTCCCCTGACCCATCCTTGGGCTGCTCGTCTTTAGGAAACGGTCTACTTTGGACATCGCTTCATCCAGCGACAGTATGGTGTTGGCGCGGCGAATGTCTTGATCCAATTCCACTTCGGTTTCCGCCTCATCCCGAGCGTGGTGTTCAGTCAGGTGGTGGCGAATCAGCCGTTTCAGCTTGTCCCGCTTTTCGCCCAACTCTTTAAAGGTGCCCGACCATTCTTTAGCCGCATCGGAGGACATTTTGCAGCCGTCGATGGCAAACAGCTCATTACCCAGCAACCCTTGTTCATGGCACACCAACAATACCTGCTCGAACAGTTCTTCAATTTCATCGGCGTGAAGGCTGACGAACTTGGCCAAGGTGGTGAAGTGGGGAAGCGTGTCGCAGGACAGCGCTTTAAAGATGATGTTGGTCTCGCAGCACCATTGGATCTCGCGGCTGGAGGTGATGCCCTTGGAGTAAGCAAACAGAATGATCTTCAGGAGAATCGCGGGATCATAAGCCGTGCGGCCTGTGTCGTCGTTGCGATACTTGGGGTGAAACACCGACAGATCCAGCTTGTGTTCAATCAGGTAATGAACGGCGTGTTCAAAGGTGCCAGGCTGAAGCTGTTCCTGATAATTGATGACGACCATCGCATCCTGGTCGTAGTTGTAATGCTTGAAGCGGGGCATTCCGACGACTCCTTGTCTGTTTGCTCAATGCTACCAAAAACGACCTGTTTTGGGGTTTTTCTACAGCCTCAACGCCTGAGCTCAGGTGCATTTGAGGCGATGCCTATTTTTGCGAGAGCAAAAATGGGCAGCGGGTCAAACGTCACTTGCAGCGATTTGTTAGGCCATTTCAGCCACTGATTACAGCAAAACTCAGCCATACGTAAATTCCATAGCCGACCACCAATACTCCACCCTCCAACCTGCTCAGGCGACGCCCCGTGTACAAGAACAACAGCAGAAGCAACGATGTTCCAAGCATGACCCATTGATCAAACTGCAAAATTCTTGCATGAACCGGAAGTGGCTGAAGAAGAGCGGACACCCCAAGAATCCCCAGCAAGTTGAAGATATTGCTGCCGAGTATGTTCCCAACAGCTACATCAGCGTGCCCCCGAATGGCTGAAATCACTGATATTGACAGTTCAGGAAGAGAGGTGCCCACGGCCACCAGCGTCAAGCCAATGACAGCCTCTGGCACACCCAAATGCTCTGCGATACCAATTGCCCCAATCAGAAGAACTTGTGATCCGCCGATTAACAGCAGCAAGCCACAAACCACAGCGACTACAGTCCACAATGCCGACTTTGGAATGGTGGAAAGCTCATCTGCTTCAGCTTGGTGCAATTCACCCGAGGGTGCAGCGTGGAATCGTTCGCTCCAGTAAGCCCACACCAAGTAAGCACCCAGAGCAGCAAGGAATATAGCGGCATCTGCACGCCCTAGCGCATTTCCTCCAACAAGAACGAGAAACAATACGCTTGCTGCTACTACCGTGACAGCATCTCGCCTCAATGCCAATGGCTTGACCACTAACGGCGTGATCAAGGCGCAAACACCCAAAATCAACAGAATATTGCCGATATTACTGCCAACGATGTTGCCAATAGCGATGTCCGGCTGCCCGTCGATTGCAGCATTAACGGAAACCACCAACTCTGGAGCTGAAGTACCGAAACCTACGATTACGAGACCACTTAGCAAAGGTGATACACGAAGGCGCCTTGCGGCAGCCAGCGAGCCACGAATCAGTGCCTCACCGCCACAGGTGAGCAAGGCAATGCCAAGAAGGAGAAACAGAATGTTCAACATCGTTACGAAGTTCCGGACACGGTCGTTTGCTCCTGAGGAAGTGGCAACACCATTGAAGGCCTAACGCCTGAAGCACAGCGGCGCCCTTTTAGGGGCGTCCGGCGGCCATCGGCCGCGTTCTGCTGCGCCTTGTTAGAGGGGAGCACTTGGCACAATTTCGGATAGCAGCTCGACGGAAACCAGCCTTTGCGGCGAGTCAGGCTGCTCGCTGAATAGTGCCCGCCACTTGGGATTATTGTTTTCGAAATCGGTTCTGCGACCGTAAGCGGCCATGTCCGGATACTCGATGAACAATTGAATGGAGCTGGTATCAGGCCCCGGGACGATGCACCGAAACAGACGTACAGAACTTGGCATTACTGGGCTGTCGAACTCAGGGCTAGCCGCTTGGCCCAACATTTCCATGAAGTCGTCAAAGCGCCCTGGGATTATTTCGTAAAGAAATTTAGCAATTACGGACATAGTGTTCTCTTCCCTCTAACGCCCGCATTTGCGGCTGGTTTGGAGCGCAGCGTAAAACCAGTCCGACAACATGCGCTTGTTATGCGCAATTGAGAAAAATTCAATTTAGTTGTTTTTCCTAATTTCTATTGCCTCTTCTACAGCATTAGCTAAGTGTTTGCTGATCCAATCATATCTCTCTTGGCTGGTTGTCCCTGTAGGGTTGTAGCACTTCACTATTGACGATAGCTTTTTTCCTGAGTTTCCATAACCAATATAATCAAACGGGTTGCTACCTTTTGATGAGGTGTTACCACCACTATCTTTTAGTCCATGGACATAAATTCCTACGACTCCTTTGCCATCGTCCCAGCCCTTAACTATTTCATGATTAATCCACTTCCTATCTGCGGTATTGCTGCCTACAAGAACTACAACGCATGACTTTCCAGACATTTCATTTGCAATCCATTTTTTTATCGCAGCATCCCCACCTTTTTTAACTGTTTCCCAATTGTTATCTGATGTAGGCTTATTTCCATCGATTGCTCCGATACTTCGTACAGTTCCAGCACGCCAGTTATCAGGTAAATAGTGAAAGCTGTAAAAACAGTTACGTTTAGGCATATTTAGCGTCCTTATTTTAATGATTTTAGTAAGTCAACTATTCCACTCTGAATCGTAGTCAACTCAGATTCTTTATCGCAAATTTGGTTTATGAATTTTCTTGCATTTTCAGGGAAAGCATCACTATCAAAATACCCCTCTTTCAGAAGTTGGCAATAAATTTGTCTACTTGCATATTCAGTTGCCCCTACAGGGATTAATAGCAACCCATTTGACTTTGCTATTTCAAATTCCTTGATCAGTCCATCAGCAACGACTAGCTCACCATCTTTCAATTTATTTCCAAATAGAAAAATGGCTATACCTGAATATGAAATCATGTCTGTTCGGTAGTCATGCCAAACTTGCGCGATTGGTCGAGTGCCAACTTCAGTCTGAGGGAATGGCCTGAGTATTAATTGGTCAGAATCCAAGCGCCGCCCGTTCATATAAACATGTTCTAGCGCCCCAGTAATTACAGAGCTACCAACACCTAAACCGAAACCAGATACTATTCTAAATCCTAAACTTGATATTTCTTTTGCTAGAGAGTACATGAAGTTTTCCGCAACTGAGGGCTCCCACCTACCATATTCATGCGCTGAGCCAGAAATGAAAATTGTATTTCTTTTAAAAGCCCACTCTAATTGCTGGAGAATATCCGTTATTTCTGCATAGCTAGATACCAATATTGTTTTTATTCCGAATCTAAGTAAATCCTGAATAAATAGCTCTTGCTTTCTTGCTCGGTACTCCGTGTCAGCTGGAGGTTCACCATCCTTTGGCTCAACAAGTTTTTGAATGCAATAGTGCTGCCGCTGATCCGTAGTGTAAGCAACGCGCACACGACTTAAGATATAATCTAAGTTGGGATCAGTAAAGCTAAAGCCTAGGAACAAAAAAGTTTTTGCTACAAGGTCACCACTAAGTGCATTTATGAATGGCTGCATTTTGACGTGGTATGTCTCATAATCATCCTTCGTAAGTACAGCCTCATCAGGATGTTCAATGTCTCCATGCATCTTGTAAACAACGGCGTCTCGCCCTCGTTTAGTAAAGCTCAACTGCTTAATTCTATATTTTGTATCAGGAATTTTTCCTGTTTCTGTTAAAGATTTTTCAATGAGCTTATCGTAATTTGTTGTCCAATATGTTGATATTGGAAGCTTGGCAAGTATCTGATGGTTCTCGGTAATTTCTGCATTGTCAGATAGCTCATTAATGAGTAACTGATTTAATTTTCCACGATTAGCCAAGTTTGAATTACAGTGGTACTGGGCCAAAGCAACTAAATCAGTTTCTTTTTCAATTTCAAGTTCAAGTTCTTCTGCTACTGGCCGAAGCAATTCTGACCAACTAACAAACCCTGCCGGAGCGGATAGCCCTGCACCAGCGAAAATAGCTAAATTCTCTTCGGTGAGATCCTTAAGTAGCTCTTGCACAAATCGTTGACGTTGTTGATCAGTAGTAACTTTCAATAGATAACTCCATTGTTAATAAATGCGCATAACAGCAATTAGACTGCACTATTCGTTATTAAACACCTTTGATGTCCGCAATAGTCCGCGTCGTTATTACGCCTTTCTTCAGAAACCAAACCAATAAACTAGCTCAAAACCAGGCGGTTACCAGTCCGGGGGGGTCAAATTCCGTAATATCACCGCGCAATAACGAAGCTGTCACACGAATACGTGCTTTCGTTAATGCTGGTCATAAAAAAAGGCCCGGGGCATTCGCTCCGGGCCTTCCTGTTTCTCATGCTTCCGAGTTACCTCAACCGCACTTACTATCCCCACAAGACAAGCAAGTCGCACAACCGTCCATCACAATCACCGCTTTGGTGCTGCACTTGCCGCACATGGTGGCGTTGGGTGGGAAGTCGCCAGCCTTGTCGTCGTTGGTTGCCTTGGCGTTATTGGCTTCAAACTCCGCGCGCTTTTCGGCGAGGATGCGCTTGGTGGTTTCGCTCATCTCTTCGCTTTCCATCAGGCCTACAGCCTTCAGGTGCTTCTCGATGACCGCGCCAATTTCAGCTACCAGGGAGGGCATGAATACGCCGCCCTTTTTGAAGTAGCCGCCGTTGGGGTCGTATACCGAGCGTAGTTCTTCCACCAGGAAGGTCAGGTCGCCGCCTTTGCGGAACACCGCAGAGATTACGCGGGTGAGGGCGATTACCCACTGGAAGTGCTCCATGGATTTGGAGTTGATGAACACTTCGTACGGCTGACGGCTTTCGTGGTCAGTGTCTTCGTTCAGTATGATGTCGTTGATGGTGATGTACATCGCGTGCTCGGCCACGGGCGGTTTGATCTTGTAGGTGGTGCCTACAAGAAACTCTGGCCGCTCGATGTACTCGTTCATTTGTACCAGTGAGGTTTCTGGCTGTGCTGCCGGCTGTGGGCTGGCTGCATCTGTGTCGGCTTTCTTTACCCGGTAGCCGACGATTTTGTTGCTGATTTTAACTGTCATGTCTCTATGTCCTGTGTCGGTGTTCCGGATCAATACTTTCCGTAGGTGCCTTCTTTAAGCGCGTCAAACAGGTTGGCGGCGGTGTGCATTTCGCCGTCGTACTCCACCTGTTCGTTGCCTTTCAGCTCTACTTTGCTGCCATCGTCGAGGGTGAACTCGTAGAGGGTGTTTTCCAGGTCTTTCTCTTTTACCAGTACGCCCTGGAAGGCTTCCGGGTTAAAGCGGAAGGTGGTGCAGCCTTTCAGGCCCATGTCGTAGGCGTAGAGGTAAATGTTTTTGAATTCCTGGTATTCAAAATCAGTCGGCACGTTTGCGGTTTTGGAGATCGAAGAATCCACCCACTTCTGGGCTGCGGCCTGGATGTCTACGTGCTGTGCCGGGCTTACATCATCTGCGGTGGTGAAGTAGCTGGGCAGCTTTTTGTCTTCTTCGTCTGAGAAGGGCATGGCACCGGGGTTTACCAGGTGGCGGTAGGCCAGCAGCTCGAAGGAGAACACGTCGACTTTTTCTTTGGTTTTACGGCCTTCACGGATTACGTTACGCGCATAGTGGTGCGAAAAGCTTGGCTCTATGCCGTTACTGGCGTTGTTGGCCAGCGACAGGCTGATGGTGCCTGTTGGTGCAATAGAGGTGTGGTGAGTAAAACGACCACCTTTTTCAGCCAGCTGTTCAACCAGTTCAGGCTCTACCTTGGCGATTTCCTGCATGTAGCGGCTGTACTTGGCGTGCAGTACGCGGCCTGGCAGCTTATCACCGATTTTGTGGCCATCTTTGGCCAGTTGTGGGTTTTTGCCCATCATTTTCGGGGTGATTTCAAAGTCGTCGCTCATGATCGGCGCAACGCCTTTCTCTTCCGCAAGGGCAAGAGACTGGCGCCAGCCTTCTACGGCCATTTCACGCACTACGTCTTCAGTGAACTGTACGGATTCATCAGAACCGTATGGCATACGCAGCATGGCGAGAGTGGAGCCCAGGCCCAGAATACCCATGCCGTGGCGGCGCTTGTAGTTGATTTCGTGGCGTTGCTCAGGCAAAGGCAGGCCGTTGATTTCTACTACGTTGTCCAGCATGCGGGTGAAGATGCCCACTACTTTGCGGTACTTCTCATAGTTGAAGCTGGCTTTGTCGGTGAACGGGTAGTCCACAAACATGGTCAGGTTCACAGAGCCCAGCAGGCAGCTACCGTAAGGGGGCAGGGGCTGCTCGCCACAGGGGTTGGTGGCGCGAATGTCTTCACAGAACCAGTTGTTGTTCATCTGATTGACCTTGTCGATCAGGATGAAGCCGGGCTCTGCATAATCGTAGGTGGAGGTCATGATGGTGTCCCAGATGAACTGGGCTTTCAGGGTGCGGTAAATGCGGCACGCCACCTTGCCTTCATCGTTAACCACGTAGCCGTCCAGTATGGGGAAGTCGCGGTACACGAACTGGCTTGGGTCGGTCAGATCCAGGCCTTCTTCTGCGACTTCTTTCTCGGTTACCGGGAAGGAGAGGTGCCAGTCGCTGTCGTTACGAACGGCTTCAATGAAGTCTTCGGTAATCAGCAGGGACAGGTTGAACTGGCGCAGGCGGCCGTCTTCACGCTTGGCCTGGATGAAGTCGATTACATCCGGGTGGTGAACATCGAAGGTTGCCATTTGCGCACCGCGGCGACCACCGGCAGAGGATACGGTGAAGCACATGCGGTCGAAGATATCCATGAACGACAGCGGGCCAGATGTGGTTGCACCGGCGCCGGCAACGTAGGCACCTTTCGGGCGCAGGGTAGAGAACTCATAACCGATACCACAGCCTGCCTTGAGGGTGAGGCCTGCTTCGTGGTTTTTCTCCAGGATGTCGTTCATGGAATCCTGAACGGAGCCAGATACGGTGCAGTTGATGGTGGAGGTTGCAGGTTTGTGCGCTTCGGCACCGGCGTTGGAGGTAATCCGGCCTGCAGGAATGGCACCGTTTTTAAGAGCCCAGGCAAAGTTCTTCATCTGCTCGGCACGAACATTTTTGTTCTCTACCTGAGACAGAGCTACCGCAACGCGGTGATACGTGGCGTCGATGTCCTTGTCTACAGGTTCGCCGGTTTTCGTTTTCAGCTGGTATTTACTGTTCCAGATATCCAGCGAAGTTTCCTGCATCGGAATCGTTGTAACCACTGCCTCTGCTTTAGCCTTAGCGTTCATTGCCACCCTCAATCTTCAAATATGACTGTTGTCTGTCGATGGCACCCTTTCGGCGGTGCCATTTCCCTGTAAAAGTTTGCTAAACCTGCGCTTGTGCTCTTGATCTTTGTACGGCGTTTATGTTTCGCCGATGAAACACTATATGTGGTGCTCGCGAGAACCTGCTGTAGTGCTCCGGTACCTGATAACTACACCCGGAAAACAACCCCGTAAGCGCTCATCTCGGGGCTTTGGCCGCTAGTATGCTTGCTTTGGTGCAGGTTTGCTAGGAAGTAGTTTGCCCTATATATGGGATTATTGTGGGGTGAGTATAACAGGATATAGTGGTTTGTGAATTTAAGCGGAGCTATTGAGATGTGACTTTTTGCAAAGAAAATCAATGGAAAATGGCTTGCAAGAAATAAAAGTTCGGTAAATCCGTCGCTTGGGCTCAAAAAATGGAAATTACTACATGTTGTGATCAAAAAATACGCGAAGTTGGTTGTTTTACCTAGTAAATACACACTATTTGTGACTCTTGCACGTATTCAAATCGCACGTGTCGCTAAAGTAGCGATGTGGCGTCGAAAACCGCAGTGGCCCACAGGATGTAATAACGACTATAAAAAGGAAACGAACAATGAAGGGCCTGAAACCTACATTGCTAGCGCTGTGTATTGCGGGGGTCACACCTGCAGCCATGGCTGACATACAGCGCCTGGATGATTCCATGATGGGTAACATCACGGGGCAGGCGGGTGTAAGTATTGAACTTGAAACGAAAATCGATATCGGCCGCTTCCTTTATTTCGATGAAGGTGCGCTGGCTATCGAAAACATCAGTATTGGCGGTGCCGAACGCACGGATTTCTTCGGGTTTGGCGGGATTGCCGGGCCAACCGGTACTGATCGGTTGGACAATATCCGGATTGATATTGATGTGCTTGCGGATGGCGATGCGGCGATTAATATCGTGCCCACAAAATTTGCTGCGGTGGATTTCCGTATCACCACAGGTGCCTGGTATTTGGCTGCCACAGACGGAAGTAACAACTACACCGATCTGATTGGCAACTTTTTTGCGGAAGGCTTAATGGGGCGTGGCTCGATTCACATCGATACAGCAACGGATGTGATGCGCTTCAGAACGGCCTTTGCGATTGAGACCATGGAGTTTGATGTGCCGTTCCTGGCGATTGGTGTTCGCGGCATGCAAATTACCGGTGCCGATTACGATCGCTCTTTCCCCAGCCCGTTGGATCTGTTTGCTGAGGTGGATCTCTATATCTACGAAGGCGCTCGGTTCTCTAACGGTTGGTCGTCTTTGGCGATTGAGATGCCGTCGTTCCGGGCGGATATCGGGATAGATGAACTGATTGTTGGTCAGCAGTCCATCGGCAGTATTTTTGTGGATGACCTTGCGATTACCAATACGTCGATGCGTATCTACGGTCACTAAGGGTTGGTGCAGTAACAAAAAAGCGGGAGCTCAAGGCTCCCGCTTTTTTGTTAGCCGAGCAGTAAACTGTCGTCGTCTACCGTTAGGCCTCGCTGCTTTTCAAACAGCTCCAGAAGATCCTTAACTTCCAGACCTTCCCGGTCTTTGCCTGCAATATCGAACACCACCTGGCCCTGGTGCAGCATGACTGTGCGGGTGCCCACTTCCAGCGCCTGCTTCATGCTGTGGGTGACCATCAGAGCCGTCAGTTTTTGCTCGTTAATGATCTTGGTGGTGAGTTCCAAAACAAAGGCGGCTGTTTTGGGGTCCAGTGCTGCGGTGTGCTCGTCCAGCAACAGAATCGCGGATGGAGTAAGACTTGCCATCAACAGGCTTACGGCCTGGCGTTGGCCACCGGAGAGTAGGCCCATTTTGTCGCCAAGGCGGTTTTCCAGCCCGAGGTTCAACGAGGAAAGGCTTTCCCGGAATTTGTCCATGTACTGTTTTTTAACGGCGGTGCCCAACCCACGGAACTGGCCACGTTTGATGGCGAGCGAGAGGTTTTCTTCAATGCTCAAGCCTTCGCAGGTGCCTGCGAGAGGGTCCTGAAAGACTCGTGCCACTCGTCCCGCGCGCTTGTGGGTTGGCAGTTTGGTAACGTTTACGTTGTCGACCACGATAGTGCCGCTATCCACCAGGGTTTCGCCTGCCAGAGCGTTCAGGAAGGTGGACTTGCCGGCGCCGTTACTGCCAATCACGGTAACAAATTCACCCTGATTTACGGTCAGGCTCATGCCTCGCAGTGCAGGGTTCTCAAGAGGAGTGCCCTTGCCGAAGGTAAGCCGGAGATCGGTTGCGCTGATCATAGTGTCTCCTCAGGCCTTTTTGCGGGTGAGTTTGTTTACCAGAGAGGTGCGAACACCAGGCAATACAATTGCCAGGGTAACCAGCACAGCGGTAATCAGGTTCAGATCTTGCGCCTGCAGGCCAAGGAAATCGGCGTTCAGTGCAAAGGCAATGGCCAGGCGGTAGATAATGGCACCAACCACGCAGGCAATCAGCGCGCGCACAACGGTTGAAGGCGTGATAACCGCTTCACCACCAATCAGTGAGGCCAAGCCAATAACAATGACGCCAACGCCCATGGTTACATCGGCAGCGCCCTGGCTTTGGGCAAACAGAGCGCCCGCCAGGCCAACCAGGCCGTTGGATACGGCAACACCAAGAATAATCATGGCGCCGGTGGCGATGCCTTGGGCGCGGGCCATTCTGGCGTTAGCTCCGGTGGCGCGCATGGCCAGGCCGGTTTCAGATTTCATGAAGCGCCAGAGAAGAATAAGGGCGACAATAATCACGATCGCAAACAGCAATACCGGCACTTGGTGGTAGGCGATGTCCAGCGAGTACCAAGGGGTGAGTACGGTTTCTTCACCTAGTAGCGCTATGTTTGGCCGCCCCATAACCCGGAGGTTGATGGAGTAGAGGGCAATCATCGTGAGGATGGATGCCAGCAGGTTCAGGATGTTCAGTTTTACGTTGAGTATCGCAGTAACTGCACCGGCGGCCATGCCGGCAAGGACGGCAGAACCGGTTGCCAGCCAAGGGTTCCAGCCTTCCATAATAAGGACGGCTGCAACGGCTGCGCCAAGGGGGAAGCTGCCATCAACGGTCAGATCCGGAAAATCGAGTACACGAAAAGAGAGGTAGATACCGAACGCAACCAAGCCATAAATAAGGCCAGTTTCGACTGCGCCGTAAAATGCAATTTCACTGAGCATGGGAAAGATTCACTGTGGAAGAAAAACGGGCGGGCCCTTTATACAGAACCCGCCCGTGTAAGTCAGGTGTTACTTGCCACTACTAATCACTTCAGCAGCTTCTGCGAGTACGTCGTCTGGCAGGGTGATGCCCATGCGCTCACCGGCTTCGGGGTTTACAAACAGGTTGAGTTTTTCCATGGTTTCTACCGGCATGCCAGCTGGCTTTTCACCGTTAAGGATGCGCACAACCATAACGCCGGCCTGGCGGCCGTGGTCGTAGTAATCAAAGCCCAGTGCGGCAACGGCACCACGGGCAACGGTGGCTGTGTCGGCTGCAAATACCGGGATTTTGGCACGTTCGCCCACAGAGATTACGGCTTCAGCGGCGCTGATCACGGTGTTGTCGGTGGTCAGGTAAATAGCATCGGCTTTGCCCACCAGGGAGCGCGCTGCACCGAGTACTTCGGAGGTCTTGGTAGCGGCACCTTTAACCAGAGTCAGGCCGCGGGCTTCAAGGCGCTCTTCAAGCAGTTCAATAAGAGATACTGCGTTGGCTTCACCGGGGTTATATACGGTGCCGATACGCTTGGCATTCGGAACCATGCGCAGCAGCATGTCGATGTGCTTGTCGATAGGCAGCATGTCGCTTACACCGGTTATGTTCGCACCTGGTTCTTCAGCAGTTTTTACGAGTTTAGCGCCGACCGGGTCTGTTACGGCTGCAAACACGACCGGAATATTCCGGGCAGCGGCGGCAACAGTTTGTGCAGACGGTGTCGCGATGGCCACGATAACGTCGGTGTTATCGCCCACAAATTTACGGGCAATCTGGGAGGCGATAGCGGAGTTACCTTGGGCACTTTCGTGCATGAGTTTGAGGTTTTCACCCTCAATAAAACCCTGTGCAGCCAGTTCATCTTTCACACCTTGATGAACAGCATCGAGAGCAGGGTGCTCCACAATCTGTGTAATAGCGACAACACGCGGTTCCGCGGCCATTGAAAGACTTGTCAGTGCCATTAGTGACGCGCCCAGCAGGGTGCGCAGTGTTTTCTTGGCCATATTGCCCATCTCCGAGGTTTGATACGGTATTTCGAGTTGTTAAGGTGCGGGAGTTTATCACAGCCTCACCCACTTGTTGTTAGAGCGTGCTAACGTGTTTGCAGTCTGATTCGTTATTCTCCGGTTGAGTTTCTGTTCAGCAGGCTTGTGTCACGCTTTGGCCCGCCATAATGTGTTGAAATATGCTACTAAAGTCTAAATAATGCCCTTATAAATCAAATAACGTACGTAAGGAAAGTCCATGCCAACTAAAAATAAATTGCCCCTGGATATGGTCTATCACTGGGAAACGGCTAAATCGAACTCCCTGTATATGACACAGCCCATCGGAGATGGGAAGGTGGTTGAATACACTTGGGGTAGAGCGGTCGACGAGGCCCGCCGAATGGCGTCGTATTTGAAGTCGCTCAATCTTCCGGAAAAGAGCCGAGTAGGCCTGATTTCCAAAAACTGCGCGCACTGGATTATGACCGACTGGGCAATCTGGATGGCGGGCCATATTTCCGTGCCTTTGTATCCAACGCTCAACGCTGACACGGTCAATTACGTGCTGAATCACGCCGAGTGCGACGTGTTGTTTGTGGGCAAGCTCGACGACTGGGATATGATGAAGCCGGGCGTTCCTGAATCTGTTCGCTGCATTTCCTTCCCCCTGAGCCCGCCTAATGATTTCGAAACCTGGGATGATATTGTTGCCAAGTACCCGCCGCTGGAAGAAAACGTTCAGCGTGATGCAGACGAGCTGGCAACCATCGTTTACACCTCCGGTAGTACCGGGCGGCCCAAGGGCGTCATGCTCAGCTTCCGCAATATGGCATACGCGGCGGAAGGTGGTATGGATGTGCTGCAGGTAGGCCCCAATGAGCGCATGCTGTCTTACTTGCCTCTTGCTCATGTGTTTGAGCGTACGTTTGTTGAGCTTGCATCGCTGTATGCCGGCTTTCACCTGTTCTTTGCGGAATCTCTCGACACCTTTGTTGATGATATGAAGCGCGCGCAGCCAACTCTGTTCCTCTCGGTTCCGCGCCTTTGGGTCAGGTTCCAGCAGGGTGTTCTGCAGAAGCTGCCACAGAAAAAGCTGAATACGCTGCTGAAGATTCCTGTGGTGAACAAGCTGATCAAAAAGAAGGTTCTCACTGGGCTGGGCCTGGATAAGGTCAAGTTGGCGGGTAGTGGTTCTGCGCCGCTGGCCGGTGATGTGCTGGATTGGTATCGCAACCTTGGCCTGGAGTTACTTGAAGGCTACGGCATGTCGGAGAACTTTGCCTATTCCCATATCAACAAGCCTGGGCGCTCCCGCACCGGTTATGTGGGTGAATCCATGCCCGGCGTAGACACCAAGATTAGCCAGGAGGGTGAAATTCTGGTGAAGAGCCCGGCCACTATGATGGGTTACTACAAGGATGAGGAAAAATCCAAAGAGGCCTTTACCGAAGACGGATTCCTGAGAACCGGCGATAAGGGTGAAATTGACGAGATGGGCCGCTTGAAAATTACCGGCCGGATGAAGGAAATCTTCAAGACCAGCAAAGGGAAGTACATTGCTCCCGCGCCCATTGAAAACAAGTTGATGGCAAACCAGTCTATCGAGCTGGTGTGCGTGTCGGGTGCCAATCAAACCCAGCCCTATGCCATGATTCAACTGGCGGAAGGCGTTCGGCCCAAGGTAGGCGATGCGAACTTCCGGAAGGAGCTTGAGGCGGAACTGACGGAGCTGGTTGAACGGGTGAACAAAACTGTGGATCCCCATGAGCAACTGGCGTTCGTTATTATTGTTAGCGATGAGTGGAGTATCGAAAACAGCTTCCTTACACCAACGTTGAAGCTGAAGCGGAACGTGGTGGAGGATACTTACGAAGGCAAAGTAAACGAGTGGTATGCGCAGAAGAAGAAGGTAGTTTGGCAGTAACGCGCAATCCGTTTTGTTTCAAATCAGGCCCGGCTCACGCTGGGCCTGATGCGTTTTGGAACCGACATTGGTCGCATTGGGAAAGACGAGTGGCGGGCATAGAATTAACTCACATCAGGAGGGGTTTATGGCTCAGCTTTCCGCGTTCCAACGGCGCATCCATGAGGAAATTCCGCTTTCTCGCGCGCTAGGCATCCAGCTGCATTCATGGGATGGCAGCTCGTTGCTTCTCAGCGCCCCGCTTGCGCCCAACATCAATCACCAAGGTACGGGTTTTGGTGGTAGCGTTTATTCAGTGGCCGTAACCGCAGCCTGGGGGGTCACGGAGCTTGCGCTGGCTGATCTCGGGTTGAAGGGGAGTGTGGTGGTGCAAACGGGGAGCATTGATTACCTTGAGCCAGTCACCTCTGACTTCTACGCCATTTGTCGCCTACCTGGGGATGAAATTCCGGAGCGCTTCAGGAAAAGCCTGGCAAGGCACGGTAAGGGCCGTCTGGATTTGACCACAGAGGTGTTCTGCGGCAAACCTAACCCTTTGCCCCACGGCGATCCGGTGGCGGTGTTTCAGGGCCGGTTCGTGGTTCAGGACGCCCGATCAAAGATGCCCCCGCAGCTTTGAGGTGTATCAGGCCATAGAGCGGGAGTTGGAGATGGATCGGCTCATCAGAATGATGGGAATAATACCGGCCAATACAATAATCAGGGCAGGCAGAGCGCTGTGGTACAGGCGCTCATCAGAGGCAAACTGGTACACGTAGGTGGCCAGGGTTTCAAAGTTGAAGGGCCGGAGTATCAGCGTGGCTGGCAGTTCCTTCATGCAGTCCACAAACACCACCAGTGCGGCGGTTACAAGGGTGCCGCGCAACATGGGTAGGTGCACCTTTACCAACGTTTTACCCGGGCTGTTGCCCAGTGACCGCGAGGCCATGTCCATACTCGGGGTAATCTTCTGCAATGCACTTTCGACGCTGCCGGCGGAGACCGCAAGAAAGCGCACCGTATACGCAAATACGATGGCGAAGGCCGAGCCGCTCAGCAGCAGGCCGGTGCTCACACCGAAGTAATCCCGCATCAGGCTGTCCAGCCAGTTATCAAAACCCGCCAGGGGCACAATCACACCCACGGCCAGCACGGCACCCGGCATGGCGTATCCCAGGCTTGAAAGCCGCATGAGCACCTGCATGCCGCGGGTATTGTGAAGCCTGCGGCTGTACGCAAGGGTTACGCCGATCAAAAGGGTGGTCAAGGCCGCGGTTCCAGAAAGGAACAGGCTGTTAAATGTGTTGCGCACGAAATCCGGGTTCCAGCTTTCACCAAAATACTCCCATGCATAAACACTCAGCGTGACGCCGGGAACGACAAAGCCAAGCACCACTGGCACGGCGCAAACAGCAACGCAGATCAGCTGCCGGGGGAACGACATGGTAAAGCGGCGAATAGGGTCGCGGTTGTCTCGCGCTGCGAATTGTTGCTGGCGTCGTCGGGAATAGCGTTCAAGGGTGACCAGAATAACAACGAAGATAAGCATGGTGGTGGCAATTTGCGCGGCGCCGCCCAGGTTGCCCAGGTTCATCCAGGTATCAAACAGGCCAGCGGTGAGCGTTTGTACGGCAAAGAAATCGACGGTGCCAAAGTCGTTCAGTGTTTCCATTAATACCAGTGAAAGACCTACAGCGACGGCAGGGCGGGCGATGGGTAGAACCACTTTGAAAAAAGTGCTCAACGCTGAATGGCCAAGGCTGCGGCTAACGGCAAACAGGGAGGGCGACTGTTCCAGAAAGGCGGCACGGGCAAGAAGGTAAACGTATGGGTAAAGCACAAGGCCGATCATTAACGTGGCCCCTTCCAGACTGCGAATTTCCGGGAACCAATAATCGGCGGCGCTGGTCCAGCCAAACACATCCCTCAGGGCACCTTGTACCGGGCCGGCATAATCCAGAAGGCTGGTGTATACATAGGCGATAACATACGCCGGAACCGCAAACGGCAACAACATCGCCCATTCAAAGAACTTGCGCCCCGGAAATTCGCACATGGTGACGGCCCAGGCGGTTGCAAGGCCGATTACCAGAGTAATGGCACCGACACCGGCCATGAGCTTAATGGTGGTTACAAGGTAGCGGGGTAAGGTTGTATCCAGCAGGTGTGGCCAGATGTTTTCTTCAGGGAAAAAGGCCAGAAAAATAACGGTGAGAACCGGCAGCGCGACAATGGCAGTGGTGAGTGCAGCACTGACCAACCAACGGCGTGAGGTTCGCTTTGCCAGCAAGGGCTGGGTTAGCCCGGGGTTAACGCTGGTCGCGACCTCGCTCATAGGGTTCCTGTTGGCAATAGGGAATAGGGTTTAACGTTGAAGGGTAGGGATTGTAGTCAGCTCAAATAGCCGCTGCAATGACTGGTGTCATTTGCCAGGCCGATTTAAAGAAATAGCGAGGGTGGTTGTGCCACCCTCGCCAAAACGCTTACTCGCCGTCGTAATCTACGCGGTCAACCAATTTCACTGCTGCATTGCGCTTGTCTGCAATTTCCTGAAGAGAAAGGCTGTCTGGGTGGATTTCTCCCCATTCTGCTACCAGGCCAGTGGGTGTTACGTTCGGGTTGGCTGGGTATTCAGTATTCGCCTCAGCGTAGATGCCCTGGGCTTCCGGAGATGACAGGAACTCCATCAGCTTGATCGCGTTTTCGCGGTTCGGGGTGCTCTTGGTCAAAGAGATACCACTGATGTTGATGTGTGTTCCACGGCCATCGGCATTAGGGAACACCAACCGAACGGCTTCTGCCGTTGGGCGTTGGCTCTCATCCTGCAGCATGTTGCCGTAGTAATAGCTGTTGCCGATAGACACATCGCACACACCTTCCGCGATGGCTTTAATCTGGTCGCGGTCTCCGCCTTGGGGTTTGCGGGCGAGGTTGTCTTTCAGGCCTTTGAGCCAGGTTTCTGTCTCGGCTTCACCGTGGTGCGCGATCATGGATGAAATCAGAGCAATGTTATAAGGGTGCTTGCCACTGCGGGTACAGATGCGGTTGTCCCACTTGCTGTCAGCCAACTGCTCGTAGGTTGTGATTTCACCTTCTTCAACGCGCTCTTTCGAGGTGTAAATCAGGCGGGCACGGGTAGTAAGGCCGAACCACTTGCCTTCGGGGTGGCGAAGGTTTTCGGGAATGTTCTTTTCCAGCACATCGTTGTCCAGGCCTTGAACCAGATCGCGCTCTACCAGTTCGTTAAGGCGTGAAATGTCTACGGTCATCACAACGTCTGCCGGGCTGTTGCGGCCCTCGCGCTCCAAGCGCTCAGCCAGGCCCTGCTTTGCAAACACAACATTACTCTTGATGCCAGTCTCTTGCTCGAATGCGTTCAGCAGCGGCTCAAGGAGATACGCCTGCCGGTATGAGTAGATATTAACTTCACCGTCTGCGGAGGCGGCAAGTGGGAGAGCTGTAAGGGCGATTGCCGCAGTTGCAGCGAGTTTCATGCGCATAATGCATCCTTAAATGAGTCTGTTTGGGTTCGCATCTGAGTTTGAGATGAGTTGCGGTCTGTAAACGCCAACCATTCTCATTTCTATTACAGGTGTTGTCAATATTCCCTTTGGCGTACTTCTTCAAAATGGTGTTACTCTACGTATTGATACATACGAAATATGATTCGTATAAACACATAAAAATCTACAATGTACCGTAGTTAAGCAGTGGATCTTTGTTGATGGCTGTAGATGACCGCAGAATACACTGTCGCACAGCGATGAGTGCCAAGGTAAAAGTGACCCACGAGCAGCTGGGAGAATTTATATTCTCTACCCGCGATATATCAGATGGTGGTGTGTTCATCGTGGTCGACACTGAGCCCTTTGCTCCGGAAATGGGCGACAAGGTGAATGTTCAGGTGCAAGGTTTGCCCGTAGAGGCACCGCTGCTGGAAATGGTTGTAGTTCGCAAAACCATAGATGGATACGGTTTGCAGTTTGATGAAAGCGTAAACTAGGACACGCCCGCCGACTGCACCACCACACAGATTCCCTATGTATAGATTAGGTATCATGACCGCTTTCCGATTTAACACCTCTATTAGTGGTACTGCTGGCATTGCGCGCTTGTTGGTTGTCGCCGGGTTGCTGGTGACGCAGGCTGGCTGTGCTACTTATTACTCCCATTACGCGATGTTTCCTGCTGAAAATTCGAAAGGAGAGCCGCGTACTGTCCGGCTATCCTGGGACACTGCGGAATACCCCGGTTGGTGGTTTGTATCCGATCGCGCCACGCCTTTAACTGTCGAAACCCAGTGTAGTGAGCGAGTTTGGAAACTTTATGATGCGAGCCATGCTGAGGCAGAAGGCTGTGGCCAGGGTATCCGGGCCTGCGGGCAGCCCGGGCAGGACCGACTGGTAGAAAGCAGGCGGCCAGCGGGTGCGGACGATCAGTGTATGTCGGTGAGATCTTCGGATTCGGAAGCAAGAATTGCAGATATCCCCGGCCGGTTGGAGCTTGTCGTAGCCTGTGAGCCGGTTTCTCCGGTGAGGGGCGAAGGCAAGGAGGCGGTGAATGTTGATTACATTCGCGCATCGACGGTGCCTTATACTGTCTACTCTCGCAAAGCCCCAAGGGGTGCGTTCAATGCGCGCCCTCCAAAGTTTGAACGCTCGGTATGCGATGCCGAGTGATCGGCATTTGGATTTAGTGACATGGCGAGGGTAAGCACTGTGATGTTTGTCACGGTATTACACTCTGTTTCCGGCCGAATACAGTCGTTACTGTTTGTGTTGTTGTCGTTACTTTAAGCTACCAAGTTGTAATGGACTATTCCCTTTCTTCGGTTGAAAATAGTAGCAATCAAAGAAGTATTTGGCTCAAGGAGTGACGCGGTGGGTGTCTGTCAGAGAAAAGTAGCGGTGCATGATCTGGAGGTTGGCATGTTTGTGTCTGACCTTGATCGGCCGTGGCACCAGACACCGTTTCCGATTCAGGGTTTTCATATCCGCTCCGAAGACGATATTCGTGCGCTTGTCTCCCATTGTAAATGGGTGTCCATCGACGTTGCGGAAACAGCTGGTTCCGTTGAACTGACACGAATTGTGCGGCCGTCTTTTGGAAAAAGAAGCCAACAAAAGAATGATGGGCGCGAACAGCTTCAGCTTCCGCCGCTTAGTATACGTGAGCCGGTAAAATATCAGGCAAGCACCACGCTGAAGCGTGAAATGAAAACCTCCAAGCATCTGCTTGAAGATGCCGGCACTGCCCTTGAGCGGCTTTACGCCGCTGTAAATACCCAGGAAACCCGCGACCTGCGCCCGATTGCAGCCGTGATCAATAAAATGGTGCGCAGTGTTATTCGCCAGCCAGACGCCTTGTTATGGCTGAGCCGTGTTCAGCAGCACGATAACCATGTGTACCGGCATGCCCTCAATACGTCCGTGTGGGCGCTTGTTTGTGGTCGTCAGCTTGGTTTGAATGAAGGCTTGCTGAGTCATCTTGGTTTGGGTTGCCTGTTGTCCCAGGTGGGTAAAGCTCAGCTGCCTCAAGACCTGCTCAGTCGGGAAGGCCAGTTGGGCCCGGAAGAATTTGCGCTGTACCGGAGTTATGTCGAAAAAGGTATGGCGATGCTAGAGGATAGCGGGCTTTCCCGTGCGGTTCTCAGCGTTGTGCAGGGCCACCGTGAGCGCCATAACGGTTCGGGCTTTCCGGAAGGGATTCGTGGTGACAGGATTCCATTGCTGGCCAAGATTGCCGGGATTGCTGAGTTCTTCGAATCGCTGATTGAGCCGAGGGAAGGTTTAGGCGAGCCGATGACGCCTGCAAGGGCAGTAGCGCTGCTTTATGACATGCGCAACATAGAATTTCAGGATGAGCTTGTTGAGGGGTTTATACGTGCCATAGGCATTTACCCAACAGGCAGCCTTGTGGAGCTGACGGATGGTCAGCGCGGTATTGTGGTGTCGCATTCACCCGGGCGCCGTTTGTGGCCCAAGGTGATGGTGATGTCGGACAGCAACCGCTCGCCCCTGAAAGCCGCAAAGGTTGTTGATCTTGCGAAATACAACCAGAGCCGTTCAGCAGCCCAGATATTGGCGATCAGAGAGTGCCTTGCCCACGGAACTGATGGCCTGAATCCGGCGGGTTACGATGTTACCGGTTCAGAATCCCGTTGGAGTATGAGCCGGTTTATCAGTCGATAACCGTTTTCAAGGTGTTATAACAACCCGCAGAGTCTTCCGCACCCACCTGTAAGTAGAATCGGGCAAGAAGCTGGTCACAATCTCGGACTCGCCACCGGCAGGTCCGCCTATAAAGTATTCCACATCGGCCGTTTGCCAACTAAAAGAATGCACACTCACATCTTGTGGTCGGGTTGTGATGGCTTCAATGTCTGCAAGCTCAGCACTGCCACCAATACGACGTATTTCAAACCGTTTTATGCCGGTGTCGCTAGCCGGGTGCTTGGCTACGTGATTTTCCAGATAAAAGCGGTTTCCAATGGTGGTCGAAATGCTATCCAGCTCCCGGGTTAGATAGAGCCTGGCATCTTCAGCATCAACATCCTCCATGGAGCGAACAGAGTCGAGAATGCGTTGTCTTTTGTTGCGCAGATCTTCCTTGTACTCAATGTTCGGGTCCCATAGATCTTCGTCTTCTGGCCGATCAGGGGCTTGGTCTATTTCGTCTTCAGTTGGGGGCGTCTGGCAAAGTTCATCATCTGGCGGGTAAAAACAGATGCTGGTCAGCAACTGGTTTGCTGGGGAGGGCGCCGCGCCTGTTGCATTAAACTCGGCTTCACTCACGCGGAAATCAATGGGGCCGGAAAGGCCAGGCAGGGCCGCGTTCATCTGCTGAAGTACGCGGTCGCGGATGTCGATGCCATTGCCTTCCCGCAAATTTTCGGACCAATTGAGCGACAACAGGAATCGGGTGAGGTTGGTCAAGGTTACGTCAGTAAGAAGCTGTTGTTCGGTAATCCTGTGAGTACTGAGGCCCTCAGCATCGACAGCGGGTGTTGTGAGTTGGCTGCGTATTTCCGGCAGAAACTCGAGCAGCGTGACCCATTCCTGCGCAGGTACGTCTTCTGCCAGAAGCAGATCGCCAACTTTGAGGCGGAGTGTTTCACCTGGGTAATACTGAAAATGGCCCTTGATGCCGGTTTTACCGGACTGGCTGCTGGTTTGATAACTTAGCCCGCTAACGCCCAATGCGTTTATTGTCCCCGTGCTCGTGCCACCACCGTTATTGTTGCTGTCACTGCTCACGCACCCGGAGAGTAGTGGCGCGACAATCAACGCAGCAAGGAGCGCGCGGGGAGGAGTAAAGAGTGAGCGAGCAAGGTGAACGGCAGCCATGGTTCGTTGTACATTCCCTGAGGTTGGGCCGTGCCAACTGTGCAGTCGTGGACGGCCTTCTGTAAATTGTTGTAACCGGCATTATAGGGAGCCCAATCAGGGTATATCGGGATACCTGTCGCAGTTTGCATATTTCGCGGAGCCTGAGTGGGTGCGCATTGGCCTTGAAAAAATGGGATAAGCCTCAATAAATGAGTGTTCCCTGAACACTGCCTATTTAATCGGAACCTTTTATGACCAATGCTCTGGAAATCGAGGGGCTAACCAAAACCTACGGTAGTGGGTTTGAAGCACTCAAGGGAATTGACCTGAAGGTAACGGAGGGCGATTTCTTTGCATTGCTGGGCCCTAACGGTGCCGGCAAATCGACCACGCTGGGTATTGTGTGCTCCCTGGTGACCAAAAGTGCGGGTAAGGTAAGCGTATTTGGTTACGACATTGATACCCATCTTTCAGAGGCAAAGCTCCATCTTGGGGTGGTGCCGCAGGAGTTCAATTTCAACCAGTTTGAGAAGGTGTTTGATATTGTCACCATTCAAGCGGGCTATTACGGAATTCCATTAAAGAAAGCGGCGGTTTCCGCTGAAAAATACCTGAAAAAGCTCGGTCTGTGGGACAAGCGGAACACACCAGCACGCATGCTGTCTGGTGGTATGAAGCGCAGGCTGATGATTGCCCGTGCCCTTGTGCACGAACCGAAACTGCTGATTCTTGATGAGCCCACCGCGGGTGTGGATATTGAATTGCGGCGTTCCATGTGGTCATTTCTTGAGGAAATGAACCGGCAGGGCACCACCATCATCCTTACGACTCATTACCTCGAAGAGGCGGAGGCCCTGTGCCGGAATATCGCCATTATTGATCATGGGCGTATCGTCCGGAATACCAGTAAGCGGGAACTGCTGCAGCAGCTCAGCCTGGAAACCTTTCTGCTTGATACCGAGAAGCCGTTGAGTAAAACGCCAGAGTTGGAAGGTTTTACCTGCCGGTTAGACGATGAGGGTGTTCTGGAAGTGGATGTGCACAAAGGGCAAGCATTGAACGATGTATTTGCGCAGTTGGAACAGCAAGGTATAAAAGTTATCAGCATGCGGACCAAAGCAAACAGGCTGGAAGAGTTGTTTATCCGAATGGTGGAATCCAGTGCCCCTGAGGGCGAAGCCATCACGGAGGGCAGGGCATGAACGCTCAGGCACTGTTTACTGCGTACAGCACTATTGTACTGCGGGAAATTCGCCGGTTTACCCGCATCTGGCCCCAGACTCTGCTGCCACCTGCTGTCACCATGACGCTCTACTTTATTATATTTGGCAACCTGATCGGCTCCAGAATTGGTGAGATGGGCGGTTTCGACTATATGTCGTTTATCGTGCCGGGGCTTATCATGATGGCGGTTATTACCAGCTCCTACGCCAACGTAGTGTCGTCGTTTTTCTCCATGAAGTTTCAGCGCAGCGTTGAAGAGCTGCTTGTTTCACCAGTGCCGAACTGGATCATATTGGCCGGTTATGTAACGGGAGGAATGGCGCGCGGGCTAGGAATTGGCGTGATTGTGACTCTTTTGTCGCTGGCGTTTACCCAGCTGAAAATACACAGCCTTCCCATGGTTGTGGTAACGGTATTTCTGACATCTGCATTGTTCGCGGTGGGCGGTTTTATTAACGCGCTTTTGGCTACCAAGTTTGATGATGTCTCCATCGTGCCGACCTTTGTTCTAACGCCGCTGACCTACCTCGGCGGGGTGTTTTACAGCATCGATCTACTGCCGGATTTCTGGCAGGGCGTGTCGATGGCGAACCCGATCCTGTACATGGTTAACGGCTTCCGGTTTGGCATACTCGGCGTTTCTGATGTAAACCCGTTTGTGTCCCTTGGAATGATACTGGTGTTCATCGTTGTGCTTTCCTTTATTGCGCTCAAATTACTGGCGCGGGGCAAGGGCATCAGGCATTGATGCCTTCACCAGATACTGACAACTGTTATTTTTAGGACGTTTTATGGCTCTTGATAATGCGCCGCTTGGCAAAACCAGTGACTACCCGGATCGGTACGATCCAGCTCTGCTTTTCCCGGTAGCGCGGGATGAAAATCGCCGTCGAATCGGCCTCGAGGATGGGCGCTGGCCCTGGTTTGGTGGTGATCTGTGGCAGGCTTGGGAAATATCCTGGCTGCGGCCCTATGGCATTCCCCGGGTTGCCTGGGCAGAAATCCGGTTTCCGGCTGCGTCTCCGTCCCTGGTTGAATCCAAGTCACTCAAGCTCTATTTGAACTCCCTGAATCAAACCGTGTTCTCATCCGATGAACAGGTTGAGGAGACCGTTACTGCGGATCTCTCCAGTGTGTGTGGAGCTGCAGTGAATGTTCGCCTTTTGAGTGTTGATGAGTCTGACACGGCTACCGGGCGCCCGTCGGGATACGAATTGATTGATAACGAAACGGTTGAGGATGTGGTGTATGACTATGCGCCGGAATCACTTGCCGCATCCGGGCCTGTGGTTTCAGAGAAGCTGTGTTCACACTTGTTGAAGAGTAACTGCCCCGTAACCGGCCAGCCCGACTGGGGTACGGTGCTGATCAGTTATACCGGCTCTGCCATTGATCGCGCTGGGTTGTTGCGTTACATCGTGAGTTTTCGGCAAAAACAGGATTTCCACGAGCATTGTGTGGAAACCTTGTTTACGGATTTGTTGAGTCGTTGCAAGCCTGAGAGCCTGACGGTCTGCGCCCGTTATACCCGCCGGGGTGGCTTGGATATCAACCCTTGGCGCAGCACGGAGCCAGAAGAACAGGTTGGCCCAAGGTTGATTCGTCAGTAATCAGTCCCGGGCGCTGTCTTCTTCATGCCGCAGACGCTCTGCGGCATCTTCCAAGGCACTGAGGATACTCTGCCGCTCTTTGCCGGTGATCTTCTCGGAATCCAGGTACATGGCAAAACCGCTGTGTTCATGTTCCATAAAGCTGCGGTTTGGCCCCATGTCCCTGCGGAAATCTACCACTTCATAGATGGGTACGGGGCGGCCGAAGCCTTTCACCGTGATTTCGCCCTTGTCTCGGCACATGATCCGATCTTTGATCAGTGAGAAGGTCTCGTAGGAAACGAGAATTTCCCCCGGCTCTGCGAGAGATTCCAACCGGCTGGCAAGGTTAACTTCCTTGCCAATAATGGTGTAGTCCATGCGGTTTTCAGCGCCAAAGTTGCCTACGGTTGTGTAGCCGGTGCTGATGCCCATGCGAATTTCGAGGGGGGATTTAATGCCCTGGCTGCGCCACTTCTGCCGCATGATCTTCATGTGTTTGCGCATATCAATAGCCATGGATACGCAGGCAAAGGCGTCTTCCCGCTGGCCACGGCTGGTGGGGTCACCAAAGAAAATCATGATGGAGTCGCCCACGAATTTGTCGATGGTGCCGCCATACCTGAGGGCCACTTCAGACATGCCGTTGAAGTAGTGGTTGAGCAATTCAGTAAGCGCTTCTGGCTCCATTTCTTCCGACAGTTCGGTAAAGCCTTTTATGTCGGAGAAAAATACGGCGAGCTTTTTACGCTGGGTTTCAAGGCGAACATCTCTTTCCCCGGTAAAAATGGATTGCCATACCTGGGGTGAGAGGTATTTGGACAACTTGTGGGAGAGTGCTATGGACTGCTCGCGCTGGTTTTGAATCTGGGTTTTTGCCAGCATGAGCGCCCGCGCCTGTTGATGCGAGTAAAACGCAGTCACACAGATGTAGAAGCCAGCCGCTAGTATGGAGAACAGGCTTGTAAATAAAGGTGACTGGAACGAATCTGCGGGCCCCACCAAGGCCAAAAAAGCCAAAGCGGAGATGAGCATATACACGCAGCCGATGAGCCACTGTCGAATCCCGCCAATGATCAGCGCGCTGAACATCACCATAAGCCCGGCACAAGCGGATGGAATGGCAATCAGCCCGATGCATCCCATGAAACTGCCGCCGATCACGGAGTCGACCATCAGCATTTTTTGTCGAATGCGGGAGGAGTTTTTCAAAAACGTACGACGGCTTAACAGGTGCGCAATGTGGGGCCACATCAAGGCGCCGGCAACCAGCCACAAATGCCATGTTTGGAACACTTCCTCCCAAACGCCCACAGTAATAATGATGGCTGTGGCCGTATACGCCAGCACTCGCCCGCTGTAGTCGGGCATCGGGGGAATCACTACCGGTCTGTTCTGAGCATCGGATGCCAGAGATTTCCCCAAGCTATTGCTGGCATTGCGCAGATCTGCCGGAGCACTCATCATGTATGCTGATCACTCATGGTGCTGGAACCATTCAAATTTATTTGTAGTTTGTAAGGCACGTTTGAGAGTAAAGATTGGAAGTACGACTAAAGGTTAGCAGTATTACGTATAACCCACAATTCGCTGGCACGGTTTGAATGCTAACGGGCCAGTGTTCTGTTATTGGAAAATTATCGATATGAGTTCAGTCACTGACTTTTTGCTCAATAGGGCATCTGAGCCACGGCTGGAAGCGCCAGCTCCTGATGCCGCAATACTTGACCGGGCCTTTACTTGTGCAGCCCGGGCACCAGACCATGCATTGCTACGCCCATGGCGTTATCTGGTGATTGAGGGTGAGGGTCTGGATGCCCTGGGTGAGGTGCTTGCGGTGGGCTACTCCGATTTAAGGGGTAAGACCGACGAAAAAAAGCTCGACATCATACGCAATAAGGCGCGTCGATCCCCCATGATTATTGTTGGAATTGCGTCTCCTAAGCCCCATCCAAAAGTTCCTGAGGTTGAACAAATACTCTCAGCCGGCGCCAGCATGAGCTATCTTGGACTTGCCCTTCAGGATGCCGGCTATGGGGTTATGTGGCGCACCGGTGAACTGGTCTACAATCGCCTGGTTCTGGAAGGGCTGGGCCTTGAACAGGGAGAATCTATAATCGGTTTTCTCTATACAGGTACCGTGTCGTCGAACAAGCCTGCAGTCCCAAGGCCTGAGCTGTCGGAATTTGTTGCCCGTTGGCCAGCGTAACAACAGGTCTGCTTCCCCTGCCGATTCAGCGGGGGAAGCAGCTTGCCGCTTTCATCAGGCTTTGCCGCTTCTTTATCTGCATTATTATTCCCCGCACCTCTGTAATCCCCTAAGACACCCGAATTCAGCGTACTTCCAAAATCTGGCATCAGCATTGCTTTAGTTCTGCCATAGAACGAAACCGGCAAAGCCAAATATTGCTGGTGACAGTATTTCGGAGGTTGTATGGCAATCACTTTTGATAGAGCTCTTGGCATTCACCAGCATGCGCTGCACGCCAGGGTTCAGCGTGCGGAAATTCTGGCGAACAATCTTGCCAACGCCGATACGCCGGGTTTTAAAGCCCGTGACGTGGACTTTCAGGCCATGATGCAGAAAGCCCAGGACAGCATGAGCGGTATCAGCATGGAGAAAACCCACGCAGGCCATATGGATACCTCTGCCGGTGGCGGCGATTCAGATTTGCTGTATCGGGAGCCAGACCAGCCTTCGGTAGATGGCAATACGGTGGATGCCCAGGCAGAGCAGACCCGGTTCATGCGCAATGCGATGGATTACCAGGCGAGCTTCCAGTTTTTGAACAGTAAATTTACCGGCCTGACCAAAGCCCTGAAAGGCGAGTAATCCGCGGTTCCACGATTTGTGAAGGAGAATCACCATGTCCCTGGGCAACATATTTGATATCGCCGGCTCCGGCATGACAGCGCAATCGTTGAGGTTGAATACCACCGCCTCAAACATCGCGAACGCCGAGACAGCGAGTTCCAGCACCGACACGACCTATCGTGCGCGCAAGCCGGTTTTCTCTGCTATCCAGCAGTCCATGATGAATCCGGGCCAGCAGGGATTTGGGGCTCAGGCAGGAGAGGGTGCTGGTGCAGGCGTTCGTGTTGAGGGCATTGTTGAGAGCGATGCCGAGCTGCAGATGCGTTACGAGCCACATCACCCGGCCGCTAATGAAGATGGCTATGTGTACTACCCCAACGTGAACGTGGTGGAAGAAATGGCAGACATGATGTCTTCCTCAAGAAGCTTTCAAATGAACGTGGATATTATGAACACGGCAAAATCCATGATGCAGCGCATCCTGACACTTGGTCAGCAGTAACGGGGCGGGGATTCAATCATGAGTGCAGTTAACGCAACACAAGCCTCAGATGTACTGGCGAACTACAGAAGCCAGCCACAGAGCGGCGCCAGCGGCAAGGGCGAACTCGGCAAGAACGAGTTCATGGAGCTTATGCTGGCACAGCTTAAAAACCAGAACCCGTTGGAGCCCCAGGACAACGGCGAGTTTATTTCCCAGCTTGCTCAGTTCAGCTCGCTGGAAGAAATGCAGAAACTGTCGGGCACTGTTGAAGACGTGGTAGGGCAGTTCCGCTCCACGCAGGCGCTGCAGGCCTCTGCAATGGTTGGCAAGACGGTTCTGGCGCCTTCGGAAGTCGGTATTCTTGGAGCGGAGGGTGAAATCTCCGGCAATATTCAGGTGCCGGCATCCACCGGTGGCGTGCGCTTGTCTATCCAGAGCCCCAGTGGCGAACTGGTGCGGCAGATTGATCTTGGCAGCAGTTCTGCCGGGGTCAAAGCGTTCAGCTGGGACGGCAAGGATGGCAACGGCAACAGTTTGCCGCCCGGGCCTTATCGAATTGTGGCTGAAGCCTCGTATCCGCAGGGTAGCGTGCAGCTTCCGACTCTGGTCAGTGCAAACGTAGACAGCGTGTCACTTGGGCAAAATGGGTCAGTTACTTTAAACCTGGCAGGCATGGGCTCTATTGCTCTGTCAGATGTACAACAAATCAATTAATACCGATGTCAGACCAGGGGTGAATTATGGCTTTTAATACGGGGCTCAGTGGCCTGCGGGCTGCAGCGGTAGATCTGGATGTTACGGGCAATAACATTGCCAACGCCAGCACAGTGGGGTTCAAAGGGAGCAGGGTTCAGTTTGGCGACCTGTATGCCAGCGGCTTTCTGAGCGGCGGCTCCAACCCGATTGGCGACGGTGTCAATGTTCAGGACGTAAAGCAATCGTTTGGTCAGGGTAATATCAGCTTTACAGACAATGGCCTGGATATGGCTATTAGTGGCGATGGCTTCTTTATTCTGAATAGTGGTGGCGAAACCCGCTACTCACGTGCCGGGCAATTCACCATCGATAAAGACGGCTTTGTGGTAAATAGCCAGTCAATGCGGGTACAGGGCTACACTGCTGATGATGATGGTAACCTCTCGGGCATCCGGGGCAATCTTGAAATTGCCACGGATAACCTGGCGCCGCGGCGTACCACTAATTTACGCTCTGATCTGAACCTGGACTCTCGCCAGTCTGTGCTGGAATCCAGAGTACGGGATGTGGTGCCTTTGTCATACAATGACATTAGCGGTGAAACCTTCGACGTTACCTATACCGATGGCACTCCTGCCTATTCCGTCGATTTGAGTTCATTGCCGACGGCACGTGCGATGGCCGACCAAATAGCCGGTGCGCCGGGTCTTAGCGCTTCCGCGACAACCACTGCACGCATTCAGCACCCAACCACGCCTGCACCAGCGGGCTCGGAACTCAACGACGCCTATATTTCGACCGCTCAAGCTCAAGTCCCTAGCAGTTTTTCATTCAATCTCAGTGTTAACAATGCGCCGATTCCTATAGATACCAGTTCTGTAAACTCGCTGGTTGACCTGCGGGATGCTATTAACAGATCGAGTGATAGCGCAATCTCCGCCACTATTGACAGTACCACTGGTGTGTTGAATGTCGTTCATAACCAGGGTGAGAATCTTCAATTCAGTTATGGCAATGGAAATCCGGCCCAATCTATAGATCCAACTACGCCTGTAACTGTCTTCGGTGATGTGAATGCCATAGGCGACCGAACCATTTTAGGTCTTACATCTACAGGCGGAACTAGCAATTTTGTTGACAGTTATGGGACCTCTCCGATCCGCATAACCAATGAGTTCAACCCGCAGGATCAGCGAACCTATAACCACGCCACATCGACCTCGGTTTTTGACAGCTTGGGTAACTCCCACGAGCTAACGCAATTCTTTGTTAAAGAGCCAGCCCCTGGAAACGGTGTGGGCGTGAGTGAGTGGTCTGTGTACCTGCAAATTGATGGCGAAATGGTAGCGGGCACAGACATTACCCCCTACACGGCGCGATTTGATCAAGACGGTGTGCTGCAATCCATTAACGGCGATACCAGTGGTGAAATTCTGATCACTGACTGGGTTCCGAAAGATAGCCAAGGCCTACCTAACGGCGCCGATGGCCCTCCGGCGGCTGGCGCACCTGTGGTCACTCCCATTCCGGAGCCGCCTACTTCGTCCGCCTTCGTGTTGAGCCTTGGGGAGACCACCCAGTACGGTGCAGCCTTTGGCGTGGACGATCAGCGGCAAAATGGCTACACCACTGGGCGTTTGTCCGGTCTTGATGTGTCCAAGCAGGGTGTTCTGTTCGCCCGCTACACCAATGGCCAATCCAAAGCCCTGGGTCAGGTGGCCCTTGCCAGCTTTAATAACACCGATGGCTTGTCGCCCGTGGGCGATACCAGCTGGGTTGAAACCTTCGAGTCGGGCCAGCCAATTATTGGCCAACCTGATACGGGAACATTAGGTGGTATCAAAGCCAGTTCGGTGGAGGAATCCAACGTGGATCTTTCTGCGGAACTGGTCAACCTGATCATTGCGCAGCGCAACTATCAGGCGAACGCGAAAACCATTGAGACCTCCGATGCGGTCACCCAGACCATCATTAACCTGCGCTAAACCGGCTTTGATCTGAACATGGCATGACTCCTGCAGGAATGACTGTAAGAACACTGAAAACAGTCAAAATTCCGGCAGGAGTTTTCCCATGGACAAAGCACTCTATCTTGGTATGTCTGGCGCGAAGCAGAATATGCTTTCCCAGCGTGCCCATGCCAACAACCTGGCAAACGTAAACACTACAGGCTTCAAGAAGGACTTTGCTCAGGCCCGTAGCATGCCCGTGTTCGGTGGGCATCATCCTACCCGTGCTTACGCCATGGCTGAACGCCCCGGTACAGATCTTTCGGCGGGTGCACTGATGCAAACCGGCCGGAAAATGGACGTAGCCATTGAAGGCGAGGGCTGGCTTGCCATTCAGAACAACCTGGGCGAGGAAGTTTTTACCCGGTCTGGCAGCTTGCAGATTGATGTGAACGGCCTGGTGCGCCTGGGCACTGGCGAGATGGTTCTCGGTAACGGCGGCCCGGTGGCTCTACCCCCCTTTGATAACGTACAGGTCGGTGCTGATGGCACTGTGTCTATTGTTCCCGTGGGTGGCCCGCCAGACCAGTTGGTGGAAGTGGACCGACTAAAACTGGTCAACCCGCCGCCAGAAGCGCTTGAGAAAGGTCTGGATGGTTTTATCCGCCGCAAACCTGGCGAAGGAATTGATGGCGAAGAACCCACCGATGCGAACTTGCGCGTGGCCTCAGGCTTCCTCGAAAGCTCCAATGTGAATGCCGTAGAAGAAATGATTTCCAACCTTCAGCTCTCCCGCCAATACGAGATGCAGGTGAAGGTAATGCGTACTGCAAACGAGAATTCTGAAGCAGCGGCACGACTGTTGCAGAACCTTTGATAGCGATTGAAAACAACGCCCGTCTGGCCCAGAAGCGGCAAATCTTAGCCGCAAGCCAGGCACCGGCAAGGAGTAATGACTATGCATCCAGCTCTTTGGGTTAGTAAAACAGGGCTCAGCGCCCAGGACACCAACATGTCCACCATCTCGAACAACCTGGCCAACGTGAACACCACGGGCTTCAAGCGAGATAGGGCGGTATTTCAGGATTTGCTGTATCAGATCAACCGGCAGCCTGGAGGCATGAACACGCAGAACTCTGAGCTGCCATCGGGTCTGCAGTTGGGTACGGGTGTGCGAGTGGTTGGCACTGCAAAGCAGTTTAGCCAGGGCAACCTTCAGATCACTGAACAGCCTCTGGATTTGGCTGTTAACGGCCGTGGGTTCATGCAGATTGAACTGCCGGATGGCCAGACCGCTTATACACGGGATGGCCAGTTTCAGCTCAACGCAGATGGCGATGTGGTTACGCCAGAGGGCTATGCACTTCAGCCCAATATCAACGTGCCTGAAAACGCTACAAAAGTGACCATCGGCAAAGATGGCACTGTTTCGGCGATTACTGATGATCAGGCTGCACCGGTGAACCTTGGGCAGATTACCCTGGTGAACTTCATCAACCCTCAGGGCTTGCAGGCCATTGGCAACAACCTGTTCAAGGAAACCAACTCCAGTGGTGACCCTGCTGAGGGTGAGCCTGGCTTGGCCGGGCTGGGCTCATTGGAGCAGGGAATGATTGAGTCCTCCAACGTGGAAGTGGTTGAAGAGTTGGTGAACATGATCACCACCCAGCGCGCTTATGAGATGAACTCAAAAGTTGTTTCAACTACCGATCAGATGCTCCAGTTCATTACCAATAATATTGGCTAATAGACTGAAAGAAGTGAGGAGTGAGCTCATGAAACCGATTACATCAACCTGGATAGCCAAACCGGCAGGCACCTTTGTGTTGGTATGGATGCTGATCCTGCTGCAAGGATGTACGGCCATGAGCCGGCCCAGAGCCGAGCCGAATGATCCCGCGTACGCACCTGTGCGTGCCAACGCAATGATGCAGCGTGATCCGGAATCAGGCGCGATTTTCCAGAGCTCCCGCAACTACAACTTTTACGGCGACACAGTGGCTTTGAATGTAGGCGATGTACTGACGGTTACGCTCAAGGAGTCCACGCGGGCCAGCAAGAATGCTGAAACCAAGATCAATAAGGACAGTGATATTTCACTGATTGAGCCCACTATTCTGGGCAGGAATGATTTTGGCATCGCAACGTCCATCAAGAATGAAAGAGACTTTAACGGTAAAGCCGAAGCAGACCAGAGCAATAGCCTGGCGGGCAGTATTACAGTGACGGTTATAGAAGTGTTGCCCAACGGCGTATTGAAAGTGCGTGGCGAGAAGTGGATCTCGCTGACCAACGGCGATGAGTATGTGCGCCTGACAGGCCTGGTGCGCCCACAAGACATCGACCCGGGCAACATTGTTGCTTCCAGCCGTATAGCCGATGCTCGCATTGCCTACGGCGGTACCGGAGATTTTGATCAGGCGAATCAGATGGGCTGGCTGGCCCGGTTCTTCAACAGTGAGTGGTGGCCCCTATGATGATACGCCGGTGCGTAGTTCTCTCACTGATGCTTGCCGTCATGGCGGCACCTGTATTGGCAGACCGCCTGAAGGACTTGGCGCGTATCAAAGGTGTGCGTAACAACCAGCTTGTGGGTTATGGCCTGGTGGTTGGTCTGGATGGTACGGGCGATAAAGCACCTTTCACCAACCAGACGTTTCGAAACATGATGAACCAATTCGGCATTACTCTGCCGGATGGTGTGAACCCGAACCTGGCCAACGTGGCTGCGGTTACTGTGAGTGCCACTTTACCGCCATTTGCGAAAATGGGTCAGGAAATGGATATAACCGTTTCGTCGATTGGAAACGCCGACAGTTTGCGCGGCGGAACCTTGCTGATGGCCCCCCTGAAAGGCGCAGACGGTAATGTTTATGCCATGGCACAGGGTAGCCTTGTGGTGGGCGGGTTCGGTGCTCAGGGGCAGGATGGTTCGCGTATTACAGTGAACGTGCCCAGTGTTGGCCGAATCCCCAACGGTGCGACCATTGAGCGTGAAATTGCCTCGCCGTTTACCCGTGGTGACACGATTACCTTCAACCTGATGCGTCCGGACTTCACTACGGCGCGCCGGGTGGTAGAGGTGGTTAACGAATTTCTTGGCCCTGATATGGCCTATGCCCATGATGCAACAGCAATCTCGGTTCGTGCGCCACGGGACCCATCACAGCGTGTGAGTTTTCTGTCCATTCTCGAAAATCTGGAAGTGGAGCCGGCAGAAGACGCAGCAAAAGTCGTCATAAACAGCCGCACGGGTACCATTGTTGTTGGGCAGAACGTGAAAGTCAGCCCCGCGGCCGTCACCCACGGCAACCTGACGGTGACCATTCAGGAGAACCCCTCTATTCAGCAGCCCTTGCCGTTTTCAGGTGGCACCACTGCGACCGAGCTGGACAGCCAGATTGCCATCACAGAAGACCCGGCCCGCATGTTCAAGTTTGGGCCAGCGGTTACGCTCAACGAAATTGTTCAGGCAGTAAACCAGGTAGGTGCGGCACCGGGGGATGTTATGGCCGTGCTGGAAGCTCTCAAACAGGCTGGCGCACTGCGCGCTGAGCTTATTGTTATCTAGGTGATGTGATGCAGGATTATCAGCTTCAACAGGCCAGGGTATACACAGATTTCAGCGGGCTGAATGCACTTAAGCACAGCGCTGGGGATGACAAGCAGGCTGCGCTGGAAGAAGTGGCGCGCCAGTTTGAGAGTATTTTTCTGTCTGAAATGCTGAAATCCATGCGCAAAGCCGGAGATGTGTTTGCTGAGGGCAACTACCTGAACAGTAGTCAGTCTGAAATGTATCGGGATATGTTCGATAGCCAGCTGAGCCTGTCCATGGCTAGCGGGCAGGGCACTGGGCTTGCGGATGCTCTTGTGCGTCAACTGGGTAAAAGTATCCCTGGAATGGATGAGGAAGGTAGTCCCTTGGCCGCTCACAAGAAGCTGCTGACGGACTACGAACGCAGCCTGCCGGTCATTTCACCACGCTTACCAGAGAGAGTTGATGAAGTGGCAGAAGTGGCACAGAAAACGAATGCAGAGCCTGCCGCGCAAGCCATCAAACTACCTGAACAGTTTGAATCGCCGGAACATTTTGTAAGCACATTGCTACCAGTTGCAGAATCGATTGCGGCCGATACCGGCATTAGCCCCAAGCTGATGGTCGCGCAAGCGGCTCTGGAAACCGGTTGGGGCCGGCACATGATTCGTGGTGACGGAAACCAGCCGAGTTTTAATCTGTTTGGTATCAAGGCGGACAGCCGTTGGCAGGGTGATGCGGTGACGATTACAACCACAGAGTTCCGTGAAGGTGTGCCCATGAAGGAGCGAGCGGACTTCCGTGCTTACCCGGATTACGAATCCAGCTTCCGTGATTATGTGGCATTTCTGGAATCGAACCCTCGCTATCGTGATGTGCTGGCCAGCGCCGATCAGCCCGATGTGTTTGCCAGAAAGCTGCAGGAAGCCGGGTACGCCACGGATCCGCAGTATGGGGATAAGATCAATCGGATTATGAACCGGGATTCTCTGATGACACTTTCAATGGGCAATGGAGCCGGGGAGTAAATTATGGCGGGACTGATTGGTATTGGCCTGACCGGTATCCTTGGCCATCAGAGTGCCTTGAACACCACGGGCAACAACATCACCAACGCGAATACGCCTGGCTACAGTCGGCAGGAAGTGGTGTTCGAAACCCAGCAGGGGAACCGAACCGGCGCCGGAACCATCGGCACGGGTGTCAGCGTTATAGACATCCGCAGGCTGGCGAATGAGTTCCTTGTGCAGCAGGTTAGGGAAGACAGCACCCTGACAGGCGAACAGCAAACGTTGAATTCCGAACTGCGCCGGCTCGACAACTTGCTGGGTGGCGAGACCACGGGGCTGAACAATGCCCTGAATAACTTTTTTGCGAGCCTGCAGAACGCGGCAGAAGACCCAGCCTCCCTGCCACAGCGCCAGCTTGTGTTGAGCGAAGCCAAGCAGGTGGTCAACCGGTTTCAATCGCTGAGCCAGGAATTCATTCAGCAGCGGGAATCTGTAAAAACACAAATGCAGCAGGGTGTTAAAGACGCCAATACCCTGTTGAAAAGCATTGCCGATCTTAACCTGGCAATCTCGGAATCCCCAGGATTGGCCCAAGGCAGAATGCCAAATGAGTTGCTGGATCAGCGTGATGAAAAACTGCGCCAGCTCTCTGAACTGGTCAATATACGGGTAACCGAAACAGAGGGTAGTCAGGTTAACGTTTCTCTATCCAATGGATTGTCCCTTGTGGTTGGAAATAACGCGGCTCAGCTCGGTACCCGGAATAACGCGGAAGATCTGACCCGCCTGGAGTTCACACTCTCCACTGGTGGCCGCACTGTCAATATTAATGAGCAGATCACCGGTGGAAAGCTCGGTGGTTTGAGGCGGTTTGATGATGAGGCACTGAAACCCGCGTTTGATGAACTGGGCCGGATTGCCATTGGGCTTGCCGCCAGTGTGAACTATCAGCACGAAATCGGGATGGACCTTGAGGGGGATCTTGGTGGCCTGTTTTTCAACGATATAAACGACCTGGCTGTACAGAGAAGCCGTGTGGTGGCCAACGCCAACAACCAGTTGCCGAAAGATGGGCGGTTGGCGGTTGAGATTACTGATAGTACGAAGCTGCCTGCGGGTAGCTGGACACTGCAATTCAGTGGCGACGGCAGCAGCTTTGAGCTTATCGACAAAGCCAGCGGGGAAGTTGTAAATCAGGGCCGGTTGCCAAATCCCGTGCAGTCGGAAATTTCCATGCCCGGTTTTAATATTCGCATTGAAGGTGGCACCTTCAACGCGGGCGACAAGTACCTGATTCAACCGAGCCGAAACGCCGCCGAATCCATGGGTTTGCAGGTAGGTCGTGAAGAAGATCTGGCATTTGCCAGCCCGGTAAGGGCCACTACGGGCGAGCAGAACGTAGGAACTGGCAAGATTGACCAAGGCACCATGTTCAATGTCCGCAACCCGTTTACCGGCTCTTTATTACCAGGGTTTCAGACAGCGGGTGAGTTGGCTAATGGTCCTCTGACCATCCGTTTTGCTGCAGGCGGTCCAACGGGCATGACTTTTACAGTAACCGGTCCACCGCCATCGAATACTGGCGTGGGAACGCCAAACCAGCCCTATGAGGCAGGGGAAATTAACGATGTGTTCAGTGACGACCCTGCGGCGGGAGTGGATTACCAAGGCTTTCAATTCAAGTTGACCGGCAAGCCAGCAGTAGGCGATACCTTTGAGATTGCCTACAACAGCAACGGTGTGTCAGACAACCGCAACGCTGAACTGTTGGCTGCACTGGGTACGGCGAATACGCTGAACGGCAAAAGCCAAAGCTTCACCGAAGGCTACGCCGGTTTGGTTGAGGATATAGGCGTAAAAACCCGCCAGAGCCAGTTTGATCTTTCAGCGGGCAAGACACTGTTGGAGCAGTCCACGGCTCAGCGCGAGTCGGTTTCAGGGGTCAACCTTGATGAGGAAGCTGGCAGGCTCATTCAGTACCAGGCCGCTTACAACGCTTCGGCGCAGGTAATATCGGTGGCCCAGGATTTGTTCAATACACTGTTGCAGACGTTCCGGTAACAGACGAGGTGATGTGACATGATCAGAATTTCATCACAACAGGTGTTCTCAAGCGGTATCAACCGGTTGCAGGAGTTGAACAGTAACCTGAACAACACGCAACAACAGATATCTACGGGTAAACGGGTGAACAAGCCCTCGGATGATCCGGTGGCTGCGGCTCGCATTCTCAAGCTGGATCAAGAGCTGACCCGGGTTAAAACCTATGAGCGCAACGTGAACCTTGCGGATAACCGGCTCAAGCAAGAAGAAAATACGCTCACAAGCGCGATCGACGTAATACAACGGATCCGCGAGTTGACGGTGCAGGCAGGTAACGGGGCACTGTCCCCCAATGACCGCAAGTCGATTTCCTCAGAAATGAAAGAACGGCTAGGGCAGCTTGCCAACATCGGCAATACCCGCGATTCCTCAGGTGAGTATATTTTCAGTGGGTTCCAGGGGTCGGTGCAGGCGTTTCAGAAAAATGCCGAAGGCAAGTACGAATACCATGGAGATGAAGGGCAGCGGGTTCTTGAAATTGATGACGGTGTGACCGTACCGATCAGTGACAACGGCAAGGGTATATTTGTCAATGTGCCAGCGGCGGTGACAGGGCAGTTTGATGGTGCGACCCCTGCGGGAGAATCTATTTCAGGCGTTAAGGTGGTTAACGAGGCCGATTTGGCTGCTGCGTTTCCGAACGGATTCCCCAATGATATAACGCTTCAGGTCGATAACAGCGTGCCGCCACAGGTGTTAGCTTTCGACAACAACAGTACCCCACCGCAGGCTTTACCTGTTAGCCCGGCGGACTACGAGGATGGAGGTGTGTTTGTTGTTGCAGGGATCGAGGCACGTATTACCGGAGCAACCCCAGGTTCGCCCGATACGTTCACATTGAAGGTAGGGGAGAAACAATCCGTTTTCGGTACCATCGAAAACCTGATTGCCGGCCTGGATTCTATCAATAAAGGCACTCCGGAAGGTCAAGCCGAATATGACGATTTGATCGCGCATTCTCTGGTGAATCTCGATAATGCTCAGGAAAGCTTTATTCTCAAACAGACAGAGCTCGGCGGTCGAATGAATGCAGTTGAATCTACCAAGAGCTTCCTTGCAGACTCCTCTGTGTACACCAATGAGATTCGCTCACAACTACAAGATGTGGATTATGCAGAGGCAATCAGTAACCTGAGCTTCCAGAGCTTTGTGCTGCAGGCAGCCCAGCAGTCGTTTGCCCAGGTTTCCCAGCTGTCGTTATTTGACCGGCTGTAAAATGTTTGGCCTGTGAGGAAAACTTGCAGGCTCAGTGTCTTGCTTTCACGATCAGGCTAAGTATAATTCCCCCACTCTTCGTTGGCGGCGTGGTGGAATTGGTAGACACGACGGATTCAAAATCCGTTGCTAGAAATAGTGTGGCGGTTCGAGTCCGCCCGCCGCTACCAAAATCTTACGAAGGTTTTTGGTTAAAAAGAGAAACACAAAACCAGCTTCAAGGCTGGTTTTTTTGTGCCTGTCTGTTTTTCGCTGGAAATACCCGATACGCGAATTTGAACATGCGGCGAATTTTTACGGGTGCTGATCCTACCTCTGAACTATAATATTTCTTCGAATTAAGTTGAGGCTTTCAAATGGGGGCCTTTGGGGCTGGCTGTCGATAATGCTCTATTAGCTATGGATAGATCTGAATGGGGATATAAGGGAATGAACATCATTATCAAATCTTTTTGCGTAGCCTTGATCATGTCTTTTGCGACGGCGGGTGCCGTGCAGGCAGCTGACACTGTCGAAGAATATATTCGGGAGTTTCCCAACCAGGAACAGGTCAAGATGATGCACGCCTGGCTGGAAAAAAATGAGAAAGGTACGTTTCAGTTTACCGGCTTGGTAGACCCCACCGACAGTACCGTTGTGACGCCCCAGGCCACGGTGAACTATGGGTACAACTGGTTCTCGGTTTCTGATGATCCCGCCATTGTTAAAACTCCGAAGTATGACAAGTTTTTCTCAGTTTCGATCTTTGATATGAAACACAATGTGCCTGCAGTGATTGTAAACCCGGACAAACCTATTCTGATCAAACGCCCGGGGCAGAAGGTACCTGACGGCGACTTCCATGTTGTTTCACTGGAAACTGATCAAGGCGTGATTCTTACACGCATGGTTGTTGTGGATAACCTAAAAGAGGTTATGGGACTGAGTAAGAAGATCGTTATGGAAGGCGGGAGGGGTAGTATGGTTCGAAACGTGCAGCGTTTCTCCGCTGAAACAGAAAAGAACGCGCTCTCTGTTATAGATGCCATTGTATCTTATGCGAACCCGGATGTTGCTTTCGGGGAAGTTAGTGGCGACGTGAGTTTCCTGAATCTTGCCGCAGGTGTGAAACTGGGGCAGTTGGGGACGCCGGCCGATACTGTCCGCTACGGCATAATGCTGACGGATAATAAGGGGCAAGCACTCAATGGTAAGGATACTTATGTAGTTACCGTCCCTGCCGGGCTTCATTTAAAGGGTGGCTATTATTCGGTCACGCTTTATGGAGCAGACAACCAGCTACTGATTCCAAACGACAAGAAGATCTACGATCGCACCACTTTTTCATCTAAAGCAAATGTGGACGGCAGTTATACCTTGACTTTTAGCCCTGATGGCGAAGGGATTAATGGCATACCGACAGGCAAGGCTTTCTATGGGGTTTTGAGAGCCTATGTGCCTAACCCGGATGCAAACATGAAGGTTAAAGTTGTAAGGCAATAGTTTCTGGCAGAGGTTGGCTGGAGCTGCATCCAAAGTGATTTATCCAACAAAAGGCGGCCGCAAATGAGGCTGCCGTGAGCTTCACAGAATTAAGAGGGAGAGTATGAAAGGATCTACGGCGATGATGAAATATGTCTGCTTTTTTATTGCTGCACTTCTGGCCGGGTGCGCTAGCTCCGGTACGAAGGTTCAGCGAATCGATGCGGTCTCAGAGGTTGATAAAGACTATAAACGCGTAATGGTGTTTGCGGTAACCCAAAAAGAGCGTAACCGCTCAGCGATTGAAGCCGAGCTTGTTGCGGAACTGAACAAGAGTGACTTCAAGGCCAGTCGATTTGCAATGTCGAACTCTGACATCCCCTGGGGCGATCCTACCAAGCTGCAGAACCTCGTTGCAGAAGATGCCAGAGCTGGAGAGTACGATGGTGTTCTGGTGGTTTCGCTTGTGAGTAAGCAACGCGAATCACGGTATGTGCCAGAGCAGGTGAACTACCAGCCAATTGTTACATCCGTAGGGCCTCTCGCTGCATCTACCTACATGCAAACAACGGTAGCGCCGGCTGATTATGAAGAAACAACAACTTACGCGTTGAAATCGACGCTGTTTGATACCGACTCCGCCAAGCCTGTTTGGCAACTCTATTCCAGCACCGTTGATCCAATGTCTATAGATTCCGCTGCCAAAGACTTCGGAGCGGTTATTGTTAAAGCACTTGAAAAGACCTTACCCCACGTAAAGAAGGGTAAATAAGGGTATTCAGACCCTGGATGGTTACACTGCGCTGTAAGCTTGGGCTACGCGCGCTGCGCGGTTGTAACCAAGCTGGCGGGCGTGCGATACTATGCCGCCTCCGTAAGTGGGTGAGTTCAATTAAATCAACCACTTACGGAAATTAACCAGCAGCGATCCGGAACTGGCATCTGCAGCTACCCCAATCAAGTCGCAGGAATGCGGCGCCTTGAATAGTCTGGTTCATGAACGTCTCCGATTTTCACTTTGATCTCCCGGATGATCTCATCGCCCGGTACCCTCTCAGGGAACGTAGCGCTTCCCGTATGCTCTGTCTTGACGGTATTACCGGCGACACTGCACACCGATCTTTTACGGATCTACCGGATTTACTCCAGCCAGGCGACCTGCTTGTTTTTAATAACACCCGGGTTATCCCTGCTCGGCTGTTCGGAAAAAAGGAAACCGGTGGGCAGGTTGAAGTGTTGGTTGAGCGTGTCACCGGTGAGCATAATCTTGTTGCCCATGTTCGTGCCTCCAAGGCATTGAAGGAAGGGCAGAAGGTGATCCTTGAAGATGGCAGCGCACTGCGCATGACGGGGCGAAGTGACGCCTTGTTCCATCTTGAAAGTGAGGCAAGTGAGCCGGTGTTGGAGCTGCTTGACCGCATCGGGCATATGCCGCTGCCGCCTTATGTTGATCGTCCCGATGAATCAACTGACCGCGAGCGCTATCAAACCGTTTACGCGAAAGAATCCGGTGCGGTTGCTGCTCCGACAGCGGGCTTGCATTTTGATTCGACGATTTTGGATGTTTTGAAAGCCCAGGGTGTTGAAAGTACGTTTGTAACCCTGCATGTAGGGGCAGGTACGTTTCAGCCGGTGCGGGTTGATCATATCGATGAGCACGTTATGCACAGTGAAATAGTGCATGTCTCCCAGGAGGCAGTGGATGCGGTTAATCGCACCCGGGCTAGGGGAGGGCGAGTGATCGCCGTTGGTACTACGTCTGTGCGATCCCTTGAGTCTGCCAGCCGGAGCGGGTGTCTGGAAGCCTTTCAGGGTGAAACCAGGATTTTTATATACCCCGGCTATCGATTTCAGACCGTAGATGCACTGGTCACTAACTTTCACCTGCCGGAATCCACACTGATTATGCTCGTCAGTGCCTTCGCAGGGCATGGGCATGTAATGCAGGCATATAAAGAAGCGATTGCCGAAAAGTATCGGTTTTTCAGTTACGGCGACGCCATGTTCATTACCGGGCAGGAGCCGAGCAGAGGTATGCTACTGGGCGCGCCCGATGAACATGCACATGCGGGCAGCCCATCATCATTCAATTCCGGAGATAAGTCGTGAGCCAGTCCTGTTTTATGACATTCGAAAAGCTGGCGGAAGATGGCCTGGCCCGTCGCGGCCGGCTGAGCTTTCCCCGTGGAACCGTTGAAACACCGGCGTTTATGCCCGTAGGTACCTACGGCACGGTGAAAGGGATGTTGCCCCGGGATATCCACGAAACCGGTGCAGAAATTATTCTGGGTAATACATTTCATCTGATGTTGCGCCCTGGTATGGAAGTAATAAAGGCTCACGGTGATCTCCATGATTTTACTCAATGGAAAGGGCCGATTCTCACGGATTCCGGTGGGTTTCAGGTGTTTAGCCTGGGGGAGATGCGAAAGATTACTGAGGAAAAGGTGACGTTTCGGTCCCCGGTAGACGGATCCCCCGTTGAGTTGTCCCCAGAAATCGCGATTCAGGTACAGCGCGATCTCGGCTCTGATATTGTTATGATTTTTGACGAGTGCACGCCGTACCCTGCAACAGAAAAGCAGGCAAAGGAATCCATGGAACTCTCATTACGCTGGGCAAAGCGTAGTAAGGACGCTCATGGAGACAGTTCTTCAGCGCTGTTTGGCATTGTTCAGGGCGGAATGTATGAATCGCTGCGCGATCGTTCTCTCGAAGGGCTTACGGATATAGGCTTTGATGGCTACGCCATTGGTGGTCTTTCCGTTGGTGAGCCCAAAGAGGATATGATCCGCATACTCGACCACCTGCCACCCAAGATGCCGGCTGATAAGCCCAGGTATCTGATGGGAGTTGGGCGGCCGGAAGATCTCGTGGAAGGGGTGCGCCGTGGCGTCGACATGTTTGATTGTGTGATGCCCACAAGAAATGCCCGCAATGGCTACTTGTTCACATCCACCGGAATCGTAAAGATCCGAAACGCCAAGAATCGCCATGATACAGGCCCTTTGGATGATCGTTGCGACTGTTATACCTGCAAGAATTTTTCTAGAAGTTACCTGCATCATCTGGATAAATGTGGGGAAATGCTGGGCTCCCAGCTGAACACAATCCACAATCTGCGCTACTACCAGAACCTCATGGCTGGATTGCGCGGGGCCATTGAAGCAGGTACATTGTCGAGCTTTATAAATGACTTCTATGCTCTGCGCGGCGAGACAGTGCCAGCCATGGGTAATGAGTAAATCCTTTTGCTTAATCAACGGAGAGTTTTGATGAAATCAGTCAAGTTGTTTTTGGCCGGCCTAATAGCAATGATGCCTGCACTGGCTATGGCTCAGGCGGCGCCTGCCGCTGGTGGTATGGGTGTTATGGGTCAGGTTATCTTTTTCGCCGGCTTTATCCTTATTTTCTACTTTTTGATCTGGCGCCCACAGTCCAAGCGTGCGAAAGAGCACAAGTCACTTATGTCGGGCTTGAACAAGGGTGATGAAGTGATTACCTCTGGCGGCATTGCCGGAAAGATCACCAAAGTAGCTGACGACTTCATCGTTGTTGAGATTGCCGACAATGTTGAAGTAAAGGTACAGAAAGTAGCTGTAGCTGCCGCACTGCCTAAAGGTACGCTCAAAGATATCTGAGCAAGGACTCTCTGGCCGGCCCTGATACCCGCCGGCCTGAACCTTTCTGGCTGAAACACCAAGGCCGGCTTTTGGGCCGGCTACAAGGGATCCCATGCTGAACAAGTACCCGCTTTGGAAAAACCTGATTATCCTGGTCGCGGTCGTGATCGGGTTTATCTACGCTTTACCCAACCTGTTTCCCGATGATTACGCTGTGCAGATCACCGGTGCCCGTAGTAGCACTGAAGTGAACTCCGCTGTTCTTGAAAGAGCCGTTAAAGCGCTGGAATCGGATGGCATTGAAGTTAAAAGCAGCACGCTTGAGGATCGGGATGCCCTTATACGGTTAACCAGTTCCGATGATCAGTTGCGTGCCCGCCCTGCCGTTCAGGCAGCTCTCGGCCGAGACTATCTCGTTGCGTTGAATATGGCACCGTCTACGCCAGCCTGGCTCAAGAGTCTGGGTGCAGGGCCAATGAAACTTGGCCTTGATCTGCGTGGTGGCGTCCACTTTTTGCTTGAAGTGGATATGGATACTGCCGTTGGTCAGAGGCTGGAAGCAGTTTCAGGTCAGATCAAGCGCGAACTTCGCGAAGAACGCATCCGCTACCGCGGGGGCGATGTTAAAGGTACTCGCGATATCGTTTTGAGCTTCCGCGATGAATCGTCGCGTACCGAAGCCTTTAACCTCATCAAGCGTCAGTACAACGAGTTTCTTTTGGATGAAAAGACCGTCGGCGATGAGTTCCAGATTGTCCTTACGCTTTCCGAAGCTGAAGTAAGTGCCATTCGAAAGTATGCCCTCGAGCAAAACCTGACCACTATTCGCAATCGAGTGAACGAGTTGGGTGTTGCAGAGCCTTTGGTTCAGCAGCAGGGCGCAGACCGGATTATTGTTGAGCTTCCGGGTGTTCAGGATACCGCTCAGGCAAAACGGGTACTTGGAGCCACGGCAAACCTGGAATTCCGTATGGAGGCGCGGCAGGATGCGCCTGCCAGTGAAACCGAACAGTTCAGTTTCCGCAATGAGCGTCAGCGTACTGCTCGTTTGGAGCGGGACACAATCGCTACCGGTAACAACGTTGCAAACGCGCAGCAGGCCTTTGATGAGAATGGTCAGCCACAAGTCAGCATTACGATGGACTCGATCGGTGGCGATCTGATGAATCGCGCTACGCGGAATGCAATAGGGCGGCGCATGGCCGTTCTGTTTATCGAGTTCCGTACGGAAACCGAAACCAGAATGGTTGATGGTGAGCCTGTTGAAGTAGACAAGCGGATCGTTGAGAAAGGCATTATCAGCCTCGCGACTGTTCAATCTGCTTTAGGTAGCAGCTTCCGCATCACCGGGCTGGATTCCATACCTGAAGCGTCCGAGCTTGCGCTGTTGTTGCGTGCAGGTGCTTTGGCGGCGCCTATGTACTTTGTTCAGGAGCGCACTATTGGGCCTAGCCTGGGTCAGAAGAACATTGATGCCGGCATGATGTCGGTGGCTCTGGGCTTCATTCTTGTGTTGCTGTACATGCTGGTCTACTACCGTGGGTTTGGCGTTGTTGCGAATATCGCTCTGACCATCAACCTGATGCTGCTGATAGCGTGCATGTCCATTCTCTCCGCGACGCTAACGCTGCCTGGTATTGCTGGTATCGTTCTGACTGTGGGTATGGCGGTCGATGCTAACGTTCTGATATTCGAACGTATAAAAGAAGAGCTTAAATCGGGTGCGTCGCCGCAGCTTGCTATCAACGCGGGCTACTCTCGTGCTTTTGTGTCGATCTTTGATGCGAACATCACCACCTTACTTGTGGCCATTATCCTTTTCGCGATGGGCTCAGGACCGGTAAAAGGGTTCGCGGTGACACTGTGTATCGGGATTATGACGTCCATGTTCTCAGGACTGATGGTCAGCCGCAGTATCGTTAATATGGTTTATGGCGGCCGCAGGGTCGAGAAACTGTCGATCGGAGGAAAGCTCGCCAATGTCTGATGATCAGAAGCAAAAGTTCGATTTTATGGGGTTTCGGAAAATTGCTTCCGTAATCTCCATTACTTTGGTGGTCGCGTCTATCGTGTTGCTTGGAGTCCGCGGCCTCAACTTCGGCATGGATTTTACCGGTGGTACGTCGGTAGAGCTGGAATACGCACAAGCGCCGCAACTGGATGAGGTACGCTCAACTCTTACAGAGGCTGGCTACGATCAATTTGTTGTGCAGAACTTCGGTGCAGATACGATTGTTCTTGTGCGCCTCAACGAATCGGGTAACGACCAGTTGGCGCCAGAGATTGTCAGCGTTTTGGCCAAAAACGGTGGCGATCTGAAGTTGATAGGTTCCGAGTTTGTAGGGTCGCAAGTGGGCGACGAGCTTAAAGAGAACAGCGGCCTTGCGCTTCTCATCGCGCTTGCGGTGGTGCTCATTTATGTGGGCATGCGGTTCCAGTTCAAGTTTGGTATTGCGTCGGTAGTGCCATTGGCCCACGACGTTATTATCGTTCTTGGGATCTTCGCGCTGTTTCAGTGGACGTTCGACCTTACGGTTCTTGCAGCTCTGCTGGCGATTATCGGCTACTCGCTGAACGACACCATCGTTGTGGCTGATCGTATTCGGGAGAATTTCCGGAAAATGCGGGTGGGTGGATCCTGGGATATCATCAACGAGTCTATTCATCAGACCATTGCCCGTACCATCAACACCTCTGGTACTACGTTGGTGGTTCTTCTGGCTCTGTATTTCTTCGGAGGCGAAGCCATTAACAAGTTTGCGTTGGCATTGATTATCGGTGTGGTGGTGGGTACCTACTCATCTATCTATGTCTCCGCCAACTTGCTGATGGTTATGGGTGTTTCTCGCGAAGACCTCATGGTGCCTGCTAAAGAGGGTGCCGGGGAAGGTGCTGAAGAGGAACAGCCACCGGAATGGCTTGACCGTATGTGATTCAGGTCCCGGGTTAATAACCCGGGCACAAAAAAACCGCCACTCGTTCGTTGGCGGTTTTTTTGTGCCCTGAACTTGGCTTTGGCTCAGTCCAGGGGTTAAGCGTATTCAGCTCAGGCAGGCATGCGACCACGGAATGGGTGCAATACCTTGAGAACCTCCCGGAACAGCTTCGGGTTCGCAACAACGAGTTGGCGTGCCTTATCTGTTGAAGGGTTGCCCGAGAAGTCTGCGGTAAGAGCACCGGACTCCATTGCCAAGGCTACGCCGAGGTCCAGATCAACGGCATCTGGGCGGAAGATGACTGCAGCATCGAGAAGGCCGGCAGAAACCCGCGCAATATCAAGGACCACGCAGCCAGATGTGCGAAACATGGAGGAGTTCTGGGCCAGTACTGCGGCCATCTCGCCCCAAAGCAGCGGGTTCTCGCTTTTGCGCGCCTGATCAAGCAGGTTGGTTGCAAACGCGGCTTTCTCGGCATGCTTGACGTCAGACACCCGAACTCTGCGGCTATTCAGTGCGGCGCCTCGGCCACGGCTGGCAGAGTATTCCTCACCGGTAACCGGGTTAACCAGAAGAAGGTTTTCCGTGCGGTTGTTTTTCTTCTGAGCCAGTGCCAGAGCAAATTCAGGAATGCCACGAAGGAAATTTTCGCGTCCCAATACCGGGAAAATATGCCAGCTACGTTCGCTGGTTCCGGCGTCTGATTCGTTCAGGGGCGCAATGGTGTGATCTTTGTAGGCCTTTTCGAGTTGCTCTGCAAAGTTGTCATAAATGGATTGCTCGACCCGGTCCAACTGGAAGCGACGCTCGTCGTCGTCTTTTCCGGTAGGCTCCTGGCGCTCGAAGTGGGCTTTCAGGTAATCCGACCCTTGACGCGCGACGCGCAGGGCCATTTTAATAGCTGGTTGCATCTGTGTGTTCGTTATCCGGGTGTGTGAAGGCCGGGTATGATAGCAAAAGATCCCCCTCCTTGTATGTTTTTTGACTCAGGAAAAGCACGGATGTTGCTATGTGAGTGAATATCCGGAGCGCAGAAGGTATCTGGTTTCTGCTATCATTGCGGCCCTTAAATTTTAACCTCGGGCTAGTCACCAATGCATAAGCCATCTCCGCCTCTGGAAGGGCCAGACGCGTTTCAGGATAAAATTCGAATTGTCCTGGTCGAGACCTCTCACTCCGGAAACATCGGGGCTGTCGCACGGGCCATGAAAAACATGGGGTTGGCCAATCTCTGGCTGGTCAATCCCAATTCTTTTCCAGATGAAGCCTCATACGCTCGAGCGGCCGGAGCCTCCGACATACTCGACAGAGCCCAGGTAGTTCCAAGTCTGGATAAAGCGCTTGAAGACTGCATTATGGTGATGGGTACCAGTGCCAGGGGTCGGAAAATTCCCTGGCCCGTATTGCCGCCGCCAGAAGCGGCCGAAATTGCAGCGGAGAAGAGCCTTAGTGGCCCAGTGGCATTGGTGTTCGGGCGTGAAAATCATGGGCTGAGCAACGATGAGCTCCACCTGTGTCATTACCATATTCATATCCCCACGAACCCCGATTACAGTTCTTTGAACCTGTCTATGGCGGTTCAGATTATGTGCTATGAATTGCGCATGCTTTTCTTGCGTAACCTTGAAGAGGGTAAAGACAATCCCTATCTAAAACCGATGCTCGCGCCAGGCGATGCTGGCTGGGATGTGCCGCCCGCCAAGGTAGGTGATGTGGAAGGCTTTTTTGGCCACCTTGAGCAGACGCTACATGATGTGGATTTCCATCGTCGCGATAATCCCAGACAGTTGATGTCTCGCTTGCGCCGATTGTTCCAGCGCGCAAAGCTTGATCAGATGGAAATCAACATCCTTCGGGGCATTTTGAGTGCTGTTCAAAAGGCCGCAGGCGCATCCGGGCACACCAATTCAACCAAGGCCAGTACAGACTGACCGGGCAGGGAAATGGCCATGTTTAGGCATTTGAAAGAAGATATAAATAGCGTTTTTCATCGAGATCCTGCTGCCAGGAACACGTTTGAGGTACTCACGAATTACCCGGGGCTCCACGCACTGCTTATTCACCGGTTCTCCCATTGGCTGTGGAATGTCGGGCTGAAATGGCTGGCTCGCACAATATCGACCTTGGCACGATGGTTTACGGGTATCGAGATTCATCCGGGCGCAACGATTGGTCGGCGCTTTTTTATTGACCATGGCATGGGCGTGGTTATTGGGGAAACGACGATTATTGGCGACGATGTGACGCTGTACCAAGGTGTGACCCTCGGCGGAACAAGCTGGAATAAGGGAAAGCGGCATCCCACGATAGGTAACGGTGTGGTCGTTGGTGCAGGCGCGAAAATACTCGGGCCCTTTGAGGTAGGCGAGGGTGCCAAGGTTGGATCTAACTCAGTGGTAACCAAAGCGGTTCCCGCCGGTGCGACTGTTGTGGGAATCCCCGGTCGGATTATCGTGAAGCAAAAAATGGAAGACGATGCCCGCCGCAAGGTTATGGAAGAGCGCATGGGTTTTGATGCTTATGGCGTGACCGAGGAGATGCCGGATCCTGTTGCTCGCTCCATGCGTGCGCTGTTGGATCACATGCATGCGGTGGATGATCGCATTGAAATCATGTGTAAGGCGCTGCGCAAGGTGAATAGTGAGTACCAGAATGGAGAGCTTCCGGTGCTTGACGAAGACGATTTTGATTGCGTGCGTGATGAAAGCGAGGATCGCGGCTGAATACTTGACTGAATTACTTGGTCAATTCATACTCAGTCTCGCATACTGAGATTCATTCCCATCATGGGGCTGATGCCATGAAGTTGACTACTAAAGGCCGCTACGCCGTTACGGCAATGCTGGATCTCGCTCTCCACGGAGGGCAGGGGCCGGTAACGCTAGCGGATATTTCAGCCCGTCAGGAAATATCGCTTTCCTATCTGGAGCAACTCTTCTCACGTCTTCGTCGCCGGGAGTTGGTGATAAGTATTCGTGGGCCCGGCGGTGGTTATCACCTGAGCCGAAGTGCGGCCAGTATTTACATTGCCGAAGTGGTTGATGCAGTCAGTGAGTCCCTGGATACCACGCGGTGTGGAAATAAGGGCGATTTCCAGAATGGTGAAAAATGTCTGACGCATCACCTGTGGTCTGACTTGAGTGATCAGATTCATCAGTTTCTTAGCGGGATCAGTCTCGGAGATCTGATGCAAAGACACGAAATCCGCCAGGTTGCGGACCGACAGAATCGCCGGCAAGCCGAAGGTGATTCCGACACAATTAATACCGAGCGTCTGATAGATCAGGCGCCCGCCTGAATCAAGCCTCTGTATTCTATGAAAAAGCCTGTATACCTCGATTACGCGGCAACAACACCCGTTGATCCTGCCGTAGCGGAAGAGATGATCAAGTATCTGACACCGGAGGGCTTCTTTGGTAACCCTGCGTCCCGTTCCCATGGTTTTGGTTGGCAGGCTGAAGCGGCTGTAGAGGCTGCTCGAGGTCAGGTGGCGAGCCTGATTCATGCGGATCCTCGTGAAATAGTCTGGACTTCCGGAGCTACCGAATCTGATAATCTCGCCATCAAGGGCGCGGTTGCGGGTCGAGATAAAGCCCACGTCATAACCTCTACTATTGAACACAAGGCGGTTGTTGATACCTGTAAATGGCTCGAGGGCCGCGGTGTTGAAGTTACGTGGTTGGAGCCTGAACGTGATGGCGTGATCCGGCCGCAGCAGGTATTTGATGCGCTTAAGCCAGAAACTCTTCTGGTGAGCCTGATGCTTGTGAACAATGAGTTGGGTTGTGTAACTGACATAGCCACTATTGGTACGGAGCTTCGAAACCGTGGTGTTTTGTTCCATGTCGATGCGGCCCAGGCCGCTGGCAAGCTCGCCGTTGATGTCACCACTATGCCAGTGGATCTTATGTCTCTCTCTGGCCACAAAGTATACGGACCCAAAGGTGTGGGCGCGCTCTATGTGAGGCGATCGCCGGATGTTCGTATCGAAGCCCAGATTCATGGCGGTGGCCATGAGCGTGGTATGCGTTCGGGAACCCTGCCGACGCACCAGATTGTTGGCATGGGTAAGGCATTCGCAATTTCCCAGCTCTGTCTCGAGGAAGAAATCGGCAAGCTCGAAGCCTTGCGTGCTGAATTTCTTGGTGGCCTTGAAGGGTTGTCAGGGGTGACTCTCAATGGTTCTGATACGTGCCGCGTGCCGGGAATCATGAATCTTTCATTTGATGGTGTTGATGCCGAGTCTCTGATGCTTGGTCTCAGGCATCTCGCTGTGTCATCTGGTTCTGCTTGCGCTTCTGCCACCTTAGCGCCTTCATATGTGCTTCTCGGTATTGGGCTGGGCGAAGAGTTAGCCCATCGTGCACTGAGATTTTCCATCGGGCGTTTTACCACGTCTGAGGAAATTGCCTTCGCCAGCACGCAAATTGTTGAAGTTGTTACCCGCCTTCGCGCAGTGCGGTAGGCAGTGGGCCTCTGACTGCGTATAATCGCAGGCCTGAAATTCACCCGTATTCCATAACCCAAACCCTCTAGGAGAAATACCATGGCTAATGAGCGCACGCTTTCTATTATCAAGCCCGATGCAGTTGCAAAAAATGTGATCGGTGAAATCTACAGCCGCTTTGAAAAAGCCGGCCTGAGCATTGTAGCGTCACGCATGATGCACCTTACCCAGGAGCAGGCGGAAGGCTTTTACGCTGAGCACAAAGAGCGTCCTTTCTTCAACGATCTGGTTGCATTCATGACCTCCGGTCCTGTTGTTGTTCAGGCTCTGGAAGGCGAAGGCGCCATCCTGAAGAACCGCGACCTGATGGGTGCAACTAACCCGAAGGAAGCGGATGCCGGCACAATCCGCGCAGACTTCGCTACATCTATTGATGCGAATGCGGTTCACGGTTCCGATTCTGCAGCTTCTGCAGAGCGTGAAATTGCTTATTTCTTCAGTGACAACGAAATCTGCCCGCGCGGCTGATTTTGTTGGTCGGGGGCTGCCGTCGGCGGCTCCCGCATTGATTATCTGATCGAGGTTATAAAATGACAGCCGCTGCTGAAAAAACCAACCTGCTGGGAATGCCCAAAGCAAAGCTTGAGGCTTTCTTTGAATCCCTGGGCGAGAAGCGTTTTCGTGCTACTCAAATGCTCCAGTGGATGCATCAGCGGGGTGTGGATGACTTCGATCAAATGACCAATGTGAGTAAATCTCTACGGGAAAAACTCAAGGAAATAGCCGTAATTCGTGGTCCGGAAGTCGTCTACGATGAAACATCGAAAGACGGCACACGCAAGTGGGTCATGCGCATGGATAACGGCAACAGTGTAGAAACTGTTCTGATTCCAGACGGTGAGCGGGGCACTTTGTGTGTGTCTTCGCAAATCGGCTGCACCCTGGACTGCACCTTTTGTTCAACGGGCAAGCGTGGTTTTAACAGAAACCTTACGGCTGCCGAAATTATCGGGCAGGTATGGGTTGCGCGCAAAGCCTTCATGCCATTTGAGCCGGGCCCTGACCGGCCAATTACCAACGTTGTCATGATGGGAATGGGAGAGCCCCTGATGAATTTTGACAACGTGGTAGATGCAATGAATCTTATGATGGAGGACCTCGCATACGGTATCTCCAAACGCAGGGTAACGCTCAGTACCTCGGGCGTGGTGCCGGGCATTGATAAGCTTGCGGAAGTTACCGATGTTTCACTGGCCATTTCCTTGCATGCGCCCAATGATGAGTTGAGAAACAAGCTGGTGCCGCTTAACAAAAAGTACCCGATTGCGGAGCTTTTGGCGGCCACAAAACGCTATTTCAGCCGTCTTCCTGATAAGCGTAAAGCGACCATTGAGTATACGGTTATTGAAGGCATGAATGACAAGCCAGAGCATGCTCACGAGCTGGCTGAGTTGTTGCGGGATATTCCCTGCAAAATCAACCTCATTCCCTTTAATCCGTTCCCGGAAAGCGACTTCCGTCGGCCTAGCATGAACGCTACCCGGCGTTTTCAGGCTGTCCTGAATGAGGCAGGCTACATCGCTACCATCAGAACAACCCGCGGCGATGATATTGATGCGGCGTGTGGACAGCTTGTTGGACAGGTTGAAGACCGTACCCGTAGAAGCCAGCGATACATCAATGTTCAGCAGGTGAATTCCTGATCGGACACTTGCAATGTTTAACCCGCGAGGAACGCATTCTGTGGCTATGAAATTGCTAAATGGACGATGTTCTACAGCAGCGGCCTTGTTGGTTGCTCTGCTGGTCACCGGGTGTGTTACCACTACGGATAACCGTTTTTCCCGTGAAGCGGACCGCCAGAAAGCTGTTGATAATTACGTTGAGCTTGCCTCGGCCTATATTGGCCAAGGTAACATTGAGCGCGCGCGGCATCATCTGGACCGTGCTCTTGAGATTGAGCCAAACAGCCCGCAGGCCCTGGCGACTCTGGGGTTGATTTATAATGCTGATGGCGAGTCGGAGCTTGCAGAAGAGAGCTTCAAGAACGCAATCTCCAAAGACGCCGGATACACGCGTGCAAGAGTGTATTATGGCGCCTTTCTTTATTCCAAACAGCGGTTTTCAGAGGCGCGCAATCAATTTAGCGCAGCTTCCAGAGATACGAGTTACAAAGACCGTGGGTCTGTTTTTTACAATCTGGGAATGACACAGGAGCGCCTTGGGGATCAGGACGGTGCAATTGTTGCCTATCGTCGCGCGACGGAGCTTTCCCGTGGCGATGCGCGCTCCTTGCTTTCGCTTTCCCGGGTAATGGTCGACTCGGGCGATGTGGCCGGGGCCAAGCGCTATTATGACCGCCTTCTGTCGATCATGCAGCGTAACCCGAATTTGCAGCATTCGCCTGAGAGTCTTTTTACGGGTATTCGTATTGCGCGATATTCCGGGGATAGAAATCAGGAAGCGAGCCTGATTTTGCAGCTGAAGAACAAGTACCCGGAGTCAGTAGAGTACCAACAATACAAGGCGCTGATTTCAAATGACAAGTGATGACTCCCAACAAAATGCAGCGAATGAAGCCGTTGGCCTGCAACTGAAGCGAGCTCGTGAAAGGCAAGGATTGAGCGTCGCCCAGATTGCTGATGCCCAGCATTTAAGAAATGGTGTTGTCCAGGCTATTGAAAATGGCGATTACGCACAAATCGACAGCGAGCTATTCCTTAAAGGTTATGTTCGAGCCTATGCGAAACAGGTCGGCCTGGATGCAGATGCCATTATTGCTGATTTAAATGTTGAACTTGAACCGGCGCGAATTCAGAAAGCCCGGGAGCTTGAAGCCAACCCTCTCATTGATATTGAGCGTCGGAGGCGCAGAAAGCGCCGCATCGCCAAGCTTTTTTTGCTGTTTGCGGCAATGGTGGCTGTTGGCGCTTTAGTGGTCATGTTTGTTATGCCGAAGTTTACTGCTGGCCAAGCAGATGCCGAGCTTCCGGCGGAAACGGGTGTCATGTCGCAGCCGGATGATGCGCTGCCAGAAGATAGCATCAGCTTACCCGATGAGCCCGACAGCAAGAGTGATGACAATAACGAGATTCAGTCTGATCTTGGATATCTTGATGAAGCCCCAGCGGCCGAGCTGGTTGCCGGGGATGTTGAGCCTGAGCAGGTTGTGGTGCAGCCCGAAGTTTCAGACCAGGTACCCGTTGTGGCTCAAACCATAGAGCCAGCTCTGGCCCAGCCGCCGGTTACGGAAAGCTCTGGGCCTGTATCCGGCGTGCTGGAAATTGCATTTACAGGTGACTGCTGGGTACAGGTAAGTGATGCCACTGGACATCGTTTGGCCAGTTCCCTGCAAAGAGCAGGTGATACACTTCAAGTATCCGGCAAACCCCCATTGAAGGTTGTTATTGGCGCAGTAAGCACTGTGGATACGATTCGCTTTCAGGGCGAGTCTGTGGACATAAGGGACTTCCCGGTGGTGAACAACCGGTCTGAGTTCACACTGACAATCTGAACACTTTTTTGCATTTATCTATCTCGGTCGTAAGCACATGAAACACGAATCCCCGATCATAAGACGCAAATCCCGCCAAATCATGGTTGGGGATGTTCCCGTTGGTGGCGATGCGCCCATAGCTGTTCAGAGCATGACCAACACCAATACCTGCGATGTTGACGCAACGGTTGGTCAGATTACTGCGCTTCAGGAAGCGGGTGCCGACATTGTCAGGGTATCTGTACCCTCAATGGAGGCTGCTGATGCCTTCGGAAAGATTCGCGAGCGGGTGTCTCTGCCGTTGGTTGCAGACATCCACTTTGATCACAAAATAGCGCTTCGGGTTGCTGAGCTGGGCGTGGATTGCTTGCGCATCAACCCTGGCAACATTGGTCGTGATGACCGGGTCAGTGCAGTTATCAGCGCTTGCCGGGATCGCAACATACCTATGCGCATCGGCGTAAACGCCGGATCACTTGAAAAAGAGCTTCAGCGCAAGTACGGCGAACCCACGGCGGACGCTTTGGTTGAGTCGGCAATGCGCCATATCGACATTCTTGATCGGCATGATTTTCAGAATTTTAAAGTGAGTCTGAAAGCATCGGAAGTGTTCATGACGGTGGAAGCCTACCGTAAGATCGCCACCCAGATTGATCAGCCGCTTCACCTGGGCATCACCGAAGCCGGCGGGCTCCGTGCAGGTACGGTTAAATCATCCATCGGTCTTGGCATGTTGTTGATGGATGGTATTGGCGACACGATCAGGGTGTCTCTGGCCGCAGACCCGGTTCAGGAAATCAAGGTCGGTTTCGACATACTCAAAAGCCTGCGCTTGCGTAGTCGGGGCATTAACTTCATTGCGTGCCCGAGCTGCTCCCGTCAGAACTTCGACGTTATCCAGACCATGAACGATTTGGAAGTGCGACTGGAAGACGTGAACGAATCTTTGGATGTTGCCATCATCGGCTGCATCGTCAACGGTCCCGGTGAAGCCAAAGTGGCGGATATCGGCCTAACCGGAGGCAGCCCAAAGAACCTGTTTTACAGGGCAGGAAAACCAAATCAAAAGCTCGACAATGCCAATCTTACGGATGATCTTGAGCGGCTGATTCGTGAAGAAATCGCCCGAAAAAAAGAACAGGAAGATGCCATTATTGCGCGCTCGGGCAAGTAATCGAGCAGGCACGATTATCCAGCAGGAATTAAGGGTTTACATTGGCTAAGATTCAGGCAATACGCGGGATGAACGACATCCTGCCAGAACAGACACCCATCTGGCAGTTCGTTGAGTCCACCGCGCGCAAAGTGCTCCGGCAATATGGTTATCAGGAAATCCGGATGCCCATTGTCGAGCAGACAGATCTGTTTAAACGCTCCATTGGCGAAGTGACCGATATCGTTGAAAAGGAGATGTACACCTTTGAGGACCGTAACGGCGATAGCCTGACGCTTCGGCCAGAAGGTACGGCTGGCTGCGTACGGGCTGCCGAAGAGCACGGGCTGCTGTTCAACCAGACCCGGCGGTTGTGGTACACCGGGCCGATGTTCCGGCATGAGCGGCCACAAAAAGGGCGCTATCGTCAGTTTCATCAAATTGGCGTTGAGTGTTTCGGTATTCAGGGCCCGGACATTGACGCAGAACTGCTGATTCTTACGGCCAGACTCTGGCGGGAATTGGGCCTTACCGATCATGCTCGCCTGGAAATCAACTCAATTGGATCATCTGCTGCCCGCAAGGAGTTTCGTCAGGCATTGGTCGAATACTTGGGGCAGTACAAATCGGAACTTGATGAAGACAGCCAGCGACGACTCGATACCAACCCACTTCGCATTCTGGATACCAAAGATTCGGGCACCCGCAAGTTGCTTGCCGATGCGCCGCGCCTTGAAGACTATCTTGATGCAGAGTCACGTGAGCATTTCGATCGCCTGAAAGAGCTTCTGGATGCTGCGGGTATCGTCTACACCGTTAACCCAGCTCTGGTTCGCGGGCTCGATTACTACGGGAAAACCGTTTTTGAGTGGGTGACCGAGAGTCTTGGCGCACAAGGTACTATCTGTGCGGGCGGCCGGTACGACGGTCTTGTTGAGCAGCTTGGCGGGAAGCCGACGACGGCTGTTGGGTTTGCCATGGGGCTGGAGCGTCTCATTTTACTGCTTGATACCCTCGGGCTTGTGCCGGAAGAAGCAAACAGCAATGCGGATGTCTACGTAACCGCTATGGGCGATACAGCGTTAGCACCAGCAATGGCGCTTGCGGAAACACTGCGCAATCAGCTGGAAGGTCGCGTGGTGATCAGCCATTGTGGCGGTGGCAGCTTCAAAAGTCAGATGAAAAAAGCGGACAAAAGTGGCGCTCGGTACGCAGTGATTCTGGGCGACAACGAAATAGAGAACGCAACGGTGGGTCTCAAACCGCTGCGTTCCGATGAAGAACAAAGCAGTGTGGCACAGAGCGATCTTGCATCGGTGCTTGCGAAAGCCCTGGCGAACTGAATTCGCATCAATATAAAAGTAAAAAACCATTACAGGAGTCATCATGGCGGAAATGCGCACCGAAGAAGAACAGGTTCAGGCGATCAAGGACTGGTGGAAGAAAAATGGCAGCTCTCTGCTCATTGGTATCGGTGCCGCCCTCGCAATTGTTTTCGGCTGGCAGGCTTGGCAGAACCATCAGGAACAACAGCGAGCGGAAGCTGCTAACCAGTTTGCCACGCTGTTAAACGCATTTGGCAATCAAGCGGATGACACTGCTGGCGAAACTGTAGACTTCGTTGCGAACACGCTGCGTGAAGATCATGCTGAAAGCGCCTATGCAGTTTATGGCAATTTGATTCTGGCCCGTCAGCAGCTGGTTGAAGACAAGGATGCGGAAGCAGCCGTTGCTTCACTGGAGTGGGCTCTTGAAAAAGCCGGTGACCATAAAGCACTGGCGCTGGTGGTTCGTAACCGTCTGGCCCGCGCTCAATTCTCTGCCGAGCGTTATGATGATGCACTGGCAACCATCGATGGTGCTGGCGATGTTGAAAGCGCTGACGCTTTTACTGCAATTTTCTCTGAGTTGCGTGGTGACATTCTGTTGGCTAAGGGCGACAAGAAAGGTGCACTGGATGCTTATCTGGCTGCCCGTGAACAAAGCCAGCAAGGCCGCAGTGGTATTTTGGAGCTCAAGCTGTCTGATCTTGGTGTTGGAGAGGAGGCCTGATGAAGTTTGCGGGTAACAGGCTGTTCCGGGCTGGTGTTTTTTCAGCCCTGGTAGCTGCACTGGGTATCACCGGGTGCAGCACAACCGATACCTTTGAGCAACCGGTGCCGGTTCCTGAAGTAGATAGCTCCGTTGCGCTTAAAACAGTCTGGAAGATGTCCGTCGGCGACGGACATGATGGCGATTTTCTATACTTGGCACCATTGAATGCGGGAGACGTTGTGTACGCGGCTTCTGCGGATGGCGAGCTGGTTGCTGTGAATTCGGAAACTGGCAAGTTGATATGGGAGCGCGAGCTTCAAGACCGCATATTTGCCGGTGTTGGTGGGGATCTGGAACAACTCTACCTGGTCACCCGTGAAGCAGATCTGATCGCGCTTTCCCGTGAAGACGGGCGGGAACTATGGCGTAGCGCCTTGCCCACAGAGGCCTTGGCAGCGCCGCAATCGAACGGATCGCTGGTAGTGGCTCAAACAACGGATGGGCGAGTCCTCGCGTTTGATACAGCTGATGGCGAAATACTCTGGCAGTATGACGGCGTTGTGCCTGCTTTGTCTCTGCGGGCCGCTGCTGCTCCATTGGTGGGCGGCGATGTGGTGATTGCGGCGTTCTCCAACGGAAAGCTGATGGCGTTGGCGGCCGACTCAGGGCAGCCATTGTGGCAGTACGAAGTTGGGCAGCCTCAGGGGCGGACGGAACTTGAGCGGCTTGTGGATATTGCGGGTCAGCCTTTGGTTCTCGAGAGTGCAATAATGGTTGCGGGTTATCAAGGAAAGCTTGCGCTCGTTGATATCCGCACTGGGCAGGAGATATGGAGCCGTAAGGCATCCAGCTTGCAAGCCCCGATGATCGGGGGTGGCAATATATATATGTCATCTGCTAACGGCGATGTTGTGGCTTATCGTGGCTCGGACCGAAGAGAAGTATGGCTTCAGGATAAGTTATCCTGGCGCCAGTTGACCCAGCCAGCTGTTTACGAAAACTATCTGGTTGTTGGCGACTACGAAGGCTATCTGCATGTATTGTCTGCAGATGATGGGCGCCTTGTTGGCCAGACGCACTATGATAGCGATGGCCTCCGGGTTCCATTGCAGCGGTTGGCGAACGGTAACCTGATGGTTTTCGGAAACGGCGGTAAATTGTCTGTATTCACACTGAGAGAACGGAACGGTTCCGTTCGTACTCAAGGCTCTGCCAAAAGACAGAGCCTAAAATAACTTCATAGCGAACCATTATGACCCCAGTAATTGCCCTTGTTGGCCGGCCGAATGTTGGCAAGTCGACGTTATTCAACCAGATGACGCGCTCCCGCGATGCTTTGGTGGCAGACTTTCCCGGCCTGACCCGGGATCGAAAGTACGGTGAGGGCACCTACGAAGACCAGCGCTTTATCGTTATTGATACCGGTGGTCTGACGGGTACAGAAGAAGGGCTGGATCTCGAAATGGCCCGGCAGTCCATGCAGGCCGTAGACGAAGCAGACATAGTTCTGTTCCTGGTTGACGGTCGCGCGGGTTTGACTGCCGGCGATGAGATAATCGCGGATCACCTGCGCCGGTCGGGCAAGCCAGCCCATTTGGTGGTTAACAAGACCGACGGGCAGGATCCCGATGTCGCTGCGGCTGACTTCTATAGCCTTGGGTTTTCTTCAACGTTTATGGTTGCCGCATCCCATAACCGCGGCATACGATCGATGCTTGAGTTGCTGCTACCTTCTGAAGAAGAGCGTGAAGCAGCTGATCGGGCGGATCGTTACCCTGGTATTCGCATAGGCATTGTTGGTCGTCCCAACGTAGGTAAATCAACGCTGGTCAACCGTATGCTGGGCGAGGATCGGGTGATTGTTTATGACATGCCTGGCACTACTCGGGACAGTGTTTATATCCCTTATGAGCGCCACGAAAAGCAATACACTCTTATCGACACCGCAGGTATTCGGCGCCGCAAAAATGTGAATGAAGCGGTGGAGAAGTTTTCCATTATCAAAACATTGAAGGCCATCGACGATGCCCATGTTGTGATACTGGTTATTGATGCGCGTGAAGGATTGGTTGATCAGGATTTGCATCTTATCGGCTTTGTTCTCGATGCCGGCCGCTCACTGGTGATTGCGGTCAACAAGTGGGACGGAATGGATCCTGAAGCCCGCGCCAAAGTGAAGGAGCAGGTGAAGCGTCGTTTGGACTTTCTGGATTATGCTGACAAGCACTATATCTCTGCGCTGCACGGCTCGGGGGTAGGGGTTCTGTACGAGTCAGTGGAGGCTTGTTATGAGTCAGCCATGGCGAAGTGGCAGACCAACCGGCTTACGGCGATTCTGGAAGATGCAATTGCGCAACATCAGCCCCCAATGGTTCGTGGACGCAGGATAAAATTGCGCTATGCACACCAAGGTGGCTCTAACCCGCCGGTTATTGTTGTCCACGGTAACCAGACAGATGCCTTACCTGGATCTTACAAGCGCTATCTTGAAAATACGTTTCGCAAAGTGCTGAATGTCACCGGTTCACCGATCCGCTTTGAGTTCCGCTCCGCCGAGAACCCGTTCGCCAACAAGGTTGATCGGAAAACACCTCGCCAGAAGGTAAAGCAGGACAACGACCAGAAGGCAGGTCGTCAAGTGAAAAAGACCCGCCAGAAGAGCACTAAACGCTAGCGGGACTGTTTGTTGATCGGGGCGGCTCAGGCCAGCCCCGCATCCTCAACCTGCTTTGCCTGCACCGCTGTCAGTGCGATGGTAAACACAATATCCTCTACTAACGCCCCCCTCGAGAGATCGTTAACTGGTTTCCTCAGGCCCTGTAGCATTGGGCCAATGCTCACTACATTAGCGCTACGCTGAACCGCTTTATAGGTCGTGTTTCCGGTGTTGAGATCCGGGAATATGAACACTGTCGCCTTGCCCGCGACCTTGCTATTGGGTGCTTTACTGCGTGCCACGCTTTCGATGGCTGCTGCGTCGTACTGCAGCGGACCATCAATGAGCAGGTCCGGCCTGCGTTCGCGCGCTATTCTGGTGGCCTCTCGCACCTTCTCCACATCGTGACCACTACCAGACTCGCCAGTGCTGTAGCTGATCATGGCAACCACAGGCTCCACACCAAAAGCTTCTGCAGATTCGGCGCTCTGGATAGCGATATCGGCCAGTTCCTCTGCATTGGGGTCTGGATTGATTGCACAGTCACCATAAACTAGCACCTGCTGCGGAAGCAGCATGAAAAACACTGACGACACTACTTTGGCGTCGTCATGGGTCTTGATCAGCTGAAGGGCAGGGCGCACGGTGTTTGCTGTGGTGTGGATAGCGCCTGAAACAAGACCGTCGGCTTCATCCAGAGCCACCATCATGGTGCCCAGAACCACATTGTCCTCAAGCAGTGCTTCGGCCATATCCGGGGCCAGCCCTTTGTGTTTGCGCAGCTCAACCATGGGGGCAATATAGTTTTTGCGCACATCAACCGGGTCAATGATCTCAATATCGTCAGGCAACTCGAAGCCCTGCGAAGCCGCAACATCCCGAATGTCTGCTGCGTTGCCAATCAGGGCGCAACGTGCAAGCTTGCGTTGGTGACAAATGATCGCAGCCTGAACGGTGCGTGGCTCACTGCCTTCTGGCAGTACAATGCGCTTGTTTGCCGCCCGGGCGCGTTCAGATAACTGATAGCGAAATGCCGGTGGGGACAGTCGGCTCTGAACTGCAACGCGCAGGTGCTCCTGCAGCCAGTCTGTATCGATCTTTGTCGCTACGGCTTCCATCGCTTTTTCGACCCGGTCAGGGTCGTCGGTGGGAATCGCGCTGGAGAGATTCGCCAACATGTGTGCGGTTTCGTAAGTATTGGTGGGGGAACTCAGCACCGGCAAGCCCGTATGCAGCGCACGGGAGCACAGATCAATGACTCGCTGATCAGGCATAAGCCCGCCGGTCAGCATGAGGCCCGCTAAAGGAACACCATTAAGTGCCGCAACGGCGGTTGTCACGATGATGTCTTCGCGGTCGCCAGGAGTCACCATCAAGGTGCCTGGGCCAAGGGTCTCCGTCATGTTGCGGATGGAGCGGGCGCAGACAGATACTCTCTGTACCCGGCGAGTGTGCATCTGGCCTTCATACAGCACCGGGACGTTAAGCTCTCGGGCAATATCAGACACGCGCGGCGCCAGTAGGTCGGACTGCCACGGAATTTGGCCAAGCAAGCGGAAGCGCCCATCGCGGAACACCTTGCAGCTATTACGGTAGTCCGGAGTTTCCCCTTCGGTCTGGCTGATATTGCTGTAGGGTTCCATGCCAGAGCGTTCGGGCTCGCCGAGTTTGTTGAGAATAACGGCAATCACATCCTGAGCTGAAACATCTGAAAACAGCCGTGCAGAGAAATCCAGTTCCTCGTCGAGTTCGGCAGGGCTGCTCTTGCCCGGTGTGCTGACCAACACCACGTCTGAGCCCAGATTGCGCGCCACTTCCACGTTTAAACGAGCGATGTAGGCCTCGCGACGGTCGGGAACAAGACCTTCAATAATAACAACATCGACATCTTTGGCGACTTTCTGGTATTCGCCCACCACGGTTTCCATCAGCAGGTCGGATTTGCCGCGGTTCAACAGGTGCTGAGCCTTCTTCAGAGGAATCGGTTCGGGGGGCTGCAGGTGGCTTCGCGAGCGCACAAAGGTAACGGATGAATCTTTGCCATCGTTATGCAAAGACTCGGCTTGGTTCACCGACTGGTAGAAGGGTTTGTAGAACCCAACGCTTATACCCACGCGCTCCATTGCGCGCAGCAAGCCCAGACACACGGATGTAAGCCCTGAATCCATGGATGTAGGTGCAATAAACAGACTTTTAGCCATATATAGAGGTTCCGGTAGTTCTGGTAACAGGTTCTGGTAATGGGCGAAGCAGGCAGCCCGGTAAATCTATTTAAAAACTTTCAGCCAGGCGCGCAGCCTCGCGTGCGATTACAAGCTCTTCGTTAGTGGGAATGACCAGAATCGGGAATCGTGAGTTGGCGCTTTCTATCCTGCCATCGCTGCGACGCCCGTTATGCTGATTCCGGTCCGTATCCAGATCAAATCCGAGCAGCTTGAGATGACCCAATGTCTTCTGTCTTACCCGACTGCTGTTTTCTCCGATACCACCGGTGAACACAAGCGCATCAAGATGATCCAATGAGGCCATCATGGCACCAACATACTTTGCCAGGCGGAAGGAGAATATCTCGATTGCTAGCGCTGAAGGCTCGTGGCCTTGGTCGGCCAGTTCACACAAGGTGCGCATATCGTTAGTTTTGCCGGAGATTCCCAGAAGCCCACTGTTTTGGTTCAGTTCCCTGTGTACATCGGCTAATTGCATACCTCGGGAGTTCAGGTAATCGAAAAGCCCCGGATCGATATCACCACTGCGGGTACCCATCACCAATCCTTCCAGCGGGGTCAGACCCATGCTGGTGTCCATGCTGGCACCGTCCTTGATTGCCGTAATGCTGCACCCATTCCCCAGATGCGCTGAAATAATCGAGGTAGTGGCAAGGGTTTTACCAAGAAGACGCGCGGCCTCATTGGCCATAAAAAAATGGCTGGTTCCGTGGAATCCGTAGCGTCTTACGCTCCAGTCTCGATAGTAGGACTCTGGCAGTGCATAAAGATATGCATGGGGTGCAAGGGTTTGGTGGTACGCGGTATCAAACACGGCGACTTGTGGTATTTCAGGAAACTGTTCCCGGGTGGCTTCAATGCCAGCAAGATTGACCGGGTTATGGAGAGGGGCCAGCCCTGCGCAGTCGTTAATCGCGTCCACAACACCGTTGTCTATTAAAACGGCTTCGCGGAAGGTTTCGCCACCATGCACCACGCGATGCCCGATAGAGGTGGGCGCTGCGGGCATAAAATCACGCTCACGGAACGCCGACACCAATGCACTAAGGGCTTGCTTGTGATTGGCTTTGGCTGGCAATTCGACGATGCGGTCATCACCATTGATTCGTGCGAAGGCTTGCGGCTCATTGAGCCGTTCTGCTATTGCAGATACGAGCTTTTCTTCATTTTCGTCGAACAAGGCAAGTTTAAGCGACGAACTGCCGCAGTTAACGACAAGAATGGATTGTTTCATGTTCCCGGTATTCCGTGAGAGTTAGGTTGGTGTACGGTGATTGGCTTTCAGCCACTCAATAAACTCCCCTGCAGGGAGTGGGCGACTGTAGAAATAGCCCTGGGACAAATCACACCCTTCCTGCTTCAGGAAATGGGTCTGTGATTCCTCTTCAACGCCTTCCGCTATGATGGTCAACCCCAGGCTGTGCGCCATATTAATTATTGCGCACACCAGGGAGGCTCCCCCTTGCGACTTTGTTACATCGTTGATGAAGGTGCGGTCAATTTTAAGGGTATCGAACGGGTAGCTCTTGAGGTAGCTTAGAGCAGAGTAACCAGTACCGAAATCATCGACTGACAGGCGGATGCCCGCCCGGTCCAGTTCTCTGAGAATTTCTGCTGTTTCGATGGAATTGTCGAGCAGCAAGCGCTCGGTAATTTCCAATTCCAGCAACTGGGGAGCGAGATCGTTGTTGGTTAGCGCACGCATCACAGCATTGATAAATCCGGGGTCCCGGAACTGTCTTGGTGACACGTTGACAGAAATTCCAATATCCCGGCCGGCAATTGCTTTCCACTCGGTAGCTGCGAGGCAGGCTTGTTCAAGCACCCATTCACCAATAGCGATGATAAGCCCTGTCTCTTCAGCCAGCGGAATAAAGCGGTCCGGCATTACCATTCCCATAACGGGGTTGTTCCAGCGTAGAAGTGCTTCTACAGCGCGCACTTCGCCGGTGGTGGTCTCAACAATAGGTTGAAAATACAGTTCGAACTCATTTTGCTCCAATGCCCTCCGCATGCGGGATTCCATTTGCAGGCGCTCATGGGAGACCTCAGACATTTCGGGAGTGAAGTGCGCGAAGGAGCTTTTGCCCTGGCGCTTTGCCTGATACATGGCGGCGTCCGCGTGCTGGAGAAGGGTGCCACTGTTGTCTGAATCGGTCGGGAAAATTGCAATACCAATACTGGTCGTAACAAAGACTTCCTGGCCATTCAAGGTATAGGCCGGGGTAAAGTTCGAAAGAATACGTTCTGCCACCTGTGCCGCGGAATCCGAGCCGTTAAGCCCTGGCAAAATCACAAGAAATTCATCGCCTCCGAGCCTGGCTACCGTGCTTGTTCCGCGCAAGCAACTGGATATTCGCCTCGCAGCTTCAATCAGCAGATTGTCGCCGGCGTCGTGCCCTAGTGTGTCGTTAATGTGCTTGAAGTTATCAAGATCCAAAAACATGACGCCAACCATGGTGCCTTCGCGGCGCGCCTGAGCCAGGGCCAATTTGAGCCTGTCCAATGCCAGCATGCGGTTGGGTAAACCGGTCAGTATGTCGTAGTTCGCTTGACGCAACAATTGCTGTTCGTAACGCTTACGAATGCTGATGTCTTCACCGAGAATAAGGTAGCCCGTCGCTTCGCCAGCACTATCCTTAATAGGTGTAACAATAAGCTGTTCCCAAAAGCGCTCGCCATTGCGTCGTGCGCTGTTCACTTCACCCTGCCATACGCCCACGCGCTGAACTTGCAGGCGAATGGATTGCCACAGTTGGCGATTTTCACGGATTTCCATGGTGTTCTCGCTTAATGCACCAGGGTGTTGGCCAACAATCGCTTTTGCGTTGTACCCCGTAAGCTGCGTGAACTTGTGGTTCGCAAACTCGACTCGCCATTGGCGGTCGCATATAACGACAGAGGAGGGGCTTTGCTCGATAGCCATGGAGAACTTGTGAATCTCGGCGGCATCCCTTTCCTGCCGTACCATGTCGTCATTCAGACGCTCGCGCATCTGGTTGATAGCATCGGTTACCCGGCCGATTTCATCTCTGTGGTGCGACGGAGTATCCGGACGGTCAAGAGTGAGCGGGGTGCCGAGGTTCTTCAGAGAGATGTCCTTTGCATAGTTCGCCATAGCGGTTAAATGGCGGGTAACAAAGTGCTGGAAAACCCAGATGATCAATATCGATACAAAAAAGGTTTTCAGGAATTGGGTGGCGAGAATAATGCCGACTTTAACCTTCAGATCTTCATAAACACGATCAAGATTGGCTGTTACCGTGAGTTCGCCCAGTTTGAATGCCCCTTCGCCCTCATGAAGCAGATCAAATTTGTGCGATTTGGTATCAGAGCCTCGGGGAATGTCTCCCATAACCAGTTCAGAGTCTGGCTCAATGCCCAGTCTCAGATGAACGATGTCTGGCAGGCTGAGAATCCCTTCCATCTGGGTTTGCAGAAGTTTCTGGTCAAGGGCCCAGAGGCTTCTGGCAAGGCTGGAGGCATACCCGGATTCAACCACAGCTATGCGGCTATCAATCTGTGCTAGGTCGTTACGGTAATCAGAATAGATCTGGATAGCCGATGCTATCAGCGTGAAGGCCGAGCTGAACAGAAGTATCCAGGCGAGCAGCCTGAAGGACAGGGGGGAGCCTGAGCGAAAACGTTGTAAGCGTGTCGGCAGTTTCGGCATCTTGTACTTCAGCCACCCAGACCGGTTGATATAAGCAGATAGTCCATTATTCGATGACTATAGCAGTCCTTTTATTCAAATTCCCTGCAAATCCGCGAAAACACGGGAGAATTATGTTCACTTTTGTATTTGAGGGCTTTTGAGTTATAGCAGTGATGCCGCCATTGACCTAGATCAATATCCGTATTCAGTAGTGACGTAATCTGAGCTTAATCAAGTTTGAATATGGGTAGGAGAAAAAATATGTATATGGATGTGGTGGTTTTCGCTGGAATTGCGACTGTGTTGTTGATGGTGGCGTTTTTTGTTGGCGTAGGCATTTTTGTGATGCGGGATCAGAAAGCTCACGGCACTAGCGCTGCAAAGAAAGATATTAAACTGGATAGAAAGGCCGCCTGAACAGGCGCGCCTTGATTTGGGCAAGTAAGCGACTTTTTTCACTCAAGAGTTCTATGAGGGAAAAAATGGCGTCCCCTAGGGGGTTCGAACCCCTGTTGCCGCCGTGAAAGGGCGGAGTCCTAGGCCACTAGACGAAGGGGACGCAACGCTTTAAAACTTTGCCTCGTCGAGGTGGCGCGTATATTAAGTAAGCCTCGTGCAGCTGTCAACGCTTTTGATGAAAAAAGCTAATAAGTTATTTAGTGGTGGCTTCGAGCGCTTCTGCAAGTGTCGGATAGCGAAATTCGAATCCGGCGTCGATCAGCCTTTCTGGTATTGCCCGCTGGCCAGTCAACAGTAGTCGTGACATCTTCCCGAGTGCAAGTTTGAGCACTGGTGCCGGAACAGGGAACATAGCGGGCCGATTGAGTGTGCGAGCAAGGCAAAGGGTGAACTCACGATTAGTGACCGGGTTAGGACTGACTACATTGTATGCACCGGAGGCCTGTGGCGTTTCCAGCATCCAGATAAGAGCCGCGACCACATCCTCACGATGAATCCAGGGCATGTACTGATGCCCGCCGCAAAGGCGGCCACCCAGTCCAAGCTTAAATGGTAAAACCATACGCTTCAAAAAGCCGCCCCCAGGACCTGCCACTATGCCCGTTCTGGAGATGCATACGCGCACTCCAAGCGATTCCAGTTCGAGCGCTGCCTTTTCCCAGTCCCTGCACATCTGGTGAGTAAACTCATCGTTGGGTGCGGTGTTTTCGGTTACCCGCAGGTCACCCTGATCACCGTAAAAACCGACAGCCGAGCCCGAAACCATCACGTCAGGCTTTTGCTTCCAGCTCTTGATGACCTCTACCAGAGTGTGGGTTAAAGCAATGCGGCTGTTTAGCAATGCTTGCTGACGCCCGGCAGTCCAGCGCTTGTCGGCGATGCCTTCACCTGCGAGATTGATCACGGCATCGTAACCCGCATGGCCGCGGACGTTTTCAAGGTTATTGATCACCTCAACCTGCCCGCACAGGGCCCGTACTGCATCGGCGGACTGTCGGCTTAAAATGGTCAGCCCGTAGCCACGATCAAGCAATGTGCCGCAAAGCGCGCCGCCAATAAAGCCAGTGCCGCCGGTAATCAGTACGCGCTTTTTCATGTTGACGCTCCTTAATCTTTGGCGCTGTGAGCCAGTTGCAGGGTTACCACGTCTTTGATTGCCTGACCCAGAAGCGGGTTCTCTCCAATGGGGGGGGAAAGCGTAATATTTGCCCCAGTGGTTGTCTCAAGGGCTGTAATCATGGCCGGCACATCTTTACGCAGGTGGCGCCCGGCGGCTAGAAAAAGGGGGACAACTGTGAATTCTCGGCTTCCGGCTGCCACACCGTCGCGAACGACGGCCTCCAGGGAGGGTTCCGCCAGTTCCATATAGGCAATCCTCGAGTTTGGTACAGCCTTTAGCGTCGGCTCTGCAAGCGCCTCGAATGTGTCGCACCAGCGTTTATCGCTGCTACCATGGGCTAACAGAATAATGCGGCGACTGCTCATTCGTGCTCCTCGATGATCTGTGACAGGTGCCTGTCGTAAATTTGGTTGCGGGCCGGTATTCTCTGTCGATCCCGTCAGTCAAGATAACAGGGTGTTCTTTAATGTTCGATTGGAAAGAGATTCTGGATTTCTGGTTCGGTGAATTAGATGAAAATGGACTCCCCGACAGCGAACATCGTAATCGTTGGTTTCTTTCAAGCCGTAAGTTCGACCAGGAAATTCGCCGTCGGTTTCTTTCCATGGTTCTGTTCGCGTCTGAGCAAGGTCTGGATCACTGGCGTAAGATTCCTGGTGGGCAGTTAGCTGAAATTATTCTGCTTGACCAGTTTTCCAGAAATATTTTTCGGGGCGGGGCACTTGCGTTCGAGCAGGATAAGCAGGCAAGGGCGCTTTGCAAAGAGGCCATGCGCAGGGGAGGTGACGTCGCGCTTCCACCGATTCAGCGTGCATTTATGTATATGCCACTACAACACTCTGAGCGGCTTGATGATCAAGCGTTGTCGGTTGAATGTTATGAGCAGTTGGTCGCGTCTACCTCAGGGATGTTGCAGGATTTTTTAAGAAGCTTTCTGCGGTCAGCTCAGGATCACCACAACATCATTGAGTGTTTTGGGCGGTTTCCCCATCGTAATAAGGCTCTTGGACGACCCTCGACTGACGCGGAGAAGGACTATCTGGGCACCGCCAATCGATTTGGGCAATAAAAAAGTTTGCAAAGGAGGTTGACGAAAGGGGCGGGATGCGTAGAATACACATCCGTTGTTAGCGCAAGCTGGTCAACATTGCGGGAATAGCTCAGTTGGTAGAGCACGACCTTGCCAAGGTCGGGGTCGCGAGTTCGAATCTCGTTTCCCGCTCCAAATTCCAGAAACCCGACCTCGAAAGAGGTCGGGTTTTTTGTTTTTGGTTATACTGCCCGCCTCCCCACATTTGATTCCTGCTCTGGAGACGCGCCTTGAAAGTTCATTCACTCCATGTTTACCCGGTGAAGTCGCTCACTGGCATCGAGGTTTCCTGTTTTGAAATGGACGACTTCGGCCCTAAAGGTGACCGGCGATGGATGATTGTTGATGAGGAGCGCCGGTTTGTTACCCAGAGAGAGCTTCCTGAGTTGGCCAGGGTGTCAACCTCTCTACATGGGGGCTCCGTCAGCATTCACGTGCCAGGTGAGGGCGATTTCTTGTTGCAGCAGACTGACCGGGAGTTACGAGTGCTGGTCTGGCGCGACTGGGTTAAAGCTCTGGAGGGTGGGTCAGCCGCCAGTGAGGCGCTAAGTCGCTATTGCGGTAGGCGCTTGCGCTTTGTCTATATGCCGGACTCTTCGTTTCGGCGGGTTGATGCCGGGCATGTAAGTGAATATCGTCGAGTAGGCTTTGCGGATGGCTTTCCTTTTTTGATCACCAATCTGGCCTCTTTAAGTGAGCTTAACGGGCGACTCGAGGCGCCTGTGGATATGCGCAGGTTCCGGCCCAACATCGTTATAGGGGGCATGGCACCCTGGCAGGAAGACCACTGGCGCAAGCTTTTGGTAGGAGAACAAAGCTTCAATGTTGTGAAGCCAAGTTCCCGTTGTGTGCTGACCACCGTTGATCCGGATACCGGGTTGAAAGATCCCGGCCTGCAGCCTTTGAGAGCGCTCTCTGGATACCGCAGGACGCCAGACGGTGTTATTTTCGGCCAAAATGCCATTCACGAATCCCCCGGAATAATCCATGTGGATGATTCCGTCACTGTTATTGAATCGGAGTAGAAAACAACGTGCCACTGTTAACACTGGACTCGATTTCCCTGGCCTTCGGAATGCACCCGCTGCTTGATCAGGCTTCGCTGAATATTGAAGCTGGCGAACGGGTATGTTTGTTGGGAAGGAATGGCGAGGGTAAGTCCACGCTGCTAAAGATCGTCTGCGGTGATGTTATTCCGGATGGCGGCAAGGTGCGCCTTGAGGATGGCGCCGTGTTGGCGGTCCTGCCCCAGAACCTTCCCTCAGACGATACCAGAACGGCGTACGAAGTAGTGTCTGGCGCCTTCCCGGAAGCAGGCCAACTTCTGGCGGAGTTTCACACGCTTACCCAAAGCGCAGACGAATCCAGTCTCGATCGCATGATGAAGGTTCAGGAGCGCATTGAAGCTCTTGACGGGTGGCGGCTCGATCAAAAGGTTACGGCCATTTTGGCGCAATATGGCATAGATCCGGACCAGCGGTTGAATACCCTCTCCGGAGGGTGGCAGCGTCGGGTGTTGTTAGCTAAAGCGCTCGTTGGAGAGCCGGATATTCTTTTGTTGGACGAGCCCACCAACCATCTTGATGTGCCAGCCATCGCTTGGCTTGAGGAAGCGCTTGGTGCATTTCGTGGCGCCATGCTGTTTGTGAGCCACGACCGGGCTTTTATCAGGCGCATGGCTACCCGAGTCGTAGAGTTGGATCGCGGGAAGTTGATCAGCTTTGCTGCCTCTTATGACCGATATCTTGATCTGAAAGAGAAAGCGCTTGAGGAGGAAGAGCGGGAAAATGCGCTTTTCGACAAGCGGCTGAAACAGGAAGAGACGTGGATTCGTCAAGGCATTAAAGCTCGCCGCACCCGCAACATGGGTAGGGTAAGGGCCCTGAAAGCGATGCGCGAAGAGCACCGGCAGCGCAGAGTTCGTGGTGGTACAGCGAGCTTCGCTGTGGAAGATGCTGCGCGCTCGGGCAAGCTGGTAGTAGAGACAGTTGATGCCGGCTTTGCATACCCTGACGGGACAGCCATTATTCGAGATATGAGTCTTACTGTGCTCCGGGGCGATAAAATTGGCCTTGTGGGTGAGAACGGAACGGGTAAAACAACGCTGGTGCGTTTGTTGTTGGGCGACCTGAAGCCGACTGAAGGCACGATCCGCTTGGGTACTAACCTCCAGGTGGCCTATTTTGATCAGCTTCGTGGTGAGCTCGACCTTAACTCGAACGCACTCGACAACTTGTCGGAAGGCCGGGAATTTATTGATATCAACGGCCAGAGCAAGCATGTGCTTGGGTATTTGCAGGAGTTCCTGTTTACGCCGGAGCGGGCCAGATCGCCTGTTCGGGTATTCTCCGGGGGTGAACGTGCAAGGTTGTTGTTAGCAAAACTGTTCAGCAAACCAGCAAACATTCTGGTACTGGATGAGCCAACCAACGATCTGGATGTGGAAACCCTGGAGTTGCTGGAAGAGCAGCTTTCCGAATTTGCCGGCACCGTGATTGTTATCAGCCACGACCGGGAGTTTCTCGATAACGTTGTAACGGAAACGGTTTTCCTGGACGGTTCTGGGCGGGTGCGAGAATACGTAGGTGGTTATAGCGACTGGCGTCGGCAGGGAGGATGTTTCCCGGCTGAGGAAACGGGCGCACGCCCCGATCGGCACGACAAGGCGGCAAAGTCAGGTAAGCAAACGGGTGGCAAGAAAAATGGTGATTCGCCAGCCAAGGGTGAGCAGGCTGCAGAAAGCTCGAATGATGCCGGTGTCAGCAAGCCTAAGCCGGTTAAACTGAGTTATAAGTTGAAGCTCGAACTTGAACAGTTGCCAGGGCAAATAGAAGCTTTGGAGCAGGATGTAGCGAGCATTCAGGCGCGTATCGCTTCAGCCGATTTTTATTCAGGTACAGCTGAAGACGTTGCTGAGGTTCTGGAAGAGCTGGAGCAGAAAGAGCTCAAGCTGGAGAAGGTTATCGAGAGATGGATGGAACTGGAAGAGCAGGCGCTTGGTTAAGGCAAGTGCTTGGGATTAATAAAAAAGCCTGGGGCAGTGTATTGCCTCAGGCTTTTTTCCAGGGCTGGGTGTTGCGAGATGAGTTAGCGAATTCTGATCGCTAAAACATCGCACTCTGTACCATGCAACACGCCATTTGCAGTTGAGCCGAGTAGCAACTGGAAGCCCTTCCTGCCGTGGCTTCCCACAATCACAAGATCCGCAGCCTGCTCTTTAACCAACCGGTGTATCTCAGATTCCGGTCGGCCCACAGTCACAATCTGGTTGGTCTTTTCGACGCCATACTGTTCACCGTACGCAGCCAGCTGTTCCCGGGCCGCTTTATCGAGCTGAGTTTGAAGCTCGGTCAGGTCCATCGGGATATCTCCACCATACGCGTACCCCACTGGCTCGACAACGTGTACCAGAACCAGGTTGGCACCGTGAGCTACGCTCATGGCTTTAGCTTTTTCCAGAACCTGGGGTGCTTCTTCGGTAAGATCGATAGCAACGAGCATTGTATTGTATGCAGACATCCCTAACTCCTTCTATATCGGCTTTGCTACAGCATAGTACGCGAGCCCGACTGGGGGAAGGGCTCTCGTGGTATTCACGCGCTCTGCTGGAGTAGCGAAATAACCGAAGTCAGGCTTTCGAGGATGCGCTTGGAGTACCGGTCAATTACAAAGCCTACGTTGTTTTCGTTGTAGTTGATGTAAGAGCCGCGGATAAACTGCCATTTTGCATTTACGTCGCTTAATAGTCCGCTCAGCTCTGCGTTACTTTCACCCGTGCTCATTGTTTCAAGCAGCTTGTCAAAGTCTTTGGCCTGCTCATCAAGTGATGTTTCCAGGGAGGAGCCTTGAAAGATTTGCGCAACCGACGAGTTGGTGCGAACTGAGTACTTTGCCATCATTTGGGCAATGACAACCGCACCCATTCTGGCTGCTTCAACCCGCTGGCTTGTTTGTTTCGCGGAGCCTTCCTGGGCGATCTGGTAAAGCTCGGTTGCCTTGCTGTTCATTTCCAGTGCCTGATTAGCCATGTCAGACACCAAACGTAAATCTGGATAACCCGTTGTCCGCACATCGTTGATGTTGTCGCGCATCAGACTTTTGAATTTATCGAATTGGCCGTTGAGCTCTTCAAGTTGTTCTTTGGATAGTCCGCCACTTGTATTGTTTGTAACGAGGTTCATGGCGTCGTTGGCTGAGTTGATACCGGCCACGATCTCGTTCAGAGTGTTGGTGCTGCCAGATCCGATAAACCGGTAATACGCATCAAGCGCCACGTAGTTGCTCACGCGGAAGTTATGCAGTTGGGCGAGGAAGTCGTCAGACTCCTGTGCCTTTACGTTCATAGATGTGAGCAAGAACAAAAACAGTGAAGCAACCAGAGAGGCGCGAGCGCCCAGGTGGGTGGTTTTCATCGGACGGATTCTCCGTAAAGCGTTTATTATTGTGTACCAAAGTCGTAGAACGAAGGTAAAGTAAGTTTCTCGGCCAATCAAGCAGTTTTGCTGGCGCGGGAATGGGGAATTGTAAATATCTTTGAAATTTGCGTCATGAAGTTCAAGCTCCTTCTATGCATTAGGTTGTAATCTACTGATACATAAGGATCTGATGTCGTGGCGCGGGTGTAATTGCTGCATGTTGCGTTCGATCACAAAGAAACAAATTGACAAACGTGCTGTTTTTTCACATCGTGTGCCCTCACGATTCAAACGACTGTATGAATTTTTAGTCGTCTGATCGGGCAGTGACAGAAATCTCGCTGCATCAAACAGCTTTGGCAATCTCGATAAAGAGGCTGTCCAGAGTTGGAAGCAGTTCCAAACACAGACTGGAGATCAGTTGATGATTTACGAAGGTAAAGCCATCACGGTTAAAGAGATCGAAGGCGGGATCGCTCAGTTGGACTTCGACTTGCAAGGCGAGTCGGTAAACAAGTTCAACCGTCTTACCATTGAAGAGCTCCACGCCGCGACTGATGCACTTAAAGCACAGAAGAAACTCAAGGGCCTGGTAGTAACCAGTTCCAAAGACAGTTTCATTGTTGGTGCCGACATTACAGAGTTTACTGAACTGTTTGCCGGTTCCGAGGAAGACCTGGTTGCCAACAACCTGAAGGCCAATGCAATTTTCAGCGCGGTAGAGGATCTTCCTTTCCCCACTGTGACTGCAATTAACGGTATCGCTTTGGGCGGCGGTTTTGAAATGTGCCTGGCGACCGATTATCGGGTTATGGCTCCCAAGGCTAAAGTAGGCCTGCCTGAAGTAAAGCTGGGTATCTTCCCGGGCTTCGGCGGCACTGTTCGTCTATCCCGCCTGGTAGGTGTGGATAACGCTGTTGAGTGGATTTGTGGCGGTGCAGAAAACCGTGCCGACGTAGCTCTGAAAACGGGTGCTGTTGACGCAATTGTTGAGCCGGCGCAGCTGGTGGAAGCAGCTGTTGCTATCATTAATCAGTGCAACGAAGGCAAGCTTGACCACGAAGCGCGTCGCGAAGAGAAGAAAGGCAAGATCAAGCTCAATGCCATGGAAAGCATGATGGCGTTCGAGATTTCCAAAGCCTTTGTGGGTGCCAAAGCGGGCAAGAACTACCCAGCACCGGTCGAAGCGATCAAGGTGATGCAAAAGCACGCTGGCATGACCCGCGACAAGGCGATTGAAGTGGAAGCCAAAGGCTTTGCCAAAATGGCGAAGACGAATGTGGCGGCCTGCCTTGTTGGCTTGTTCCTGAATGATCAGGAACTTAAAAAGAAAGCCAAAGCTTGGGAAAAAGAAGCGTCTGAAGTGAAACTGGCTGCCGTACTGGGTGCCGGAATCATGGGTGGCGGCGTTGCTTATCAGTCAGCACTGAAAGGCACACCGATCATCATGAAGGACATTAACCAGGCCGGTATTACCCTGGGTCTGAATGAAGCCAAGAAGCTGCTAACCAAGCGCGTCGATAAAGGCCGCATGGACGCAGGCAAAATGGCCGATGTTCTCAACAGCATTACTCCGACCCTCAACTACGGTGACTTTAAAAACGTAGATCTGGTTGTAGAAGCTGTTGTTGAAAACCCGAAGGTAAAAGATGCTGTTCTGCGTGAAGCAGAAGATATGGTTCGTGACGACGCCATTTTGACGTCGAACACTTCAACCATTTCCATCGATCTTCTGGCCAAGAACTTGAAGCGTCCGGAAAATTTCTGCGGTATGCACTTCTTCAACCCGGTACACATGATGCCTCTGGTTGAGGTTATCCGCGGTAAGAAGACCAGCGATCGCGCTATTGCAACAACGGTTGCCTACGCCAAGGCGATGGGTAAGACCCCGATTGTTGTAAACGATTGCCCAGGCTTCCTGGTGAACCGTGTTCTGTTCCCTTACTTCGGTGGATTTGTCGGCTTGGTACGTGACGGTGCAGATTTCCAGCGCGTAGACAAAGTAATGGAAAAGTTCGGCTGGCCTATGGGTCCAGCATACCTGCTGGACGTTGTTGGCATGGATACCGGCAAGCACGCTGGCGAAGTGATGGCCGATGGCTTCCCGGATCGCATGAAGCATGCAGAAAAGACGGCCATTGACGTGATGTTTGAAAACAACCGTTATGGTCAGAAAAACGAACTGGGCTTCTACAAATACGAACTGGACCGTAAAGGTAAGCAGAAGAAGGTTGTCGATGAAGAGACCTACGAGCTGCTCAAGCCGGTTGTTCAGGGTGAGGGCGAGTTCAGCGACGAAGATATCATTGCTCGTATGATGATTCCGCTATGTCTGGAAACTGTGCGTTGCCTGGAAGATGGCATCGTGGCAGATGCAGCTGACGCGGATATGGGTCTGATCTTCGGTATCGGCTTCCCGCCGTTCCGTGGTGGTGCCCTGCGCTACATCGATGATATGGGTGTAGACAAGTTCGTTGAGCTGGCAGACAAGTTTGCAGATCTTGGTGCTTTGTATCATCCGACCGAGAAGCTGCGTGAAATGGCCAAAACTGGTGAAAAGTTCTTTGGTTAACCCTGAACGAGATTTCCGAACGGAGAAAGATCTATGAGCCTTAATCCGAGAGACGTTGTCGTCGTCGATTGCGTGCGGACTCCGATGGGTCGTGCCAAAAATGGTTGTTTCCGCCATGTGCGTGCGGAGACCCTTTCGGCTACGCTGATCGATGCGCTTTTCGAACGCAACCCGAAGCTCGACCCAAAAGAAGTTGAAGATGTTATCTGGGGCTGTGTAAACCAGACCAAGGAACAGGGCTTTAACGTGGCGCGGCAGATTTCCGTGCTGACCCGCATCCCTCACGAGTCTGCAGCCCAGACGGTGAACCGCCTGTGTGGATCTGCAATGAGTGCAATCCATACGGCAGCTCAGGCCATCATGACCGGCAACGGCGATGTGTTTGTGGTTGGTGGTGTAGAGCACATGGGGCACGTACCCATGACGGAAGGTTTCGACCATAACCCGGCTGCTTCCAAGTACACTGCCAAGGCCTCGAACATGATGGGTCTGACTGCAGAAATGCTGGCGAAAATGCACGGTATTACTCGTCAGCAGCAGGATGAGTTCGGTGCGCGTTCACATCGTCTGGCCCAGGAAGCGACCGTTGAAGGTCGTTTCAAGAACGAAATCGTGCCTATTGAAGGTCACGATGAGAATGGCTTCAAGGTGCTGATTGAGCATGATGAAACCATTCGTCCACAGACCACGGTTGAATCACTGGGCCAGCTTAAGCCGGCTTTTGATCCGAAGAGCGGTACTGTGACGGCTGGTACTTCCTCTCAGCTGACCGATGGTGCCTCTGCAATGGTACTGATGTCTGCAGAGCGTGCAGAAGCGCTGGGCCTTAAGCCGATGGCGAAGATCCGCAGCATGGCCGTTGCCGGCTGTGATCCCGCAATCATGGGTTACGGCCCGGTACCAGCAACCAAGAAGGCGCTCAAGCGTGCGGGCCTGAAAGTTGAAGATATCGACTTTTGGGAACTGAACGAAGCCTTTGCTGGTCAGTCTTTGCCGGTACTGAAAGACCTGAAACTTCTGGGTGTTATGGAGGAGAAGGTAAACTTGAACGGTGGCGCGATTGCTCTCGGGCATCCGCTGGGCTGCTCAGGTGCCCGTATCTCTACGACCTTGCTGAACGTAATGCAGGCCAAAGGCGGTAAACTTGGTGTGTCCACCATGTGCATCGGCTTGGGTCAGGGTATTGCGACGGTCTGGGAGCGCCTGTAATCCGCTAGACGGATGCAGTAACGCTTTCATGGAAGGCCCGGCTCGTGCCGGGCTTTTCTTGTTTCTGGGGATCTGTAGAGTGCGCCACGGAAACTTGAAAAATGCATGACTGAAACAAAGAATGGGTTGTCTTGCTATTCCTGACCCTGTAAAACAGTGAGCCTATACACAATGGCGGCTCCTATAGCTTTTCCAGCCGATTGATTTTACAGCGAGTTTACGGTCTGCTTGTTTACCGGCCGATTTATCGCAAAGGATACAGAACTCCGATATGGGTAAAAGTCTCGTAATTGTCGAGTCACCAGCGAAAGCGAAGACCATCAACAAGTACCTGGGCTCTGACTTCATCGTAAAGTCCAGCGTTGGGCACATTCGTGATCTCCCTGTTAGTGGCAGCGGATCCCAGTCTGATCCGAAAGAGCGCGCCAGGCAGGCGGCGATCACTCGCAAGCTCAGCCCGGAAGACAAGGTTGCACACAAAAAGCGCAAAGCGCGGGAGCAGTTGGTTGCCCGGATGGGTGTTGATCCGGACAATGACTGGAGCGCTCGCTATGAAGTGCTTCCTGGCAAGGAAAAAGTTGTCAGTGAGCTGAAGCGCCTTGCCAAAAATGCCGACCACATCTATCTCGCAACGGATCTTGACCGCGAAGGGGAGGCCATTGCGTGGCACCTTAAGCAGACCATTGGTGGTGAGCCTGAAAAGTATCGCCGCGTTGTGTTTAACGAAATTACCAAGCGCGCGATTCAGGGAGCGTTCGAGAATCCGGGCAGCCTGGATACCAATCAGGTTAATGCGCAGCAAGCTCGACGCTTTCTTGATCGGGTCGTGGGCTACATGGTGTCGCCGCTGCTTTGGGCCAAGCTTGCCCGTGGCTTGTCGGCTGGCCGTGTTCAATCGGTTGCGGTGCGTTTGATTGCAGAGCGTGAGCGAGACATTCGTGTGTTCGTGCCTGAGGAATACTGGCAGATGTTTGCCGGACTGGGTGCAAAGGCCAGCGAACAACCTGTGCGGTTTGAAGTCACTCGCTACAATGACAAGCCGTACCGCCCGGTTAACGAACAGCAGAGTAATGAACATGTAGAGCGCCTGAAAGCTGGCGCCTTTGAGGTGGCCAAGCGGGAAGACAAACCAACCAGGTCTCGGCCCGGAGCGCCTTTCATTACCTCAACGCTACAGCAGGCTGCAAGTAATCGCCTTGGGTTCAGTGTCAAGAAAACCATGATGCTGGCGCAGCGCCTCTATGAGGCCGGTTACATCACATACATGCGTACCGATTCCACCAACCTTAGCCAGGATGCAATCGACAGCTGCCGTGATTTTATCAAGGAGCAGTTCGGTGATCGTTATCTGCCAGAGAAGCCTAAGGTATATGGCAGTAAAGAAGGGGCCCAGGAAGCACACGAGGCTATTCGTCCTACAGAGGTCTCTCGTAAGGCAGCCGCTATCAGTGGTTTGGAAAAAGACGCGGAGAAGCTCTATGAGCTTATCTGGCGACAGTTCGTTGCCTGCCAGATGGCTGAAGCAGAATTTCTTAGCACGTCTATTGTTGTTGCCAATGGCAGTTACGAGCTGCGCACCCGTGGCCGCATCATCAAATTTGAGGGCTTTCTGAAGGTTGCTCCTCAGTCGGCCAAGAAAGAAGAAGACGTTGCCCTGCCCGACATCAAGGTAGGTGAGGCTTTGAGTCTCGAAAAGCTTGAGCCAAGCCAGCACTTTACCAAGCCAGCGCCTAGGTATACGGAAGCCAGCTTGGTTAAAGAGCTCGAAAAGCAGGGGATTGGACGGCCATCCACCTATGCGTCGATTATATCGACCATTCAGGATCGCGGTTACGTGCGCTTGCAGAACCGTCGCTTCTACGCGGAGAAGATGGGTGAGATTGTCACAGATCGCCTGTGCGAATCGTTTTCCAATCTGATGGACTTCGATTTTACAGCCAAGATGGAAGGTGATCTGGACCGCATTGCCTTGGGTGATGTGGAATGGAAGAAGGTTCTTAACGACTTCTATGCCAATTTCCGTCAGCAGCTGGAATCTGCGGAGACAGCTGATGGTGAGGGCGGTATGCGCCCGAACGATCCAACCGAAACCAATATTCCCTGCCCAACCTGTGCTCGTAACATGCAGATTCGTGTCGCCAGTACGGGTGTGTTCCTGGGGTGCTCTGGTTATTCACTGCCACCTAAAGAACGCTGCAAAACCACCATCAACCTGGTGTCTGGTGATGAAGTGGTTAGCGCGGATGACGATGTTGAGGGTGAGGGTGAAACCCGGCTGTTGCGTAAAAAGCGTCGCTGCCCGATCTGCGCAACGGCCATGGACAGCTATTTGGTAGATGAAACCCGAAAACTCCATGTGTGCGGTAATAATCCGGACTGTGCCGGGTACGAAGTGGAAGAGGGTACATTCCGGATTAAAGGCTACGATGGCCCCACGCTGGAATGCGATAAGTGTGGCTCCGAAATGCAGCTGAAAACAGGCCGATTTGGCAAGTACTTCGGTTGCATGAGTGATACTTGTAAGAATACCCGCAAACTGCTGAAAAGCGGGGAGCCGGCGCCACCCAAAATGGATCCAGTGCCGATGCCTGAATTGCAATGCCAGAAAGTCGACGACACCTATGTGTTGCGTGATGGTGCATCAGGAATGTTTTTGGCGGCCAGCAAGTTCCCGAAAAACCGCGAGACTCGGCCACCACTGGTCATGGAGATTAAGCCGCACCGGAAGGAAATCGATCCGAAGCACGATTACTTGATGGAGGCTCCGGAGCGTGACCCTGAGGGTAACCCGACGGTCATCCGGTATAGCCGAAAAACCAAAGAGCAGTATGTGATGACGGAAAAAGACGGTAAGGCGACCGGTTGGTCCGCATGGTATGTTAATGGAAAATGGCAGCCGCGCGAGAAGTAGTAATGGCTGGTCAGGCGAATAAGAAAAGAGGTCAGAGCGCAAGCTCTGGCCTCTTTTTCGCTTAGCTGGGTTTTTTCCTGGCTTATCTGAACTTCCGTAGTCTCTGAATCAGCGAAGACGTATCCCAGCGGTTGCCGCCCATTTCCTGAACGTCGCCATAAAACTGGTCTACCAGTGCTGTAACTGGTAGCGAGGCATTTACCTTGCGTGCTTCATCGAGGCATATGCCCAAGTCTTTGCGCATCCAGTCAACGGCAAATCCATGATCAAATTTACCATCAATCATGGTTCCTGATCGGTTTTCCATCTGCCAGGACTGAGCTGCGCCCTTGGAAATGACGTCCACAACTTTTTTCACATCGAGATTTGCCTGTTCGGCAAAATGCAGAGCTTCTGAGAGGCCTTGCACCAAGCCTGCGATGGCAATCTGATTGACCATTTTTGTCTTCTGGCCACTTCCAGCGGGGCCCATGAGGTTCAATGCTCTGGCATAGATCTGCAATAGCGGTTGGGCTTTCGAGTAGTCTTCCTCTGATCCGCCGCACATGATCGTAAGCTGTCCGTTCTGGGCGCCTTGTTGGCCTCCGGAGACCGGTGCGTCGATAAAACCCATACCGACCTTGCGGGCAGCCTTGGAGAGGTTCTCAGCTACGCCGGCAGAAGCGGTGGTGTGATCCACCAGCACCGCACCATGTTTTGCATGTGCCAGAATGCCATCTTCACCCTCGTAAACCGCAATCAGGTCCCTGTCGGCACCTACGCAGGTCATTACAAAATCAGCGTCTAGGACGGCTTCTTTGATGGTCTCGCAGGCGGTTCCGGGATAGTCTTTGGCCCACTGTATCGATTTTTCCGTGGAGCGATTCCATACCCTAACCGTAATGCCGGCTTTTGCCAAGTGGCCGGCCATGGGGTAGCCCATAACGCCAAGACCTATAAAGGTTGCGGTTGTCATTGCTTTCTCCTTGTAGAGTTATGGCGGTTAAATTAGCACAGACAAGGACAAGTTAACCGCGATAAAGGGTGGCGATCAAACCCATAAAAAAAGGCCGCTGATTCAGCGGCCTTTTTTTATCCAGTGCAGTTCAGGGTTACTTTTTAGGGTAATCCCTTGCTGGAGAGCCAGTGTACAGCTGGCGCGGACGGCCAATGCGGTAATCACCGCTGACCATTTCGTTCCAGTGGGAGAACCAGCCGATCGTCCGTGCCATGGCAAAGATTACCGTAAACATGGATGTCGGGATCCCGATAGCTTTGAGAATGATACCTGAGTAGAAGTCTACGTTCGGGTAAAGCTTACGCTTGACGAAGTATTCGTCTTCAAGGGCGATCTGCTCAAGACGCTGAGCGATTTTCAGGAGAGGGTCATTTTCCAGTCCAAGTTCGCTCAAGACTTCATGGGCAGTTTCGGCCATAACCTTGGCGCGCGGGTCAAAGTTTTTGTAAACCCGGTGACCAAAGCCCATCAGGCGGAAAGGATCATCTTTGTCTTTAGCTCTGGCAATGAACGCATCGATGTTGGATACGTCGCCAATTTCCGCAAGCATGTCCAGGACAGCCTCGTTAGCGCCGCCGTGTGCAGGGCCCCAGAGTGCCGCAATGCCAGAAGCGATGCAGGCGTACGGGTTGGCGCCAGAGGAGCCTGCCAGTCGCACAGTAGATGTGGAGGCGTTCTGTTCGTGGTCCGCATGGAGAATAAAAATCTTGTCCATGGCTTTTGCGAGAATCGGGTTTGCCTTATAAGTCTCGCAGGGCACGCCAAACATCATCTGCAGGAAGTTCTCTGAGTATGACAAATCGTTTCGTGGATAAACGAAAGGTTGGCCGATGCTGTATTTGTAGCACCAGGCCGCAATTGTTGGCATTTTGGCGATGAGGCGATGGGCCGTAATGTCGCGCTGATGTTCGTTGGTAACGTCCATCTGATCGTGATAAAACGCGGAAAGTGCCCCGACAACTCCACACATGATTGCCATAGGGTGCGCGTCCCGGCGGAAGCCGTGGAAGAAATTGCGCATCTGGTCGTGCAGCATGGTGTGGTTTTTGATGGTGTCGTGGAACAGCTTGTTCTGTTCAGCTGTTGGCAGTTCGCCTTTCAGTAGCAGGTAACAGACTTCAAGGTAGTCTGAATGCTCTGCGAGCTGCTCGATTGGATAACCTCGGTGCAGTAGAACGCCTTCGTCACCATCAATGTAGGTGATAGCCGACTCACAGGCGGCCGTAGAGACAAAGCCCGGGTCGTAAGTGAAAACGCCATTCTGGACTAAACCTCTAACGTCGATAACGTCAGGTCCAACGGTGCCGGAATAAATCGGTAGCTCAATGGACTCATTCCCCACCGAGAGCGTGGCTTTCCTGTCGGTCATAGTGCTCTCCTGTTTATCAGCTTTGACAGTGCTAGCTGTCTTTATAGTTGCGCGAGAAGGCGCGTATTATCGCAAAACTGGCGGCAAAATATAGGGCGTAGGCTTTTTTTGTCAATGAAAGAGTACGGAAACATCGCGATAAGCCCTTCATTGTAAATCAGGGATATCACGAATAATGCGGCCCCGGATGGAAAAAAGCATTTGTCAATACGCTTAATAGCTTGCTCTGTTACAGTCCTCGCGCGGCTTCGGCGCGTGTTGCGCGTTTGTAATTATACGGGCGCCTCCTTATAATCCCTAGCCCGGAATTGGGGATCCATCTTCATGGGCGTTTGTGCGTAGCAAGCTACCTTGTTGGTGTTCACCCTCCTGAACCAATCGTCTGTCGATATCGTATTCAACATTCGATCGTTACATACCAACTAACCGCCGCCGGCTTGCCGGTTCCGCGGCACCAAAAGAGAGTGTGAGAGCGCTGTGAATAGCAAACGACCAGTAAATCTCGATCTCGGCACGTTTCATTTTCCGCTGCCAGCCATTACGTCCATATTGCACCGCATCAGCGGCATCATCATTTTTGTTGGTGTTGCGTTCATGCTCTACGGGCTTCAGCTTTCCCTTTCAGGGGAAGAAGGCTTCAGTCAGGTCAGTGAACTGCTGAACAGCTTCCTTGCCAAGCTGATCACCTGGGGCATTCTATCTGCTCTGCTTTATCACCTTGTTGCGGGTATCAAGCACCTGCTGATGGATATGGGCATTGGTGAAGAGCTGGAAAGCGGGCGAGCAGCTGCAAAAATTACGATTGCAGTATCCGTTATCCTTATCGTTCTGGCAGGAGTTTTCGTATGGGCATGAATAGTGTGACCAACATTGGCCGTAACGGTATCCAGGATTGGATTATCCAGCGGGTTTCTGCGTACGTCCTGGCCTTTTATACACTGTTTTTGATTGGTTTCTTTGTGGCAACCGATGTGGATTACCAGTCCTGGTCGGCTCTGTTTGATCAAACCTGGTTCAAGATCTTTTCATTGCTGGCTCTGCTTTCAATCGGCGCTCACGCGTGGGTTGGGCTTTGGACGGTATCTACCGACTATATCAAATCAGCAATGCCGCGCTTTCTGTTTCAAGCCGCATTCATCCTGGTTGGTTTTGTGTATGTGGTCTGGGGAATCCAGATTATTTGGGGGCTTTGATCGATGTCTAATATTAAGACTATCTCTTACGACGCAATTGTAATCGGCGGCGGCGGTGCCGGCATGCGAGCGGCCCTGCAGTTGACCGAGTCAGGCGTCAAAACTGCGTGTATCACTAAAGTGTTTCCAACCCGTTCGCACACGGTTTCTGCCCAGGGTGGCATTACCTGCGCGATTGCAAGTGCAGACCCCAATGATGACTGGCGCTGGCACATGTATGACACCGTTAAAGGGTCTGATTACATTGCTGACCAGGATGCAGTTGAGTACATGTGTTCCGTAGGGCCGCAGGCTGTTTTCGAACTTGAGCACATGGGGTTGCCTTTCTCCCGAACTGAGCAGGGTCGCATCTATCAGCGTCCATTTGGTGGTCAGTCCAAAGGGCCGGATAACCCGACTCAGGCCGCACGCACTTGCGCAGCCGCTGACCGTACCGGCCACGCGCTGTTGCACACGCTGTATCAGGCGAACCTGAAGGGCGGTACTACCTTCCTGAACGAATGGTATGCCGTTGATCTGGTGAAAAACAGCAAGAACGAAGTTGTTGGTGTTGTTGCCATTGAAATTGAAACCGGCGAAGTGGCTTACATCAAGTCCAAGGCGACGGTTCTGGCGACCGGTGGCGCCGGTCGTATCTATGCCTCTACTACCAACGCGCTGATTAACACTGGCGATGGCGTTGGCATGGCGCTGCGTGCGGGATTCCCGATGCAGGACATGGAAATGTGGCAGTTCCACCCAACTGGAATCTACGGTGCCGGTACGCTGGTAACCGAAGGTTGCCGGGGTGAGGGTGGCTACCTGATCAACTCTGAAGGCGAGCGGTTTATGGAGCGCTACGCTCCGAACGCGAAAGACCTTGCGGGCCGTGATGTTGTGGCGCGCTCCATGGTTATTGAGATCCTTGAGGGTCGCGGTTGCGGTCCCGATAAGGATCACGTGTTGTTGAAGCTGGATCACCTGGGCGAAGAAACCCTGAACCTGCGACTGCCGGGTATCTGTGAGTTGTCCCGTACATTTGCTCACGTAGATCCCGTAAAAGAGCCGGTTCCGGTTGTTCCTACCTGTCACTACATGATGGGTGGTGTTCCTACAAACGTAGGTGGCCAGGCGCTGACGCAGGACGAAAACGGTAACGATCAGCCGATCCCGGGTCTGTTTGCCTGCGGTGAGGCAGCCTGTGTTTCCGTCCACGGTGCAAACCGCCTGGGTGGTAACTCGCTACTCGATCTGGTTGTTTTTGGTCGTGCGGCAGGCCTGCACATTGAAGAGCAGTTGCGCGGCGGTTTCGAAACTGACGACGCAACCGACGCAGACATTAAGCGTGCAATGGCTCGTCTGGATCGCCTGAACAGTGTTTCTGAAGGTGAGAGCGTTGCTGAGGTTCGTAAGGATCTTCAGAATTGCATGCAGCTCTATTTTGGTGTGTTCCGTGACGGCAAGAGCATGGAAGAGGGCTTGAAGAAGCTCGCGGCGATCGGTGAGCGCGTTCGTAACACCAAGCTGACCGACACAAGCAATGCATTCAATACTGCCCGTATTGAAGCGCTTGAGCTGGACAACCTTTTTGAGGTGGCTCAGGCAACGGCCATTGCGGCAAACGAGCGTAAAGAGAGCCGTGGTGCTCATGCCCGTAACGATTTCACCGAGCGTGATGACGAAAATTGGCTGAAGCATTCTCTCTACTTCCCGCTGGATAAGCGTATTGGCAAGCGTGATGTTAACTTCGCGCCGAAAACTGTCGAAACCTTCCAGCCGAAAGTCCGGACATACTAAGGGGAACGTACACTATGTTGGTAAGTCTTTACCGTTATAACCCGGAAACTGACAACGCCCCTTACATGCAGGACGTAGAGGTTGAGCTTCCGGCAGGAAAGGATCTGATGGTTCTTGATGTGCTTAACCTCATCAAGGAAAAGGATTCGTCAATGGCCTACCGCCGCTCGTGCCGTGAAGGTGTGTGTGGTTCGGATGGCATGAACATGAACGGCAAGAATGGCTTGGCATGTATTACGCCAATGTCGCAGGTCGTCAAGAATGGCAAGTTGGTATTGCGCCCTTTGCCAGGCTTGCCGGTTATCCGCGATCTGGTCGTAGATATGAGTCTGTTCTATAAGCAGTACGAAAAAGTAATGCCGTACCTTGTGAACGATACGCCAGTGCCTGCTATTGAGCGTCTCCAGACACCAGAAGATCGGGAAAAGCTGGATGGTTTGTACGAGTGTATTCTCTGTGCATGCTGCTCCACATCCTGTCCTTCGTTCTGGTGGAACCCGGACAAGTTTATTGGTCCGGCAGGTCTGTTGCAGGCATATCGCTTCCTGGCGGATAGCCGCGATACAGCGCAAGCTGAGCGCCTTGCCAATCTGGATGACCCGTTCAGTGTGTTCCGTTGCAGGGGCATCATGAACTGTGTCAGCGTATGTCCGAAAGGTCTCAACCCCACAAGGGCAATTGGCCATATCCGGAATCTTTTGCTGCATAGAGCTACATAAGCGGCAAGATTTCAGACAGACGCTATACTGGTCTGAATAGGTTGGACTCCCGGAAGGCCTCGCATTTTATGCGGGGCCTTCAACCAAAGGCTTATAGTCAAAGGTCTTACCCGGGTGCACACTACGCAAGCCGTGCCGGGAACTCAGCAGGTTTTCTTGCGGCGTTGCAGAGTATAAAAAATCATTGGGGAACGGAAAACATCCATGTTGGGTGTGGTGGCCATAGTCGATCCCGTAAAAACCCGTATTGACTGATAGTTACCCCTGGCCGACCATACTTGGCTCCCCCGCACCAGCCCAAGGTGAGCTATTCAAAATGCAAGAAAGCATGATGGAGCAGTTATGGCAGACGTCCCACTTGCAAGGTGGAAATCTGGCCTATGTTGAACAGCTTTTTGAAACCTACCTGACAGACCCTAATGCCGTTCCTGAAGAGTGGCGCAGCTATTTCGACAAGCTTCCAAGCGTTGATGGCAATCATGGCCGCGACGTTATTCACTCTTCGATCCGGGAACAGTTTGAGCACATCTCCCGCAATCAGCGTTTCCTCACGACTAATGGCGTGCCAGCTGGCGCTACGTCGGATGCTGATAAAAAGCAGATTCGTGTTCTTCAGTTAATCAATGCTTATCGTTTTCGTGGTCACCAGGAAGCAAAGCTTGATCCACTCGGCGTCTGGAATCGTCCCAAGGTAGAAGATCTTGAACTGTCGTTTCACGATCTGTCCGAGTCCGATCTCGATCTGGAGTTCCAGACAGGCTCTCTGAGCTTTGGTTCTGACACCATGAAGCTTGGCGATATCTACGATGGTCTCCGCAAGACATACTGCGGAAGCATCGGTGCCGAATATATGCACGTGGTTGATACCCGCATCAAGCGCTGGTTTCAGCAACGTATGGAGCCGGTTCGCTCAGAGCCCGGTTTCGAATCCGCTACCCGAACCCATATTCTTGAACGCCTGACAGCTGCCGAAGGCTTGGAGAAATACCTTGGCTCCCGCTACCCAGGCGTCAAGCGTTTTGGTCTTGAGGGTGGTGAAAGTCTTATTCCTTGCATGGATGAGCTTATCCAGCGTGCCGGTCATTACGGTGCCAAGGAAATTGTTCTGGGTATGGCCCACCGTGGCCGACTGAATATTCTGGTCAATACTTTGGGCAAAAACCCCAAAGAACTGTTTGATGAGTTTGAAGGCAAAAGGCTCGCCGATTCAGGTTCCGGCGACGTTAAATACCACCAGGGCTTCTCGTCCAACGTTATGACTGACGGCGGTGAAGTGCACTTGGCCATGGCGTTTAACCCATCCCACCTGGAAATAGTATCTCCAGTGGTAGAGGGGTCGGTTCGTGCCCGCCAGACTCGGCGTTCTGATACGGAAGGCAATCAGGTTGTTCCGGTTATCATGCACGGTGATGCGGCATTTGCTGGTCAGGGTGTGGTGATGGAAACTTTCCAGATGTCCCAGACCCGTGGTTTCGGGGTGGGTGGCACCATCCATATTGTTATCAATAACCAGGTTGGCTTCACCACCAGCAAGCAGGAAGACGCGCGCTCTACGGAGTACTGCACCGACATCGCGAAGATGGTCCAGGCGCCGATACTGCATGTGAACGCTGATGATCCAGATGCGGTTGTGTTTGTAACTCAAATGGCGATGGACTATCGCAACGAATTCAAAGGTGACGTGGTTATCGATCTGGTTTGTTATCGCCGTCGTGGACACAACGAGGCGGATGAGCCTGCTGCAACACAGCCGATGATGTACCAAAAAATTCGTAAGCTGCCAACCACGCGCAATATCTATGCAGACAAGCTGATTGCTGCAGGTGTGGTAACTGAAGACGAAGCCAAGCAGATGGAAAATGACTACCGTGATGCGCTGGACAACGGCGAGCACGTGGTCAAATCTCTAGTCAAAGAGCCGAACAAAGATCTCTACGTGGACTGGGCTCCTTATCTTGGTCACGCATGGACTGCCAAGTGTAAGTCCAGCGTGCCCTTGAAAACCATCCAGAAGCTGGGCAAGAAGCTGACCCAGGTGCCCGAAGGGTTCAGCATTCAGCGCCAGGTATCCAAGATCGTCACTGACCGAGACAAAATGACGGCAGGTGCGCTGCCCATTAACTGGGGTTACGGCGAGATCATGGCGTACGCAACGCTGCTCAATGAAGGGCATCCAATCCGCTTGACCGGACAGGATGTGGGGCGTGGAACCTTCTCTCACCGTCACGCGGTTTTGCATAATCAGAAAGACGGCTCCAGACACATAGCGCTCGCACAGCTCTCTGATAAACAGCCAAAGTTCGAAATATACGACTCGCTACTGTCGGAAATGGCAGTGATGGCGTTCGAGTACGGCTACGCAACAACTACGCCGGATGCACTGGTTGTCTGGGAGGCTCAGTTTGGTGACTTTGCAAACGGCGCCCAGGTGGTTATCGATCAGTTCCTGACCAGCGGCGAACATAAGTGGGGCCGCCTGTGCGGGCTGACTCTGTTGCTGCCGCACGGCTATGAAGGGCAGGGGCCTGAGCACAGTTCTGCACGGCTTGAGCGTTTCCTCCAGCTATCGGCAGAGCACAATATTCAGGTATGTGTGCCAACCACGCCTTCCCAGGTTTTCCATATGCTTCGCCGCCAAGTTAAGCGTCCATTGCGTAAGCCTCTGGTGGCAATCACGCCCAAGAGTCTGTTGCGCCACAAAGAAGCGACCTCGGATCTGGACGATCTGACCTCAGGCACCTTCCAGACAGTACTTCCTGAGAAAGATCTGCCTGAAGCGAAAAAGGTTACCCGGGTTATTCTTTGTAGTGGCAAGGTCTATTATGACCTTCTGGAAAAGAAGAAAACCGACGAGCGGGACGACGTTGCCCTAGTGCGTATTGAGCAGCTCTATCCGTTCCCCGGCGAGGATCTGGACGAAACCTTGGCGCAGTATCCGAAGCTCAAACATGTTGTTTGGTGCCAGGAAGAGCCAATGAACCAGGGTGCCTGGTATTGCAGTCAGCACCATATGCGGAATGCGCTGCAACGTCTGAATCCAAAGCTGTACCTTCAGTATGCTGGCCGTCAGGCTTCCGCTGCTCCGGCGGCAGGACACATGTCCGTGCATATTGAAGAGCAGAAAAACCTTGTTAACGACGCGTTTGAAATCTGACGAGCTACCGAACTAAGGAACTGTAATGTCTACTGAGATTAAAGCCCCCGTATTCCCGGAGTCGGTCGCAGAGGGTACCGTCGCGACCTGGCACAAACAGCCTGGCGAAGCCTGTTCACGTGACGACCTGATTGTCGATATCGAAACCGACAAAGTGGTTCTCGAAGTTGTCGCACCTGCAGACGGTGTAATCGAGGAAATTCTTAAAGGTGAAGGCGATACCGTAGAGAGCGGTGAAGTCATTGGTAAATTTAAAGCGGGCGCTGCGGGCGACTCCGGTTCTTCGGAGAGCAAAGCCAGCAGTGCCAGTGCGGATAAAGGTGAAGCCAAGTCTGAGCAGAGCCAGGAGTCCGGCGACGCGATTCTGAGCCCGGCTGCGCGTAAGTTAGCTGACGAAAACAACGTTGATCCGGCTGCTGTAAAGGGCACTGGAAAAGACGGGCGCGTTACGAAAGAAGACGTTCAAAATCATGTGGATACTTCCAAGTCTTCAGGTGGTTCCGCAAAAGCAGCTGCACCGTCTGCTATGCCCGAAGTGAACGTGGCTGCTGGTGAGCGTCCTGAAAAGCGTGTGCCAATGACCCGTTTGCGGGCCAGCATCGCCAAGCGACTGGTTAATGCGCAACAAACAGCCGCCATGCTGACGACCTTTAACGAGGTTGATATGGGGCCTATCATGGAGCTGCGCAAGGCATATCAGGACAGCTTCGTGAAGCGTCATGATATCAAGCTGGGCTTTATGTCTTTCTTCGCCAAGGCTGCCACGGAAGCGTTGAAGCGTTTCCCGGCTGTGAACGCGTCTATCGATGGTAACGATATGGTTTACCACGGCTACCAGGACATCGGTGTTGCCGTATCCACTGATCGCGGCCTGGTTGTTCCGGTACTCCGTGATACGGACGCAATGGGCTTGGCAGATATCGAGAAGAAAATTGTTGAGTACGGCACCAAGGCGAAAGGTGGCAAGCTTGCGATTGAAGATATGACCGGTGGTACCTTTACCATTACTAATGGCGGTATTTTCGGATCCCTGATTTCTACGCCGATCCTGAATCCGCCGCAAACAGCGATTCTGGGTATGCACAAAATCCAGGAACGCCCCATGGCGGTCAATGGCAAGGTGGAAATCCGTCCGATGATGTACCTTGCACTGTCCTATGATCACCGCATGGTGGATGGCAAGGAGGCGGTACAATTCCTTGTGGCCATCAAAGACATGCTTGAGGACCCGGCGCGCATTCTGCTGGACGTGTGAGCTGACACCTAACGAATCGGAAAACAGGATTTACTATGTCTGATAAGTACGACGTAATTGTTATTGGCGCAGGTCCTGGTGGCTATGTTGCTGCCATCAAAGCGGCTCAGCTTGGTCTCAAAACTGCGTGTGTCGAATCTTGGAGCTCTAAAGATGGCAAGTCACAGGTTCTGGGCGGCACCTGCCTGAACGTGGGTTGTATCCCGTCTAAAGCTTTGCTTGAGATTTCCCATAAGTTTGAGGAAGCAAGCCACGACTATGAAATGCAGGGCATCATTGCCAAGGATGTCAAAATCGACATCGCCAAAATGATGGAGCGCAAGGACGGTATAGTAAAACAGCTGACTGGCGGTATCGCCGGGTTGTTTAAAGCTAATGGTGTCACCTCTATTTATGGCCACGGCAAGCTGTTGGCTAATCGTCAGGTGGAAGTGACTGACAAGGACGGGAAAACCAGCACCTACGAAGCGGATAACGTTATTATTGCAACGGGTTCCAAGCCTATCGATATCCCGCCTGCGCCTATGACGGAAGGCTATATTGTCGATTCTGAAGGTGCGTTGGAATTTGATAAGGTGCCAAAGCGTCTTGGCATCATTGGCGCTGGGGTTATCGGCCTTGAGCTGGGTAGTGTTTGGGCCCGCTTGGGCGCTGAAGTGACTGTGCTGGAGGCGCAAGATACCTTCCTGCCGGCGGTTGACCAGCAGATTGCAAAAGATGCACTGAAGCAGTTCCGTAAGCAGGGCCTGGATATTGTCATGGGTGGCCGCGTAACCGGTGCCGAGGTCAAGCGCAAGCTGGTTAATGTGAGTTACGAAGACAGCAAGGGTAAGCAGGAACTGAAGGTCGACAAGCTGATTGTTGCCGTCGGTCGCAGACCTTATACCGATAACCTTTTGGCAGCCGATTCCGGCGTAAGTATGGACGAGCGCGGTTTCATCTTTGTTGATGAGAAGTGCAAGACCGAAGCGCCGGGTGTTTGGGCTGTAGGTGATGTAGTGCGCGGCCCAATGCTGGCGCACAAAGCTTCGGAAGAGGGTGTAATGGTCGCTGAGCGCATCGCTGGCCAAAAGCCCCAGGTAAATTACGACTGCATTCCCAACGTTATTTACACCTCGCCGGAAGTGGCTTGGGTAGGCAAGACGGAAGAGCAGCTCAAGACTGAAGGCGAAGCCTACAAGGTTGGTACTTTCCCATTTGCGGCGAACGGCCGTGCAATGGCTGCAAATGCCGCCTCAGGTATGGTGAAAATTATTGCCGACGAGAAAACTGATCGAATTCTGGGTTTCCACGTTGTTGGGCCTCAGGCATCAGAAATCGTTGCCCAGGGCGTTATTGCCATGGAGTTCGGTTCCAGTGCAGAAGATCTGGCGCTGACCTGTTTTGCACATCCGACTCTTTCGGAGTCTGTGCATGAGGCGGCCCTGGCAGTCAACGGTGGTGCGATTCACATCGCGAACCGTCGCAAAAAGAAGTAACGCAAAACAGGAAGTAGGGGCGTCCGTAATGGCGCCCCTTTATTATAAAAAGACAGATTTCCGTTTGCGATCGTGGTGAGCTGAGGTGATCCCCTGCTCATCGAACAGAATTCGCGTTTAAGGCTCCTCATCCGGGGAGTGGCGAGTTCACTGCCGTACGTGGTTATCCTCCATCAAAAAGCGGGACACTAACTATGAATTTGCATGAATATCAGGGCAAACAGCTTTTCGCTGAATATGGCCTGCCCGTATCTCAAGGCATTGCCTGTGATACTCCGAAAGACGCGGTTGCAGCCGCTGATGAAATTGGCGGCAATGCGTGGGTGGTTAAAGCCCAGGTTCACGCGGGTGGCCGTGGTAAGGCTGGCGGCGTAAAGCTGGTCAAGACCAAAGACGAGATTCGCGAGTTTGCTGAAAAGTGGCTGGGCAAAAACCTGGTGACTTACCAAACAGACGAAAACGGCCAGCCGGTCACCAAGATTCTGGTTGAGTCCCTGACCGATATTGATCAGGAACTGTATCTGGGGGCGGTTGTCGACCGTGCCTCCCGTCGGGTCGTGTTCATGGCGTCCACCGAAGGTGGTGTCGAGATCGAGACGGTTGCTGAAGAAACACCGGAAAAGATCCTGAGAGCTGAGATCGATCCGCTGGTTGGTGCACAGCCATTCCAGGGCCGCGAGTTGGCATTCAAGCTTGGGCTGGAAGGCAAGCAAATCGGTCAGTTCACCAAGATTTTCATGGGTCTGGCGAAGCTGTTTGAAGAGCGTGACCTGGCTCTGTTGGAAATCAACCCGCTGGTTATTACCCCAGCCGGTGACTTGCACTGCCTGGATGCCAAGATTGGTGTTGACGGTAACGCACTGTATCGCCAGAAAAAGATTCAGGAAATGCACGATCCTTCCCAGGAAGATCCTCGTGAAGCCGAAGCTGCCAAGTGGGAGCTCAACTATGTAGCGCTGGATGGAAATATCGGCTGCATGGTTAACGGTGCGGGCTTGGCCATGGGCACCATGGACATCATCAAGTTGTCTGGCGGTGAGCCAGCAAACTTCCTTGACGTTGGCGGCGGTGCAACCAAAGAGCGTGTTACTGAAGCGTTCAAGATCATCTTGTCTGACGACGCAGTACAAGCCGTTCTGGTTAACATCTTCGGTGGTATTGTCCGTTGCGACATGATTGCTGAAGGTATTATCGGTGCAGTCAAGGAAGTGGGCGTCAAGGTTCCTGTGGTTGTGCGCCTTGAAGGCAACAACGCTGAGAAAGGCACCAAGGTACTTGCTGAAAGTGGCCTGAACATTATCGCCGCCACCAGTCTGGCGGATGCTGCAGAGCAAGTTGTTAAAGCCGCAGGGGGTAAATAATGAGCATCCTGATCAATAAAGACACCAAGGTTATTTGCCAGGGCTTTACTGGCGCACAGGGTACCTTTCACTCTGAGCAGGCTATCGAATACGGAACCAAAATGGTCGGTGGCGTAAGCCCGGGTAAGGGCGGCACTGAGCATTTGGGCCTGCCGGTATTCAATACCGTTCGTGAAGCAGTAGAAAAGACCGGAGCCGAGGCTACCGTAATCTATGTTCCTGCTCCGTTCTGTAAGGATGCGATCATTGAAGCGGCAGATGCCGGTATTGAGCTGATCGTGTGCATCACTGAGGGCATTCCGACCATCGACATGCTTTACGCCAAAGAATACGTTGATCGTAAAGGCGTTCGCATGATTGGTCCTAACTGCCCGGGTGTGATTACTCCGGGTGAGTGCAAGATCGGTATTATGCCGGGCCACATTCATAAGCCAGGCAAGGTGGGTATCGTATCCCGTTCCGGCACCCTGACTTACGAAGCGGTCAAGCAGACCACAGACTTCGGCTACGGCCAGTCTACCTGCGTAGGCATTGGTGGCGACCCGATTCCAGGCTCCAACTTCATCGATATCCTTGCACTGCTGCAGAATGACCCGCAGACAGAAGCGATTGTGATGATTGGTGAAATTGGCGGTACTGCTGAAGAAGAAGCGGCTGCATTCATCAAGGATAACGTCACTAAGCCAGTGGTTGCCTACATTGCCGGTGTTACAGCACCTCCGGGCAAGCGTATGGGCCACGCCGGTGCCATCATCTCTGGTGGTAAGGGCACGGCAGACGAGAAGTTTGCGGCTTTGAACGATGCCGGCGTTAAAACTGTTCGCAGTTTGGCCGATATTGGTAAGGCTCTGAAGGAAGTAACTGGCTGGTAAGTTAGTTTCTTTCGTGAAAACCCCCGTTTCTGTTCTGCAGAGCGGGGGTTTTTTATTTATAATGCTGGGTCGTCTGATCTAGTATGGGCGAATCCCATTCAAAAGAAGGAGTTTGTGCTTTGAGTTCAGTAGAGTCCCAGCAACGGGTTTTGTCTGGTATGCGTCCGACCGGCAAGCTACATCTAGGTCATTACCATGGTGTGCTAAAAAACTGGGTGAAACTCCAGCACGAATTTGAGTGCTTCTTCTTTATAGCCGATTGGCATGCCCTGACAACGCAATACGACGACCCGTCCGGCATAGAACAAAGCGTATGGGATATGGTGGTCGACTGGTTGGCGGCGGGGGTGAATCCTGGCTCATCCACCATGTTTATCCAGTCTCAAGTACCGGAACACGCAGAGCTTCACTTGCTGTTGTCCATGATTACACCGCTGGGCTGGCTGGAACGCATTCCCACCTATAAGGATCAGCAGGAAAAACTGCGGGAAAAGGATCTGGCAACTTATGGGTTTCTTGGGTATCCACTACTGCAGACGGCAGACATTCTTATGTACCGGGCAGGCAAGGTGCCTGTAGGCGCAGACCAGGTCTCCCATGTGGAAATCACCCGCGAAGTGGCACGCCGCTTTAACCATCTTTACGGGCGTGAACCCGGTTTTGAAGACCAGGCAGAGGCGGCCATCGTGAAGATGGGTAAGAAGAACGCCAAGCTCTATCGCACACTCAAAAAGCGTTATCAGGAAGAGGGCGACATGGAAGCGCTTGAAACTGCCCGAGCGTTACTTATGGAGCAGCAGAATATCTCCCTTGGTGATCGTGAACGCCTTTACGGCTTCATCGAAGGTGGTGGCAAGATCATATTGCCTGAGCCACAGCCCCTTTTAACGCCCGATTCAAAAATGCCGGGGCTGGACGGTCAAAAAATGTCCAAGTCCTATAACAACTACATTGGGCTGCGGGAAGATCCCGATACCGTCGCTCAAAAAGTTCGTACCATGCAGACAGATCCACAGCGAGTGCGTCGCACTGACCCCGGCGAACCTGAAAAGTGCCCTGTTTGGGGTCTGCACAAGGTGTACTCCGATGAGTCCACCAAAGAGTGGGTTCAAACGGGCTGTCGCAGTGCCGGCATAGGCTGCCTGGATTGCAAAAAGCCATTAATTGACGCAATTGTGGAAGAGCAGCGCCCCATTCGTGAGCGGGCTCTTGAATATGAAAACAGTCCAGATCTTGTACATTCCATTCTGCAGGAAGGGCGTGAGCACGCGCGGGACGCTGCAAGAGATACTCTGGACGAAGTTCGAGCTGCGATGGGATTGAGCTATCGCTAAGCCAGATCAGGCTCCATTAGCGCGGGTATCAGGTAAGGAGGTTGTTGACCTTCCTAATGACCTGTATATCCCGCCGGATGCCCTTGCGGTGTTTCTTGAGGCTTTTGAAGGCCCGCTAGATCTATTGCTGTATCTCATACGGCGCCAGAATATGGATATTCTGGATATAGACGTCAGTGAGATAACCCGGCAGTACATGGAATATATTGGCGCCGTAGAAGTCATGCGCTTCGAGCTCGCAGCTGAGTACCTGGTAATGGCGGCAACACTTGCGGAGATCAAATCCCGTATGTTGTTGCCACGGCATGAGGCAGAGGAAGACGATGAGGTGGATCCGCGTGCAGAGCTCATTCGTCGACTGCAACAATATGAGCGTTTCAAAAAAGCCGCTGAGGATATTGATACCCTTCCGCGCATGGAGCGCGACACATTTACTGTGTCCGCATCCTTGCCGAAGCTTCCGTCAAATCAAGCGCACCCAGACGTTGAAATGCGTGATCTGCTTCTTGCCTTGCAGGGCGTACTGAGCAGAGCTGACCTTTTCACCAGTCATCACGTTGAGCGGGAAAGGCTGTCCACCCGCGAGCGCATGTCCGCTATTTTGTCAGTGTTGCGGGATGATCAGTTCGTCACCTTCCAAAGCCTGTTTACCATTGAGGAAGGGCGGTTAGGGGTGGTGGTGACATTTCTGGCGACCCTGGAATTGGTGAAAGAGCAGCTGATAGAAGTGGTACAGGCAGAAGTGCTTGGCCAGATTCACGTGCGTGCGCGGGCGGCACGTTAGAATAAATATCGCATTGGAACGCCGCACTGAGAAGGCTGATAGCCATCATGAATGAAGAAAACCTCGCTAAAATTCAGGCGATTGCCGAAGCGGCGTTACTTGCAGCGGGCAAGCCTCTAACTCTGGACCAGCTAAGAGAGTTGTTCCCAGAGGATGAGCGCCCGGCGCGGCAAGTTATGGAGCACGTAATGATGCTTGTGGGCAATGCCTGTGAGGGTCGCGGTTTCGAGCTGCGCAAGGTTGCTAGCGGCTATCGCCTACAGATTCGTGAGGAGTTCGCGCCTTGGGTCAGTCGCCTTTTTGAGGAGAAGCCTCAACGCTACTCCCGTGCTCTGCTGGAAACTCTGGCCCTGATTGCCTATCGTCAGCCAATCACTCGCGGTGAAATTGAAGATATCCGGGGTGTTGCGGTAAGCAGCAATATCATTCGCACCTTACTTGAGCGAGAGTGGGTCCGTATTGTAGGGCATCGAGATGTTCCTGGCCGACCGGCTATGTATGCGACAACCCGTCAATTTCTCGACTATTTCAATCTTTCCGGCCTGACTGAATTGCCACCTTTGTCTGAAATCCGGGATCTGGAAGAAATCGGTAGGGAAATTGAAAAGAATATACAGGCTGAGATCGAGTTTGATTCAGCATCAGTTCAGCCCACTGGCGACAACACGCCAGATCAGACATTTCACTGATACCATTCGGGTGTCAGTCAGCGATTAAGGATTAAGTTCATGGCGTCAGAACGCCCCGGAAGAAAAGCGAAACCGGCCGCAGATACGGCTATCAATGACGAGCCAGAGCGGATTCAAAAATTGTTGGCCCGTGCTGGAGTAGGCTCACGTCGGGAAATAGAAGGCTGGATGGAATCCGGACGTCTTATCGTGAATGGTGAGCCTGCAGTGCCCGGCCAGAAAGCCACGGTAAGCGATACGTTTGAATTGGATGGAAAACGACTGGACGTCGCGGCAGCCGCTGTTACGGTGCGTCGGGTTCTTATCTATAACAAGCCAGAAGGCGAAGTCACTACCCGTAAGGATCCCGAGGGCCGGCCAACGGTCTTCGATCGTCTGCCAAGGCTGAAGGATAACCGTTGGATATCCATCGGCCGATTGGATATTAACACTACGGGTCTCGTACTGTTCACCACCGATGGTGAGTTGGCCAATCGCCTTATGCACCCCTCCAGCCAGATTGACCGGGAATACGCCGTCCGGGTGTTCGGTGAGGTGGATGACGCCATGATAGCTCGCTTGATGGCGGGCGTTTTGCTCGAAGATGGTATGGCAAAGTTCAGCGATATCACTCAGGCCGGTGGAAGCGGCATAAACCGCTGGTTCCACGTTACGCTTCTTGAAGGTCGCAACCGTGAGGTTCGTCGTTTATGGGAGTCTCAGGGTGTACGGGTAAGCCGGCTTAAGCGGGTGCGCTATGGCCCTGTCTTCTTGCCAAGCCGGCTGACGCTTGGGAAGTGGGAGGAGTTGGACCAGAAAGCGGTCGATAGCCTGAGCAAAAAAGTTGGGCTTGCCTCTGTGGATATACCTCAGAAAACCCCGGACGAGCAGGCCGCACATGAGCGGCAGAGACGAAAAAGCCCTGGAAGCGGAGGCAAGAAGCCTGGAGCCAGGCGCTGGGATGTCAGTGACACCAAGCCCGCCCGTAGTGGTGGTTCTGATAAGGCCCGTGGCGGTGCCGGAAAGCCACAAAGAGGAACGGGCAGACCCCGGAAATCCCATTCCGACAAGTAATATCTGAAATGCATAGCCTGGGTGCCGCAGGCCCCAGGCTATTCATCCAATGCTTGCAAATACTCTAGTGCAGTTCCGGCCTTGAGCCTTCGCCCTGTAAAGAGCCTCATCGGCGCGGGCTATCTATTGGCTCGGGCTTTCTTCACAAAGGTGCCTTGCTAGGCCGCAGCTGATGGTTACAGATAGCTCTGTACCGCCACAATCTATCTTGATATCGCCAACCGCATTTCTTACGCGGTCAGCAACGTCTCGCGCTTCCCGCTCACCGGTGTGTGGTAGCAAAATCGCGAACTCTTCACCACCAAACCGGTACACGCTGTCTGAGTTTCTGATCGCGTTTTCAATTGCTTCTGCGGTCAGTTTCAACAGGTGATCACCTACTACGTGGCCGTGTTGGTCGTTTACAGTTTTGAAATGGTCCAGATCACAAAGGATCAGCGTGTATTCCTCTCCGTGCCTGTCTGACAACGAGCTTGCTCGCTGAAGGTGTTCATCAAGCGCACGCTTGTTGGGGATTGATGTGAGCGCATCCGTTAGAGCTGCTTGTTCAATTGCAATATATTGGCAGGTATTGCGCAGCGGAAAGATAGCGGCGCTGATGACCATCTCGATGGCTTGGAGCTCATCATCCGTAAACCTCTTTCGGCGGTTTAGCGTGAGCGTACCGTAAAAGAACCCTTCCAGGTTAAGGCGGTATTCACATTGGTGGGGGCCGCCCATGCCGGTAGCAAACACGAAGTCACGGTGTGCGATTGTATGGCGGTAGCTCAGCGCATCGAAGGGGATAGCATTGCCAATTTCTTCCGCCAGAATTCCCAGCTGAGTTTCCAGCGAGAGCGTAGTGGATAGCCGGCGCGTCAGCCGTGTGAGTGGGTCGGGGCTGTTTGACCATCGCTGAAACGCCTGCCTGATTGCAGACAGATTTATTGGCTGTTTGGTGGTTCGTTGTATCGACGGTGTGTTTTTCACTTGGGCTCACTCACTGGCAAAGTGTATCAATGCTTCAGGAAGCTCTAAGCACCGATCGTGCCATGATCTTTAAATTGTTTATAAGCAGTTATTTAGGCGATGAACTTAAAGCGGTTTGGTGACGGAATCTGTGAAGGTCGAGCTAAGCGTCAAAAATACGACAAGCCTGTTCCTGCACAAGTGCAGGCCGAAATAAAATGCCTGTTCAGGAGGGGTGGGGATGTAGAATCCCTGTGGTAAACTCACGGTCTTGTATTCGCCCCATTTTCAGAAGTGAGCACCATTTCGTATGACGTTTCAGGCTCCAGAAAGTCTTTCCGAACAGATCGCCCAGCATTTGGGGCAGCGGATTGTTACACGGGATCTGAAGCCTGGTAGCCGCATTCAGGAACTCAAGGTTGCCAGCGATCTTAGCGTCAGCCGGGGGTCCGTGCGCGAAGCCTTGTTAATTCTTGAGCGGAGGCACCTGGTTGAGATATTTCCCCGCCGGGGCGCAGTGGTTTCCAGCCTGACGGTGGCCAGCGTCAACAATCTTTATGATATTTACATCGACCTGCTCTGCATGCTCGGGCGAAAACTCGTTGAGCGTTGGGCCGGTAATAAAGAGCTGGGCGGAATTCTTGGGCGGGTTCGTGAGGTTGAAGCAATAGCGCAAGCTGTGAACTCGACTGGGCCGGATGCTGCCGAGAAAGTGATCGAGGCGGGCTTTGAGGTTCTGCTTTATGCCTATCGACTGGTGGAAAATCCGTTTCTGGAGGAAACGCTCGAAAACTTCCGGCCTGCCATCAGTCGTACCTATTTTGTTGCGCTTGAGAACTTCCGGGGCGGCATAGGCCAAACCGCCGCCTTTTTTCAGCAGCTTGCAGAAGCTGCGCTGATTGGTGACGCAGCTCGTTTAGAATCTGCAATACAGGCATTTGGTGAGCATCAGCGCCAACAGGTCCTGAGTATTCTCATGGAGGAGGAGAGCGCGTGACATGCGCCTGAAGTCCATCAAGCTTGCCGGGTTCAAATCATTCGTTGATCCCACTACCGTGCCTTTTCCTACCAACCTGACTGCGGTAGTCGGGCCTAACGGTTGTGGTAAATCCAATATTATTGACGCCGTTCGCTGGGTAATGGGGGAGAGTTCCGCCAAGTACCTGCGAGGCGAATCCATGACTGATGTTATCTTTAATGGTTCCAGTTCCCGCAAGCCGGTTGGTCAGGCGTCCATTGAACTGGTGTTTGATAACAGTGATGGGTCGGCTCCCGGTGAGTTCGTGCGTTTTAACGAGATATCCGTTCGGCGCAGGGTGTCCCGGGAAGGCCAGTCGGAGTATTTCCTGAACGGCACGAAATGTCGACGCCGCGATATTACTGATCTGTTCCTCGGTACCGGCCTCGGCCCTCGAAGCTATGCCATCATTGAGCAAGGCATGATTTCACGGTTGATTGAAGCCAAACCTGAAGAGCTGCGAGTCTATATCGAAGAAGCTGCAGGCATTTCCAAATACAAGGAACGGCGCCGCGAAACCGAAAACAGGATGCGGCGCACCCAGGAAAACCTTGAGCGCCTGACAGATCTTCGTGAAGAGCTGGGTCGCCAGTTACAGCACCTTGAGCGGCAAGCTGCTGCTGCAGAAAAATACAAAGCCTACAAGCAGGAGGAACGCCAGAAAAAAGCCGAACTCACGGTTCTGCGCTGGCAAGCCCTCGATAATGATCTTCAATCCTGGCGTGGCAAAATCCGCGACACAGAGCTAGAGCTTGAAAAGCAGCTTACTGAACGCATCAGCCTTGAAACGTCCCTTGAATCCCTTCGCGACAGCCACCACGAGCGAACAGAGCACTTTAATCGTGCTCAGGCCCGCTATTACGAGGCCGGCGCAGATATTGCCCGCATTGAGCAGAGTCTTGAGCATCAACGGGAGCGCAGTCGGCAAACCGCGGTGGAATTGGATCAAGCCATGGCCAACCAGCGCGAGCTCACTCGCGAGCTTGCCCAGGACGAAGACAAGCTGTCTGCTATCCGTGAAGAGCTGGAGATGATTGAGCCAGAGCAGGAAGCTCTTGCTATTCGTTCTGAAGAATCCGGAGAAAAGCTTCAGCTGGCGGAAGACGCCATGAGTGAGTGGCAGCAACGCTGGGAGGAATTCAGTTCACGGTCGGCTGATGCTCGTCGTGAGGCAGAGCTTGCCCAGTCACGCATCAAGTCTCTTGAGGAGGCCATAGATCAGCTTCTTGCCCGTCAGCGCAAACTTCAGGAAGAGCAGGCGCAACTGGATGACCAGATTGATCGAGATGAGCTACAGGATTTCCAGGAACGGCAGGAAACGCTTTCGCTGCAGCGCGAGGAAATGGCTGAGCGCATTGAAGCGGAGCAGGATGAGTTGCAGCATGCCCGACAAAATCAACGGGATACTGAAAAAAGCCTGACAGACGTACGGCAACGGGTGCAGAGTTTACAGGCTGCACTGGAATCCCAGCAGTCGCTTCTGGATGAGCAAATGGGTGGTCAGAATGACACGCTGCAAGCGTGGCTCTCAGAACACCGGCTTGGTGACCTGCCACGGGTTGCCGCCAAGCTGCAAATACAAGATGGCTGGGAATTTGCTGTAGAGCAGGCGATTGGTCGCCTAAGCCAGGGGCTCTTGTTGCCAGAAATTGAACACATTTCAATGGCTTTACAGAGCGCGCCAAAAGGTCTTGCTGTGATGGAGGTGGGTGCTGGCGACAAGGCATCTGCTCAAGGCCTTGCAGCAAAAGCGACCGGTGTCGCTGCGGTAACAGCCATGTTGGCAGGCATCGACGTTGCCGACACCCTTGAGGAGGCGTTGTCGCAGAGGTCGGCGCTGGCAGAAGGGCGCAGCATCTTTACCCCCGAAGGTGTTTGGGTGGCGAAGGATTGGGTGTTGATGCCTGATTCGGATGTCAGCCAGATCGGCGTTATCGAGCGGCAGAAGAAAGTGGATGAGCTGGCGGAGCAACTGGCACAAGCCGAGCATTCTCAGGAAGAGGTGGTCGCTCGTTATGAAGCACTGCAGGCGCAAACAGAAAGAGCAGAAGCTGCACGGGATGAGGCGCAGGCCCAGCTAAGTGAAACTGATCGTGAACTCAGCCAGGTCGTGTCCAGGATCAGTGGTCTTCGTGCGCGGGCAGAGCAGATTGATGCGCGGCTTGCACGGATTCATGAAGATGCTTCGGATGTGGCGCTGAACCTCGAGGGTCAGCAGGAAAGCCTGGGCATCGCCCGTGAAGAATGGCAGCAGGCGTTGGTGCAGGCTGAAGACGGTGACGATGAAAAAGAGCGCCTCCTGGAGCAGCGCGACGTACTTAGAGAAAAGCTTGATGGCCTGCGCCAGGAAGCACGTCATGATCGGGATCACGCCCACCAGCTGCAATTACAACTGCAAACTCTGAGTAGTCAACGAGATGGCCTGAGTCAGACTATAGATCGTATGCAGTTACAGAAAGAACGGTTGGAAGAACGGCTTGAAATGCTCAGAGAATCGAGAGAGAGCGCGGAAGAACCCGTGGAAGATCTGCAAATGCAGCTCGAAGGGCTGCTGGATCGACGTCTTGCCGAAGAAGAAAAACTTGGCGTGGCCCGAGACGCGTTGGAAGAAATTGATCGCGAGGTGCGTGAGAAGGAGCAGGGTAGAAGTGGCACCGATCACCGGGTGCAGGATGTTCGTACCAAGCTGGAAAAGCTGAAAATGGAATCTCAGGCTCTTGAGATCCGAGCGGGGAATCACATTGAGCAACTTGAAGAGCTGAATGTGAAGTTGCAGGAAATACTACCGCAACTGCCGGAAGGTGCCACTCAGCACGAGTGGGCAGAAGAGCTGGAAAAAATTGGTAATCGTATTCAGCGCCTTGGAGCCATTAACCTTGCTGCGATTGACGAGTATCAGGTGCAGAGCGAGCGCAAGACCTATCTCGACAGCCAGCATGAAGATCTGACCGAAGCGCTGGATATTCTCGACACTGCCATTCGCAAGATCGATCGGGAGACGCGCCAGCGCTTCAAGGAAACGTTTGACCAGGTAAATGCCGGCCTTCAGGCCCTGTTCCCGAAGGTGTTTGGTGGCGGCAACGCATATCTGGAACTGACTGGTGAGGACCTTCTGGAAACGGGTGTGGCTATCATGGCGCGCCCACCGGGTAAGAAAAACAGCACCATCCACCTGCTTTCAGGCGGTGAAAAGGCCTTAACGGCCATTGCGTTGGTATTTTCGATTTTTCAGCTCAATCCGGCGCCTTTCTGCATGCTGGACGAAGTTGACGCCCCCCTGGACGATGCAAACGTTGGACGTTATGCAAATCTGGTCAAGGAAATGTCAAAACAGGTACAATTTATATACATAACCCACAACAAAATTGCTATGGAAATGGCGGACCAGCTGATGGGGGTTACCATGCACGAACCTGGCTGCTCGCGCTTGGTTACTGTGGATGTGGAAGAAGCGGCCGCTCTGGCTGAAGCCTGAAATATCGCTGACCAGAAAACCGCAAAAATGACAAAAAGGCCATGTGATGCGGCTTTGCGTTGTATTCATTACGGGCTTTTTTTAGAGTATCAGCCGGAGCCCTTTATTCGCTTCCGGATCTGATCTGCAAACAGGACAGCAGCACTATGTCACTTAGGGAATGGTTAATTGCCATCGGCACCTTGGTTATCCTTGCCATTGTTATCGACGGATTGAGGCGCATGCGACGCGCCCGCAAAGAATCTATTGCGATTTCATCCGGTATGGGTGTTGATGACTTGAAAGAGTCTCCGCTGGATGACTACCATAATCCTGAGCTCCCGAACGGTGGGGCGAGGGCGATTTCAAAAGATACACTCGAAGAGCGTGGTTACGTGCGGCGTGAAAAGCCCTCGCGTTTTCAGGCTAAGCCACAGAAGCCAACACGACCTGTTCAAGAAACACTTGGGGAAAACACGTTTGCATCCGATGACACGTCATGGGGGCATGAACCGCCCGAAGATAATGTCGATGACTGGGAGCTGGAAAACACGGATGCAAATCCTGAAGAGGACGAATGGTCGTCTGCTGAACCGGATGATTTGACCGCTGATACCGGTTGGGGGGCATCAGAGGAAGAACTGCCTGTTTCCGAGCCTGCTGAAAGCCCTGCTATTGATGTCGAAGAAGATACCGCTCGTCGAGAGCCGCAGAGAAGCTCTGGCGCAGACCAACCTTTGGCGGGAGCCAATCGCCCGGAAGCCCGTGAGGTTATCGTTATAAACGTGCTTGCTCGCCAGGGGGAAGAGTTCAGCGGAACCGCTTTGCAGAAACTGTTTGAGGCATGTGGCCTGGCTCACGGTGATATGGAAATTTACCATCGCCATGAGGCAGAGAATACCACCAGCCCTGTACAATTCAGTGTTGCAAATGCCGTAGAGCCAGGCACGTTCAAGCCGAATGATGCGGCTGCTATGACAACACCTGGCATCAGCTTTTTTATGAGTATGCCAGGGCCAACAAATGCACTCCAGGCCTTTGATTTTATGCACGAAACGGCCCAGTGTGTGGTCCGAAATCTGGGTGGCGAACTCAAAGATGAACGGCGCAGCGTGATGACAGCCCAAACCGTAGAGCATTGTCGGCAGCGCATCCGTGAGTTTGAGCGCAAGCAGCAAACGCCACGCCACTGAGCCGGTCTGGGACAGAACGAGAAATAACAATGCCCGGGTTTGTCCGGGCATTTTTTTGACAGCCAAGAGCACTAAGCTATGACCAAGCCGTTACCGGAAACGATCAAGCGGGTAGATGAGTTGCGTTCCGCCCTTGATGAACACAATTACCGGTATTACGTGCTGGATGATCCCGGCATCCCGGATGCTGAGTACGACCGCCTGTTTCGGGAGCTTCAGAATCTTGAGGCGGAGCACCCGGGGTTGGAATCTGCAGACTCGCCTACTCGCAGGGTAGGGAGCAGTGCTGAAACCAGCTTCGAGGAAGTTGTTCATCGCTTGCCCATGTTGTCGCTCGACAACGCTTTTAATGAAGACGAACTCCGAGACTTTGATCGCCGGGTGAGAGAAAGGCTGGGCACGGATGAAGACGTTGAATATGTCTGTGAGCCCAAGCTCGATGGTTTGGCGGTTAGCCTGCATTACGAACAAGGCTCCCTCACTCGGGCGGCAACGCGGGGCGATGGTTATGCCGGCGAAGATATCACAGCCAATATCCGCACTATCCCATCGGTCCCACTGCGGCTTAGAGGCAGTGACGTACCCGATCTTGTGGAGGTAAGAGGTGAAGTCTATATGCCTCTTGCCGGCTTTGAAGCGTTGAATGCAAGGCTGGAAAATCAGGGCGAAAAAGCCTTTGTGAACCCGAGAAATGCCGCTGCTGGAAGCTTGCGCCAAAAGAAATCAACGGTCACCGCACGGCGGCCACTGGAGATGTGCGCCTACAGCGTCGCGGTCACAGACGAGAGCTTGTTGCCAGACACACAGTGGGAGGGGTTGCAGCAGGTTCAGCGCTGGGGATTCCGGATTAATCCCGAAATGCGCAAAGCGGTTGGCGCCGGGGAGTGCCTAAAGGCTTATGAAGAGCTAATGCAGAAGCGCGGTGGGTTGCCTTACGAAATAGACGGCATCGTGTTCAAGGTAAACCGATTGGATTATCAGCAAGCCTTGGGATTTGTTTCCCGTGCACCACGCTGGGCAATTGCCCAGAAGTTCCCTGCCCAGGAAGAGCTGACCGTTGTTGAAGATGTTGAATTTCAGGTTGGGCGCACCGGCGCTGTTACACCGGTTGCACGCCTGAAGCCGGTGTTTGTCGGGGGGGTGACGGTCAGCAATGCCACTCTCCACAACATGGATGAGATACGCCGGCTGGATGTTCATATCGGCGATACTGTGTTTATCCGCAGGGCTGGCGACGTTATTCCTAAAGTTGTGAAGGTGGTTCTGGAAAAGCGCCCGGCAAACGCCCAATCGGTGGAGCTTCCCAAACAATGTCCTGTGTGCGACTCGGATGTTATCCAGATTGAAGGCGAAGCTATCGCGCGTTGCTCGGGTGGTCTTTTTTGTCCTGCCCAAAGAAAAGAAGCGATCCGCCACTATGCCTCCAGAAAAGCCCTGGATATCGAAGGCCTTGGTGATAAATGGATCGATATTCTGGTTGACCAAGGCATGGTTAAAACCGTTGCAGACATCTATCTGCTGACCGTCAAGGATTTAACTCGTCTGGAGCGAATGGGTGAGAAATCGGCTACTAATCTTGTTGAAGCCATCGATCGCTCACGGCAGCCGGTTCTCTGGCGTTTTCTGTATGCATTGGGTATCCGGGAGGTGGGTGAGGCTACGGCAAAGTCCCTGGCATCTCATTTCGGCACTCTGGAGGCTGTAGCAGAGGCAGACATGGACGCGCTCATCGCTGTGCCAGATGTTGGGCCAATTGTCGCTGGCCATATTGGCAGCTTTTTTGAGCAAACCCACAACCGCGAGACTCTCGAAGCCCTTCGTGCCGCAGGTGTTAAATGGCAGGAAGAGGAAGTTACCGGCGGTGAAAAGCCCCTGCACAGTCAAACCTGGGTGCTCACTGGAACCTTATCTGAAATGACCCGTGATGAAGCCCGGGAAAAGCTGGAAGCCCTTGGTGCAAAGGTTGCGGGCAGCGTGTCGAAAAAAACATCCTGTGTGGTGGCGGGTGAGGCTGCGGGTTCCAAGCTCACAAAAGCTGAGCAACTTGGCGTAAAAGTTATGGATGAGGTGGCCTTGCTGGATATGTTTAAAGAACATGGTTTGTTATAGGCACTGGATTCACAATTGGCGGGCAACTGTCCCGGCGAAGTTCGGCTGGCCGGTGAATCTGAGAACTCGCGCAGATACCCGGTTTCCGAAACTGGCTAACATGGAGGCACTCTGTAACTGTGTGTAAATCGGTGGTTTCCGCCAGGATTCACGCACTGCTATAACAACAACGTTCTGAAACGGATTTTTCCATGCGCGCCGAGTTGTTTCCCCGCCCTGTCACCGCTTTGCAGGTGAGTATTGCTCTGTCACTTACCCTCATTGCTGCAGGCTGTAAAACCGAGAAAGATCCCGACCAGCCGACAATTCTGGGTATTCCGCCAGGGGTTGCCTACATAGGCGTTGAGTATTATTACAACTTTGGTGCCTATGGCGGGGAGGACATACTTGACTACTCGTTGACCAATGCGCCTTCCTGGCTGGCTTTGGAAGATACCAGCAACAAGGCCCGACAGGGCATTATCATGCGCGGTGTGCCAGGCCTGAATGGCGGAGCCCGGGGCGATGCCGACCTTGGTAAGCTGACGAATATTAATCTGGTGAGCACTGACGGGCAGATGGCGGGCGCAGTGCCATTCGATATTGAAGTAAAATACAACGTGCTTTCACTCGAAGCCGAGACGTTTACAGAAGGAAAATCTCCCTCCATTCCAGACACAAACCGGGAGCGCTGTGAGTTGCCCGATCTGGAAACCCCGGGAGAGCACAGCTTTACCGTCAATACCTATGATGCTAATGGTGCGGTGACTGCAAGCCCCCTCGATCTTACGTTGCCCACCAGGCCGGTTTTCGTAAAAGTACTGCTGGATCGTCCATCCGTAACCCGTGTCGCCGTCGCTTTCGAATTGATATCGGATTACAACCCACAAAGTTGCGACCCTGGCTTTACGGCGCCCCATCAACGGTGTGACCACGGTCGAGCCAACACTGGCGACGCTATTCCCGGTACCGATATTGTGGCTCTTGGTAGCGGCAGTGAGGCACTGCTCGAAGACATTCCCTATCTCACTTATGAAACGGATCCCGCAGGGGCTTATCCTGGTGTCTATACAGGAGGCGTAATCACCTTCGAACCAGGTATAACCGAGTGCTACATTCGTCTGGAAGTTGTAGATGATAGCTTCCCCGAACCTACAGAAGTGGCACAGTTGCGCCTGACAGAAGTGCGCTCAGGTCTCGCGGCGGTTGGGCCAACCAATGAGGGTGCTCGCACTAATCTGGTTATTGATGACAACGAGCCAGAAGTACACCTGGAGACGGTTAAAGGCGGAACCCGCGATGCGTTGAATGTGGGCGACTCCCGCACGTACATTGCGCGCCTTACTGGTGAGCGAGATGGAGAGATTCGGGCGAAGCTGGGCCATACGGAAGATTCGTCGGCGCGGTTGAATACCGAATTCGGGACCGATCTACCCAACGACGAGTTGGTATTCCCCGTGGGCACAGATGAGGTTAGCTTCACAGTGACGGTTGAGGACCCTGCTTCCTACTTCAATGCGGGGCCGGATGATCGTTTTATGCTTCTGGGGCTGGATACGCTCTATCAGCTTGGCCGAGAAAATTACGCCCGGGTTGACGACGAAGACGTACTTCGCGTCAGCATTAATGAGCTGACATCGCCGTTGACCGTTGGCTCTAGAGTTGGCTTTGTCGCAACTGATGTTGTGGTGGGGCATGGCGGCAAAATGTTCGTGGCCGGTTACGATAGTGCCGATAGTGACCGGGTGTTTGTGAAAATATACGACCAGAAAGGGAATCTACTGCAGTCGCTTTCAGTATCCGCGCCCGGAGACCAATTAGCAGCACCGGATCCGGTCGTTGGTGTGGCGAGACGTGAGGTGGTGCAAAACAATATCCGCACGATCCGCTATGAACTTGTGGTGGCATACACTGCGGAAGGCCCGGCAAGTGGTACGACCGGAGTCGGTGGGAAGGATGTTGTTTCGTCGTTGTATTGGTATGACGAGGCGAGCAATACCGGAGAATATGTAGAAACCTGGACCACTCGCACTGGTACCACTGCCGACGACATAGTTCGCTCGGCAGGTATCAATCCCGCAAGCGGATTTGTCGTGATTGCTGGTGAAACCGAGGGTGAATGGCCGGATCAAACCTCCGCTGGCGGTTTTGACAGCTTCGTGCAGCGGATAGATTCATTACCTGACGGGAACACCTTTGCTCCGACATTGGCTTGGACTCGCCAAGCTGGGTCCGCCGCAGACGACCGTGTTGCTGGCGCAAGGGCAACGGGGCTTAGCCCGATATTGTTTGGGTCTGCCATGGGTTCGGTTAACGGTGAGTCGTCACTGGGAGGCGAAGATGTCTATTTTTACAGCGCGGCATCAAAAGATGGTGAGCTTAACGTGCGCCAGCGTGGTACAGACGCGGATGAGCAGGTTGCTGACGGCATAGTAGAGGGAACCACTTTGTGGTTGCTTGGGAATGGCAGCAACCGATACACCGTAGAGCAGGGCGACGGAGACAGTTTGAGCCTGACAAGTCAGCCGGACTCCAGCCTGAGTGGCTTCATATTGGGCTATACCATTGAAGGAGAGATTGTTCGCTCGTTTAACTTGAATGATGAAAACGATCTTTCCAGCGAGCAGTTTTCGACATTAACCGGCTTTTTCGGAGACTTGATTGCCGGAGGTGTTTCCGATGGTGATTTCACCGGTTCCGCAGGAACCAGTGGCTCAGAAACTGGCATCGTTGCGCGAATATCATTGGTGCCCGAAGACGAGCCGGATGCAGAAACTGCAGCATATCGTAATGAGTGGCGCTTTCAGATAAATGCCGCAGACTCGAACGTTATGAAGCTGGCCAATTACCGGGATGACGAAGTTGTGGCGCTGACACGTATCGGGGCGGATTGGGCAATACTGCTGCTGAGCCCTGAGGGTACGCTGCTGACACCTTAGTCTGCAGCATATCTGCCGCTTTAATGTCTAGACATTGCCTTGTTGTCCGCTGGCGCTGGCATACAGGCGAAGGTAGTCTGTGCTGGTGACAATGCCCACGGGCTGGCCTTTGGCATCAATTACAAGGGCCGCGCTCAGTTGATGTGCCAGCATGAGCCTGGCTAGTTGGTGAGCATCTGTTTCGGGAGAGGCTGTAAGGAATGCCGGCAACTCTATTTGGGTCAGGCTGTGGCTCATGGCATCGGCCTGATGTTCGTGGAGCCATGCCAGGAGCCATTGCTGTGCTACGAGCCCTGCAATGTGAGTATCGGCAGTAACCACCAGATGATTGGCGCCTTGCTCTTCCAGCAAGGTGATTGCTTCAGCCACCGTCCCAGAGGCGGGCAATGAGTAAAGCACAGGAGAGCAGATGGACGAAACTGGCAGATATGGCCGTTGGTCTTTGCGCTCGCCTGAAACAGCTGCGCCATACTCTTCCAGTGCGCGATGCCGGCCTGACCGAGCAGCAAGTTGAAATTCGGCATCCGTAGCTTCGCCGCGTTCAGGATCGATGGGTTGACCCTCTGTCAGCTCACTGACATCACCCACGCGTCGCCCCCGAAATACTTCCGGCAACCTTGTCCCTACTGGACGACCTGGTTCGCTAACAAAAATGGACACCTGTCTTACCCTCTGGAGAACAGACCTATCTGTTAAGTGTATCGGCGCCTTGGCGCAGAGCATTAGCTAAAATTGATTACGAAGACGCCACGTTTGGCCTATGCATGCGAGCAGTAGCCAGCTTTTTTGCCAAAGACCGAGGCAGAGCCGTTGGCTGTCCGGATATCTGATCTGCCATAAACTCGGCAAGCAAAGGGGCATAAGTAAGGCCCTTGCTGCCTAACCCTGTAAAAAGGTAAAGCCCTGATACTGCTACTCCGGAGCCATCATAAAATGGCCCTGCTACGGGCTGGTAATCATGGGTTGTGCAGCGAAACCCGACACGGCCAGTAAGCCGCTCTGGCAGATCGCTGCTCGCCATGCCTGGTGGCAGCATTTGCGGAACCATGGCTGAAAGCGCCCTGATATTTTCCCGATGGCTTTCGGTTGTGGGCTCGGGCTCACGGTCGTGAAGATCAAACGTTGCTCCAATAACTGCCTGTCGCTGTCCCTCAAGACCGTGGGCCGGATTGAGATACCGGGCTCCACAGATAACAGCACTGGGGCTGGCGGCAAGGGCTTCAGGTAGATGAGTGACCTGGCCTCGAATGGCCTTGAAGCGAAATGCACCCGAGCCAGGAATCAGCAGCGGGCTCAAGTGCCCGGCACAGATAACAACACGGTTTGCCTGAATGTTCGGGCTGTCATTGTTTGTTAAGGCAAGGCGCCATTGGTCTCCAGTGGCCACCATTTTCGTTATAGAACAACCAAACATTTTGTGTATGCGAGGGTGCATGGCAAGCGCATTGCAGAGCTTGCCTGGCTCAAGCCAACCGCTGCCCGGAAACCATAGTCCACCGCTCTCCAAGGCTGCGCCGGTCAGTGTTTCTGCCTCTTCCCTGGATACTTGTCGCAATACATCTTTTGGGTACTGGTTACGTTCGATAAACCGGCGCTGGCGATCCTGCTCGCCGTCACTCCAGGCAAGTTGAAGCAGCCCGGTCGGATGCCAAAGCGGCCCTCCCTGGTTGCTGTAAAAACGCTGGCTGAAGGTTAGTGCTGAGAGTGCGAGTTCGGTTTGGTGATTAAATTCCACACCCAGTTTGACGTACATTGCACCCTGAAGGTTTCCAGATGCCGCCGATCCAGCATCGTCGGCAGCGTCCACGAGCGTGACGGAGTAGCCGCGTTGCGCGAGGTTGTTTGCAAGCAGGCAGCCTGCAATACCAGCGCCAATTACAGCAACAGACATGCCTGGTTCCGCGGGCTTGCTCTGCGCGGGAGAAGGCCCCTTGCCGGGCTGAAAGATGCCATAGAAACTATCTGGCTGACTGTCGAGGCTATTGCAGGCCTGTTTGAGAAAGCCTGCTTTTTCAAGTGCAATCTGGCAGGCCTGGGTAGATTGCGGAGCGGCGAGGGTAGTGCCGGGCCTGCTGAACTTGTGGATATGGTTGGTGGTCTCTTCCGGGCACGCTCCCCGGCTTTCGGCTGGTGAGCCGACATTAAAAAACCATGCGTCAGCCAGAAAAGAAACTGTGTCATAAGCTTCATGCCTAGCACCAAATATAAGGGTCAGGCGAACTCTGCCACCCTCCAGCACCAGGCGATGGGTGCCGCGAATCAAGGCCGGATAATTGGCAATCAATTCATCCGAAAACTCGCGAAGTTCTGGCCGTCGGGAAAGAACTTTTTCAAGATCCTGCCGGCTTAGGGGACAGCGGGCTGCTGAGATAAAGTGCAGGGTGGCTGAATGTGATGGGCCAAAAGCTCGCCAGGCCTGCCACGCGGCAAGAAAATTAAGGCCCGATCGGAAGCTGTTTTCAGCAACCACAAAACAGCCTGCCTCGGGCAGCGCGGCAAAACGTGCTGGCAGGTCATTGAGTTTGATGTATGCCTGGCTGGATTCTGACACGTCATCGAACCAACCCAGCTCCGCCGGCGTTATGGCGGGCGGAGCTGGCGAGGGGTTCATCGTGGTGCCTTGTTGCGTTGTTTTATTCAACCAGAGTAACGCTCTCGATGATCACAGGGTTCACCGGCACATCGGCCATGCCCCGAACACGTGCAGTTTTCACTCCGGCAATATTGTCTACCACCCCCATTCCCGCGGTTACCTTTCCGAAAACGGCGTAGCCGGCTCCTCGAACACCTGCGTTGAGGAAATCGTTGTTTGCGACATTAACGAAAAACTGGGACGTGGCTGAATCCGGGGCGTTCGTCCGAGCCATGGCAACAGTGCCACGCAGATTAGGCAAGGTTGCTGAGGCTTCGTTTCGGACCGGCGAGCGGGTTTCCTTGCGGGCCATGTCCTTTGTGAAACCGCCACCCTGAACCATGAAACCCGGAATAACCCGGTGGAAAATCGTGCCATCAAAGAAGCCTTCGCGAGCATACTGCAGAAAATTTTCTACGGTTTCCGGTGCCACATCTGGGCGAAGTTGCAGCTCTATAGCCCCCTGGTTAGTCAGGATGCGCACTTTCGGAAGCGCCTGATCTGCACTATCCGTATCGGTCTGGGCGCTTGCGTTAAGTGCAACGAGCGACAGGCCAAGAAGCATAAGTACGACCTGGATCACGTTGCTAAAGGGTTTTACCAAATTTGTCATTGCCGGGCTCTCGCTTAGTATAGTTGTGAGTGAATTTCCTGTAATAATCAGGGGGCTTCATGAATGCCCCGATCTTAACAGATATGTTTGTTTTTTCGGGACACACGCCCGCGCAGAATGTGCGGTTGTCAGCTAATATTTTGATGGTAGTTAAGCAGTAACATACTCACCGGGTCGCGTTGTACGGTAATCACTGTGGGAAATGGGAGAGGCTTAGTGAGATTCCATAAAGGGTTTGAGGAAAAATCACGACTCGGGCGACTGCTGGTCAATCGCGGTTATTTGTCTGAGAGTCAGGTTGACGAGGGTCTCAGATTACAGCGTGAGAGTGGCGTGCGTCTGGGTGAGGTGTTCATTGCGGCAGGCTGGATAACCGAGAAAGAGCTCGGCCGTGTGTTGAAGCATCAGTCCCGTTATCGCAGTGCGGCGGCCATGGTTACCATGGCAACGCTTCCATTTCAGCCATTGGTGACATTTGCAGCGAGCAACAACGCGAATGCAGCTCAGGCAGCAGAAGCCGGTGAGTTATTTGATGCGGCTGGAATGTCGCCGCTGACAGAGGATGAGCTGTCTGCCGTTGCCGGGCAGGGCAACAGCTCTTTATTTGATCGGGTTGAGATTGTTAGTGGTATGGCTGGCGGCTCTGGTTCTGACGAGGGCGCAGGTCAAGTGGAGCCTGATGTCATAGAGGGTATGAAACTCACAGCCAATGTGTTTTTTCCGGTACTCAACGTTCTGGACTCAGACCTTACGATCACCGGCGTCCATTATCGCGACGGGGAGCCGCGCTACACGGTGGCTGAAAATGGCCGGGTAACCATGGCATTTCCGGAGCGCATTGAAGAGATTCGAATGGACAATATTCGGGTCAGCGGTGGAGGTAGCCCATCCATGGGCAACGTCAGTATTCAGGACATCAGTTTTCACCCTGATTCGAGCATGACTATCTATACGCGATAATCAGGCGCTGGCAAGTACCGTTCGGTTTGATACGGTTGTTTGCTGGCCCTTTGCACCATAAAGTTTTTGCTGGCCAGAAGCGCCCCGGAATATGTCTGTAAGCCGGGTAAGGCGTTTTTGAAGATGGTTTATAATGCGCCCGTTGTTCTCATTAAGAATATGGCACTCCCGAAGCTTTGAATCGGCTTCTTGCCAAAGGGCGTAAAGCTCATCAAGCCCGGCACTGCGAATAAAGCGGGAAGGGTCACCAGAGTCTGGCCGAAACCCCATTGCTACAAGCGTGCGGATTTTTTGCTTTGCACGCTCGCGAATGTCTCCCAAAACTGCGTTTTTTTCTCGAGTCAGAGTATCGAGTGCTTTGGTATCGGAGTCGGACAGGCAGGTTTTTTCGTTCTTCAGGATGTCCGCCAGGGTTTCAAGCTGACGGATATCCAGCGAAAGGAGATTCTTCAGATTATCAATTGCAGCCATGATTTACTCACCCAAAAATGCTTTTATCCATATCAAGCATTTTCTGGGCCAGCTTTTCTGCATCGATTTTATAAGTGCCGTTTTCCAAGGCTGAACGAATCTGCTCAATTCGCTCATCGTCCATTTCAGGGTAGTCCCCCAGCTTCTGTTCCAGCTGCTTGAGGTTCCTGGCCTGGCTGCTCAGATTCACGTTTTCGCCGCGGGCGCTCTGAGCTTTGGCATTAGCCTGCTCGGGAGCGGCTTGCTTGGCGCTCTGGGTGTTGGCGGACTTATCGGCCGTGGTTCTCTGGGTGTTGACCTGGCCTTGGCCAATTCCATTTAAGTCAACTGACATATCAATACCTGCTTTACGGTTAAGCCACACCTTGTGTGGGCTGACTCTGGTTTATATCCATTTAACGGCTAGTGGCCGATATACTTTAGGATCAATTTATCGAATCTTGTTAACATTTTGTCACACTTCTGATGCCGTCCCGGGCAGGGAGCCACGCCGGCATAAACCTGCCGGCGGAAAGAGTTTGCCATGGGGCGCTACATTGGCACTTCTACATGGCCGGGGGCTGTTACGTTCGCTTTTACCGTGCGAGATGAGCCAAGGTTTTCTATAAGTACCTGTTCGCCCACCGACGCATTGGCCAGAGCCTTACCGCGGGAGCGCACTGAAAAGGCCCCGCGGCGGGCGGTAATGATAACATGGTCGCCCCGGCTGACAGCGTTCGGTGCGTCGAGAAGGTCCGGGGTGAGCACCGATCCGGCATTCACGGGTCGGCGTACGATCATACCTTCAACCATTTGTGAATCGGTTATTATTCCCCGTCGGCTGGCATTAACCACAACAGATCGGGTTTCAAGCATATTACCCGTTACGCGCTCACCTCTTCCGAACGGGCGGGCAGCGACCAGTGCAGGGCCGTTGATGGAAACCGTAGTCGTTACAAACATACGCCAGGGGCGTTCGCCGGCGCAGGCTATCTGAACTGAGGGGTGCTCGCTTTTCCATGGGTCGCCAGTGAACTCTATAGCCAGATCTGCAGAGCAGGGGGCCAGCGCCAGCCTGCTGTCAATGTTGCCGGTTTCGAAGGTGACGTTATAGCCCCTCCCGGCTTGCGCTGCGGCAAAGGTCTCGAGAAGTGCTGTTGTTGCTTCGCGTATCTCGTCGGCGGTTGTTTTCGCCTGTGCCGGGCTTGCAACCGCCGCTACGAGAATGGTCCATACTAAAAGCTGGGTGCGCATATCTGCTGGTTTGTCCTATGCTGTCAGTAATACGGCAAATACCACTGAGAATGCCTAAGGATTGCGGCTTTCCGGCCGTTAAACAGGCCTAACCGCTTGCAGGCGACGTTATTGCGTCGCTCTGACAACTCAACATAATAGAAAGCAAAATGTATGCCGGTGATACAGGCCGGCCAGGGGAGACTGCGATGGCAGGGGTATTGGACAGTGTAAATCAGCGCACGCAGTTGGTCGGGCAGAACCGCCTTGAGCTCCTACTGTTTCGGTTGCGCGGCCGCCAGATATACGGCATCAACGTGTTCAAGGTGAAGGAAGTACTGCAGTGCCCCAAGCTGTATTCCATGCCTAACAGCCGTGCAGTGGTTCGCGGTGTGGCACATACGCGGGGCGAGACCATTCCGGTTATTGATCTTGGGATGGCTATTGGTTTGCCAGGGATACCTCAGGAGGACTTGCCCAATAGCTTTGTGATCATCACTGAGTACAATCGCAAAACCCAGGGGTTTTTGGTCACTGGTGTCGACCGAATACTGAACATGAATTGGGAAGATATTCTTCCTCCTCCAAAAGGGGCAGGGAAGGATATCTACCTTACAGCTGTTACCAAGATTGATGATAAGTTGGCAGAAATCATAGATGTAGAGAAGATTCTTTCTGAGGTGTCTCCGATTAGTGACGATGTGACGGAGGCGGTTCGGAACAAGAGCGCGGAAAGAGAAGCCGGACACCTGCCAATTCTTGTGGTGGATGACTCTGCTGTTGCGCGCCGGCAAATTGAGCGTTGCCTTACAGCCATCGGCATGGAAGTGGTTTTGAGAAACGACGGGAAGCAGGCTCTCGAATATCTCAAGGAAGTGACAGCGGATGGCTCCAAGGCAACCGATCATTTTTCATTGACTATCTCGGATGTAGAAATGCCCGAAATGGACGGGTATACACTGGTTACACGAATCAAAAGTGATCCCGCACTCAGTGGGCTCTTTGTTATGCTCCATACTTCACTGAGTGGTGTATTCAACAAGGCGATGGTTAAGAAAGTCGGAGCTGATGATTTCATGGCAAAGTTCAGCCCGGATGAGTTGGCGGGGCGGGTCATGGAAGTGTTAGATCAGGGCTGAGGCTTTTTCGACAGGTAATTCATACAGAACTGAGATCCAATGAAAGCAGAAATTACCCCACAGGAATATGAAGCCTTCAAGTCGTTCCTGCAGGATGCGTGTGGTATTTTGCTGGGCGAAAACAAGCAGTACCTGGTGAAAAGCCGTTTGCGGCGGATACTGGAAGAGAATGATTTGAATTCTCTGGGTGATCTGCTCGGGCTTTTGAAAAAGTCCGGTAGGGCAAGTCTCAGAGAAGTGGTCATTGATGCAATGACCACCAACGAAACCCTATGGTTTCGTGATAACCACCCGTTCCGTATCCTTCAGGAACAACTGCTCCCCGAGTTTGCCGAGCGCTCCCCGGCAACCCCATTGAGAATCTGGTCAGCTGCCTGTTCTACAGGTCAGGAACCTTACTCGGTTGGGATGATTGTGGACGAGTTTCGGCGTCAGAAGCCCGGGAAATTGCGCAATGTGAAGGTGACTGCGACAGACATCTCCAAAAGCGTGCTTGAAGTCGCCCGCCGGGGTGAGTACGAGATGATCGCTATTGGCAGAGGATTGTCGCCAGAACGTCAGAGAGCGTTTTTTACACCGTCCACCAACGGCGGCTGGCAGATTCGGCCCGAAATCAAAAGCATGGTGGAGTTCAAAGAACTGAACCTCCTTGAGCGGTATATGCTGGGCAAATTCGACATTGTGATGTGTCGTAACGTGTTGATCTATTTCTCTGCCGATCATAAGAAAGATATCCTGACCCGCATACACGCCACCCTTAATCCCGGGGGGTATTTGATTTTGGGTGCGTCTGAATCCCTCAATGGCTTGCCCGATCTTTACGAAATGGTTCAGTGCCACCCCGGAATCATTTACAGGAAAAAATAAGCGATGCCCTTCAACGTATGGGTACTGGTAGCTGCGCAGGCATTGGCCATGTGCACGGCGCCCTTTATTGTGTTTATCGGAAGCATTCAGGGGCGCCTTCTGGCGCCGGCCCCGGAGTACGCAACCCTGCCTGTCGGATTGGTGGTGGTGGGTACTGTACTCGCCATCAAACCAGCCACCTGGTTGATGGAGCGCCTGGGGCGCAAGCGCGTAATGCTGCTTGGAACGTCCATGGGGATGCTGGCGGGCATCCTGGGTGCTCTGGCATCTTGGCTGGCCCTGTTCCCGTTGCTTTGTCTGGCGGCCGTGGTTGGTGGGACGGGGCTGGCAGTGGTGCACCAGTATCGCTTCGCTGCGATGGAATCAGTGCCTGCCAGCATGGCTGGGTCAGCTGCTTCACGGGTTTTGCTTGGCGGGCTTATTGCAGCCTGGCTTGGGCCTGAGATTGCGGCACTAGGCAGTGAGGGCGGAACGGATCATCCTTTTTTCACAAGCTGGCTCGCGCTGGCGGGTGTCCAGTTTGCAGCGCTTGTAATACTGAGCCTGGGTTATCGTGCGAAGAGTGAACTGGTAAGGCCTGTTCATGCCAACGGCGGCGGCCGCCCAATGAAAGACATTCTCGCCAACCCTTTGGTTTGGGTAGCGATCAGCGGTGCGGCGATTGGCTATGCCGTGATGAGTTTTATCATGACGGCAACGCCACTCAGCATGACGGAAATGGCGGGGCATGATCTGGACGATGCCAAGCGTGTAATTCAGTTGCACATCATGGCCATGTATTTACCATCGCTCATCAGTGGTTGGCTCACGCGGGTTGTCGGTATACCGCTTATGATGGCAGCAGGGCTTCTTGCCTATCTTGGGTGTATTGTTCTGGCCGCCAGCGGCATTGAGTTTCACCACTACCTTTCGGCGTTGGTGCTATTGGGTATTGGCTGGAACTTTCTGTTTGTGGGTGGCACTACACTGTTGCCGAGGGGCTATACAGATGCCGAACGGTTCAGGGTTCAAGGTCTGAATGATGTGTTCGTGTTCGGCTCCCAGGCCACTGCGGCTCTATCGGCCGGTGTCATACTTTCATGGGTTGGCTGGTCTGCGCTTGTGATGGTTGCTGTACCGTTCCTGGTAATCCACGGGTTGCTGATGGTGTTCTGGTTAAGTCGAGGGGATGCCAGAGTCACCGAAACCGAGTAGTGCACAGCACTGTTGGATCACACTCAATCAATGGGCAGGTGGCCGGTCTTTACCCAGATAATTGTTTCATGCTCCACAAAAGGGTGGTGCTGGCTCATGTGAGGGCTTCGCATCCATGTACCCTGTGGATAGCGCCCATGGTCATCACAAAACTCACCAGAAATAACGAATATCTCTTCGCCTCCGAAATGTCTGTGGGGCTGAAACTTCTCATTGGCTGGCCACTTAACAAGTGCCACATGCTCGTGCTCAAATTCATGCAGTGGCATTACTTCAAGGCCGCCGATTCCTGGTAGCCAGTCGGTATTTTTTGTATCAATCTGCACTGTTTTAAGATCCCGTTCATTAAACTGGTGCAGCTTTACCAGCAGCGTGCAGCCCAACTGACTGAATGGCGCGTGTCCACTTCCGGGTGGGTTACGTAGGTATGTGCCGGCAGGGTAGTCACCGTTTTCGTCGGAAAATATGCCTTCCAGGACCAGTATTTCTTCACCGAGAGGATGCTCGTGCCGGCTGAATGAAGCGCCCGGGTCGTAGCGTACAATACTGGTTGCGTGGCCTCTTTCTGCCTCCTCTCGGGCAAGCGGCTTTCTGACCACGCCCCCTGCGGGGCTGGGAGACCACTCTTGTTCACCAGTGCGGATGACAACCTTGCGGCCAAAATCCATATTCAGCATTTTGTGCCTCTTTAATAAAAGTCGAGACGTTCATTACGACGCAAAACTACGGGTGGATGGGCGGGTTTGCGGCTATTTGATTAACGCTTGAATATCACGGAAGGCGGGGTGCTTGCAGTGCCCCATCCATTCAAACGCGACCATCTCGACCGTGACAATACGAGCACCGCTCGCACTGAGCCGATCAAGCGCCACGTCCCGATCAAATTCATTCCGCGAGCCCGTTGCGTCAGCAACAACCCATACCTTGTATCCGGCATCAATCAGGCTGAGAGCCGTTTGCATCATGCACACATGGGTTTCGCAGCCAGCAATAATAATATGCTGCCGGCCTTCGGGTAGGCTTTCCACTAATCCGTCGGGGCAGGCGTCAAAGTGGTACTTTGCAAGAGTATGGTGGCAAAGTTCTTTGATGGCTTCCACGTTAGGCCCCAGCTTTTCCGGCAGCTGTTCGGTACCTACAACGGGTATGTTCAAAAGCCCTGCAACGGTTGCAAGGGTTGTGCACCTGTCTACTACATCCTGGCCGTAGGCAATGGCTGGCATCAGCTTCTCCTGAATATCTACCAGCAGAAGAATGGATTGGTCGGGTTTCATTAGCATGGATAGCCCCCAAGCTTGGTTAACATAATGAACAGATTGGAAATGCCATGATACTCCTAACGTGAATAGTGAGCACGTTACTGCCTATTATTGGTGCAAACTGGAAATTTTGCCGGGATTTATCGTAAGGGAGTTGCCAAGCGCCCCTAAAACCATTAAAGTTTGCGCCCTCAAATGAGCGACGATATTGCTGATTTGAAACAGGTTATTGGAGAGGTGGCCGAGTGGCTGAAGGCGCACGCCTGGAAAGTGTGTATACGTTAATAGCGTATCGAGGGTTCGAATCCCTCTCTCTCCGCCAATACTGAACCCCAGCAGAAGTGCTGGGTTTTTTTTTGGGCGTCTCAAAGCCACTTTCTTGCCTCTGCAATCACTGTATTCATTCTATTCGGCAAAGACTGCTCGCGCCGAACTACAAGGTACAGAGTCTCACTGACTGGTTGCGGCAATTGATGGCTTTTGATGGAATTTGGCCGATTGAAGGCCTCAACAGCATGCGCAGGCAATACGGTAAATCCTAATCCCAAGCTCACTGGTTCCAGGATCAAGCCAATCTGGTTCGAGAAGCCTTTCTTTTTGAACAGGTTGCTGTGTTGAAACTGGGGGAAGTTCGCGCTAAGTAGCATGCTGGCATGATGAGCGCCATCAGGGTGATCGATAAAGCCTAGCTGTGTTAATGCTTCCCAGCTTGGGTCAACAACATTTGCAGGCGTGACCAGCAGCAAGGATTCATGTGCAATTGCTTGGCAGCTTACTTTTTCAAGGGTTGGCGCGCTGGTCATGAATCCAATATCGGATTTATAGTCCGCAATAGTCTTTTCAACATCTTTGTTGGGGGCAAACCGGTAATCAATGACCAGTTCAGAATGCTGGCTCTGCAACCCAAGAAGGTGCGGGTAAAGCTTTAGGCCTACGCTTCCAGGCGACATCACCCTGACCAGCCCTTTGTATGGGGGGTCCTCCGCTATTCTTTGATCAAGGCTCGACAGCGCCTGAATGAGTGTTCGCCCTTCAGCGTAAAGGCGTTCACCTGCATCTGTGAGTGAAAACTGCTTACCTTCCCGTAGAAGTAGCGCCACTCCTAATTGATCCTCCAGCTTCCGTATATGCTGACTGACGCCAGATTGGGTCATGTGGAGGCGCTCAGCGGTGCGAGTGAAGTGGCCTGTTTCAACCAAGCTGCAGAAACTTCTTAGCCATGTCGTGTTGATCATTATAGTTTGTACTCATCATGATGGCAGATGATAATTTTACGTAATCACTCTGCGTTTGTAATCTAATGCGAGGTTTAAACAGGAGAGCAGAGCATGAATAACGTATATCCAAGAAACTTTTCACACATTGGGCTTTCAGTCCCCAACCTGGAAGAAGCGGTCAAATTTTATACCGAGGTGATGGGTTGGTATCTGATCATGGAACCGACTGAAATCGTCGAGGATGACAGCCCCATTGGTGAAATGTGCACAGAAGTGTTCGGGAAAGGTTGGGGGAGTTTTCGAATTGCTCATATGTCGACCGGTGACAGGATTGGGGTAGAGGTGTTCCAATTCAGAAATCAGACTAACCCGGAAGATAACTTTGAATATTGGAAAACCGGCATTTTCCATTTCTGTGTGCAGGATCCGAATCTTGAAGAATTGGCTGATCGAATTGTTGCGGCGGGTGGCAAGAAGCGAATGGAAAAGCCGCGGTACTACTACCCCGGCGAAAAGCCTTACCGCATGATCTATATGGAAGACCCGTTTGGTAACATTGTGGAGATTTATAGCCACAGCTATGAGCTGATATACAGCGAGGGTGCTTACTGAGGCCGGCCCCGATGCTAGCATCGCCTCCAGACCAGCAACCGGTTGTTGGCCGGCATTTCGAAGTCGGATTCCAGAACCAGCCCGATCGCATTGCCGGTTCGTTTGAGGTCATCCATATCCCGAATACCCATTTCAGGGTTTCGCTGTTTCAGATGAGTATCAAACTGCCGGTTGCTGGGGCTTGTGAATTGGCCTCCGTAGTTGAAAGGCCCGTACAGGCAGAAGGCTTCGCCCGCATCGAGAATGGCAGCCACGCCCCGGAACATTGCTTCAACCTCAGGCCAGGGCATGATGTGTGCTGTGTTGGCAGAGAAAACACCATTGATTGGCGGGAGTCGCCAGTCAGGCGCGCTGACATCCAGAGGCAAGGGGGTGTTGATGTTGGGCAGGTTCGCATCTTCCAGCCAAGGCATACACAGCTGAGCGTTACTTGGGTGGTCGCTGGGCTGCCATAGAAGGTGCGGAAGGTGCTGGGCAAAATGAACCGCATGTTGCCCGGTACCTGTGCCAATCTCCAATAGGGTTCCAGGCTCGTTGAACACAGTGGCAATCTTTTCGAGAATAACTTGTTTGTTGTTCTCGCAGGCTTGGGAATACGGCTTTCCGTCAGTCATTGGAGGCTCTGATTGGTTATTGGAGGTTCGAGCGTAGACAGATGTTTATATCAGGCCAGCGCCCTTCAGGACAAATACCCCCAAGGTTACGGTGACGCTTGCCATCAGTGTGGTTATTGCAATGATGTTCGCCGCCAATCGGTCATTGCCGCCAAGCGCCTTGGCCATCACAAAGCTTGCAGCTGCTGTCGGACTGGCAAAGAACAGAAATAGCAGCCCCAGCTCAGGCCCGGAGAAACCTGATGCCCAGGCTGCGCCGGTACACAGGGCTGGCAAGAACACCATCTTCATCAGGGATGAACTAAATGCCGTTGAGCTGTCATTGCGAAGGGCGCTGAAGGATACCGTTGCGCCGATGCACAACAAGGCCAGTGGAAGGGTAAGCGATGCAAAATAGTCGCCACTGGTAAGAATCCATTCCGGCAATTGAAGATTAAGCCAGGCCACAGGAACAGCTGCAAATACGGAAAGTATAAGAGGATTGCGAAGTATGTCCTTGAGGATGCGGCGCCACTCCGGAGACTCTCCTGCCTGGTATGCAGTAAGCACAATCACCGAAAGTGCATTGTAAGAAAGGATCACTACGCCCAGCAAAATACTACCAGCAGAGAGCCCGAAGTCTCCGTAAAGGTTTGCCGCCAATGCAAGCCCGACGATGCCGCAGTTACCCCTGAAAGCACCCTGCACGTATACGCCCCGATCAGCATGGGGTACGCGCCAGCGTGCCCAAAGCCATGCAAGTGTGAAACTGGTAAGTGTTGCAAACAGGTAGAAAACGAGAAGGCCAAGGTTAAGGGAGGTGCTTAGATCTGCCTTTATGATGCTGAGAAACACAAGCGTTGGTAGCGTGGCTTTGAAAACCAGTGCTGATGCAGTGTGCACAAAGACGTCGTCTATCCAGCCGATGCGGCGCAACCCAAGCCCGATAAAAACCATAGCGAAAACCGGGAGAGTGGTTGCAAGAGTTTGCTGAAACAGGTTGATCAGGTCCATTGTAGAGCGGCCAGTAAGCTGGAGAGTGAAGGTTCCATGATAGATCTGAAGGAACGTTAATGAAATCGCTTGCCGAAGCCTCTAACGGGTGGGCTATAGTATGGCAAAACCTATAATACAAAGGGCTCAGGCATGAACGTCGTTAATCCCGCGCCGGAACAGCTGCAGAAAGTTTTGGCAGACACTCCAAAAGACCAGCCTGTCGTAATGCTCAACTTGCTACGGTTTCGCGATAAAGCAGATTACTCCGATGATTCTGGCGAGTGCAGTGGGCGCGAAGCGTATCAACAGTATATGAAAGAAGCGGCCGCTTGCGTGAGCGCCGTGGGCGCTGAGGTTATCTGGTCTGGTCGTAGTGTTGGTTCTCTTATTGCTCCGCCCGATGAGTCTTGGGATCAAGTGTTGCTTGTGCGTTATCCGTCAATCGATGCGTTCATGGCAATGATTCAGAGCTCTGAATACAAAGGCGTGGTCAAACACCGCACCGCAGCTTTGAAAGATTCAAGGCTGGTTGCCAATGTGGAAGGCCCGCGCTGAAGCAAAGCCTCAGCCAATAACCCCGGATTCCAATAGCCCCGACTGGCGTATCACCATATAGGTTGCTGTGCCTGCAGCAATAGAGAGCAGGGCATTGCGTCGCCACAGATGAACGATTACTACTAGAGTTCCCGCAAGAATTGCATCAAATCCGGGTAAAGCAGCATCCCAATCAGCCGAACGCTGTAAAAATACCGTAGCCAACAACGCCATAACTGCCGCAGGCAGGAAGCGCCCAAGGTGCTTTACGAGAGGGTGCTCGGTATGGCGTTCGAAAAACAGAAACGGGATGATTCTCGTTGCGAAGGTCGCAGCGGCAGCAACCGCAATGAAGGCTGTGAGATAAACGGTATCAGACATGGCTGTGGCCTTCCGCAGCAGGCTTGGCACGCAGGTTGCGATACTGGAGTAAAAGTACCGCGGTCACTATCGCAATGGCGCCAATGAGTTGGTGTGCAGGTGGCAGTACTATCATGGCTACCCCTGCCGCCGCTGCGCCAACCCATACCGGGAACGCATCCCCCAGTGCCTTGAGCTGTTCAATTGTGAGCACAATGAACAGTGCAACAAGGGCAAATTCGATACCTGTGCTGTCAAACGCCACGTTTCGGCCCAGAAGAGCGCCAAGAATGCAGCCAATGACCCAGTAAACCTGATTGAATGCCGTTATTCGGAAATCAATGTCCAGTTCCTTTAGTGTGTCCTGTGAGCGCGGGCGGCTTGTAAGTAGTGAGTAGGTCTCATCGGTCAGACCAAAAATCAGATAGAGCTTGCGCCAGCCTGCCCGTCGGAACTGCCCGAGCAGAGACAGGCCATAGAAAAGATGGCGGGCATTGAGTACAAACATCGCGATGAATACTTCCAGCAAACCGGCGCTGGCCGCTAAAAGGCTGACTGCAAGAATCTGGCCGGCACCAGCGTAGATGACTACGCCCATCAGTGGTGCTGCCCACCATGCATAGTCCAGCTGGGTTGTGAACAGTACCCCGAAAGCCATGCCAAGCGGGAGGTAGCCAAAAAGAATGGGCAGTGTTAGGCGAAAAACCAGAGAGTTCATTAGCATCCAAACGTTCTGAAAGTGAAGGATGATAGAGAATCGATCCGAATTTTGAAAGTGGGTATAGTGGCCTCAACAGGAGATACTATGAATCATGAAGCCGGGCACCAGCCACAATCCGATCCCCGTGAGGAAAAGTTCATTGTAGACAATGAGTTGTTAACGGAGGATCAATTGCTTGGCTTGGCAGAAGAGTACTGTACTCGCTACCATGGTCTAAACGATAACGAAAACCCCATGGCAGAACTGAGCCGCGTACAGGCTGCTATCAAGGAGGGTGATCTGGTGGTGTGGTTTGATCCGGTAGAGAACACTGCCGGGCTTGGCGTACCGGAATGAGCACTCAGCCTCAAAGAGTATTTCGGTTTGCACCTACCCGGGGGCGACCGTAACCGGTACAATCGCGCAGTTCTTTGAAGCGGTTTGCGAGGTGAAATTTGATCAGGGTATTGGTTGTAGATGACCATGAGCTGGTTCGTTCCGGGATAACCCGGATGCTCGCGGACGATCCCGATATAGATGTTATTGGCCAGTCCCCATCCGGAGAAGACGCCATCGACTTCGTGCGTAAAGAACGCCCGGATATCGTATTAATGGACATTCGGATGCCAGGCATTGGAGGCTTGGAAGCTACCCGACGCATTCTGAGAATCGACGACACTATCCGAGTGATCGTGGTAACTGCCTGCGCAGACGATCCCTATCCAGCCCGCGTAATGCAAAGCGGTGCCTCCGCCTACATCACCAAAGGTGCGGATATTCGGGAAATGGTTCGCGCTATTCGTATGGCTCATTCTGGTCAGCGCTATATCAGCCCCGAAATCGCCCAGAAAATGGCCCTGAAGCAATTAGGTGGCGACAAGGAAGAAGAGGGCGAACTATCGCTGTTTGATCGTCTGTCTGAGCGCGAGATGCAGATAGCCATGATGGTCGTGGACTGCCAGAAGGTGCAGGATATTTCAGACAAACTCTGCCTTAGCCCGAAAACCGTTAACAGCTACCGTTATCGGATTTTTGAAAAGCTGGAGATCTCCAGCGACGTTGAGTTGGCCCTGATGGCAGTAAGGCTTGGGTTGCTCGATGCCCACAAGGTCTGACCCCTCCGGTGAGAACAGCGAAGGGTTTGATAGCAAGCACTTCCTGAAACAGCTAACCGAACGGCCCGGCGTCTATCGAATGTATGACGATGCCGGCGCTGTTCTGTATGTCGGCAAAGCCGGTAATCTGAAAAAGCGCGTTAGCAGCTATTTCAGAAAAACCGGCCTGGCGCCCAAAACGGAAGCCTTGGTCGCGAAGATCGCCTCCATAGAAGTCACTATTACCGGCAGCGAAACAGAGGCTCTGTTATTAGAGCAGAACCTTATCAAGTCTCTGCGCCCGCCTTACAACATCCTGCTGCGGGATGATAAGTCTTACCCTTATATCTATGTGTCTGCCCACAGTGATTACCCCTCGCTGACTTTTCGGCGCGGGCGCACAAAAAAGGGTGGTGGCACCTGGTACGGGCCATTTCCCAGCTCCGGCGCGGTCAAGGAGAGCCTTAATGTATTACAAAAGGTTTTCCGTATAAGGTCATGTAGTGAAAGCTATTTTCAGAACAGATCGCGCCCCTGCCTTCAGTATCAGATCAACCGGTGTACGGCGCCGTGTGTGGGGTATATTTCGCCAGAGGACTATCTGCAGGACATCCGTCATGCCACCATGTTTCTCGAAGGCAAGAACCCGGTCATTATTCGTGATTTGATGGACGCCATGGAATCGGCTGCCAAAGGCCTCGAGTTCGAAAAGGCTGCAGCCTACCGTGACCAGATCAATCATCTGCGCCATGTACAGGAACAGCAATCGGTGGATGGCGAAGGCGGAGACGCGGATGTGGTTGCCATTGCGCAGGATGCTGGCGTTGTGTGTGTTGTGGTCATTATCGTCCGTGGCGGCCGGGTTTTGGGTACCAAGGATTACTTTCCCCGCTATTCTCTCGAGCAGTCAGAAGGCGAGCTGTTAAGCGCATTCCTCGGCCAGTATTATTTCGGGGGCAACACGCGCCGGGAAATCCCCAAAGACGTGTTGGTTCCGGTGGAAGTTGATGGACAGGAATTGCTGGCTCAAGCGCTTTCCGATGCAGCCAATCGGGAGACCCGCATTCGTGGTAATGTTCGCGGAGAGCGCCGGCGATGGCTGGAACTGGCAATGACCAATGCCCGGCAAACACTGCTTACCCATATCGCCAGCAAGGAAACCGTTTACCGTCGTTTGCTGGCACTACGAGACATGCTGGAACTGGCGGAAACGCCGTCGCGAATGGAATGTTTTGATATCAGCCACAGCCACGGCGAACACACAGTCGCATCCTGTGTTGTTTTCGATGAGAATGGCCCCCTAAAAAGCGACTATCGGCTGTATAATATTGAAGGCGTGAAGGCAGGAGATGATTACGATGCCATGCGCCAGGTGTTGACCCGTCGGTATCGCCGCATGGTGGCAGGTGAGGGCAAGCGCCCGGATCTCGTGTTTATTGATGGTGGCAAGGGGCAGTTAGGCATTGCCCGGGAAGTATTTGATGAGCTTGGGGTTTCTGACATCCCCCTTATCGGTGTGGCCAAGGGCGTAACCCGGCGCGCAGGTATGGAGCAGTTGATCGATGCGATGACCGGTGATGTGTTCCGTGTACCTGCCGATTCTCCGGCGCTGCACCTGATCCAGCACATACGGGATGAATCCCACCGTTTTGCGATTACCGGGCACCGTAAAGGGCGCGACAAGAAGCGCCGCCAGTCTACCCTGGAAGGTATTGAAGGAGTTGGCCCCAAAAGGCGCCGGGAGCTGATTCGGTATTTTGGTGGTATACAGGAACTACGCAAAGCCAGTGTTGATGAGATGACCAAGGTTCAGGGCATCAGCAAATCATTGGCTGAAAACATATACGCAGCATTGCATGACGAGTAATAACCGTATGAATTTACCGAACCTGCTCACACTCTCCCGCATCATCATGATTCCGGTCTTTGTGGCGGTGTTTTATCTTCCCATGCATTGGAGCTATATGGTCAGTGCAGCAATTTTTGCGCTGGCTGCGGCAACGGACTGGTTGGATGGTTATCTTGCCCGCAAGCTTAACCAGAGCACGCCGTTCGGCGCGTTTCTCGACCCGGTTGCTGATAAATTGATGGTAGCAGTGGCATTGGCGATGTTGATTCAGGAATACTCGGCAATTTTGCTGACCATTCCAGCCACGGTGATTATTTGCCGTGAAATTGTGATTTCCGCCTTGCGGGAATGGATGGCTGAAATCGGCAGCCGGGCAAGTGTTGCTGTGTCTTATATCGGCAAGATTAAAACCACTGCGCAGATGGCGTCGATTGTTGGCTTGCTGGCATTCCCCCCTGGCCAGCTGCTCTCAGATATTGCCGTGGGGCTGTTGTATATCGCCGCCATATTAACCCTCTGGTCTATGGGGCTGTATATCAAAGCTGCGTGGCCAGATCTGTTCCCTGAGAACGACTAGCTCGGGTTGGCGTTGCAGTTTGTTGCCCAGGCAATTAGCTCATTTGCAAGCTGCTCTCCCGCGTTACCAAAGGCTAGTACCACTGCCTCAATGCTCGTGTCTTCAGCCGGTGTAGATACAGTGAAGCTGTTTGAGCACAGAATTGCCTGTGACCGGTTATCAACCAACTGCCCATATACCGATAGGGTTACCCGAGCGCTGTCACCCTGATTGATCGCATGGAAGGCGTTGATTTCTGTTGAGAGGCTTAAATCTGCACTGCCTGGAGCAGGGTCCATGACCACATGCTGAAAGCTTGCGCTGGCCCTGAATGCACCTGCCAGCATGTCCCTCACTAAGATCGGTACCGTATCTCGCCATCGCACTCCCCCATACACCCTGAACTCCCACGGAAGAGGTTTTGCCAGAATCCGCGAGCTGTTGTATGGGTCGGATGCCATCGGGGTATCAATTCGCAGGCTTTCAGACCTGCTGGCGGTGTTGCCGTTGAGTGTATGAGGGGTGGGAAAGACCATAACCCTCGGCGCTTCTGGTACAGGAAATACCGTACAAGCGGCCATTGAGCCTGAAATCGCCAACGCGATACCCGCAGCCTTAAACTTCTGTATAACTGAACGGCTCACCGGGACACCTCCTTGATTGTTGGGGCACCTAAGAGAGTACCCCTGGGGTCTTCTTCCAGACGGCGGGTAAATTGGTTCAGGTTTCTCAAGGTGCCACGAAGTTCTCTAAGTGCAGGCGCTAGTTCGCCCATTCCCTGGAGCCCTGAATCCAGAGCGCCTTCGTTCTTTTTGGTTAAATCGTCGATACGCACAACCGCTTCCTGAACTCGGGTCATGGCTGAGTTCATACTGGTTAGCACCGATTTTGCTTCATTCTGCAACAGAGCGTTGGCGTTATCCGACACCCTGGACACCTTCAGTGCGGCTTCAGCAGCACGCTGACTTGCATCATCCATCCGTGCTAGCAGGGCCACCAACTGTTCACGGCTGCCTAACAAGGATTCACTGGCTTCGCGGGTGTTGCGGAAAATCGCTGTCAGGTTCTCGGTGTTTTCGTTCGAAAGCAGCGTGTTTGCGCTGGTAAGCAGTTGTTCCGCCTTGGTCAGTATTGCTTCACCATTGGTCAGTAAGCTTTTAAACGCTGAAGGTTCGGCGGTAATCTGCGCCGGATTGGTTCGGGTGCCAATCAGCACCGGGCTATCTTTGCTGCCCCCGCTGAACTGCACGCTCATACTGCCCGCAATGTTGGCCAGCACCAAACCCGCGCGGGTATTTTCCCGTACAGGAACTGTCTGTTCGACGCGAACCAGAACCCGCACATGGCCAGGGTTGTCCAGATCCAGTTTTAGCTCCAGTACATCGCCCACGGCAACGCCACTATAAAGAACCGGGTTACCCTTGGAGAGACCACCCACCGCTTGATCGAATACAATTTCGTAGTACGACCACTCGCGATCTGCAGAGGATTTTGCCAGCCACAATGCGAACAACAATGCCGCGACCACCGCGGTGAGCGTAAATAGCCCGATTATCAGATGGTGTGCTTTTGGTTCCATAGCCTCTTACTCCGGTAACCGGCTCGTATCTAGAGCACGAAATGCGTAACTGGCGGCCCGCCCGCGGGGGCCCTGAAAATAGTCCTGAATCCATGCATCGTCTGTAGCGGCAACGTTTTCGATGGTGTCTGCCACCAGAACCTTCTTTTGTGACAGCACCGCCACTCGATCGCAGGTTGTATACAGCGTATCCAGATCGTGGGTGACCAAAAACACAGTCAGCCCTAACGCATCCCGGAGGGTAACGATCAGCTTATCAAACGCGGCCGCGCCAATAGGGTCGAGCCCTGCAGTTGGTTCATCCAGGAACAAAACTTCCGGATCCATCGCCAGCGCCCGAGCCAAGGCAGCGCGCTTGACCATGCCTCCAGAGAGTTCCGATGGGTACTTAAGGGCAGAATTCGCCGGAAGGCCCGTTAAGGCGAGCTTCATGCGGGCAAGCTCTTCTGCATCCGGGCGGGACAGGTCGCAGTGCTCAATCAATGGCAAGGAAATATTCTGAAGGAGATTCAACGAGGTGAACAGCGCGCCTCTTTGGAACAAAACGCCAAACCGTTGCTCGGTTTTCGAACGTTCTACTGCGCTGAGCTCACCGAGATCTTTCCCAAAAACCCGTATACGGCCAGCCGAAGGCTTAAGTAAACCTACGATGCTTCTCAGGAGTACCGATTTACCCGTTCCTGAGCCGCCTACAACGCCCAGAATTTCGCCTTTGACGAGATCCAGATCCAGGTTTTTGTGGACAACATGGCTGCCAAACCGGTTATCAAGCCCTCGCACTTCAATAACCGGCGCAGGGCGACTTTTGGTTTCGTGAATGATTGGCTCTGCCATGGTTTACCAGCCCATTTCCATGAAGAAGAGTGCAGCTACCGCATCGAGAAGAATAACCATAAAAATCGACTGCACCACGGCGGAGGTGGTGTGAATACCAACGGATTGAGCGCTGCCGCCAACCTTGAACCCTTCCAGGCAGCCAATGGCCGCGATCAAAAAAGCAAAAATTGGCGCTTTCGACATGCCTACAAGGAAGTGCTTGAGTGCAATGTCACGTTCTACAATCGCCATGAATTGAGTGGGAGAAATATCGAGAGCAAGCGCGCAGACCATGCCACCGCCGACCAAGCCGGCGATAACGCCCACAAACGTCAGAATAGGCAGGCTGACCATCATGGCCAGAATTCGTGGAATAACGAGTAATTCAACCGGATCCAGCCCCAAGGTGCGGATAGCATCCAACTCTTCGTTTACCTTCATGGCGCCTATTTGGGCAGTGAAGGCGCTGGCTGTTCGGCCTGCAAGCAAAATGGCCGCAAGTAAAACGCCAAACTCGCGGAAAAATGAGAAGGCGACGAGATTGACGGTGTAGATTGTAGCGCCAAAATCTTTGAGAACCGTGGCGCCCAGGAAGGCGACTACGGCGCCAACCAGAAACGTAAGCAGAGCAACAATTGGAAGTGCGTTGAGCCCGGTATTCTGAATCGCCGCGACGAACGGTGTGACACGCCAGCGACTGGGTCGCGGCAGAATAACCACCAGCGTTGCGATAATCTGCCCAACAAATCCGGACAACAAGTAAGCCAGGTGCCAAACGGCCGCAACTCTCTTGCCAGTCTCGGTGAGAAACTCAACAACCGGCGTAAGACCTTCAGGCTCAGGGGGTGGCTCTTCTCGCATTGCATCTGCCACTGCATACAGAAGTGCACGTTGCTCCCGGGGCAGGGTTGTCGGGGTGTGGTCATCCCGTTTTGTCAGCGCAATGAGAGTGTTCGGCCCCAGCAGGGTGGCCAGAAGCGATGCACCGGCTGTATCAACTTGCCCCAGACCTTTCAGGTCGATTCGTTCTGCGGCCCACTGTTGGCCTGAACTGGCCTCAATATGCTTCTTGAGTGCTTTATAGTCAGCCAGAGTCCAATCGCCCTGAACAAGCAGGTAGCCATTCTCACTCGCCAGAGATCCTGGCCGACCGTGATGCGATGAGGGCTTTTCATGTTCCGGGGAACTGGCACTGTTGGGCACGGGTGTCAGAATTCCAAAGGTTGGTTTATTAGCTTACTAGCTTAGAGTCTGTGAACGCTATCTGCCAGTAGCTTACGGTCTTCCTTATCATGGCTGGCCAGCACAATGAGTGTACCCCGAGCTTTCTCTTCTAGCAGCAATTGTCGAAGAAGATGCCGCGCATCGCTGTCCAACCCCGTAAGTGGTTCATCAAGAAGCAGTATCGGCTTTTGGCGCAGCAACGCCCGTAATAAGGCTACACGCTGCCGCTGGCCTCCAGAAAGGTCTCCGGGTAAGCGCTTGCCAAAACCTTCAAGACCAACGCTGTCCAGTCCCTGTTCGATAGCCTGCTGATCCTCGGATGTGAGTTTTAGCCCCGGGTGGATGCCAAGGCCAATATTCGTCTCAACATTGAGGTGTTCAAACAGGTTGTGCTCCTGGAACACGCTAGTGATTGGTCGTTGCCAGGGTGCGCGTTGGCGCAGGCTTTCGTCCTGCCAAAGGATGTCGCCGGATTGTGGTTCAAGAAAACCTGCCAGCAGGTTCATCAGTGTGGACTTGCCCGATCCGCTGGCGCCGTGAATCGCAATGCACTGCCCTGGCTCCACGGTGAAATGAAAATTCCATGGAGATTCCTGATCCGGGTATGCAAATACCAGATTTCTTACTTCAAGCATGTTCAGGCTCCGGAACACGTCTGGGTGATGTAGTCGCCAAACCGGTTTTGTGTAACGGTGATCCCAACCTGTTAAAAACGCTAAACAGCACGAGCAAAAGCAACACAAGCCAGAGCCCGGTGGCGGCTGCGGCATCCATTCTGTAACTGCCAAGCTGCTGATACAGCAACACTGGCAGGGTAGGTTGGCCCGGGGTGCCGAACAGCGCAATAACCCCGAAGTCGCCCAGCGATAAGCCTGTGCCGTAGGCCATGGCTAAAGCCAATGGCTTGCGCATTCTTGGCCAGTGCAGCCATCGCCAGCGATACCAGCCCAGCACGCCAAGCTGATCTGCTTGCTGGCGGCTGGCGGAGTCGAGGCTCCCCAGTGGGCCTTTGAGCATCTGCAATACAAAGGGCAGAGCCATCATCGCGTTGATTAGCGTAACCAGCACCAACCCTTCACTTGAGCTGCCAAGGCTAGGGCGGAAAAGTAGAAACAGGCCTGTGCCGAGAACCAGCGGTGGAATAATTAGGGGTAAATACGCAGCTACATCAGTTAATCGGGTGATAGCGGGTCTCTTCGACGTTGTTCCGGAAGCCAGAATCAGCAGGGCTGCGCATACAGACATCAACCCGGCGGGCAGGGCGATTGCCAGGCTTCTCACTGTGGCGTCAAGTAAGGCTGGATTGACCGAGAAGCTGCCTTGCGGGAAGAAAGCACTGCCCATGCCGGGTAGCCCTCTAGTCAAAATGGCCAAAAGCGGCATTACCAGAAAGAGCACAAACAATCCGAGGACGGTGCCATCTGCCAAGCGCGCTTGGAGGGAGCTGCCTGCTTTGGTTCGGTGCGACGCAACGCGCCTGTCTGGCAGTAGAGAAGCCGTAAGCCCGCGGCGGGCTGCCAGCCACCAGAGGAACCCGCAAATAATAAGTTGAACCATGGCAAGAAGTGCTGCCTGGCCGGAATCGAATTCGAATCGCAAAGACTGATAGATGGCAACTTCAATGGTGGTTGCCGCTGGGCCGCCGCCCAAGGTCATCACTATGGCAAAGCTGGTAAAGCACAATGTGAATACCAACGCCGCAACACCAGGCAAGACAGGCTTGATGGCAGGCCACTCCACCGCTCGCCAATACCACCAACGGCCAAGCCCGAGCTGGGCGGCAACCCTGAGTTGTGATGGCGGCGCGCCTTCAATGGCCTGCAACAGAATCCGTGCGGCCAACGGCGCGTTGAAAAACACATGGGCCAGCACAATGCCGTTGATGCCGTAGAGGTTCCAGGAAACGCCAAGCCAGTCGCTGGAAAAGCCAGTGAGCCAACCCTGGCGCCCGTACACGCTAACTAATCCAGACACCGCAACAATCGAAGGGAGCACCAGGCTCAGCTCCATCAACCGAAGCAGAACAGCACGCCCCGGAAACGCAGGTTGTCTGGCGAGGATTCTGGCAATCGGAATAGCCACAAGAAGACTGAGTAAAACAGAAAGAAACGCCTGCCAAATCGTAAAGGTAACCACGGTTCGCAAATAGCGGCTTTGCCAGAGTTGGCTGATATCCGGTAGTGAAGCCTCCCAGATAAGCGCGCCCAGCCCCGCCACCGAAAGCAGCACCAGCGCACTGGCGATCGTAAGCCCGGGCCAGAGCTGCCAGCCGGGGCGACTGAAAGGTGCGGGCCGCCCGGGTGTCGAGGGCATAGGTAACCCGTGTTGCTGGCGCTTAGCGAGGTTGTTCATGGTCTGTGATTAGCGTGTCATGGCATCCAGCCATTCGTTCATCCATTGGCGGCGGTTATCGCTGACCGTTTTCGGGTCAAAATACAACGCTTCCTCTGGCTGGATCAGCTTGTCGAAAACAGACGGCAATTCATCGCCCAAATCGGTAGCCGGGTACATCACGTTTTTAAGTGGAATGTGCCTTTGAAAATCCGCGCTCAGCATAAAGTCGAGAAATTCACGCCCGAGTTTTTTCTGATCGGATGAATCAACCAAGGCAGCCACTTCAACTTGCAGATAGTGACCCTCTTCGAACTGAGCGGCCTGGTAACGATCTGTTTTATCTACGGCCATGTGGTAAGCCGGGGAGGTGCTGTAGGAAAGAATCATCGGCGCTTCGCCATTCATGAACAGCGAGAAATAGCCGTCGCTCCAGCTTTTGGTTGTGGTGAGAATCTTGCCGTTGAGTTGTGCCCATTTTTCGGCCGCCTGGTCGCCGTATACATGGCGCATCCAGAGCAGCAATCCAAGGCCGGGGGTGCTGGTTCTAGGGTCCTGGATGATGATCTTCAGGTCGTCAGGGGCAGCGATCAGTGCTTCCAGACTTTTTGGTGGATTAGGCAGTTGTTCGGTATCGTAAACGAACGCAAAGTAGCCCCAGTCGTAAGGTACAAACACCGGGTCTTGCCAGTTGATGGGCAGGTTCAGGGCTGAAAGATCGGTTTCGTGGTTTGCCAACAAGCCTGTTTGCCGGGTTGTTTCCATGGTGGCGGTGTCCAGACCCAGCACCACATCGGCCTGAGTGCTTTTGCCCTCAAGGCGCAGGCGTTGGAGAATGTCACCACCGCTGTCCAGTACCACATAGTTGATCTGGCAGTTGCAGGTTTGCTCAAAGGCTTCCTTAACGGCTGGCCCCGGGCCCCATTCTGCGGCGAAAGAGGGGTGGGTATACACAGTAAGGATGGCTGCCTTTTGGGCGTGTGCGGGCGCAAAGGCCAAAGCAAGCAGAAACAGTGCAAACGCTCGGATGAGCATGGTGGTATAACCTCCGCAACAAGTTAAGGGTGGCCATAATTGGCAGCCATGTCGCGGGCCCCACCGAGGGTGGTGAGTGCTCAATCCCTTCGCCGGCATAATCCGGATCAGGTTCCGCGGGTATGGTCTCAGCCCGGCATTTGCCCGGCACCCCGTTGAGTTGAATAAAGTGTACCATGCTGGCGGTTGGCAATGGTAAGAGGCAAGGAGAACGCAGGTGCCAAAGTTTTTACATACAGCAGACTGGCAGATGGGCCGAACCTACAGCCGGTTTGACGCCGAAGATGGCGCGGCATTGGTTGAAGCACGATATGAAGCCATCGAGCGGCTGGCGGCGCTGGCCACTGAACACCAGTGCGCTGCGATATTGGTTGCAGGCGATGTGTTCGATGCCCAAACAGTGTCTGATCGCACCATCAGACGCGTGTTTAATGCCACCAGAGGTTTCGCTGGCCCTTGGGTAATGCTGCCAGGCAACCACGATGCAGCACTTGCCGAGAGTGTGTGGACTCGCGCAAAGCGCCTTGGCGCCATTCCTTCGAACGTTCACCTGGCACTTGAGTCGGGTGTGACATGCTTGCCGGAGCAGGGCATTGCAGTGTTGTCTGCGCCTCTAACCCAGCGACACACCTATGGCGACCTGACCCAGCCATTTGCTGAAATGGGAACCCCTCCCGATTTGCTTCGCATAGGTTTGGCCCACGGCAGCGTTCAAGGCTTGCTGCCGGATGAAATTGATTCCACCAACCCCATCGCCCCCGACAGAACCACCACAGCTAATTTGGATTACCTAGCCTTGGGCGACTGGCACGGCGTTAAGCAAATAAACGAACGAACCTGGTACAGCGGTACGCCGGAACCTGAGCGTTTTCGCAATAACGATGCCGGGTACGTGTTGATTGTTGATATCGAAAACCCCGGTGCCACACCTCAAGTGAGCCGCCATGAAACCGCCCGCTATCAATGGCACCAGTGGCGGGAGACTCTATCTGTGCCCTCCGATCTGAACGAACTGCTGATTCGCATAGGCCAATTGCCCGAGGCTTCGGTTCTGGACCTGAAACTTACCGGCACACTCACACTGGCCGGCGACCAAAAACTGACCGAAGCACTGTCTGTCGCAGAAGCCCGCTACCGCAGTGTTACCTGTGATCGAAGTGGCTTGCAGTTGGAGCCCACCGAAGACGACATTGCCGAGTTGCGTGCAGACGGATACCTCGGGGAAGTGGTTCAAGAACTGAGGGAGAGCCAGCAGACGACTGAAGAAGATGAGGAGGCTGCCGTAGCACGGGACGCGCTCGGCATTCTTGCAGGCCTGCTCAAACCAAAAGACGCGGAGGTGGCCCAATGAAACTCCAGCGTTTACGTGTTGAGCAGTTTCGCCAATTCAGACAAGGCCTGGAGCTGAACAGCCTGCAGCCCGGCATTAACCTGATTCACGGCCCTAATGAATCCGGTAAAAGCACGCTGGTTCGCGCCATTCGCGCCGCCTTCTTTGATCGTTACCGGTCCAAATCCGCTGAGGAACTGGCCCCGTGGGGCGATTCTTCTGCCGCGCCAACAGTTGAACTGATATTTGAGCACGGGGGCAAGCACTGGCAACTGGACAAGCGTTTCCTTAAGCGTCATCGCTGTGATCTGAAGGTAGATGACGAAACCTTCAGCGGCGAAGAAGCCGAAGAAAAGCTGGCCGAGTTGCTGGGCTATCAGTTCCCCAAAAAAGGCGCCAGTAAAGAGGAGCACTGGGGCATCCCGGGATTGCTTTGGGTTGAACAGGGAACCGGGCAAAACATTGAGAACGCGGTATTGCATGCCGGTGGACACCTGAAATCCGCATTGAACAACCTGGTAGGTGAAGTCGCCAGCAGTGGCGGTGATGAAATTATCCAGGCCGTGGAGCAGCAGCGCAAAGAACTACTGACATCAACTGGGAGACCAAGAGGCGACTATCTTGAGCTCGCGAATGCTCGGGAAACACTGCAACAGCAGGTGACGGATCTGAAGTCACGGGTTGAGCAGTACCAGGCTCAAGTGGATAGATTGGGAACTCTGGCCGCTGAACATGAACAAGCCAGTCGCGAACGGCCTTGGGAAGAGGCTCGGCGCGAGATGCAGCTTGCAGAAACAAAATACCGTGAAGTTGAGGCGCTGCAGGAGCAACAAGCTCGGGGAATCGAGTCGCAAAAGCAGATTCAACAAAACCTCTCCTTGCTTCAGCAAAGCCAGACTCACTGGCGCAACCAAAATGAACAACTTGAGTTACGCCATCAGAGCTACCTGAAGGCAAAGCAACAACTGGAGCAGGAAGAGCTCGCCAGCCCCGAGTTGGCTAAGCAGGTTGAGGCAGCTCGCAGTCAGTATCAACTTGCCAATCAAACCGTTCAGCAGGCCCATCTCAGAGATAAACGGGAGCGGCTGGAGAAAGACTGCGCCAGACTGACAGCGGATCTGGCGCAACTGAAACAACGCCAGGAAGAGGCCAAAGGTATTCAGGTTTCGCTGGATTCGGCACGGGGTGTTAAAAAGCTAAACCTCATAGATATCGGGGCATTACGAGAACTAAAGAAGAATCAACGTGAACTTGACGATGCGAATATTCGAATCCAGACCGTAGCCACCCGTGTTACCTGGAACCTGAAGCCAGGTGCATCGCTGGATCTGGATGAGCAGAGTGTTGAGGGGCAGGGTGAGAAGCTTCTGCTGGAGCAAAGCGTGCTCGCGATCCCAGGTATCGGTGACCTTGGCATTCAGCCAGGTGGCGCCGATCTTGCCAGCCTCCGACGACAGCTCGAGCGGTTGGCGCGATCTGTGACGCAGCAGCTCGCAGATCTGGCAGTTGAGTCTGTTGAGGCGGCGGAATTGAAGCTGACGCGACTGCAAGATGCTGAATCACAGATACAGCGCTTTGATGACCTTCTGAGATCCCTGGCGCCCAAAGGCGTCGACCAGCTTGGCTCCGAGAGATCTGCGGTGGAGTCCGAACTGCTCGCCCGTACAACTGAGCTTGAAGCCCTGCCACAAGTTGAGGCGACGGGTGGTGATGCCAAGCCGCTCAGCCAAGCTGAGGCGGAGCTAAAGCAAGCGGAAGTGCGATTGACGGAAGCGGAGACCGGACAGAGGAATCAGGAAGGCCTGCTACATAAAGCCCGCTACGTTAGCGAAACAGCGTTACGGGAATGGCAACGATTGCAGGATGAGCTGAACAGCCCTGAGCGCCAATCACAGATAGAAGGGATAGCTCGCGATATTGCTACTGCCAAAAAGCAGAACGCAGAACTCGCAGCTTCTTTGAAAGACCGTGAAACCTTGATTCGTGAAGCTCGTCCAGAGCTTTTGAAGCAAGACATAACGCGTTACCGCGCTACTGCTGAGCACCAGGAAGCTGCCCAACAGAAGCGGGCCCTGGAACTGAGCGAAATTCGTGCAAGGCTTGAAGCCTGGGGTGCAGAGGGGCTTGAAGAGAAACATAACGAACTGGTTGCCGAGTTGGAGCACGCCAACCGCCGATATCTGGAACTCGATAGACGAGCAAAAGCGTTGGACTTGCTTCTGAACCTGTTAATTGAGAAGCGACAGGCACTCACTCGGCGGTTGCAGGCCCCGCTGCAGAAACATCTCGATCATTACCTGACTGTTCTGTTCCCCGAAGCCAGCCTGGAAGTAGACGAAAACCTGATGCCCGGCAAATTCAGCCGAGGCAGCGAGCTGGGGCAAATGGCCGAGCTTAGCTTTGGTGCCAGAGAACAGATGGGACTGATCAGCCGCCTGGCCTATGCAGACCTGTTGCAGGAAGCAGGGCGACCCACGCTGATCATTCTGGATGATACCCTTGTGCACAGCGACGCAGGGCGCCTGGACGGCATGAAGCGCATCCTGTTTGACGCAGCCACACGCCACCAGATACTGTTGTTTACCTGTCATCCGGAAAAATGGCGGGATCTGGGCGTTGAGCCAAGAGACCTCGAAGCACTGAAGATTCAGAGTGTTTCTGGTTAAAAAACGCTCAAAAACATCCGTTAAAACAAAAACTTAAAAAAAGGTATTGACGAAAGGGCCGTAATCCGTAGAATACGCATCCGTTGTCGGGGCATTGCTTCGATACGCTTGAAGCGGGAATAGCTCAGTTGGTAGAGCGCAACCTTGCCAAGGTTGAGGTCGCGAGTTCGAATCTCGTTTCCCGCTCCAATTTCTTCAAGTCTCTCAATGCCAACCTGAGAGCACAAAGACTCGATTCCTTCGATCTTTTTAGGCGCGGTGGCAGAGTGGTCATGCAGCGGACTGCAACTCCGCGTACGCCGGTTCGATTCCGACCCGCGCCTCCATTATTTCTCCATAGTTTTCAGTTGCTCCACCTTTCAGCCTAGTTGTGCACTACACGAATCTGGCTCGGTTTTACTCGAGTTAACCCTGTGTGTTTATTCACCCGTTCAATAAAGTCCCGCCCCAGATCACAAGTACCACTACGGTAACGGCGATGGCTGCCGATACTTTGTGGCGTTCGAAAATAGCCTGGGCTTTGTTGCCCGCAATGAAAACCAGCAGCCCCAAACCATAGTATCTCAGTGCCCGTGACAAGGCAGACGCTAAAATAAACAAGAAGAAAGAGTAGCTCGTTGCGCCAGCTGCCAGCATGGCGATCTGAAACGGAATCGGAATAACGCCTACGCTCAGGATAAACCAGAACCCGTCCTCCTCCATTCGCATACGCACGTGCTCGAATTGCTCGGGTGTGGAGACCAGCTCTACGAGTTGCTGTCCAACGGCATCAAACACGAAGTAACCAACGAAATAGCCTACCGTCGCGCCGGCCAGGCAGCCGAGCAGGGCAATCGTGCTGAGAATAAATATCTGGCTGCGGCGAGCCTGCATCAGGGGAATGAGGATGGCTTCCAGCGGGATGGGAATGATGATGGATTCGAGAAAGGACGCAATTCCTAGCCCCCAGAACGCGTGGCGTGAGTATACCAGGCGTTTAGTCAGACTTTTAAAGCGGTCCCGTCCCCGGTAAGTATCTGAGCTCGCGTCGTTCATTGCGTCGCCTTTCACTCTTTGTATGGCGCAGGCTTGTTATGTGCCAACGTTCTGTTGCGAGTTTGCTTTGGCTCGATACCAACGCTCAAACTCCTCGCCGGAAATGGGTTTGCAAAATAGGAAGCCTTGGGCCTGTGTACCACGAGCGGCTCGCTGGTTATGGGGCAGCAAGTGCGCAGCGTATTCGAACAGCATCGCGCGATTCGGCAAGCCCGTTAAGGGATCGTGCAATGATGCATGACGTATTTCCTCGTCGACCCGTTTACGCTCGGTGATGTCCCGGAAAAATACCGCAAGCCCGCCATTAATAGCAGGGTAGGCTCTTATTTCCAGCCAGACTTGAGTGCCATTAGGAGTTAAATGGGGCACCTCGGCTGTACTCGACTTTCGGGTTTGCATGACTCGAAGATACAATTCTTCCACTGCAGTGCCTTTGAGTTCTGGCCAGACCTCCCAATGGTTCCTTCCAACGACATCAAAACTACTGAGTTGAGAGATGCGCGACGCTTCTGCGTTAAAATGGGTCGTGATCCAGTCGGCAGATATTGAAGCGAAACCTTCCGTCATGCTGTTCAGAATGTATTCGCTGTAATCGCGCTCGCGTCGAAGCTCCGCCTGGGCACGAGCAGATTCGATAGCGGCCCAGGTGCGGTCCACTACGTCTTCGGCCAACGCAATCTCTTGTGCTGACCAGTGATGGACTTTGGAGTCGTGGAGCCCCAGCAATACTTGCAACGAACCGGCTTTCAAGACCGGCACTGCGAGTACGGCCTTAATGTCCCTGTCCAGATATGCCTGGGCGTAGCCGGCAGATCGGTTGTCCGTGGTTGCGTCACCAAGAACAAAAGGGTTTCCACTCTTAACCTGAGACGCAACCTCGGGTCCAAAATCCTCCAGCCGGATTTCTGCACCAGCCATTGAATCTGCGCCTTCCGTTGTCCAGCCGGGCCGTATAATTACGGCGTCGCCCGCCTTTGTGAAATCGCCGTAAAACACGCGAGTAACGCCCAGAAACCGGCCAAGTAGTTCCGTTGCCGCAGCCGCGATCTCATTCGGATCCACGAGGGTGCGTAACCGGTCGGTCAGTTTCAACCGGAAACTTTTACGTTGTTCGATCGCCTTGAGCCTACGCAAGGTGTCTGCCAGCTCGTTGTTGACTCGCTCGAGTTCCTCCTGAGTCTGCACCTGCTCGGTTACATCGATACCTTCAGCAAAGATCGCGCTGACTTGGTCATCTGCACCAAATACCGGCCGATACACAAAGTTAAGAATGCGTTCTTTAGCTGGCCTATCCGGATCTGCTTGTATTCTGTACCTGGCTCGGTCTGCGGTGTAAGGCTCTCCTGTAGCAAAGACGCGATCCAGAATACGCACAAAGCCTTGCTCCTTCGCATCAGGCAGTGCTTCAGATACAAATCGGCCCAAAATTGGCCGATGGCCCACTACCTGGTCGTGACTCGGGTTGGAAAGTTCAAACCGGTGATTTGGACCGCTCATTAACGCCATAAACGTTGAAGCTTTGTTGAACATCTGGGTCAATTGCTCACACTTTACGTCGAGCATTTGATTGGCGTTGGCGAGGTCCGACACTTCATTACAGGTTACCAGTACCCCGCCCAAACCGTAGGGAGCACTCAGGTCGTCTACCGGGGTGAAATCATAGATCCACTGGATACTCTCTTGCTGACCATGGCGGGTAGTAGGAATCGCACGGTTGATTTGTCTGATTGAGCCTTTGCCGGTGAGGACTTGCTCAAACTCCGAGCCGATCATGTGCCAGATGTCCCTCCATACTTCCCTGGCAGGTTGTGCCAGAGAGCCCGGGTGCTGGCGAGGGCCAAGGGACTGACTGAAAGCATCGTTGTAGATGCAGATGCCATGCTCACCCCACAACACCGCCATCGGCTGTGTTGAACTGAGCACCAGGCTCACAACAGTACGCAAGGATTGTGACCACTCATGGGGCCAGCCGCACACGCTCTCCGTCCAATTATGATCGCGTATTAAACGACCCATCTCGCCCCCGCCTGCGAGAAAATCCCGCGACGGCGTTGCCGTTTTGCATTCTTGGTCTGATCTCATCCGATTTGAGTCTCCCGAAAGAATCTAAAATCCATGTTATCGTTTTTGCCAAGTCTAAGTGTAGGTTTGAGCTACTGGTGTTACCAATGAATAATCCGGCATTCACGAATTCACGGGCGCAAAGTCGAGCAAGCTTTCTATCACTATTCTTTGGAAAGTACTTCAAGGAGGCGTGCGCAGAATGCGTCCAGATCCTGTGGGTTGCGGCTGGTAATCAGCCCGTTATCATTGCACACTTTTTCATCGACCCACGCCGCGCCGGCATTTTGGATGTCGGTTTTCAAACTCGGGAATGAGGTTAGAGTCCTTCCTTTGATTACATCTGCTTCGATGAGCAGCCAAGGCGCATGGCAAATTGCGGCAACCGGTTTGTGGCTGTTGAAAAAGTGCTTTACGAAAGAAATAGCGTCATTGTCCAGTCGCAGAGCGTCTGGATTGGCAACACCACCAGGTAACACCAGTGCATCGTAGTCATTGGCGGTCACTTCACTTACTACTTTATCTACGGAAAAACTGTGAGCTCTGTCGAGGTGGTGAAACGCATCGATCTCCCCCTGTTTTAAAGATACCAAGTGTAGAGAGGCTCCGGCACCTTGCAGGTCTTTCCAGGGGCGGGTCAGTTCGCTTTGCTCAACACCGTGAGTAGCGAGAAAGGCCACTATCTTACCATTCAGTGGTGCGTCCATAGTCGGGTGCTCCTTTAATGCTGAATGAAATAAATTTTTATAACATCTTAGTATTCGTTGTTAGAAGCCGCCAACGCGTAGGCAAATCAGAGTAGGGCGTTGCTCAACGCACTGATGAGAAATGAGGGCAACGTTGGCGGGCATGTTTTCAAATCGATAATGTCCCATCATTCTGACTGGTGGCGTCAATCAGAATGATGGCTGTGTTTGGGAAGCTACAACTTGTTGACGGCACCTTCCCGGGGCCAATAACGTAGGTTTCGACACTTCATGACAAATTGAGTTGTGGAATCGTCCAGATCATTGGCACTCAATAGTAGGAAACCTTCGTCAAGCGGCTGCTCGATGCCCGCAGAGTCCAGAAGCTCTTTGGCCGCTTCATTAAAGCCAATAAATTTACAGTGAGCGAAGGCGTCATTGATAAAGTCCCGTACCGGACTGTGTTTAGCCAACCGCTCTAGTTCCTGCGTTCCTGGCAGCAGTGCAACTGCATCGAATAGCACAGATGGACCGCCATCAATCTTTTCATTTGCCGGAATCTTGCGACCACCGCTATCAACTACACCGCTAATGTGAGGCGCAATCACAGCGACAACAGCGCCTTCTCTCTCCGCTGCAGCTTTAAGGGCATCGAAGGTTTTTGCGTCGGTGCCTTCGCTGACAAAAACGCCCAGCTTGCGACCGCAGAAGCTGTCCGGGCCGTTCTTTAAAATGCTCAGTGCGTCTGAAGGTGGTAAGTCTTTTCTGGGTTTTGAGGCCGGCGTTGGCGCTTCTGGCAGCGGATCGATGCCAAGCCCGTCCGCCACAGTTTTCGCCAGATTATCGTCGACATTCCTCAGGTGCGCGACCATGCGCAGCCGGATATCCTCGCGCTCGACCTTGCTAAGTTCAAACACGAAGGCATCGGCTATATGACCTTGCTCTGTTTCCGTCTGGCTGATGTAAAACTGCCAGGCCTGGCTGTAATGGTCTGCAAAGCTGGGTGAGCGTTCGCGAACTTTCGTGCCCTCTTCAGTTTCGGCATAGCTGTGGAATCCTTCGCTTGGGTTTTCCCGCGGCCCCGGGTTGTCTTCCCAGCTGTTGGGTTCGTAATTGGCGCGCCCGCTGGGGTTGGTCATTGCCATGTGACCGTCTTGCTGGAAATGATGCATGGGACACTTTGGCGCGTTGATGGGTATGTGGGTGAAATTGGGCCCGCCCAGACGTTTGGTTTGCGTATCCAGATAAGAAAAGTTTCGGCCTTGGAGCAGCGGGTCGTTTGAATGATCGATACCGCGGACGATGTTTTGAGTGCAAAATGCGACCTGTTCGGTCTCAGCAAAAAAGTTATCGACCACGCGGTTCAGCACCATTTTGCCTAACGGCGTAATGGGCACCTGCTCCTCGGGAATCAGTTTGGTGGCGTCCAGAATGTCGAATTCGAATTGTTCGGCAAAAGCCTCATCAAACACTTGCACGCCCAATTCCCATTCCGGGTAGTCGCCGCGCTGGATGGCGTCCCACATATCTCGACGGTGAAAGTCCGGGTCTGCGCCGTTTATTTTCAAGGCTTCGTTCCAAACAACCGATTGCATGCCGTGTTTGGGCTTCCAATGGAATTTCACAAATTGTGACTCTCCTTTGGTATTCACAAAGCGGAAGCTGTGCACACCAAAACCTTCCATAAAACGGGGCGAGCGAGGGATAGCGCGGTCGGACATCGCCCACATCACCGTGTGGATACTTTCAGGCATTAGTCCGACAAAATCCCAAAAATTATCGTGTGCAGACTGTGCCTGAGGGAAGCCTCGATCGGGTGCTTCTTTTACAGCGTGCACCAGGTCAGGAAACTTTATGGCGTCCTGAATAAAGAACACCGGCATATTATTTCCCACCAAGTCCCAGTTGCCCTGCCGGGTGTAAAATTTAGTGGCGAACCCTCGCACATCGCGGGGTAGATCTGCTGACCCTTTGTTACCAGCGACCGTTGAGAAGCGTACAAAAACGGGTGTCTGTTCTCCGGGTCGCTGGAATAGATCGGCAGCAGTCAATTCTGACTGATTGTTGTAGTTCTCGAAGTAGCCGTGGAAGCCCAGCCCCCGAGCATGGACAACGCGCTCCGGAATTCGCTCGTGGTCGAAATGGAAGATCTTTTCGCGCATTACGTGATCTTCCAATAGTCCTGGCCCTCGCGCTCCTGCACGCAGTGAGTTTTGATCATCGGCGACGGGAGCGCCTTGCTGGGTGGTCATTGTTGCATGTGTGGTATCTGCGTGCTGATGTAGCTCGCCGCCTTTGCCTTTGGCGTGCGATGATGGTTTCTTAGGGGCAGACATTCGCAGGCTCCTCTATATATTGTGCAGTGCTTTCAATTAAGACTTTACGTCAGCAATCAATTGCGGGTTACTCAGAGGAGTTTAGTTCCTAGTTGAAGGTTTGGTAGATCATGTGAACAATATTTAAGGCGGTGGACATGTTTCCCTTGGAGCTTGACTTACCCTGTGCGGGTTACTAATAAACACTTACAGGCGTGATACCGATTTGGAATCAACTCTAAAGGGAGGGCGTTATGCCTTATTCAAGAAATTCAGAGCTACCAGAAAATGTTATAAACAGTTTGCCAATTCATGCCCAGGAGATCTATCGGAGTGCCTTTAATTCAGCTTGGGAGGAGTATAAAGATCCTGACGATAGACGCGGGAACGCAGGGCGCGAAGAAACAGCGCACAAAGTAGCGTGGGCTGCTGTTAAGCAGAGTTATCATAAAGAAGCGGATAAGTGGGTTAAAAATTAAATATTACATATATAATTCGTGTCGATTAAGTTTCAGTTATTAAAGCGTGGATTTATTGAATGAGTTGAGAGGCGCAGGTACTACTGTTAGGTGAATGTTAAAACTATAGACAGGAGGTATCAACATGGTGAAGAATGCAGATCCTTTCCCGTCCCGATTAACACACGCAAAGAAACCTTTCTTACGATGTGATCCTGTCGTTCATTCGCGCAATCAACATCGCTGGGAAGGACCTCTCGATGAAGTATCGCTGTCCCGCTATGAGCGAGATGGGTATCTCTGGTTCGAAGGGTTTTTCAACCAGGAGCGTATGATGCCCTTCTTCGATGAGCTCACGGAGATGGCAAACGATAAAAAGCTCAAAAATTCGGATCAGATTATCCATGATCCTAACACGGACGATATTCGCTCCGTTTTTGCAATGCATGAACTGTCAGATCATTTTAGCCGCCTGACCCGCGACCCGCGGATATTAGGGATGGTGCGTCAGCTATTAGGAAGTGAGGTGTATATTCACCAATCTCGAATCAATGACAAGTATGGGTTCGAAGGTAGTGGATTTGACTGGCACTCCGATTTTGAAACCTGGCATGCGGAGGATGGTATGCCGCGCATGCGAGCGGTAAGTGCCTCCCTTATGCTCACCGATAATAATGAGTTCAACGGCCCGCTGATGCTGGTTCCCGGCTCGCATCATTATTTTGTGCCCTGTGTTGGCGAAACGCCCGACCTTAATTGGAAGGACTCGCTCAAAGCACAACGGTTAGGCACTCCGGATCGCGATAGTCTGGCTTGGCTGGCGGAGCGAGGTGGTATCGAGGCACCGAAAGGGCCGGCCGGATCGCTACTTTTGTTCGAGTGCAATACGCTGCACGCATCCAATAAAAATATGTCACCTTGGCCACGTTCAAATCTTTTTTTCGTTTACAACAGCGTTGAGAACACACTCCGTGAGCCCTATGCAGCAAAGCAAGCACGACCGGAATTTCTCGCTGCCAGAAAAAACTGCGCCCCTCTGTCGATGCATGACGATTTTCCGGAACTCGCCCAACAAGGCGTGCCACCTCTAGCAGACCGAAGAAACGCAAGATAGCTGACGCTATTCAACGTGAAATAACGAATGGGACCTACGGGGACTATATGGGATGGATGTTATCCGGAGCGCTCGTTCTCAGTTTTGTGATGGTTGATGTGGTGTGGACGACATTGACGACACAAGGCAGTGGTCCGTTGACGACGTGGATAACCGATGGATCAAGAAGGTTATCCAACGGATTACATCGGCTCTCCGGCGGAAGGGCAGTTATGCTGCCCATGGGCCCCCTAACAATTGTTACCGTCGGTGTTCTATGGCTCGCCGCCCTGTGGCTTGGCTGGTTTCTTCTGTTCAGCGCGTTCCCGAGTGAATTGGTGTCGGGGCAAACGGGGCGCGCTGCTGACACCGTCGAACGTATTTACTATGTAGGGTTTACGCTGTCTACTCTCGGGGTTGGCGACTATAAACCCACGTCTGATATTACCCGTTTATTTACCGTATTCGCATCGTTTAATGGCTTGGTCATAGTGACCCTTGCCATAACCTATGCGCTCCCACTCGTCCAGGGCGCTGTGCATCGCCGCAAGCTTGCTTTCACAATTTCACTGTTGGGCAAAACCCCTCTGGATATTGTAAAAAGAGCCACCGATGCAGATAACAGGCAGAGTTTTGAAAGTACCCTCCAGACTGTGGCAAATGACCTGATTCAGTCATCGGAACAGCGGCTCGCCTATCCGGTTCTGGATCTGTTTTATTGCAGACATCGCCGTTACTCACTGGGTCTCCAGGTTGCTAAGCTTGATGAGGCTTTGAGTCTCCTAGCATTCGGGTTGAAGCCAGGCGCGCGGTTGCAATTAAACGCTATTTCCGACTTGCAAGAGGTGATCAAACAGTATCTCTACCGAGTGGAGAGTAGGGTATGCAAATTGGACTCGGAGACGCCTCCGGTGGAGCCTTCTCCTAAGTACTGTGATGGCTGTCAGTTGCCACTTTTGAACACCAAAGAATTGGAAGAGAATTTCAAGTGCATGCGCAATCGGCGTATGCATTTGCTTCAATTGGTACATAGTGAGAGGTGGAATTGGAATGATGTTGAAGGTAGGGCGCTAGACGATAAAATGCGCTGACTAAACTGTTGCTGGGCCCCGCCGAGACTATGAAGACTTTGACTTCGACGTAGGTTTAACTATGTTTAACAAACCTGGGGCTCAACTTTAGTGTTCGCCCGAGGAAAAGAAAGGACGGTGTATTAAACAATGCGGTTATTGACGTTCCGAGAGGAGGTTAAGCCATGGGCCTTGAGAGCACCGATCATCACTTGCTTGCGAAAGATTTTTTACGACTTTCGCTGGACGAACTAAAAGCCAAATATCCGGAGGATGAGGAAGTTCAGGGTGCCCTTGCTCAAATCACACTGATTCGGAAGCGGTTTCACATTGGTGACGGGTCTTCAATGGCTCACGACATGATTGAAGTTGCCATAAGGAAACGGATTGCGTTGAACCTGGCGCAGGGGCTTCCCATCCTGGTGCCGAATATTGACGAATATTGCCGTGAACTCTCTGCACATAGGTAGACAAGTACTCTATTCAAAAAGTATGGAGATAAATTCCTGACTGCCGAGATAGACGTTGAGTTAATCTCAGACTCAGGCCACCACCCGGCAGCCTGACTCGATTCACTTATGGTTGAGGCTGGCTGTTGTCAGCCGGCTCACTCTGAGTTTGCGCAGCTTTTATACGCGCAAGTACTTTCGCACCGTCGCTCGCGCCGTTGTCGATGCCGGCGGCCTTCAAACGGGCATCCAGGTCACCGTTCTGTTGTTCCTCATCCAGCTCGGTCAAAGCAGCTTCGACGTCTTCGGCTTCGGTTTGCCGGGCACGAATCCGATCGGCTGATACGTTCAGGTCTTCCATGTGGCTGTGTAATCCCGTTGCGTGGCCCCGAAGCTGGCGGGTGACCTGTTCGGCGTGTCGGTTGGCTTTCGCCAGACGCATTTCACTGTAGAAGCGTTTCAGCGCACGGCCGGAATCCCTTAGCTGGCGGCGCAGCTCGCTTTCCTGTTGCTGCAGCTTTGCGTGCTGTTGCTGCTGACGCTGGAGTACAGTTTCATCCTCTGCAATCAGGTTGGCCAACTCCAGAGCCAGGGTATCTTCGTTTTGCTCTAATGCCTGGCCGGCTTGTAGCTCCCGTTTGTGAATAGCAGCTTGCAGGCCGGTGTTGTCGCGCTCCAGTCGAGTTTTCTCAGCCATCAGGTGCGCCAGCTCGCGCTTTGATCGCGCGATGGCTTGCTCCGCGTCCCGCAGTTCCTGCTCAAAGATTCGAATGTCGTTAGCGTCCACCAGCTTTGCAACCGGTTCGTGGGCCGATGCTCTGAATAGCGTGTTCAGTTTGCGCCAGATGCTCATGGTGTTACTCCCCGTATTCTTTCAGCAGTTGATGGGTTCGAGCCTCGGAAATGCGGTTCGCAATTCGGTGTTGCTCATGTTCATCACGCAGCGTTTTAGACAATGTGATGGTGGTGCTGACGAGAAACAGAGCGCTGATCGCCATGTAGCCTTTTATCACGATATCAACGGGTGCAAGCACCACGCCCGCGGCGGCGGCAAACAGCGCAATCGCGAATGAAACCTTCACAAAAAATACCCAGGAGTTTGAGTTGCTCTTCAGTTCGCTATCCATGATGTTTTCCTCATTGGCTTTGTTGTTGGGACAGCCGAACTGTGCGCTATCGCTGAATACGCCGCGAGTGATTCCCCAAAGGTATTGGTGGTGTATAACTCAAGTATTGAATGATGATACTTTTAGGGATAGGAACTCAATTGGAGGAGAAACCATGGCGCAAACCAGTGCCATTGTCGGTGAGCTTAAACGACAGCTACGGTCTCATGGCCTGACCTATCAGGACGTTGCTGATACTCTGGATCTCTCAGAGGCGAGTGTTAAGCGCTTGTTTTCCGAGAAGCAGTTTTCGCTCAAGCGTCTCGACCAGATTTGCGCGCTGATGGGGATGGAGATCAGTGATGTTGTGCGCAAGCTGTCGCCAGAGCTTGAAGTCGAGCAACTGAGTCTGGAACAAGAGCAGGAACTGGTGTCGGATGTGCGACTGTTACTGGTGGCAGTCTGCGCCATGAACCGGTGGCAGTTCCAGGAGATCCATCAGGTTTACGATGTATCTGAAACCGATTTGATTGGCTATCTCGCCAAGCTGGATCGTATGGGGGTACTGGAGTTGCTACCCGGTAACCGATTCAAGTTGTTGCTCAGTCATGATTTCGCCTGGCAGCCGGGCGGGCCTATACAGCGCTTTTTCGAGGCTGAAGTGCAGCAGGATTTTCTGAAATGCCGGTTTAATCAGCCTGGTGAATTGCGACTGTTTGTGAGTGGCATGCTGTCTGCTCAGTCCAACGAGCTGGTTCAGCAGAAACTCAAGCGTTTGGCTCTGGAGTTTAGGCACTGCCATGAGGAAGATCTTGCGCTGCCCTTGGAGCATCGTTTCGGGGTGAGCCTGTTGATGGCCATGCGCCCATGGGAGATTGAGTCTTTTGACAGTTTCCGACGCTCCGAGGCGCGTAAGGACTATCCCGCTTTCGCCCGTTCCCGATACAAGGCCGCACCCAGGGCAGAAAAATAGTCTTGAAATGCGTCGTTGATACGCTGGCGATGCACGTCATTTGGATAAAGGCCTGCACTAGCTTCATCGGAGTACACAGTACCCCGCACCAGGAAAGAGTTGTTGGGTGTGCTGTCTTCGATGAACGCCTCAAACGCCCGGGCGCAAAGCTCTTCTGGTTTTGCGTAGTACAGCACCCTTAGTTGTTTGTCGGCTTCCTTGGATGCCTGAAACAGGGAGCTAGGTGCTGTTCCGTCTTCAGTCAGCAGAATTGTTTTAAAGCAGGTGCTGAGCAGGCTGTTTAGAGGGTGTTTTTTCTGCTTGGCGCTACCGAGCCAGCCGCTGGAGGCAAACGCAAGCTTACCTAAACCGTGAAAGGCTCTATTCCCCATGTAATGATCAAACGCATGGAACCACTCATGCGCAAGGCTGCCGGCGCCGGCGTTCTTTGCGAGTGCCATTTGACGGGTTGCTGGAATGTAGTGAGCGGATACCCCGGGCCGACCACCAATGCCGTATTGCATGCCAAGAGATCCACGAAGGGATATCAGGCTCTCGGGCCCCTGCAGAATTGCCATAAGATCACACAGAGCCCGGTAAAACCGATCAGCAGCTCGATCCCGCTCTGAAGGCGTCACCCAGCGACCGACCTCTATGCTTCGGAAATCGAACTGGCGTCGAACCGTAACAAAAGAGATGGGGTGGGACATCGTCATAGGTTTCCTCCACGCTTGAGCGAGCGACTTATGGTCGCCAAGAACTGTGACGGGCATATTACACCTAATTACTGTTTTTATATACAGTGGTCTGCTTTGATTTCTCCGTTGGGTCAATTCTGAAAATGAAAATTCCTGTAAATTTCAGAGAGAGTGGGCGTAATGATCGAAAACCTTAAAACCGATCTATATAGTGCATGTCCCCGCCATCCCGTTCGAGGTCAGTTAAGGCAGGTTGAAAGAAGCAAGTTTATAAAAAACAACCAGTTAAATAACAAACTTTTACAGAGTCTCCCTTTTTCCTCGAGTTAATCTGGCGCATGATCGTGCTCATAATTAGCCATATGAATCATGCGGCATCGGATCCCGGAGGCCACAGTTAGCATCCTGGCTGAAATATAACCTTCAAGTGAAAACACAAGCAAAGAGGAGTGGATGAGTGAGAACGTTTTTTTTACTTTCAATGTGTTTGTTGCTGGCTGGTTGCGCGAGCACAAAATCAATTTTGGGGGTTCACCCGGGCGTTGTTGAAAATGAGGATGGAGCAACAAAAATATATGACTTGGAGAATATCGCTTTCCTGGCTCACAGCGATTCTTTTTGGCATCAGCTTTATTTGATTAAAGACGGCGACTCAGAATTTCGGCCCGATATTTTGGCCGATGTTTTTATTGACGTATCAGTTGATGAAAAGCGATGGGTAAATATCAATGAATTTGAAGGAATAGCAGTAAGAAGCGCTATAATTGAAGATCTTAAAGAAAAACGTAAATCCCGGGAGTCATTGTTAGATAATGCCGTATTCGTTATCGAGGGATTCGCAGAGTTCAGTGATTACGATTTCGAAAGCGAGAGTTATAGCCTTGAAGAAGTTCGAGTGCCAAACACCGATGCGCTTACTTATTCAACCTACCGTGATAATGATGGGTCCCTGCGTCGGTATAGAACGTTTTTCCAGGGCGCGTCGACGCCACCCATAATTGAACCGGTAAGGGATATGGTTCTCTTGAACCATACGACCTATCGGTCTTCTGACAGGTTTCTTTCAAAGCTATCAGTAAATGCCTCCGGGGTTGCCTATAAATTTCCACCGAATGAAGCCGAGCAGTTAAAGAGCTTTTTCTCCGATGATGGCCTTAAGGTTAGTATCGTTTCTGAGCTTGTTAGTTATTCCGATTACGCGATTCAGAAGAAAGACTATGTAGTGTTTGAGCATAATGTGCTTTGCTATATATTTCACAACGATCAGCGTTTGCAAACGAAATACTACGAGAACAGCGATATAAATAACCGCAGTAGAGAAATCTGCAAGAAGGAAGTTGACAGGCTGCTCAGTGGCGAGCCGCTTGAGGAAGCGAACATCCGTCCTTCGTTTTCTGTGTTCCCCGAAGGGGCAATCACCGATCGGGGGGAGCGTGTGCGCTCTAATCTTGATAAATACTTTTGAGGCGACCAGCTCTTTAGGTTGCCCGGTAACCCCCCCCCACTAAAAATGGGGGGGTACACCTACACAAACCCCGCGTGGTTCAGAGTGGGCCTGCTTATTAATTGAAGGACAACCTGCTTTTCGTTCGGCTAGAGGCAATACCGTTAGCCACAATCATTCCCCAGATCAATGCAGCAGCAACCGCTAGCGTTATTGCAATCGGCCGATCAACGAAAGCTGTTAGGTCCCCGTTGGCCTTAATGATTGAGCGCATGAAGTTACTCTCAATGATGGGGCCAAGGATCACGGCCAGTATTAAGGGCCCGACCGGGAAATCATTTTCGGCCATTACATAACCAAGTAGTCCGAAGGCCAGCATAATCCAAACGTCGAACATCGTGTTGTTCGCAGCGAAAGCGCCCACCATGCAGAATATGAGAATTAGGGGAAAGAGCACCCCGGAGGGTATTGAGAGTATGTGTCGTGCCCCTTTGATGGCCAGGAATCCAAGGGGAAGCAAGAGCAAGTTGGCGATAATAAAAACCAGCAGAATCGCGTTCACCAGCGGGGCTTCGCTAACAAAAACATCTGGCCCTGGTGTAATGCCTTTCGTCATTAAAACGCCGATGATGATCGCGGTGATAGCGTCGCCGGGGATGCCGAATACCAGCGCAGGGATATACGCCCCGGATAGTGATGCGTTGTTGGCCGAGCTCGCAGAGATCAGCCCTTCCGGGTGGCCCGTGCCGAATTTCTCGGGCGAACGCGAAAATTTGCGGGCGATGGCATAGCTAATCCACGAGGCGATATCTGCACCTGCTCCAGGAAGAGCGCCTATCAAGGTTCCCAGCACGCCGCCTCGAGCTACGCCGAACTTATATTTCCAAAGTAGTCCGCCGACACCTGCAAAGGGTTTTTTGACCCGTGTTTGCACCTCTTGTTGCAGGTTATGACTTTCGGGCATGCGGCGAATGAGCTCTGAGATCGCGAACAAGCCGATCAGCACTGGCAAAATGGAGATGCCGGCAAGCAGGTCATAGCTACCCATAGTGAAGCGAGCTTGGCCAGAGACGCTGTCCATGCCAACCATTGAGATAGCCAAGCCGGCAAGCATCGAGATCACGCCTTTGAGCCGGTCCCCGCCTGAAACCAAAATAGCGCAGGATAACCCCAGCAGTGCGAGCCAGAAGTACTCATCGCTTGTAAACTTGATTGCAAAATCAGCAATAAGTGGTGCAAGCATCGCCAAGCATACTACGCCAATGATGCCGCCAAGCATTGAGCAAACAATGTTGAGGCCAAGCGCGACACCAATCTTGCCTTGCTTGCCCATGAGGTAGGCTTCATCGGTGTATACCGCAGATGCCGGTGTGCCGGGCATGCGCAGCAGGGCGCCGGGCAGATCGCCAGCGACGATAGCCATGGCTGTCGCTGAAACAATTGCTGCAATGGCAGGTAGCGGTTCCATAAAAAAAGTGACCGGCACTAATAGCGCTGTTGCCATTGTCGCCGTAAGCCCAGGAATCGCACCCATAAATAATCCGAAAACGGATGCCGAAATAACGATAAGCATCACATCCCAGGTGAACACGAGCGTAGTCGCTGCCAGAAAGCTATCCATTAGTAGACCACCTTTTCCAGAATACCCAGTTCGAGCGGCACCTGGAGAAGGCGGCCGAAAACAACCCAGATGACAGCCGTTGAAGCTACTGCTGTACCGGCCGCTAGCATCCAGTTTTGACGATAAAAGCCATACAGTAGAAGGCTCAACAGAACAGTAGAGACAATAGGAAATCCAACAACCGGTACCAGCAATATGTACGCGACTATTGCTGCGATAATTGCCAGCAAGGTCAGGTAGAAGCGTTTGATCGGGACGTCGTTAACCCAGACCATCAGGGGAGCGCTGCTGCTCAATCCCCTCAGGGTCAAAAGTCCTCCAAACGCGATCAAAAGCCCTCCAATAACGATGGGGAAGGTTCCCGCCCCATAATCCTGCTGCGGTAGGTTTGCCAGCCCTCTGGAGTTGGTTATTACCAAAACCCCGAATGTTACTGTCACCAGCCCTGTGATCTTGTCATTACTGCGCATATGGCTGTCCTCTGGGTGGTGTCGGCTTAGTTGGCCAGGCCAAGCTTTTCAATTGTTACGGCATTCTTTTCGTCTTGTTCCTTCATGTAGGCTTTGAACCCTGCAGCGTCAGCCCATACCGCGCCAAATCCACGCCCCGCCATAAATGTCTGAAATGACTCAGAGTTGAACACCTTCTTTGCTGCTACAGCCAAGCGCTTCGTGACATCTTCAGGCAGGTTTGCCGGGCCAACCAAGCCGCGCCATGAACCTTGAGTCCACTCGTCGCCAGTCACCTCTTTGGCAGAGGGCACATCGGGAAATCTCTCCAGGCGGTCGTTCGACAGCACGGCCAGTGTGCGAGTGCGGCCAGACTTGTTCATCGGCTCGGTTTCCGGGAGTGAATTGAAAACAATATGCACGCCGTTAGCTGCCAGTTCCTGTAACCCCGGAGCAGCGCCTTCGCTTGGAACCAGGTTGATCGTCTGGGGGTCAATGCCCTGCTGGTCGATAAAGCCCGCAAATGACAAGTGGTAAGCGGCACCTGGAGCTGAGCCTGAAACAGTGAATGTGTTCGGATTGTTTTTTAGGTCGCTCAATGCGTCACCCAGGTTTTTCCAGGGCGAATCGGCATTAACGGTAAATGTCGCGTAATCAACGTTGAGTAGTGAGATGGGTGTGAAGTCTGTGTACGAAATGTCTGCCGTGCCAATGTGCTTGTACGTTGCAATTTCAGCCGTGCCGAGCCCCAAGGTGTAACCGTCTGGCCTTGCCATTTTCATGGTCATGTGCCCAATCACGCCCGCTCCACCTGTTTTGTTTACAACGTTTACCGGTTGTCCAAGCTCTTCTTGTAGCCCCATTGCCAATTGGCGACCAACAGCGTCTGATCCGCCTCCAGCAGACCAGGGAACAATCAGCGTAATCGGCTTTACGGGATACGGGGTGGCAGCGAACGCGGTGCTTGCTGCGAGAGTGAGTGCGGTGGCGTATAGAATTTTGGGTAGCGTGCTCATTACAAACCTCATTATTTTTAGATGGTTTAATGATTGGCGGGGTGCGTGCACGACAAAAAGAGTATGTGTGCTGCTGTGCCCATTTGAAGCCAATGGCAGACAGGAGCTCCCAGGAGTCCGTTTGCTTGAGGGAGTATCATTGTGGGGTAAAAAATTTGCAAGTATTTACAACAATTATTTCTTAGTAGAGATATTTTACGGTTTTTCGGGTGCTTTAGCCCACATCTGTGGGCGAGCGGGTACCTCTTCGGGTAGGTTGGTGGCCTATATAATATCCGAAAGATATGCGTAGATCATTGTTTTATAGTGAAATATTGTATTTTCGTGAATTGGGTATTGCCATGGGTTGATCTAGAGGAGCGCCCCAAGGCTATCAGCTGACTGGATAATGTAATAACGAGAAAGTTGTAAAAATTTGTTTGATTGGCGTTAGAGTCTCGGCTATATTGAGAACGTCTGGCAGTTGCGATGGGGTATCGCTAATCCCGTTCGCACCACCTAAAGCTTATTCAAGAGACTCAAGGAACTGACATGTTTAATGATCTGAAAAATAAAAAAGTTCTGGTTACTGGTTCAACCAAAGGAATTGGGCTTGCGGCGGCATTGGAATTTGCCAAGCAAGGCGCAGCTGTGGGAATTAACAGCCACGTTGTGGACGCTGCAGCAGAGGAGGCAATTGCACAATTTGAAGCTATCGGTGCCAACTTTGCCTATTTTCAGCACGACCTGAGCCGTAGCGAAGAGTGCGCGGCACTTATTAATGAGTTTGTCGAAAAATTCGGTGGGTTGGATGTATTGGTTAACAATGCGGGCGGCCTGGGTGTAAGAGAGCGCCTTGAAAACCTGGATGACGCGGCTTATGACCTGGTTTTTGATCTGAATATTCGTTCTGTTGTCATGACAACAAAATACGCAGTGCCCCACCTTAAAGAGTCTGCGGCCAAAACTGGCACCACAGCAGCTGTTATCAGCACAGGCTCCATAGCTGGGCGTGAGGGTGGCGGTCCTGGCGCGAGCCTTTATGGCGGTTCCAAATCAGTTATTCACAACTTACACAGAACCTGGGTAAAGGAACTGACTGCCAGCAATATTCGGTTCAACGTTGTGGCGCCGGGCACAATCGATACCGCTTTTCACGATGACAAAAGCCCTGAACTGAAAGAGAAAATCCGCAATTCAATCCCCATGGGCCGCTTCGGTACATCGGAGGAGTGCGCTCCCGCCTATTTGTTCCTGGCCTCACACCAGGCAAGTGGCTACATCACCGGGCAGGTAATTGACGTTAACGGAGGCCAGATGTGCCCGTAATGGCGCTCATCCGGTAACAGCTGTGCATGTTATAGCGCCCAGTTAACTCAGCGGGGCGCCCACTTCATATCTATCTCAGGGTATTCTTTTATGCACCTCAAAGGACACCAGCTCATCGGGCAAGAATCCATTGCAGCGACGGGCAAGCCGATCTACGCAATCAATCCGGCTAGCGGCCAACGTATTGAACCCGGCTACGGCAGTTGCGGCCAGGAAGAGGTCGAGCAAGCAACCCGGTTGGCATGGTCAGTATTTGACCTGTATCGCGAGACATCGTTGACACGCAGAGCGGAATTTCTCGAAACAATTGCTGATCAAATTGAAGCAGTTGGGGATGTGTTGATTGAGCGTGCCATGCAGGAAACCGGCTTGCCTCGTGCCAGGCTGGAAGGTGAGCGCGGTCGAACTTGCGGCCAGTTGCGGCTTTTTTCGAAAGTCATTCGTGCAGGCGAGTGGCTCGATGTGCGGGTCGATCCTGCATTGCCTGATCGCAGCCCTCTGCCGCGCACCGATTTGCGGCAGCGGCGTATCGGCATTGGCCCGGTAGCGGTATTCGGTGCCAGTAACTTTCCTTTGGCTTTTTCGGTTGCCGGCGGTGATACCGCATCTGCATTGGCGGCGGGCTGCCCGGTTATCGTCAAAGCGCACTCTGCTCACCCAGGGACATCTGAGCTGGTCGGGCGTGCCGTGCAAAAAGCAGTGGCTATCTGTGAGCTTCCATCCGGTGTGTTTTCATTGCTTTATGGTGCTGGCAAAGAGTTGGGCCAGGCACTGGTTACCGACCCCCGTATTCAGGCAGTTGGTTTCACTGGCTCACGGAGTGGCGGAACGGCACTGATGAAAGCTGCAAACAACCGCCCGCAGCCGATACCCGTATATGCTGAAATGAGCAGTATTAACCCTGTGGTACTCATGCCGGCCGCTCTGGAAGAAGCGCCCGAAACCCTGGGGCAAGCTTTTGTAGCGTCACTCAACATGGGGGCAGGGCAGTTTTGCACTAACCCTGGGTTGATCCTCGCTGTGAAGGGTGCGGGGCTGGATCGCTTCAAGCACGCTGCGGCAGAGGAAGTGATTAAAAGTGCGCCGCAGACCATGCTGACACCGGGTATACATTCAGCCTATAGCGCCGGGCTGATGCAGTTGCGGGAGACTGGCAAGGCTAAAGAGGTCGCCACAAGCAAGCTTGATAGTGATTCACACAGTCCATGCCACAGCACTTTGTTCGCAGCGAGTGCGGCTGACTTCATCAAGGATGAGCGTTTGCACGCCGAAGTGTTTGGCTCCTGCTCGTTGATTATCGAATGCTCCGATATGGCTCAACTTCAAGAGGTACTGGAGCATTTGGAAGGCCAGTTGACGGCCACGGTTCACTTGGCCGAGGCCGATTACTCCATGGTTGAGGCGCTGCTGCCGACCCTGGAGCGTAAAGCCGGAAGAATTCTCGCAAATGCTTGGCCCACCGGTGTCGAAGTGTGTGAGGCAATGGTTCACGGTGGCCCATGGCCGGCCACTTCTGATAGCCGGAGCACGTCTGTTGGCACCGCGGCCATTCAGCGCTTCCTGCGCCCGGTTTGTTATCAAGGGATACCGCAAGCACTACTACCTGATGCGCTTAGAGACGGAAACCCCTTGGCGGTTTCACGTTTGGTCGATGGCGCGCGGGAGTAAGGCCGTCAATTTGTAAGCAAGGCGCACCGCGATTCAAAACCAGCGGGCGCTCTATCCACTACATACCAAAAAGAGAATATGACATGGGCATTTCTGAAGGCGCTCCAAAGCAAACCCTATCCAGCACGGCTAAAGCAGGGCTGATGCGGGCCTCTACCGCATCGCTACACACGATTCTGTTTAAGCGAGGCCTCCGTAATACGTACATTCAAGGCGTCGGCAAAATAAATAGTGGTTCGGTGAAAATGGTCGGCCAAGCCTTCACTCTGCGCTACATTCCCGCACGGGAAGATATAGATACAGTTGCCGCATTCAGGGATCCAAAGCACCCGCAGCGGGTTGCCGTAGAATCTGTTCCGGAAGGTATGGTGCTGGTTTCCGATTGTCGTCAGGATGCCTCCGCCGCAAGCGCAGGAAGCATTTTGCTGAATCGCCTGGAATACCGTAATTGCGCGGGATTTGTATCCGACGCAGGTATTCGTGATTCTAAAGATGCGGCAGCCATGAATATGCCGATCTTCTGCGCCAAGGCCAGCGCACCAACGAACCTGACCAAGCATCACGGGGTTGATATTCAGGTACCCATTGGTTGCGGCGGGGTAGCTGTTTTCCCGGGCGACGTATTGGTAGGTGATGACGACGGAATCATCGTCATTCCGTTGGAGCTGGCAGATGAGGTGGCTGAAGAAGCTGTAAAAATGGAGGCATTTGAAGACTACGTACTTGAGAAAGTCCGTACGGGAACCCCCGTCATCGGACTATACCCTCCCAGCGAAGACGCTCAGGCTGAATACAAGCGTTACATGGAAAGTCGTTAACAAGGCCTGGGTATGTGCTGATCTGAACGGTAGGTCACCTGCATCGGGTGGCCTACCGCACAGTAATTCCGGACATAGGCCATTCTGTTGTTGACGAGTAAACCTATCTGAAGTGGAAGCTGCTGCCATGACGTCGACTGCTCAATTACCCCGCCAATTTGCGGTTTTGATTCTTGTAATACTGGCTTGTTCATTCGCTGGCAACCATGTTGCCGCCCGTATTGCATTCGATCACGACGCCGGGTTGTTGGTAGCGATACTCTTCCGCTCAGGGGTGGCCATGGTCGGCCTTATATTATTGGTAGTTTGGCGCCGTGAATCGCTGCGATTCAAGCCACAAGCCTGGGGTTGGCAGCTGGTGATGGGGCTGCTTATCGCCATTCAAAGCTTCAGCATTTATTCCGCCGTGGCGCGAATCCCGATTGCGCTGGCGCTCCTGGTGGTTAATCTTGCGCCGATCATGCTTGCATTGCTCACTTGGGCGTTGGGTGGTGCACGCCCATCACGCACGGCTAGCCTGCTGATGCTTTTCATTTTGTTTGGGCTGGCACTGGCGCTGGATTTGCCCTCTCGTTTTTCGGATTCCGGCGAAATAGATATCAGGTTTGTGGAAGGTTTGCTGTTCGGCATCACGGCCGCGGCAGTCTTTGCTTGTGCTCTATGGATTACAGATCATCGGCTGGGGAGTATGCCGGGGTTGGTGCGCAGTATGCTTACTATTATGGTGGTGTTTGCGTCGACCGCTATCGCAGGCGCTGCTGGGCTGGTTCCAGATGGGATGAGCCTGCCTAGTGCTTCCATGGGCTGGGTTGCATTAGGCAGCCTGGCCATTTTGTATGGAGCGGCTTTCTCAGTATTATTCACCCTCGTTACGCGGCTGGACATTGCTCGCAACGCACCGGTAATGAACGTCGAGCCTGTGGCCGGGCTGATATTTGGTTGGCTGATTCTTGATCAGGTTTTAGGCGGGATTCAGGTTGTAGGCAGCTTTATTGTGGTTAGCGGAATCGTTATGCTCGCCTATACCAAAATACCTGACAGGCAGTTGTCACGGCCTCTTCGTGAATCTAAAACCGTTAAGTGTGGAGAAACGTGTATGGCAGACTCCTAGGTTTGAGGCCAATATTCGTAGCCATTAGAGTACCGTCATTTAGAGCACCGTTATTTTTAGCGTATTTTCATAAGTGCACTCATGGATTAGAGAGTGCGCAATTAAGGCTCATAGCGAATGAGAGTAAAAACTGAAAAGCATTCTTTATCATCGGTTGTGTATGAGAGGATCTTGTCTTCCATTATCGACGGTGAGTATCCGGTTAATCAGAAGTTACCGACAGAAGCCGATTTGTGTGAAGCCTATAACGTTTCTCGCCCCATACTGAGAGAGGCGCTTGCACGCTTGCGTGAGGATAACCTGGTTATCTCCCGTCGTGGGTCAGGCAGCTTTGTAATTAATCGTCCAGATAGTGCAGTGTTAGAGTTTGCGCGCATAGCCAGCATTGCAGATATCCAGCGGTGTTTTGAATTTCGTACCAATGTAGAGTCCAGCGCGGCCTCCCTGGCTGCAATTAGAAGAACGGATGAGCAGCTAAAGCGCATATGGGAAAAGTACGAAGCGATCAATCAGGCAAATAGCAAGCATGACCTGGCAACGAACGAAGACTTCGAGCTTCATCTGGCGATTACTGAGGCATCAAGCAATCACTATTACGCTACTGTTCTCAAGTCCCTCCACGAAAGTATCAAGGAAGGCATGAATATAACGCGAGGCCTGTCGTTGCTTGCGCCAGAGAAGCGTTTGAGAATAGTCCAGGACGAACATCTGGCTATAGTAAATGCCATTGCCGAAAAGGATGAACATAAGGCAGGGGAGAGCATGCGCCAACACTTGGAGAATGCTCGACGGAGAATGTTTGAAGGAGTTACCGAGTAAAACTCTCAGTTATCCTGATAAGATCGAATACCTACAATAACAAGATCCAAAAAGAGATAACGCGATGACCCCGTACGATTTCATCATCGAAGGCGGCCGGTACTTCGACGGCTCTGGCGCACCATCTTCCATTCGCAATCTGGCGGTCAAAGACGGCCGCATTGCGACAGTTACTGCAGACACCATTCCCCATGATCAGGCCGACCGAGTAATCGACGCCGCTGGCAAATGGGTTACACCGGGATTTCTGGATACTCACACCCATTACGATGCCGAATTGCTGGTGAGCCCGAGCCTTTCCGAATCGGTTCGTCATGGCGTAACGACGGTGCTGGTGGGTAGTTGCTCGCTAAGCATGATCTGCAGTGACTATGAGGATGCCTCAGACATTTTCACCCGCGTTGAAACTGTACCGAGGGAGCGGGTACTGCCCATCTTGAAGGAGCACAAAACCTGGTCGACCCCAAAACAGTGGGTAGAGCACATCAAGCAGATGCCCCTTGGCCCGAATGTTGTCAGCTTGCTGGGCCACAGCGACATGCGAGTTGGGGTGATGGGATTAAGCCGAGCCACAGATTTGGCCGTCCAGCCCACCGAAGAAGAAATGCAGATCATGGAAGGTTTGCTGAAAGAGGCGCTTGATGAAGGGTTTCTCGGCCTGTCGACGATGTGCCTGAAGTGGGACAAGGTGGATGGTGATCGGGAGTGGTCCAAGAGCTTGCCCAGCACTTACGCCAAGTGGGGCGAGGTCGCACGTTTGAACAAGTTGGTGCGCCAGTATAACCGGGTACACCAAGGCGCGCCGAATGCCGCTACGCCCTTGCAGATTCTGCAATACGTGCGGGAGTGTGTGGGCTTGTTGCGGCGGCCGTTAAAAACCACCTTGATCAGCCAAATGGACTTGAAAGGCAGCGCCGCGCTCACAACCCTCACCAGACTAACTTCAATGTTTACCAATGCCCTGCGGGGAGACTTTCGCTGGCAGGTGCTGCCGACACCTTTCACGGTATACGCAGACGGGATTGATGTTGTGTTCTTTGAAGAGTTTGGGGCAGGGGAAATGGCTCTGGACTTGAAAGACGCGGTGGAGCGAAACGACCTCCTGCAAAGTGAAGAATACCGCCGTAACTTCCGCAAATTCTATGGTGAGAAACTGAGCCCTCGGGTTTGGCAAAGGGATTTCGGTGACGCCATGATCATCGACTGCCCCGATGAATCACTGATCGGTAAGAACTTTGAAGAAGTGGCCAGCGCAAGGGGTATCCATGTTGTGGACTTGTTTCTCGATCTGGTTGTGGAGTTCGGTAAAAAAATACGCTGGTACACCACGGTCGGAAACCACCGAAAACAGGTTCTCAAGCGGCTGGTAAAAGACCCCACCACACTCATTACCTTCAGCGATGCTGGCGCCCACATCCGCAATATGGCCTTCTACAACTTGCCGCTTCGCATGTTGAAACTGGTTCAGGAATCCATCGACGAGGGTGATGCGGTGATGACCATGGAGCAGGCCGTTCACCGCTTGACGGGCGATCAAGCCGATTGGTTTGGCATCGAAGCCGGCAAGATCCGGGTGGGTGATCGAGCCGATCTGGTGGTATTGGACCCAGCAGGGTTTGCACAGAACCTCGAAGAGGTTTCCTGGGGCGAAATGGAAAACTTTGACCTTCAAAGACTGGTCAACCGCAACCCGGGCATAGTGAAAACCGTTATGATTAATGGAAAACTGGCGGTGGATAAAGAGCAGTTCTTGCCGGAGTTTGGTCGCGAGTCGGGCTACGGTTCGTTTATTCCCGCCCGTTGAATTCGGGGTTCACACATTTAGCCTGAAGGGGTTCCTTAATGGGCAACCAAATTGCCTCAGACACTCTTGTTATTGGCGGCGGAATTGCCGGTATCGTCACCGCACTGGAACTCCTTCGGGCGGGTAAAACCGTTACGCTGGTAGACAAGGATACGCCGGAGCGTTTGGGCGGGCTGGCACTTTGGGCGTTTGGCGGGATGGCTCTGGTTGGCACACCGTTGCAACGCAAACGGGGTATTTCGGATAATCCCGAGCGGGCTCTGAAAGACTGGATCAGCTTCGGTGAGTTGGATACCGGCGATGAGCATTCCCTGGCTTGGGCTCGTTATTATGCGCAGAACTCCTGCAGCGAAGTGCACGATTGGCTGAAAGCGGAGGGAATCAAGTTTTTGCCTGCGGTGAACTGGGTTGAACGAGGCCGGTCAGGTGAGGGAAACAGTGTGCCGCGCTATCACATAGTGTACGGCACCTCCCGTGAGCTCACTTGCACGTTAATTTCCGCCATGCGCGATGCTGGCAAGGAGAATCGACTCACCATTCTCCATCGGCACAGCGTTGACGCCCTGGACTACAGTAGTGGCCGTGTTACAGGTGCCAGCGCCACGAATGATGAAACCGGTGAGCGCGTCAGCTTTACTGCAAACCGAGTGGTGGTGGCCACCGGTGGAATCAACGGCAGTCATCAAGAGGCCCGCGCCAACTGGCCGCAAGATCGCCCCATGCCGAAAACAATGCTGAATGGGGCGCACCCTCACGCCGATGGAAAACTGCATCACGAAGTGGCTAACAAGCTGGGCGGTGTAATCGTCAACCCAGGCGAAATGTGGAACTACGCCGCCGGCTTTCATCATCCCTATCCTCATTTTAAAGGCCACGGTTTGTCGACCATCCCGTGCAAATCTGCCCTGTGGCTTGATCACACCGGCAAGCGGATTGGCCCGGAGCCACTGGTCACCGGTTTCGACACCCATTGGCTTTGCCAGCGTGTTGCCGAACAGGAACAGCCCTGGACCTGGCATTTGTTGAACTGGCGCATCGCGGCAAAGGAATTCGCCATATCCGGAGCCGAGCACAACCAGCGTATACGCGACAAACAGTTGGTTCGCTTTGTGTTCGAGACGCTCACCGGCAATCACAATCTCGTCAAACAAATGGCCCGTGAGAGCGATGAATTTCTCGTTGCAGACACACTCGCTGAACTGGCCGATAAAATGAATACGCTTACCCAGTCCCACGATGTTGATCCGGCCACTCTGCAGGCTACCGCTGATGCGTTCGATGCAAACTTCGCCGCGGGCAACAAGATTGAAAATGATGAGCAGATTCGTCGAATTTTGCAGGCCCGAGAGTGGGGGCCGGATAAACTACGCACCTGCAAGCCTGCGCCACTTCAAAAGAAAGGCGCCGGTCCTTTCATTGCCGTGCGCATGCAATTGATTACCCGTAAAAGCCTTGGTGGGTTGCGCACTGATCTTATGTCTCGCGCGCTTGGGGGCGATAACCAGCCGATACCAGGGCTCTACTGTGTGGGTGAAGCAGCCGGTTTCGGTGGTGGCGGGTGTAACGGCAAACGGTCACTGGAAGGCACGTTTTTGCCCGGTTGTATTTTGACTGCACGTGCAGCAGCACGGTCGATCTTGTCGGGCTCATGATTCAGCCAAAGCAGCTAGCTGGATGTTGATAAAAAATAACAAGGAGAATAGCGATGAACGGTGCCCAAGCCCTGATGAAAACCCTGGTGGACGCTGGTATTGAAGTCTGTTTCAGCAACCCGGGTACCAGCGAAATGCACTTTGTAGCGGCGCTCGATGATGAACCAAATATGCGCGCTGTGCTGGCACTGTTTGAAGGCGTGGCAACGGGTGCGGCCGATGGCTACGCCAGGATGGCCGACAAACCCGCCGCAACGTTGCTGCACCTGGGCTGCGGCCTCGGCAATGGCCTGGCCAATTTGCACAATGCCCGCAAGGGTAAAGTGCCGGTTGTAAACATCGTTGGTGATCACGCCATTGACCACGTGAAATACGATGCCCAGCTGCAGTCCGATATCGAAACCGTCGCCCGTAATGTGTCACCGGGTTTTGTCCGAACATCTCAAACCACGGCCGAACTGTGCAAGGATGCCGTGGACGCCATCACCACCGCACGCGGCCTGCCCGGCCAGGTAGCTACCCTGATTCTGCCCGCTGATGTCTCGTGGGGAGAGGGTGGTAGCCCCTGTGCCTTGCCGAACCAGGAAGAGTCTCCAGTGGCCGATGCCGGTGCCATTCAAGGTGCGGTTGACGCCATTCGCTCCGGGAAGAAAACAGCACTGTTGCTGGGTGGCAGAGCTCTGCGGGAACCGGCATTGATGGCCGCCGCTAAAATTGCCGCCGCCAACGGTGTGAAATTGCTGGCAGAAACCTTCCCGACACGTATTGAACGCGGCGAAGGCTTGCCCCCGGTTGAACGCGTGGCTTATTTAGCAGAACTGGCGGGCGTTCAATTGGTCGACATTGAGCACCTTATTCTGGTAGACAGCAAGGCTCCCGTTTCCTTCTTTGGCTACCCCGGAAAAAAGAGTTATCTGGTGCCAGACAGTTGCGCTGTTCACACCTTGTCCAGCCCGGAGCAGGATGCCCGGGCCAGTCTTGAAAAACTGGCTGAGGCACTGGGAGCCAACAATGCCCAGCCCGAGATTCAGCAGCTGCAGCGCCCGTCGGCACCCCGTGGCCGCCTCTCCGCACCCAAAGTCTGTAAAGCCGTTGGCCATTACCTGCCAGAGAACGCCATTATTATCGACGAGGCCATCACCTCAGGCCTCATGCTGAACGCCCTGACCGCTGGCTCACCTCGCCACGACATGATTGCCCTCACCGGAGGTGCCATTGGCCAGGGCTTGCCCAACGCTGTGGGCGCCGCGATTGCTTGTCCCGAACGGCCCGTGATTGCGCTCATTGGCGACGGCACGGCTATGTACACCATCCAAGCACTCTGGACCATGGCACGTGAGCAGTTAAATGTGACTACCATCATTTTCAATAACGCGTCTTACTCGGTGCTCAATATTGAGCTGGAACGTGTAGGCGCGGAAGAGGTGGGAGAGAAAGCGAAATCCCAGTTGGATCTGAATGGCCCTGTGCTGAACTTCGCCCAGCTGGCCCAGGGCATGGGGGTTCATGGCGTTCGGGTAGACACTGCCGAGGCTTTCAATCACGCCCTTCAATATGCGCTGTCACAGCCAGGCCCTCACTTGATCGAGGCCATGGTTCCGGAGTCCCTCAGCGGTTTGAAACGGAAAATCCTGCCTTGGGTATTGCGCTCATTACCGAGTTTGCCTGTGTCGGTCACTCGTACCCTGAAGAATAAGATTGCCCCCTGACACGGGAAACCCCATGTCTTGGCGCTGGGGTAATCCCCCCATTTATTAGGGGGGATTACCGGATCAGCCTCTGAACTAAGGCAGTTAGGCGGTGGTTCGGGAGAGTGCTGAGTTCATTTGCGACCAATTAGCTGTTTGCGATACTGCAGCGGCGACACGCCAAACCAGTCACGGCAAGCTCGGTTAAAAGCAGATTGCTCAGAATAGCCAAGTAATCCGGAAATCTGCGTTAGCTTCAGGTTTGGTTCCGTCAAATACAGTTTCGCGAGTTTAATTTTTTCGGCATTGAGCAGCTGCGCAAAAGAGGTTCCTTCCTTGGCCAAACGGCGCTGCAGTGTGCGTTTGTCTATGTGGAAGTGGTCAGCAACCACGTCACTTTTGCATTGCCCTGTAGGTAGCAGAGTAACGATGAGGCGGGTTACGTCCTCAAAGAGGCTCTGTGCGTTCGGAGGCCGCTGGGAAGATAAGTACTGTTCCGCGAGTCCAAACGTCTGGTGGTCTGCACTTGATAGAGGGTGCTGAAACGTTTGCGTCGGCCACCGCATGCCACACCAGCTCTGATTAAAGTGCACCTCGCAGCCAAACACTTCCCGATAGATGTGAGTTTCAGCGGCCTGGCCGTGGAGAAAATGGACGCTAGAGGGTTTGAAAAGGTTGCCACACAACAATTTCATTACTTGCATTGAGTTAGAGAGACTCAGCTCATAGCTTTGACGGTGATATCCTCCAGCATTCTCATCATCAATGTTAAATTCAAACTTTATGTTCTCAGAGCCTGATGAGTTGCTGTGTGTTGCTCTTATGCTCAAGGCGGGGCTGTGAAGGTGAAGGTAGCGGCTAATATTGTTGATTGCCTCACCTACGGTGCCCGAATTGCGGGCAATAACGCTGATTGGCCCGAGAATATCCAGCCCTTGGGACTCCGCAAGCTTTAAGCCAAGCTCTGGGTAGTCCAGCGTTTTAGCTGTGTCTTCAAGAAGGTCGGCGAGGTTTCGGAACGGCAAAAAGCTGCTGTCATCCCGGTGTTCATCTGAAGGGATGTTGTATTTTTCCAGCAGGGGCAGTGGGTTTTCACCTCTTTGCGCTATAAGCTTTTCGAAGCCCCTCAGGTTAGTTGCTCTGATCAAGTTAGCCATGCGGGTACCGCTCCAGCGGATCAGGTGTCGTGATTTATTAAAAATTTGTCTCGTTTTGTCAATATTGTCAAGGTGGCGTTTGCGAGAATCAAAATTAACGTTGGTTGACTAATAACAAGAAGGACACTCGAATGACTACCAAACACTACGACATCATTATTATCGGTGCCGGGCTCTCCGGCATTGGAACGGCAAGCCACATAGCCCGGGAACACCCCGGAAAATCTATGGCGATATTGGAACGTCGAGAAAATGTAGGTGGCACCTGGGATCTGTTCCGTTATCCCGGCATACGTTCCGACTCCGACATGGCGAGTTTCGGGTTTAACTTCAAACCTTGGTATTCCGACAAGGTGCTGGCCCAGGGTGATGGTATTCGTGAGTATGTGCGTGAAACAGCACAAGAGTTTGGGCTGTACGAGAAAATCCACTTTGGCCTGAAACTCAAAAACTCTGATTGGTCCACCAAAGATCAAAAGTGGGTCCTCACCTCTGTGCAGGAAGCCACCGGCGAAGAGAAGGTGTTGAGCTGCAACTTCCTCGTTAACTGTGCCGGGTATTACAACTTCGATCAGGGCTACCGCCCAAGCTTCCCCAAGGAAGAACTCTTTAGCGGGGACATCGTTCATCCCCAGAGCTTGCCTGAGGATTTCGATTACAGTGGTAAAAAAGTGGTGGTCATCGGCAGTGGAGCTACGGCAATAACACTGGTGCCGTCCATGGCGGATAAAGCGGCAAAAGTTACCATGCTGCAGCGCTCACCCAGCTACATTATGTCTTTGCCGAACACCGATAAAATCTCCATGGTGTTGAACAAGATTTTGCCAAAGGCCTGGGTGTTCAAACTGGCCCGTCGACGCAACATCCTATTTCAACGTGCTATCTACCTGGCTTGCCAGCGTTGGCCCAATGCGATGCGCAAGATGTTTTTGTCGCACATGTACAAACATGCGCCAAACGTAGATAAACGCCACCTTACACCTGAGTACATGCCCTGGGACCAGCGCTTGTGTGCGGCGCCCGATGGCGACTTTTTCGAAAGTTTGAACTCCGGTAAGGCGGAGATGGTAACCGACCACATCGACCAATTTGATGAAACGGGCATTGTGTTGAAATCCGGCCAGCATATCGAAGCAGATATTGTGGTTGCGGCCACTGGGTTGAATATTCAGTTGATGGGTGGATCCACGCTCAGTATCGACAACGAAGAAGTGAACCTGCCCGGAAAAATGGCCTACAAGGGCATTTTGATTCAGGACGTACCCAATTACGGGTGGATTTTTGGCTATACCAACGCGCCCTGGACCCTCAAGTGCGATATTGGTGGGCGCTATTTGTGTCGACTGCTCGCTCACATGGACAAAGCGGGAATGCGAGTCGCCACAGCAGTAGACAAAGGGAATAACGCGACCGATGCGAGTGTGCTGGAAGGGTTTGCACCTGGCTATATCATGCGAGCAATCGACAAAATGCCCCGGCAGGGTAAGGCCGATCCTTGGAGGATAACCATGCATTACGGTAAGGATAAAAAAATGCTGGTTAACGACTCTGTGGATGATGGGAACGTGCAGTTTGAAGCTGCAGCTTCCGCATCCTCCCGGGAGTCAGATCTTCAGCAAGCCGCTACGGCCTGAGGCCAACCTACGATAAAAAGAGGGAAGGGTATGGATAAGGTGCACAGCGGTAAGCCGACGGTCTTACTGATTCACGGGATGTGGAGCGATCAGAACACTCTGAGCGATGTGAAAGAGGCTTTTGTTGCTCAAGGGTATACTGCGGATTCTTTGTGCCTCCCATACCATGTCCCCAAAGCCGAGCATACGGAGGCCAGCCGGGCGAAACTGGCCAAAACCCGTGTACAGGATTATGTGGCATATATTGTTGAGCAGGTGGAACGCCTGGATGCTCCGCCCATTCTGGTAGGGCATTCAATGGGCGCGCTCTTGGCCCAGTTGGTGGCCGCCCAAGTACCCTGTGATCGGTTGGTTCTCTTATCCTCCGCGCCACCCGCAGGCATAAACGGCCTGAGCTGGTCGGCAATTCGAACCTTGGGGCGCAACCTGTTGCGATTCCCCTTGTGGACGAAGGTGACTGAAGTCGGGCTGGCCAATGTGGAGTACGGCATTGCGAATGCCCAAAGTGCGGCTGTACAGAGAGACATATACGAAAGCTGCACTTATGAATCTGGTATGGCCACTTTTCAGATTAGCATTGGTTCTTTGCTGGGGCGCAGGTCTGCCACATACGTGAACACTCAGGGCATCGAGTGTCCGGTTCTGATAGTGGGTGGCACCGCCGATAGAATTACACCCATAACTATTCAGCGCAGCATCGCTAAGCGCTTCGGGAAGCAAGCTTCCTTGATCGAAATAGAAAATTGCTGCCACTGGACGGTGGGTGGGGCATATTTCCCGGAGGTTCGGGCTGAGATATTCGAGTGGCTGGAAGTTAAAGTTCACTCCCAGCCACTTACGGGTTAGGCCTTACTATGGCGCCAATGCCGCCTTTACAAAACTTGCCAGTGCACCGCCAAGCTTCTCAGCTACCGCGCATTCGGGAACCTCATGGCGCTTGGCCAAATACGTCGGGTCGTTGTAACCCAGCCATACTTGTCCTGATTCGTCTTCCCAAACCAAGGCCTTGAGTGGCAGGTCTATGCCGACAGTTTGTGCGCACTTCATGAACGGGGTTCCGCCCTGTGCATTGCCAAAAATCAGCAACTCAGTAGGCCTGAGCGCCATACCTGCTTTTTCAGCTCCTGCTGCATGATCTATGCGCGCGAAAACGTTCAAGCCTTTGCCTTTCACAACGTCTTCGAACTTGTTCATGGTTTCTTCAGCGCTGTAGGGGCTCTTAACCGAAATCAGGCCAGCGGCTTGGGCTTGGGCGAAAGCCATCACCAGAAGGAGTGCGACAGCGTACTTGATTGTCTTCATGATATACCTCGATGACGATGTTTGTGCCTGCAGTACGACCTTCTGTCGCACGTGGTTTCAAATTCAGCCTGTCACCTGCTCCGCCTTCGTTATAGGTAGAAAGGCAAGTAAAGCGCCACGATAGGGAAGAAGTAAACAATCAGCAGGCAACCGAACATCATAATGATGAATGGCCACACGCCCCGTACCACGTCCATCACTTTGCCCCCGGCGACGGCCTGTATCACGAACAGGTTTAGCCCTACGGGTGGGGTTATCAAAGCGCATTCGATCATGATCACGAAAATGATGCCGAACCAGATGGGGTCTATGCCAAGTGGTGCCAATGAAGGGTAGAGCACCGGCATCATGATCAACAGCATAGAGATGGATTCCAGGAAGAATCCCATCACCAGTAATACCAGGCACACCGCCAGGATGAACAGGCCAGCACTGCCAATGTGCATGGTGACGAACATCGAGATGTCTTGCGGGATCTGATACAGGGTGATGGCCTTACCGAACACTTTGGCGCCAGCCATGATAATGAATATGGTTATCGTGGTTTTCATTGTGGCGATGCAGGCCAGCTTGAAACGCTCCCAGTTCATTGTTTTCAGTGCGAGAACAATAATCAGCGAAAGTGTTACACCGATGGCTGCGGATTCTGTTGGTGTGAAAACGCCAGCGTAAATGCCGCCAATGATAATGACCGCCAGGATGATGATGGGGAGTGCTCGCCAGGTGGCAGCGCGACGTTCGCTTTTCGTCGCCTTGGGTACCGGTGTGCAGGCTTTGCCAATTGTTGCGTACAGAAAGCTGAAGATGATAAAGCTGCCGGCCATAATCAGGCCCGGAATAATGCCCGCCAGGAACAGGTCGACAATGGATTCCTCAGTTATAACGCCGTATACGATCATTGGGATCGACGGTGGAATAAGAATGCCGAGCGTGCCGCCCGCGGCGATCAAGCCCAACACAAAGGGGCGATGATATCCGCGATCGGTCATCTCTTTGATGGCAACACTGCCAATGGTTGCAGCAGTGGCAACAGACGATCCGGAAATTGCCGAAAAGATGGTGCAAGAAGCGATGGTGGCGATGCCCAAGCCGCCGGGCCAATGCCCAACCCAGGTTTGAACCGCGTTGAACAAGTCTTTACCTACACCGCCTTGCAGCAGAATGTTAGACATCAAGAGGAAGAGAGGAACAGACAGCAGAATAAAACTGTCGAACGAGGAGTACATGGCCATGGGCACCATCAAAGGTGACATATCGGCCAGCAACAGCATGCCAAGGCCAAGCCCACCCAGTACGAATCCAACCGGCACGCCAGACAGCAACAACATCAATAGGGCAAATATAATCAGAGCAACAGTCATCAGACGTGAACCTCTTCAGAAGGCTGAATGTGCCCTGTTAGTACAAGCGCGGCCTCTGTGAGGCATTGAATAAACAGCAGACCAAAACCCACTGGGATAGCGCTTTTGGTGATCCACATAGGCATGCCGAGCATGGATGCGGATGCGGCATTTATTGCAACAGCGTCTTTGACGATATACACGCCGTACCAGGTGACCCAGCCTGAAAACAACGCAACGATAAGCAACGACCACAGTTCTGCGGCTGCTCGCATGCGAGGGCCAAAGCGGCTGATTAACATGTCGATACGGATCAACGCCTGGTGCTGGAGCAGCCAGCTTGCGCCGAGACAGGAAGCCCAGATTTGGCAAAGTAGCGAGAGATCTTCTACCCAGATAGTTGGGGACAAGAATACGTAACGGGCTATGACCTCATAGGTGATCATGGCCGCGATCACGGCAAATAAAGCGGCAGCGAGTCGTCCGCAAAGGGTAACCACTGCATGATTAATACGCACCCAGGCCGAGGGATGGCTTGCGCGCCAGGCCTGTGGGTCTTTTGATGTGGCGTTGTTAGTTGACATGGATAATCCCGACAACAGAAAAAACAAACAATAACGGACGCCTGCACAGCAAGCGCCCGTATACGGGAGGTAGTGTTTAGATCAGAGCGCGTTTGCGGCTTCGATCACTTGCTCACCCAATGGGCCTGCGTTTTCGATGAAGCTCTTCAGCACAGGGCGGGTTGCCTCCTGCCATTTGGCGATATCTTCCGGAGTGAGATCAATCACGTTCATTTCTTTGCGGGCATCTGCAATGGCATCGGCTTCAAGTGATTGAATCTTGTCGCGCAGTTGCTTCTCCACCTTTGTCGCCGCGTTTTGCAGAATGGTCTGTTCTTTCTCCGTCAAACCCTGCCAGGTTTCCTCGTTAATAAGCGTCATGAACTCAATGTTGGCGTGGTTGGTCAGGGTGAGGTGATCCATAACCTGATACAGCTTGCGAGGGCCAACCGCGGTAACGCCGGTCATGCCTGCATCAACGGTACCGCGCTGGTACGCCAGGAACTGCTCGGAGCCGGCCATTACGGTAGGTGCGGCACCAACAGATTTGGCGAATTCACCAAGAGTTTTACCGAATACGCGTACTTTCATGCCCTTCATGTCGTCTGGCTGCTGAATCGGCTTTTTCTTGGACAGCAGTGCAACGCCACCATAAGCCTGCCACCACAGAGGGCGAGCGCCGGTTTTGATGATTTCGTCGTCTAGCAAGGTGCGCACGGGGCTGCCGGGTTCCGTAGCTTTAACGACTTTCTCGTTTGTAGGGAACATGAAGGGTACGTAGAACACATCGACTGCAGGGATGGTGCCCGCCATCTGGGTAACGCTGATTACGCCCATTTCAATGGCGCCAGAACTCACGGCGTTGTGAACTTCTTTGTCTTTATAGAGCTGTGCGGCCGGGAAAATCTGAATCTTGATATCGCCATTACTGGTGCTTTCAACTTCGTTTTTGAAGTCGACCAGGTTTTGACCCAGGTGGTGCTTGAGGGGCAGTTGCAGCGTTACTTTCAGGGTGGTTGCTGCAAGTGCAGGCATGGCTGCGCCGAGGGTGCAGGCCAATACGCCTGAGTAGAGGAGGTGCTTTAGTTTCATGTTGGTTAGATCCTTATTGTTGGCTGTTTTTTGGTTTTTTTAGGGTGGCCTGATCAGCTGCGGCCGTTTTGCATCAATTCTTTTACGGACTGTGGGAGCGGTCGAGTGTCGCTACGCTTTCCGGCTTTGCGAACCTGACCGGGAAGATCATGGTTAACGATTTCTTCCAGGCGTTGCGATTGTAGCAACAAACCATCGAGATCTACGCCGGTATCCAGCCCCATTTCACTGAGCATGTGTACCAGATCTTCGGTGCAAATGTTGCCAGTCGCTCCAGGGGCGAACGGGCAGCCGCCGAGCCCGCCGAGCGACGCATCGAACTGGTCAACCCCGGCAGCCAGAGCTGCATACACGTTCGCAAGCCCAAGGCCGCGGGTGTTATGAAAGTGCAGTGTAAGCTCCAGTTCTGGCCAGCGCTTGCGAACCTCCTCGCACAATGATTGCACCTGATTGGGTACCGCCATGCCAGTGGTGTCGGCGAGGGTCAGGCTATGGAGGCCGCGCTCCAGATAGGCATCAACAAAACGCAGTATGCGTTCCTGTGACTGCTGGCCTTCAAACGGGCAACCGAAGGTAGTTGCCAAAGAGCCGTTCAGCCGCATGGGGGTGCCCGATGCCATCTCCGCAATGTCTTTGAACTGTTGCAACGACTGGTCACAGGTCATGCGCATATTTGCCAGGTTATGGCTTTCGCTGACCGACATGACCAGGTTGATTTCGTCCACGCCAAGCTCCAGTGCTCGGGCGCAGCCTTTTTGATTGGGTACCAGGGCGACGTAGCGGGTTGGAGTATCCTTCCGGATGCCCTGAAAAACCTCCGCGGCATCGCTGAGATTGGGCACCGCGCGGGGCGATACAAACGAGCTGACTTCAATCTTGTTCAGCCCCAGATTGGCCAGGGCGTTGATGAGTTCAATTTTTGTGTCTGTTGGTACGAACGCCGGTTCGCTCTGGAATCCGTCCCGAGTGACCACTTCGTTAACGAATATTCGTTTGGGCAGGTCCGCAGACATCAGATCACCTCCTTGTTTTTGAGGGCCTGAATATCGTCATCGGAATAGCCCAGGCTGGCCAGTATTTCGCTGTTATGTTCGCCAAGGCTTGGGCCCACCCAGCGGGTTGCTCCGGGTGTGCCGCTCAGTTTTGGCACTATGCCCGGCAACGAAATCTCGCCGCCACCGGGTAGGGGGCGCTCGATAATCATTTCTCTGGCGCGGAAATGAGGGTCTTCAAAAATCTCGGCGGCGGTGTTGATTCCGCTGGAGGGAACAGCCGCGCCTTCCAGTACGGCCAGGGCGTCTGCAAGGTTATGCTGGGAGGTCCAGGCTTCTATGGCTTCGTCCAGCTCATCACTGCGCTTCGCTCGGCCATCGTTATGGGTCAGCTCGGGATCATCCGCCAGGTCCGGCCGATCAATAGCGTTCATCAGTCGTTTGAAAATGCTGTCGCTGTTGGCGGCAATGACGATGTATCGGTTGTCCCGGCTGCGATACGTGCTGGAGGGTGCAATACCGGGCATGCTGGCACCGGTGCGCTCCCGAACAAACCCAAACATGCCGTATTCCGGGATCAGGCTTTCCATAACGCCGAAAACCGCCTCATACAGAGCCACGTCAACGAACTGCCCCTTACCACCGTTAACCTTCAGGTGATGCATTGCCATCATTGCGCCGATCACGCCATACAGGGAGGCCAGAGTGTCGCCAATGCTGATGCCGGCACGAACCGGTGGGCGGTCCGGATAGCCCGCAAGATGACGCATACCACCAATTGATTCGGCGATCGCTGCAAAGCCGGGGCGTGCTGCATAGGGGCCGTCCTGGCCATAGCCAGATACGCGAATCATGATCAGTGCAGGATTAATAGCCGACAACTGCTCCCATCCGAGATTCCACTTTTCCAGTGTGCCGGGGCGAAAGTTTTCGATAACGATATCGCACTCTTCGACCAGCTTGTGAATCACGGCCTGAGCTTCGGGATCCTTGAGGTTGAGCGTAAGAGATTTTTTGTTTCGGCTCTGGGAGTACCACCAAAGCGAGGTGTCGTTGTGCATTTTGCGCCAACGCCGCAGAGGGTCGCCGGTACCCGGTGGCTCTACCTTTATAACATCTGCACCGAACTGGGCAAGGATGCTGGCGGCATAGGGGCCGGCAATCAGTGACCCCAGTTCAAGCACGCGAACGCCTTCCAGGGGCTGTGGTGTTTTCTCCTGATCCCCTGGGCAGGAAGATTCCTTGGTCATGTTCATCTCACCTTGAATGGCATTGTTATCGTGTTGTTTTACAAAATAATGAGCCGGGAGGGAGAAATAACAAAATGGTTAAATGTGAGCCTGCCATCTCGAAATACGATGGCGAGAGTATTAGCTGGGCGTCAGGTGTTCCAGCAAACGCAATGTTGCATGGGATAAGGGGTGTTGGTTGCTGGTGCATAGTTTAAGTTTTCGGCTTGCCCAGCTGTCATTCAGTGGGATGACCTTAACACGGTGGGTGGTCGCATAAGGTTGCGCGATGTCCTGAGGCATGATGCCAATCCCGAGATCCTGTTCAACCATGCGCAGCAACGCTTCGTAACTTGTGACCTGAATGCGCATGCGGAAGGCCTTCTCAGCGGCAGCTGCGGCTTGCAACAACTTATTGTTGATGGCGCTGCCAGTGTGCAAGCCTACATAATCATATTGCAGGGTTTCGATGAAGCTCAGGCTCTCGGCGTGGCTGAGGGGGTGCTGGTTGGCGGTAATCAAGGCTAACCGGTCGGACTGGTAAGGGTAAATGTTCAGGTTTTCCGTGTTGCCAAATACCTCGGTAAAAATGCCAATGTCTGCCTGGTTTTGCGCTACCGTTTCAATGATTTCAGAACTGATGCGTTCTTCCAATTGAATCTGGATAAAAGGATGCTGGTCCAGAAACGCCTTTAACTGGCCGGGTAAGAATTGCGTGATCGCTGAAATATTAGCGACGATTCGAACTTCTCCCCGAATACCTTGGGAGTATTCATGCATACGTGCATGAACCTCTTCTAGCTGATGCAGCACTCCTCTTGATAGCTGTGCGAGAGCCTTTCCCGCCTGAGTGCCCCCAACGCCTCTGTTGGTGCGAACCAGCAACTGAGTGTTGAGGCTGGTTTCGAGCTCACTGATGCGCTTACTGATGGCTGAGGCAGCAATGAATTCTTGCTCGGCCACCGCAGCAATTGTGCCGGTTTCCAAAACGCGCACAAACAGCCGCAATGAGGTGGGGTCCAAATGCATACACAGGCTCCGGGAGGGTTCGCCGTTGATTCTATGGGTTTGGGCTGAAAAAGAAAGTGCGGGGCGGATCTAACGCCTCCCCGCATTAACGAGCGGGCTCTCTATGCGGTACTATGTGCACCCACCAAGCATCCATTCCTTTGAAAGAGCAGCGTGAGGTTTACATGTTTTCTGCACTGAGCAACTTATTTCGACCTTTAATGCGTTTGGGGCTGGTTGCTCAAATTGCGCTTGGTATTGTCGCAGGCGTGTTACTGGTGATCATATCGCCTGACGCTGCCAGTTCAGTGGCTATACTTGGCCAACTGTTCGTGAAGGCCTTGAAAGCCGTAGCTCCGGTGTTGGTGTTTGTTTTGGTGGCTGCGGCCATTGCCGGCCACACGCAGGGGCAACCGACCCACATACGTGGTGTGTTGTTGCTTTATATAATAGGGACGCTTGTTGCAGCAGTGGTTGCTGTGGTCGCCAGCTTTTTGATTCCAACTCAGCTGTCGCTGGACTTGAGTGGGGTCAGCGGTAACCCGCCTTCAAACATCGGCCAAATTCTGAAGAACCTTGTGCTAAGCGCAGTCAACAACCCTGTCAGAGCGCTGATGGAATCCAATTTCATTGCCATACTTGTTTGGGCGGTTGGACTAGGCTTTATGCTGCGCACTGCGAGCGATACCACTCGCCGGGGGCTCGAGGACTTGTCTGAGGCAATCTCGGGGATTGTGCGTGGCGTGATCCGCCTTGCGCCTTTGGGTATTTTCGGGTTGGTTGCCAACACACTTGCAGAGTCTGGCATCAGTGCTTTGCTGGGTTACGGTCAACTATTGGCTGTTATTGTTGGCTGTATGTTGTTTGTGGCACTGGTTACGAATCCACTTATCGTGTTCTGGCAGATTCGAAGCAACCCCTATCCTTTGGTGTTTGAGTGCTTGCGTGGTAGTGCGATTACTGCATTTTTTACGCGCAGTTCCGCCGCTAATATTCCTGTTAACCTTGAGCTGTCTGAGCGCCTGAAGCTCGACCCCGACACCTATACAATTTCTATCCCTCTTGGCGCTACGGTAAACATGGCGGGCGCTGCTATTACTATTTCTGTGATTACCCTCGCTACTGCCCACACGCTGGGAATCCCGGTTGATTTTGGAACGGCGCTCTTGCTCTGCGTGGTGTCGGCCTTGGCAGCTTGTGGTGTGTCTGGCGTAGCTGGCGGATCGCTTCTGTTGATTCCCTTGGCAACCAGCCTGTTTGGAATTCCAGCGGAAGTGGCCATGCAGGCAGTTGCGATTGGCTTTGTTATCAGCGTGGTTCAGGATTCAGCCGAGACAGCGCTGAATTCCTCTACCGACGTATTGTTCACGGCTGCGGCTTGTCGTCGCGCGGAAGCAAAGCGGGGTTAATCTCCCAGTGGAAAATGTTGAAAGTGATGTCCAATGGAAATCGGGCGGACGATTGTGAACAGCGGTTGGCTGGTTGGTATCGATCTGGGCGGCACCAAAACGGAAGTTATCCTGATAGACCAACAGGGTGGCGGCCGGTTTGATAATCGCGAGCATTTCAGAAAGCGTGTGCCCACTCCCCAGGGGGATTATCACGCTACGCTTCAGACCATACATTCATTGATACTGGAGGCTGAATCGCAGGCAGGGGCCAGCGGTTTGTCTGTGGGCATTGGTATTCCCGGCAGTGTTTCTGGCATCACCGGTAGAATCAAGAACGGTAACTCCACCTGGCTTAACGGGCAGCCTATGCAGGATGACTTGCGGACACTGTTGCAAAGGCCTGTAACTCTCTCCAACGATGCCAACTGTCTGGCGTTGTCTGAGGCAACAGATGGTGCGGGTAAAGACTATGACGTAGTGTTTGCCGCCATACTCGGCACAGGCTGCGGTTCAGGCATAAGTGTAAATGGTCGGGTTCTTAGCGGTCCAAACGGTGTTGCAGGTGAATGGGGCCATAACCCACTAGCCTGGACTGCTCAGGAAGAGCTTGAAGAGCGCCCTTGTTTCTGCGGTCGCAATGGATGCAATGAAACATTCCTCTCTGGTACCGGATTGTCTTTAACCCACAAGCTACTGACCAGCAAAGCCCTGCCTGCAAAGGATATTGTGGGAAATGCCAACCAAGGGGATAGGGCGGCAGCCGATTCCCTCAACCACTATCTGGAGCACCTGGCTCGTGGTTTTGGAGCAGTTATTAACCTGCTGGACCCAGACATTATCGTACTGGGTGGTGGCATGAGTAACGTCGAACAGATCTACCAGGAACTGCCCTGGCGATTGCCAGAGCACGTATTTGGTGGGGAGTGCGGAACACCGATAGTTCGAGCTGCCCATGGAGATTCCAGTGGGGTTAGGGGGGCAGCTTGGTTGTCAAAGGCCTGAAGTATCGCCGCCCCGAGATGATTCCATCCTAGAACCTCAACTCCAGCCCCGCATACCATGTGCGTCCTGAGGCAGGTTCATAGTAGCGATCGTTGCTGGCGTTTATACGAACATTGGCGAAATGGTCTCTGTCCGTCAGGTTTCGAACTCCCGCAAAACCCTTGAGGAGAAGATTCCTTCCTATGTAAAACGTATCTCCGCCACGTATGTTGGCCATCCAATAGTCGTCGACTTTCACATTGTTCGCATCATCTGCAAACATACTTCCGACATAGCGGGTTTCCAGCGTAGCAAAGGTGCCACCCAAGCCCTGCCACTGTAGTCGGTTGGACCAGAGTTGTTCTGGTAAACCGGGCAGCCGGTTACCATCATAATTGTTGCCACCTGAGCTGTACTCATCAAATGTGTAGTCCGCCAAGGTGAGGGCAGTTTCAAACCGCCAACTTTGGTTAAGCAGCCAGCCCGCAGTGGCTTCTATGCCTTTTCTCGTTGTGTCTCCGGCATTGCGGTAGAAGGTTCTGTCATCAGGCCCGGGTAGCTGGTAGGGAATTAGCTCATCGCGAACATCCACCCAAAACAGTGTGAGGTCGTAATCCATTCCGTAATCAAAGGCACCCCGAAGTCCCAGTTCATGGTTGAGGGATTTTTGTGGTTGAGTATCAGGGTTTAGCCCGCCTACGCCGGATGGATTGGCAAATTCCGAGAAGGTTGGGGTCTCAAAGACGGTACTGATATTGGTGAAAAATTGGTGGTTAGGCAGGTAGCGATAGCTCAACCCTGCAGAGCCACTCCATTCCCTGAAGGTGCGACCCCCACTTTGGTCTCCATCCGCAAGAAATTCATCGGAAACGTCCATCTGGATTCGGTCGAATCGACCGCCAATGGATAAAATCAGCTGGTCCGTTAAGTTCAAGTCGCCCTGAGCAAAGGTGCTTAAGGATGTGGCAGTTTGAAGCTCATCAGCGGTTAGTCCCTGTAAATCACCATCGAAACTCATTTGTGTTCGAATGCGGTCGTCCCGTTGTTCCCGAGCTTCCACTCCCGCTACATATCGAAATGGTAACCCTGCAACCTTGAATGACTGGCGATAGTCTGTGCTCGCCCCGAAGTAGTCTCTGTTGTAGTCAATACGGCTGGGGCCAGGAAAAGGAAGCTGCTGTTCGAAGTTGCGTCGCAGATAATAAATCTTCCCACGCAGCTCCCCTGCACCCGCTGAGAGATCCTGATACTGCAGGCCAATTACTTGCTGGTCTACGGTTTGCCCTGTGTCATATTCTTCGGTGAAACGTCCAGCTTGAGTTCTGTCTTCAGCGACCTGTTCTGCGGTGAGGGCTCCCGGATCTTGTGAGCGTGGGTTATCAAGCAAGTTGATGATGGCGGTAATCGAACGCTCGCTGTCCATTTGCCAGCGTAGTTTGGAATTGAACAGGTATTTTTCGACTTCTGCCTGATCGCGGTAGCCTTCGTAGTTCAAGGCCGAGAGGTTCACATTGTGTGACCAGTTGCCATTGCTGCCACTGTTGCTGAGGGAAAGTTTGCCGAAGCTGTTGCTTCCACCCGTAGCTCGAACCGAGGTCTGATCCGGGTTACTTTGCCCGTCTGCCGTGGCCACACTGATAACACCACCTGCAGCATTTCCGTACAAAACCGAAGCTGGGCCTCGAATAACCTCTATGCGCTCAGCGCTGTCCAGATCGATAGCGTCTAACTGTGCCTGCCCGTCAGGCAAGGTGTAGGGAATCCCATCTACTACAATCATTACACCCCGAACGCCAAAAGGTGCGCGGGAACCAAAGCCCCGTATTGCTACTCGCTCTCCCTGAGCATAGTTTTCCTGATTCTGCAGATAAATACCTGGCACCTGACTCAAGGTTTCATCGAGTTTCAACATGGGTTGGCCATTTTTAATGGCTTCAGGCCTTATAACCGACATGGATACGGGCGTTTCGTATAGCTCTCGCTCTAATACAGGTGCTGTAACGGTTATGACTGCACTGGTTTCGGCATGAGCCGTAAAGGAGATGACTGTAAGCCCAATCAGGCAGACGATGGCTGAGTTATTGTTTTTCATTACGCTGGCCTCAAGGAGTCGTTAACCCGCATCAACTGATGTAGTAGTGCTGGAATGCAGTCTTTCAGTGATCACCCTTCGACCTCAATGGGTCTTTCTGGTTGCAAGTCGTCGAAAAAACGCGACCAAAGAAGTACAGCCAAAGTAGGTCTTAGTCCCAAAGTTCTGTTTGCCTTGCCTTCTAAATGAGCACTAAATCAGAGCCCTTGGCTGATTTCTCATATTTCCCCGATGCCGCAGCATGAGGTTGCACCTGCTAACCAATCGTGCAGGAAATTCAAATGGACTGGGGGATTTATGAACAATAACAACTTGAAAAAGTCAGTCATGGTTTTGGCAATTACGTCTGCTCTGGGCACCTGCATGGGGGCCAGTGCTTCAGTTGAGTTGTATAACGAAGATGGTACGTCCTTTTCTGTAGATGGCTACTTCAACGCATTTTACGTAACCCGTGAGGATGAAGTTCCAGACACACGGGACACCCGAATCAAAATGGGCTTCCTGCCAAATACTATTGGTTTTAACTTCAGCAAAGAGGTGGGCGACCTGGTGTTGGGTGGTCGATCGTCATTCTGGACCAGCATCAACGATAGCCTTGATTCACCAACCGATACAGCGATCGATGTTCGCCAATTTTACGCGACGGTGGATGGCATATTTGGCCAAGTGCTGATTGGTAAAGATTTCGGCCTTTTCGCTCGTTCGAATATCTTCCTTGATGAAATCCTGATGGGTTTTGGCTCTCCGGGAGCCGCAGGTGGCGTGTCCTTTGGCAATATTCGTGCAGGCTACCCGTACCCAACGCCTTCAGCCCAGATAACTTATCGCTCGCCAGACTTCAATGGACTGCAGGTTGCCGTCGGTGCTCTAGACCCAGCTGACACGGTAACTGGAGCAGGTGATGAGAACTCAGCACCCCGGATGGAATCAGAGATTACCTATAAGATTGATCTCGATGGTGTAGTGGTCACTGGTTGGCTGAATGGTCGGTATCAGTCGTCAACCAACGGAACCACCACTATTGATAGTTCCGGCGTGGGGTATGGCATTAAAGGCTCTGTCGCCGGATTTACATTTTCTGCATCGGGTTTCGATTCGAAAGGTAATAGCCCGGTACTGGTGGTAAATGAAGCATTAACGGAAGAAAGCGCCGACGGCTATTTAGTTCAGGCGTCCTATGCGTTCGGCCCGAATAAGGTAGTGTTGTCCCATGGAAAAACTGACGCAGAAATTCTGGATTTGAAAACTGAAAGCAACACGTTTGGCTTCTTCCACGACGTGAACAGCAACTTCAAGTTGGTGGCTGAGTACAACATGTACAGGGACAAAAACCGGACATCCAGCATAGTCAGCACTGAGACAGACACGATCGCACTTGGCGCTATCGTCAATTTTTAAGTGTGCTGATTCAGATTGAGATAACGGGTGGTGAAACAGCGCGTGTGCCGCCCGATTATCAAGGCTGCTAATACCAAAGTACTGCCTTTTGTCCATGCCCGGCCGCCGAATCTTGGGGGATTCAGAGTAAAGCTATATTAAACATAAGGTTATAGTGAATGCTGTAAGCCAATCAAAAGCACTGAAGTCGCATTGGCGCGTTACCTGGATTCCGTAAAATTAACGCATAGCTATTTCCCGTGGAATCACCCCCTATGACGTCAGTATCAATCCTGCCTGCGGTGCAAGTTGCAAGCTCCGGTATCCGAGCCCCGGGCTCAGCCGCTAGGGATCTAGCGAGCCAACTGCTACACGAACACTTGGGCCATGTGTTGTTCTTTTGCTCTGCGGAGTATGACCTTAACCAACTCGGCCTGGCTCTTGAGCGAGAGTTTGCAGGCGTTGGGCTTTCAGGATGTACGTCAGCAGGTGAGATCACCCCTCAGGGATATGACCGGGGCTGCATCACAGCCATCGGCTTTGATCGCCGATATTTTGCGATTGAGAGTGCACTGATCGGGGAAATGGATCGATTTACCTTGAGGGATGCCCAGAGTGTCGTTGATGACCTGCTTTCTGGATGCCGGGACGCGAAGCTTGCCCCAATAAAGGGAAACACCTTTGCACTAACGCTCCTGGATGGGCTCTCAAGCCGTGAGGAGTTGGTGCTGGCAGCCTTGAACTCAGTGCTTGGCAGCATTCCTCAATTTGGCGGCTCAGCGGGTGATGATGAACACCTCGCAGACACCTATGTGTTCCACCAAGGGCGCTTTCATGCCGGAGCTGCAACCGTTTTGTTGATTAATACGCCTTTGAATTTTCGGGTGTTTACTACCCATCACTTGGTTGAAGGCAACGAAAAGCTTGTTGTAACCCATGCGAGTGCAGATACCCGCACTGTATACGAACTCAACGCCGAGCCCGCCGCAGAAGCTTATGCCCGTGCGGTTGGAGTATCAGTCGAGGCGTTGAGCCGGGAGGTTTTTGCACTACAGCCTTTGGGAGTAAAGATTGGCAGTAATTACTTTGTTCGCTCAATCCAACGGGTTAACCCCGATAAAAGTCTGACCTTCTATTGCGCGGTGGAAACGGGAATAGTGATGACGGCCATGGGGCAAGGCTCGCTGCTTGGAGCCGTGCGGGATCAGTTAGAAGACTCCGAGCGTGTTGTCGGTAAACCCTTGGTGACTATCGGGTGTGATTGTTTTTTGCGCAGATTGGAAGCAGAGCTGACTGGTGAGTCAGAGGCAGTTTCAGGCTTTTTACGCCGCCATAACGTGGTTGGATTTAACACCTACGGCGAGCAGTACAACGGAATGCACATCAACCAGACATTTACGGGGGTGGTCATTGGTCAACCCGATAGCTAGTGCCAACGAACACCGGTTTGGCGACTCAAACAAGAGCAACCTTATAGCGGCTGAAACTCTGCAACAACGAGTTGCCCGCTTAGAAACGGAAAATGAGCGTTTGCGAAAAATTCGGGACGCGTTGATCGTTCGGGTGGAATCGGGATCTGTATACAAGCCTGAACCCTACGCGGCGTTTGAGCATTCTGTGGTGCTGGCGGAACAGGTGCGTGAACGTACCGAAGCCCTGAGTCGTGCCCGCGAAGAGGCGGAAACCACTCGTCAGCGCCTGAGTGATGCCATAGAGAGTATTGCCGATGGCTTTGTGCTTTTTGATCATGACCACCGTTTGATCCAAAGCAACAGCCGTTTTCGAAGTTATTGGCGTCAGGCAGGAGTGGCCATGCCTTCGCCCGGCACCCATATCAATGATGTTCGCGCACTTGCCATGAATTCCGGAATGATCCTCGAGGAACATAGTGAGCCAGGCTCTGAGGGTGAGGTGTTTTTGCTCAGCAATGAGCGCTGGGTACAAATGACCGAACGTCCCACCCGTGAGGGCGGCTTGGTTGTACTTTATTCGGACATTACCGACGTGAAGAACAGCGAAATGGCGCGCCGCCTGAGTGCACTGGAGGAAAGCGAGCGCTGGATTCGGGTTGTGACCGACCATGTGCCGGCACTCATCGCCTATGTGGGGGCAGACAAGAGCATTCAGTTTTGCAACCAGGTTTATGCCGCTTGGTACGGGCGCGCTGGCGAATCGCCTTTGGGGAAACTCTTAAGCGATATCCATCATCCGGAGCTGTATGAGCGGTTGCAACCGTACATAGAAAGTGTGATGTCTGGAAACAGTGTCACTTTTGAGTTTGAAGAGTTCGGCGAGCAGGGCCAAGAACGTTATATGCTTCGCTCATACGTGCCTAATTTTGGCGAGCAAGGTGAGATTGTCGGCTTTTTTGTTCTCATCAGGGATATAAGCGATCGACGGAAAGCTGCCGAGGCCCTTGAGCGGGCTTATGATGAACTGGAATGTCGGGTAACAGAACGCACCTTGGCGCTGACAGACGTAAACACCCAGTTACGCCAAGAGATTGCTGAGCGCAATGCAGCAGAAGCGCGTTTGCGGGATGCGAAACTGGAGGCTGAACGTGCCAACCTTTCCAAGACAAAGTTTCTGGCTGCGGTCAGCCACGATCTGTTACAGCCGCTGAATGCTGCAAGGCTATTCACCAGCGCTTTGCAGGCACACTCCTTCGGCCCAAGAGCTGAAGATCTGGTTCACTCGGTTAGTGCATCGCTGGATGATGTAGAGGGCTTGCTAGGCACCCTGGTCGACATATCAAAGCTGGACGCGGGAGTTATCAAGCCGGATGTGACTGCGTTTGATCTGCGGGATCTTCTCATTAATATCGCACGGGAATTTCGGCAGCTGGCGAATGCAGAGGGGCTGCAGTTCGACTTTGTGGGATGCTCCGCGATAGTTGATTCGGATTCCCAGTTATTGGCACGGATTCTTCGTAATTTTCTTACTAATGCGATCCGCTACACAGGCAAAGGCCGTGTGCTGCTCGGCTGTCGCCGGGAAGCCGGTTCTGTAGTGTTGCAGGTTTGGGATACAGGCCCGGGCATTCCGCAGAATAAGCTGGCTGAGATATTCCAGGAATTTAAACGTGTGCATCCAACGAATTCCCAGACGGATAAAGGGCTTGGGTTGGGCTTGGCGATAGTCGATAAGATTTCTCGAATACTGAACCATGAGGTCAGTGTGTCTTCGGTAGAAGGTAAGGGCTCCGTGTTCAGTGTTCGTGTACCTCTAGCCACGCACAAACCCAATCCAGCACTCGTGAAGCGGGACGCCATAACCCATATTGGTCAGGAGTTGGATGGATGCAGACTATGGGTTGTCGATAATGATTCTGCCATTTGCCACGGCATGAAGGTGGTGCTGGAAACCTGGGGTTGCGAGGTGATTACGGCAGTATCGATGGCAGATCTGAAGCGCCAACTGGACCCATCAGAAGAGCCAGTGGATGTAATACTGGCAGACTATCATTTGGATAACGATGAGAATGGTGTTGATACAGTGGCCGCTATCAACGGGAGCCGGTGCACGCCGGTGCCGGTTGTGATGATCACCGCTAACTACACCAATGAACTGAAGCAGCATATCCGCGAGTTGGGTTATGTGTTGATGAATAAGCCCGTCAAGCCACTCAAGCTTCGCAGTGCTTTGAATCACATACTCCGAAACGGCTGAGTTGTGAGGACAGCCACTAGCGCTTCAGGTAGTGGCTGAAATCGACATCGCCTGCCGAAAGAATGGCCTGCACTCGGTTGTGAACGCCGAGCTTTCTCAGTATTGCAGACACATGGGCTTTAACAGTGGTTTCGGCAATATTGAGGTTGTAGGCAATTTGCTTGTTGGATTCGCCTTTCGCCATACGCTCCAGCACCAGTAGCTGGCGACGGGTGAGGGAATTCAGCATTTCGGCAGAAACCGGGTTGTCGTCACTTCGGCTGCGCCGGCTGTTGTTGCTTTCTTTACCTGTGCGAATGATATCTGACGGTAAATAGACATTCCCGTTGAGAATCTGTTGAATCGCTTTGGTCATCTCCTGCCGGGGCGAAGACTTGGTAATAAAGCCTACCGCGCCGTAAGTGATGGCCTGCAAAACCACCTGCTTATCTTCTTCTGCAGAGACAATAACCACTGGAATGGTTGGGGCTTCGTTTCGCAAAGTCATTAACCCGTTCAGTCCGTTCATTCCTGGCATGTTCAAATCCAGAAGAATCAGGTCGAGATCATCGTTCTCGCGAGTCACTGAAAGGGCGCTGTCCAGATCATCGGTTTGCAGAACCTCGCTACCTTCAACACCAGACACAATAACGCTGCTAATAGCCTCGCGGAAAAGAGGGTGGTCGTCAGCGATCAGAATTTTATAAGTCGGCTCCATTAACGTGCCTGCCCGTTGGTCGTCAGTGGCGGAAGTGGTTTCCGGATTATGATAACTGGTTTCATCTGCAAATACGGTGCTGGCTTGGTTAAGCATGGCGAGGCCCCTGATTTTTGTTGTAGTTGTGCCATTACACGCCACTGTCGCCAGGAGTTGAATGCGACTATTGCATCAAAAATTAGAGACTAAAGTACTATTTTTGACTTTTGTCAGGGCTGAATCTTCAAAATTCCGGCGGGACAGGGGTAATTACCTGTACTGGAAGATCAGAATTCTCCCAGGAATCTATACCGTCTTTATACCAGTACAGGTTGGTGAATCCAGCCTGGTGTAGGCGACGTGTAGCGTTCCAGGAGAGCCAGCAGTCGGATTTGCACATCACCACAACAGGGTGGTCCTGGTTGTTTGTCGTAAGCTTGAGTGCATTTTTAACAAGATAGTCCTGCCAGGGTTGGTTTAGCTCGCCGCGCCCGGTATTGGGCAGCCAGAAGGCGCCGGGCACCGAGGTATGAGGCTTTGTCTCAATGAATAACGATGCTCTGTATTCAGAGTTGATTACGTCAATGACTACGGGGCGAGGGCTTGTTTGCAGTAGCGCCTGAAGCTCTCTCGTCGTGACTGTTTCGGCGCCTGGAACAGTGTCAGGCGTGGGGCTTCGGTAACGGTCGATCCGATAGCCATCCGAAGAAAAAAGAGAGGTGGATGCCAGCACAGGCAGGGCAAAAACAAGCATGAGTAAACACAGAGCTTTCATCATGGTGTTCCAGTAGCTTCATGAAGTGTAACAACCAAACTACGTGAGCCTCAAAAGTGGGTAAATATTCGAAAAGTCGTAAAAGAGCAGTACTAAGTAGACAGTACTAAAGAACCATTTAGCCAGAATGGGAGCGGGGTAGGATAAATGCATCTTTTCTTTAGCCGGGCCTTAATCAGGCCGGGCGTTCTGAGGTAATGCACCATGAAGGTCGTACTTGCAGATGGTCAACGGTTAGTAAGGGATGCAACAGCCTGCCTGCTCAGGAGTACCATGCCGGGCATTATTGTTATGACTGCGGATAGTGGCGCGCAAGCAGTCAATGAGTACGCTGATCATGCTCCGGATGTTCTTATTACGGAGACATTGCTTCCCGACTATTCCGGGCTGGAGCTCTGCAGGCGCATCCGCCAGAGATGGCGCAGAGCCAACGTTCTGTTTTTATCCTCCATGGACGACGCAGGCCTTGTTAAGCAAGCGCTTGGGCTCGGGGCCCAAGGCTACATATCGAAAAACTGCAGCTCTACGGAACTAACAAGAGCCATTGAAAAAGCTGCGGGTGGGGAAGTGTACCTTGAACATGATTTGGCCACCCAGATGGCCATGGTGCAGTCGGGACGTAACTGTCTTAAAAACACTGTTGGTAATAGATTAACTGAGATGACACAACGCGAACTGGAGGTACTGATTCTTACTGCGCGCGGGGTGTCCAATAAAACCATTGCCGAGCGCTTGAATATCAGTGTGAAGACCGTTGCCAACCACCTGTCTGTACTCAAAAACAAGCTGGAAATTTCATCCTCGCTTGGTCTGTTACACTTTGCCGTGGATTCCGGGCTGGTCCAGTTTGGAGCTGCGGGCAGCGAAAGCCCTGCCTGTTTTAACTGATTCCTGCAGGGCATTCTTTCCCTTTACGCATAAAGCACAATCAAATTTACCAATCTACCGGGCAACCTGCACACTCGTCCATAAAGGTACCTACAAACGTTGCGTAGTGGATGCGGGTGTTTCGTAGATCTGCGCCGGCCAGATTGGCACTTCCGAACTTGGCTTCTTGCAGGTTGGCCCCAAACAGGTTGGCATCAGCCAGGTCGACTTTTGGTAGCCAGGCTATTTCAAGGCTTGCGAAGGTCAGGTCGGTTTCTATAAGCGTAGCGCCAGAGAACCTTGCAAAATCGAAGTTAGCCCCAGCCATATTGGAGCCAGTGAAATCCGCACCCTGGGCGAACAGGTATTGGCCGCTAGCGCCCTGCAGTTCTGCCTCGCGAATGCTTGCCCCGCGCACATCGGCTCTATACAAGTTGACGCGATAGGCGGTTATCTTGTCCAACTTGGCGCCTTTGAGGTTGGCGCCCCTCAAACTGGTGTGATTCAGAATAGCTCCGGTAAGATCGGCGCCGCTGAAGTCAACAGACTTCAAATCCAGGTTCGACATATCTGCACCCCGAAGGTCAGCGCCAGAGCACACAGAGTGTTGCTCCAGTATGCAGCCATTAAACTCCGGTGGGCGCACATCCGCCAGATAGTCCTCTGCTAAAGCAGGCGTGATGAAGGTGAGTAGAGCCAGCTTTATTATTGTCTTCATGGTGTACTCCGGAACAAGTCAGGAGCCGCCGTTTATTGGCGGCTCCCTTTGTTGATGGACTAGGTTAATGGATCACTTGGCCGCCGTTGCCCAAGAGGGGATTTTGAACACCCAGAAAGACCCACCTTGCGAAATAGGCTTGGTCAGTTCAGCCATATCGCCACCCCAGAGAGGCACGGCCCCGCCATAGCCTGAGGTAACACCTACGTACTGTTCGCCATCCATTTCCCAGGTGATGGGTGGGGAGATGATTCCCGAGCCTGTCTGGAACTTCCAAAGCTCTTCGCCAGTATCTGCATCGAATGCCTTGAAGTAGCCATCGCCTGTACCGGTGAATACCAGGCCGCCCTTGGTGGCCAGCACGCCGGCCCATAGAGGCATGGGCTCTTTATGCTCCCATTTAACCTCGCCACTTAGTGGGTCCATCGCCCGCAGTATGCCAACGTGGTCGTCGTACATGCGCTTGATACGGAAGCCCTGGCCAAGGTAGGCAGCACCTTTTTTGTAGGTGACTTCTTCTGTCCAGTAATCTTCTTTCCAGTGGTTGGCTGGTATGTAGAACAAACCGGTGTCCTGGCTGTAAGCCATAGGGTTCCAGTTCTTACCGCCGAGAAAGGGTGGAGATACTTCGATGGATTCACCGCGAGTTTCACCTTCGGGAACGGGTGGTGGGCGCTGACCTTTGCCTTCCACGGGGCGGCCGTCTGAGCCAATACTAGTCGCCCAGGTGATGTTATCCACGAATGGGAAGGCATTCTGGAACTCACCATTGGTGCGATCAACCAGATAGAAATAGCCATTTCTGTCTGCGTGTGCGGTCGCTTTTACATTTTTGCCGTCTTTGGTGTATTCAAAAAGCACTAGTTCATTGTTGCCGGAGAAATCCCAGGCATCGTTTGGCGTGTGCTGATAGAACCATTTCACCTCACCGGTGGTGGGGTCCACCGCTACCTGTCCAGAGGTATACAGGTTGTCGTAGTCTGCCGGGTCACCACCGGGAGCTGTGCGCTTCCATGTATTCCAGGGGGCAGGGTTGCCTGCGCCAACAATGATGGTGTTGGTTTCGACATCAAAGCTCGCGCTTTGCCAGGGCGCTCCGCCACCTTGGCTCCAGGCTTCCACTTTCCCAGTCTCGGTATTAGGGTCATCTGGCCAACTGGGAGCACGTGGGTCGCCAGAGGGTGTGCTCTTCTCGCCATTCAAACGACCATAGTGTCCTTCAACAAATGGGCGCATCCAGATCTCTTTACCTGTCTCGGGATCCCGAGCGTAGAGTTTGCCGACAACGCCGAACTCATCACCCGATGAGCCGTGAATGAGCATAACCTTTCCGGTTTTCTGATCCTTGATCAGTGTTGGGGCGCCGGTCATGGTGTAGCCCGCTTCGTGATCACCAAACTTCACGCGCCAGGCGACTTTTCCGGTTTTTTTGTTGAGAGCAACAATGCCCGCGTCGAGGGTGCCGAAGAAAACCTTGTCGCCGAAAATCGCTGCGCCCCGGTTTACAACATCGCAGCAGGGGCGAATGCCTTCTGGCAAACGATGGCTGTATTCCCAAAGCCGCTTACCACTTTTTGCATCAAGGGCGTACAGACGAGAGTAGGAACCGGTTACATAGATGATGCCGTCGTGTACCAGGGCTTGAGACTCTTGGCCTCGCTGCTTTTCATCCCCGAACGAGAACGACCAGGCTGGAACCATTCGTTCAACGTTGTCTTTGTTGATCATGGTCATTGGGCTGTAGCGTTGAGCCTTAGGACCAATTCCGTATCCGAGAACGTCCTGGGTGGTTTCAGCATCGTTAACGATGTCATCCCATGTAACTCCTACTGCATGTGCCTGAGTCGCTAACCCAGCTGCGCCTATGGATAGCGCCAGGCTGATACCGCGCATCAGGGGGCGCTTGGTAAACAGTGTTTTCATGACTTTCCCCTTAATTGTTGTTGTGACAAACGCATTCGTTGGTTGCGTTGACGCCATGAGTATTGGCATGGAGTGCTCAATCAGGCGACGGAGAAAACCATGAGGTGATCGGGATACGGGGTACTGCAATCCGGGAAATTTTCCTGACAGATGTGCAACACGCTGATTGTTCAGTTTTTCCGTTTCCCGGGGCAGGGGGCTCGTGCTTTGGCCTCTGGTCGATAGGTCTACTACCAAAGATCTAAGGCGCAGCAGCCAAAGTGGAGTACACCGGCAAGTAAGGCATTTCTTAGACTTGGAGACAGCCCGATACGCCGCACGGCTACTTGGGAAAACAATGGCAGACAAAACAAAAAGAGGTATGAGGCTATGTCGTACTCCAAGTCGATTCAAAAGATTCTTTGCGCTGGAGCCTTGGTATGGGCTGCAGCCGCTACCGGGCACGGTAACGTGACGCCACAGCCAGTTGATACGGGTGACCTGCCGGATCTGGGCCGTGAAGCTCTGAACGAAAACCCGTTTCGCGACGGAAATGAGCTAAGCAAATTGAATGCAGAAGCCGTTGAAGTTGGTATGAGTGCTTACGCCGGAAATTGCGCCGGCTGTCACGGCATTGAGGCCCAATCCGGTGGTTTAACCCCGGATTTGCGTGAGCTCACAGAATGGGACGATGAGTACTTTATCGGGCGGGTAATGAACGGAACCGACCGGGGCATGCCGTCGTTTAAAAGCAATCTCGGGCAAACAGCCATTTGGTCCATACGGACCTATGTGGAATCGGTATCCGGGCAGTAACAGCTTTCGCATAAGTACTCGAGATCCTGACCTGGAGGTGAGGTATGAGGCGATATTGGCTATGTGCTTTTACTCTGTTTGCGAGCGCTTCCTGGGCAGATCTTCCGTCTGACCCGTTGGGCTCGCCGTTATGGGCCTACAACATTGAGCGATACCTCGGGCAAGAGGTAACGGTTGTAGTGGACGAGCGAGTGGGCTTGTCAGTTCCTGATTTCGCTGAAGACAGTACGCAGGTTCCATTGGCCGTGAACTTGCGTGAGTTTCCACACAAGGTGAATAAGGTAGTGACATGGGTGGATATGAATCCCGTTCCCCACCTGTTCACGGCTAATAGTACAGACGGTCAGCTCAAGCTGGTGTCCCTTAACTTTCGGGTGCAGCAGGCCAGCAGTGTTCGAGCAGCTGTGCTGGATGAACAGGGTGTTTGGCACATTGACAGCGGCTATGTGGATGCAGCTGGCGGCGGCTGTACGGCACCCCGGGAAGTATTAAGCAATTCAGACTGGGAGAGTGAGTTCGGCACCCTGAAATCCGGCTTGTTCTCTGATCGCGGGAATACGCGCATCAAGGCCAGTCTGTTGCATCCCATGGACTCCGGAATGGTCGGGAATGTACCGGCCTTTTTTGTAGGCGATGTTGAAGTTCGGAATGAGTCCTCGGATAACCTGCTGCTGACAATGACCCTGGCCGAGTCTGCCGCTGAAAACCCGATGTTTGTTTTTGAATTCGAAGGCGGAATTCCTCACCTGTCTATCCACATGAAGGATAACAACGGCTACCAATTTGAAGGTGCCATTGGGGAGGCATCGCCATGAGCCGCCTCCGATCCCACCATAGAAATATCGCCTGGCTGGTTGCAGTTCTGTTTTGGGCGTTGGCCTTTTCGTCGGGCACCGGTGCAAGTGGTAAGTCCTATAGCCTGGAAGCAACTCCCGTTGCGGAAGGTGTTTGGGTGGTTGTCGGAAGTACAGACAACTTCTCGAAAGCCAATGGCGGCAACATTCTAAATACCGGCTTTATTGAAACAGGTGAGGGCGTTGTTGTTATCGATACGGGGCCTTCCCGCAGGTATGGGGAAGAGTTCCGTGCATTGATTGAGAGTCACACCAGTGAGCCAATCGTGAAAGTGCTGATCACCCATCATCACCCGGATCACGCCTTTGGCAGCCAGGCCTTTGAGCCGAACACACTTTACATGCTTGATGAATCGGCCAGCCTGCTTGAGCAGGACGGTGAAGCTTTTTCAGACAACATGTATCGCATGATCGGCGACTGGATGCGTGGCACTGAGGTAACTGTGCCTATGAACAGAGTGCAGCCAGGCTTGCTCAGTCTGGGGAATCGGCAGCTACGTTTGATAGCGATGCAGGGGCATACCGGCGCAGATCTGGTTGTGCTGGATGAAACCTCCGGGGCGCTGTTTGCTTCAGACATGGTGTTTTTCAACAGGGCATTAACCACACCTCAAACACCAGGGGTAGCCTTATGGCGCTCCGAAATACGTCAGCTTGCGCAGCTGCCGTTCTCCCTTGTGGTGCCAGGTCACGGGCCGGTGATTCGAGATGACCGGGCATTTCTCCAAATGATTGATTATTTGACCTGGCTGGATGATGTTCTGGCTGGATCTGCTGCGCGGGGTTTAAGCGCTTCAGAGGTGATTGATACCGCGATTCCTGAGCGCTTTTCAGAAGTCGAAGGCGCGAGATACGAGCTGGTTCGTACCGTAAGCCACCTGTATGCAGATTACGAAAAGCGTGCTCTGAACAGGCATTAGTACTAAGGGAGTAGTTATTCGCCCCGAACGACTCATTTTGTTAGCCCTTCTGGGAACTTAGATTAGATACGTAAGCGCAAAAACAGCGTTGTTCAGAAAAAACACAACAAGAGGTTCAAACCATGATCTACGCACAACCAGGACAAGAAGGCTCCGTTGTTTCTTTTAAATCACGCTACGGAAATTATATTGGCGGTGAGTGGGTTGCCCCGGTTAAAGGGCAGTATTTTGAGAACACTACGCCGGTTACTGGCGATGTGATTTGCGAAGTTCCGCGCTCAACTGCCGAAGATATTGATCTGGCGCTTGATGCTGCCCACAAAGCTGCACCAGCTTGGGGTAAAACCTCTGCAGCAGAGCGCTCTAATATTCTTTTGAAAATTGCAGATCGCATTGAAGCCAATCTCGAAAAACTGGCAGTTGCGGAAACCTGGGATAACGGCAAAGCCGTTCGTGAAACCATGAATGCGGATATTCCACTGGCGGCTGACCACTTCCGTTATTTTGCCGGCTGCATCCGGGCTCAAGAAGGGCACATGGGTGAAATCGACCATAATACCGTGGCTTATCATTTTCATGAGCCTCTGGGTGTTGTGGGCCAGATCATTCCCTGGAACTTCCCGATTTTGATGGCAGCCTGGAAGTTAGGACCTTGTCTTGCTGCAGGCAACTGCACCGTGCTCAAGCCAGCAGAGCAAACGCCAGCGAGCATCCTGGTGCTGATGGAAATCATCGGCGATCTGTTGCCACCGGGTGTGCTAAATATCGTTAATGGCTACGGTATTGAGGCCGGGCAGGCTCTGGCTACCAGCACGCGCATTGCCAAGATAGCGTTCACCGGATCAACTCCGGTTGGCTCCCACATTCTGAAGTGTGCTGCCGAGAACATCATTCCCTCAACGGTTGAGCTTGGCGGTAAGTCTCCCAACATCTACTTCTCGGATGTAATGAATGCGGAGCCTGAGTTTGTCGACAAGTGTGTTGAAGGTCTGGTTCTGGCTTTCTTCAACCAGGGTGAAATCTGCACCTGTCCATCGCGTGCTCTGGTTCAGGAAGACATGTATGAAGAGTTCATGCAGAAGGTTGTGGAGCGGACCAAGGCGATCAAGCGCGGTAACCCTCTGGATACTGACGTGCAGGTTGGTGCGCAAGCAAGTAAAGAGCAGTTCGACAAAATCATGTCTTACCTTGAGATAGGCAAGCAGGAAGGCGCTGTCGTTCTCACAGGCGGTGATCGTGAGAACATGGAAGGCGAGTTCAATAACGGATTCTACATTCAGCCCACTCTTTTCAAGGGTGATAACAGCATGCGGGTGTTCCAGGAAGAAATCTTTGGCCCGGTTGTGGGTGTTACAACCTTCAAAACCGAAGAAGAAGCCTTGGCGATTGCCAACGACACAGAATTTGGCCTGGGTGCCGGCGTTTGGACACGGGATACTAACCGGGCCTACCGCATGGGCCGCAGCATTCAAGCCGGTCGGGTGTGGATGAACTGCTACCACGCTTACCCTGCCCATGCTGCTTTTGGTGGCTACAAGAAATCCGGTATTGGCCGTGAAACTCATAAGCTGGCTCTGGATCACTACCAGCAAACCAAGTGCATGCTGACCAGCTACGACGCTAACCCGTTGGGCTTTTTTTAACGTGTAAGTGAATGAGTCGCCCCTTGCTGGTGCGAGGGGCGGCAGCGTTTGCTCCTATGTTTTCTCTGAAGATGTTCACTGTTGTGTCCTGCTCTTTTGGCCCTTTATAGGGCCCTTTTTTTGCGGCATTTCCCAAAGCAGTCCACCGTTTCCGGAAACCTGATTATACCCATACCTTTCATACAACTTATGGCCTTACCAAAACAGTTCGAAAGTACCATATAGGCGTTCTGAATCTCACTTTAGGATTGGTTTCAGGGTGTTGGCAATACTGCTGATCCACCCTTAATGCACAAACAATCATGACAAAAGAGGTGAGCATTATGTGGACCAAACCTGCCTATGAAGATCTGCGTATCGGTTTCGAAGTGACCATGTACTTCGCCAACCGCTGAGGTATAAAACGGCCAGAGCATTACCTCTGGCCGTTTTACGTACGGAGCTTCTGCTTATGTATATTCACGTTCTTGGATCAGCCGCTGGTGGGGGATTCCCGCAGTGGAATTGCAACTGCGCTAACTGCCACGGGTTCCGCAAAGGCACCCTTAATGCCACTGCAAGAACCCAGTCATCCATTGCAGTCAGCGAAGACGGTGAACGATGGATTCTGTTCAATGCATCACCTGACATTCGTGCGCAATTAGGCTCTTGGGATGCCTCACAGCCAGCTCGAACACTCCGGGATACCGGCATCAACGCGATTGTGCTGATTGATAGCCAGCTTGATCACACTACGGGGCTGTTGACCTTGAGAGAAGGGCTTCCGTTAGACGTATGGTGCACGGCTCAGGTTAAAGGGGATTTGAGCACCGGGTTCCCGTTGTTCCCGATGCTGGAACACTGGAACGGTGGAATGAACTGGCGTGAAGTGCCCGCTAACGAATCTTCTGTGTTTACTATCCCCTGTGCGCCTTCATTAAACCTGACCGCCATTCCTTTGTTAAGCAACGCGCCACCCTATTCCCCGCGCCGGGGTAACCCTCATCCCGGTGACAATATCGGTATTTTTATTGAGGACACTCGCACCGGGCAGCGCATGTTGTACGCGCCGGGTTTGGGGCGTATGGATTCCCGCATTCTGTCGTGGATGCGAAAAGCTGATTTGCTGATGGTTGACGGAACTGTGTGGCACGACGATGAAATGATTCGCCAGGCAGTGGGCACTAAAACAGGTCAGGATATGGGGCACCTGGCACAGAGTGGCCCCGGTGGCATGATAGAGGTCCTGGATACCATGCCAGCCAAACGCAAGATTCTGATCCACATAAATAATACCAATCCTATCCTCGATGAAGATTCCACAGAGCGTGCAGAGCTAACAAGTCACGGCATCGAAGTGGCGTGGGATGGTATGGAGATTGAGTGGAAGGGTGCGCCATGAACAGATCAGATTTCGAACTGTCGCTGCGGGATAAAGGCCGGTTTTATCATATTCACCACCCCTATCATAAGGCCATGTACAGCGGGCAGTGCACACCTGAACAGATTCGGGGTTGGGTCGCCAACCGATACTATTACCAGATAATGATTCCGCGAAAAGATGCGGCCATTATGGCCAACTGCCCGGATGCCGGCGTTCGCCAGCAATGGATGCAGCGGATTCTAGATCACGATGGCCACGACGGAGATTGTGGTGGTATTGAAGCCTGGTTATGCCTGGCGGAGGCCGTAGGCCTGAGCCGGAAAGAGGTGATTGACGAGCGGCACGTGTTACCGGGAGTCAGGTTTTCAGTAGATGCCTATCTTAACTTTGCCAGGCGGGCGACTTGGCAGGAGGCGGCGTGCTCCTCCCTAACCGAACTGTTTGCGCCGGAAATCCACCAGTCCCGGCTTGATAGTTGGCCGCAGCACTACCCCTGGATAGATGAGGGTGGCTACAGTTATTTCCGCAAGCGCCTGTCTGAGGCGCGGCGTGATGTTGAACACGGGCTGTGCATTACCCTGGATCATTTTACATCGCCAGAGCAGCAGGCAAGGGCACTGGATATCCTTCAGTTCAAACTGGATATCCTCTGGACCATGCTCGACGCTCTCACCATGGCCTATAGCCATAACACGCCACCGTTTCATACCGTAACGGATAAGCAAATCTGGCACAGGGGGCTGTAATGGATATTTCCACAGATAACGTACTTCGCCTTCGGCGCGGGTTCAGGTTCCAATGGGAGCCTGCGCAACAGTGCCACGTGCTTCTTTATCCTGAAGGCATGGTGAAGCTGAACGAAAGTGCCGGAGCCATCCTTGGAGAGGTGGACGGTAAGCGCAGCGTGAAAGATATCGTTGCGGCACTGGAACAAACGTTCCCGGAAGCTGGTGCGCTGGCAAACGATGTCTGCCAGTTTCTGGAGCATGCCTGTAATCAGCATTGGTTGGAGGTCTCATGATGTCGCCTAACCCTGCTAAGAAGCACAACGCTCATTTGAATGTTGGTCCGCCCTTGTGGTTGCTGGCTGAACTTACCTATCGCTGCCCCCTGCAATGCCCATACTGCTCCAACCCACTTGATTTCGCACAGACAGAAAAGGAACTTACCACCGACGAATGGATTCGGGTATTGCGGCAGGGGCGTGAGATGGGCGCTGCGCAGCTAGGCTTCTCTGGTGGTGAACCCTTGGTGCGCACAGATCTGGAAGAGTTGATTGGAGAGGCTCGATCGTTGGGCTATTACACCAACCTCATCACCTCTGGCCTTGGCCTCACAGAAGCCAAAGTGAACGCGTTTGCCCAGGCAGGTCTGGATCATATACAGGTGAGCTTTCAGGCATCAGACCCGGAACTGAACAACGCCATAGCGGGCTCACGCAAAGCCTTTGACCAGAAGTTGAAAATGGCGACTGCGATCAAGCAGGCGGGATACCCCATGGTGCTGAACTTTGTCATTCATCGCCACAACATTCATCAAATGAAAGACATCATGGCGCTGTGCAAAGGCCTGGATGCAGATTTTGTAGAGTTGGCGACCTGTCAGTATTACGGTTGGGCGCTTGAAAACCGTGAAGGGCTAATGCCGTCCAAAGCCCAGCTGGTAAAAGCCGAGCATGAAGTAAACGATTACCGTGCAGAGCTTGAAGCATCGGGTTCTGCCATGAAGTTGATTTTCGTAACGCCGGATTACTACGAGGAACGCCCGAAGGCCTGCATGAATGGCTGGGGAAGCCTTTTTCTGACAGTGGCCCCGGATGGCACGGCGTTACCCTGCCACAGTGCACGACTATTACCGATTGATTTTCCGAACGTAAAGGACACAGCCCTGAAATCGGTCTGGTATGACAGCCCCGGTTTCAATCACTACCGTGGTGATGCATGGATGCCGGAGCCTTGCCGATCCTGCGATGAAAAGGGAAAAGATTTTGGCGGCTGTCGCTGCCAGGCCTACCTGCTAACGGGCAGCGCAGATAACGCCGACCCGGTTTGCAGTAAGTCTTCTTACCATGACCGTATTCTGGCAGCGCGCAAATCCGCCGACCATTCTGCAATTGGCATAGCGGATTTGGTTTACCGCAACTCAGACAATTCAAGACTGTTTTTTAAGAGCTGACGAAAAGTGGCTAACGATGCGCCCCCTCCAGCCGCTAGTGAGGTGTGTAGAAGTCTCACGCACCGTAGCAATCTCGTGGTTTGTGAAACCGGGATCTTCTGGCTGCAGAATGAGCCTCACACAGGCATCAATCGGTTATGGCATATGAGCCATCAGAGCAATGCCACGGCTCAACTTTATAATGGCGACCTCGGCATCCGCAGCCGGGTGAACGGCTATGGTGGAGGTGCCATTGCGGCTTCATCTGCAGGCGTTTTTGTGGTGAGTGAAGACCAGACCCTCCATTTTATCCGTACCAGCGACGGACAGTGTTACACACTGACCGATGATAGGGCGGCTTATGGAGGACTTACCGTTGATCGGAAAGGAAACCGGGTTCTTGCTGTCCGGGAATGGAAAGATATTGACTCTGGGGTGAGCACCAGCCAACAAGCGCTGGTTGCAGTAACACTAACCGGTGAGCGTGAGATTCTGCACTGTGGCGAAGATTTTTACAGTGCGCCAGCGCTCTCGGATGATGGCCGCAACATTGCCTGGGTCAGTTGGCAGTTACCTGATATGCCTTGGGTAAGAACCAGACTGTGGACTGCGGATATCGGAAGCGACGGGCGCCTGGACAATTGCCAGGTCCACGATGCCCCCCATGAGGCTTCTATCCAACAGCCTGTTTTTATGGGGCAGTCCCTTTGGGTGATATCTGACCACGAGGGCTGGTGGCAACCCTGGCAGGTTGATTACTCTCAGGGTGGGGGAGGTTGGTCATCCGCGGGCGAAACACCGCAACTGGATCATGCAAACGCGCCATGGCAATTGAGTGAGTCTCACCACTGTGCACTGCCGGGCGCACACTGGGCTCGTGTGTGCTATCGAAATGGTACAGGCGAACTCTGGCTCTCAGGTAGTAACCATGGGTGTATCAGGGTAGCGGAGGCCTACAGCGATTTCCGCTCACTGTGCACCGCACAAGGCTATTTGTATGCCATTGCAAAATCTGCCTCGCATCTTGATGCAGTACTGAGAATAGACCCGGTTACCGGGTGTGTTTCGGTTCTGGCCGGAGGCGAGAAGGCGCTTCCTGGCTATGAGGTTTCCCTGCCACGCAGCTTTGAGGTTTCAGGTCTTAATGGGAGCGCCCAGTTTCCTCAGGGTTTTTACTACCCACCGACAAGTGATACAGCCAAAGCGCCTCCACTTATTTTGATAGCACATGGAGGCCCAACATCGGCGGCTTACCCGGTTTTCAACCCGCAGATTCAGTTTTGGTGCCATCGCGGCTTTGCCGTTGCGGAAGTGAATTATCGGGGTAGCACGGGGTTCGGTCGAGATTTCAGGCTTTCGTTGGCGGGTTGCTGGGGAGAAGCCGATGTCGATGATATGTCCCGCGCGGCTGCGAGGCTCGTTGCCGCTGGCATGGCCGACAAAGACAAAGTGTTTATCCAGGGGCGCAGTTCAGGAGGCTATACGGCGCTCATGGCCCTTTCAGAAAGCGACCGTTACGCCGCAGGGGCTAGCCTTTATGGCGTTACCGACCCGCTACAGCTTCGGCAAGCGACCCATCGATTCGAGTCGGGGTACTTGGACTGGTTATTGGGCGATCCTGGCCGGCATGGGCAGCGCTGGAAAGACCGAACGCCAAGATTACGGGCGACAGCAATAAACACACCGGTTATCTTTTTTCAGGGAGGCTTGGACAAGGTGGTTGTCCCCGAGCAGACCAGAAACATGGTTGAAGCCATGAGAGGAAATGGGCAGTCACCAGAGTTGCACTGGTTTGAGACAGAAGGCCACGGATTTATTCAGGAAAAGAGCCAGGTAAGAATGCTTGAGGCTCTGCATACGTTTTACCTCAAGCATAGCCAGGATCCGGTGAACCCTTGGTTAACATGAGTTAGACTATCGTTCACTTCAATAAGAAAAAACATAATGTTGAGCGAGCCCTATGAGTCACGACATATCTGTTCTGAGAAAATTCGTTTCGCCTGAAATTGTGTTCGGCGCAGGGGCACGCAAGTCTGTTGCGAACTTTGCGAGCAATCTTGGGGCAAAGCACGTATTTCTTGTTTCAGATCCTGGTGTCGCGGGCGTTGGCTGGGTGGGTGAAATTGTCACCTTATTAACGGATGCAGGCTTGCGAACAACGGTATTCACCGGGGTGTCTGCCAACCCTCGAGTAGACGAGGTGATGGCCGGTGCCGAGCTTTATAAATCTTCTGACTGTGATGTCATCGTTGCCATCGGCGGCGGCAGCCCTATGGATTGCGCCAAGGGAATCGGGATTATTGCCAGCAACGGTGGGCATATTCTCGATTTTGAGGGCGTAGACACCATTTCTAACCCGCCTCCGCCGCTAATCCTTATTCCGACGACTGCCGGCACATCTGCTGATGTATCTCAGTTTGCCATCATTTCTGACCCTAACCGCCGCTTCAAATTTTCGATAATCAGCAAAGCCGTGGTGCCGGACGTGTCATTGATTGACCCGGAAGTCACTGAGACCATGAACGGCTACCTGACAGCCTGCACAGGTGTGGACGCACTGGTTCATGCGATTGAAGCATTTGTCTCAACGGGTAGCGGCCCTCTTACAGACTCCCATGCATTGGAAGCTATCCGGTTGATTAACCGCAACCTTGAGCCCTTGGTTGAGAACACAGCAGATCCGTTCCTGCGTGAGCAGATTATGCTGGCATCTATGCAGGCAGGGTTGGCTTTTTCCAACGCGATACTCGGCGCCGTTCATGCCATGTCTCACAGCCTGGGCGGCTTTCTCGATTTGCCCCACGGTCTTTGCAATGCGCTGCTGCTTGAACACGTGGTGGCCTACAACTATCGATCTGCGGAAGACAGATTCAAACGTGTCGCCGAGGCCATGGATATTGATACACGAGGAATGGGCAAACCGGAAATCCAGAAACAGCTGATGAATCGCATTATCCAGCTCAAACGCAAAGTTGGTCTGCATGAAAGCCTGGCTGATTTCGGTGTCAGCGTATCTGACATACCACAGCTTTCCGGATTTGCTCTACAGGACCCTTGCATACTAACCAACCCCCGCAAGTCATCGTTGAGAGATGTTCAGGTTGTTTATGAAGAAGCCCTCTGACGAGCAACCGCAAGCTGGCGGATACGGTATTGGGGAGTTGCTGGGGTTTGGCAGCCAATCCGTCAGAAAGAACTATTACCCCGCGCTTCAGGATCGCATTGAAGAACTTGAACAGGAGCGAAACCGGTATAAGTGGTTATTTGAAAACGCCTTGCACGGTGTGTTTCAAGGCAACTTGCGGGCAGGGTTCCTGGCCTGTAATCCGGCGATGGCAAAGATTTGTGGTTACGAAAACCCGGAGGATCTGCAGCAGCGAGTAATACGCCTCAGGGAACAGCTTTTCTGCAGCGCCAGTGAGTTCGACACCCTCCGGCAGGAGTTGCTTGACCACGGCAGCCTGAGTGCGCGGGAAACCCGGTTACGGCGAGCAGATTCAACCCCGGTGCATGTGGCAATTACCTTGCTTAGGCGGCCTGACTTGGGGCCGGAAGTAGTTGAAGCCTTTGTTGCCGACATCAGTGAGCGAGTACAGTCCCGCGAAAAACTTGTGCAGTTGAATGCAGACCTTGAACGCAGAGTGGATGAGCGCACGGCAGCCCTGCAGCAGGCCAATGATGGCTTGCACTATCAAATTGAGGAGCGGGAAAAGGCGGAGCGCGGACTGGTGGTTGCGGTAAAGGCTGCCCAGGATGCGAACCGTAGCAAAGACAAGTATCTGGCCGCGGCCAGTCATGATTTGCTACAGCCGTTGAATGCTGCCCGCCTTATGATCTCAGCGCTACAGGAAAGCCAGTTGCCTTCCGAAGAAAGTCGAATGGTCCAACAGGTTCACCGCGCCTTAGAAGGCGCGGAAGACTTGCTGGCAGACCTGCTGGACATATCAAAACTCGATCAGCAAGCCATGGTGCCTGACTGGGTTATGACGGATGTAGCAGCCCTGGTTGAAGGGTTGGGGGAAGAGTTCGAAGCAATTGCAGCGAATGCTGAGCTGGATTTCCGCATTCGTTCGATACCAGCCATGGTTAAAACCGATCAGAGAATGCTGACCAGAGTCATAAGAAACCTGCTCAGCAACGCCTTTCGGTATACCCCGCAAGGCCGGATCTTACTCGCACTGAGATCGAGACCGAATGCCCTGCGGATTGAGGTTTGGGATACCGGAGTGGGGATTGACGAAAGTAAGCTCGAAGAAATTTTCACTGAATTTCATCAGCTTTTGCCGCAGGGTACCGGTGGCCGGCAGGGCGCAGGGCTTGGGCTGGCCATAGTGGATCGGATGGTTCGAGTGCTCCAATGCAAAATGGATGTGGTGTCTCGCCCGGGGCGAGGTTCTCGATTTGCGCTAACACTTCCTATGGAGAAGAGCAGTGAGCCGACAGTGCCGAAACCGGGAATTAATACAGCACAGATCTTCGCCAAAGGGTTTGCGGGAGCAAAAATACTGGTTATCGATAATGACCTTTCGGTGCTCGAGAGTATGAAACTTCTACTCGAGCGCTGGGATTGTTCTGTTATCACCGCACCCAGCGGCGAGGCTGCAATTGCATATCTTGAACAGACAAATGAGCAACCCGTGGCGATTTTGGCTGACTATCATCTGGACTATGACCTCGTAGGCTCCGATGCAATCCATGCTATTCGAAAGATGCTGGGGCACCAGATACCCGCAGCTTTAATAACCGCCGATCACAGCGTTGAAACACGCCAGCAAATGCGTTCCCAAAACCTGCCTATTCTGAATAAGCCCGTGAAGCCTAATCGGTTGCGAGCATTAATCTCGAGTTTGATCGCATCGGTTTGATACAACAGCCTTCCCCGTCAGACAAAGAGTTCTATAGTGTCCAGTACAGCCGTGCGCTATCTCGCGATGCTCGGAATGGTGCCCCGGTATCCCAAAATCGATTACAACAACTGAGTTGGCAGTACGGGCCATTCATTGCGATATTCTGGAACCGCCATGGTTGCGAGAAGAAATTAGAGCTACATTAACAACCGGGCTAGAACGCATAGCAAATCACCGGTCTTAGGGGCTCTGTGAGGGTGTACCGGTTTTTTGACAGGACGTTTTAGGGAAGTCAGCAGTGTTGTTGCATACGATTCGCTACTGAGTGAGTGTTTGTGCATTTGTAGAGGGTTTCCTGTGAGAGGTTTTTTCCTGCTGATAGGGTTGATGATTTGTGCATCCCCGATCCAGGCTATCGAGCCAAGCTCCAGGAACGCCTCAGGCCTTGGTGAAGCCTATGGGTTTGTGTTTGGGCAAAACCTCACGTTGCAACGAATTGCCGATGATTATCCTGACCTTGCCCGAGAGGCTTTGCTGGCCAAACTTAAGTTTCAGAGAGCGTTTGGTGATATTCACGTAAATCTGGAGCCGAAACTGGTCGAGTTTTTAGGCGAAGATGTGTTTAAAGTATTCAGGGCCAAACTCGAAAATCAGTTAATGGATATGGCCCAGGGTGAGGAGATTAACCGGATTCTTGCCGAGAACTTTCTGGAGGAAGTACGCAACAGGGCAAAGGGTGATATCTATAGCCCGACTCTTGAATATCTTCTTGCAGTCCGGTTTTCAGAGAATCCTGTAAGTGAATATGCAAACGGTTTTCGGCAAACCTACCAAACTGACGGCACCGGCAAGTCTCGTGGTGTAGTCCTTCGCATTGAGCTGCCAAAATCATGGCAGGAAAAGAAAGCTAATCGCCCGCACATTGTTCGCAAATGGCAGAGTGAGGCAGGGACTGGCATGGAGCTGGTCATCCTTCATGTTCGTGAAATGGGTGGTGCGCATATTAGCCGGTCTGATGTTGCTGGAATGCTGCAACCAGGTGAGGTTGATGCGCTGGTTCCGGAAGATGGCGTTCTCTATGACTACGGAATGGTGTCCATAGAGGATTTGCCCGGCTACTTTGTAGATTTTGGCCTGCTTGCGGAACGAGCGGGTGTGGTGATGTTTCAGCAGATGCGGCAATACGCTTTTTTTTTACAAGGACAGGGCCGTTTCTGTTCAGTGCTCTGTCGGGGCGCTGGAGAGCGAGCATGAATTAGTCGAAGGCAGGTTCGCACGGGTTAAACCGTTGTGTGCGCAGGTATTTAATTCCGTGGTTCTGCCAGAACTGTACCTGATCCCCGAAAATCAGCGCGGTAAAATCGAAAGTGTGATGATGCCGACTAAACCCTTGGATTATCGAGTTGAATCAAGCAATATTGTTTCTTTAAGCAATTGAAGCTGCCTACCTGTTAGCCTGTAACAATTATCCTTGTCTGATTGGCCGCCAAGCCGGCTATGGAAATTTATTACTTAAAGGAACACCTCAATGAAATTAGTTAAACCAGCATTGGTGCTGGCACTAGCTATTACGGCACATACATCAGCACTCGCCGCCGATGCTCGTCCGGCCTATATAGGTATCTCTCTGGGACAGGCCACCGTAGAGGATTTTTGTGATGGGTCTGAAACCAAATGTGATGACAGTGCGCCTACACTTCGAATTTATGGAGGCACAGAGCTAAATGGATTTGCGAACCTTGAATTTGGCTACCGCTATGCAGATGATGTTGAGGCGTCGGGTGTGTTTGGTGGAGTGGGCGTTGCGGTAGCTGTGAGCGGCCATTTTGTGGATACCACTTTGCAGGTTGGCTTGCCAGAAAAAGGCCCGTTCAAACTGTTCACAAAGGCCGGATTGCTGTTCTGGCGCCTTAACTATGAGGCAGCAGCCAGTAATGGGTTCATGACGGTGTCAGAGAGCGACAGTGATAGCGGCGTCGCCTTCAGAACCGGGTTGGGAGTTAGCTACGAGGTCTCTGACACTCTTCGTTTGCGGGCTGACTGGGACTACCTGGTTAATGTCGGCGATGAAGATGAACTAGGGCAGACCGATATCAATGTCTTCAGCATCGGACCCGAATTCCGGTTCTGATGGTTGGGGCAACTGGCTCCCACAAAAGATTGAAATTATGAATGCGGGATCCTGAGCAAATGAACTCACACATATTGGCAGCCATTCTGGCTGCCGTTTCTATGGGCACCATCGGGGCGATTTCCATCTACGCCGATGTCAGTGCCGAAACGGTTACATTTTACCGTCTGTTTATCGGTGCAGTCTTGATGGGTGGCTTTCTTCTGGTTACTGGCCAGAAAGATAAAATGCTTAGTTGGCCCGGCATTCAGGTTCTGGTGACGGGCGGGTTTCTGGCAGGGTTTGTGGTTTTTTATATTGTGGCGCTGGGCTATACGAGCATGGCCAACGCTGTGATGTTGCTCTACCTGGCACCTGTAACCGCGTCTATTACTGCGCACTTTTTTATGGGCGAGCGGCTAACCGGTTCCAGCACAGCATTGATTGGGGTGGCATTGTTTGGCTTCGCGATGATGATGGAGTTTAACTTCAGTCTCTCGGGGCGAAAGGAAGAGGCGGTTGGCCTGTTTTACGCACTGTGTGCCATGCTTTGTTATGCCGCGTTTATTGTGACAAACCGGCTGATTCCCGAGCGGGTGCATGTACTGACACGCAGCGGCTACCAAATGCTGGTCGGAGCTCTGTGCATACTGCCTTTTATGCTGCAGCAAGGTGACAGTATTGTTGGCGCGCAGTGGGGGTGGTTGGTTACAGCAGGTGTTGTTCCGGGGTTCCTGGCCATTATGTTAGCGGTTGTTGCCTTGCGAGCACTCCCAACGGCGACTTATGGCACCTTGGCCTATCTGGAGCCAATTACTGTTGTTGCACTCGGGTGGGTGCTGTTTGGCCAGAGCCTGAACCCGCTGCAGATGTCTGGCTGCGCGTTAATTATCGTCTCGGGCGTGGCACAGGCAGTCGTGTCGCAAAGAGCCTCTCGCTTCTCTCTATCTGAGTTGAGGGTGGAGACGCGCTGAAAGGTATTATCGCTCATCTTATTTTGACAACAACAAGGACCTATCATGATTGAGGCGCTGTTTCGGCGTGAAGGAGATTTATATATCCCAACGCCTTCGAGCCGAGGCCCATGGAGCCCGCAGCACCTGCATGGTGGGCCTGTGGTGGGTTTGATGGCGCATGCCATGGAACATGCGTCGGATAATGCCAGTTTGAACCTGGCGAGGCTTACAGTGGATCTGTTAAGGCCTGCGCCGGATGCGCCCCTGGCGGTGACCACTCGATTGGTGCGCGGCGGCTCGCGACTTCAAATACTTGAGGCATCGTTACTGGCTGGCGATATAAAGGTCGCGCGCGCAAGTGCGCTTTTTATGGCGCACAGTGAGGCCGTCGTTCCGGAATACGGTCGCTTTTCGCCTGCAGAGTACGAACCTCCCACAGGGCCTGTTGACGTAAACATTTCGGAGGCAGCAGGTTGGACAAATCAATACAGCCCAGTGGGGCTGCACAGCAAAGCAAAAGCCGTGCTCATTGATGGTGTTCACGCTAAGGGGCAGGGTATTGCATGGATGAAACTGCCGTTACCCGTTGTGGAGGGTGTCGAAACCAGCCCTGGTGTTATGGCCGCAACGCTTTGCGATTTTGGTAACGGTGTAGGCCAACTGAGCTTGGGTGGTGGTGTGGGATGCATCAATGCCGACGCAACCCTTTATCTTCATCGTATGCCTGTGGGTGAGTGGTTGGGTCTGGATGCTCGCAGCCGTATGCAAGAAACAGCAGTCGGCTTGGTTGAAACGACGTTGTTCGATCGCCAGGGACCGGTGGGCAAAGTCATGCAGACTATCCTTCCCATGAGAATGCCAGGGGCTGAGGGCTAGTGGGCTAGCCAACTTGTATGGCATGCACGTGTTTTCCAGATTACCCCTGCATGAGTCTGAAGTGTGCTTTCTCATCGAGGAGCGGGATGCGGAGTTGGTGATAGTCGGGCGCAGGAACTTGCTCGAAACGAAAACGCCAGCAAGCAGGATGTACCCTAGACTGAATTACGAATGGGTGTAATAGGAAGGGCCAATCTTGCAAGCGGCCCTCCCTTTGGGTTTTTATACTGGAATCACTACTTGATCCACTTATCACCCCAATGGGTAATGTCGTGCTTTTGTTCCACCTGCAGTGAGCGTGCGTTTGCTGCAGGTTGCGCGTTTTCGGCTTGCGCAATTTCCCTGTCAATCACCCGTGTTGAAAGTGACAGCCAGCTGGTAACGAACGCTGCTGCGTCACCATGGATTTCCAGTGCCAATTCGTCAACGTTGGTGATGTCGTCACAGGCTGCGTGGTAGCAAGGATCGTATGAGATGCCTGCTTCGCCGCCAAACTTGGCTGCCTGTTCCTCGGTTTTTATTCCCTCAGCACCCGTAAACAGTCCTCCAAAGGCTATGCCGACCTCAAAGAACTGAGCGTAATCGGAACGAAAGCTGATCTCAGTACCCTCTGATGCTATGCCCCGCAGATTGAAGTACTTTTCAAAAAGCGCCTCAGTGGCAGCGGATCCTGCAGGACCGGCAAGCTCGAAATCAGAGCCATCGCCATCGTAGATAAAATTCCCGAAGTTGGGCGAACCAATCATGTCGTAGTTCAGATACACCTTGATTTTATCCTGCTCTTCCTGAGTCAGGTTGTTTACGTAAAACGTTGACCCCACGAGGCCGGCCTCTTCAGCGCCCCACCAGGCGAAGCGAACCTGGTTGCGGGGGTGAGCTCGCTTCATTTGCAGGGCCAGCTCGAGTAAAGCCGCACTGCCAGATCCGTTGTCGTTTATACCGGCGCCTTCAAACACGGAGTCGAGGTGCGCGCCGGTCATTATTACGTTGTCCGCACTGCCGCGGCGAATTTGGGTTATTACGTTGAAGGTCTCTGTTAGCTCTCTGACTACGTTAGCGACGACTCGTAACGCCAAACCTGGTTGGTCCGCCCAGCTTGCGCCTATATCGTAGGTTGTAAATACAACGGGAATGCCTCCAGCGTAATCGTCGCCGAGAGTGGCATTCAGCAAGCCTTTGCGGTCGTCGGTATTGCCCTGGTTAAAAATAACCACGCCAAGGGCACCGGCATTGGCGGCATTAGTGGCTTTCTGTCCAAAAGCACAGGCGCCACGCTGGATAACAGCAATCGAGCCCGCCGGAAAGTCGGTAAAATCCTCCGCTTCGCAGCCGCTTGTTGATGTGTTGTCGGGGCCGAGCTGAACATCGACAGGAACCGCAGTGCCTGATACATCACCGGGTTCAGTTTGTGATAGGTAGGTGAAATCTTCGTCCCACACATAATTCACCGGAGTGGGTGCAGTGGCTTGTAAAACTCCATCCCCGGCGGAGTAGTATGCGTTGAATGGGAAGGGTTGGATTTCGACTTCGTACCCAGCGCTCTCCAGTGTGGTTTTGATGTAATCAACCGACGCCTTGTATCCGGGCAGCCCGGCGGCGCGGTTACCATCGTTGGCTTGAGCGATGCCATAGAGCATATCCAGATGATACTGAATGTTGTTGGCTTGCATACAACGAGGCAGGCCGAGTGGCGTACTGTTGAGAATGCCAAATCGGCACTCGAAGGGACTCAGGTGGCCTGGGCTCCAAAAAGCATTATATAGGTCGGCGTTGGATTTGTTGCTTGGGCCGGCTAAAGCAGTTGTCGCAAATAAAACAGATCCTATCGCCAGGGTGCGGCTAACAGTGTAGATGTTCATTTGAGTTCTCCAATCCCGGGAGGTTTTTTGTTTGGCCCGGTGGTACCGGGCTATCAGGACAGGGCGCCTGAGTTGTGAACAAACAGGCTCCTGGGCATTACTGCTTCCTTCGATGCCAGCCATAAGCCTAGTTCGGACTATTGTGTCTCGCCAGATGAGAAACATTACAAAAAACATCGTTGTTTGATAGACATGTCGCTGATAAAAGAGTGTTTATCCTGTGCGTTAGTGAGCACAGTTAAGGTTTCCACATAGACCAGACGCTACCTCGAAGGGCTTCTAATGAAAAAACATAGCTTACTTGCATTCGCCATTGCGTTTACGCCGCTAAGTGCACAGGCAGACATCACGGCGGCCACTTTGTATCCATCCCACGCCGAACTTACCTGGCTGGAGAGCGATCAGGTAAATGCTGGCGTGGGCATTGTTGAAGTCGGTGGCTTACCGGTCAGTTTGCAGGATCAGAGCCTTCAGGTAGTGCTTGAAGGGATTACTGGAGCGCAGATCCAGCAGGTGCAGATCAGCAGGGTGGAGCAGGCAGAGTTTGTGGCCGGAGAAACCCGCAGGCTTCAGGATGAGCTGGCTGTTGTGAGCGCGCGAATTCAAGCCCAGGAGGATTTGATTAAAGCCTGGAACCAACAGGTAACCCTTGCCAGCAAAGCCGCAGAACTGCCCCATGAGTTGAAGGCTTCAGAATTGAACGACATGGCCGCTGCGCTGAAGGATACAACCCAGAAAGCACTGACAGAGATCCGGACTATCCGGTCGGAAATGACCGGCGATATTGCTTTGAGAGATCGTTTGATGCGGGATCTTGCACAAATTAAACAAGGCGCCAAGGCCACCAAGAAGGTGCGTGTGCACTATCAGGCACCCGTGGTTGGCGAGCTCCAGGTAAAGCTGAAGTTTCAAACGTCGGAGGCCAGCTGGCGCAGCGAATACAGTGCACGCCTGACATCCGAGCTGGAAGGGAAGGCGGGGGGCGAAGTAGCCCTTGAACATCTTGCAGTAGTGCAGCAATCAACAGGCATCGATTGGGAAGGAGTAGAGCTGAACCTTGCCACGGCCAATGCCCGCAGGGGAACTGCGATGCCGCCACTGTATTCCTGGGTTGTCAGCCCAGAGCCACCGGAGGTATATAGTACGAAGTCCTTAGCGCGCTCAGCTGATATGCAGGCTGAGATGGTAATGGGTAGCCCGGCTATTGTGGAACGCCAAAGTACCTTCACCCAGAGTTATCGCCTGCCCCAGCCGGTAGCTATTCCCAGTGGCAATTCTGGTCAGCGCCTGACGGTCGCCGAACACCGTATTCCTGCAGACGTTGCTACCTGGACTGCACCGGTTATGAACCCAACCGGTTACCTGCACGCTACCGGCATATTCACGTCCGAGGCTCCCATACCGGCTGGGCGAGTCACTCTATACCGGGATGGTCAGAGCGTAGGAGAAGGCCATCTACCTGAACTGACTGACGGCGAGGAACTAACCCTGGGGTTCGGTGTGGATGAAGGTATTCGTGTGGCGGTGGTGAATGAGCTTGAGCGCACAGGTGAAGAGGGTGTGTGGAAGAGCGAAAACGTTCAGCGTCGGCAAAATCGTTTTGAGATTACCAATCATCACTCGAAGGCAGTAAAAGTCCGTGTTTTTGATCGGATGCCCGTATCCCAAAAAGACATTCTGACCGTTAAGCCCCTTGAAATAAGCGAGCCGGTGCAGCGGGATGTTGAGGATAAAAAAGGTGTTTTGGCATGGGATCGTGAGGTGCCAGCGGGTGGGACAGTCAATGTAAAATCCGGATTTGAGATTCGTGTACCTGAGGGAACCGAACTGCCACGGATCTAAACTCTGAATTCCAAGGGTGCGTGCAAGCGCGCCCTTGGAATACTGGATCAAATCTACTTCGGGTAACCGGTAATATCCCGAATCTTCTGATACAACGGCTGCAATTGCGGGTACATGCGCAGGTACACCTCGGAATATAGCCTTTCGTAGAGATCGCGTGCTTCAGGGTTGGGGTGAAACACATCCCCAACTCGGGTCATGGCAGCAACTGCAGTTTCAAAATCCGGGTGTAAACCAAGCCCAACGGCTGCATCTATGGCCGCTCCCAACCCTGAGGTTTCATAGGTGTGAGGGCGCTCGGCGGGTAGGCCGAATACGTCTGCCGTAAGCTGCATGGCGGCGTCGCTCTGGGAGCCGCCGCCCGCTACTCGAAGCTTGGTTATCTTGATGCCACTGCGCTTTTCGATTTTCTCTTTGCCTTCCCTCAGCGCGTATGCCAAGCCTTCCAGAATTGCCCTGTAGATATGAGAGCGGGTGTGTACGTCACCAAAACCGATAATAGAGCCTTTGGCTTCTGGCCCAGGCTGGCGGACGCCAGGCGACCAATAGGGCTGCAACATCAATCCCATGGAACCCGCAGGTACGGATTGAACCAGCTCATCAAACAGTTCTTCAGGCTCTATGCCGCGCTTTTCAGCAATTTCCCTTTCCCGCAAACCGAATTCCCGTTTGAACCAGCTCACCATCCAGAAGCCACGATATATCATGACTTCTGTGGAGTAGTGGCCAGGCCGTGCAGAAGGATAGGGCGGCATCAGTTTAACCGGCTCCACATACCTCTTATTTGTCGCATTGATGGTGGCCGTTGTGCCGTAGCTCATGCAGCCAATATCCGGAGTCAGGCCACCGGAGCCAAGAATCTCACAGGCCTTATCGGAAGCTGCAGCAATCACCGGTAAGCCTTGCCGGAGACCCAGATGGACGGCTGCCTCTGACGTGAGATGGCCCAGGGTAGCGCCGGGACTTACGAGGTCTGGTAGCATGGATCTTTTAACGGGCATGGTGCCCCACTTAAAGTCCCGCTTGGAAGCCCATTGGTGTTTTTTATAATCAAATGGCAGGTAGCCCACTTGGCTGCCAGTAGAATCCCGAAACTCGCCGGTTAAGCGGTAATTCAAGTAACCGGACAACAGAAGAAAGTGCCGGGTTTTTTTCCAGACTTCCGGTTGATTCTGGGATATCCAGTTAGCCTGCGTGTTTTCGCGGAAGCGTTTGACTGTGTCTTCAAGTCGCGCCAGTTTAAAGACCCATCCCCAGAGGCCTTTAATCGGGCCATCAACCCTGGCATGGCGCTGATCCAACCAGATAATCGCCGGGCGTAGCGGTTTGCCATGCTCATCCAGGTTAATCACCGTGCCACGCTGTGTGGTGACAGAAATCCCAACAATTCTGTCTGGGGATACGTCGGTGGATGACCAAAGCTCAACGCAGGCTTTGCCCAGGCTTTGCCAGAAATACTCAGGGTGCTGCTCTGCCCAACCAGGCTGTTCGGAGAAGTATGGCTCTATCTCTTGCCGGCCCTTGGCAATCAGATTGCCCTTGGTGTCGAAGAGCAGTGCGCGAACGCTTTGAGTGCCGTTATCAATGGCCAGAATTAACGGGTCAGACTGCATGCTTTTGCTCCGAGCACTCTGGAAGGGAGTGGGCTTCACCCCAAAGCGCAAGATATCTCGCTTCTTCGGCATGCCACTGGTCGTCATCCCAGTTAAGAGCGCTTTGGCAATGTAGCTTCAGGGCGGGTAGCAGTGCCTTGCCACCTTCGGGAACGATCAGCCCAAGCCGGGTGCGGCGCAGCATAAGATCATCCAGGTGTTTTACGTCTTCCTGCGAACACGCCCATGTAACCTCGGCCCAGAGCAGATCACCTGGGACTGAGGCAGAACCACTATTGTTGCCAACAGGCGTAAGCGGGCCGCACTGAAGCACAGAGGCCAGATCCGCGCCGTAAAAGCCGGTAAGGCGCTGCCAATTCTGATGGCTAATGCTGTCTGGCTTTGGCGGTGCAAGTGTTGGCCTGAATACCGGGTCTTTCTCTGCGCGCAATGGTTCGTCGCTGCCCAAGCCCCGGGTAAGAGCTTCTCTTGCTATGAGGCGAAAGGTAGTGAGCTTGCCGCCGGCGATACTGATTAAGCCTTTATCTTCGCGGAACTCGTGCTCGCGACTTTCTTTGGAAGGGGCTTTCGATGGCCCATTTGCGCCAGCCACCTTAGGCGTGTCTGTAACCACGGGCCTAACGCCTGCCCAAGTGGAGAGCACGTCATTTGCGGAGACAGCCGCACCCGGGAAAAGCCTGTTTGAAATGCGTAACAGATAGTCGACTTCGTTCGCTGCAATGCGCGGTTCGTTATCCAAGCTTTGTTTGTGGTCGAGATCTGTGGTTCCGAGCACGGTAGTGCCCGCCCACGGGAAGACAAAAACAGGGCGTTTGTCATCCGGATGGAGCAGGGAAACAGTGCAGGAAACGGGTAGGGTGCTCCAGGGGAGTACTAAATGGCTGCCGCGAAGGGGCCGAATCGTCATCGGCTGTTCGCCGTTGTCCGGTTGCTGCAGTCGATCAGCCCAAACACCGGTGGCATTAATAACTAAAGACGTATCAACAGTGAAGGTATTTGCATCGTCTTCTGCTTGCAGTTCGAGCCCGCTGACTTTTCCATCGGCGCGAAGTACCCGCACGGCCTTAACGTAGTTGAGGCACCAGGCGCCGTCCTGGCGGGCTTCTGAAATCACTCGCTGTACAAGCCTGGCGTCGTCTGTGACTGCGTCGGTAAAGCCGCTGGCGCCGGTCAGCTTTTGCATATTCAGGCCGGGTACCCATTGCATGGTTTCGCCCGGTGTCAGCAACTGACGGGATTTGGAGCGGGCTATCCAATCGTAAACGCGGAGCAGAATCTGAAACAGCCGGGGCCCGGGAAACTGGCGCTGAAAGTGGGGCATGATAAAGCGCAGCGGGTCTATCAATCCCGGCGCTTCTGTCATCAACCGCTGGCGCTCGGTTACCGCATCGCGAGTCAGGCCGTATTGGCCGCTGCCAAGATACCGCAGGCCACCGTGAACCATTTTCGAGGATCGGCTGGAGGTCCCCCAGGCAAAATCTTTTTGCTCAACCAACAGGGTTTTCAGCCCACTGCCGGCAGCTTCCCGTGCTATGCCCGCGCCTGTTATACCGCCCCCAATCACAACAACATCAAAGGCTTGGGGGCTACTCTTAAGTTTGCTTAGCAAGGCGTCTCGACGGTTCATCGGGGGCGCTCCGCTCATTCGATCAAGGTTTTCGGGTTGAGCATACCTTCGGGGTCGAAGGTGTTGCACAGTGACCGAATTGCCAGCATTCCAAGCTCGCCTTTTTCAATCGGCAGGAAGGGCGCGTGGTCTTTGCCAACCCCGTGTTGATGGCTGATGGTGCCGCGATTGCGCACGATCAAATCAGACGTGGTGTTTTTCAGATGTTTCCAACGGGCCAGAGTTTCATCGTAGCTGTCTGCAACCCGGAACACATAGGTTGTGTAAATGCTGCATCCTTGACCATAAAAGTGCGACAGGTGAGTGAATACATGAGCCTGTTCGTTTTTGCTTTCTTCGCGGGTCTGCAAACTGGTGCGAAGGTTGTTTTCCATCAGGCCGAGCAGGTTGTCTACATTATCCCAGTCGGTGGCGGTTTCAAGGGTGTCTACGGCATAGCCAAGCTGCCATAGGGCCTCGCGGAGGTAGGGCATCGTGAAGCGCTTTTCGGCCCATTTCTTACCAAGCCGGGTGCCGGTGTAAACACCTTTGTACTCGGAGCAGATGCGCTTTGCTTCCTGCTTGGCGCTGGCGCACTGATGTTTGCTGCCGGTCAGCCCGAAGGTCATCATGCATTTGCCTTCAGCGGAGCCCTTTAGGGAAAGTACCTTTTCTAACATGCCAATAAGGTGTGGGTGCCCGGCCAATGCCAGTTGGGTTTCGGTTTCTATGGCGTTGCTAAGGCGGAGCATGGACAGCTGAATGCGATTTTGAACCAGTTTTCGGCACGCGGTGCGCGCTTTATCCCAATCTGGAAAGAACACAACGTGAAAGCTTTCCTTCTCCGCCAGACGGCTCACACGAACCTTCACTTCGGTGATCAGCCCAATCCGGCCCTCAGAGCCAAGAATCATCTCGCGAATGTCAGGACCAGCGCTCGAGGCCGGTATGGTGGGGATGTCCAGTGTGCCTTTTAGCGTTTCAACTCTGGCACCAGCAAATAGTTGTTCGATTCGGCCGTAACGGAGAGATTGCTGGCCGCTTGAGCGGGTGGCCACCCAACCGCCTACAGTTGAAAGTTCAAACGACTGAGGAAAGTGACCAAGAGTGTAGCCGTGAGCACGCAGTTGGGATTCGACCAGGGGGCCCGGAGTGCCAGCGCCAAAGGTTGCAACCTGGCTTTCGCGATCAAGATCCATGAGGCGGTTCATGCCGCCCATGTCTACCGTGAGTACAGGCTTGTCGCCAGCCAACGGGTTGATGTGTCCGGCAACGCTCGTACCACCACCGTAGGGGATAACGTCGACTTTGTTGGCTTGTGCATAGTCGAGCAGCTTCTGTACGTCGAGACTGCTTTCAGGGCGGGCAACGCCATCGGGGAAAACCTTGAAATCGCCACTGCGCATGGCTAGCCAGTCATCAAGGCTTTGGCCGCGGGAATAGCGCACTCGGGTTTCAGGGGTAGTGTCGATCAGAGAATCAACGGTGGTGTCAGCCGGCAGGCGTGAGCCCGGAACCTTAGCGCAGACAGATTCCAGGGTGGCTTCGCTAAGAGGTTTGCTCGCCCCTATGCGCTCCGAAAGAAAGCCCTGACCCTGTGCGGGAAGCTCCAGATTGAATTGCTCATCGCCCCAACCGTTCCAACGTCGCATCAACATACACTCCGGTTATCAATTGAATGACGTTCATTCTATCGATTTATCCAACGCGCACACTGTCCCATAGCGACATTGGTTGTGTCATTTGCCGACATGAGTGCTAATACTAGCCGTTAGTGCGGAGGCGCTCCCGTAGCTGCTCAAGGCGTTTGCGGATTTCTTCACGGCGAGGCTGGTCATTTCCCGGGGGTGTTGCAGAAGTAGGCTGACTGGTGATGTTCGGTGTTCGGCTTGGTGGCTCAGATTGCTCGAGGTCATCTACGCCGGCAGAGAAGGTTATGCCTGAACGATCATCCGGTTCCGGAAAATACAGGTTTTCCAGCTTTCCGCCGCGATCAAGAACCACACGGTTCGGATGTACAGAGCGAAGCTTGGCATTGCCGGGCAGTTCATCGCCTACCAGAAAGACCTCTGTTTTGCTTTTGTCGTCTTCTATCAGTGCGCTACCGGGGAACTCGCCGTCGGCTGCCAGTACGCCGCGGAGAAAAATCCTGAGGTTGGTTTCTGGTAAATCCTCTGTGTTTTCCTCAATTGAGGCTTCGCCGACCTGGGCTGTACCAAAAATTTCCAAAGAGGCAAGCGGCAGCTTGGGCGTCTCGCGCTTCTCTGGCAGTGGTTGTGATGCAGCAGACGTGTCCTGAGAGGGTTGGTGGCTTTGCGTTTGCCAGAAACCATACCCCTGCCATGCAGTAGCGCCGAACATGGCCAATCCTGCGACGATAGCCAGAGCGATGGGAACCTTTGGATCTATAGAGAGCATTGATTGTCCTGAAGGCACGTTCGCAAGCTGCCAAAATCGTTGATCATGAAAAGACTGGCTAATAAACACTGCTGTGAAAATAACGAAAGTACCACAGGTTATCAGAATACCGTCTTTTATTGGGAGTATAGTGTACAGGGTTATTCAGCAGGCCTATATCCTGTGGTAGCCTTCTCTAATCCTATAAAACAGAAAGGGTTTCAGAGTGTGCGCATGCTCACAAAACCCTGAATGCCTGATAGCAACGAGGACAACCTTGACCACAGAAACCGAACTTCAGCCGCAGGATGCTCCGCTGGGTCGTCTGCCTTTCACCTTTGCCAAGCGCAACGGCGTGATTCTGACTCGTTCAGAAGAGGGTAACCCGGTTATTCTGGTCAGGCCTGGTGCTCCTCACTCAGCATTGGCAGAAGCAAACCGCATCAGCGGCGGGCGCGCCCGGTTCACTACTATCGATCCGAATCATTTTGATCATGCATTGAACGCCGCCTATCAGAACGACTCTGCCGAAGCCATGCAAATGGTAGAGGGGATTGGCGATGATATGGATTTGGCGTCACTTGCTGATTCGGTTCCAGAAACGGAAGACCTTCTGGAGCAAGAAGACGACGCACCGATCATTCGTCTGATTAACGCCATTCTGACGGAAGCCGTAAAAACCAGCGCCTCGGATGTGCACATTGAAACCTATGAAAAACGCCTGGTTGTGCGGTTTCGTGTAGATGGCGTATTGCGGGAGGTTGTCCAACCAAAACGGGCGCTGGCACCCTTGCTGGTCTCCCGGATCAAAGTTATGGCAAAGCTGGATATCGCGGAAAAGCGTGTACCTCAAGACGGTCGAATTGCTCTAAGGGTAGCGGGCCGTGAAGTGGATATTCGGGTATCCACGATGCCCTCATCCAGTGGTGAGCGGGTTGTGTTGCGACTGCTGGATAAGCAGGCAGGCGCCATACACCTTGAGTCCCTGGGCATGGCCCCGGACGATTTGAAAATCCTGCGTAAGCTGATTCACCGGCCATATGGCATATTGCTTGTTACAGGGCCGACGGGCTCCGGTAAATCGACAACCCTGTATGCCTCATTGCAGGAAATAAACGACCGTAGCCGCAATATCCTGACGGTCGAAGACCCCATTGAGTACAACCTTCCAGGCATAGGCCAAACCCAGGTCAACCCGAAGGTTGAGATGACCTTTGCGCGGGGCTTGCGTGCAATCCTGCGTCAGGATCCTGACGTGGTGATGATTGGTGAAATACGGGATCTTGAAACCGCTGAAATTGCCGTTCAGGCCAGTCTCACAGGCCACCTTGTATTGTCTACTCTGCACACGAATACTGCGGTGGGCGCCATTACCCGCCTGATGGATATGGGCATTGAGCCGTTCCTGATTTCATCGAGCCTGGTTGGAATTGTCGCTCAGCGCCTGGTAAGAGTCTTGTGTAAAGAGTGTCGCGAAGCTTACACACCAACCGAAGAACATTGTGCCTTTCTGCAGCAGGATTTTTTGAAGCCGCCAACCATATACCGGGCGAAGGGATGTGACGAGTGTAACCACTTGGGTTACCGCGGGCGGATTGGTATATATGAAGTGGTAGAAGTAACCGAGGAGATCAGCGCTTTGATTCACAAGCGTGCAGGTGAGTTGGATCTGGAGCGTGTAGCCCGCATTAAAGGGCCGAGTATCCACTCAGATGGTGTCCGGAAGATACTTGAGGGAGTGACCACGGTGGAAGAGGTGCTCCGTGTAACGCACCGGGGCCAGTAAGCCATGCCCGCCTACGAATACAAAGCCCTCGATACTCGGGGAAAACAGAAGCAAGGTGTTATCGAAGCGGATGCACCTCGCGCCGTGCGTCAGAAACTCAGAGAAAAAGGCCTAACCCCACTCGCCGTTGAACCAGCCGTTCAGAAACGCACCCCCAGCAACCCATTAAGTGCTGGAGGCTCGTTAGCGGCTGCCGATCTTGCATTGATCACACGCCAATTGGCAACGTTAATCCAGTCCGGCATTCCTATTGAGCAGGCGCTGTCTGCAACGGCTCAGCAAACGGCAAAACCACGTATCCGCAGCATGCTCATCGCTATTCGTGCCAAGGTTATGGAAGGCTACACGCTGGCGGATAGCCTTGGAGAATTCCCGAAAGCCTTTCCGCGGCTCTATCGCTCTACCGTAGCCGCGGGAGAGCATGCAGGGCACCTGGATCTGGTTCTTAACCGGTTGGCGGATTACACCGAAAACCGACAGGAAGCACGCCAGAAAATCCAGTTGGCTGCCATCTACCCAATTATTCTTAGTTTCGTTGCAATTGCCATTGTGGTGTTCCTGTTGACGTATGTAGTGCCGGATATCATCGACGTGTTCCTCAAACAGGGCCAAGAACTGCCTGCACTCACTCAGGCGATGTTGGCCATGTCGGAATTTCTAACCAGTTACGGTGTCTATGTCTTTATTCTGTTGGTGATCGCCTTTATGGCATTCCGCTTTGCACTGACAAAACCGGCGTTCCGGATGCGCTTTCATAAGCGCCTGCTGCACTTGCCGTTGTTTTCCGGAATGGTGCGGGGCGTAAATACTGCCCGGTATGCCAGCACGCTTAGCATATTAACAACCAGCGGTGTGCCTCTGGTAGATGCCATGAGAATTGCGGGCGAGGTGCTTTCGAATGACTACTTGCGCCAACAACTTAAAGAGGCTGCGCGTAAAGTGAGTGAGGGCGGCTCCTTGCACCGGGCTCTGGATCAGTCAGGCTATTTCCCGCCGATGATGCTGCACATGATTGCAAGCGGGGAAGCAAGCGGTGAGTTAGACAGCATGTTGGAGCGCACCGCCAATATGCAGGAAAACGCACTGCAATCTAAAATTGCCGCCATCGTTGGGCTTTTTGAGCCCATGATGCTGTTGATTATGGGGGTGGTTGTTCTGATTATTGTGATGGCTATCATGCTGCCCATACTGAACATGAGCAATCTGGTGGGTTAACGCCATATAAGCCAACTTTTAAAGCCAACAAAGAGTGATGTAAATACAATGAAACAACTGAATAAACTGAAATCCAGCCGGGGCTTCACCCTTATCGAGATCATGGTCGTCATGGTTATTCTTGGCCTGTTGGTGGCCGTTGTGGCGCCGAACATTATGGGCCGGAGTGATCAGGCGAAAGTAACCATTGCGGAAACCCAGCTGAAGAACCTTGCCGGAGCGTTGGACATGTACCGGTTGGACAACAGCCATTATCCCTCTACACAGCAGGGCCTGGATGCATTGGTATCTCGCCCGAGCGGCAGCCCCGAACCCAAAAACTGGAACCCTGATGGCTATATGAAAAGTGTTCCCAGCGACCCTTGGGGCAACGAATTTCAGTACGTAAGCCCTGGCCGGGATGGCGCCTACGACCTCTATTCCAAGGGCTCTGATGGGCAGGATGGCGGTGACGGCGATGCTGCAGACATCAGCGTATCGAATATCGGCAATTAATTGATGAGGCGCGCAGAGCCAGTACACAACAGCAACGGGTTTACGCTGATTGAAATACTTGTTGTCCTGGTTCTGGTGGGCCTGCTTGCGGCTCTCGCTGTCTTTACCATGGGTGGTAACTCCCAGCAGCGCGAGCTTAAGAATGAAGTGCGGGAACTGTATCTGCTAATGCAGACTGCATCAGAGCAGGCTGTGCTGAATAATCTGGAGCTGGGCTTGCTCTTTGAAGAGAACGGGTATCAGTTTGTTGCGTTTCAGGATGATTCCGGGGACTGGAAAGCCACCGGAGAACGTATATTCAGGGCCAGGGATTTCCCGGACTGGTTGGTTGCGACCCAGTTCATTGAGAGTGACACGCCGAGGCTTGCGTCCGTTGAAGATAAATTAAGGCCTGATCTGGTGTTTTTCTCCAGTGGCGAAACCACACCTTTTGAGCTTGAGTTCACGATTGGCAGCCAGACAGATTACACCCATATTTTGGCATCTGATGGCATCTCGCCCATTAATTGGCGCAAACCCGGCGATGAGGCAGGCGGCTGATGAGGCCCAAGAATCCGGCAAGATTCGCTAAATCCGGAAAAGGCTTCACACTTATTGAAGTGATGATAGCGTTGTTGGTGTTTGGCCTTATCGCAACCGCCTCAGCAGAGGTGGCCAGTCAGTACATCTCCAGTTATGAACGTATCCGGGACAAAACCTTTGCGGGATGGCTTGCTGACAATCGTATGAATGAAATTCGGTTGGATAAAAACCTGCCAGGCATATCCGAGAACTCTAAAGACAAAGATTACGGCCCTCACCGTTGGCAAGTGACTACGAAAGTCATTGCGACCGCCGAACCTAAAATGCGCCGTGTAGAAGTTGAAGTAGCTCGCTACCGGGACGGCAGCTCAAAATCTTACCCAGTACACACGCTCTCTGCCTTCGTAGGTCAAAAATGAGGGAGATTAAGGGCCAGCGGGGATTTACGCTTCTTGAAGTGATGGTCGCCATAAGTATCACTGCGGTTATCGGTATCGGCGTTTGGCAAGTTTTAAATAATGTGATCGCCTCCAGAGACCGGGTTGATGAGCTTGCCGAAAGCTTTGATGGGCTGCAGCGGGCGATGCTTCTTATGGAACGGGATATCACGCAGATTGTTAATCGATCCGCACGGGACATCTATGGTGATTTCAAGCCGGCATTAACGAGCCGTGAAGATGATTTTTCTCTAATGTTAACCCGGCAAGGCTGGCGCAATCCCCTCGGGATAAGGCGCAGTAGTTTGCAGCGGGTTGGCTGGGAATATACAGGTAGTGAACTGCGGCGGCGTTACTGGCCAACTGTGGACCAGGGTCAGGAGGACAACAGCCAGGACCTCATGCTTCTGGATGGTGTTACCGCCTTTGATTTGCGGTTTATGAACGATCAGAACAGTTGGCAACCGGAATGGCCGCCGGAACAAGCCATGGCTTCGTTGAGCCCCGGTACACGTCCTGAAATAGCCTTTCCTCTGGCGATAGAAATTACGCTCGAGCATGAACGCTTTGGTGAAATCGTACGAACCTTTGTACTACCCGACTTTGATCTCGAAGGTGCTCAAGGCCTGCTAGACCAGCTGAAGCAAGCAAGCAACAAAGCGGCTGAAGAGGAAGGCTCTGGTGCATCGGGGCAGGGGGGGTAAGATGACATGACTCTACACTCCCATGATCATGGCCCGAATAAGCAGCAGGGTGTCGCGCTGATTATGGTTTTGCTCGCCATGGCTCTGGTGGTCATGCTCGCTTCCGGTATGAGCCAACAACAAAACGTACGGGTATTCAAAGCGGGCCATTATTTAGCTCAGCAACAAGGCCAGAGTATTGCCTTGGGCACAGAAGCCTTTGCCAGCCAGATTCTGGTAAGGGATTTTGAGCAGGATAAAGAAGACAATCTGATGGTCGACAGCCTGGATGAGTTCTGGGCTAAAAACGCCGCCATTCTGCCCTTGGACAACAACGGAGTTGCTGAAGTACAGATAGACGATTTGGGCGGGCGCATCAACCTGAACGATCTGGTCATTGGCAAAGGACAGGTGGATCCGATAACAAAAGATCGCCTTACCCGTTTGTTGGTTGCTCTCGGCATTACAGGAATCTCGGTTGATACCTTGGTTGATTGGGTAGATTCAGACGATCAGACAATCAGCGCCTACGGCGCAGAAGACGGCCAGTACCTTATGGCAGAACCTGGTTACCGGGCTGCGAATCAGCCTTTTGTGAGCGTGTCTGAACTCCGGCTGATAGAAGGTATGACTGAAGAAATTTATGTCGCATTGCGCCCCCACGTTACCGCCTTGCCGGTGAGCGGGTTGGGTATCAATGTGAACACAGCAACGGCTGAAGTATTGATGTCGCTGTATGATGAATTGTCGTCGGCGCAAGCTGCGTCTATTGTTGAAAAGCGAGAGGAAAAGCGGTTCGAAAATCTTCAGGATTTTCTGGCACTCCCTGAGCTTGCTGCATCTGGCCTGAAGCCCGTAGGCCTGGGGTTGCAAACCCGCTTTTTTGAAGTTGTTTCACGGATTACCTACGATAACCGTGTTGTAAATATGGTAAGTACAGTTTTCCGTAATCAGGAAGGTGACGTTCGGGCGGTTCACAGGGATACCGGACAAAAAAATCGAATTACTAAAGAACCCTTTACCATCTCGGAAGGATAACCATGTCTTACCGCCTTTACGTGCGACCACTGACGCCCTTTGAGGATTCCAGCCAAAACCCGGACGAGCGGCTCTTCAACTGGGTGCTTTACGATGCCGGTGGCGATGCCCAAGCACAGGGTAGCGGTGATGTTCGTAATACCATCGAACAAACACTGAGTCAGAACGGGCTTGATGATGTCTTGCTTATCGGTCTTATTCCAGGTGATGAAGCCCTGTTCTGCGTAGCTGACATTCCTGCCAAGCAAAGCCGGTTCATCAACCAGGCGCTACCTTATGCGGTTGAAGAACAGATAGCCCAGGATATCGACAGTGTCCATCTGGCTCTTGGCTTGCACACGCACGAAGGGTACAGGGTTGCGGCGATTGATCGGGATAGAATGGCACAATGGCTGGAACTGTACCGAGGCTGGCTGCATACCAGGCTTGACGCCATCTACCCGGATGCCGCATTACTCCCGGTTACTGAAGAAGGGTGGTCTATTTGCCTTGATGGTGAGTCTGCGATGATGGCCAGCTTCCGGGGCGAGTGGTTGAGCATGCAGTCCGCCAACCTTGGGATGTTTGCACACACCCTGGCGCTGCCACCCTCCGAGGATGTGGTTGCTGAAGTCCCAGTGGTCATCTACGGCACGGAAACCGAGTTTGACGAACAGCAGGCTGTGCTTGGCGAGCTAATGGCCCCTGGACGACTGACTGTGCGCCGGGAATCACTGGAACTGATGCCACTGGAGTTGTTGGCCCACGCTCACCACCATCACTTGTGCCGCCCCATCAATCTATGCCAACGAGACTTCTCGGTAAAAGGTGGTAAGGCAAGCCCGTTGAAGCCCTGGAAACCGCTGATCGCGGTCGCGGCGGTATGGTTTGTTGTGCAGTTGGCGTTGGAAGCCGGAATGGGCTTCTATTATCAGAAACAAGCGGAGGATATGCGACAGCAGGCTATGTCGGTCTATCGGAGTGCATTTCCTCAGGATCGAAGAACCCATGCAGGCAATGTAAAGCGGGTCATTGAAGGACAGCTTCGCATGGCGGGTTCAGATGGCCCTGATGCAGATTTTGTAACCCTGATGAAATACACGGGACAGCAATATTCGAATGTTGCAGGCACCGGCACAGTAACGTTTAATTCCATTAATTACAGCCAGTCTCGCGGGGAATTGGTGGTGGATGTTCGGGCAGATAGCTACGACCGTCTTAGCGCTCTACGAAACGGCCTTGCTGATCAGGGACTTGATGCCAAAATCGGCTCAGTGGTTAACGAATCCAGCGGCGCCCGTGGCCGCCTGACAGTATCTGGAGGTTAAGGCTATGCTGACGAAGCTGAAAGAACAGCCTGCAGTCGGGAAGTTAATTGCGCAATATGACCAGCTTCCCAAGCGCGATCAGCAGGCACTTGTGGTTCTGGCGATAGCAGTGTTTTTGGGTATTCTCTATTTTGCAGTTTGGAGCCCGATCACGGGTTTTCATGATAAGGCTGAAGCCAGTAAAGAAAATGCGTCAGAGTTGGTAGCCTGGATACAGGCAAATGAGCCTGTCATCCGCCGCATGGGCAGCAGAGGTAGTGGGCCAGCAACTACATCAGCAGATCGCCCAGCCGATGGACGGGCGCTGATGGGTTTGGTTACCCGTTCCGCAAGGGACTCCGGCCTCACGTTGCAACGCTTCGAACCTAGCGGTGACAGTGCCATCCGTGTTTGGCTGGAATCCGCTCGTTATTCAGACGTTGCAGCATGGCTTGAAATGCTGAATGGTAAGCATGGAGTTGTGATTGACCAGGCTGCGTTGGATCGTGGTGACGAACCAGGCAGGGTGTCTGTTCGCCTGACATTGGCAATCTGATTCTGACCAACAGGGTTCCGGGGCGGTCTCGCCGGACAGAGACAGGAGCGAAAACATGAGTAACGATAATAAAAACGAGTCGGATCCGGTTATTGTTCGGTTGGATGTCAGTGCTTTGAATGAAGCCAGATCGATTTTGTATGATGCCTACCGGGACGAGCCCACATTTCAGTACCTGTTTAACCATCGCAAACCGGGTTATAAGCAACGGGTTCGGGCAACCGTACGGGAGTTGGTTGATTTGTATTTTGATCTCAATCAGGAATCCGTAGGCGTGATGGTTAATGATACGCTGGTGGCCGTGGCGTTTATTGGCGACCCGGATTTGCGGTTGAACCTTGCGAATCAGTTCAGCTGGAGAATTCGCATGGTGCTGACAGCAGGTTTTGCCTCCACTCGCCGATACCTGCACTATCACGAACGGATACGTGCGATTTTGCCACAGCCACTGGCGCATCAGTTGCCATTAATGGGTGTAAATCCAAAGTACCAGAATCGTGGTTACGGGCGGCTTTTGCTACAAGCTGTTCAACGGCTTTGCGCAGAGAACCCTCGTGTGACAGGCCTGGTCCTCGACACGGGAAATAGCCGTTACCTGCCATTTTATGAATCTGAAGGCTTTCGCAGCCTTGGGAAAATTCGTGTTGGTGGTTTTGAGGATCACATACTGTTCCGCGAGATTCACCCGGAAGCCAAGGCGGCCGCCAACCAAAATTAACGCTGTAACAAGCAACAGGAGACACCGTGTCTGACAGCTTGGATTATGATCTGATTGTGATTGGTGCCGGTTCCGGCGGCGTGCGTCTTGCGCGTATGTCTGCCGGGCGTGGCGCGCGGGTTGCCGTAGTTGAATCCCGCTATCTTGGAGGCACCTGCGTTAACGTCGGTTGTGTACCTAAAAAGCTGTTTGTTTACGGGGCTCACGTTCACGACGAGCTGGAAGACGCAGCAGGTTATGGCTGGGACATACCCATGGACGGTGTCAGTTTTGACTGGCCGACACTTGTTGCCAACAAGAATGCTGAAATAGAAAGGCTTAACGGTATTTATGGCCGCCTGCTTGAGAACGCTGGCGTTACCATTATTGAAGGCACGGCATCCATTAAGGATCCGAATACGATTGTGGTAGGTGAAAAGGAATATACAACCAGGCACATAACCGTTGCGACGGGCAGCTGGCCAATTGTGCCCGATATTCCTGGCAAGGAAAGTATTCTTACATCGAATGACATGTTCTATTTGCCGCAATTACCCAAACAGGCTGTTGTTTGGGGCGGCGGTTACATTGCCGTTGAATTCGCAGGTATTCTTGCGGGTCTTGGTGTGGAAACAACGCTGCTGTATCGGGGAGATTTGTTCCTTCGCGGCTTCGACAGCGATGTGCGCAAATTTACCGAGCAAGAAATGCGCAAAAAAGGTATTCGGCTCGAGTTTGGCGTAACTATTGAGACTGTTGAACCCGAAAACTCCCATTACCGGGTTAAACTCAGTAATGGCGAGATCATGGAGACAGGGCTTGTGATGGCCGCAACGGGCAGAAGGGCGCTGGTTGATGGTTTGGGCTTGACCGAGCTCGGCATCGAACTCAATGCCTCAGGGCATGTGGTGGTAGACGATTATTTTCAAACCTCAGTGCCCTCAATAACCGCCCTGGGGGATGTGATCGGCACGCCACAGTTAACGCCGGTAGCGCTTGCACAGGCTATGGTGCTGTCGCGAAGGATGTTTGGGGATGGCGAAGGTGAAATGGACTACACCGCGATTCCTACCGCAGTTTTCTGCCAGCCAAATATTGGCACGGTGGGCTTAACAGAGGAAGAGGCGCGCGAAGCAGGGCATACCCTGAGAATCTACCGCTCTGAGTTCAGGCCCATGAAATACACACTCAGTGGTCGCGATGAACGCTGCCTGATGAAGCTCGTAGTTGATGACGCTACAGATCGGGTTCTGGGTGCCCACATGGTGGGGGCAGATGCTGGTGAAATCACTCAGGGGCTTGCCGTAGCCATCAAAGCCGGAGCAACCAAAGCGCAGTTTGATGCGACAATTGGCATACACCCAACCTCAGCAGAAGAATTCGTCACCATGCGGGAGCCTGTGGCCTGAAAAATACCCCGAGTCCAGGGACGGGCTCAAATCCAGAACATCTTCTCGCTCTACTCACGAGAGTGTTACCCAACGCTCCAGGACTTCCCGAAGATTTTCCTTTCGCACAGGTTTGGACAGGTAGTCGTCCATGCCACTTTCATGACAGTTTTGCTCCGTACCGGGCAATACATCTGCGGTCAGTGCAATCACGGGGGTTCTATCCACACCATTGGCTGTTTCCCACTCCCGGATATAACGTGTTGTTTCGTAGCCATCCATTACGGGCATCTGGCAATCCATGAGGATGACATCAAAGCCTTGATGACTGGCACGAACTTTTTCCAAAGCTTCCTGCCCATTAGTGACAGCTTCAGTGTGAAATCCAAGGCGGTTTAGCAGTGCCACTGCAACCCTCTGGTTTACCAAATTGTCCTCAATGACCAGTGCACGTTTGGAGAGAGGCACCTCAACAAGGAGAGAGGATTCAGATTCATCAGGCAAGATAGCAGTGGAGGCGAGCTCCAGGGGTAATTCAAAGCGGAACGATGAACCTTCTCCATGTAGTGAATCCACCTGAATATGGCCTCCGAGAAGCTCCACCAGTCTTTGAACCAGAGACAGCCCGATACCGGCACCGCCGAAGCTTCGGGCATCGCCACCCTCGATTTGTTGAAAGGTGCTGAATATATCGGTCACCCGGTGGGGGGGGATGCCGCTGCCAGAATCGCTGACGGAGCAGTTAATAATGATGCAGCCGTCTTCTACCCCAAAGCATCCAACCTGTACGTTAACAAACCCGTCATTAGTGAATTTGATCGCGTTATCAAGCAGGCAGGCGAGAATCTGGCGGATCCGGGGCGCATCCCCTTTTACCATTGGCGTTGTGGGCCAATCACCGTAAAAGTTAAGGGTCAGAGCTAGCCCCTGTTCCTCTGCCATATGGCGATACGACGCAACGCAGTTCGTAATAAGCGAGTGCAAATTGAAAGGCTGATGGTCCAACATGATACTGCCGCTGTCCATGTAGGAGTAATCCAGAATATCGCTGATAACGGTCAAGAGGTCGTCCGTTGACTGGCGTGCGGTCTTTAAATAATCGCGCTGCCTCGGACTCAAATTCTCTTCCTGGACCAGATCAATCATACCGAGGACTCCATTTAGCGGAGTACGAAGTTCGTGGCTCATGGTTGCCAAAAATTCTGATTTGGCGTGGCTTGCCATTTCGGCCTTTTCCCGCGCATGCTCGGAAATAGCCAGTGTCTGATCTCTCGAAGCTTTAAGTGACTCAAGGTGGTCAGCCAGTTGGTTCAATTGCTGTTCAATCGCAACCAATTCCCGGGAGTTTTTACGTTTGTTCACTTTGCTCACCCGATAATCGCCCTCGATAAGGCGGTTGATGCGCCCTGAAAGCTCAGTAATCGGGGAGAGAATCGTATTCAACGAGTGCTTGATAATCAAAATGGTGAATAGCAGTAACGATAGCCCTATGGTTAAAGAGGACCAGAGAATATCGTTTCGCCGTTCAGTGAGCGCCTTGTCACTCACACCGACCATAACGGTACCGACCCTCAGCGCTCCGGAACTGAGACCAAACTCAGGCTCGAACCACAGGCTTTGGCGATCTGTTTCAAACTCCAGGGGCTTCTGCAGTATCTCTGCCTGAAAAATCGCAAATTCAGCCTCCGCTTCTGTGACGAGGCTATCGCTAGCGTAGGCCGCACCAATCTCTTCGCCGGTAACGTCCTCTACACGAATCCAGTCTGCTCTGCTGTGCCGAATGGACTGGGAAAGTATTTCCTGCAGCGCCAGAGTGTTGCCGGATACAACGGCGTACTCCAAAGAAGGAGCCAAGGTGTCAGCCAGTAGCTGGTTGTTGTCGGCGAGGTCGCGCCTGGCATCATCCAGGCGCGCAGAGGTAAAGAACCCCATGAGCGTAATGAACATCACGACTGAAGGGAGCGCACCGAGCAGTAATAGCTTGCGAGCCAAAGGCGTGTTGGTGGACTGCTCATTCATCGACTTGTCCTCCATGTTCTTTTAGGCGCAGCTCGACGTTTCGGATGATCTGCTCCGGAGTCGCCAACGGTATATTCAATGAACGAGCAACCTGTTCGTTGATTTCAACTCGGAACTGGGGCGGATAACCCGGGTGCGGAAACTCGCCACTTTCAAAGAACGACTGCAGGTAGTCCTGTGCCATCTCAACCATGGCGGGAAAGGGGGCGTAGCCCGAAGCAAGGGAGCCTGCTTTTACATAAGCCTGGCTAGGGCCTATCACAATTCTGTTTCTGCGATAAGCCGTGAGAAGAACGTGTTTAATGGTTCTGGGGTTGTAAATGGTGTTATCTGGTGCGGCCAGTAAGAAGTCGCCGTAGCTCAGTGCTCTGTTGAGTGTCGGGATGAGCTGTTTGTCACCGTCCACTACAAAAAGCTGGGCTTCGAGCTGGTAGGCTTGAAGTTGGTCAATAAGCTCATCGTAGACTTCTGCAGTGCCTGAGGTGGCCATCAAGGCGATTCGTGTTGCTTGCGGAAGGATGGCCTTTCCAATCAAGGCTTGCCTGAGAAGTGTGGCACCGTGGTAGATACCCGAAATATGCCCTGATGACCGGCTGGCGAAACCCTCAAGGAAATCCGGCTCTACCAGTAGCGCTAGTACCGGTGCTTCCCGATTGATTTGCCTTATCCGTGAAAACGCACCCGGGCCCAGAGTGACGATGGGGCCGTCATTCGCCTGGACTGCTTGTACGTCGGAGATAAGAACGAGATTATTCTGTCCTTCGAGTGCGCGCTCAAGGAGACTTTGAATATGGTGATCCAGAGCGAGATTTCCGGAGCCGGCCAGATACACAGGTGGATAGTTGGTGTCCTGCGCCAGGGAAGCAGGGGATACAGCCAGAATAGCGAACGCCAACAAAGTTCGAAGCAATGCGGCTGCAGCCAGGGATTTTACCGCCTGCATCGCTTCTCGCCTTATCAAGCACCCCTTGTTTTTCATACCATCCCAGGCCTGAAACAATCCCTGATTTACGATCAGAAACGGATGCCCGCTTCTACGAAGAGTTGATTTTGATCTGCAATAATATTTGACCGGCTCATATCCGGCTCATCGTTTATGTAGTGCTGCATGGTGAGCGCAAGTTCAGCTGAATAGCGTGGCTGAAAGATTCGTTTTGCGAGACGGAAGTCGATGCGCTCAAACCGTGAGTTCCGAAATTTGTCTGCCCAGTAGTATGCCGTAGAACCCCTGATGCCAAATGGAAGGTCCTGGATGAGTGCCAGGCTACCTGAATGTCGTGTCGACATGCGACCAAGCAAATCAACCGTGTACTCCTCCCGGCCGGGGTCAGAGTTACCATTTTCATCAAGTATGGGTGACCCAGTGTACCGACCATGCTGTTCCAGATAGCCATAGCTAGCTCTGAACGTGGTCCCCGGGAACTCAACGGAGGCCTCAATCTCAAGGCCCTCCTGGTCGAGCGCAACGTTGTTATCTATGGTCCAGTCCTTGAACTGAATAACGCCGCTGATCATGTCCCGAAGCTCATCCTTGAATAATCGAACCTCCAGAGACAGTTGACCTGTATCCATAGGAAACAGACCGAAGTAACTGATTTCCCTTGAGGTAATGGTTTCTTCCTTGAGCGTTTCCCCAAGAGTTACATAAGATAAGTGCCTCCAAACAGCAGGACTCTCAATCCGATACCCTTCATAGCCGGCATACTGTGCAGGCTCAACATTCTTCAGTGTATATCCATAATCCGGATTTTGCTCAAATCCATCAGGGGTGCGGACGGCCTTCGAGTACACAAACCGGAGCGCATGGTTATTCCCCAGAGTAAAGTTCGCCGCAACACGGGGTGAAAAATAGCCCTCATCTGTTGTTGTTGTGCGTTCCCAGTTGCCACCACCATTCAAAGTGAGCCAGGAAATAGGCGTGTACTCAAGGTTCCCGAACACACGGGATTGGTGATTGTTACCTCTACCGTTGAAATAGGTTTCTGAGCGATAGGTGTCTTCGCGGAAGCCAACGCCTGTGACCAGCTTCAGATCGTCATTGAACAAAATCGTATCCTGAAGCTCTAACTCAAGCCTGGAGTCTTCCGAATCTGCGTTAACATCAGCGGTCAGCGGAGTTCCTCCACCGGCAAAACACACGCTTTTGTTCAAATGAAGCAGTGTTCCATTTGCCAGGCAATTCACTGCTGCTTCTGGTATCTCAATAGGCCATCTTTGCCTGCGATCAAAGTTTTCAAAACTCACTTGAATGTGGAAGAAGTGTTGTTCTGAAGGGATGAAATTTAGCTGGGTTTGCAGGTAATAATCCCTGAGATCGATGTCTGGGTGACCAACGGCTTCCAGCTCTCCGCTTCTATCTTTGTCTTGTTGGTTTATACCGTCCACAACACCCATTCGGATATCGGCGTTGAACCCGGAGTTAACCTTCAGGCGGGAGGAATAATCGAATGAATTGATATTATGGCTGTCATGGAAGGGCTCAGGGTCAGCCCCTCCGCTCTGGTAATCAAACCCACCAAATTTGCGCTTCTCAAAGGCTAGTCGCCAGTCGTAACTGTCATTGGCATCACCAACGGAGGCAAACGTGCGGATATAGTTTCTTGAACCACGAACAACCCGTACCTCTGCGCCAGACGTGTCAGCGGGGTTTCGCGTAATAATGTTGATGGTGCCCAGAAAAGCATTGATGCCGTAGGCAGCCGAGTTGGGGCCTCTGCTTACTTCTATACGCTCAATGAGTTCTAATGGCACCGGCATGGTTTGCCAGTCCATATCTGACAAGGTTGCCCGGTGAGCCGTGCGGCCATCGACCAACACTTGCATCCTTCGTTGCTCATAATGCACGGTACCGTGATATGTAGTAACCGGTGAGTTGCTTCCGACTTCAGCCACAACCATGCCGGGAACCAGCCGAAACACCTCAACAAGGTTCATAATGCCAAGGTCCCGGATCATTTCGCCTTCAATGACGGTCGTGGTTCCAGGAACCCGTGTTTTGGGCTGTCTGAGCCGGGTAGTGGTTAGAACTTCTGGTAGCTCGTCATTAAACCCATAGAACCCGATAGGTTGAGCGTCATCAGCGGGCGATTGTGCTGCGGCAGGCATTGAGCCGAATAATATGGATGCCGCCAAAGCCGTTACCGCAATGTTTGTGCAGTGTAATGTTGGACGACGAAAAGCGATTTTGCCGAAATTCGTAACGAACATAGGTGTCGTTCTATAATCTGCCGAGTGAATAGGTGTAACGTTTGCTTTTATGTTTTTTGCTATCGTATTTGACTACACACTATTTGTCTCTCCTAAAAATGTTAAGAGTTGATAGGTTTTCAATATGCCTGATAAGAGTTTGAGCGAAGTTGATCGCGATCTTGACGCCTCGGAAGGGCAGGTTGTTCGTGAGGTTGTGATCCAGATCAAGGCGCTTTTGAATGATCCCGGCCGAAGCAGGGATGTGGGCATATGGAAGGCCATCCTTCGTGAGCCCCCTGCTGATCAGGTGCTGTTGCGCCAGGAGCTTGGCAGGCAACTGGAGCCGCAGCTTCGGCCTATGGCTGAGAATGGCAGTTTTCCACCCCCGGTAGTTATCTTTCTGGCGGAGTGGTTTGAATGGCAAAGCCTTCAGGAAGTCGCAGCTCTGGAAGAGGAGCGCCGATATCCAGACCCTGATCCCGACCCGTCGCGGGAGTCTTTAGATGACGATTCACCGCAAATGGTTAACTTTTGGCCGGCCGTCATAGGCTGGATTATCGGGCTTGTGATCCTCGCTACGATTTTCGGTGGTATGGGTGGCGGCTGATTGCCGCCTCTCATACCTCCTGATCACTGGGTGCTGACTGCGACTCTGCGATTTTTTCTCGATATCTCTTGGCCAATATTGCGCCAAGAATAACTTGAACCTGGTTGTAGCACATAATTGGTAACACGATCATTCCAAAACCCGGGTGCCCGGAAAACAGCACTTTTGCCATGGGTAGACCCGACGCCAGACTCTTTTTCGAACCGCAGAAAACCACTGCAGCTTCATCCTCCAGACTGAATCCGAATCGCCGCACCAGGAAACGCGCAAAAAACATAAAAAGGGCGAGTAGCGCGATACACAGCAGTATGGTGAGAACTATGGCTTTGACCGGCAGATTCTGCCAAAGACCACTTTCTACGGAATGGGAGAAGGCGGAGTACACGATCAACCAGATCACGCATTTATCGTAGCGTGCCATCAAGTGTTCGTTCCGACCCAGAAATCCTCCCAATACAGGGCGCATGGCGTGGCCGACAGCAAAAGGTAGCAGTAGCTGTAATACGATATCTTTAAGAGCGTCACCCACCGCAAAATCCCCACTGCCCGCAGAGCTCACCAGCAAGAGTAGCAGGAAGGGCGTCAGCATCATTCCGAATACGTTCGATGCCGCGGCGCTGCATATCGCCGCAGGTACGTTACCGCGGGCCAAAGCTGTGTACGCAATGGATGAAGAGACAGCAGACGGCAATACGCCCAGATACAGGAATCCAAGCCCCAAATCGGCAGGCATCCAGGAGGGTGCGATGCTGTTCATGCCATTTATGGGGAGCACGACAAGTGGGAAGAAACCGAACGTAAGCGCCGTAATAAGTATGTGCACCCGCCAGTGAGAAGCTCCGGCAACAATTTGCTCCCGGGAAAGGGCTGCACCATGGAAAAAGAAGAGCAGGGCGACCGCGACGGTTCCCGCAGTTGCCAGTAGTTCCCCAATACTGCCTGTGGCCGGCAAAAACGAGGCGAGGGCAACGGCGCCCAGTAACATAATAGTAAAGGTGTCTGGCCGGAACTTCATGGTCAGGCGTCTCTCTTTCTTGAGGCTTGAAGGCTAGGGGAGAGGAGTGATCGAGCGAGCTTTTCCGCTTTTTCTGAATCCTGACGACGAACGGCCGCAAGAAGCAGTTCATGATCTTCCTGGGTTGGCTCCGGCAGGTCGGCATCAAGCTCAGTGCGCTCGATGGTTTGGGTTATGGCGTGGGAAAAGTAGTCGTAAAGCTCCGAGAGCGCCGAATTATGGGACGCGGCTACGAGAGCGTGGTGGAATGCTTCATCGTGACGAATACGCGCTTGCATGTCCGAATCAGCCTTACCCCTGGCATCAAGAGCCGTGGTCATGGCGCGAATATCCTGGTCGGTGCGCCGTTGCGCCGCCAGCTTTGCAGCTTCGGTTTCCAGCATAATCCTGACTTCAAGTTGATCTGTGAGCTGGGTACGGGCAATCCGCTTAAGGGTTTCCCCGGCATCCCGGGTGGCCCTCACATAGGTGCCGTCTCCCTGCCGGGTTTCAAGCATCCCTACGTGGGCAAGTACTCGCACCGCTTCGCGCACGGTGTTGCGACTAACACCAAGGGCCTCCGACAGTTCAGCTTCTACCGGAAGCCTGTCTCCAACCAACCATTGCTTGGTTTCTATCGCGTGCCTCAGGCTTTCTATGGCGGTTTCTACCAAGGAACCTTTTTGAATCTTCTTAAGCATTGTAGATCATCCGTTCAGCTGATCATCGAATCATCCTATGAATTGTTTGGCGATGCAAGTTCATTGATAAAAAATCGAGAATGCAAAAAGCCAGGCATTACCTGGCTACTTTGAAGAAATGATAGTCTGCTTGGGGTAGCGCCATTTTCCCCAGGGAGAACTACTCGTGGGTTGCGTTCAGCAAATCCGGCTTTTTCAGAGATTTCTGGAATAAATCCTTATCCTCAGCAATTGCCATGGCGCACTTTTCCGCCAGATCGTCGCCAAGCCCCTCTACCTTGCGGGCCAGGTATACCTGAATCTCTTCTGCCAGCTCCAACACCTTATCTCTGGCATCGGCATCCGCTTTCGATGTGAAAAGCATGGTCTCAGGATTTTTTAATGCCATATCCAGGCCGTCCCTATCGGAAAAATAGACTGCTTGTACCGCCATGGTCATTCCTCGCAGTGAATGTCTGATTTACTGTATAGGCATACAGTGTATCCGACTTACCCGGGAAATACACTCAATCGGGAGCTAAGCAGCTCGTTTATTCACGCTCTTCGGGGTGATCGGCACATGCTTTTGGATAAAGTGGCTCAAACAATGGCTTCAAGCCTTTCGCGTCATCAACAAAAAGCTGGAGGTGTGGGAAGGGTATTTCGATGCCAGCTTCATCAAGGGTCTCTTTAATCTGCTCCAGCACTTCGGCCATGATGCCCGGCTGAACATCCAGATTGTCTGGTGTAATCCATATTTTTACTTCGAGGTCGACGGATGAATCGCTTAGATTTTTAAGCACTACCCGTGGTTCCATGCCCGGTGATTGCAGTACTTCCGGGTGCCCCAAAAGCACCGGCATAATGATATCTCTTGCGGCTTTGGCAGACTCTTTGTAAGCAATACCGACAGGGATGTTCAGTCTTGTGGCACCTTCTGCGCTGTAATTCACAATCTCTGACGACGCCACGCTATCATTGGGAATCATCGTGAAAATGTTATCGCGAGTCCGCAGCCACGTGGTGCGCAAAGCAATCTTCACCACCTTGCCATCCTGACCATTAATCGTAACCCAGTCGCCAATTCGAAACGGCCGCTCAATCAGCAAGGTGATACCAGCGATGAAGTTTGAGAGCGTCGACTGAGCCGCGAACCCTACGGCTATGCCCACAATGCCCAAGCCGGCCACAATCGACAGCAGATCAAACCCGAATTGAGCAAGAATGGTAACCACCGCAAAGGTCGCCATTACAACAGAAAGCACATTGCCCGCTAACTGTTGGATGGATGCATCCAGTTGGTTGCGGCGCAAGGTTTCGGCGGTCAGGCGACGGACAACTAACCACGCTACGTAGAACCCCAGCGCTAACAAGCCCGCTCTGGCAACTGCTTTCAGAAACTCTATGCCAGCTCCAAATTGCGCCAGTATTATCAGAAGGGCGCCAAGGCCGGTCAGATAACGCAAACCACTTCTGCCGTGCCTGAACATCGGGCTATCAACATTGCGCTTTCCGGCTACCAATCGGCAAAGCCCAATGACCACCAGGTAAACACCCAAAAACAAAACCAAATACAGAATCGAAATCACGACTTGGCTGAGCACGTAGGCGCCAACTTCACGCCAAGCGACCTCATGGCCGCCAAAAGCGTCGAGTGTATCTCCCAGGTTTTTCTTTAATTGCTCAACTACGGCTGTCGTGAATTCGACCATCATTGCTGTCCTTTACAAAAAAGAGAGCGGAGTGCTTTCGAATTATGGAAGCCTTTATAAAGCTCAATAGCGTAAAAGAGCTGATCCCCAGGTAAAACCTCCGCCAAAGGCTTCAAGCAAAACTACTTCGTTGCGTTGAATGCGCCCGTCTCTTACAGCGACGTCAAGGGCGAGAGGAATTGAGGCTGCTGAGGTGTTGCCGTGTTTGTTCACCGTCACCACAACCTGATCCATTGGCATGCTCAGTTTTTTTGCTGTAGCCGAAATGATGCGTAGATTGGCCTGATGCGGGACCAGCCAATCAACGTCTGACTTTTGCATCTGGTTGGCCTCAAGGGTTTCATCAACGATCTTGCCCAAGGTGTTTACCGCAACCTTGAACACTTCGTTCCCTTTCATTTCTACAAACGCTTTACCCGCTTTAACTTGGTCGTAGTTGCTCGCAATCCCACAGGGCACGTGAAGCAGTTCTTCGTATTGGCCATCAGCATGAATATGGGTTGAAAGAATACCTGTTTCTTCGTGCGCCTCCAGTATCACGGCGCCCGCACCATCACCGAAGAGCACGCAGGTGCCTCGGTCGGACCAGTCAATGATCCGCGAGAAGACTTCAGCGCCAATGACCAACGCTTTTTTGCTGGATCCGGTTTTTATAAATTTGTCGGCGACCGAGAGAGCGTAAACGAAGCCGCTGCACACGGCCTGAATATCGAAAGCCGGGCATCCACGAATCCCCAACCGGGCTTGCAAAATGCAGGCTGAGCTTGGGAAAATCTTATCTGGAGTAGATGTAGCAAACACAATCAGGTCAATCTCACTCGCGTCTATGCCGGCTGCGTCAATAGCGTTCAGCGCAGCTTGTTCAGCAAGATCGACGGTTGTCTGGCCTTTCACGGCAATGTGTCGCTGCTCAATCCCGGTGCGCTCACGGATCCATTTGTCCGTGGTATCAACCGACTTTTCGAGATCTTTATTCGTAACAATGTTCTCTGGCAGGTAAGAGCCAGTGCCGGCAATGCGTGCAAAGGTCATTCGCTAAGTCCCACGATATATTCGATTAGGGAGCTTTGTTTATTAAACGCTCCTTGGCTTTAGACCATGCTATACCCCTGAACCTTTGTCTGTTATTAGCTGTTTGTCAAAGACGCCCGTGAAAACATTGCATAAACGGGCCAGGTTCGCCTTACGCGGCTGCCCCAGAATGCAGTAATCTGCGGTACACTCCTATTCTTAAAAGGGCATGCTCTGAGCGCCCAAACTGACTCTCTACACACTCAGGTTTCCCCTATGAATACGTCCAGCCGTCTTATAGCCCGTATAGGTATTCGCTATCCGATCGTGCAAGCACCCATGGCCGGAGTTTCAACACCCGAACTGGCTGCTGCGGTCACCAATGCAGGCGGCTTGGGTTCGCTGGGGATCGGTGCCAGCACAACGGCAGATGCCCGAAAGATGATCGAGCGGGCTCACGCGCTAACCAGTGGGCCTTTCAATGTGAATGTGTTCTGTCACAAGCCTGCACGTCGGGATGGGGTCGCAGAGGCAGCCTGGGTCGAATATTTGGCACCGTTATTCGAGGAAGCAGGCATCGCGCCTCCGGATACGCTTGGCGAAATCTATACATCGTTTATTGAAGACGATGAAGCATTAGCCATGCTGCTAGAATTGAAACCGGCGGTTGTCAGCTTTCACTTTGGAATTCCATCGCCAGAACGTATTGCCTCAATGAAGGAGGCAGGCATTTTCACCATGGCAACGGCTACCTGCCTTGACGAAGCCGCAACAATTGAAGCGGCAGGCATTGACGCCATAGTGGCGCAAGGCTTCGAGGCAGGTGGTCACAGAGGCATGTTCAAGCCGGAAGCCACAGATCAATGCTTGAGTACCTTCGTGCTTGTGCGTCTGCTGACCCAGAAGACTAAGCTGCCTGTTATCGCCGCTGGTGGCGTAATGGACGGTTTTGGAGTAAAGGCTGCGATTGAGGCAGGTGCGGCGGCGGTGCAACTCGGAACAGCGTTTGTGTTATGCCCGGAGTCGTCTGCGAATAAGGCCTACCGTGAAGCACTCAAGAGTGAGAAGGCAGCAGAAACACGTTTAACAAAGGTGCTTTCTGGTCGCCCGGCACGGGGAATCGTTAACCGACTGATTTCCTTCGGCGAAGCCGGCGAAAGTCCGCCGATGGCAGATTATCCGGTTGCTTACGATGCCGCCAAGCGCCTGAACGCGGCAGCATCGAAGCTCGGGAATCATGAATTCGCCGCACAATGGGCAGGACAGGGTGCACCCATGGCGCGGGAATTGCCTGCCGACGAGTTGGTGGCGCTGATTATGGAGGAGTACCGAGGTGGGAATGCTGGCTAGGGCCGGCTACGCGAGCCATTCCAGTATCTGGTCGTGCACTACCTTGTTATCGAGCAGATCCAGGTGATTGAGCTTTTCAAATACCCGACAATCTTCCGGGCGTACGGGCAGCCTTCTCGTATCGTCCGCATGGTGCCCTTTGGCGCTGTCCAGACGTACCAGTAAATCACCCATTATGATGCTGGGAATATCCGACTCGTGTTTACCTATAGCTGCGGATATAAAGTAATGTCGGGCGCCCTCGAGAAGCGGAACCGGTTTGCGGCCATCCGGGTGAAAATCATCTTGATTAATGCCTTCCCAGTCATCGTCCAGCAGGTTGCCGTGCCGCAAGTCCTTGATGCCCGCACTGGTGTGTCGGCCCAGCGCCAAGGGGCTTACATAGCGAAACTGCCTCATGATAAAGGTCAGCATATGCCCGGCCTTGGCTACCGGCGAACCGTGGTGTGGTGAGCCAAGATAAAGGGCATTCCTCAACAGCTCTGTCCAGGGCCGGTTGAGTTCACTGCCATACCAGCAGGCGCTGCGTATAACGAGCCCGCCCATGCTATGGCCAATCAATGTGAGTTCTTCAACCTCAATCGGCCAGGCTTCAACCAACGCTTGAAGTTGTTCACTTAACTCATTGCCATTGCTCGAAATATGTCGGCCAGTATTGTAATTGAGGTATAAGGGGGTGAAGCCTCGGGCGCGCTGTAGCTCTGTGCCCAGGTTGCCTTCGCTGTGCCCCTTCCAGTACTCATGGGAGAGGCATAAACCGTGAACCAAAACTACGATACGCTGGCTGGCATCCGGAACCAATGCGCTGAGATTGTCCGAGCCGGGCTGTACCTTCTGGCCGAGACTGTTTCGAAAATTCATCTTGATCGCAAGGGGGTTATTACTGGCTTCCAGGTGATCGCCGCACACGCCATTCAATGCAGCCGCGACTCTCACACTTTGTAAAGAATGTGAGTGCCCCTCACTCCCTGAGAATTTGGAGAGGGAGTAGTGCAGACCCTGCTTCACTGCATAGGTGGTTGATTGAATAGCCCGGTACGTGATGTGCCTTCGTTGTTCGACCCTAGGCAAGCCTGCAGCATCGAGCAGCCGGTAAAGTGGGTTGGCATCTCGCGCGATAGTGCGGTGCATTTTTTCCGTAATATCGGTAACGCCACTGGTAGCATCCAGGAGCAGTTGTGCTGAGCCGTGTAATGTTTTGACTGACACCATTTAGCTGGGCTCCCAAGCTGCGTTCAGACTATGCGGATCAAGCGAAGCTTTTACTATCCAAGAAATGATGATCGACGCACATGGCTTGATTGCAGGCAGAAGCGGTCATCTCGGTATTATTCCCCCTGCTCAGGGCTCTCTGTCAAGGAACACCAGACAAAGCTAGGGTGACATAGTTGGTCTGATTGAGATATATTGTTCATATGTGAACAATGCAAGGTTCGGGAGGCAAGCCATGACAGCTGTAGTTGAACGTAGAAGCACTGAAAGTGATCGCGAAGCTGAAAAAGGGCGTGTGGCACTAAAAGGCTTTTTCCGGATAACGGAAGAGTGGGGGTGTAATGCTGAAGAGCGGAGCAAGCTGCTTGGCGGCCCCTCCAGAACAACGCTCTACAACTACGCCAAGCTAAACCCAACCAGGCTCTCTAACGACACAATGGAGCGCATCAGCTACATTCTGGGCATCTATAAAGCCTTGCAAGTTCTGTATCCCACCCATGAGCGAGCAAACCGCAGAATTCGCTTGAAAACGACGGAAATACCCTTCTGTGGCAAGTCTGCCATGGAGTTCATGATCCAAGGCTCCATGATGAATCTGATGATGACCCGCCAGTATTTCGATGCCAAGCGGGGGTGGTGATGTTCGCAACCCCTCCGCTGCACCTTCCAGAATGGGAAACCTACAGGATCATCCCCAGCCATTACCCACCGATAGACTTGTTCGAGCGTATTTACGAACCAGACGAGTTTGAACTGGCATTCGAAATTGAAAGCATGACCAATCCCCGATTGCGGGATGAAGCCGGGGATATCCATCTGGTACAGCCCTGCGACAGAATCAGCGGCCCCGGTAGTTCCCCGGTGATGGCATCCTTCACGCATATTGGTTTTGGAAGTCGCTTTGCGGATCGTCATTTTGGGGTTTACTACGCTGCCAACTCACTGGAAGGCGCTATTCGTGAGACTGTGTTTCATAAAGAGCGAGAGCTGGCGGCCGCCAACGAGGACTCCATAGCGCTCACCATGAGAGCCTACATTGGTTCCGTAGTGATGAGGATGCACGACATCCGCGGGCCTGAATTCAAAGATCTGCATAATCCGGATGCGGATGATTACGGCTTAAGCCAGACATTTGCAGCTCGATGGCGGAAAAAAGGTTCAAACGGGCTGTTATACAACAGCGTTCGGCACCCGGGTGGTGAATGTATTGCAGCGTTCAAGCCGAAAGCCGTTTCTATCCCCGTGCAGGGGCCGCACTTGAAATACTTCTGGGATGGCGACAAACAGTGCATTACCCACTGGGCCGAGATTGGGGAGGCACACGCCCTGAAGGTATAGCGTGCTTATTGTTTAGTGCTAAGCTGTTTATGTGCAACGAAAAAAATGATCAGCCCCGCAACCGCGGTAGCGGACCCCACATACCCGGTAACCTGCCAGCCCATGCCCGCACTGATTGCCATACCGCCCAGCCAGGGCCCAAGTGCGTTAGCCAGATTGAATGCGGCATGGTGGGAAGCCGCTGCAAGGGTTTGCGCGCCGTGGGCAACATCCATCAAATGGGTTTGCAGGGCAGGGCCCATAGCCACCATCAACGCAACCAGAAAGCAGGCAATCAGAATACTCCAGAGAGAGCCGGTGGCGAGAGGAAACAGAGCCAGCACAACCGCTGCCCATAGCAAAATCAGCCCTACGCTTTTGAATTGAAAGCGATCAAAAAGCCAGCCACCCAGTATGTTACCGACAAAGCCGCCTAACCCAAACACAAACAAGGCGAAAGGAATCCAGATGGGCTCCACTTGGGTCACGTTCAGCAGCGTGGGTGCCAGATAGCTGAACACGCAAAACATTCCAGCAAATCCGATTGAACCGATGGCCAGGGGATACCAGATTTGCGGGCGGTTGAAGGAGCGCACTTCGCTCAGAGAGCTGTGGCGAATTTCATCACGGTTCAAAGGCAAAATGGCGGACACAAGCAGTGTTGTTAATGTGGCCACCGCTGCCACAAAACCAAAGGCGTATCGCCATTCAAGATGTTGCCCCAATAGCGTTGCCAGTGGGTTGCCAAACAACAAAGCCAGTGCCAGCCCCATCATGATAAAGCTCACCGCCTTGGCTCTTTGATTGAGAGGTACCAGCGATGCAGCGACCAAAGCCGCAACGCCAAAGTAAGCTCCGTGAGGCAGGCCGGCAATAAACCGGGAAACCATCAGTACTTCGTAACTGCCCGCCATTGCACTGGCCAGATTGCCCAGGGCGTAAAATGCCATCAAACCAATGAGCAGGTGTTTGCGAAAAAACTGCGCACCAAAAATGGCGAGTACAGGCGCTCCAACAACAACGCCTAGCGCGTAGGCACTGATTAAATGGCCAACTTGGGGCTCGGTAACACCGAAATCCTGGGCCACATTTGGCATTAACCCCATAATGGCAAACTCACCAGTGCCGATGCCGAAACCACCCATGGCAAGTGAAAATATAATCAGAATGACTTTCTGGCGAGAGTAATTCTCCGTGGCAGGTGAGGGTGCAGGCATGAATTACAGGGTTCCCGGATTGGTAAAATGGTAGCCGGGCATTGTATCTTAGGGCGAGTTTACATACGACAAGCTACCCAGAACCAAACGGTGATATCAATGTATCGTAACCGGGACATAATCGCGCGACTGCGCGAGGACATTCCAACATTCGAGTGTGTGCCCGGCTGCCATGATTGCTGTGGCCCGGTGACAACGTCTTCGGAAGAAATGTCGCGCCTGCCGGTTAAATCCGATGCCGAGCATGAGACGGCGTTGAACGATTTCAACTGCGTGCACCTTGGCCCCAGCGGATGCACCGTGTACGAGGAACGACCGCTGATTTGCAGGTTGTTTGGCACAACACCCCGCATGCCATGCCCCAGGGGGCGTCGCCCGGAAACCATGGTTGACCCTGAAACCGAGCGCCAGGTGCATCACTATATTGCTACCACGCGGCAGGTCCTGGTTTAGACTAAGTTAAGGTCAAAGACTGTATTAGGCAGGCATCTCGACAGGAAGCCCCGCATGGTGCTTTCTGCATGCTTTGTTCTCATCAATTCACGCCTGAGAACCGTCGCTTGGGCAGACTACTAAAGATATGATTGAATCCGGCCTTACGAGAATTGCCATAATTAAACAACCGTCCAATATTGGCGCCAAAACGGCTCAAGTGCGTGCTCCTATTAAAACCCTCAACGAACTGACCCTATTGGCGGACTATTCGCTGATGAAATTTCTCAGCCGCGATCCGGATGCAACAGAAAATGGACGCGACCACGCGCCGAGGCAGGTCTTAAGCGGCCACTACGTGCCCGTTGTCCCCACGCGCATAGAAAATCCCGAGTATGTGGCCCACAGCTTCAATTTGTTCCGCGAGCTGGGTTTTGCCGATGAACTGGCGAAAACGGATGATTTCATGGCAATGTTCTCCGGCGATTTATCATCTGTTCCTGCACCCATGAGTAAACTTGGCTGGGCCAGCGGATACGCTTTGTCCATTATGGGTACCGAGTACGTTCAGCAATGCCCGTTTCAAACGGGTAACGGATACGGCGATGGCCGCGCCATATCGGTATTGGAAGCAGTCACCAATGGGCAGCGTTGGGAAATGCAACTAAAGGGCGGTGGCCCCACGCCATACTGTCGCGGTGGCGATGGTCGAGCGGTGTTACGATCCAGCGTTCGGGAGTTTTTGGCGCAGGAGCACATGCATGCGCTGGGCGTTCCCACGTCACGATCATTGAGCCTTTACGTGTCGAAAACCGAGAAGGTCAGGCGGCCCTGGTATTCCGAGGGCTCCCGCTCAAGAGACCCGGACACACTGGTTCTGGAGCCCGTAGCGATTAGCACACGGGTGGCGCCGTCGTTCATCCGGGTTGGCCAGCTTGAATTATTCGGGCGTCGTGCACGTAAGAATGAGCACCCACAAGCGATGGCAGAGCTTGAGCAGATTGTGCTGCACTTGATCGAACGTGAGTACAGCGCTGAAATTGACTCCAAACTGTCGCTGCAGGATAAAGTTGTAGCCTTGGCGCTGGCATTTCGAGGTGGGTTGGCATCGCTGGTGGCAAACTGGATTCGAGTCGGGTTTTGCCAAGGCAACTTTAACAGCGATAACTGCGCCGCCGGCGGTTATACACTGGATTACGGCCCCTTCGGATTCTGCGATGCATTCAATCCGCGCTTCCAGCCCTGGACGGGTGGGGGAGAGCACTACGCATTTTTGAACCAGCCGGTCGCAGCCGAGGCAAACTTCCACATGTTTTGTGTGGCATTGCAGCCGTTGTTAACCGAACACCCGCACTGCCTACAACAACTCAATCAGATCAGAGAGCACTTTGCCGGCATTATGCAGGCCGAGATGGAAACCATGTGGGCTGCAAAGCTGGGGCTGGAGGCATTTGATCCGGATTTGTTTCGTAGTCTGGCTGAGTTGATGATGCAGACTCCGGCAGATTACACATTGTTTTTCCGTGAGCTTTCAACGCTGCCTGACGATATAGGCCCGCTTAAAAAGAGCTTTTATAGAAGCCAGGCGTATGCGGCAGATTCGGACGGCTTCGACAAGCGTTGGTCTGCGTGGCTTGAGCAATGGAAAGCGCTGGCAGGTGTCGACAAAGCGGCCAATGGAGCCTCCGTGCGTTCTGGCGAAGGGTCTGTAGGCCGGATGAAGCAGGTAAACCCCAAATACAGCCTGCGGGATTGGCAAGTTGTGCCAGCCTACGAACAGGCGGAAGCGGGAGACTATGAATTGTTGCGGGAATTACAAAGCGTGATGACGCAGCCATACACCGAGCAGTCGCAACAGGTTGAAGAAAACTACTACCGCCTGAAACCCCTGGCGCTCTTTGGGGTTGGCGGCGCATCCCATTATAGCTGCTCATCGTGATCATCAGAACGGCTATTAATGGCAGAATCGCTCCCCAGCCTATACACTGCGCGCCATTAAACTTCGCCGGCGCACACAGAGGCTGGCCAATCCAGCAGGATTCCAATGAAAAAGACCTATAAGTTAAACCACCCTAAAATCAAAGTGCCGCGCGTCGTCGACTCGATAAAGCACGACATTAAAAAGTTTCTGAAAAATGAGCGGAAAAAGCCCCTGCCAGATGGCGTGAAATACTGGGGTTTTGATTGTCGATTTGGTCAATCGGAAGAAAAGGCCGTTGACGTTGAGCTTTCATCGCTCATGAGCCACATCGACGACCTGGTTGAAAATAAAATTATGACGGTTTATGTGGAAATCACACCAAAACCCATGGCAGGTTGAGGCCGGTCAGTACCTTCCGCTAGCACCCTATATTGGGTGCTTTCCCTTACTTCCAATGTAAAGGACGTTGCTCTGAAGCTGGCGGTGAGCTTTGGGCGGCACGTTGTTCTGGACAGATATAATAAGCCCTGGTACAGAAGGTGAAGTAAAGATGGTTGCCGGCCCCAGCGGCTTACCGTCTTGCTCCCGCTCTACTTCTTTTTGCTCCCAACTGCTGCCCACGCATGCCTGAACAAAATCTTTTGTTTTAGAGTAACGCTGTTCGGCCACTTCGCTTTGCGGCGTGGTTGCTGAGCAGGAGTAGGCTAATTCACCTCCCGCCCATTCCCAAATTTCGCAATGTCCTTTAACAAGCTCTACCTTGGCACTGTATAGTTTGAACGACCGGTAATTAGATCCGGACCCTTTGGTCTTTTCGAATCCATTCTCGTAGTCTGCCGTTATAGCTTTCAGGCTCGCGCAGGGATCATCAACGCCTAATTTTGGCGAGCTACCCACCGCACAACCTGTGAGTGCAAGTGTGCCGGCGCCACAGACGAGCAGTGCCTTGAAGAGTGGAAGACGCTTGTGCATTGTTGTTGTCTCAGCTTTTAGAAGAAAAATGCGCCGTATAACCGGGCGCCACGATAAAGATCATCTACCCGACCTTTAAACTCCGTACCATTCATGTTCACAGCGATCGCCAGTCGTGATAATGAGGCACCAATGGCAAAACTATCGAGTGCACGATATTCCAGTCCAACTTGAATATCGAGTAGTGAGCCACGAACTTTATCTTCAAAGTCGAAATAGAAGCTGTCAGTACGGAACCTGGCGGTTAACCGCGGCGTAACGGAGTAATCCATTCTGAATCCGAAGACAGGCATGGGAGCAGTCGTGGATGCTGCTTCGGTAAAGCCTCCGGCGGACGATACTAACTCAATCTCGTAATCCAGTACGGTAAATCCTGCAGATACTGCCAGCTCAACCTTATCCAGATGATAGAAACTGTACCCATACGCCAACTTGTATATGTTGTTTTCGATACGGCTGTCGACTTGGCTACTCGCAGAAAACGTGCGGTCCTGGAATGTGAAGCTTCTGTTCAACACTTGGCTGCCTTCGCGCTCCAACTGAAACGCCCCCATCTCTATTCTGTGATGGTCTGTAAATCGGTAATAGAATTCGAAGGTAGGGGTGGTTATAGCCGAGTCACCATCGAGATCCTTGCTGAAATCGATTGTGGTGCCGAGCCCCGACTTGGTACTGCTGGCCGAAAAGGTTGTGTCCGAATCGAAAACGAACAAAGTCCCGAGTTGAATCATCCCCTTGTCAGGAACTGTGGGCTTGTCATCCAGATTGGCAGAATATGCTTGTGTTGAGGTAAGGGCAGTGACGAAAACTGCGGGTAAGCACACTCGCTGAACTCGTTTTTTTAGCATCGTGAATTCAGGCCTCCGACCTATCCGTGGTTCAACAGCACGGCCTGATTACAAAGTTAATATACTTGTTCTTAATCTAGTATAGCGTCATAGGTTTGCAAGGAAAACCAATGGGCGCTTAGCTTTGCCATGATGTTAACTGTTGAGAAGTTTATAGCGGTGAAATGGTGATTGGCTTAAGCTTAAGCTTAAACTTAAACAGGATTATTTTACCATCGCAAGGAGCGCTCCATGGGCCAGGCGTCCAACATTCTAGGGGATGGTTATCAGCCTCCGGCTCGGTTTCATGATCTGGACGAGGTTAACCATGCCGTTAGTGGTTCCAATCTGGAATTTCTGCAACTGAAGTCCGGCAAACTCGATATCTCGCTTGACCAGATGTCATTTGATGGCCTTTCTGTCGACGTTGGTACTGCGAACTTGCCTATTCGTGCGGTGGGCGAGTTGGACCCTGCGCGATTCAGCATAGCGGTCTTTGCAAATGGCGCTCAGGCTATGTGGAACGGTAATCCCATTGATGACTCGCAACTGCTAGTGTGCCCGCCAGGCGTGGAACTTAACGGCTACTTGTCGCCAGTTTATGGGTGGACCTCCCTCGTTTTTCGCCCCGAGTGGATCGAATCCCTCGAACAAATCATGTTGCTCACCAACGTGACTCATGCTTCTTCCGGCTCATCTTTCAGGCCCACACCCACAAAGCTAACAGATCTGTGGCAAGCGATCACAAACCTCGTTCGGCCAGTCGAGTTTCCATTGGGAAGTCTGGCTGAAGAATGGTTGATGACCGATCTGCGCAACGCGCTGGGTGCCGTACTGAGTGATACGGATGTCCCTACGGCGAAAGTCATGACTCAGGCCCGGGGCCATTTCATGACAGCGAAAAGAGCCGAATGCTATATGCGCGAGAGAATGACAGAGCCACTCAGCGTTGACGATCTGTGTGTGGCTATGAACACTAGCCGTCGATATCTGGAATACGCCTTTTCTGAAGCGTTCGGAACAAGCCCGTCCCGCTATTTGCGGTTGTTACGGCTGCACGAGGTACGCAGCAAATTAAAGGCGTCCGGTGGCCAAACAACGGTGACGAACGAGGCTCTGAGTTTGGGCTTCAACCACTTGAGCCTATTTACTACACAGTACAAGAGTGTATTTGATGAGTGCCCAAGCCTCACGCTTGCTCGGGCAGGCACATAACAGCTGTACGTTTGCCTTTCAAAAAATCGGCACCCGTGCGCATTCACGATAGCCATCAGGAGCTCGCAGGCCTATCTTGAATTCGATTTATAGTAGGCTGAAGAAAGCCAATTGAAACAGCATCACAATACTGCTCCCTAATAGCGAGTGCCGAGTGCCACGGAGGGTAGGGATTTTGAAACAAGCAAGGGTTAACGCGATTACCCCTGCGGCTAGCGTTGTCTTATGGTTTTTTATTCTGGGACCGTCGATCGCCACGGCCGATGGGGAGGCTCCATTAGAAGGCAGATTTTGGCCCGTCGAACACTGGCAAGCTATCGTTCTAATCGCCATGGTGGTCGTACAGGGATTGTTGATTGTTGCACTCTTACTGAAGCGGCGCCTGTGCTCCGAGGGCAGGAATACGATGGCCGAAGGTCGGGTCGAGCTGTTGCACGCTTCACGTCTGACTGTTGTGGGCCAGCTTTCTGCCTCGATAGCACATGAGATTAACCAACCACTTGGGGCCATACTGAGTAATGCGGATGCTGCTGAACTCATGTTGGCTAAAGCCGATCCGGATCTTGACGAAGTGCGCCTGATCCTCGCCGACATTCGCAAGGATGGCTTGCGGGCAAGCGAGGTTGTTCGCCAGGTTCGAACCCTTGTGCAAAAACGGAAACCCAAGTTTATCGAATTTGATCTGCAGGTTGTTGCCAGAGAAATCTTGCAGTTGGTCGCTCCGATCGCTGAGAGCCGCGGAGTTACAATCCTGACTGAGTTCAGCTCGGAAGCAGTGCATGTGCGCGGCGATCCGGTTTTGCTTCGACAGGCTATGCTCAATCTTTTGTTAAATGCGATGGATGCGCTGATGGATTTGCCCGAATCGCAGGCCAAGATCAAATTTTCCGCGGCCCTGCCGCAACCCGGAAGAGTTGACGTCGTGGTGCGCGATTACGGCAATGGTCTACCGGAATTGCAGCGGGATAATTTGTTCAGCGCCTTTTTTACAACTAAGGAGCATGGTTTGGGTCTTGGGCTTCCCATTGTACGATCGATCGTCGAATTCCATGGTGGTCGCATTCACGCGGAGAATCATAGTGATGGCGGCGCTTTGTTCCGCTTCACCATTCCGGCAGCATACGTAGCCGGTGAAGCCAATCATTCAGCGGGGGAGCCGGTATGACCACGGAAATGCAGGCTACCGTGCATGTTATTGATGACGATGAATCACTGCGCACGGCCCTGGCGCGGTTACTTGGAGCGGCCGGGCTTAATGTGCGAACGTATTCCGGAGCAGGAGATTTCCTGCTGAACTGGCAGGCGGGCGGTGCTGGATGCATCCTTCTGGACGTAGACATGCCGGGTGGACCGAGTGGCCCCGAATTACATAACGCTTTGGCGCAGCGAGATGATGCGCTTCCCGTGGTGTTCCTCACGGGGCATGGCGATATCAGTATGGGAGTGGCTGCGATTAAGTCCGGCGCTGTGGATTTTCTGACCAAACCCGTCGAGCGCGAGTGTTTGCTTGCTGCAGTTCGTGCAGCTATTGCACAGAATTGTGCAGACCGCGAGGCGCAGGCCAAAGAACGTGAGCTTCAGGCAAGCTATCAGTCTCTATCTCCAAGAGAGAAAGAAGTGTTTGTTCAGGTTACCGCTGGACGCCTCAATAAGCAGATTGCCTATGACCTGGGCACTTGTGAACGCACGATCAAAGCACACCGCGCAAAAGTGATGGAAAAATTCCATATCCATCAGTTTGTAGACCTCATCAAAATCGCGACCCGGCTCAACATAGAATAAACAGCACCATCCGGTTTTGCCCCGAAGGGCAGGCCGCTCGCCCCAGTAGCCAATGTTGTATTCAGCCTGATTCAGGGATGCTAACCCTTGATTGCGTGCGGATCTTCCGTGCTGCAACTCCAGGGAGTCAGACGGCATGTCGGACCACAATTTGGATATTGTCCTGGTCGAGAACGATGCAAGCTTGCGCCATGCTATGCAACGCATGCTGCAGGCCGCTGGATGCAACGTTACAACTTTTTGCTCCGCAAAAACTCTGATGGAACAGGGCATCGACCAAGCCAGACAGTGTGACTGCCTGGTGCTGGATATCTGTCTGCCCGGAATCTCTGGCATTGATCTCTTCTGCACTCTGCGAAAAGGCGGCCCCCTTCCGCCTTGTATTTTTATTACCGGCCATGACTCTCTTGGGCAACGCGATAGCGCCATCCGCTCTGGCGCGTCTGACTACCTTCTAAAGCCGTTCACCGGCACCAGTTTGCTTGACGCCATAGTGCGAGCGGCCGCGGCATAAATTCCGTGCGTCCTGACAAGAAACGGTATTACTCCGTCGAAATCCGGGATGTCTACACATATATCAGCGGCTAGGCGGGTTCGTGGACGACCGGAAACGATGCGGCTGCCCTCAGGGGCAGTTTGGCTCTCCCATAATGCCAATACTCATAATGCAGCGACCACACCATAATCAAGAAGTACCTGACTAATACTTAAACTGCAGATGGAATCTTTGCCTCATGGAGTTGTTATGAAAAGTCGAATGATAGTAATCATGGTGGCCTTTGTGGCGCTCGTCAGCACCACCGCAACTGCAACATCTGCAGATAAAGTCAGCGTGGACCAATTCAAAGCCATCGCTGAAGAGGGCTATATTTACGGCCTGCCGCTCGTCATGAACTACGCCGTCATGAACGAGTATGTTGTCGACAAGAACTCAGGTCAGTACAAAGCACCGTTCAACCACATAAAGAACGAGCCGCGTCTCTATACCTATAAAGACACTACAATCCTCAGCCCGAACAGCGATACGCCTTATTCGATTGCCTGGCTGGATCTGCGCGCCGAGCCTGTCGTAATTACGGTTCCAGAGGTCGGCAAGGGCCGTTATTACTCGGCGCAACTGGTCGATGGGAACCTTTACAATGCCGGCTATATTGGCAGCCGTGCAACCGGAAATGAAGCCGGTTCCTATGCGGTTGCCGGTCCTGACTGGCAAGGCGATACGCCAGAAGGCGTTGGTAAGGTTTTCCATTCGTCGACGCCGTTCATGTTCGTCATTTTTCGCACCCAGCTGTTCGATGCCCAGGACATGCCCAAAGTAGAGGAGGTCCAGGCCGGGTACAAAGTCGACCTGCTGTCGACGTTCCAGGGCTCGCCCGCGCCAGCCGCGTCACCGGAAATAGATTTCATCCCTGCTAATTCGGCCGGGGTCAAAGCCCATTTTTGGAGTTATCTCAGCGCAGCACTTGAATACATTCCCGAGTCAGACCGAGACAAAAACATTCGTGCCAAGCTGGCCAGTATCGGTGTTGAGCCGGGGCGCACTTTCGACATGATCAGTCTCTCGCCGGAACAACAGCAGGCGATGGCTGCGGGAATGAAAGCAGGTGACGCCAAGGTCAACCAGTTTGTGGCTAGTGGTGCAACGGACGTCAACGGATGGCAAGTCGGTTCCATGTGGGGCGATAGCACTTTCTATAACGGTGACTGGCTCAAGCGTGCCGGCGGCGCTAAGGCTGGTATCTACGGCAACGATGCCGCCGAGGCTATGTATTTGCTGGCCCGCAGTGACAGCAAAGGCCAGCTACTGGATGGCAGCAAGCATGACTACACACTCACCTTCGCCGCCGACCAACTACCACCAGTAAATGCATTCTGGTCTGTGACTATGTACTACGGAGACAGCCAACTATTGGTCGAAAACCCGATCAATCGTTATCTGGTCAATTCGGCAATGGTGCCGGACATGAAGAAGAATGCCGACGGTACTCTGACCCTCTACATACAGCACAACTCGCCCGGTAAGGACAAAGAGTCGAACTGGCTTCCTGCGCCGGATGGTCCGATTTATATGGCGCTACGCATGTATTGGCCAGCACCAGCAAATGAGGCTTCAACTGTACTTCCGCCTGGAAAGGGCACCTGGCAGCCACCCGGAATTGCGGTTGCTGATTGAACCGCAATCCCTTGAGTAGCGGATAGCTACCAGGCCCGTGGGTTGGATATATTCCTTATGGAGCAGATATGAAACACAGTACGATCGTTCTTCTCACTGCCGCACTCTCTACAGGGGTGCTCCCTGCTGCTTACGCGGAAGACATCACGCCGGGTTACAACCACAAAATTCCGGCGAAAATAATGACTCCGGACGAAGTGGAAACATCCATCGGGACACTGAATTTTTTCGATGGCATGCCTGATGAGGCAACCGTTGAGAAGGTCTACGACAACCTTGATCTCATTCGAGGAACCGAAACTTTTTTGAACGGCATTCCCGCTACATCTATGGAGGGCATGCGTTTAGGTTTTGTTAGCATGGGCGTGGACGCGTCGAACAAAGCCATCATTATGGATAATCTACTTGATTCCAGTCCGCTGTTCCTTACCGGTAACACCGACACGGTCTACTGCATAGCCTTTCTCGATCTCAAGAAGGATGGGGCTACCGTCGTGGAAATTCCTGCTAATTCCGCGCCTGGAACCGTGGACGACGCCTACTTCCGTTTTGTGACAGACATGGGAATCCCCGGTCCTGATGCGGGTAAGGGCGGCAAGTACCTGATCTTGCCGCCGGACTATGACGGTGACCTTAATCCTCCAGAGGGCGGCATGAAGGCTGAGATTGATGGAGAAACGTACTTCGTCTCCAAATCCACCAGCTATGTCAATCTGTTGTTCTTGCGTGGATTTCTGGTAGACGGAAAGCCCGATGTAGCAACCGCGATGTTTGAGAATGGCCTCAAGATTTACTCGCTGAAAGACGCTGATAATCCTCCAAAGATGGAGTTCATCAGTGGTTCGGGAAAAAGCTTCAATACCATTCACGCGAACGACTTCGATTTCTATGAAGAACTCCACACGGTGATCGAGCGCGAGCCCGTATCAATGCTCGAGCCCCAATTGCGCGGCCTATTTGCTTCCATAGGTATTGAGAAAGGAAAACCATTCAATCCCGACGCCCGAATGAAGAAAATACTGACACAAGCCGCTGCAATAGGTAATGCGACTGCTCGTGCAATTGTGTTTCGTCCTCGGCTGGAAGGGTTTGCCTACTATCCCGACAGTGGTTGGGGAACAGGTTTTGTTGGCGGCTCTTACAAATGGTTGAAAAATGACGGCATGGGCGGGCGTAATCTGGATGCCCGGGCTCTATTTTTCTATCAAGCCACCGTTAATACGCCCGCAATGGTCCTGGAAATGGTGGGTAAAGGATCACAGTACGCGGTTACATCGGTCGACAAGAATGGCGATTACCTTAATGGCAACAACAACTATCAGCTGAACATTCCTGCCAATGTTCCTGCCGCTGACTTCTGGTCGGTCGTGGTTTATGACCCGCAGACTCGGTCCGAACTGCAAACCCGTCAACCGTTCCCTAGCAAGAACAACAAACGCGATGACCTGGCTGAGAACCCGGATGGATCGGTAACGCTTTATTTCGGACCAGATGCACCCGAAAAGAACAAGAGTAACTGGATTCAGACTGTGCCAAATAAGGGTTGGTACCCAATCCTGCGCCTCTATGGACCTTTGGCTCCGTGGTTCGACAAAACCTGGCAGCCCGGCGAAATAGAACTGACGGCTAATTGATCTAAGCAATAGACTAATACCTGGCTGCCGGTCACGCTTTGAGTGTGGCCGTGGATATCAACAATTCACAAAGGAAAAGATATGAAATTCACAGTAAGAGCTTTGGGTGCCGGTCTGTTGTGTTTGATGGTTACAGCGCCCGTGCTGGCGGCCGTCCCCGCAGGCAATGCTGTTTCCGAGCGCGAAATGCCAGCCGTGGCGATGGGAGAGGGCGTTAGGGCGACAGCCATTGTTGTGGCAGTTGATTGGGGTAACCGTGTGTTGGTGCTGCGCACTGAGGATGACGAACTCGTTCGCCTGAATGTTGGCGAGGAGGCCCGCAATCTGGCACAGATTCGTGCCGGAGACAGGGTTGTTGTGACCTACAGCATTGGCGTTGCGTTGGCACTCAGCCCTGCTGATGCCAACTCAGACATGCGCGCGCGCGTTGATGCGGTGACGCTGGACCGTGCCGAACCTGGTGAAAAACCGGGCGGAACGCTGCGTTCGACGATCCATGCCCGGGGTGTGGTGCGCGCTATCGATTCAGAGCTTCGCACAGTGACCTTTGAGGGTGCTGAGCACACGGTCACATTGGCGGTTGGCGAGGAAGTTGATCTGGCGAAGATTCATGTTGGTGATCAAGTGGATGCCCTTTACCAGGAATCGCTTGCCATTAGCGTAGAACATACGTTGTCGTCTGCCCGCGATTGACCTAGCTGTTGGCGATCCAAACCATCGCCAAGAACGACAAATATAATCTCACTATGTCGGCGGTAGCCTTCCTCTCGTCCGGAGAATCGATCATGTATTCACCTTTGAAAAGGCGTGTGCTTTTGCGGCAAGCTTGCTCGTTGACTGTTTTGGCAATACCGCTGGGCATCGGTTGCTCTGCTGTCTATGCGCAGGGTTCTGCTGATGAGCTTGCCAAGCAACTTGCAAACCCCATAGCCAGCCTTACCAGCGTGCCGATGCAGCTGAACTATGATGACGGTATTGGCGCTCGGGATGACGGTTATAAGTACACCCTTAATGTGCAGCCAGTAGTACCTGTTTCTATCAGTGAAGACTGGAATATGATCTCCCGCACGATTGTTCCGCTCGTTTTCCAGGATGAGATCTTTCCGGGCGCTGGCGACCAGTCTGGCCTTGGCGATGTAACGCAGAGCCTGTTTTTCTCACCAAAGGCGCTGACGGCAAACGGATGGACTTGGGGTGCCGGACCGGTTCTTCTGATTCCTACTGCAAGCGACGACCTGCTTGGGACAGAAAAATGGGGTGCTGGCCCCACAGTTGTTGCACTGAAACAAACGACCGGTGGATGGACGTACGGTGCGTTGGCTAATCACATCTGGTCCTTTGCCGGTGAGAGCGATCGTGAGGACGTCAACGCTACCTATTTGCAGCCATTCCTTGCGAAGGGTCTTGGCAAAGGTCGCACTGTGAACGTCGCTCTGGAATCTACCTATAACTGGGAGGCTGAGCAGTGGACCGTCCCACTGAATGTTGCGTACAGCAAAGTAACCAAACTGGGCGACCAGCTCGTAAGCTTTCAGGGCGGCGCGCGCTATTACCTTGACGCGCCAGACAATGGCCCTGAATGGGGATTGCGCTTCACGTTTACGCTACTGTTTCCTAAAGGATAATGAACGCTTGTACCCGGCGATGTTTAGCTTGTGGGCGGGGAGGGTGGTCGTATAGAGGGGGAGGCGGTTGAACTCGGTAATCAGTAAAACGCGCCGTCCCTAGCGCCTCGCAGGAAAAACTTTTACGATCTAGCCGTGACTTTCTGGCTGAATTTGACCTCGAATAACGACTTGTCCGTTATAAGGTGCTGGTTGTGCTGTTGCTTCAGTGGCCTCGTCTGACTTTCGGTCTGCGAGGCTTGCGTGAGCGGGCAGTGCAGCGATGGCGATGAGGGTGGCGATGGTGATCAGTGCAATTTTGTGCATAACAAGTTCTCCGGTGTGGTTCGACTGTTGAGGTCGTTAACCTGTACGACCTCAGTTGCAGCAAAGTATGCCGGCCGAACTCGCCTGTGAATAATTTGAAATCGATATGCATTACATCACTCAGAATGATTCGAGTGTTTGAGAGGGGTCAATTGAAAATTCAAGCCCTTGATATGCTATACACATAAAGCTTCTCATTTAAATGTTAATTATCAGAAGATTGCACGGGTCGAGTTAAGTGAGCCCTCGAAATTGTCTAGATAGTTATGGGCAGTTTTTGATGGCAAAAATACCTATTCATCAATCCTGGTGATGAATAGAATACGGATAGCTGATTTGTTCTAACCCATCTTCACCCTAAGAATAGTGCCAACTTGTTTCCGATCATTGATACCTCGGAGTTGGCCATGCAATACCTTTCACTTACCCTTTTGTTTGTTTTGGCGATGTTGTCTGCGACAACCAATGCAGAAAGCACCAATTCCGTACTGGCAATCTCCACCGATAACGACCTGCTCGCTCCAACTCAGACCGACAGGGATTATACCGCCGGGGTTTCAGTAACTTATTCCTCAAACTCGGTAGAGTTCAGCAATAATGTGTTTTCACGCATGACCGGTAATATTGACCAGACGTTACTCGCCGAACCTATGCGGCTTTCGGCGGAGCCTGTCAGCACGGCTCTGGAGTTTGGCATTTATGGGTTTACACCGGAGACAATAGAATCGAAGACAATCGATACAGCTGATCGTCCCTTCAGCAGTCTGGTGTATATCTCCTCAAGCAGGAGCTACCAGCAGCCAGGGTCTGGGACTGGATGGACTACGTCGTTGACTTTGGGGGCTTTGGGTCTCGATGTATTCGAATCCGGCCAGAACGCTATCCATAAGGCAACCGGCAGCGACCGGGCCGAGGGTTGGGAGCATCAAATCTCAGAAGGAGGCGAGCCGACTCTTCGCTATTCAGCAGCCTATCACCAGTACCTGATGGCTAGTCAGCCTGACCGAAAGCTCAAAGTCACATATTTTGGTTCTGTCGGCTACCTGACTGAGTTCGGCGCCGCATTGGTTTTTCGCGATGGACTTATCTCATCACCGGACAATCGTTTTAACCCAGAGTTGATGGCCTATGGCGAACGGGCCCCGTCCGTATCAACACCGGGAGGCCGGGAAAACTATTTTTGGGGCGGCATGTCAGTTAAAGCTCGGGCCTACAACGCCTTTTTACAGGGCCAGTTCCGTGATTCGGACCATGAGCTTCGCGCAAATGACCTGAATATACTTCTTGCGGAAGTATGGGCCGGTTACACCCACAGCTTTTTTGGGGGTACAGAATTGAGCTATGTCCTCCGGGTTCAGAGTTCCGAGATCAAGAGTGGCAATGGCAACCGCACCCTGGCATGGGGCGGGCTGGTATTCAGTAAGCGGCTAGGTTCCACCTGACCAATTTACCTTGCCGGTTAAGCTCAGTTGCGACGACAACTTTTACCGTTCAAACTGAAAACAGCTTTTCCTGTGCCAGGTAACCCAGCGATGAAATCTCAAGAACTTCAACTGCTCTATATCTTTGACGCAATCATGACTGAGCGTTCGGTCACCCGCGCAGCTGACAGGCTCGCTATGACTCAGCCGGCAGTCTCCAATGCTATTTCCCGAATGCGGGGCCTCTGGAACGATCCACTTTTCATTCGCAAAGGGCGGAATATAGTGCCAACCTCCTATGCACTGAGTCTCTGGGACCAGATTGGTGGGCCGTTGTTTGCGCTGACCAACGCTGTGCACGCCACCCAGTTCGATCCGGGCACTTCGCAAAGGACGTTCCGTGTCGCCGCGACCGACGTGATCGTAGAGCTGATTTGGCGTGAGTTGATTGAATTGCTTGAGCGAGAGGCGCCTGGCATCGACCTTTATGCCGTGCCGTATACCCCAGAGGGGGCTCACGGGGCGCTACGTGAAGCCCATGTCGATCTCGCAGTTGGTGTGTTGAATCACCATGATCATAGTCTTCGCAGCACCTGGTTGTTTGAAGCTGGCTATGCGCTGGCCATGCGGGCGGATCATCCACTTGCTGGCAGGCAGATAACCATGGATGAGTTTCTGGAGGCCCGCCACTTACTGGTCAGCATGTCCGGAGACGCACATGGTTTCGTTGACAATCATCTGGACCAAAAAGGCAAAACCCGACGCATTGCTGCCACCGTCAATCATTTTTCCGTTGTTCCTGAGATATTGCGAGAAACCAATCTGATTGCTGCAATTCCTGAAATGATCAGTCAGGATTGTGGCTTCGTGAATGGCTTGTGGATGGGCGATCTGCCTTTCGAAGTCGACTCGACCAGCTTGTACCTGATTTGGCACGCCCGCCACGACAGGGATCCCGGTGTTATCTGGATTCGTGATCATATTGAAACGCTCCTTCAGGAGCGTTGGCATGACGTCATGGAAAATTCCCCGTGTGGTCGGTGAAGCATTCGCTGAAACTGGCTAACCGCCGCCGGGTACATTTAAAGGGCAAAGGCACCCCAGATACGAAAGGTGGTCACCGCACAACCAAACCATACTGCGCATAATGTATATTATGTTAAATCGTATTCATAGTTGAACAAATGAACACGGCATAACGAATAATGCCCGTGGTCCTTCCTCGAGAAGCACACGGGCATTTTCATGGCAACTGGATCAGAAATTGAACTGAACGCCCAAACCTATACCGTCAACGGTAACGTCGTTATCGTCGTAGTAACGCATGTACTCGACGTTACCCGACAAATTCTGGGCCATCTCGAAGTTTACGCCTGCACCGTAAGAGAAATCTGACTCATCGTCCGAAGAGTTACCAACCTCAAGTTCAACCCGAGTGAAGCCGAGAACTGCATACGGCGTAAACGGGCTTTGATTAACCATGTTGAAGGTCGCGTAGCCGCCAAAGAAGTTGTCGAGCGCTACATCCATTCCGGCAATGCTATCGTCGTCCACACCAAAACCGGCACGAGCTTCCAGACCAATGTACTCATTCGCCATTACACCAACTTTGCCCGACAGAGTTCCAACGTCTGCGTCTGCACCTTGCCCGTCAATGTTTACAAAGGTGTAGTTCAGCCCTGCGTACAGCGCGCCAACGCCAGACTTGTACATGTCCGCGGCCGATGCAGTGCCAGCCGTAACGATACCCGCGGTAGCAATAGATGCGATCAGCAAGTTTTTTCTAATAGTCATCAGCACTTCTCCTCAAAATAAACAGAGTTGGTTTACCTCTTCTTGTAATTTGGCCCATCAAATGCGCGATAGCCATAGATGAAACCTAAATTTACGGCGTTTTAATTTTCCGGTAACCCTGCCCTGAGCCCTGTTTTTCCTTGCGGTAGCTCGTTAGATAAGACTATTCCGGCAATGGAATAAACTCTTCGTCATCACCGACCACTTTGGGGAAAGTTTGAGCTTTCCACTCTGACTTGGCTTGTTCGATGCGGTCGTGGCGGCTAGAGACAAAGTTCCACTCCATGTAACGCTTACCCAGATGCTCACCGCCAACGATCGCAATCCGGGCGTCGCGTGTTGCCGTTAGTTCAAGCCCAGGCTTGTCGGATAACACGGCCATTGCGAACTCGGGTATTGTTGTGCCTCCCGCACGCAGTTCGCCCGCAGCCACGTAAACTGCACGCTCGTCTGCTTCTGGCACGCTGATGCTTTGCCCGGCCTTCAGGTGGGCTTCAACGTAAAGCGTGTCGGCAAATACCTTGACCGGCGACGTTTCACCATAGGCACTGCCCATAATCACGCGAATCGGAACGTTGTTCACTTCAACGCGGGGAATGTCGGCGTCCGGGTAATGATAAAAAGCCGGGTCAATCTCTTCATCTTCTTCCGGCAAAGCCAACCAAAGCTGGAGCCCGTGTAAGCGATGTGCGGTTTCAGTCACTTCTGGCCGTTCACGCTCGGAATGTGTAATGCCCTTGCCTGCAACCATGAGGTTTACATCCCCAGGGCGAATGGGCTGGAGACTTCCCAGAGAATCCCGGTGCAGTATTTCACCTTCAAAAAGGTATGTGACCGTGGCGAGATTGATGTGCGGGTGCGGGCGCACATTGATACCCTCTCCTGCGGGAAATTCCGCCGGTCCCATGTGATCAAAGAAAATCCACGGGCCAACCATTCGGCGTTGCATGGTTGGCAACACGCGTCTAACCGAAAAGCCGCCCAGATCCCTGTCGCGAGGCTCGATTAGCAAATGAACTTCTTTACATTCCGCAGGTTCAGAGCAGTCCTGCTCATACGCCTCATCCGGGTGCTTCGCATCTGTGCTCATTTGTACGCTCCTGTAAGACAGAAAATCAGTTCAGGATGAGGGTTCATTGCACACCCTGCTAAGTAGAGTTTTGATTGGTATATCACATAGAATCACTCTATCTAAGCTTACCTTCATTTACCGCTATATCCAGCTGAGGAGCCTACATGGATTCGTTTACACTCGCACTTGCCGAGAAGTTGCCAAAGGCCGAGCTTCATATGCATCTTGAAGGCAGTCTTGAGCCAGAACTCATGTTCTTGCTGGCACGCCGCAATAACGTATCTCTTCCTTACGAAAATGAAGAGGCTCTGCGCCAAGCCTACCAGTTCAATAACCTTCAGGAATTTCTCGATATATATTACAACGGCATGTCCGTGCTTCTAACCGAGCAGGATTTTTATGATCTTACATGGGCTTATCTTGAGCGCAGCCATCATGACAACGTGATTCATACGGAAGTATTTTTCGATCCCCAAGCCCATCTGGCCCGTGGCGTCGCGCTTGAATCACAAATTAATGGAATATATCGAGCACTCACTCATGCCCAGGAAAATTTGGGCATGAGTTTTCGCTTGATCATGTCGTTTTTGCGCCATTTGTCCGAAGAAAGCGCTTTCGAAACACAGGAGCTCGCCCTTCCCCACCTTGATCGCATTGATGGGGTCGGGTTGGACTCCTCCGAGTTGGGACACCCGCCTGAGAAGTTTGTACGTGTGTTCAAAAAGTGCCATGAACTCGGCCTTTTGGTAACCGCCCATGCGGGAGAAGAAGGCCCACCAGAGTATGTTTGGCAGGCGATTAATCAGCTAAACGTTCACCGTATTGATCATGGTAATCGCGCTTTGGAAGATGCGGATCTGACCACACTGCTTGTGGAAAAAGAGCTGACGCTAACCGTATGCCCTCTTTCCAATAAGCGATTGCGGGTTGTGGATGATATGAAAAAGCATCCGTTACCGGAGATGATGGCCAAAGGTTTGAAAGTAACCTTAAACTCCGATGATCCTGCCTACTTTGGTGGCTACATGAACGCCAATTTCCATGCAATCATCAAGAACCTCGGCTTATCGCCCGCGCAGGTGGTGCAATTGGTGAAAAACAGCTTCACCGGTAGCTGGCTAAACGATGATGAGAAAGCACAAGCACTTGCGCAGGTTGAATCTGTATGGGCGTCACACGATCCCTAATCGCTTGTTCACTGCATCGCGAATCTCTCGGTAACGATCAGGATGATCGATTAACGCATCCAGATTGTCCTCTGGAAATATCTGCTTTTTCTTGGCCTTCACGTCTTCGTTTGAAAAAACAGATGGCAACATCTGTTCCAGGCAGCGCAAAATCACCTCTGGTGAAACAGAGGCGCCAGGAGATGCTCCTAATAAGGTGCCGTAGGTCTTATCCTTGGACACAAGAATCTCGGTACCCATCTGCAAGTCACGATCTTTAATGATTTGTACGCGCTGGCCAGCATCAATCGGCTTCCAGTCAAACCTGCTGCTCAATCCGGGAGCAAAGTTTTCAAGCTCCTCAAATAAGCTTTTTTCACCTTTGAAGGTTTCAGAAATCAGGTATCTCACCAAGTGAGAATGTCGCAAGGCGACGTTAAGCAAGCTGGGGATATCGTGCAGCCTGATTGATGTAAGATAATCGAAAAATCCACGCCCCTTTTCCAGCACCGGCTTGAAAGAGGCGAACGGCCCAAACAGCAAATAGTACTTGCCATCTACCGCCCGCAAATCCAGGTGCGGAACAGACATGGGAGGGGCGCCAACCTTAGCTCGGCCGTAGGTTTTGGCTCTGTAGTTCTGAGCCTGCTCTTCCGTTATTTGGGCCTGCAAAAACCTCCCGCCTACAGGAAAGCCTGCGTATCGACTCCGGGATGGCAGGTGGCTTCTTTTGAGCAAGGGAAAGGCTCCACCACCCGCGCCGACAAAGAGGGCGTCGGCGCGATATTGAAGGGTTTGCCCGTTACTATTGGCGTTTATCACCCAGCGCCCGGTGGGACTCCGGTGTGCACGTGTAACGTGAGTTCCGTATTCGATCTTAACGCCTAAACTCTCCACTGCATAAGCGGCCATTTGTTCTGTTAAAGAGCCAAAGTTTACGTCGGTACCTGTATCTATAACGGTGGCAGCCATTTTTTCATGGCGAGGGCGACCATCCATTGTCAGGGGAATCCAGCTTTTAATCTCGTCGAAGTCGTCTGAGTAGCGCATGTGATCAAAAAAGTGGTGCGCGGACATCTCTTCGAATCGCAGTTTAAGCTCGTCAATGGCGGATTCGGAAACAAGCGTGCAATGCTTGGTCTGATTGATAAAGGTTGACGGCTGTTTGATTGCACCTTTTCCCACCAGATACGCCCAGAACTGTTTGGCTACATTGAATTGGGCGTGGATTTTGAGAGCTTTTTCAACAGAAAGGACTTCGCCGTCGACCGGTGTATAGTTAAGTTCGCAGTTGGCTTCGTGCCCGGTACCCGCGTTGTTAAAAGCCCACGAGTTGCCGCCGCCTGCACGGTTCAGTCGTTCCAGAATGGTTATGTCCAAATCGGGAGCCAACTCCTTTGCCAAGGTCGCAAAGGTGGTGCCCATAATGCCTGCGCCGATGATAACTATGTTCATAATGTCGACCCGCCAATTTCAATGTTTCTGAGATCAGTCAGTTGAGTCTGCGTCAGTAATAACAGTCAAATCTACCTCTTCCCTTGAATCATAGTGAAAGACACGCCGGCGCGATGCAAATTCTGCAAACAGTAAGGGTGCAGCAGCAATGCCCGGAAGAGGTTTCATAGTCAATCTATTCCGGAGTTTCGTTTCTAAATGCAACTATCAGGGCTATATTGATACTCAGAGCACATTATAAATCGCTCAGCTTCTCGGTGCGTTTAAACGCATGCGCCTTGTCTGGGTTTATCAGCAAGGAGAACAGTAATGTCGATAGCATCAGAAAAGCAGTTACCCACACAGGTACAGGCTTGGCTCGATCCAGAAATGGATTCGGTCAAAGGAACAGAAACACCCAAGGATCCCAGCAAGGGCTACATCGCCCTACTCGGCTGGAGTGTCAATGCCATCAAGGCAGCGCAAAAGTTTGATCGCCGCTATATTGTGGTCGCTCCGGAGTGGGCTGAGGATTTTTGTACCGCAAACAAGATACCTTTCATTTCCTGGGATTTTCTCCGCTTAAATGACCGGTCTTATGAAATAGCACAAAGGCTGAAGGCCGAAGGCGTGGATGTTGCCATACCTCTTTTTGAAGAAACCGTTGAGTGGTCCGGGGCTATAAACTCAGTGCTCCTCGACAGCCCACGTATGTTTGGGCAGTCTATTCTATTCCGGGACAAATCGTTGATGAAACGTCGAGCGCAGCTTGGCGGAATTCGTGTCGGAATCTTCGAAGAAGCTCACGAGAAAGATGACGTTGTCCGCTTTATGAAAAGAGTCAACCAGACACTGCTCAAGTTGGATGGAGATCCTGACGACCCGATTCACGTTAAGGCGTTCGACAAGGCAGGTTGCCTTGGGCACCGAATGATTCGCAAGGTTGAGGAAATAGACTCCATACCCGCTGAAGAATATCCCCTGTTGATGGAAAGCCACCTGGATGGCTGGGAATTCGCTGTTGAAGCTTGGATTCACGATGGGAAAATCAAGTTCCTGAATATTTCTGAATACGTGACGCTGGGATACTCCGTGTTCGTGCCTGCTACCGAAGAACTCGAGAGCTGGCGTAATGCAATCACCAAGCAAATCGAGCTACTGATCAAGACCTTTGAGATAAAGTTTGGATTGATTCATCCCGAGTACTTTGTGACTGCAGACGGCGAAATGTATTTTGGTGAAGTCGCCTATCGCCCGCCCGGATTCAAGGCATTCGAACTTATTGAGAGAGCCTACGGATTCAGTGCGTATCAAGCCTCAATGTTGGTGTTCGATCCTAAAAGCACCAAGGAGGAGGTTGATGCCTTCTTCCCTCGCGAAGTCGTTGATGCGAAGGGTTACGCGGGCTGCTTCGGTGTGTACCCAAGGCGGCGGGTGGTCAGTAAACTTGAAATGCCGAAAGAAACCACTGAACACCCCTACTTCGAGTCCCATGAGTTGTTGGAACCAACTGAAGAAATGGTGCCCGACAGGGCAGCTTTTGGAACTCACTGGGGCTTGGTCTTCTTTAATGGCGACGACCCAATAAAAATGCGGGATTTGTTGAAAGCCCAGGAAGATCTGGATTTCTACGTTTAGGTGTTAGCGGCCAGCTGTCAGCTGTCAGCTGGCCGTGCTTAGCTTAACGAGTTTCGCCTGCTGCTTGTCTACAAGCTCTTCCATGGACATGTACTCGCATTCCTTGCTGGCTATAAAGCTGTCTGCAGAATCGATCAGTATATTGTCGTCTCTCATGAAGCGGCGACCGAGCAGTACCGGATAGGAGAAGTTTCCGCGATCAGTCAAAGAAAACTGGGTTTTGTGGCTGGTACCGGCAATGCAGAAATCCATCATCACAACGTAGCGTCTCTGGGATGGAGCACCTTTTCGTTTGATTAGCACCGTGCGCTCTACGGGCCGCTCCAGCTCAAGAATCACCTCTTCGTGTTCAATAGTGCTGTCATCTGTCGTAGGGTGGTCTTTATGGTCGGCCAGCGGAATCTGGAATTTCACCCATTTCTGATCGTCTTGCTTGAACTCTTCTACGTTCACCGCGTGCAGCGATGAGGTTTTCGCACCGGTATCCAGCCGAGCTTTAAGCCTCAAGCCGGTATCGTTCATCACGACCCACTCTACAAAACCGAGCGTTTCGGGAACCGGTATGCCGCTTTTGTCTGCTTTCTCCGCCAGGGCTGTAGCAGGAACCATGAACGTAGTGGCAAGGGCTAAGGGGATCAGAGACTTCATTCAATTCCTCCTGCAAATGATTGTAAATCCGGGAAAAATGACAAGAAACGTTCTTCAAGCTCTGAGTGCAATGGTCGTATTTCCTCAATAATTCCCGCAAAAGAATTCTGAAAACGAATGCGTGTAGCCACTCGGTCAAGGGCGAATCCAATGTTATCGAGATCGCGATAGGACCCGAACCAGTCGTGGGAGACAAGGTGTCGGGTTGTTCTGGCCATAACAGGGGGCATCAGGTCTTCGTTATCCTGCAGCTCTGCATAAACGGCGCTGATAAAGCTGTTTTGATCTGCATCAGTGAACTCGCTCCAATGCTGTAAAAGAAAGTGGTCGTATAGAACATCCAGGGCTATACCGGAAAATCGGCGGCGTTGGGTAGAAAAAAGCCGCTTGCTGGCTAATACCTCTGGATGTTTATCGGTGAAACTGTCTACGGCCAAGTGGTGCCGAACCCCCAGCCTTACTGAATCCGGGAGCGCTGCAATGTCCAAACCACGGGTGAAATCACCAAGCATGCTGCCCACCCGCGCTTCAGGCGAGTCAGGGGCAAGAAATAGGTGCGCCAGGTGGTTCAATGTCGTTTCCCCAATTCCAAAACTATCTGCTAATCAGACTGCAACAATCTACACGGCTTTTCCACACCAGAAACCGTAAAAAGCCCTTTGCTGACGGTGTTTTAATACCACGGCAATCATGCTGGAAACCGTGAGTTTCCTTGCGGTTGAACGTTGCCACAGGTATTCTGTCGCCCTCTCTCGGTTCAGCTAGCTCGGGCATCCATTGAGAAACCTCTACCCTGTTATCTTTATTGTAAGTCTCATGTTTGTGCTGCTCAGCATATTCATGACGCTGCCTGTGTTTCTGATGCTTGGCTCGGATGCGCCCAATGCGGCGTCGTTTGTGGAGTCTGCAGCCATCGTTTTCGGAATCGGGTTATTCGGCATTGCCTCTACGTACCGCAAGCCCAGAGACTTAAAACCGCGGTATATGTTCGTGCTTACCGTATCGTCCTGGTTCATTATCTCCCTGCTCTCCGCACTTCCTTTTTACCTTAGTGATGACGGCATTTCCGCTGCAGATGCTTTTTTTGAAGGCGCCTCAGGCATCACAACCACAGGCGCTACTGTATTCAGTGGCCTGGACACCATGGATAAAGATCTGCTTCTTTGGCGATCGATTCTGCAGTGGATCGGGGGCATAGGGATAATCGGCATGTTCGTAGCGGTGCTTCCGTTCCTGCGTGTTGGCGGTATGCGATTGTTTGCTACTGAGTCTTCAGAGTGGACAGATAAAGCCCTCCCAAGAATGAAAACCCTGAGCCGCGGGCTTCTCATTGTTTATCTTGTCTTCTCAACCGTCGCGGTCGTCACTTACTGGCTATCTGGCATGACGTTGTTCGATGCTTTTAACCATGGCCTAACCAGTATCGCGACTGGAGGATTCTCCACGTCGGATATGAGCATGGGTAAATTTAACGATTTGATTTTGGTGGAAGCCTCGTTTTTCATGATGATTGGCAGCCTGCCATTTTTCCTTTTTGTCAGAGAGATGCACGGGCAACGTGGCGTGTTGTTCCGGGATCAGCAGGTAAGGCTGTTTCTAACCATACTGCTGGTTGTGCCTGCCCTTCTCACGCTTTACAGGTGGGCTGTCTCGCCTGTGCCTTTTGACCCGGTACACAACTACATTGCTACCTTATTCAACGTGACCTCCGTGGTAACCACAACCGGTTATGCATCTGAAGACTATTCAGCTTGGGGGCCGCTGGCGTTTGTGTTGTTTTTCTTCCTGATGTTTATTGGCGGCTGTTCCGGCTCAACGTCCGGAGGCATGAAGATTTTTCGCTTTCAGCTTTCGTTGATTGTACTTCGTGAGCAATTGATCCGTTTGCTGCACCCACGGGCGGTACTCTCGCGTAACTACAATGGACGGGCGGTCAGTGATGACATTATCGCGTCGATGATCGCCTATACGTTTATCTTCCTGCTGTGTCTGTTGCTGATCACGGTATCGCTAGCCGCCATGCAACTCGACTTCATCACGTCGTTGTCAGGCGCATTGACTGCGCTCACCAACGTAGGCCCTGGTTTGGGCGACATCATCGGACCTGCGGGGAACTTCGGCCCATTGCCAGACGCCGCCAAGTGGATTCTTGCGGTAGGCATGCTAATGGGGCGACTGGAAATACTGAGTGTGGTGATTGTGCTCTCACCGGCATTCTGGCGCAGTTAACGTTTTGTACCTGAACCTGAATGCCGGCAAGTTTTAATAGTTCTTAGAGGGCGTGCTTGCGAATGAAGCGCCCGATCTCCTGAATTTCCTCAAGGCACACACTGTGCTCCATCGGGAAGGTCATATACGCCGGCTCGTAGCCCATTTCCTTGAGTGCTTCCACACTGCGCACACCAAGCGATTCCTGAACCATGGGATCAAAGGTCCCGTGATAAACATTGATAGGAATCCCTACACTCGCCTCGGAAGGCTTTACTGTTTTCGCTGTAGCGAAGTAGGTAGAAAGTGCCAGAATGCCCGCGAGACGTTTCGGGTATGTCAGGCCTAGCTCGTAAGCAACCGCCCCACCCTGAGAAAATCCAGCAATAACAATGTTTTCCGCGGGAATTCCACGTTCAATTTCCCGGTCAATTAACTTGCCTACCGCACGGGCCGACTCCATCAACTGATCGGTATCCACAATCCGGTCAATATCCATCGCTTTAATATCGTACCAGGCTGGCATGGACATTCCGCCATTGATGGTAACTGGCATATTAGGGGCGTGGGGGAAGATAAAACGCACCGCTGCATCGTCTGGCAAGCCCAACTCTGGCACTACGGGTTCAAAATCATGTCCGCTTGCGCCAAGGCCATGCAGCCAGATAACTGCGGCTGTGGGGTTGGGGCGGGTTTCCAGCTCAATATATTGTAGATCCTGCACGCAGTACCTCGTGTATCTGAAAGGGGAATTGGATTGGTGTCCGGATTATTCCGGTGCGTTCAACTTGGCGCTTGCATCCAGTGCGCTCTGAACCGGATTGGCATACATATCCAATAGATAGGGTCGAATCGCGGGATCACAAGCTTCGAGCCTGTTTTCCATTTCCGCACGGGCTGCCTGAATATCGGCCTCCGACCAGTTTCCTGCGGTTACGACCGACTCCCGAATCACATCCAGGCTGCTAGCTCCCTGGGAGCTCTGCCCGCGCATTTCGTAGGCGATCAGGTTGGATGCGTGCAAGTGATAGTTCGCGTGAACTTCCGTGTCGATCACGGCGGCTAACTCTTTTGCATTCTCTGGGGCACTGATGATCGGGGCGCCAAAATGCACGTGTACATGGCCTTTGAACTGGGTTAGACCTTTCATGATTTGCTCAGTATCTTCGCCTTCCGCTTTTTTATAGTTGCCACTGCGGGCCTTGGTTTCCAGCTCGCGGGCCTTATCAGCGTCACAGGGATCGTATTCGTAGGATATAGATACAGGGACAATGCGAAGCTTGTTCATAGCTTCGGCAAAGCTCAGCCCGCTTTTTTTACAGCTCATATAAAACATTTTTATGATCGCCGGATCGGTAAAATCACGACCGTCTTTAGCACGCCCTTCCCGCTGGGCTATCCAGATATTCTCGTTGTTCGCAACGCTGTGATTGATAAAGCCCGAGAGCGTAATATATGCATCACGCATTTCCCGAGGGCTGGTCATATCACGGCGGACAATGAAGCTCTTGTTCAGTCGCATCATCTCTGCAAACACCCGGTTGGCAAGCAGGTTATCGCCAATAGCGATGCGTGTGGTGCGCAGATCGTTATGGAACAGCAGGTAGTTGACCACCATGGGATCAAAAACAATGTCCCTGTGATTGGAGATGAACAGGTAGGCCCCCTGCTTGCTCAAATTCTCCAGGCCGCTGCTGGTGACACGGGCTGTTGTGCTTTCAATCAGCGCACCAATATAGCCGGAAAGCCCAGCCTGCAAATCATCTACTTTTGTGAAGTGGCCAAATCGGCTAGACAGCCAGCGCCGGGTAAAAAAACGCAAGGGTGCCGGGGCCCAGCGAGCAAGTAGTGGCGACTTGAAGCGCCCGACCATATCCAGAAATTCCTGGTCGTTAACCAACCGCTGAATTGCCGGGCCGGTTTCTTCGTCCGAATAGGGACGGATGGCGTCAAATTCCTGCATGGCTGCCCTGTTGTTGTGTGTCAGTTATCTTGAGATGTTAAACCTAGGCTTAAAACGGCGGTATTGTATCGGTTTTCCCATGGGTTTGCTTCCCAAAAACACGTCTTGCCCGGCCATTCCTTGTGGTGAATCTGATATCATCCTCCACCTGATTTCACCCCAGCCTCGCGAATAACCGGTTATTCTATGTATCCCGATCAGGACTTTGAACAGCTTTCTGCCGAGAGGCCCACTACATCTGGCAGAAGCCCCGAACAGGTTTTGCACGAAGTGTTCGGGTACGAATCGTTCCGCCCTCTGCAGGGGGATATCATCCATGAGGTCGTATCTGGTGGCGATGCCTTGGTGCTCATGCCCACTGGCGGCGGTAAATCCCTCTGCTATCAGGTTCCTGCGCTTGTTCGAACCGGCACGGCCATTGTTATCTCGCCACTGATCGCCTTGATGCAAGATCAGGTTGCAGCGTTGCGTGAGTTGGGTGTGAAAGCGGCTTTTCTCAATTCAACGATGGATTTTGAACAGGCACGCGCAACCGAGTACGCACTGAGCACCGGTGAACTTGATCTTCTTTATTGCGCGCCAGAGAGGCTCATTCAACCCCGTACACTCCAGCTGCTGCACGATGCGTCTATTTCGTTATTCGCCATTGACGAAGCCCACTGCGTATCTCAATGGGGGCATGACTTCCGTTCTGACTATCTGCAACTGGCGGTACTCGCGAATGAGTTCCCAGCTATTCCCCGAATTGCGTTAACGGCAACGGCCGACGAGCGTACTCGCAAAGAGATCGCGGAGCGTCTGTCCCTCACCGAGGCGCGGCACTTCATTAGCGGTTTTGATCGCCCAAATATTCAATACCGTATAGCTCCGAAGGTGAATGCGAACAAGCAGTTGCTGGACTTTATTAAAGCAGAGCATGAAGCTGACTGCGGCATAGTTTATTGCTTGTCTCGCAACAAAGTGGATGCCACCGCGAAGATGCTTTCCCAGAAAGGTTACACCGCATTGCCCTACCATGCCGGGCTTCCGGCAAACGATCGGGCTCGCAATCAGGAGCGCTTTCTCCGGGAAGATGGTGTGATTATTGTCGCCACCATCGCCTTCGGTATGGGCATAGATAAACCAGATGTGCGCTTTGTAGCACACCTCGACTTACCTAAAAGCCTGGAAGCCTATTACCAGGAAACCGGCCGTGCGGGCCGTGATGGAAAGCCTTCTACGGCCTGGATGGTGTATGGCCTTCAGGACGTGATCAAGCTGCGGCAGATGCTGGAAGCCTCCCAGGGGAACGATCACTTCAAGCGCATTGAGCGGCAGAAGTTGGATGCCATGCTCGGGCTGTGTGAGGTGACCAAGTGCCGTCGGCAAGTCCTGTTGAACTATTTTGGCGATGCGCTGGATATTCCCTGTGGTAACTGTGATACCTGCCTGAATCCACCTGCAACCTGGGACGGCACAGTTGCCGTTCAAAAAGCACTGTCTTGCGTGTTCCGCACCGGGCAACGTTTTGGCGTTACCCACCTTATTGATGTGTTGCGAGGTTCAGAAAATGAGCGCGTCCTCCAATTGGGGCATCACCAGGTATCAACCTACGGCATTGGTGCGGAGTTTTCGGTTAGCGAATGGAAGTCGGTGTTCCGTCAACTGGTGGCTAACGGCTATTTGAGAACAGATCCCGATGGCTATGGCGCGCTGCAGCTCACTGAGGAATGCCGCCCCTTGCTGAAAGGCGAGCACAAGGTTGAATTGCGCAAGGACCCAATAGTTAAGAAGACTTCAAGCCGCTCTTCAGGTGGAAGAGCCGGCAGCCCGGTTAAAGACCAAGTGACAGACCACGTGGGCTGGGAGGCACTAAGAGCGTGCCGTAAGGAGCTTGCGGACAAGCAAGGCGTGCCGCCTTACGTTATTTTCCACGACACCACGCTGTTCGACATGCTGGAACGCAAACCGAAAACGCTCGATGAGCTTGGCGGCGTGAGCGGTGTGGGTGCGGCAAAACTGGAGAAATACGGCGAGATATTTCTCGCCGCCATTGCCGAGCTGGATCCAGCCTGAGGAACAACCTCAGGCTTTCCATTATGCCGCGGGCTTGAAGCCTTTCTTGCGAACCCGGTACTGAGCGATGGATGTAGCAACGTGATTGCCCTCCATATCCCGCAGTTCTCCGGTGAGGCTGAACTTCGCCCGACCAGTAGCGTCGGCATCCGCGAGAATCCCTGCAACTTCTTCCGGTGATAATTCAAACTCTACCGTCACATCCGAATTGGCGGGCAGCAAAAACTGCAGAGTCATTTCCTTCAGGATCGGTGTGTAGGCTGGGCCAAGATCAAATAGTGTCAGTACCCCACCCGGAATTTCCGCCACAAGAAAGTAGGCTCCTGCGTACAAGCTGCCAAAGTGGTTTTTGTTACCTTTGAGTTGAATACGCGCCCGCACGTAACCTGGGCGAACCTCTTCAACGCTGAACCGGTTCCGGGGCGCGAACGGGATCGACATCCCTATTAGACGGTTAACGGCAGCGTAGCCCCCGGTCTTCTTTAACCACTCCAGGGGTTTTGCCAAGGTTGCTTTAGGATCCGTGGTGGAAATCCATTGACCGGTGGCCCCGATAATACTGTCTATAAATGCCATTATTCTGCTCCGATAGTTTTATTGAGGCGGATCATTACAATGCCGAACACACATCGCAACACTCTTTTACATATTTGTGGTGAGATTTGGCGGCTCTCCGGAGAATTCTGATCTAAAGTGTCATTACTTGAAATCATTGTTATAACGTCAAAGCAGCTGGCTTTCGCTTGCTGGAATGGATTCGGAACATTTCACAAGGATACGGATAGTGCCATATGCCCACACCATTCTGACTTGTGGTCACGCAGGCCCCAAACTGCCTGTTGCAACCAGGCTCTCCCTGGCGCTCTTTTGTGCGCTTCTGTTGAGTGGCTTTGTTCAGGCAAATCCGGCGCCGCCCCCTGTTCAGGAGTATGTTCTCTGGTATCGGAATTTCGATAGCCCCGCCATCCATGCGCTGGTTACTCTGGCATTGGAAAAAACACCCGAGTATGGGGAGTTCCGCATTATCCGGAGCCAGGAGCTTAGCCAGGGACGGGCATTGCGCGAACTGGCCCGAGGCGTTAACCGCATGGTGGATATCGCCAATGTGGCCACTTCGGCAGAGCGGGAGCAGTTTTTGACGCCTGTTCCAGTACCTGTAGATGGAGGGCTGCTTGGCTTTCGCGTGTGCGTGGTGATGCCAGAAAGCCTGTCACTGTTCGAGGATATCCACTCCCTCGACGATCTTCGCGAAAGTGGTGTACGAATTGGTCAAGGTGATCACTGGCCAGACACACCAATTCTCAGAAACAACGAAATACCTGTGATTACCCACTCCCGTTATGAAATTCTATTTGGAATGCTGAGAAAACACCGTTTCGACTGCTTTGCCAGAGGTGTCAGTGAGGTGATTAACGACCTGCAAATGGAAAACGACCCAGAGATGACGGTAGAACCCAACCTTGTGCTGGCCTACCCCATGCCCTCGTACCTGTTTGTGGGTCCGGAAGACCAGGTAACAGCGCATCGTTTGCAACTGGGAATGGAGCGCGCTATCCGTGATGGCAGCTTTGGTGTGTTTCTTGACCAGTATTATGGTGAGGCAGTCGCCACCCTCAATCTGGATAAGCGCACGATCATCGTTCTGGATAACCCTTTCCTGAGCGAGGAATCAGGCAACATTGGCCGCGATACACTGAATAACCTACGCTGGCGCATTGAGTTGCTTCGCAACTGAGCCTCAATCAAACCCGAAAGCGAGATACGTTACCATCGAGGGTGTGGCCAATCTTTTCGATATGCCCACTATAAACATCGTTTTCGCTTGCGGCTGCAGCGGCTTCCTGGCCTTGATCCGCAATACGGGTAATCGACGAATTCAGCTCTTCCGTTACCGATGTTTGCTCCTCAGAGGCCGTAGCAATCTGAGAGGTCATCTCGCTAATGGCGGTAATGGCGCCAGTAATACGGTTCAGGGAATCCATGGCATCCTGAGCTTTTTCCATGCTCACGTTAGACACCGCGGTTGATGCTTTCATTACCTCTACCGCGTCATTGGCACCCGTTTGCAGGCGCTCAATCATATTGTTGATTTCTTCAGTGCTTGTTTGAGTTCGTCTTGCAAGGTTTCTTACTTCGTCGGCAACCACTGCAAAACCGCGACCAGCATCCCCTGCCCGCGCAGCTTCAATGGCGGCGTTCAGTGCCAACAGGTTGGTCTGCTCAGCAATGCCCTGAATAACTTCCAGCACGGTTGTGATGGAGGCAACATCGCGCCCCAGTGAGTCGATGACCTCGGCAGCCGCGCTTACTTCGTGGGAAAGCTTTTGCACCGCATCCCGCGAGGCAGACATGGTTTCCAGCGATGCACGACTGTCGTCATCTGCAGTGTTGGCCGCATCTGCGGTTTGCTGAGCATTTTGTGCAATTTCATGCGCCGCTGCGGACATCTCGTTTATCGCCGCCGCGACCATATCGATTTCGGCCTGCTGATTGTCAACGCTGCTGCGGCTAGTCTTGGCTGTATTTCTCAGGGCGGTTACGTTGCTGGCCAGCTCGCCGCTTCCCTGTTGGACTTCACGAACAACCTGATGGATTTTACCGACAAACTGATTAAAACTTGCAGCCAACTGCCCAAATTCATCACGGGCGCTGTCATCCAGGCGCTGGGTGAGGTCAGCATCGTTTGATCCAATGTCTGCCATGGCAGCATTCAACCTGCGCACGGGCGCCATCAAGGTGCGAATTCCCAGATGAAGCACGACGAGCGACACCAAAAGCCCAACGATGGCGATAATCGCACCGGTTATCATGGCGCTTCGCACAGGGGCGTTTATTTTGTCCTGGTTAACGAAGGTACCCAGATACCAGTCAACACCACGGGCATTGCTGATTGAGTGAAAGCTGGCGCTCCAGGCAGAACCTTCCTGCTCATAGCTGTGCACGTCTTTGTTCAGCTTTGGAGCCTCACCAAGCAGTGAGCTGATTTTTTTGCCAATCAGGCTTTTGTTCGGATGGTACAGAACTGTGCCGTCTTTACTGATCAGAGCTGCATACCCGGTGCCTGCCAGGTTGATCACTGACAACATTTGCTCAATGGCATTGAGTGTAATATCCGCGCCGGCAACGCCTTGATACGGCCCACGCCTCACAGGCGCGAAGGTTGAGATAACAATCTCGCCGGTTGCAGCGTCGAGATAAGGCGTAGTAAAGGATCCACGCCCGAGATCCATGGCCCTCTTGTACCAGGGGCGAGTGCGAGGGTCATAGCCTTCAGGCAATGCATCGGTGTCGGCCTGGGTTTTCATCAGCATGAAACCATCGGCGCGGCCAACGTACACATCCTTGAAATTGCCGCCGGTTGAAATCGCCTGCAACAACGTATGTGCCTGTGAATCGTCTGACACTGTTTCGAGGGCTTTAGCTGTTGATTCAGTCATGACAAGGCGTGTGTTGAGCCATTCAGCAATACTCGACGTATTCTGCTCCGCTGTGTTTTCGATTAACGAATCCACATAGGTTTGCGATGTATTCTGCAGGCGGAGGTTTCCGGAAATGGTAAAGGCCGCCATCACCAATATCAGGAGAATGCTGAAGGTGACCAGCAGTTTTTGACCAAATGTAAGATGCACGGCGTACTCCTGAATTTACTTCATTGATTAACGGCGGTCTGTGCGAACTCTTTAATGCCTTCTGATAAACTTGTTTCGAACATTCATTTCACCGCCGTACAGGAGCCCTACTGAATGGCCCATGAAGAGCTGCACTTAAATCTCCGCAACCTGAAGCTTGATGATTATGAACAGCTCCAGGTACTCATGGATCGGGTTTACGACGACATTGGCGGAGCTTGGCCCAAAGATACCATTAAAGCGCTGGTTGAACAGTTCCCGGACGGTCAGATTTGCATTGAAGATAACGGCCAGCTGGTGGCCGTCGCCCTGACAGTCTCGGTCAAGTATGAGCGATTCAGTAACCCTCACACCTATGACGACCTGATTCTGAGCAATGAGCAGATCCGGCATAATCCAAAGGGCGACTCGCTTTATGGGCTGGATGTGTTTATTCATCCTGAATATCGCGGCTACCGGCTTGGTCGCCGGCTGTACGAAGCTCGCAAGGAACTTTGCCGCTCAATCAACCTGCGCGCTATTCTTGCTGGTGGGCGGATACCTGGTTATCACAAATATTCAGAACAGTATTCTCCGGCCGAATACATTGATCGCGTTGACCGCAAAGACATCTACGATCCGATTTTGAGCTTCCAGCTTTCCAACGATTTTCAGGTTACCCGGCTGATGCACAAATACCTGCCGGAGGATGAAAAGTCTCTGGGGTATGCAACCTTGCTGGAGTGGCGAAATATTCTCTATACCCCGCCCTCCTCTGTGTTGAACGAAAAGAAAACCCAGGTTCGTATGGGCGCCGTTCAGTGGCAGATGCGTGAGTTCGGTTCGGTCGAGGAAGTACTTGAGCAGGTTGAGTACTTTGTTGATGCTCTTTCTGATTACAAGAGCGACTTCGCGCTTTTCCCGGAGTTTTTCAACGCGCCGCTAATGGGCTTGACCGATCAAGTAGATCAAACCCGAGCCATACGGTTCCTCGCCGGCTTTACGCAGCAGTTCCGGGACCGTATGTCAGAGATGGCGGTGAGCTACAACATCAATATCATCACCGGTTCCATGCCATTGCTGGAGAACGACCGGGTCTATAACGTGTCCTATCTTTGCCATCGTGATGGCCGGGTAGACGAACAGCGCAAGATCCACATTACCCCTCATGAACGCCGCGACTGGGTTGTTGAAGGTGGAAACAAGTTCGAAGTATTCGATACAGACTCAGGGCGGGTTGCGATCCTTATCTGTTATGACATCGAATTCCCCGAACTTGGGCGAATTGCAGCCATGAAGGAAGTTGACATAATCTGCGTGCCTTTCTGGACAGACACCAAGAACGGCTATTTGCGGGTTCGTCATTGCGCCCAGGCCCGGGCTATTGAAAACGAGTGCTATGTGGTCATCACGGGCAGCGTCGGGAACTTGCCGAAAGTGGAAAACCTGGATGTGCAGTACGCTCAGTCATCGGTATTTTCGCCGTCTGATTTCGCATTCCCACACGATGCAGTCATGGCTGAAACAACACCCAATACCGAGATGATCATGTTCTCGGATATGGATCTGGAAAAGCTCACATTGGTCCGCAATGAAGGGTCTGTTACCAACCTTAAAGACCGTAGAATTGATATGTATGAAATTATCACCCGATAGCTGTTGAAGAACAGTGTTAAAGGTTTATCGTATGGCACTGATGGCGTTGCAAATCCCGATTTCAGTGTCTATTGTTTAATCAATTGTTTAATCAATATCCAAACCGGATCTGTAGAGACTTGGTATTCATGAACGAAGCGTTGCCCGATCTTATTGCCCGATTCACAATTCGGCATGGTCTCTTCCGTAAGGAACGGGTTGAGGCTGCGCTTTTTGAATTGGACTCATACGGGTGCGTTATGAAGACGGACAAGATGTTCAATCCAGGCGATACCGTCACGCTCGATCTGATTATGGACATGCCGTTTGATAAAATCCGGGCGGAGAATGTGTCTGGGTTGATTACTGAACGCAGAAAGCACTGCAGCAACTTTTTTTATTCGATCGACTTTTCCGATTTAAAGTCAGATGGTGACACCACTCTTGAAGAAAAATTACGCCGTATCAGAGAGGTGCTTTCCAAAAAGCAGTCGTTGAAGTCACGACGTTCCTCGGGTTCTGTGTCCAACATGCGGCATATGGCCTGATTCCTATCCGTTCTACCCGCCTGCAAGGAGTCAATACCATGGCGAAAAATGCCAAATCGAGCGTTGATAAAATTGTAAAGAAGGTCAACAAAGAATTTGAAAAAACCTCTGCCCAGATAGAAACGTTGATCAACGATGCCATGAAACACTTCGACTCTCTGCAGCATCAGGTTCAAGACCCGGTGCGCAGATTACTGAAAGAAGTGGATGAGCTTCGTGAGCGCGAAATGAAGCGCTTTACCGATGAGTTTGAGCGCCGGCTGGAAGAGTTCCACGAACTGCAATCCAACATCCTCGAGCGTTTGGGTGTTGCCTCCAAAGAAGATATACGCAAAGCCGAGAAAGAGAGCAAGAAGCAGCTAAAGAAAGCGCCGGCCAAAAGTACTACTGCCAAAGAAACCAAGGCAAAAGCACCTGCGGTCAAAAAAGCCGCACCTAAAAAGGCAGCAGCCAAAAAGCCCGCAGCAAAGAAAGCACCGGCAGCCAAGGCTAAGAAAGCCGCGGACAGAAGCGATCTTACCTTGGTTAAAGGCATTGGGCCTGCCACAGCCAAAAAGATGAAAGACGCCGGCATTACCTCCATTGACCAGATTGCCAATCCATCGGCAGCGGATACGGAAAAGCTGAAGGCTTTCTCCAGCATCAAGGGGTTCGACCAACTCACAGCCGAAGCCAAGAAAATTAACTGATGCGAACGCCTGAGCAGCCTGTATTACGGGACATAGTCCTGATTGGCGGCGGGCACAGCCACGTCGGGGTACTGAAACGGTTTGCAATGAAACCGGTTCCCGGCGTGCGCTTGACCCTCATTTGCCGTGACACTCACACCCCCTACTCCGGAATGCTGCCAGGTTATGTGGCTGGGCATTACAGCTACGACGATGTGCACATCGACCTGAGCCGGCTGGCTGAATTTGCCGGCGCACGATTCTATCGTTCTGAAGCCATAGGCATAGATCGCAACAGCAAACGCGTGATCTGCAAAGGTCGTCCGGATGTGCCTTACGACATACTTTCGATCAACATTGGCTCTTCCCCCAGAGTGAATGAGGTTGAAGGGGCTTCTGAATTCGCGGTGCCTGTAAAGCCAATCACGGGTTTCAACAACCGGTGGCTTTCGCTGCTCTCCCGTATCGAGAATCACCAGGGGCCTCTGACGGTTGGCGTTGTAGGTGCAGGTGCGGGAGGCGTGGAACTCACACTCGCGATGCAATTCCGCCTCAAGAACGAGCTGGAAAAGCGTGGGCGGGATTCCGACCAGCTGCACTTCCATTTATTTGATGCAGCCAAAGAAATTCTTCCGACCCACAACACCAAAGTGCGTGAGATTTTCCGAAATACACTCTCTGATCGTGGCGTAAAGCTCCACCTTGGGTCCCCGGTAGAAAAAGTCAGCGATGGGTTGTTGCGCACTGCCTCTGGCGAAACCCAGCAGGTAGATGAAGTTCTTTGGGTTACCCGAGCTGGCGGGCCCGCCTGGCTTCAAGAAACCGGCCTGGCACTGGACGACGGCCTGTTCCTCCGGGTGCGTGACACCTTGCAGGTTGAAAACGACGACAGCATTTTTGCCGTCGGTGATATAGCTAATGTGGTTAATCACCCCCGTGAAAAAGCGGGTGTGTTTGCCGTGCGTCAAGGCCCACCACTGGCGGACAACCTTAAACGCATGGCATTGGGCAAAGCCCCGAAAGATTTCCACCCCCAGAAAAAATGGCTGGCGTTGATCAGTACCGGTGACAAGTATGCCGTAGCCTCTCGTGGCGATTTGCAGTTCGATGGTGCCCTGGTGTGGCGCTGGAAAGACTGGATCGACCGTCGGTTCATGGAAAAATTCACCGACCTTCCTCCCATGGAAGAATCTGGCGTTCTACCCGACACCACGGCAGCCCAGAATCCTGAGGAAGCATCACAAGCCATTTCTGCGGTTGCCATGCGCTGCGGTGGTTGCGGTGCCAAGGTAGGCAGTACGGTTCTTTCCCGCGCCCTGGGCGAGCTACGCCCCATCGAACGGGACGATATTATTATAGGCCTGCATGCGCCCGATGATGCTGCCGTACTGAGAGTCCCGCCAGGGAAAGCGGTGGTGCATACTGTCGACTTTTTCAGGGCTTTTATTGACGATCCCTATACGTTTGGCCGCGTTGCCGCCAACCATGCCTTGGGTGACGTTTTTGCCATGGGCGCGGAAGCCCAAAGCGCGACTGCCGTCGCGACGGTACCTTACGGTATCGAATCCAAGGTGGAAGACGTGGTTTTCCAGATGATGTCTGGCGCCGTGGATGTGCTGAATGAAGCCGGCTGTGCTCTGGTGGGCGGTCATACAGGTGAAGGCCAAGAGCTTGCGCTGGGCTTTGCCGTTAATGGCTTGATCGATCCTGATGAAGTAATGAGCAAAGGTGGCTTGCGGGCGGGCGATGTACTCATTATCACCAAGCCAATAGGCACCGGAACGCTCTTTGCAGCCCACGCCCGTTTGGCGGCCAAAGGCCGCTGGATCGATTCTGCCCTCGCCTCAATGGTACAGTCGAACAAAGCGGCAGCAGACTGCCTGCGTCGTTTAGGCTCCAAAGCCTGTACCGATGTGACCGGTTTTGGATTGTTGGGGCATTTGGTTGAAATGACTCGGCCATCCGGTGTGGATGCGGAATTGGACCTCTCTGCCATTCCCATCTTGCCGGGTGCGGAAGAAACCGCTGCCGCAGGCATTCTCAGTTCTCTTCAACCGGCCAACATACGCTTGCGTCGTGGTATTCGGGATCAGGAAAAATGGGTGAATCACCCACGCTATCCGCTGATTTTTGATCCACAAACTGCCGGCGGCTTGTTGGCGAGTATTGCGGCAGATAAAGCAGAAGAGTGTGTTCGAGAGCTAAAAGCCCTTGGCTACCCGCATACCGCAATAATCGGTCGGATCACCCCGCAGGATGAAAGCGGGCCAATCGAGCCGATTACCTTAAAGGATTGAATTCAGGATTCATTCCCGGAGCAGCGCTGCACCGCAAATGCAAGCGCCCGCTCCAGGGATTCCTGTTCTTTTTCAGGCGTAAACTGGCTTGCCAGCTGGTTCACTTGCTCTCGTAATTGCTCCAAAAATGCTGAATCGGTTTCAGCCAGTTCAAGCACAGCGGCCAACGCAGACGTGTCGCCCACCGGGTAATACCCGGCGTAATCCTTACCAAGCAACCCAGTATTACCGGAAATATCAGAGGCAATCACCGGTAAACCCGCTCGACAGGCTTCCGATACCACGTTGGCCCCACCTTCCATCACCGAGCTCATTACCAATAACTGGCTATTCGCCATCAGCTGCACAACATCGGCTTTCTCAAGCTCGCCAAGCCAGTGAAACCTTGGGTTCTCATCTACTTCCTGGGTCGCAAGTTTTTCCCAATGTTCATCGTGGGCCTTGCCCGCGCACAAAACACGGATTCGAGATGTTGTGGGCAACAACCTTGCGGCCTTAGCCGCCCGCAGTGAGTCCTTTTCAGCCCTGAGGTGGCCGATAACACACACATCAAAATCATGTGTGGCAGGGCCACCATTTCCGGGCACTCCTGCCGGCTTATCAGCTGACTGAAAAAGCGTGACCAGCTTGTCCCGAAAACTCTCAGGGATATCGTCCCCCACTTGTGCATGCAGTCCAATCAGCGCGTCGGCCGCCTGCATGGAGCAAAGGGTTTGCTCAGGATATTTGTACTGGTGCCCATATATGTCTGTTCCCGTAAGAGCCACCACCAAAGGTTTGCCCGGCCAGGTCTCACGAAACAAGTGCACGGCATCGTAGCTGCGCCAAGCATGAAGGGCTAAGAATAGCTCACAGGGTTCACCACGATATTCCGTGACAACTGACACCTGATGCCCTGAACGTTCCAGCAACCCCTGCCAACGTTCTGCAGTAGCCCTGTTGCCAGCTTTCGAGCCAGGGGCCGCAGGCGTGATGATGATAATATCCATAGGTATCTTTGGTATAAGGACACTGTTTCAGGGCCCGGGTGAAACTTTGATAGACTTGCATCGCGTTTCCGGAGAATAGTGCCCGGAAACCTGACCTATTTAAACACGCAAAACGTATAGCTGTTCAGGCTCGGCAACAATCAGAGTATCCTACGCCTTTGCTATATCAATCACACAACCGATCAAGGAATTCAAATGGCTTTGAATCTTATACGGAAGTTAGTGGTTTCCAGTTTGTTCTGCGTCACCGCGGTTACCGCATCGGCGGAGACGTTTGTATTTACCGCAATCCCCGACGAAGACGAAACCAAACTGGTAGAGCGTTTTCGCGGTGTGGCGGATTACCTTTCTGAGCAGTTGGATGTTGAAGTGCGTTACATCCCGGTAAAATCATACGCTGCGGCGGTTTCAGCATTCCGTAACAACCAGGTGCAGTTGGCATGGTTTGGCGGCCTTTCCGGCGTACAGGCCCGACGACTGGTTGAAGGGTCAGAAGCGATCGCTCAAGGCGTTGAAGACGAAGCGTTCGAGACCTACTTTATTGCCAATACCAACACAGGTATTAAACCGGCTGGTGAACTGAGCGATCTGGAAAGCCAGCTCAAGGGCAAAACCTTCACCTTTGGATCCAAGGGTTCAACATCTGGTCGCCTTATGCCTGAATTTTATGTGCGCGATACGTTTGATTCCAAGCCAGAGGATTTCTTTTCGCGGGTTGGCTTCAGTGGCAACCACACGCGTACCCTTCGTTTGGTTGAGGCCGGCACTTACGATGTAGGCGCACTTAACTTCCAGGTTTGGGAGAAAGAACTGGGTGACGGAAACATTGATACCGATGCCGTTCAGGTTATCTGGAAAACACCTGCATACCCTGATTACCAATGGACCATTCGTGGAGATGTAGATGAGCGGTTTGGTGAAGGCTTCAAGAAGCGTGTTACCGAAGCACTGCTGAATCTGGATAACCCCGAACTGCTTGAAAGCTTTCCGCGTTCAGGCTTTATTCCTGCCTCCAACGACGACTATGAGCCGATTCGTAAAACAGCCGAAGAGATTGGAATCCTCGATTGATGTCAGGCTTTGATTTCTCTGGCCTTACGGCTTCATTCAGCGGCAAGCGGGTTATAGGCCCGCTGTCGCTGCAGATTAACCCGGGCGAAAAGATTGCGCTGGTGGGTAAAAGCGGTGCGGGAAAATCCACCCTCATTCGGCTTATCCACGAACGCGTTAACCGGGATTCTTCCCTCATCCCGCAAGAGCTGGGTTTGGTGAGCGCCCTCTCTGTGTTCCATAACGTCTACATGGGGCAGTTGGATAAACATGCCACCTGGTACAACACGGTTACCCTGGCGCGCCCCTTCGCCAAGGACCGTACCGAAGTAAACAGCTTGTTGCAGTCACTTGGCATGACAGAAAAGCTGTGGACACCCACGGCATCCCTGTCGGGTGGTCAGCGACAGCGAGTTGCCATTGCCCGTGCTCTCTATCGTAATGCACCGGTGCTGCTCGCAGATGAGCCGGTTTCGGCGCTGGATGGCCCTATGGCGCATTCGGTAATGACACTGCTGCGGGACGGCTTTTCAACCAGCATTATTGCGCTGCACGATGTGGAACTGGCGCTGAAATACTGCACCAGAATTGTTGGCATACAGGATGGGCAAATCGCCCTGGACGAAGCTGCCGAACGCCTTGCGGCTTCAGACATCATGTCTCTTTACTAGGTAACCCGGCCGTTTCATGCTCTCTTCCCCAACGGTTCGTACCAGCCTTATTTTCCTTGCCATTGCCTTGGTGGGGCTTCTGTTTGCCGATATTGCCATTACAGCCTCCAACCCCTGGCGAGATCTTGGTAATTTCTTCCTGGGAATCGTAACGCCCAACTTCTTCAGTAGCGAAGGGCTGATGACTGCCCTGTTAAGAACGGTTGCTTTTGCGTTTGTTGGTGTGGCGCTAGGTGGTATTGCCGGGTTCCTTCTGGCGCTGGTGTACCGGTCCTTACCCGTGCGCATGTTCTGCGCCTTTGTGCGTGCCATACACGAACTGTTCTGGGCGCTGATTTTTCTGCAGTTTTTTGGCTTTCACCCCTTAACGGGCGTGCTGGCTATTGCTATCCCCTACGCGGGCATTTTCGCCAAGGTGTACTCGGAAATTCTCGAAGAGGCAGATCCGGAACCCGGTCGGGCCTTGCCTCCGGGCACCGGAGTTATCTCTGCGTTTCTCTATACCCGCATCCCCGATTGCTGGGTGAAAATGCGCACCTATACTGCTTACCGCCTTGAATGCGGCTTGCGCTCCAGCGCGATTCTTGGCTTTGTTGGTTTGCCAACACTCGGGTTTTATCTGGAGGCCTCGTTCTCCCAAGGGCTGTATTCAGACGCCGGCGCCATGCTGATTCTGTTTTACATCCTGATTGCCACCATGCCCCTCTGGGTGCGGCCAAAGCTTCTGCCTGTATACATTCTTGGTGCCCCCTTCTTTCTTGGCGAGGGTTTGCCCATTGTGTGGGGCAACGTGCAGCGTTTCTTTACGGAAGACATAGTGCCTGCGCCACTGCGGAACGGCGAAGGTCTCGCGGGCCTTACCCCCTGGTTGAATGACTTGATGATTAACGAGGCCATGCCGGGCATCTGGAACACCATTGTGCTCACTCAGATTGCCTTGGTGGCTACGGGGATTATATCGTTGCTGGCATTCCCGTTGATCTCAAATCACTTTGGCGGCCCCATAAGGCGCAATGCCGGCCATGTTGCATTGGTGATTGCGCGCTCTACACCTGAGTACATTCTGGCTTATATTCTTTTGCAGCTCTGGGGGCCTTCCATGTTGCCAGCGGTTGTAGCTTTGGCGTTGCACAATGGCGGCATCATTGGGCACCTGATAGGCCGGCAAACCAGCTCAATCAAACTTCGCCCGGATGCGCCAAGCGGCTTAAATCGATATGGCTGGGAACTGGTGCCCCGTGTTTACCGTTCGTTTTTGGCGTTTTTGTTCTATCGCTGGGAAATCATCATGCGGGAAACAGCCATTCTGGGGATTCTCGGCATCTACACCCTGGGTTTCTATGTAGACAGTGCCATACAGAACATCCGGTTTGATCGAGCCATGGTACTGATACTGGTAACCGCCCTGCTCAACATCGGTGTGGATACACTAGGGCGCTATATACGTCGAAAGCTTGCACTCCAGACCATGCCAACTTGCTAAGGCACAGCGCCATAGAGAATAGAATCTTAGCGCTTACACTCTATGTGCCCAGACACCATATCGGAACCGCCTGAAACGCTGCCCAGAATATCAGATTTGGCAAAGATACCTGAGCGGTGCAGTAAGGAAACGCCGCCATAACAGTTGCTTACCGCTTTGTTATCAGTAAACAGGCGAAGTGGCACATCAAGCTGCCCCTCAAGGTAATTGAGGAAACGTGAGGTATTTCGCTCACGCTTTGCTTGTTTGACCTGCTCTACATAAGGCACTTCCGTGGCGTAAGAAAAGCCAAAGCCAATCCCGAAACGAAACCACTCCTTCGATGACCAAGGCGGGTTAGCTGGCGTCATGGCCATCACATACGCGTTGTATTCACCAAAATCATCCTGGTATCCGTTTTCGAAACGCCGGTTGAGCGACAGCCTGCCCCAGTAATCGACGTACTTGCCGTCAGAAATCAGTTTTCCCAGCGTTAAGCCGGCCATGTAGGCGTGAACATCTTCGCTGCGCTTTAGAGTGCCTGTGAGTGTTCGAGTAAATGGACCTTCTGCCTGATAGCCAGAATTCAGTCGCCATGACCACTCCCCTGAGCGCTCAGAGCCAGGCTGCTTGGTTGAATCGTTCAGTGCGTTCCCGAACAGGTAGGCAAAACCGAATGTGGCCGAAACAAGCTGCGACTCGTCCACCAGCGGGCTGTTGTAGATCTCGCTATCCACATGTTGGGAGGCGACGTTTGTAAACAGCAGCAAGCGTGATGTTGCCTGATAAGAAGAGTTAATGCCGGCGCGCCAGAAAGTTGCGGAATCAGGCTCATAGACGGGCCTGTCAGCCCTCGCCTCATTGGCGTCAACGCCATAGTAGTAATCTGTAAGGTCGCTGTCCTGGTACACGTAGCTGACAAACGGCGTGAAAGACCAGCGGCCAAGTTCCCAGCCGTAGGAGTAGGTAAAGTCCCACTCATAACCGTTGTGAACACCAAGAACATCATTTGCCCAAGTTGTTGAAAGTGCGCCCCAATCGCCAAAAACCGTGGCTGAGAAGCCCATATCGACAGTCTGATCCCTATCGCTGATGCCATTGAAATAAGGGGTAGCATCCGATTCAAGCCGGTTAAACCTATACTTGGCAAGCAAATCGACATTCAACCAATCCGATTTAACAAGGTGCGCTCCCGCTGAAGTGCCATGGGCAAAAAGCCATTTTCCTTCATAGAGATATAGCGGAATAAGGTCTGCTTTGCTGTCATTGAGTACGCCGGATATATTATCCACCCCAACGTAAGGGCTAGTCCCTCTGCGCAAGGCGGCCCCAAGGCCAACTGTGCCTGCGGGCACTTCGTTAACAGACGTTCGGGTGTCCGGCAGGCTGGCGTAACCACCACCCGCAGTTAAACAAAGGCTCAGACAGACGCTGAACCTGATACATCCTGATTTCATTTTGAGTTTCCGGTTTGTCGCAGATACCCGTGGTTATAAAACAGGACCAATGGTTGCGATAACGTTGTGCCAAATCCTTTCGTGATAATGCCAGGCAAGAACCTCTGGCAAACTGACCACCTCAGATCGGTCGATATAGCTCTGCTGGCGTTCCTTAATGGCCTTTGTTGTGGCCTCATCTTGCAGAAGGATATTGTTTTCGTAGTTGAGATCGAAGCTTCTCAAGTCGAGATTCGACGACCCTATCAGGCTGATTTTTCCATCAATGGTGAGGGTCTTTGCATGCAGTAACCCTCCTTTGAACTCATGAATAACGCAGCCCGCATCGAGAAGCCGATGATAATAGCTGCGGCTGGCAGCGGCCACAATCAAGCTATCATTAATTTTGGGGAAGATCAGCGCAACTTTCACGCCCCTGTATGCAGCGGCACAAAGGGCTTCCAGAACCGTAGCGTCCGGAACGAAATAAGGCGTAGAAAGGATCAGTTCGCTTTGGGCGCAGGCAAACAGGTTAGCAAAGAGATGAGGCGTGGCACCGTGGCGCTCAGTTGGGCCAACGCCCATAACCTGTGCAGGAAAACCGCCTTCGCCACGCCCTGACGATAATGGTATGCCATCCAGTGACTCGTTGGTGGCCTGCATCCAGTCACTGGCAAACAGCAATTGATTCTGAACCACTACCGGCCCGGTAAACCGAAGCATGATATCGACCCAGGGCGCGTATTTTGCCTTGATCAGAAACTCCGGGTCTGCTGAGTTCCGGCTGCCGCAATAAGTGATGCGAGCATCAATTACCGTAATTTTGCGGTGGTTCCGGAGATCCAGCCGGCTGGTCAGAATGGTGCGAATAGGATGCTTCAAGGATAGAGCAACCGCCATACGAACGCCCGCCTCTTCCATACGTTGCCAGAGCGGGGAGTTAATAATCGCACGTGAACCCAGCCCATCCGCCATGGCCCGGCATACCACTCCCCTATGAGCCGCTCGAATCAGGGCTTCAGCAATGGCGTGACCGGTATTGTCGTCAAGCCAGATGTAATAGAGCACGTGAACGTGATCGGTAGCTGCATCTATATCGGCCACCATTCTTTCAAGAGTTTCATTGCCGTCTTTCATCAGCTCGGCGGTATTACCCGTTGAAGGATGGAAGCCATTGATGGAACCTGCATAACGAAATGCAGGCCGATACACCGGCTCAATTAGCGCCTCGGTATTGGCAGCATCACCCATAAACCAGGACGCTTTCGCCCTTATTTCGTGGAAAACTTCTTTGTGTCGCTTGCTTGCGCGATTGCCAATATCTGTTTCGCCGAACAGGAAATAAATTGCGCTGCCGAAATAAGGCAACAAATTGAGAACCACAAACCATGCAAGCCGGCCAGGAGGCGAGAGATCATCCCGGAGCAAAATCCGAATGGTAAACGTGAGAACCAAAAGAGTGTGGAGTACCAGAATAACCGTCATCAGGCTGCCTTTAGTGGTATTGGGGCCTTCTCTCTTTCACTAGCCACTGGGAACCTTGTCACAATTTCTGCAGGTCGGTCGGCTTAAAGGCCGGTAATGACCAAGAGTTCGCGGCGACTTAAGGATACAATCCGTTACACTGTTGAAACGTTCTGTAATAGTTCATTCAAGGTAGCACCGCTCATGATCGAAGGACTTGTTGTACTGACTCAGGTCGGCCTACTGGTTTTGGTTGTGACCCTGGTGTGGCGAATGCTAATGCTGACTCGCTCCGAACCTCTACTAGCTACTGCAACTGACAACCAACTCCTACCGGTAACACGCAAAGAAAAGCCGGTTGTTCAAAAGCAGAAACGTCTAGCTTCTGCAGATCGTACAGAGTTGTTTACCCAGCTGCACATTCTTGCAGGGCTTCAAGAGCGGGATTGTCGAATAAGTGGCCTACAGCTGAATGAAGCGCCGGAAACGGTTCGTGCATACGCCGCAGCCTGGCTATACGGAGCCGGTTGCGCTCTGTGCGACCAATCAGAACGGCACAGTGATTCATTGGCGGGCTTGGTGGCCCAGATCGCCGCCCGTAAAACCGGTATTCGACAGTCAGAGGCCGTGCAGGCGATTGCAACGCTGACTTCCTGCGGTGTACTGCTGGCCTGTTTCCGCGCCGGGCTTGAAGGCGCGGAATTCTGGCAGACCCACCAGTACGTTCAGCCTGAAAGCAGTCTTTACTCAGCTATTACCGCGAACGCACTGATCTGATTTCTTAACTTTTGTTGTGCTGCTCCAATACCCAGTCTGTGCCCAAGGGCATTGGATCTGTCTGGTTCGGCGTCTCTACTGGCACACCTGCAACGGACGGGCGAGTAAATGCACCATCCTCCGTAGATTTCATAGACTCCACATCTACTGAGAGAATCAGGTAGGTATCTCCACCCGACAACACTCTGGCCCGATGGGTAAGGCCAAAAACAAAACGGCAATAATCCAACTTCAGCTGCATCAGATCTTGTTCTGCCTTGCGAATCTTCCTCAGTAGTACTTTTTGTACACTTTCCCCATAATCCATCATATTTTCTCTGAAGTTAGCGCGAATTCTTGCATGATTTTACACTTTTCTAAGGTTTTGTCAGCCAAGGCATAGGGTGAATAAGGGCCAGTTTGGTCTACTCAATGGCCCTCACTCTGAAATATAAGCTTCAAGGGTACGGACTCTAAAAGGGGCTGCTGGCCACTCTGTAGATCAACACGCCACACCATTTCAGTGCCCGTGGTGCACAAAGGTGCAACAAACTGCGCAGAATATTGCCCGTTATCTCCCCTACGCAGCGGTACGGGATACTCTCCCATGTACATGGATTCCCCCCGCAAAACTGCGATGAAGCGCTCTGGTGCGACCGGCGCAGAAACGGTTAGCTGGTATTCCGTGCCCTGCCCTTTGTCGCCGATATTCTGCAGGCTAGCATTCCAAACGCCCGATCCCGTTTCCCATTCACAGGTAGGCCCGAGTAAGTCGCATGCAGGTAGCGCAACGGCTACAGCCCCATTGTCCGGGGTTTGTAACCAGCGAACACCCAATACAGCTACTATCGCCAGGCCCAAAACGAAACCTGAAATCAAAATCGCTCGTAACATACCGATACCGGGCTTAAACCCCCTGTTGAAAACCACCAAGCATTATGAACACTATCTGCGTCAAGGCAAAGATTTCTAAACCAGCGCCATACATGAGAAAATGCCGCGCTCGCATATCTGACCCACATTCGAAAACAGGAATACGCCCGTGCAACCGGATATTTCCGTTAAAAACCTCAACAAGATTTATGAGGGCGGTTTCCAGGCCCTGAAAAACATCAATCTTGAAATCAACCGGGGTGAAATATTTGCTTTGCTTGGCCCAAACGGCGCCGGCAAAACCACCATGATCAGCATCATTTGCGGTATCGCCAATATGACATCCGGTGAAGTCCGTGCGGGTGGTTATGACATCATCAAGGATTACCGCAAGGCCCGTTCAACCATTGGTCTGGTGCCCCAGGAACTCAACACCGATTCATTTGAAACTGTGTGGAACGCCGTATCGTTCAGCCGGGGCTTATTCGGGAAAGCGCCCAAGCCAGCACACATTGAAAAAGTGCTGAGGGATTTGTCCCTATGGGATAAGCGGAACAACCGCATCATGACCCTCTCTGGTGGCATGAAGCGCCGGCTGATGATTGCCAAAGCCTTGTCCCATGAGCCGCGAATACTGTTCCTTGATGAGCCTACGGCCGGCGTAGACGTAGAGCTCCGTCGCGACATGTGGGAGATGGTTCGCAAACTCCGGGAAGACGGCGTAACCATCATTCTCACTACCCACTACATAGAAGAAGCTGAAGAAATGGCGGATCGCATCGGAGTGATACGCCAAGGTGAAATCATTCTGGTGGAAGACAAGAGCCAGCTGATGAGCAAACTCGGCAAGAAGGAACTGCGCCTGCAACTGCAAAACAAACTGGACGAAGTGCCGAGTGAATTGAAAACCGAACCAGTTGAGCTGTCCGAAGATGGCTACGAACTGATATATACCTTCGATTCACAGCAGGAGCAGGCTGGCGTCGCGAGATTACTACGAACTCTTGGTGATATAGGGGTTGATTACCGCGACCTGCGCACTCGGGAAAGCTCCCTGGAAGACATATTTGTCGGCCTGGTGCATGAACAAGCCACCAAAGGCTAACAGGAGAAAGCATGAATTTTTACGGTGTTAAAGCCATCTACAACTTTGAAATGTCCCGCATGCGGCGCACTTTGATGCAAAGCGTGCTCTCACCGGTCATCTCCACCTGTTTGTATTTTGTGGTATTTGGCTCGGCGATTGGTTCCCGGATGGGCGATATCGATAACATTGCATACGGCGCCTACATCATCCCTGGTCTGGTCATGCTGTCGCTTCTGATGCAAAGCATCTCCAATGCCTCGTTCGGTATTTATATGCCGAAGTTCTCCGGCACGATATACGAAGTGCTTTCTGCGCCTGTTTCCTATGTTGAAGTGGTATTGGGCTACGTGGGCGCGGCGGCTACCAAGTCTGTGATACTGGGCCTGATCATACTCGCCACCGCCAGGCTGTTTGTGGATTACAGCATACTGCACCCATTCTGGATGTTGTCGTTCCTGATACTGACCGCCGTAACCTTCAGCTTGTTCGGGTTTATCATCGGAATATGGGCCGACGGTTTCGAAAAACTCCAGATCGTTCCCATGATGATTGTAACCCCGCTTACCTTTCTTGGGGGCACCTTCTACTCCATCGATATGCTTCCGGAAATCTGGCAAACCATCAGCTTGTTCAACCCGGTGGTGTACCTGATTAGCGGATTCCGGTGGGCCTTCTATGGGGTGTCTGATGTGCACATAGGAATTAGCGTGGGGATGACACTGCTCTTTCTCTTCGCATGCATGGCAGGTATCTGGTGGATTTTCAAAACTGGCTATCGGCTGCGCACCTGATGCGATACCGCTACAGCCTGCTCTGCTTTGTGGCCACCTTGGCTGGCTGTTCTGGCTCCGCTGCGGTTGAACCATCAGCGGGCCTGCCGGTTATCGAAGGGTGCTTCGTAACGGCCTCCAGCACCGTTAGCGTTAACCTGGAACTGGCGCGTGCGCCCAGGGATCGCCAGAAAGGTTTGATGGGCAGAGAGTCTATGGCAGCCAATTCCGGGATGCTGTTTGAGTATCAGGAGCAGCAGAGCCCGGATCATGGCTTCTGGATGTTCCAAACCCTTATCCCCCTAGATATCGCTTACCTGAATAACCAAGGCGTGATTAACAACATCAAACAGATGGAGCCTTGCGACTCATCCAGTGGAGCGCGCTGCCCCAGCTATCCAGCGGAGGTTGCGTTCATCTCCGCCGTGGAAATGAACGCAGGCTTCTTTGAAGCTAATGATATTGGGGTCGGAGATCGACTCAAGCTTGGCGAACAGAACTGCAGTAATCGCTAGCGGTCTTGCCACTCCGGTTTGCGCTTATCAAGAAACGCACAGATGCCTTCCCGGGCATCATCCGCAAGCAGATTTTCCGCCATAACCCTGGCCGTGTAGTCGTATGCATCGGCCAGGGGCATTTCCAGCTGTTTATAGAAAGCGCCCTTACCTATTTTCAGCGTATGCCCGGATTTCTGGGCAATGGTGAGGGCCATGGCGTACACCGTTTCATCCAGCAAGGATTCATCAACCACACGGTTTACCAACCCTAACTGCTCTGCACGGGCAGCACCGATCATCTCCCCCGTAAGAAGCATTTCCATAGCGTGCTTTCGGGAAACATTGCGAGACAAGGCCACCATAGGCGTTGAGCAGAACAACCCGATATTCACGCCAGGCGTGGCAAAGCGAGCAGAGGTTTCCGCCACCGCCAAATCACAACTTGCCACCAACTGGCACCCAGCTGCAGTTGCCACACCTGCTACCCGGGCAATAACGGGCTTTGGCAGGTTAACCACCTGCTGCATTACCTCACTACAACGCTTAAACAACGCCAACTGAAACTCGTGGCTATCCAGCTGGTCGCGAATTTCTTTCAGATCATGGCCAGCACAAAACACCTTACCCTCAGCCGCAATCGCCACAACCCGCGTAGCGCTGTCTGCGGCGATGTCTTCGAGAGCTTCACCCAGAGCATCCAGCATGCCCATAGAAAGACTATTGCGCCGTTCAGGCTGGCTCAGGGTAAGGGTTGTAATGCCCATCTCGTCGGTATGTCGTTTCAGCAGATTTGTCATGGCGGGCTACCTCCGTTCACCGTAAATCGGAAAACAGTCAGTATCAGGCAGGATGCCTTCGCTGTCGAAGCGACCTTTAGCGCATGTTACAACACGTTGGTTTTGCGATATTCACCCGGAGACACCCCCATCCAGCGCCGAAAAGCCCGGGTAAAGCTGGCTGTATCGGTATAACCCAAATGAATGGCTAACTCGTCGAGTTTCATGTCACTACCGCTGAGTATCTGCGTGGCCGTTTGTCGGCGCTCTTCATCAACCAGAGCCCGAAAACTGGCGCCTTCCTGCTCCAGCTTCCGCCGAAGGCTTCGGGATGACATAGCGAGCGCGCTGGCCACCTCATCAAGTGTTGCCACCAAACCAAGCGGGCCAAGAATTTGCTGCCGAACCAGCCCGGACAATCCACTGGTTTGCCGTTGTTCCAGCTGCAAACGGCACTGATCGTTCAGCATCCTCACCAATCTTGCATTGAACGTGGGCAACGGCTTATCGGCTGCAAGGCCCGCCACCATAATTGCGTTACGTTGGCTGTTATAGGCGGGGTTAACTCCAAGAACCTCTTCAATAAAACCAGAGTACGCAGGCTCAGGCCCTTCAAACTCAGCTTTACTGATTGCGAGGCCCGACAAACTCAGCTCCCGCACCAGATTCACACCCGTTGCCAGGTCACGCTCCAGCAAAAACTGGCGCACATGCGGGGGGATAGATGCCGGGTCTAAACCAATTCCAAAGAACCCATCTTCATCGAACGAATACAGCCGACAATAGGCAGTGCTTAGCGGCAGGTAACGGATGGCAGTTTTGGCAGCATCTCTGAGAGTACGGCTGGTACTCAACGCAAAGCCCCAAATGCCAAACGTCGCCACGTTGTATTGCATCCCTAGCTTCAGGCCAAGCGCAGGCGTGTCTGGCAGCGCAAGAATCAGGTTCTCGATCAAACGCATTTCCTGATCGCGGGCAATGAGTGCCTCGCCATCCATCAAGGCCTCATCGGTAATGCCCGTGCCCTGCAGACAGGTGTCCTTATCGACACCCAGGCTGGCGGCGAAGTTAATCATTACCTGGCTGATGACAATGGGATGAAGAATGGGGTCAGCGTTAATCATCAAGGTACTTTTATAGTTTGGGTTTGTTCAGCATAACTGGCCACAAGGGCTTCCCGATTGGCCAGAGCTGCCCTGTGTGCAGGTTATGGAAGACATTACATTGAAAGCATATTCCCAACAAATATTAAAACGAGAGGAAAGCATGCCCCAGGATGTGAGCACAGCCAACCGCGAAGCCGTTGTTTTCGCAAAACACTACATGGGGCAATTCGGGTGGCCAACGGTCGCTTTAGTGGCGTTGGTGCTGGTAGGCTTTATCGGCAACCTGTTGCTTTTTGTATTCGGTCTGATGCCAGCCTGGGCCGCAACACTTGTTCTTGCGGCGCTCACCTACATGGCCTACACCCCGGTGCATGAAGCCGTTCACGGAAACATTCATGGCAAGCATGACAAGCTGCGCTGGGTGAATGATCTGTGCGGTTATTTAATGGCTCCCCTGATAGCCATTCCCTACGCCTCACACCGGCTTGAACATTTTACCCATCACCGATACACCAACCAGCCAGACAAAGACCCGGATTATCTGATCAGTGGAATCGGCCGTGGCCCCATTGGAGCAATTCGCACGGTGTTTCAGTTTTTGTGGTTACAAAATACGTTTTTTGTAAGTGCCCACTGGGGCAAAGCCACTAACAAAGAACGTAGCGTGTATTGCGCAGAGATTTTCGTTTTCCTTGGTTGGCGAATAGCCTTTCTTGCCCTGATCGATGTACCCGGCGCTGCTTGGGTGGTTCTTCTTGGGTATGTGATGGGTGGCTTTTTCACCGCCTACTGGTTCGCCTATCGGCCACACATCCCTTACAAATCTGCCGAGCGTTACCGCAACACCAACAGCCTGATAATGCCCACCTGGATGAAGCCATTGGAGTGGTTCTGGCTGGGCCAGAATCTGCATTCCATCCATCACCTTTTCCCCAGAGTTCCCTTCTATCACTACCACGCTCTGCATCGGGATATTGAACCTATCATTCGGCAACAGGGCACGCCGATACTGTGTATATTCACGCGTAAGCCCTTGGCGCCAAAGTAAGCTGGTGATCATAATCTGTATACTAGGTTCCAGGTTTCTCTATGGGCGGTTCGCATGTATTGGTTAGTGAGTAAATTGTTTAAGGTAATCCGCGAGACAAAAGTACTTCGTATAATTTTCGTCTTACCAGTGGCAGCAGCACTGCTGACTGGCTGTGAGTTTTACAAAAGCGGAAGTGTTGAATCAGAAAAAGAAGTGGCGCCAACAGCCTGGTGGGAACCACTGGAACCGGATGTGACCATCAACGGCGACGAATTTTACGCAGGTACCTGCTCCATCACCCGAGTAACGGGCAGTGGCGGTGAGAAATCAGCAGAAGTCATATTCAAAGTCCCATCCCGCCTGTTCACCCAGTGCTCCAATAGCGGGCGTGGTGAGAAGGTCCTCGATTACGACGGTGAGTATATTGTTTTAAGAGTTTGCGAGATCACCTACGGTGCAGGTGGCTGTGGAGGTGATAGCTACAGAAGTGCCGACTTTGAAAACTGGGAAGAACACATAGGCGTTACGTGGATTAATGGCGAAGAGTACGAAGCCTGGAGAAAGGTTGGCTCCAAATCTTCAAAAGCGGATTCGGTGAAAAAGGTGGTCAGGGAATAGCCGGCGCTGATAACTAACTGACTACCAGAAACAAAAAAAGCAATCCCACGATATTGATTGCTGAAGCCACCCTGCACCACTTATTCAATCGCTTTTTAAACGCCAAATAGAAGTTACTAAGAAAGATAAAAATCATCCCTGGAACGGTCACAAATATAAAGGCATACCCCTGTGCCAATCCATTGCCTGCGGGATCAGAACCCGTGAAGTCACTGAAAAGTGGGCTCAGGGTGATGAACCACGCAACCAACTGTAAGATCAGTATAAAACCAGCTACCGGATTTCGTTCAAGTTTTTCGTTGGACGTCATTTTAATATCTCAGTGAGAGGCTTTCTGGCATTCCATTTTTAATGTTATATCCGTTAATCGGCGTGTGTCAGCGCTTTTCGATAGATCCCAACGTTCCAACCCCGGTATGTTGTTGAGAAATCAATCTTCAGCCCCACCTTCTCCGCTACCCTAACAGACGCTACATGGCGATGAGCGATAATCGCGATGATGGAATCCAAGCCACATTTCGAAAAGCCGTACGCGAGCGCTGCCGCGGCAGCCTCTGACGCCAAACCTCGGCCCCATGCATTTCGAGCGAGGCGATAACCAATCTCCACCTCCTGCACTCCGTTCAGGTCAACCGGACTCAAGCCGCAAAAACCAATAATGGCCCCCGAAGAACTGTCCACAACCCCCCACTGACCAAAGCCATGCTCTTTGTATGACACCAGACACCCGTCAATAAATTTTCGGGTGTCGTCATCAGTGCACGGCCCATTGGTCGAAAACTCCATTACTTCTGGATCGCCAAGAATTTCCCCAAGCGCACCAACGTCAATTGAGGTGAATTCTCGAAGTACTAGTCTCGGCGTTTCTGCTATGAACATTCCACCTTCCTTGATAGATCTTTGTGCACACAACGTGTCCAAGCTGATAGTACTCATCCATGTTTCCTCGATTCAACCTAAAACAACAACACGTACTTCACCAAACTCAACTTTAACTGCCAATTATTCTCCGGAATCCAACGAGCGCGCAAATTCTGATACGGCTTGCAGTTTTTCGATATCGGATGGTATTGAAAGCGATTCTTGGGCATGCGCAATAACAAGGCGGGCAGATTCCAACGCCGCTGCTTCCATTTTTTCGTTGCCGACGGATGTGAGTGTAGCCAGTGCTTTTAGCGTTCGGAGGACAACCTCAATGGTTGCCGCACCGTCACGGGCAATAGCATTGAATGCATCCTCAAACAAATCACTTAAAGGAATCTCCCGTACAGCAACACGATCATACTCGATGCGGGGTTGTTCCTGCTCTGAAATCTCCTGGGCCAACTCCGCGAACAATCGAACAAAAATACCAGTAACTTGGATCGCGGTTCCAGGGTCGTTGACAGCAGGAGACAGCGCACGACTAGCAATTTCGGACAGCGTAATAAGACCAAACCGGGGATCGTCATCGAATGTTCGCTGGTTGCCGATAAAAAATGCGTTAACTATCGATGCAGTTTCGATCACTGCCTCTGCATCCCTGCCGCCTCTTACATAAGCCAGCGGCCGATTAGGTGCCACAAATGCACCTGGAAGCGTCGCTACTATAATCTGCATTTCTCCATTCTTTGCGGCAGTCTGCAAAGCATCCATATCGATCCGCTGAATATAGCCAACAGTGGTTGGAAATACTGGCAAACCATCTGTTTGATGGTCTGACTGAGTCCCTCCAAGGAAAGGCTTCTCTCTTCGCCGGCGCAACGCTTCGGCAGTGGCTTTCTCAACCTTGGCGATTGTCGTGCCGAGCCGTCCCAGCCGAGCGATTCCATCAACCCATTTGATAAAGTTGATAATGACTAATACAAAAACCACTATGGTAATAATAAAAAGGATGAACCTGCCTGCTTTTTCGTAATAGCCATTCAACAACGCAACCTGAGCGACGATACTGAAAATAAATGCACCAATAAACGTGGACAATGCATTTTGGGAGACATCGTCGGAGACAACCAGCGTGAAGGCCCGTGGAGTCGCCGAATTGCTCGCAGACTGATAAGCAGCCAGCATCGAGCCTACGGCAAATACCGCCATGACCAGCATGCTTGCTGAAATGACCTCGAGCAGCATCTCAATTGATTCGGTATTTACCTCGGGGGCCTTCTGAAATATCTGGAACTGGTCAGCCCATTGAGCGATGAAAGCGATAGCGATGGACACAAGACAAACGAATAGCGGCTTGACCCACAGCCTCTCACCTATACGATTGAGTATAAACCTGAGTTTGTCTTTCATGCTTTATTCCACCTTGAGGTGAAGTTAAGCGTGCCCTTCTTACTTGGTTTATGAGGTAAGTTTTCGTAAGTAGCCAGGGCGCGCGCTACATGACTAACTACTTAGTTGGCATCAGCGTAATTTCACGCACATCGCATCTAGGGTTGGCAGAAATAGCATACACAACCGCATCGGCTATATCGCTGGGGTCTAATTTGTCTGGTTTGGCTTCATCAAAAAAGGGCGTGTTGACCATGCCGGGGCAGATGGTGGTACAACGGCCGTTCCATTCAGCCATTTCGGCGGCTAGATTTTGGCCAAATCCGTAAGCAAACCACTTCGAGGCACCATACACAGAACCTTTCAATGTGATCTTGCCTGCAATGGAGCTGGTAACAATAAAATGCCCTTGGGTTTCTTTTAATGCGGGCAGGCTGGCTTTGGCGGTAAACAATAGCGCATTGATATTCACGTCCAGCATCGTTTTCCATTCGTCAGGATCACCGTTTTCGATGCCCGGAGCGTTAACGCCTGTGCCTGCATTAGCGAACACCACATCGAGTCTGCCGAATGTTTCTATGGCTTTATCCACCACGTTTGTAATTTCGTTTAGCTTGGACACGTCTGCCGTTACCGCTAAAACCCTGTCGTTGCCCCACCTTTTGACTATGTCGTTTAGCTTGGCGGTACTTCTCGCCGTAATAACGACTTTGTGCCCCGCCTCGATGAGTTTTTCAGCTGTGGCTGCGCCAATACCGCTAGAGGCACCTGTGATCAGTACGATTTTTTGGTCAGTCATTGCTTTTACTCCTCATTAGGGGCTGATACACCCCTGCCCGGCACATTCACTCCTTCGGAGCAAATTGTTCGAAGACCTCTTGCCCTGTCATTTTCTTTGTTTTGTTCTTGAATTCGTAAAATGCGGGCTTTTCATCAATGAAGATCTCACTATTCAGCGCGAATTGCTCGCTCTGGAATAGTCCTGCCGGGATGATGTACTCATTGTTTGGAAGCAGATGATAGAAGAGATGCGTACCGCATTTGGAACAAAAGCCACGCTGCGCCCAGTCGGAAGACTGGTAAGTTGAAGGCTCGTCTCCCTCAAACTTTACGTTCGAGCCACAATGGACTGCAAACATTGGTCCACCAGACCAACGTCTGCACATAGAGCAGTGGCAAAGCCCCACTTCAGCCTGGCTTTCCGAAACAACTTCAATAGAACCGCACAAACATTTACCTTTCATGTGAGTCTCCTTGGCTGATCGAGGGCCTTGCCAACGACTACAGCACGTGCGGCTGCTGAATGGAAGCGAAGCCGCGACAGACAAGCTGTCGCCGTGATTGGCCTGACTATCTGTTTTTCACCTGAGATCAGAGCCCATCTTTTATCATTCCTTTGATTTTCTGTGCTTTTTCAAAATGGTCAAGCTGGTGCGTCTGTATCCACCATGTAGCTGCTTCCATTAACCGCTCTGGGTCATCATTTTTGTTGGCGAAGAATGCATAGAAAGAAAGGCCGACAGTGCTGCCTTTAGCCGCTATTTTTTTGTCACACACTTCGACTATTTTGGCTCTCAGATCACTTCTCATTTTTTTGCCACGTCCTGAGTATTAAAGTCACCCACACACATGACTGCAACTTGACCACGCTTCGCGTGACTGCAGAAATATATGCTCTCGATAATGGCGCTTTTCCAAAGACGTTCAAGCGCTAACTATTGGCAGAGCCGGATATAAACTGTCAGCAGCTTTGATAGGCGGCTACAACTCGTATATCAATGGCGCCTATACGCGGGATTTGTCATCCACCCAGCGATATCGAACTGGGTCAATGGCTAGCAGAGAAGTTCTCATGGTTTCGCGCAATGTCTTGTCCGCCCGACGAAAGATACTTTTTAGCTCAGTGTCGATGCTCTGCTTTGAGGCACCCAGTTTTTCAGCCTTTGCGTACCAGTCATGCCCCTCTGAAAAGTTACCTAGCTCAATGTTCAAAGCACCCAGCAACGTACAGGGCCTGAAATTTTTTGGCTGTAACTCATGAGCCTTTCTCCCGAACTGCAAGCCTTCTTTACGCTGTTTCAGGTCTCGCAAAACACCGCCGTGAGTGGTGAGCATCGCCGAGTGGATCTTGGGGTGTTTTAAGCTTTTCGTCGGTACCTGCCTGATTAGTTCTTGCGCTGATTCTGGCTGCTTGCACTTTCGATAGTGACCACTGGCGTTAATTACATTCCAGGGAGCCCTGGTTCGAATATATTCACTTGCGCAGAATTCAGCTTCCCGATAATGGTAGGCCTCCCGCAGTTCTTTAGTGAGATACCGCTTACCCTCAGCGTTAAGCCAAACAAAGTCCCGCTCGGCAATACGGTTATCAGCCTCAACGTGCTGGAGAACATTCATCAACCGCAAGACTAGAGGCTGCTCACTATTTTCGACAATTCCGTACTTCTTGCGCAGGATGTATGCGGGATCCCGTTCGCGAGCAATACGAGCGGCCTCTACTGTCTCTCGCTGGAGCCTTCGTGCTTTAAGCTGTGCAATACGAGTTTTTTCTGTGGCTTCAGCTGCATGGATCGATGAAATATAGGACTCGTAGGTTATTTGGCCTGTGGCCAATTTATACAAGAGGGTAAACCCTTTAACCCTGAGGTAGTTAATATAGGCTGGCGAAAGAACATGCCCCTGATACAGAGCCCACAAAATATTGCTAAACGGCGACCGAACCGCACTAGGATGGTTGTCAATGTGATAGTGACAAGCAATATCATGGGGAGTAAGGGGGCTATAGTCAGGGTCATGGATTCTTGCCTCGTGAAAGGCTTCTGCAGCGACTCGGTTCTGCTTGTCCTGTTCTATCCACTGAGCCAAGCGAGCCTCATCTTTTGCTTTGCGCTCAGCATCCTCAGCAATGCGATCAGCTTCTCGTGCTGCGCGAGCAGCCTTAATGGCATTTCTTTTTCGCTCGGCCTCTTGAGCCCACCTATCCGCTTCGGCTCGACGCTCTTTCTCAAGAGCTTGGCGCTGCGCGTCAGCAGCCCGTTCGCGGGTAACTAACTCTGGATCCAAGCCTTCGATAAAAGCCTCATAGGTCAACTGGCCGCTTGCAAGTTGGTGCAATCGAGTAAGGTTTAGCTCTTGCAGGTATTTCAACGACAGTGCAGTGAGTGGTCGCCTGTGAAACATGCTTTCGAGGACTTTGCTCAGGCGAGTGCCTGGAATAACCGCACCATTGATGTGGCTGACGTAAAAGTGAGAGGCGATGTCGTAGCGAGTTGGGTGGTGCGATTCCATACAGTAAAGAGAGTCCATTCTAGTGAGGAAAACCTAAGGCGGGTTCTACCCTGATTATCAGAGGCCCGCGCCCAACAGATCGCGGCCAAGGTGACAGTTAGTGATCGAGCCTAGTTTCGCTTTGTGGAGAGCTACTTGCGAATTATGGTGATCTTGCTGTAGATCGGCAACCTTTGTGGCGCGACCCAAGTTCTCGGCGCAAGCACAGCAAACTGAGAACGTGATCGATGGGCAAGCATTCCCGGAATTCGACAATTTCAGCAAATAGGTGGCCCACCGATTACAGTTTGGAGGGATCGTTGAGCCTCACCATGGTGGAACCCCTCATTGGCACCTGATACTGCAGCTCATGCTGAAATTTAAGTTATTTCGCAAGGGCCAGTCGTCGACTAATTATTGCGCAACTTTATGAATTGTGGAAAAAATAATGCTGATATCATTGATACCAAAGGCTTAGCGTACAATTTTTCCGTTTCGTGAGCTAACCCCAAAGAAACAGTATCAGACACGCGGGTCTGGCTGTTGAAGCGACTTTCATGGAGCGCGCCTTACTGCAGATTGTTATAACGGTGTACAGGCCGTAGGATCTATATGTAAACCAACAAACGCAGGATGAAAAGAGAGGACAATGCTCAACTCCAAAATACTCAAAGCACTTGTCGCCATCGCCATAATTGCCGGCGGGATTTACGTGATCGTTATTGACGAACCTGCGACTCCCACAGGTGATATCAACAGCATTCAGCCATTGCCAGAACAGGACGCGCCTTGATTTGGGCGGGATAATGGTGCTCCGGGCCGGAATCGAACCGGCACGACCGTGAGGTCGAGAGATTTTAAGTCTCTTGTGTCTACCAATTTCACCACCGGAGCATTCGGGGGGAAGTTTTGAGGGCCGGAATTGTATAAGGCCATGGGCGATAACGCAATTCAAAACACCCTCGGATAGTTTTTCCCTCAGCTTCCGGGTTTCCGGGCTATCCCTTTGTAGATGTACCCGGCTATCTTTGGTGATTTCGGAATGTAGAGGTTTTCCAGTTCCTCAAGCTCAAACCCCGCATGGCGGATCAGGTCTGCGATATGGCGGTTCAGGTGGCAGCCACCCGCCAGTTTTTTCCAGCTTGGGTTGATGCGGTTTTGCCATTTGCGGGTGCTGTCATCGGGTGATTCCCCATGCTCCAGGAACAGGAGCTCCCCACCGGGCTTTAACACGCGCTTCATCTGCAGCAGCGCCGCGTTCCAGTCGGGAATGGTGCACAGGGTGAAGGTAAGCAAAACGGTATCCACGCTGTTATCTTGCAGCGGTATTTGCTCCCCCGGCAGGCCCAGCCATTCAACATGAATGGGCGCGCGCTCCAGATTTGGCTGTGCTTTGCGGCGCATGTCTTCCGAAGGCTCCAGGCCGTAAACCATTTCCACGGTATCCGGGTTGTAGAATTGCAGATTAATACCCGATCCCATGCCTACTTCCAATACACGGCCTTTTGCTCGCGGCACAATCTGGCTACGCAGTTTCATCACCTGACCTAAAGAGCAGGCTTTGTCGATAATATGCGGCAGGATGCGTTCTTCGTAAAAGCTCATGCTTTTCACCATACTTGTTTTTAATCAACGGGTGCGACAATCTGCCCTATCGGTTTAGCAGCCATATCCAGTAGCATGCTCTCTAACTGCCGGTAAAAACAATATTACAATTCAGGCTGTGGCAGCTGTGGAGTGAGTGCGCTGTGCTCGCTTATTGTGACGTTAACCTTTACCGGGGGTTCCTATGGAACTAGATCCTCTCATCCTATCGCGAATCCAGTTCGCTTTTGTCGTGTCATTTCACGCCATTTTCCCGGTGTTTACCATCGGGCTTGCTTCCTACATTGCCGTACTTGAAGGGCTTGCGTACAAAACCAAGAACCCGGTATGGCTGAAGCTGTCTTCATTCTGGACCACGGTGTTTGCGGTGGTCTTCGGAATGGGTGTGGTATCCGGCATTGTTATGTCGTTCCAGTTTGGTACCAACTGGAGCAATTTCTCCCAGGCGTCTGCCAACTTCCTTGGGCCCATGCTCAGCTATGAGGTTATTACGGCCTTCTTCCTTGAAGCAGCGTTTCTTGGGGTGTTGCTCTTTGGGCGCGATCGCGTTCCGCCCGGTGCGCACCTGTTTGCCGCAATTATGGTCGCCACAGGCACCTTCATATCGTCATTCTGGATTCTATCTGCCAACAGCTGGATGCAAACACCTGCCGGAACCGAGCTGCGAGATGGCATTTTCTACGTTACTTCCTGGAGCGAGGCGATATTTAACCCCTCCTTCCAGTTCCGCTTTGCCCATAAGGTTATCGCTTCGTTCCTGACGGGCGGCTTCGTTGTGGCCGGTGTCAGCGCTTGGTATCTGCTCAAAGGGCGTGAGGTGGAAGCAAACCGAAAAGCATTGTCCATGTGCCTTTGGTTGCTGTTGATTCTTGCACCTGCGCAGTTGATAGTTGGCGATTTCCACGGGCTGAACACCCTTGAGCACCAGCCAACAAAAGTGGCGGCAATGGAAGGCAACTGGGAAACCTCCCGCAACGTTCCGCTGTTGTTGTTTGCAATTCCTGATCAGGAAAACCAGACCAACCATTTCGAAATTGGCGTGCCCGGGCTTGCCAGCCTGATTCTTACCCACGATTGGGACGGTGAAATTCCCGGCCTTAAAGACGTTCCGGTGGCGAAGCAGCCGCCGGTGGCCATCGTATTCTGGTCTTTCCGAATTATGGTTGGGCTGGGAATGTTGATGATTCTCTTCGCCCTTACCGGCCTTGTACTGCGCTCCGGCGGTCGTTATTGGCGCTCATCCTGGTTCCTTCAGGGTATGCGGTTCATGAGCGTTGCGCCGTTTATTGCTGTTCTCACGGGCTGGTTTGTAACCGAGTTTGGGCGGGCTCCATGGCTGGTCTATGGAATGATGACTCAGGCTGAGTCCGTCACCCCTTCCCTCACCGGTGGTATGGCACTGTTTACTCTGATTGGTTACGTGGTTGTGTACGCCCTGGTGTTCACTGCCGGCGTCTATTACCTCATGCGGGTTCTGTACGAGGGCATGGAGAGTAATCAGCACGAGCCAGACATTCAATCTGAGCGCCCCAAACGGCCTATGTCAGCTGCACACACGTCGTTTGAGCTCCATGACTCCAAAGAACAGCCGGCCAAACAGGGAGGAAACTAATTATGGAACTGCTTGATTTGGCACTCGTATGGGCATTTATCATCGGTTTTGGCGTCATTATGTATGTGTTGATGGACGGCTTCGATCTGGGCGTGGGAATTCTCTTCCCCTTCGCCCCGACAGAGCAGGATCGCGACGTAATGATGAACTCGGTTGCTCCGGTATGGGACGGCAACGAAACCTGGCTGGTGCTCGGCGGCGCCGGCCTGCTGGGCGCATTCCCGCTGGTTTACAGCATATTGCTGCCGGCCTTGTACATTGGCGTGTTCCTGATGCTGGCCGGCCTGATTTTCCGTGGCATTGCCTTTGAGTTCCGTTTCAAAGCGCGCACCTCCCGTTATCTGTGGAACTGGGCCTTTGCCGGTGGCTCAACTGTGGCCGCATTCGCTCAAGGCGTTGTTGTCGGCACCTACATTCAGGGCTACGAAACCGCCAATGGCGTGTTCACTGGCGGTGCGTTTGATTGGCTGACCCCATTCACTGTACTGACTGGCCTTGGCCTACTTGCAGGCTATGCCCTATTGGGCTCCACATGGTTGATTATGAAAACCGAAGGCCGTTTGCAGGAATGGGCGTATAAAATCACCTTGCCCCTTTTAGCTGCTGTACTTGTGGTGTTTGGCATTATTAGTGTGTGGACGCCGTTTATTGACGATATGGTTCGCGACCGCTGGTTCAGTAACTTGACCATTATCTGGGTTCTGCCTGCACTGACATTGCTGTGCGCTTTCCAGATTTTCCGGTCGGTTCGCAACCGGTTTGAAGGCATGCCGTTTGTGGCCACTATGGGGCTGTTCATAACGGCTTATCTGGGCCTGATTGTCAGCCGCTGGCCGTATCTGGTTCCACCCAACTACACCCTGTGGGATGCGGCCTCGGCGTACGATTCGCAGCTGTTCTTGTTGATAGGTTTGCTGATCGTTATTCCATTTGTACTCACCTACACGGCGTGGACCTATTGGGTATTCCGCGGCAAGGTACGTGCTGGGGAGGGGTACCACTAAGTGACAATGCAGGCTCTTGACCAGCGCGCAGTGCGGCGCTGGCTTTCAGGGCTTACAAGTGGCAACCGGCGCTGGATTCAGGGCACGGTTGCCGCAGGTACCCTGGCCGGCGTCGCCACCATCGTGCAGATGGTTTTTCTGGCGCGCATTGTTCACCTTGGTGTTATCGAACATGCGCCAGCCTCTGAGCTGGCGCCCTATTTTCTCGGCCTTGTTCTCGCGATTGTTTTTCGATCTGTAGCCCAGGGTGTGCAAACTCACCTTGCGGCAAGGTGCAGCGAACAAGTGCGCCGCACCGCACGGCGCCAGATTCATCAACACTGGTGCAACATCGGTCCACTTGAATTGGGGCAAACCTCTGCGGGTAGCCTGGCAAGAGAGTGGATTGATCACGTTGATGCGTTACACGGGTATTTCGCCCGTTTTCTTCCCCAGATGACGCTTTCCCTGATCGTTCCTCTGTTGATTCTGGCGCTTGTGTTCTATCTCGACTGGCTTGCTGCGATCTTTCTGCTTCTTTCGGCCCCTTTGATTCCTTTCTTTATGGCGCTTGTGGGTATGGGCGCGGAGAAGCTTAACCAGCAGCATTTTGAGACTGTGAGTCGATTGTCTGGCCAGTTTCTGGATAAGGTACGCGGCATAACCACTCTGCAACTCTTCGGGCAAACCGAAAGCGCTACAGAAGTGATTCAACAGCGTTCGGATCAGTACCGAAAAATCACTTTGAAAACGTTGCGCGTTGCGTTCTTATCCTCAGCGGTTCTCGAATTCTTCGCGTCTGTCGCGATCGCGGTCATCGCTATCTACATCGGTTTTGGTCTTCTGGGTTACATAACCTATGGGCCGTCATCGGATTTAACGTTGTTCTCGGGGCTTCTGATTTTGTTGTTGGCGCCGGAGTTCTTTCAGCCGTTGCGCATACTCTCCCAGCACTACCACGATCGGGCCGCTGCGCTTGGGGCTGGTGCAGAGATTCTTGCCCGTTTGAATGATGACGAACCGGTTTTTTCTTCGTCGAGCGAGGAAACAGAAAGCCTCAAAGCTACGCCCCCAGCCCCCGAGCCTGTTAGCGGCAACGAGACCATCGAGCTGAACGCCGTGTCACTGGCTTTTCGAGCAGACCATAAGGTTCTCAGGGACGTATCGCTGGTGATCGGTAAAAGTGATGTGATTGCCCTTACCGGCCCCTCTGGAGGCGGTAAATCCACGTTTCTGAATCTTCTTGCCGGTTTTTTGGTGCCAGACAGCGGCGATATTCACCTGTTTGGCATGCCAGCAGGTAGTTTTGCCTTTGGCTGGCTGGGCCAGAGCGGATTTCTTGTGCACGGCACTTGGGCGGATAACCTTCGGCTAACCAGTCCGGATGCTTCTGATGTGGCTATCGAGACTGCATTGAGAAACGTTGGCCTTGGCCCTTTATTGGACTGCCGGGAAGACGGCATTTTCAGCCAAGTGTCGGAAGACGGCCAAGGCTTGTCTGGTGGTCAGGCCCGTCGTTTGAGCCTGGCACGAATTTTTGTGGCGGATTACGACGTAATTCTTCTGGATGAGCCAACTGCTGGCCTCGACAGCGACAGTGAGATGTTTGTTCTTGAGGCGCTTCACAAGCTTGCTCTGGCAGGCAAGACACTGATCTTTTCCACCCATCATCAAGCGCTGCTGGCTCTCGCCAATCGGGTGTTACTGGTGTCTGGCGGGGAGGTTAAAGATGTCTGAACTGAAGCCCTGGCTAACATTGATATATCAGCGCCCCGGCAGGCTCTTCATGGGTGCCCTTCTGATGCTGGCCGCCCTGCTTTCCGGGCTTGGTCTGCTGGCGCTTTCCGGCTGGTTTATCACTGAAACTGCATTGGTGGGCGTTCTTCTCGCGGCCAGCTTACCGGCCACTATCAATCTGTATGTGCCAGGTGGTGGCATCCGGTTTTTTGCAGTATCCCGCACGGTTTCCCGTTACGTGGAGCGGCTCTATAACCACGACACCGTGCTGCTACTGCTCACGGACATTCGCGTCGCCCTGTTCCGAAAGCTTGCCGCCGCCGGACGAGGCCAGAGGCGGGAACTGACTGGTGCCCAGTGGTTATCGCGACTTACCAGCGATGTGGATGCTCTCGACACCCTGTACCTGCGCCTGATTGCACCAACGGCTTTGGCTGCGTTTGTAGCGCTACTGCTTTTTGGACTGGCTTGGATACTGTTTGATGTCAGGATCGCCGCTGGCGTCGCCCTGATACTCGGCATCGCCTTTCTAGTGGCCACAATCGGTGTTTACGCAAGAACAGCCAGGATTGCAGCCCGGCAGAGTGATCAGCAGGAATCTCTTCGCATGGCGGTTGTAGAGCATCTGGAAGGTTTTGCAGAGCTTACTGCAGCTGGCCGCGTAGGCAAACACGGCGCCTGGCTTATGCGCCAGGCGCACCAAACGGCAACGGAGCAGGTGAAAGCCGACTCCCGCACCGGCTGGCATCTGGCAGGCTCCAACTTGCTGATTAATCTTTCTGCAGTATTCGCACTCTGGGCAGGCTTCGAGTTGTTCCGCGCTGGCGCTATTTCCGGGCCAGCTCTGGTTCTGCTGCCCATCGCCCTGCTCGGCCTGGCAGAAGTTTACAGCATGCTGCCGGAAGCCTTTGGCAAGCTGGGCGCTACCCAGGCCTCTGCTGCACGCTTGAACCGGGACTGCAGGAGTAAAGACATCGAGCATGTGCCGAATACCATTGAGCTACCTGAAGGCACCGCTCTGCTGGCCAAAGATCTCACCGTAAAGCATCCCGAACATGCACCGCTTTTTACCCACTTTGATTTGCAGGTAGCAACCGGCGAGCGAGTGGGTATTCTTGGCCATTCAGGTAGTGGCAAGTCATCCCTTGCGGATACGTTCTCTGGTCTTCTGGCTCCTTCAAGCGGTGCCAGCTCAAGCCTTCCGTGTGCTTATCTCACTCAAAAAACGGTGTTGTTTGAAGATACCTTGCGAGCCAACCTGTTACTGGGCGCTCCGGATACAAGCGATGCACAGCTTTGGAGAGTTCTTGAGATGGTGGACCTTGCAGAGAGGTTCGGTTCGGAACCAGATCAACTTGATACATGGTTGGGTAATTCCGGAAGCCGGCTTTCAGGAGGTGAGGCACGTCGCGTTGCGCTTGCCCGAGTGTTGTTGAGCCCTGCCCCCTTGCTGATATTGGACGAGCCGTTTACCGGGGTTGATGCACCCACGCGAGAAAAGATCACCAAGCAAATGGATGTCTGGCTGGACGGACGAACTGTAATCAGCTTGGCACACGGGGCGGAAGCCCTTCCGGGCACCGACCGTGTGATTCATCTAGGCGTTTAAACCCCTGCGTTTAGCGGGTTTCAACTACCTCAAACGTAAGCCCTGCTTTGCTCGTCAAACGGCCCAGCAGGTTGTCGCTGAGTATCGATGCGGGCGTCCAGAAGCCACCCTGCTTATCTGCAGGAACATCGAATGCCAGGCACATGCCGGCTTCACCCAGCATTTTACCGGTAGAACCGTAGCCCGGGTCAGCATCGCCAGTCACCTTGGTGATCATGGTTTTGCCATCCGGGGTGCGCCCTACAAATCGCAAATCGTAGAATCCTGCCTTTTGAGCTTCGGGGCTCGGGCCTTCGCCAGGCTGAGGCACGAACTTCTCGACCAACCAACGGGTTGGTTTAAGAGCTGATGCCGTCAGGAAGCCCATCAGAGCGGCAGTAACGCCGTAAGCCGCGAAACGGCCTTTGGTGCCAGTGCCCGTCATTATGGCCTCATCGTAGGTGAACTCTTTGCCATAGCGGGCGTCTTGCAGGGCATTGGAGCGGTGCACAATACGGGTATTGATCGCACCCATAACAAACGGTGCCAGCCACACATTGAATGTTTTATCGAATTCCGCGCCTTTCAGAGCCGGCTGACGCACCTTTGAGCGATGCTCCGGTGGGCTGATAGAGAAAGGATTGGCAATTTCTTTACGCAGCTGTGAGTCGGAAGCAGCTTCTTTGGCTACGTTGATAATAGAAGCGACCGTACCGCCGGAAACCCCGCCTTTAGCTACTTTCACGCGCATGCGCACGTCCTGGCATGGCTGGCCAAAGGTTTTTTCTGCCTGCTGTTGCAGGAACCAAACGCCCATATCAGAAGGAATGGAGTCAAATCCACAGCAATGCACAATTCGTGCACCGGAAGCCTTGGCCTGATCTTCGTAGCGGTCAACCATCTGGCGAATCCACTGAACTTCACCCGTCAGATCGCAGTAATCGGTGCCGGTCTCTACGCAGGCTTTTACCAGGGGTTCACCAAATAATGCGTATGGGCCAACGGTAGAGATAATCACGCGTGTTTGCTCACACATGGCCTTCAAGGCTGCATCGTCGGTGGAGTCTGCTAGTATCACCGGAAGTTCAGCGGCACCAGTACCCAAACCAGATTTGAGCACATCAAGCTTGGATGCTGATCGACCGGCAATGGCCCATTTAACCTCGCCAGCAACGCCATAGGAGTCATACAGGTATTGCGTGAGTATCTGGCCAACAAAGCTGGTCGCACCGAACACAACCAGGTCGTATGTGGTTTCTGCTGATTTGGTCATTGCCTGTCCTTTTATAAAGTTTTTTGCTGAAGTTTTATGTGTTTTCAAGGCTATTTACAGCGAGTTTCAATAGTTGGATCTTAACAGCTTTAGGCTACCGTTCTAACTTCACAGGAATCGCTTTAGTGACGTCGTCACGGCCAATCGCACGGCTCGGTCTATAGGGCACACTGCTGAACATACTAGATACACCCTTGGAGACTCGAATTGGCTAACTTCCTCCTGATACTTTGTTTGATTCTCACTATATTCAGTGGTGTTCTTTGTTGGCAGTTTATGGAACAGCGCAAAATTCTGACCCGTCTGATAGCCGAGACTTCGGGAAGTAACCCAGCGGCTAATCTTCAAAACGAGCCGGATTTGATCCTGACGCTTAAAGTACTCAATCCGATTGCGGTGGCAAAACGTGAGTCGCGTTCTGCGCGGGTACTCGCCGATAAACTCCCTGTTATGGTACGCAAAATGGTTTACCAGGGTGTTATGAAGGAACTGGAGCAAGAGATGATGGAGCGTGAAATCGAGGTGGAGCTGAATATTGAATACCGTTAGGAGTATCGCACAGTGACTGCCAAGCTAGCCCTGGCATTGCTTTTATTGATCATTGCCTCAGGTGCTCTTGGCTATGGATTCGTGCAAGCCAGGCGTTCCAGAGTTCTCATACGCAAGTTAAATTCATACAGCATTGCCATCAACAGTGCCGTTCAAAAACGCCGCCTCGATCTCTATGAGGTGCGTAACCGGGCAAAACTGTTGGAAAACACAGTATCTGGTGGTACGAGCGCGGTGGAAAAGGTGCACAAAGCAATCGCTAACACTACTTTTGGCCTGGTTGAGCGCCTCTCAAAAGACGACGAAACCCGCGAAAGTGCCGTGAAAGCCCGAAAAACCCACGATCAGACCAGCAAGCAGGTTTATCATGCGGTCCGCACTACAAATAAGGCCATTCATTTACTTGCCGACTCCCTTTTTATCACTAAAGCTGAGAAGCGGGTGATGTTAAAAAGGAATACTCCTGAGCAGAAAAAGAGCGACCAATAGGGCGCAAGGCAGATCAGCTCTTTTTGAAGCGTTTTACGGTGGCCTCTACAGTAACCGTAAGTGACTCAAGCTCTGCCGCACGCGCGAGACCCTCCGCTCCAGCTCGATACAAGTGTGGCGTCATCGCCAACAAATCAGAAATTGCCTGCTTGCCCGGAAGGCTAAGGTTGAAGCGCACTGCAGAAGTATCCACCATTGTGAAACCCTCAGGGGCATCACTCGGCGACTGCCGGGGCTCTTTCAATTCAGAATATATGATTTCCCGCAGCTCTATGAGGTGGTCTGGCCCTGACTCTACCTGCACTATCTCCCCGCCTGGCCTGAGCACTCGGGCAAACTCCTTGTAAACCGGAAAGCCGAACAAGCACAGTATGCAATCCAGCGTTTCAGGCAGCACAGGCAGATTAGCGTTACTGCCAACGACCCATGCGGGCGCTTTGTCCTGTTTGGCCGCAGATAGTATGGCCCACTTGGAGATATCCAGCCCCAGCAGCGCGAGGCGTGCAGTATCTGGCATTTTCCCTGCCAGATAGCGCATGTAGTACCCTTCCCCACAGCCCGCATCCATACAAGCGATAGCCGCATCACTGTGATTTTCATGGAACACTGCCCGATAAACTGCTTCAGCAATGGGCTCATAAAATCCCGCGGCCAGAAATCTCTGGCGCGCCGCAACCATCTCCTTGTTGTCTCCGGGATCTTTGGAGCGTTTATTCTGAACTGGCAGCAAGTGGACGTATCCCTGGCGCGCAATATCAAAACTATGGCCAGCACTACACTGCCAACTGCTCCCGTTTAACTGCAGCGCAGATCCGTCGATTGGGCAAGCAAGAGCTTCAAATGGGGTGATGGTCATTCAGAGATATCCGCATCGGAAAAGATAACGAGTACAGGGTTACAGTTTATGATTATCCAACAAAAAAGACACCCGAAGGTGTCTTTTTTGTTTACTGATAGAGGGTTATAGAACCTTCTTCAGCTCTTCCTCAAGTTGCGGCACTGCTTCAAACAGATCCGCTACCAGGCCGTAATCGGCAACCTGGAAGATAGGTGCTTCTTCATCCTTGTTGATCGCAACGATCACTTTGGAATCAGA
>NZ_JAVIXR010000005.1 GCF_031157525.1 Marinobacter sediminicola
TCCAAAACCCTGCGGAGCCATGGATGGCGGAGCGGAGCCTACAAGGACGTATTCACGGCGTGTTTTGGAAAGCTCAACCCCGCGGTGTGCGGGCGGTAAACCAGAGCCAAGCCTCACGCTGTGCGACCGGGCCAGAACAAAGCCGGATAACAGGAACATAAGGGAAAAGAAAATGGGACGGATGCAGATGGAACTGCACACCGGCATTGAACTGGCAGTCGCACTGACGCGACAAACCACATTGCCGGATTTGCTGAAAACCGCTACGAAACAGCTGGAAAACGCATTCGGCCTCACTCGCTGCTGGGCACTCGAACTCGACCTCAGCGGCCGCACACTCCACTGCAGCGACCTAGCTGAAACCGGCGAATTCGACTGTGGCGACTTCAGCCACCCCTTCGCCCACCTGCTGCAAACCGGCAAAGCTCGCGAACTTACAAGGGCCGCCAGTTACCGCCTCGATCACCCAGGCTTCCAAAGCCTCATCGAAGCCAGCGACCGCCCGAAATCCCTCTGGCTCGAACCCCTAAAAGGCGACGACGGCAGAACCCTGGGTATACTTGTGCTCTGTCGCGACGAAACTGACTGGAGCGGAATAAACGACCAGCCACTATACCGCGGCCTGCTGCAGCTGCTCGCTCACCAATGGATCGCCCAGCTGCAAAGCCGTGATCAGGTATGGCAACGCCGGCTGCTCAAACGCTCGCTGGACAACCTGCACGATGCAGAAACCGTGCGCAAACGCTGCGAAGCCCTGTCCCGCACCCTTGTTGGTCCCTCGGAATCCATGACAGGTCTGCGCGCGCAAATTGTTCGCGCCGCCAGTAGTCAGCTATCCGTTCTGGTGCAGGGTGAAACCGGTTGCGGCAAAGACGTCGTGGCCAGAGGCATTCATGAGCTATCAGATCGTGCCGACGGTCCCATGGTCGTGGTCAATTGCGCCGCTATTCCGGACAGTCTGCTGGAGAGCGAACTCTTCGGCCACACCAAAGGCGCCTTCTCCGGCGCTGACCAGGCTAAAGAAGGGCTTTTGGCTCAAGCCAATGGCGGCACCCTGTTTCTGGACGAAATCGGCGACATGCCCATGGCGCTGCAATCCAAACTCTTGCGAGTGCTGGAAAGTCGCCAATTTCGCCCCCTTGGTGCGCAAACGGAACAGCACTCCGACTTCCGACTGGTCGCGGCTACCCATCAGCCTCTGCGCCAGAGTATCGAAGACGGTTACTTCCGCCGGGATCTGTTCTACCGCCTGAGCCAGTTCCCGCTGCAGATCATGCCACTGCGTGAACGCCTGGACGACCTTGAAGCCCTCAGCCGCCACTTTATTCGCCTGTATACCGAGCGCGAGGGTGTTGGGCCACTGGGCATCAGTAGCCACGCACTGCGCACTCTTGCAGCCTACGACTTTCCCGGTAATGCCCGGGAGCTACGCAATATTATCGAGCTAGCCTGCCTGCAGACTCCCGCAGGAGACGACATTCAACCGGAAATACTCCGGCTCACCGATATGTTCCCAGATCTGGCAGGCCCGAAAATGCCTGACCTACTACCAAGCAGTTCCGATGAACACGTTGCCTCTGGCACGGAAGATATCCGGGACCTCAAAGCCGCCGCCCAGGCATTTGAAGCTGCGGTTATCCGTGATCGCTTGCGCCAGTACGGCGGTAACCGCGCTCAAGCAGCGGAAAGCTTGGGCCTGCCCAAGCGCACGCTCGCTCACAAATGCCTGAAATATCAGGTTGCCGAATCATGATGCACCCGACTGTTTCGGTGTACTCAAATTTGCGCCCACTCACTGTCGGTGTTGTCGCACTTGGCCTTCTCTGTTTCTGTGCACCGGGTTTTGCGGATCAGAATACGCAAGCACAGGCTGACCTTTTGGAGGAGGCCCGCGGGTGCACCGGCGAAACCCAGCGGCTGAAACGGTTGGCGTGCTTTGACGAAGTTTTTCGCACCCCACTGACGGAAGCCGAACTGGTAACCGGGCCCGATGCCAGAGTGCGCCGTTTGGTCGGCTCCCTTCGCTGGCGAGAGGCTTATGCGCAGGACAGTGCCGAACCTTCTTCTGGCAACCTTAGCTACCGCAATACCGGGCAGGCCGCCGGCCTATTGGTGACCGTGCCCGCGCTGGGAGCAAAGCCGCCTCGCCCTTTGCTTGCCCTCCAGTGCCACAACAACATTACCGAGCTGACCCTGATGTTGCCGGAGCCGCTGGATGCAGAGCGTGTAAACCTTGGGTTTGGCACCACAGAAGCCGCCGGCCAGGGTGCCTGGCGAGTGCGCGATAACGGATACATGCTCAGCATTGGGCGCGGCCTGCCAGCTATCCGGGCGGTCAAGGCGATAGAGCAAAAAACCGATATTCGTGTTTATTCGGAAAACAGCCGTATAGACGGCCTGCTATTCGATCTGACCGGTTTTGAAAACGCCATTCGCCCGCTCCGTGAAAGCTGTGGTTGGTAGCCGAGTTGTGAGTGTAAAAATGCAAGGACGCGAGGAACGAAGGTTATGCAGGTAATAGAACAGCATCCCTACATTGAGCAGGTCGCCACCCTCCTGGAAGGCGAGCTGCCTGCCGGGCAAGGGCTGGGAGAGGATGCGGCGCTCGGGTTCCTTGAAGACGAAATCATGAAAATCGGCTCCCTTGCCCATACCGATATTGATTGGGGCAAGGTTGAGAGCGAATCCCTGAAAATACTTTCTGCTCGTAGTAAAGATCTTAAAGTTCTTGGTTATCTCCTGATTGCCTTGCAGCAAGGCGCTGATGGAGAGCGCTTTGCACTTTCGCTGTATCTGCTCCAGCGCGTACTGGACAGCTGGTGGGATGAAGGCTGGCCGTATCCGGGGGATAAGGGTAAGCGGGCGCGGAAAATGATGTTCACGCAGATGCTCCAGCGGGCAGGCAAAGCTGTGGCAGGAAGCGCCTTTGATGCCAGTGTGGGCGATGGGCGACTTTTTTGCCTTGAGGTGCTGGCAAAAATTGAGGCGCAAGCGCAACAAAAAGAGCTGCCTGACGATGCGCTGCTGGATCTAAAACGAGCTGTCGAAAAGTTACCCCAAGCCCAGGAAGTTGGTGGTCCATCCGGGGCGAGCGCAGAGGCGACCTCTGAGCGCTCTAATGCGGCAAGTGATAATGCCAAATCGGGGCCAGCGCCTTCCGCTGTGACAGCCAGCCCGGCACTTGGTGCCCTGACGCTGGACCCGAGTAATGAGCGGGCCACCCGCCAGAGTTTACTGAAAGTGGCAGATTTACTGACCGGTACCGAACCCGAACGGCCCCTGGGCTACCAGATTCGCCGGTACGCTATCTGGCAGAGCATTACTGCGGTACCGCCAACCCGGGATGGCAAACGCTCTGACCTGGCTGCCGTGAGCGGGGATCGTGTTGCGGAATACCGTGAAGCCCTTGAAAAAGCCCCCGATCAGGCGCTTTGGCAGCGCATAGAACAAAGCCTGTCGGTCAGCCCCTTTTGGCTCGAGGGCCACCGGCTCAGTGCCGGTGTGGCGACGGCCTTGGGATGCGATGCCTGCGCTGAGGCCATTCGTACAGCCGTTAACGAATTCGTGGAAAGACTGCCGCAGCTGGCGGAACTGACGTTTAACGATGGCACGCCGTTTCTATCCCCCGAAGCCCAGGAGTGGCTTTGGTCTGCGCCTACCCATACTCAAGGGCAGTCTGGTGGCAGTGCCAGCCCGTGGGAGCAAGCTTATGACACAGCGCGAGAGCTGATTGCCCAGAAAGGACTGGCGCCGGCGATGCAGCTGCTTGAAGACGGGCTTGCGGGCGCCCGCGAGCCACGGGAGCAGTTCTACTGGCGCTTGGCATCGGCACGGCTGATGAAGGAAAGCGGCCTGGTGAGCCTGGCGTCACGGCAAATTCAGGACTTGCGACAACAGATAAGTGGTTTGGTTATCGAAGATTGGGAGCCTGCGCTCCTGAAGCAACTTGAACGGCTGGCCTGAGGGCGTAGTCGGAATACTGTCTAATTAATTACGAATACACAGCAGGAATGGACACCATGTGGAGAAAAGCTTTACTCATCGGGCGCTGGCTTCTGCCATACATTCGAAACGCGGCACCGGTCACCCTGGCCCTTGGCGTGATAGCACTATTGATCGCCACCTGGTGGCTGGGGCCGAAGTGGGAGGTGCGTGGTGAGTTCCCGCTGGCAGCCTGGCAAATGCGGTCGCTGGTTACCCTAGGTGTTGTGCTATTGGTTGTGCTGATCTGGGGCACGGTGCTAGCCCGTCGTCTTGGCAAGGTTAATGCCGCTAAAGCCGAGGAGGAGCAAGAGCAGGAAGATCCGATTCTGCCTATGGAACGCAGACAGCAGCGTTTGTTGGATCGCCAGCTTGCCGCCCTGAAGAACAATCTGCCGGGTCGTCGGGGTGTTTATCGCTTGCCCTGGTATTTGGTTATGGGTCTGGAAGGGGCGGGGAAAACCAGCCTCATTCAGCGTTCCGGGCAGACATACACTCTCACCAACGTTACCCGCAACAATCGGGCAGATCGCAATCCGTTCGGATTCGACTGGTGGATTGGCGATAACGGCGTACTGATCGATCCCGATGGCGAGCTGTTGAGTCAGAACCAAAACCAGAGCGCAGCTGGGGAAATACAGCAGCGGCTTTGGACACATTTTATCCAGTGGCTAGAGCGAAATCGCCCGCAACGTCCACTCAACGGCGTGATCCTTGCGGTTGATCTGGCGCAGTTGAGCACGGCCAGCGAGGGGCAGCGTGAAGCTCATGCTATTTTGCTACGCACCCGCCTGAGAGAGCTGATGGAGCAGATAGGTTCGCGCCTGCCGGTGTATGTTTCGTTTACCAAAATGGATTTGCTCTATGGTTTTGGGCCCTTTGTTCGCACGCTCGGCAAGCAGGAGAAAGAGCAGGCGCTGGGGTTCACTTTCCGGCTGGAAGGTCAGTTGGATAACGATGAGTGGCTGAATGAGTTTGCCGAGCGTTACAGCGAGATGGTCGCGGGATTGAACATGCGTTTGCCCGACGTACTAGCCAGCACCCGTGACTCTGAAGATCGCACAGCGGCATATTCGTTTACCCGTCAGCTGGCTGGCATGAAGCCCGCGCTTGAAAGCTTCCTCACCAGCCTTTTATCGGCAGATGCATTCTCCACACCCGCATTGGTGCGCGGTACCTACTTCACCTCGGTCGTGCAGGAAGGTGTTCCGGAAGATGCGTTTGTCTCAGCCGCCGCCAACCATTACCAGGTATCTGGCCCGATTCAACCAGCCCAGCGCACGGGCCAGTCTGCAAGCTTGTTCACCCAGACGCTCTTCCCGGGGATTATCTATCCTGAAGCGGGGCTTGCCGGAGATAACCGGCGGATTGTGCGTAGTCGCCAGCGCAGGGTGGCGGTTGCTGCTGTTGTTGCTGTGTGTGCCGGAGCGGGTATAACCGCAGGTTGGCAGCATTTCTTCATTAAGAATGCGGAAGCGGCTGCGTCGGTTGAAGCGCGGGTTAACGGATTCATCGATAACTGGCAACCCGTAGGCTTTGAGCCGGATACCACTGGCCGTAATCTGCTTGAACCCCTGGATCAGCTGCGCCAGGCAACACTGGCGTTTGGGGACCATCGTAAACAGTGGCCGCTCGTCAGCGAAATGGGCCTGTACCAAGGCCACAAGGTTGGCCCGGAAGTGGAAGCCTCTTACCTTGACATGCTGGCATACCAGTATTTGCCAGCGCTCATGTTCGGTGTCATGGGTGAGATGAGCCGCGCGCCAGACAACAGCCCGGAACGGCTTGAGCACCTGCGAGTGCTGCGAATGCTCTACGATGCCAGTGGCCGCCGGAGCGATATAGTCACCACCTACATGACCCAGTACTGGCAGAAAACCTTTCCGGGCCGTCGGGATGTTCAGCAGAGACTGATGGCACACCTCGACTATGCCATGACATACACCGATCTTGCTCAGCAGGCCGAGCACGGAGATGTAACGGCTGATATGGCTTTGGCGCCATTCAAAAGCAGCGTGCAGTGGTCGCAACACGAACTGGGGCGCATGCCGACGCCTGATCGTGTGTACCGGGATTTGGAAGTTGAGGCTGGCCGCGAGTTCAGCCAGCCAAACGATTTGGCCCGCACATCGGGGCCCGCGTTCAGTAATGTTTTTATGCGTGTGGACCAGTTTGGCGAGCCAGGACAACCGTCGGAAGTGACACAGGACCCCTTGAGCATTCCTGCCTTGCTGACCCGGGACGGTCTCGAAAAATGGTTCCTTAGAAAGTCTGCCACGGTAACTGACCTGGCTTTGGTTGACGCTTGGGTACTGGGCCGCAGGGACAATGTGGACTTCAGCAAAGCTGATGAGGCAGAACTATTAGCCAGCTTGCAAAACCTTTATGCGGAACACTATGCCAACGCATGGCGCACGGCCCTGAGCCGGGTCGACATTCAACAATTTGACGACCTCAACCACGGGGTGCGGATACTGGAAAGCCTTACCAGCGGCCACCAGCCCATGGCGCAGTTCCTTGGTCAGGTACGTCGGAACACGCAGCTGATCCCTCCGGCAGAGGGAGATGCCGCCGTGGCACGAGAACTGCTGGAGCAGTCGGCGCACTTCCGCATGTTGCAGAATATCGAACGCCAGTTCACTGATCTGAACCAGGTCACCCGTAAGAATGGAGATCAGCCGAGTGGGCTGGAGCAAATCATGCTTGTGGTTAACGATCTGCACGAATACATGCGCAATATCCAGGAGGCGCCAGATAAGGGCAGGGCGGCACTCAATGCGGCTCGGGCCAGAATGGGACTGCAGGGGGCAGACCCGATTTTCACGCTGCAACGAATGGCGGGGCATCAGCCAGAACCACTGAACAGGCTATTGAACCGGTTAGCCACGGAAAGCTGGCGTGTACTGCTCGACCAAGCAGTGGCGCAGCTGGAGCGGGAGTGGTATCGGGAAGTATATCAGCCCTTCCAGCAGAATCTCGCCAGGCACTACCCATTTAATGCCAGTGCCGGTCGCGATGTGGCCTTGCAGGATTTTGAGCGGTTTTTTGCGCCAGGTGGCGTGCTGGATACCTTCTACAAGGACAACCTCAAACTGTTCCTGGAGGATCATCCGGAGCAGGTAGGGGATGCGCGCCGAGCCGGGCTGGTGCGCCGGGATGTACTGGCGTCTTTAGGCAATGCGGATAAAATCCGCAGCGCCTACTTCACACGCAGCGGCACGCTGGATGTGGAGTTTGCCCTCGAGCCCTTGAATCTGTCCTCCAACAAGCGCCGCAGTGTTGTGAACCTTGATGGCCAGCTGGTGGAGTTCAGTCACGGCCCGCGCCAGAGCATTCCACTGGTTTGGCCCAACACCCTGAGAGAAGCAGTTGAAAGCAGGATTACGCTGGTGCCAGTGCAGGTTAACCGTTCACCCCGCAGCATTTCGGAGAACGGCCCTTGGGCACTGTTCCGCTTGCTGGACAAGGCCGATATCACCGGCGTCAGCAGCAGTGCTGTGGATGTGCGTTTTCAGGTAGATGACGGCGAAATGCGTTACCGCCTGCATGCGGCAAGCAATATAAATCCGTTCACACAGCAGCTTTTATCGGGGTATCGGATACCGCGCAGCTTGTACTGATTCCCGGGCGTGTTTTAACGGGCAATGGAGGTGCCTATAATGAATTTGCGGGAGAAAGCGGGCTGGCAAGGGATGCAGGCCCGCCCAAAAGGGAGTATTTGCAGGCTTTTCCTGTGTGCTTCAGTGCTGGCTCTGGTGGTGTTTGTAAGGGTCAGTGAGGCCAGTCCGCCTCCAGTGCCGCTTGCCACTACCTATCAGCAAGGGATTGTACTGGAGAATTACTGGATCAGCGAAAAGCTTGATGGTGTAAGAGCTTACTGGAATGGCCGGGAGTTCTTGTCTCGCAATGGTAACGTCTACAATGCGCCGGACTGGTTTATTGCAGGCTTCCCCAGTGTACCTCTGGACGGGGAGCTATGGATGGGGCGACAGCGCTTTGCAGAACTTTCCGGAGCCGTGCGCAAAGGTGTTCCGGTACCAGGTGAGTGGCGGGGCATCCAGTTTCATGTTTTTGACTTACCGGCCCCCGGGCCGTTTTATGAGCGATATGAACAGCTGGTAGCGCTAATCGGAAAAGCGGATACCCGTTACCTGGCGTTGGTAACGCAAACACCGGCCTCCACACATGCTGCGCTGATGGCGGACCTGGATAAGATCGTTGCGGAAGGCGGCGAGGGCTTGATGCTGAAGCGTCGCGATAGTCTTTATGAAGCAGGCCGCTCGGATGACCTCATGAAGGTAAAAACCTTCGCGGACGCCGAGGCGGTGGTGGTCGGGCATATACCCGGCAAAGGCCGTCTGCAGAACATGATGGGGGCCTTACAGGTGGAGCTACCGAGCGGTCGTCGCTTCCGCATTGGAACCGGGTTCAGCGATGAGCTGCGCACCCGGCCGCCCGCACCGGGAACGCGCATAACCTTCAAATACTACGGTTTCACTGCTACCGGCTTGCCACGTTTTGCGAGTTTTCTGCGTGTGCGTGACGATGAGCCAAAGGTCACAGGGCTTGAACCCTGACAAGTTGTCTTCTGCGAAGTCTGTGTACAGTTACGAATTCCCGACCCTGTGCTAGAGTAATTTGTGAGCAGTCTTGCGGGCTGAAGGGCAAATAGGCCTGATCCAGCCCGTTGTCGAATGAAATCATGAATCGAATCAGGAGACAGCCCATGGAAAAGCAAACAACCAAAGATGATTACGCTCGCGTGAAAGACGATCTTCAGGTACTGCGTGATGACATTGCATCCTTGACCAAAGCGTTTGCAGACAGTCAGAAGGCCAGTGCCAATAACCTGAAGGATGAAATCAGCCGTGAGGCCCAATCGGTGTTTGAAAACCTGCGGAAGCGGGGCGATGCAGCTCTTACTCGTGCAACAGAAGCGGGCTCACACACTGTAGAGAGTGTGGAGCATAAAATAGAGGAAAGGCCATTTCTCAGTATTATCCTCATGTTTCTGGCGGGTGTCATTGTGGGCAAAATGCTTGATCGCTGATGCTGCCTGATTCCGCAAGTATCCAGGGTATCCTTCGCAAAGCCGTCGCAGCTATTATCGGCATAGTGTTGACTCTGGTGTTACTCACTGCGCTGCTGGTGACCGGCTTTTACCTGCTGGTCAATGCAGCGACCCTGGCCCTGGCACCCCTGGTGGGTAAGCCGGGGGCCATGGCGATCACTGGGTTTGCATGCCTGTGCTTGCTTGCGCTGTTTTTCTATCGCATGACACGCACGCCCAAAACCCGCAGCGGGTCGGAAAGCAACCAGTCTGGCCTTAACTCAACTTCACCCATAGAGATACTGCGCTCGTTGATTGCTCGTAACCCTCTGGAGGCGGCAGCACTGGCTTTTGCCGTTGGCGTAGCCGAGCAGGGTGACCCGAGGCTGAAGAAACTGTTGCTCCAGGGCGGTATGGTTCTGATGCGTCAGTCTTCCGGTTCCGGCACCTCGGGAGCCAGTAACTCCGGAGATAGTGCCGCGCCTTCCGAAGATAACACTCCCACCGATTAATCCTCTGCGCCACGCAGAGCGTCTCGAAATTTACGTTCCTGAAAACCTTTCACCTGTGCTTTTCGGCGATGAGCATGCGTGGTTTTATATGAGGTAACGTATTGTTTTATTGAGGTTTGTGGTGAAAGTATTAAGAGAGTATGAAGAGATTTTAGTCTGGATGTAACCCAAATTGGCGATCAGGGGCGCTAGGGTAGTGTCACGTGTTTCGGGGGCGATGCATCAATCGACGCAGTCACCCGAGGAACGCTTTGACGAATGGATTTCTTAACTAGCGAGGAAAAAGCATTATGAACTCTAAAGCTCGTATTGCCTGTGCCACGATTTTGTCTGCCAGTGTATTTGCTGCTCCGGTAGCTTTCGCCCAAGGCACCTCTGATCGTGACGCCTCCGGCCCATACATCAAAGGTAGTTATGGTGGATATAAATCCCACGGTGGTGACTTTGACGACTCCAACGATCTTTACGGCGCTGGTCTCGGTTATCAGTTTAACCAGTTTTTTGCTCTGGAAGCGGCTTACATAGACTTCGGCAACTTCGGCAAAGACGATGTTGAGGGCAAACTCAAAGGTGGCTCACTGGTAGCGATTGGTCGTCTGCCTGTGACAAACAGTTTTGGTGTGTACGCCAAGGCGGGTGCTTTCGCAGCAGCACTTGATGTGGACGCGTTCGATGAAAACGAGACCTATGATGAGGTAAGCCCCGTTGTAGGTGCAGGTGTCGACTTCCGCATCACGGAGCACCTGACCACATTCCTGGAGTACAACCGTTATAACGTGGATGTGGATGAAAACGACTTCAATGGTCAGTTGAACAACGACGGCCCCGACTTTGATACCGCTCAGGTCGGCCTTAAGTTCCAGTTCTGATTATCTGTGGTATGCCCCCCAAAAAAGGTGCAGAGGCTTGGCTTCTGCACCTTTTTTCTTGTTTCCCCTTAATAGCCTGTTTGCAGTTCATACCGATATACTGATACTGCGCTTCCCGGCGTGATCCGGAATGTAAAATGGTAAATAGCGGAACAGGAAAAGTGCTTATGTCTGATAACCAACCCTTCGACTGGTCATCAATACCGGCAGCGGTGTGGCGTCGCCATCGTGCAGGCTTGCGAGCGGTGCGGCGGCTGGACCCGATTCAGTGGGGTTCTCTGACGGGCATTGATCGTCAGCAACATGCGCTTGCTCGCAATACAGAACGCTTCCTTGCCGGCGAGCCGTCCAACAATGTGCTGCTTTGGGGAGCGCGAGGTACGGGAAAGTCATCGCTGATCAAGGCGTTGCTGAACCGATACCACGAGCAAGGCTTGAGAATCATTGAAGTGGACAAAGACGATTTGGTGAACCTGCCTGAGATCGTTGATGACATCTGCGATCTTCCATACCGCTTCATCATCTTCTGTGATGACCTGTCCTTTGACGTTGGCGAAACCGGTTACAAGGCTCTGAAAAGCGTGCTCGAAGGGTCACTGGAGCTGCCGCCTGAAAACGTTCGCGTATATGCCACGTCGAATCGCCGCCACCTGATGCCGGAGTTCATGTCTGATAACCTCAAAGGCCATACTCAGGATGGTGAAATTCACCCGGCTGAAGCTATAGAGGAGCAGGTGTCTCTGGCTGATCGTTTTGGCTTGCAGTTGTCCTTTTACGCGTTTCCCCAAGAAGTATATTTGCAGGCAGTGGATGCATTGTTCCCGGAAGTTGCGGATAGAGAGCAGTTGCACCGCGAAGCCATTCGCTTCGCCACCCAAAAAGGCGTGCGCAATGGCCGCACGGCGCAGCAGTTTTACCGCCAGTTTTCGGGTGATGAACACCTTGGTTGAAGCCTGTTACTGCCGTCTTGCCATGCGAATAAAGTGGTGGTGAACAACCCGGATGGACAGATACACCAAGGCAAGCGTGGCGGGAATGGCAATTCCCAGTGCCAGTGTTTTGTTGAAGATGATCCCCGCTTCGTAAACCGAGTCCAGAGCCAGTTTTAGTAAGCCAATCAGGTAGTAGGTAATCGCAACCACGGAAAAGCCTTCAACCGTGTGCTGCATCATCAGCTGGATTTTGGAGCGCCTGTCCATGGAACTGAGCAGCTGCTGATTCTGGCTTTGGATAGCCAGCTCTACTCGAGTGCGCATCATGTCGGACGTGCGGTCTACCCGGCGGGATAGGTCCTCCAACCGCACACTAACAGCTTCACAGGTTTTGACGGCAGGGGTCAGCCGGCGAGTCATGAACTCAGAGATAGTGAGATGGCCTGACACTTCGTCTTCTCGCAGTTCTTCAAGGCGTGTCAGCACCAGCTGATGGTAGGCTTTGGTGGCGGAAAAACGGAAGGTGGAATGAGCACGAAAGGCTTCAATTCTGGCTGCAATGTGAGTCAGTTTGGCCAAAATGGTTTGCTCGTTCTGCGCTTCGTTATCAGCCAGCGCCTGAGTGATGACAGCCAGTTGCTGGTCCATATCATTGAGGACCGGTGTGATTTCGCGAGCTACAGGCAATGCCAACAAAGACATCAAACGATAGGTTTCAATTTCCATCAGCCGCTGAACGAGCCGGCCTAGCTGACTGTCAGACATGCTGTAATTGAGCACCATGAAACGGCCGAAATTGTCGGAGTGTAGCTGAAAGGTTCCCAGTACCCGCGCAGCCCCTTCCTGTGGGCTGCTGCCTACCAGACGCATACCCTCAAAATGCCGGCGCAAGAACGCAGGTTCGTTGCGGGCATGTTCCACTGACGGGCTAACGTCAATATGAAAGGCGGCGACTACTATGCCTTCTAGCTGTTCGAGCCAGCCTTGAGGCAGCGCACTGATGCCGGTTTCCTCAAACGGCTCAGCATCGGAAGGCGCCAGATTGGTAAAGGTGTAAGCGGTGAATTCCAGATGCACTTCACGGCGAATGCGCAGCTGATCAAAGGTTTGCTCGTAGCAAGTAACCTCTTCCTCTGGCCAGGGTTGCCCCAGCATCCGGTGTAGGCTTTGCAGATGTTTAAACTGGCTGTTGCGCTGCTCTGACGTGGTCAGAACGGCGATATGGCTTACCTTTGCCTGTGATGGTAATACCTGAAAAGGGCGGGAGTGCAGCTCCTGATACAGGTCAGGGCGCAGGGGGTGAAACTCCAGTGCGACGGTCTTGGCAGTCAAGAGTCTGTCCTTGGTTTATCCGTAAGCTTTGGGATGATAACGCGGAAGGATGCGCCGTCAATGCCCTTAAAGTGCTGGTTTTGGGCGTCAACCCGGCCACCAAAGAAGTCGGCAATCAAACGCACGATCAACAGCCCCTGGCCCAGATGCCCCTCGGTTTTGCCTTCACGCTGGGACACAAACGCCTCGAAAATGTCCACGCCCGAACTGGTTGGCAAGCTTGAACCTTCGTTGAACACTTCGATTTGGTAGTGGTCAGTGTGTTGGTCCAGACGTATTTCAATTCTGCCCTTTTGGGGTGTGAAGTCGCGGGCGTTGTCGACCAGTTTGTCCAGCATCTGTACCAGCAGTTCCGGGGAGCCGACAAGGTTGATGCCGGATTCCGGTCCGGTGTAGCTAAGGTGATGATGCGGATCCAGCGTTTGATAGGCCGCGCTTGCCTGGCTGACCACCTCGGCCAGATCGAAGGATTCTTTGTCTGCATGATCGAAACTCTGTTCCAGCCTCGCGGCTTCGCTCATGCCATTGAGGATTTGCCGCAAACGTTCAGTACCTGCGGTCGCACGCCCGATGTATTGCGAACGTTCATCTTCAGTTTCGGCGTGAGAGAGGTTTTCAAGGGATGAGCGCACCACGGCCACCGGGGTTTTGAGTTCATGGGAAAGCCGTTTTGAAAAGCTTTCCAGATACCGGTTGTAGCCGTGTAGCCGGTCGGCCATTTGCGCGAAATGGTTCTGCAATTGGCCCAGTTCATCCTTGGCCCCGGAGCCGGGCAGGGTACCGATAATCCGCCCATCCTGATCTATGGTGGCGTTGACTGCGCGCTGTAAGCGGGCAATGCGCCAGGATAACCAGCTGGCATAACCCAGCAAAACCAGCGTCAGGCCAATAATAATCAGCGTGCTGCGGGCAATAACGGAACCTAGCGTGGAGCCCGCCAGCGTTAATAACTGGTCCAGGGATTGCTCAAGTATCAGGGTCCGGCCCCCAAAGACGGGTTTGGTTGTCATCAGCCAAACATGGTCGTCTTCATGCCGCACCAGCCCTTCTTCGGGAATGCTACTCACATCCAGTCGGTTGGTATGAATGGAGAGGCGTGCAGGTGAGGGCTGGTAAAACTGCACCAAGGCCCGTAGGGCATTCAGGCTTATGTGCTCCACAATTTGCAGCGGGCTGAGTTCATCAAACTCCGGGGCTGCCTGCCGGGACGGTGTTGCCTGTTGGGCGATCACCCAGCCCGCCGGCTCGATCAGTCGCGCCATTTGGCCTTTGCTCATTCCGGGAATCAGTTGCCGCTCAAGTTCGGATTGGCGTTCCACCAGAACCGGCAGTGGGGCGGTAGACGTTCCGGCTTGCGCTAATCCGGAACTGTCCTGCCATTTCGCAGCAAAACCGAAATGGCTGCCTTGTGGCGGCTTGGGTAATTTCAGTTCCAGCTGCCAGCCATTGCCTACGCTGTTCCAATGCCCGCTCACCCGGTAATCGGGGTTGTTGTTACGTGCACTGTTTGTTGTATCAATTGTCGTCGCATACACCGTGCCTGGTGGTGAGGCGCGCATGAGCCAGGAGGTGGTTTGGGCATCGGGATTGAGTGCTTTGCTGCCTGCAGGTTCGAGCCATAATAAGAGCTGGTCGTGGGGCTGATTGGGTGCGCCGGGGTTGAAGAATTCGGGCTGGCGGTTGCTGAGACGTATCAGCAGGTACAGGTGGCGTTGATCGGTTGCGGCTTGCCAGTGCAGGGTGGGTTTGTCGGAGCTTTCTGTGGGTTGTTTTGAATAGGCAGAGGGCTGCCAAAGCCGGGATTGTTCGCCCTCATCGTAACCAGGCCAGTCATGGCCGTAGCCGTCGAGATTGATCGGGCTGGTGAGGCTTTCCATGTAAATGGCGGGTGTTTGGGGCTTAACAGCGGGAAGCCCCAGGCTGAGGTCGCCGGCGGTGTTTGCCAGCCGGTCAGCTTGATCTTGCAGTTGTTGCAGCGCCTGCTGCCGAAGTGCCTGATCCAGCTCCAGCACGAACTGCAAACCGGCCCAGGGGATGAGTAGCATCAGCAGGCTGGCAATAAAGAGCTGGCGTTTGAGTGTCACGGTTTATAGCTCACGGGCGTTCCAGCGATAACCCATGCCGTAGGCGGTCTGGATACTGTCAAAGGCGCTGTCGATCTGCAGGAATTTGCTGCGGATGCGTTTGATGTGGGAGGTGACGGTGTTGTCATCCAGGTGCGTGTTGGCGGCCTCCATCAGTTGATCGCGACTGCGCACGTGGCCGGGGTGCTGTACGAGTGAGTGCAGCATCCAGAATTCGGTCACGGTGAGGTCTATGGCGTTGTCATCCCAGGCTACGGTCATGCGATCCACGTTCAGGTCGAGGCGACCACGTTTCACGATTTCATCCGGTTTTTGCAGGGCTTCTGCCCAGGCGTCTGCCCGGCGCAGCAGGGCGGTCACTCTTGCCAGCAGGTGTTCTATGCTCATGTCTTTGGTGACGTAGTCGTCCGCGCCCAGGCGCAGGCCGTGTACTGAGTCTATGTCGCTGTCGCGGGCGGTGAGGAAGATGATGGGCAGGGTTGCGGATAGCGAGCGCAGGTCCTGGCACAGGGTGAAGCCGCCTTCGGGCTCATTGCCGAGGCCGACGTCGATGATGGCGAGGTCGGGGAGGCTTTGGCGCAGGACCTGCCAGGCGGAGGAACGATCACCGTATGTGGATACGCGATAGCCGCGGCGTTCGAAGGCGGCGCGGTAGTTGTCGCGGATGGCGGGTTCGTCCTCTATCAGGACCAGATGCTTTTTCATGGTTTTTGGCTGTTGTCCGTGGGTGTTGGGGTCTATTTAAACACGGGAGGCGTTTAGAACAAGGGTAGCGTGCGGTGTTGCCATAATTCATCATTTTTTGTTCGTGGAATGTTTGATTCTGCCATGGGGGTGCCTTTTTGGGTTGGTGAAATGGCTGTGTCTGATTTAGTCATGTAGCCAAAGGATTATTGCCATGATGTTTTCTTCCCTTTCATCTAAACATAGTGCCTTCCCGTTTAGTCTGAACCCGCCCTCCGGTGAGGTTGAGGCCCCCTCCAAAACACGCTGTGAATACTTCCCTGTACGCTCGGCTCCGCCATCCATGGCTCCGCACGGTTTTGGAGGGGGCCTCAACCTCACCGGAGGGCTCAGTGCTCGCCAGGGGCAGCGGGTGGTGCGTTTTATGGAGGGGGTTAGCTTGTGGATGGCTATGTTGCTGGTTTTGTTTGTGCAGCCGATTTATGCAGAAGCCAACACCGGCAATGAAGATTCCGCAGGAACGCTGCACTTTGTGGACGGTAAAGGGCAGTGGCAGGAACCCGCTTTGGTGCTGGGGAGTGACTTTGATGTTCGGGTTAGTGGGCTGATTTCAGACAGTAAACTGGTGCGGACGTTCAAGAACACGAGTGATGACTGGCGAGAAGGAGTGTTTGTTTTTCCGCTGCCGGAGAAGGCCAGTGTTTACGGGCTGACCATGAAGGTGGGGGAGCGCACGATTGTGGGGGAGGTTCAGCCCCGCGAAGAGGCGAAGAAGACTTATGAAGCGGCTCGGGATTCCGGGCGGCATGCGGCGACGGTTGAGCAGCAGCGGCCGAATTTGTTTACCACTCGGGTGGCGAATATTCCTCCGGGGGCTGAGGTGAGTGTGGAGCTCAGTTATCAGCAGTTGGTGAGTTATCGGGATGGGGTGTTTGAGTTGAGTGTGCCGACGACGCTAACACCCCGGTATATGCCGGGTGAGCCTTTGGCGGTGGCGCCGCAGCAGTGGCAGGGCGGTTGGGCAGTGCCTACTACCGAGGTGCTGGATGCGGATGCGATCAGTCCGTTTACGGTGGATGTGGCGGATGTTGCAGCGGACAGTCACAGAGCTTCAGTCAAGTTCACGATTGATGCCGGGCTGCCGTTGGCGCAGGTGTTCAGTCCCAGCCATCAGGTGGCGACTGAGCAGGATGGTCAGGTGGTGATGGTTGAGCCACAGGCGGGTGACATTGTGATGAACCGGGATTTCGTGATTCGTTGGCAGCCGTTTGCGGGGCAGGAGCCGGGCGCGGCTGTGTTCCATCAGCAGTGGGAAGGGGAAGATTATTTGTTGGCGATGCTGGTGCCGGGGCGGGCGGGTAAAACCCGTTTGCCACGGGAGCTTACGTTTGTGATTGATACCTCGGGCTCTATGGCTGGGGAATCCATTCGGCAGGCGAGAGAAGCGCTGCAACTGGGGTTGGAAACCTTGGCACCAGGTGATCGGTTCAATGTGATTCAGTTCAATTCACAGCCTCACGCCTTATTTATGCAGCCGGAAATGGCCACAGCCAATAATCTGGCCCGAGCCCGTCAGTATGTGAGTGGGTTGAAAGCTGACGGTGGAACGGAGATGGCTTCAGCGCTGACCTTGGCTTTGCAGGGGCAAGGCAAGAGCACAGGTGAGCGGCAGGAAGACGCAGTAAGAGTGCGTCAGGTTGTGTTTATGACGGACGGTGCCGTTGGCAATGAGTCGGCGCTGTTCAGCCAGATTCGTCGCCAGTTGGGTGATCACAGGCTGTTTACCGTGGCAATAGGGTCGGCGCCTAATATGCACTTTATGCGGGAGGCTGCGCGGTGGGGGCGTGGTAGCTATACCTCGGTGCAGGATCTGGCCGATATGAGCGGTCCTTTGGCCAGGTTGTTTGCAGCCATGGAAGCGCCGGTGATGACGGATATTCAGGTTACCTGGCCGGGGCAGTCTACAGCGGCAATGGAAGACAGCTTTCCGCAGCGGCCCGGTGATTTGTTTCAAGGTGAGCCCTTGTTGCAGGTCGTGCGAGGAGTGGCACCCGCCGGTGAGTTGAGCGTGTCTGGCCGATTGCCGGGTGGTGGAAGCTGGCAGCAAAGCCTGGATTTGCAGCAGGCGGCTTCAGGTACTGGGCTGAACCGTTACTGGGCGCGGGAGAAGATCGACAGCTTGCTGGACGACGCTCGGATAGAGGGACAGGAGCCGGATAAAGAGAGAATCACCAAGTTGGCGGTTGCCCACAACCTTATGTCGCCCTATACGAGCTTTGTGGCGGTGGATAAAACGCCGGTGCGGGCTGCTGAAAGCGCTTTGTTGAAAGATAATCTGCCTACGCTGCTACCTGCAGGAAGTCAGCCGGGCATGGCGCGCTACCCGCAAACCGCAACCTTTGCGCCTCTGATGATTGCCTTGGGTTTGCTTGGTTTGATGCTTTCGCTCGCAATTGCCATGCTTCAAAGACGGGTATACCCATGAGCCGTTCGCTGCTGTTGTTGATCACAAGCTCTGCCTTGTTGCTGGTATTCGGGCTTTGGGTACCGATCAAGGCTGTTGTGGCTCAGGAACTGCTGGAAATTGCCTGGGCTGAGAGCCAGGCCAGGCAAACTGAATCACGGCCCTGGCCCTGGGCAGATACCTGGCCGGTGGCAAAATTGTCGATGCCGGAGCTTGGTGATTCGATGATCGTGCTGGCAGGTGTTCATGGGGAGAGCCTGGCCTTCGGGCCGGGGCAAATGATGGGTGGCAGCGGCTCTGGGAGTGCGGTTGTTATTGCCGGCCACCGCGATACCCACTTTCGGCCTCTCAAACACCTGGAACCTGGCAATGAGCTTCGGTTGCAAGGCCGGGACGGGCGCTGGCAGGGCTACCGGGTGAGTGCAACAAGAATTGTGGATAGCCGTTCGGAATTCATCGATACTCATAAGTTACCTGCGGGCACTCTTTTGCTGGTTACCTGTTATCCCTTCGATAGCATGGATGCGGGTGGTCCCCTACGTTATGTGGTGGAGGCCCATGCAGACGATGCAGCCCGAGTAGCCGGTGTAGAAGGTGCTCATAGCCAAGTCCGGTATAGTCCGGCCGTATTGGATAAAATTGACACTGTTGCAGGCCTATAAACTTGGCGTACACTTGTGCGCCAAAATCCTGAGGCAGAGTTTTTCGTATGGGCTTTATCAGAAATTTTCTGGCTTGGCTGAGTGTTCCAGTGCTTTGCATACTCGCCCTGCCATTTTTTATTGTCCGGCCGTTCAATCCGGACAATAACCGGCTTCTGGCCATCGCATTGGCGCGAACCGGCCGCGCAATACTGGGCATGGAGCGACCGGTGGAAGGTGTGGAGAACATGCCTCAGGATCGCCCTGTGGTGGCAATTTGTAATCACCAATACAACGATGATCTTTTTGTGGTGGGAGACTTGGTGGCGCCGCGCACCGTAACGGTGGGCAAGTCATCACTGGTCTGGGTTCCATTTTTTGGCTGGGCATTTTGGCTGGGGGGGAATGTGATATTGAACCGTGCCCGTTCCCGCAAAGCTGTTGCAGTCATGCAAGCTACCAGCGAGGCAATCACCCGCGAGAATAAGAGCCTGTGGGTGTTCGTGGAAGGTACCCGCAGCAAGGGGCGTGGGCTGCAGAAGTTCAAAAAAGGTGCTTTCTATGCAGCGGTGACGGCCGGGGCGCCAATTGTTATGGTGTGTGCTGCTGAATATCGCAATAAAACGTTTGGTTGGCAGGGTAGGCGCGAGCCTGTGCCTATGCGGATTCTGCCTCCGGTAGAAACCACAGGGCTGACCACCGAGGATGTTCCAGCGCTGATTACACGTTGCCATAAAGAGATGGCAGAGGCGATTGCTGAACTGGGTCGGGCGTAATGGCTCTGATTAACGAACTCCTTAAACAACCCCCCTCAAGGAGGTGCGAACAATGAACCTGATTTTCTTTCTGATTATTGGTGGTTTAGCTGGCTGGCTTGCCGGTGTGATTATGAAAGGCCGCGGCTTTGGCGTATTGGCCAATGTGGGTATTGGTATTGTTGGCTCATTCCTTGGCGGTTTTGTGTTTCGCCTGCTTGGCCTGGCAGCCCAAGGCGCTATTGGAGAGCTGGTAACTGCGACAGTAGGTGCGGTATTACTATTGGCGATTGTCAGTCAAATAAGGAAGAGCTGAGCATGTTGTTACCAGTTACCGGAGTGTTTGCTGCTGTACTCGGTATATTGATGTTGGTGCTTTCAGGATACGTTGTGAAGTTTCGCCTGAAGTATAAAAAAGGCATAGGCGTTACTGATGACGCTGATTTTCAGGCGGCGGTTCGCGCCCACGGAAATCTGGTGGAGTACGCTCCCATCGGGCTGATTATGCTTGGTATTGCGGAAATGAACGGTGTGGCGAGCGGTCTTATTTACTGGACAGGCATGGCCTTGGTGGTAGGTCGTCTTCTTCATGCCTGGGGAATGATTAACGGCCATGGTGAGGAGCACAAAGCGCGGGCTCTTGGCATGGTTCTAACTTGGCTGTCCATGCTGGTTGCGGCAATTTTGTTGCTGTGGAACGTGTGGCAGGTACACGGCTAACTGATCCAGAGACACGGCCCGGGACTGCTCAAATTGCTGGCCCCGGGCATCTCTCTTCCTAAAGCGCTTTCGCCATCTCTCTGGTCAGATACTCAATCTCAACCCGGCGGTTAGCGGCTCTATCTTCCTGTTTTGTAAAGGGTCGGGCTGATCCCCAGCTTGCAACCAGAATGCGGGGTTCAGCAATCCCCTCCTGTACAAGAAGCTTCACAACCGCGTTTGTTCGCAGTCGGGACAGGAAGTGGTTGTAATCCTCGGCTCCAAAATTGTCAGAGTGACCATGAATCCGAACGCTCACCGACGGGTGCAGTCTCAGGTAGACAGCGTGTTGCCTGATAATTTCGGTGTCTTGGTTATCCAGTGTGTGCTTGTTGAAGCCGTAGTGAAACCTCATCCGGTGTGGGCGCTTGCCTTCGGCCATGAGGGTAGCTGCATTAAAGCCGGAAGCGACGGCAGCTTTGGCAATCAACTCTGGGTTGTCCAATACGAGTACAGTCATCTGCAGTATCCTTGGTTCAGACCTCTGGTTTTTCTTGTTATTCCCGCTCACTATTACCCGAGACAGAAATAACGGTAATTAGCGGATGGTGTAGTGTGCCATCTCGCTGAAAATCATTTAAGCGCGAAAACAAGACACTGGTATGATAGAAAACAGTTTTTCAGGGACAGATTATGATGAATTGTGACCGCCCATGTTGATTATTCCTGCTGAGAACGCCATTAACTGGAAGCGCCCGCCCTGGGTTACCCTCGGGTTGATGCTCACCTGCATGCTGGTTTTCCTGTTTTATCAGGGAGGGGACAGCCGCAAGCTTGAGCAAGCTGTGAGTGAGTATCTGGATGCAGGGCTGCACCAGCTGGAAGCACCGGCATATGAGGACTTCCTGCAGCGGGAAATTCGCTTTGAAGGCCAGGAAGACCGGGTTTTTGAGCTGCAACAGTTTCAGAAGCTGAGGGAAGAGGGCGAAGACTTCTGGCTCTCCGCCAGCCTGTTGATGGATCGCGAGTTCTATCAGTATTTGCTTCAGAATAGTGATGTGATCTGGGCCCCCGCAGAGCGAAGGCACTGGTTAGAGCAGCGCGTCCTCATTGAAGAAACCTATATTCAGCGCCTGAGTGCCCAGCAGTTAGGCCTGATTCCCGCAAAATTGTCTTTGTACACGCTGATTACCTACCAGTTCCTGCACGGCGGCTGGGGGCATATTATCGGCAACCTGCTCTTCCTGTTCCTGCTTGGATTTACCGTAGAAAAGGCCCTCGGCCCTGGCCGCTTTCTATTGGCCTATCTGGCCTGTGGCGCATTGTCGGGGGTTGTTTTTACTGCCTTCTCGCTGGGGAGCTTTGTTCCCTTGGTGGGCGCCTCCGGCTCTATTTCCGGGCTGATGGGAATGTATGTGGCCATCTACGGCCTGCAGAAAATACGCTTTTTCTATTTCCTCGGCGTGTACTTCAACTACTTCCGGGCACCTGCCATAGCCATACTGCCGGTGTGGCTGGGCAAGGAAATCTACGACTACTGGTTTGCCGGCGCAACTGGCATTGCCTACATGGCCCACGCTGGCGGGTTGCTTGCAGGTGCAGGCCTGGTATGGCTGCTGGGTAAAAGCTGGTTGCAGGTACGCGAGGAATTTTTTGAGCCGGAAGAAGATGAGCAAGACGAGCGTTTCACTACCGGGTATGCCCAAGCCATGGCCAGCCTTGGCCGCATGGATTTCGACCTGGCTCGACGCCAGTTTGAGGCCCTGCGTGAAACCTACCCCGACAGGCCCATCTTGCTAGAGCACCTTTACAACCTCGCCAAACTGCGCCCGGATTTACTCGAGTACCAGGTCCGTACCCGCGATCTGATGAACGATTCGCTGAGCCGCCGTCAGCCAGAGCAGATGATAGCTGTGTGGCAGGAGTACCTGAGTAAAGGCGAAAGCCATAATCCCCTTGCGGCGGAAGATCATAACCGGGTGTTATTCGCCAGCCTCAAACAGCACGATCTGAAAGCCGCAGAGAAAGCCTTTGAGCGGCTGCGTGGAGCGGATGATCCATTATTGACAACTGAGGCGTGCAGATTGCTCGCCGAAGAGTTTGAAAAGCTCCAAATGGCACCGAAGGCTAGGCATTATCGCCAGTTGCTGCAGGCTGGCTAAATTCGGAGGTAGCCAGGAGGGTGAGGGGAGGCCCTTCCAAAACACGCTGTGAATACCTCCCTGTACGCTCGGCTCCGCCATCCATGGCTCCGCACGGTTTTGGAAGGGCCTCCCCTCACCCTCCCTAATCTGGCACTGCGAATGACGCCTTTGGGCCTTTAAGCAGTTCTTTCTTCTCAGCTTGCTCCAGAAACACCGGAACTTGCTCATGCAACGGGTGATTCACGCAACGCTTTTGGATAAACGTCAGAAAGGCCGTTGCCTTTTCCCACTGGCCCATTCCGTTGGCAAGAGTTTGAGCAACCAGCAAATAAGCAGGAGCCAGCTCGTCGCTTTCCGGAAAACGCTTGTGGAAGTCCTGTAGCAGTTTTAGAGCCAGCTTGTATTGCCCCCGCTGATACAGGCAGCGCGCGGAGCGAACGGCCAGTTCCGGCTCATCCAGTTTGAAACCAGGCTCAGCCTCTTCAAGCAGGCTCACAACAGACGCAATACCTTCGCCGTCGTTGCGGTCTGCCAGCCAGCCAAGAATCCGTGGGTGGTATTGGTAGAGCTCAGTGGCATCATTCCGGGCGACCAATAGCTGGTATAGCTGGCCAATACGCAGAGGGTCCTCACGGTTGCGCTTCAGTGCTTCCTTCAGCATGCCCTGTACCCGGTCGTAGTTGCCGTCCTTCAGGTTCATATCAATGTCGGCGTCAAAGCGCGCACCACGATCCCGCTGGTGCATATCCACATCGGTGGAATCATCCTGAATATCTGAGGCGAAACCCAGCTCTTCCTGGTACTGGAATAACAGGTAGCCAAGCATATTGAACAGAATCAGCGTGAAGGTACTGTTCAGAAAGCCGGATAACGGCTGTGAAAACCAGAAAGGAAAATGGTTGTAGGCAAAATCCTGAGCCACACCCGAGGCCAGGGTAAGCAAAATCAGGTAACCGTAGAGCAGGAAGTAGGGGGTGCCGATACGGGAAATAAGCACCGCCAGATTCATTGGGTTTACCGCCGCGCCCACAGAGCGCTCCATGGCCAGCACCATAATGCTCGCGGGCATGGCCAATACCACGAATGCGAGCGCCAGCAACATCAGCAAGGGGCCGCCCACCATAGCGGCTGCGCCTATCAGACCGCCCATTACAATGAAAACCAGCAGCTGGAGAATAACAATATTGAACCCACTGCCAGTAAAGGCGACTGACACGCTGGGTGGATTCAGATGGCCCTCGGCTGTGTGATTGATCACCGCATAGGTGTACTTGAAGAGTGCCAAGGCCAAAACCAGCCAGATCAGTATGCCGATCAGGTTGGCGGGAGCAACAAGGGGTACCAACGTGCAGATCGCAATGACGATCAGTGGATCTGTATGAAACGGGTAGCGGAAAAACGCGCCGATTCGGTTCCAGAAAGGCACCACTTCGGTGGCGGCTCCCATATAGCGCATGGCCTTACTACAAGTTGGGCAAAGTGCACGGCGCTGGCGTGTGTCGGCATCGGGCATGCAGCGGCTGCAATAATGCATCTGGCACTCGCTGCACTGCCATTTGGCAGGGTCGCCTGGGTGATAGTGACAATCGTGTTTCATGTTAGGCATCCTGCCATTGGGCGCGAATTTTCAATATGTCGGGCAGGCACTGGAAAAATGCCTCAACCAAATCCGGGTCAAAGTGCTTACCGGCCTGCTCGCGGATTAGCCCGGTGGCTTTGTCTATGGGCCAGGCGCTTTTATACGGGCGCTCGCTGGTGAGCGCGTCGAATACGTCAGCCAGTGCAACAATCCGGGCTGATACGGGGATGTCTGTACCCTTGAGGCCTTTGGGATAACCGCTGCCATCCCATTTTTCATGGTGGTTCAATGCCACTTCCCGGGCCATATCGAGCAGGCTTGAGCCGTCATCGCCAATAATCTCGGCCCCTATTGTTGGGTGTGTCTGCATTACAGCCCACTCATCTGCGTCCAGTTTTCCCGGCTTTTGAAGAATGGCATCGGGTATACCGATTTTGCCCACATCATGCATGGGTGCCGCATTCAACAAGGTGTCAGACCAGGTTTCACCAAACCCTGCCTGCAGTGCGATCAGTCTGGAGAAGTGGCTCATGCGGATAACGTGCAGCCCCGTTTCGTTGTCTTTGTATTCAGCAGCGCGGCCCAGACGTTGCACTACGGCCAAGCGGGTCTTCACCAGTTCATCCATTCGCACCAGCGATAAGTGGGTTTTTACACGGGCCCTTACAATGGCTGCATTTACGGGTTTGGTAATGTAGTCCACAGCGCCAAGCTCAAACCCTCGGGTTTCGTCGTCAGAACCTGACAGAGCGGTGACAAAGATAATCGGGATAGTGCTGGTTCGGCTTTCGGCCTTGAGTGTTTCGCACACAGTGTAGCCGGACATACCCGGCATCATAACATCCAGAAGAATCAGGTTCGGCTTTTCACTCCGCGCTAGCTCCAGCGCGCGCTCACCGTCTTTTGCGAACAGCAAACGATACTGATCAGACAGTATGTTGCGGAGCACCTGGAGGTTTGCAGGCTCGTCGTCTACCAATAGAAGAGTCTTGGTGTCATTCAACATCAGGAGAACTCCAGGGTCTTTCGAAAGCTGATTAATATTTCCGCGGCTTTTTCCGGCTCGAACTCATCCAGCATCAGGTCCATGGCGTTCGAGCAGTCAGCTGGAAGCCCTGGCTTGAGCTTATTGATATCGTCGTCGGGCAGTTCGCCGTGGCTCAGGCGTTCGATCACATGGTTTAGCAAGCGTGTATCCAATGCAGTCACCGGTGTTTCCGTCACTATTTCAGGCGGGGCGGGCTGTTGTTTGAGCCAGACAATGGCAGCGTCAAAGCGTAACTGCACGTTTTCCCATAAGGATTCAGGTGCAGGGTTCCCGGTTTTGAGTACGGCTTCCAGCTCTGCCAACACGCTGGCGAGTTGGTTGAACCCAAGATTGCCGGCAATACCCCTGAGTTTGTGGGCGGCAGCAGCCTGATCACCTGCCTGGCTACGAAGTGCACGGGGTTGGTTGCCAGGCTCGTTCAGGAAGCGCGTAGCTGCGCTCTGATGCTTGGCAACGTCCGGCCAGAGGTGGCGCACTGTGCCTTGGTCGATGACTGCACCCATATTTTGGCTTGTGATTTGTTCGGGGCCGGCGCTATCGATGCCTAACACGATCGCTATTTCGTGGGTCAGCTGTGGCATGTTTATGGGTTTGGTTGCAAAGCCGTCCATGCCTGCTTTTGCGGCTTCCCGGCGATCAGATTCCAATACGCTGGCAGTCAGGGCAATCACCGGTGTGTAGGCTCGTTGATCAGTAGTTTCGATCTGACGAATGGCCCGGGTTGCATCATGGCCATTCATTTCGGGCATCTGCACATCCATCAAAACCAGATCAAAGGCTTCGCGGCGATAAAGATCCAGAGCCTGCTTGCCATTGTTGGCAGTGGTCACCTGGTGGTTTCGCTGGGTCAGCAGTGACGATAGAAGCTCAAGGTTTTGTGCTACGTCATCAGCCACCAGAATTCGCAACGGTGGCAGAGTCACCTCTTGCTCGGAATGTTGATCGTCATCCACCGGCTCACCTTCGGAAATAGCCAGGGTTACCTGGAAGGTGGAGCCTATGCCAGGGGTGCTGGCTACGGTAATCTCGCCGCCCATGAGTTCCGCTAATTGGCGGGCGATGGTGGTTCCCAGCCCGGTGCCCCCGAAGCGTCGGGTCATACTGGAATCGGCCTGGGTGAAAGGCTCAAAGATTTTATCAAGTCGGTCAGCAGAGATGCCGATGCCGGTATCTTCCACCAGGATGACCACTTTCTGTGGCTCCGGATGTTTGACCCGCAGGGTCACCCCTCCGGTTTGCGTGAATTTCACCGCGTTGCTTAGCAGATTCAGTATTACTTGCTGAATGCGTAGAGGGTCGCCCTTGAAATAATCCCCTGCTTCAAAATCCAGATTAAGATAAAGACCCTTGCGGTTTGCAAGGAGCGACTGGGTGGCGACGACCTGTTCACAAAGGTGCCTGAAATTGAAACTTCGGGATTCAATCTCAATGTGACCGCCATCCAGCTTGGCAGAGTCCAGAATGTCGTTAAGCAGGCTCAGTAGCGACCTGGCGGAAGCCTTTACTACGCCCAAATGCCGCGCCTGGGGCTCTTCCAGGGGCGTGTCCAGTACCAGATCGGTGAAGCCAATGATGGCGTTCATAGGCGTGCGAATCTCGTGGCTCATGTTGGCCAGAAAGGCGGTTTTAGCTGCAGCAGCTTCTTCCGCCAACTCTTTGGCCTGCCGCAGTTCGGTTTCCATCTTGTGACGTTCGGAAATGTCCGTTAAAAAGCCAACGAAGGTGCTTATGCCGCCCAGCCGGGATTCGCCAATGGCGAGGAGTACGGGAACCTGGTGGCCATTCTTGTGAAGGGCCCACACCTCCCGGTTGGAGCCGATGATCTTGGGCACACCGGTACGCAGGTAGTTTTTCAGATAGCTGTCGTGGGCATCCCTATGGGGGTTGGGCATCAGCATCATCACGTTTTTGCCGAGGACCTCTTCTGCCTGGTAACCCAAAATACGCTCGGCAGATTCGCTGAACGACAGCACAATGCCGCGGTCGGAAATCTTCACTATGCCATCTACCGCCGCATCCAGAATGGCCTGAATTTCACTCGTGGCTTCCTGGCTGCGCCTCATGAGTGCCCAGTAGCGCGCCACAGCGTTCACACTGGCGGCCAGTAAGCTGAGGCTCACCGTAATGAAAGCAATGGTGAAGGCAAGTGCAGTTTGGCGGTTGCTGCCGGGCAGGAACCCCGGCTCCGGCTCGCCGATAAAGCGAGCGGCTTCCATGGCCGTGTAGTGCATACCCGCGATGGCAAGACCCATTACGGCACCAGCCAGGAGCCGACGTTTGTATCCGCGCATGCGGGTTCTGCGCCGCAAACCGAAGCTGATCCACAGGGCTAAGGTGCCAAGTAGCACCGCAACCACAATAGAGAGCACGAACAGCAGAGGGTCGTATCTAAGCGCCGGCCCGATCTCCATCGCTGCCATACCCAGATAATGCATAGTGCCTATGCCGGCCCCAACGATCACGCCTCCACCAATCAAACGCGCAGGGTTAAGGTCATGTCGAGCAAGCAGGCTGAGGGCCACCCAGGATGCAAACAGGCTGGGAGCTGCCGATAGGGCGGTGATCCAGGGGTGATAGTGAACATGGGCAGGCATCTCGAAGGCCAACATGCCTATAAAGTGCATTGACCAGATACCGAAACCCAGGGAGGCTGAGCCACTGATTAAATGCAGACGCTGCAGGTGCACAGTTGTACTGCGCCGGGCCGCCGCTGCCAGGGTGAGCGCCAGATAGGAAGCACCTATGGCAATGGCCAGCGATAGCGCTACCAGACCAGTCTCATATTGGCCCGACACCAGCTTGTCGGCTGCCAGATTGAGCACGAAAAAGTTATCAAGCGCCAGCAAGCGGGATACCTTAAGGGGGCTAAGTGTGTAGGAAAAGCCTACCTTAACTCTCAGTGATGGGCCCGCAAATCGAATTTTGTTTAAATTTTGTAGTTTGGCAATCATCCCCCTGAATACCGAACATTCATGGGCGTGACCTTGAACTATAATTATTTGATGCAATAGTTATACAAGACTTCACATTCCCTGACTTTTGCGCCAGCCTGCTTGTCTGATGTCGCAGTGTAGCTTGTAAAAGTGCTCGGATCATGGCGAATAATGGAGGCACAGTATGTCGAACAATAGCCTTGGAAAAGATAGCCTGAACACACTCAGCAGCTTGAGTGCAGGCGGTAAAACGTTTCATTATTACAGCCTGCCCAAAGCGGCAGAATCCCTCGGTGATATCAACCGACTCCCCTTTTCATTGAAAGTGCTCCTCGAAAACCTGCTGCGCAACGAAGATGGCGTAACCGTGGATCAAAGCCACGTTGATGCCATGGTGCAGTGGCTGAAAGACAAGCGCTCAGACACCGAAATCCAGTTCCGCCCAGCGCGGGTACTGATGCAGGACTTTACCGGTGTACCCGGCGTGGTGGATTTGGCAGCCATGCGCGAGGCTGTTAAAAAGGCCGGTGGAGATCCAGCTCTGATCAATCCTCTATCCCCTGTGGACCTTGTGATCGACCACTCGGTGATGGTAGACGAGTTCGGCACGGCTAGTGCTTTCGGGCGTAACGTGGAAATCGAGATGGAGCGCAACCAGGAACGTTACGAGTTCCTGCGCTGGGGCCAGCAGGCCTTTGATAACTTCCGTGTGGTTCCGCCTGGAACCGGCATTTGCCACCAGGTAAACCTCGAGTACCTGGGCAAAACTGTCTGGCACAAGAAGCAGGGCGATAAAACCATTGCCTATCCGGATACGTTGGTAGGCACAGACTCCCACACCACCATGATTAACGGCCTGGGCATTCTTGGCTGGGGTGTTGGTGGTATCGAGGCAGAGGCTGCCATGCTTGGCCAGCCAGTCTCCATGTTGATACCGGAAGTGGTGGGCTTCAAGATTTCCGGCAAGCTGCGCGAAGGCATCACCGCAACGGATCTGGTTCTTACTGTGACCGAAATGCTGCGCAAAAAAGGCGTGGTTGGCAAGTTTGTGGAGTTCTATGGTGACGGCCTGAAAGACATGCCGGTGGCAGACCGTGCCACCATTGCCAACATGTCTCCGGAATATGGCGCCACCTGTGGCTTCTTCCCGGTGGATGAGCAAACCCTGAAGTATTTGCGCTTGACTGGTCGCGACGACCAGCAGATCGAACTGGTTGAAGCCTATGCCAAAGCCCAGGGGTTGTGGCGTGAGCCAGGCCATGAGCCGGTGTACACCGCGACGCTGGAACTCGACATGGGCGATGTCGAAGCCAGCATGGCCGGCCCTAAGCGCCCGCAAGATCGGGTAGCGCTGAAAAACATGAAAGCGGCCTTCGAATTGTTGATGGAAACATCTGAAGGTGGCCCGGATGCGCCCGATAAGCGTGAAATGGAGCTTAAATCGGAAGGCGGGCAAACCGCCGTGGGCGTTGATGACAGTTATCATCACCCCTGCAGCCGGGAGATCACTCTGAATGGGCAGGATACCCGCCTGGACCCGGGCGCAGTCGTGATTGCGGCTATCACCTCCTGTACCAACACGTCTAACCCCAGTGTGATGATGGCGGCCGGGTTGGTGGCCCGGAAAGCGGTAGAGAAGGGCTTGACCACCAAGCCTTGGGTGAAAACGTCACTGGCGCCGGGCTCCAAGGTGGTCACAGAATATCTGGCCGCAGGCGGATTTCAGGATGATCTGAACAAGCTGGGCTTTGACTTGGTAGGTTACGGCTGCACAACCTGCATCGGTAACTCTGGCCCATTGCCGGATTCGGTTGAAAAAGCCATTACGGATGGTGATATCACAGTAGCCTCTGTGCTGTCTGGTAACCGTAACTTCGAAGGCCGCATACACCCGTTGGTGAAAACCAACTGGTTGGCGTCACCTCCTTTGGTGGTTGCCTATGCGCTGGCTGGTAACGTGCGGTTGAACCTGCAGAAGGATCCTCTGGGCAAAGACCAGGATGGTAATCCGGTGTACCTGAAAGACCTGTGGCCAAGCCAGCAGGAAGTTGCTGAGGCTGTGGAGAAAGTCAAAACTGACATGTTCCGGACCGAGTACGCGGCGGTATTCGATGGCGATGCTACCTGGCAAGCCATAGATGTGCCTGAAACGAAGGTGTACAAGTGGTCAGAAGATTCTACCTACATCCAGCACCCGCCCTTCTTTGAAGGTATGGGCCCGGAGCCAGATCCGATTGAGGATATATCCAACGCAAATATTTTGGCACTGCTGGGGGATTCCGTGACAACGGATCACATCTCGCCGGCCGGCTCATTCAGCGCCGATAGCCCCGCAGGCAGATATCTGCAGGAGCGCGGTGTTGAGCCGGGCAACTTCAACTCTTATGGTTCCCGCCGGGGTAATCATGAGGTGATGATGCGGGGTACCTTTGCCAACGTACGTATCCGTAACGAAATGCTGGATGGCGTTGAGGGCGGTTTCACCAAGTTTGTGCCCACTGGGGAGCAAATGGCGGTTTATGATGCGGCCATGAAGTACCAGGAGCAGGGCACACCGTTGGTTGTGATTGCTGGTAAGGAATACGGAACCGGCTCAAGCCGCGACTGGGCAGCCAAAGGCACTCGCCTGCTTGGAGTTCGTGCGGTGGTGGCAGAATCCTATGAGCGAATCCACCGCTCCAACCTCATTGGCATGGGTGTGATGCCCCTGCAGTTCCCGGAAGGTACGGATCGAAAGAGCCTGAAACTGACTGGAGAAGAAACCATCAGTATCAGTGGGTTGTCCGGAGATATAACACCGGGCCAAACGCTGACCATGACGATCACCTACAAGGACGGCTCAACCGCGACTTGCGATCTGAAATCGCGGATTGATACTGCAAATGAAGCTGTCTACTTCCATCACGGCGGCATCTTGCACTATGTGGTGCGTGAAATGCTCAAATCTGCCTGAACTAGCTGATTAACGGGTTCAGACTTGAAACCGGCAACCCATTCGGGTTGCCGGTTTTTTATGGTTCACCAATAACTGCCACAGGCAGGCGTATCCAGAAGGTTGCGCCCTGGCCCGGCAAAGACTCAAAGCCGACATCGCCACCCATGGCATTTATCAGTTCGCGAGTTATCGCAAGCCCAAGGCCTGTGCCACCCCGGCTACGGGTGTCGGAGCTGTCGGCCTGGGCAAAGCGCTGGAAAATTGCGCTTCTAAAGGCTTCCGGAACACCGTCTCCACTGTCTTGCACGGAAATAGTGACCGTTTGAGCCCCCTCCAGGATCTGCTGTTTCGCCGACACACCAATACGCCCACTATCGGGGGAGAATTTCATGGCATTGGATATCAGGTTGTTAAGGCTTTGCAGCAGGCGCTGGCCGTCTACAAATACGTCAACGGCGGGTATGTCTGAAGCAAGGTGAATGGTAACTTCCCGCTGCGCACCATAGGCCCGGTTTTCACTCACTGCCTGCTCGAGTAACGGCAGTAGAGGCTGGTATTGCATGCTGATGGTCAGCTTTCCGGTTACCAGCTTTTCGATATCAAGAAGGTCGTCGATCAACCTGGCCAGCTGCTTGGCATTGCGCTCGGCAATGGCCATCATATCTTGTGCTTTTTGAGGTAGCGTGCCCGCCGCCCCCCCGGCCAGAAGCCCGATCGCTCCTGTAATTGAGGTGAGCGGCGTGCGGAGCTCATGGCTCACGGTCGATACAAACTGGTTCTTCATGCGCTCGATCTTTTTACGCTCCGAAATATCCTCCAGCAGAACCCAGAGCAGCTTTCGGCCAGCAGAATCGAGTATTAGCATGGCGTGAACGATGGCTGGGTAGCTGTTGCCGTAGCGGTCCACAATTTCTTGTTCGATGGGCCCGAAATAGCCTGAGTGCTGTAGCTGTTCCAGAACCTCTGCTTGCATGGATACATGGTTGGGGGAAAGCAGCTGGCGGTAACCAAGCTCCAGGAATTCTTCCTTGCGATAGCCGGTTGACTTGAGCATCGAAGCGTTCACATCGATGATTTCACCGGTGCGGTAGTCCGCCAGAATGATACCGCTGGGTGCCAGTTCAAACAGCCGCCGAAGCTGCTGCTCGCTTTCCTCGATCCCCAGAAGCGCCCGCTTTTTATCGTCTATGTCTTCCAGGTAGCCGTGCCAGATGATGCTGCCATCAGAGAGTTTTTGAGGTGTGGAGTGGCCTTCAATCCAGCGTACTTTGCCCTCTGGATGGCGAATGCGGAACTGGATAGACCATGTGCACAGGTGTTGCGATGACTCTTTGATACTGCCCACTACCGCTGGGTAATCCTCAGGATCTATCATCGTGAAAAGTGCCGCGGCATCATTCCGAGCCTGTGCCGGGGTGACGCCAAAGGTGCGCTCTATACCTTTGCTGCTGAAAGGAAAGGTCATGCGCCCATCCGGGAAGAGCCGGAACTGGTAGAGGCCGCCGGGCACCAGATCCGCAAGCTGTTTGAGCATGATCAGGGATTCATTCTGCTTTTGCAGTTCCTGTTCCCGATAGTGAATAGCCAGCTCCTGGGCGCTGATCTGCTCTTCTATGCAGTCGGCAATATCTCGTAGGCACTGGAGATCTTCTTCGTTCAGCTTTCTGGGCGCCCTGTCAATAACACACAGGGTTCCCAGGGCGTGGCCATCGGAGCTGCGCAGCGGCGTGCCGGCATAGAAACGAATGTTCGGCGCGCCGGTTACCAAAGGGTTATCGCGGAAACGTTCATCGGCACAGGCATCTTCTATCAGCAGCGGCCGATCGGTCAGAATGGCGTGTCCGCAAAAGGAAATGCATCGCGGGGTTTCGCTGACGTCCAGCCCGACAATGGATTTAAACCACTGCCGGTCACGGTCAATCAGGGAGATCAGGGCAATGGGGGCATCCAAAAGCCTGGCGGCCATGCGGGTGAGGCGGTCAAACCGGGCTTCGGGGGGAGTGTCAAGAATCCGAAGTTGATCCAGAGCGGCTTGCCGGTCGCTCTCGTTGGCAGGCACCTCGGGCTCTTTCATGATGTTGTGCCCTCTGATAAGACGTTGCTGTCCAAGGGTAGTTCAACCCAAAAGTGGGCGCCATTATTGTTGTAGTAGCCGACAGAGCCGTTCAGAAGGTCTGCAATCTGCCGATTGATCGCCAGGCCCAGTCCAGTGCCATTCGTTGCGCGGGTTGTGCCAACCTCTGCCTGGGAAAAGCGACTGAATATCTGGGATTTAAATGTCTCAGGAACGCCTTTACCCTGGTCGCTCACAGTAATTCGCAGTGTGTTCTGATCCGTTTTTTCTGCATGGAGCGTGACCAGGCCACCTTTTGGTGAAAACTTGATGGCATTGCTCACGAAGTTATCCAGAATCTGCCGCAATCTATGGCCGTCGGTGTGCAGGGGTATCTCGGGGACGTCTGGAGTGGCCAGGCTGACGCCGACCTCCCTGGCCATGGTTTCGTTCCCACAGACAGTTTCCGCCAACAGCTTTGGCAGGTCCTCAGGCTGAAAACTCACCCGCATCTTGCCGCTGGACAGCTTGTTGAAATCGAGCATGTCGCCGATGAGTAATTGCAGGCGATCGCCGTTGCGCAGTGCCAGCGACACCATTTCTTTGGCGCGCACCGGTAATTCGCCTGCGGTGCCGGATTGGAGCAGTCGCATGGCACCATTTATTGAGGTCAAGGGTGTTCGCAGCTCATGGCTGACATTGGCAACAAAGTTGTCCTTGAGTCGGTTGTTGGCATCCCGCCCATCCATAAGCTGGTTAAATGCCTGCGCCAGATCCCGAACCTCTGGAGCGCCTTGTTCTGTGAGGCGGCGGGAAGATTCCGGTTTCTGGATCATCGAGCGGATACGACGGGTCATCTGAGTGAGAGACGCGGTTGTTGAGCGAAGCGCCATGTAGGTCATCAGTAATATGCCGAAGGTGACACCGATGCTGATCATAAAGAACCGGCTGAAGGCTTGCTTTGCGGGAGCAGTCGCAAGGGACTTTGGAACCGCGCGTATAAACAGCCAGCCAAGTCGGTGCAGGTGGTTGGTTGCATAGATCAGCGTTTCGCCTGTGTTTGTTTCAACCTCGCCAAAACGGACACCTGAAAGGGCCGCATCTATCAGCAAGTTTTCCCCGGGGTCTGGAAGATCCTCAATGGCTTTACCGTTAGGGGCGCCCTCTATGAACAGGAAGTTATCAGAGTCTACCACCAGGAAAATTGCATCTTCACTGGCACTATCCCGCACGCTTCCGGGAATCAAAAGCGACTGGTGCATTCTTAAAGTGCCACTGAGGAAGCCCAGGAGCTCCCCGTTATCACCTTTAATGGGCGCAATAAATACCATTAAGGGCACACCTGTTGCCCGGCCGATCAGGGGGCGGCTGATAACGGGGCGTTGAGTGTTGATGGCCTCTTGCCAGTGGGGGCGGTCGGCGTAATGGGTGCCCAATCTGCCTGGAGAGAAGATGTTTTCAGCAATCAAGACGGCTTCTGGCGTCAAAACGCTCAGGCTGTGTGGGAACAACTCTTCCAGGTTTTTCTGTTTCTTCAGTAAATTCGTAAGCCTTTCCGGGGAAAGCAATTGGCCCTCGGTGCTTAGAATCGATGCAAATTGCGACAGCACATTGGTGCGGAACTCCAGATCCTGGCTAACCAAACTGGAGATGTGAGCTGTTTCGTTCTCCTGTTGCGCCAGCAGATTTGTTGAGAAATCTTCGAGCAGTGCACTGTAGGCGGCATATATAACAGCGCCAACGGTGGTAAGGCAGCCAGTCAGGATGATGATGGCCAGGCGGGTGCCCAGAGATAAATGATTCAATGCATGCTCCTGTCTGGCAATTTGCGTTAAAACTTGCTTTGATTGAACCGTAATTCAAACCGAATTCACAGCGTTTACGCGCGTTAATTAGCAAGAGCCCTTATGCCCGAAAGCCCTTCCTCCGAGGTGCGGAAAAAACTGGAGACTCTTCGTAATCGTTTTCAGGATAAAACGATTAGTGAAATCGAAGGTTTGGTTGCCAGCATCTTCAGCGCCTCCCAACGCCCCGAGGCCATTGGCGAGCTGGTGGCTGCCTATCAGTTGTTGCACAGACTTGCAGGATCAGCCGGCACTTTGGGTTTTACACAGCTGGGGGAGCAGGCCAGAAAACTTGAGCTGGCTATCAAGCCTTTCGCAGATCAGGTTACGGAAGGGGCTGAGAGAGAGCATGTCCGGCAGCAGTTAAGGCAGCTGCTGGCAAGCGGTTTTGAAAAGGATCTGGTGGGTCTTGGCAGCCTTTTGGGTGTGGCTGACCCGGTATCAACCGGGTGGCACAAGCCGGTGCCAGTGGAGTCTGATAACCAATTTGTATTGTTGATTCTGGATCCGGATCAACAGCATGGCGATTTGGTATCCCAGGGTTTGGCGCTCTATGGCTATGAGGTTCGTAGCCTCAGTAGCGCTGATCAGTGGCCAGACAGCATGGGTGATGTGGATCTGGTTATGATTCGGGATACCCTGTTGCAAGACGAGGGAGCCAGCTGGCTGTCCAGGCTGCACAAGCTTCCGGTGATTTGCTTCAGTGAAGCCCATGACTTTGCCACCCGCTACAGGCTGGCGCGTTTGAATGTCGATGCCTGTGTTGATGCTACTCTGGACATTCCGGCCCTTGCAGATCAGGTAGAGCAGCTTTTGGCAGAAGGTCTGGCAACGCTCAGCGGCAAGGTTATGATTGTAGACGACGATAGAGAGCTGCTTGAACACTATCGCGTTGTACTGACCAGTGGCGGCATGCAAGTGCGCGCGTTTGATGACCCCTCACGGATGTTGTCTGAGTTGGCGGAGTTCCGGCCCGATATACTGCTCATGGATGTGCAGATGGGGCAGTACGAGGGCCCTGTTTTGGCCCGAATGCTCCGGTTTCAGGCTGAGTGGCTAAGCCTGCCCATTATTTTCTTTTCGTCTGAAGCAGATCGTGATCTTCAGCTGGACGTTCTGGCTCGTGGTGGTGATGATTTTGTTACCAAGCCTGTTTCCGATGAGTACTTGCTGCGCACCGTGAGAATACGCTGTTTCCGTGCCCGGCAGCTCGACAAGCTTGTTTCGCTGGATAGCCTCACGGGCTTGTTGAAACATGCGCTGGCCAAAACAGAGCTTAATCGTGAGCATGCGCGTGCGGCGCGCAGCGGGCACAGTTCAGTTGTCGCCATGCTGGATCTGGATCACTTCAAGAGGGTGAACGATTCATACGGACATGGTGTTGGCGATATGGTGATCAAGGCTTTATCCAACTTGTTGCGCCACCGCTTGCGGGATACGGATATTATCGGTCGTTATGGTGGAGAGGAGTTTGTTGTCGTGTTGCCGGAGTGTTCCTTGGTCAAGGCGGTTGAGGTGCTGGAAGCACTGAACAAGGATTTTGCCCAACTGGCGTTTAAAGGCGGCAGCGAGGAGTTCTCAGTGACTTTCAGTGCTGGCGTTGCCGAACTTAACGCTTATGAGTCTGGTGAGCAGGCTATAGACGCCGCCGACCGGGCTCTTTATGAGCGCAAGCGAGCAGGGCGGAATGGCGTTACCGTGGCTTCAGAAAGCAACTCTTGAATCAAAGGGAAATTGAGATCGTCGCGATGGATGTATTGATACTTGAAGATGATGAACTGGTCGGCGCTCTTCTGGAAACTGTTGTGGCAGGCGCATATCCAGGAGTCGTAGTCCGGGTTCATACGCTGGTAGCAGAAGCACTTGATAGCTGGCAGAAAAAACCTGCAGATCTGGTTATTACTGATTGGAACCTGCCAGATGGCTCCGGCCTTGAGGTGATTCGTGCCGTTCGAAAACTCAGCGGCCAAGTACCCGTAGTGATGATCAGTGGTCGCGCAGATCGTGATTCCATTCTTGCGGCGGCTCATCTGGGCATTAATGCCTACATCAGTAAGCCGTTTCAGGTAGAAGCACTACACCAAAAGCTCTTGGCATTAGCGCCCCTCTCAAGTGGTCAGGGTGAGAGCGCCAACAGCACCCTGGAAGAGAAAATGGAGGCTGCCTGTAACTCGCCGATACAGTTGCCTGGCCAGATTGACACGGGTGCTATTCTGGCGTTGATCGAGAAGCATGACGAGCTGGGTGCTATCGCGCTCGCAACCGAGTGGAAGGCCGAGCCAGCCTTGAGTGCAAAGATGCTCGACGTGGCGAACAGCGCGTCTTTTCGCCGCTCAGGAACATCAGTAAAGACCGTGCGCGAGGCCGTCAGCACTATCGGTATCGCAATGGCATTGAACCAGGCGCTGGCTTTGTCTCTGGATATTGCAGGGAAACTATCCTGCCCGCGCTTGGCAGAGAGGGCGCTGATAGAGCAGGAGCAAGCGTTGCGGGTTGCCGAGGTGGCCAGCACATTGGCGCGAAAAATTGGCGATAACCCTGCGCCCTATTACACAGCTGGATTGCTGAGCCGTGCAGGGGAGCTGGCAGCTCTGAAAGTGCTGCAAAATCAGTGCGATGATAGTGGAGAGATGCCGGAGATTGAGCTGGTTGATTCTGCCATTGCCTACTGGGCAGAAAAGCTTGGCAATCGAATCAAGGTACAGTGGCGCTTGCCGCTGGATCTCAGGGAGTTGATTGGAGCTGTCTATTTTGTAAGCAGGGGCAATGTCAGTCAATCAAAGCTGGTGATGCGAGCCGCGGCCCTGCTCGCGGCTGGTCAAGCAGATGATCCTGAGTGTCTCACGCTGTTGAGACGACTGGGGATTGAGCACAAGGAGGAAAGCCACGATGCCACCTGAGAATCTGAAACGAATCCTGATGGTTGAGGATGAACCGGATATTCGAACGGTTGCGGAGCTGGCTTTGGAGGCTATCGGCGGGTTTGAGCTCACTGCCTGTGAATCCGGGCAACAAGCGCTGGACAAGATCGAGGAGTGCAGGCCCCAGTTGATTGTTCTTGATGTGATGATGCCGGGGATGGATGGCCCGGCAACCTTGAAGGCTATACGCAGCCTGACAGGTTACGCCAACACGCCGGCGGTTTTTATGACGGCCAAGGTTCAGAGTGACGAGGTGCAAGGTTACCTGGAACTGGGTGCAGCCGGTGTTATTCCCAAACCATTCGATCCGCTTACGTTGGCAGATCAGATAAGGGATATCTGGAACGAGGCCCGTGCAATCGGTTAAGCTCGTTCCGGTTTTTTACTGTCGCTACTGCAAAAGGTTGTTATGTCGTCCTCCCGAAACAACGATGAAACCAAAGCCAAGCTCAATCTGGAAACCTCCCGTATCCGCTGGCACGAGCTGCAAACCTACTACGCCCGAGGGCAGGTTGTGCGTGTTGGCAAAGCGCTGGATTTGTTGGATGTGGCCTGTGAACTCACCGCGGATAACCGCGCTCTGTTCGAGCAATGGCTGGCAACAGGCGATGTAGGGGATGTGTCGCCCGATCTGGCTCGTGTCTGGTACGACCGTAATGCAGAGCTCTGGGCTGTGGTTGTGGCACCCTGGGTGCTGGTTCAGGATCGCGCTGAGCCCTCTGACGCTGCAGTGCATTAATGCTTACGGGTGCCCTGCTGATTCTTGCGCCATTGTTTTTTGGCTTTGCCCTGTCCCTCGAAAACCGCCGCCTGATGACCGTTATTCATTACACGGTAGAAGCTCTGGTGTACTTTATTCTGGCGCTGCTGGGGCTGGGGTTGGGTCAGATGGAAGGCCTGACGAGCCAGCTCGGCGCTATGGCCAGCCAAACGTCCGTTCTGGTGGCCGTTCTGTTTATGGCGAATATGACTGGGCTTTGGCTGTTCCACCGCTGGCGGCCTATGGTGCCAGAGCATCGGGAGGAGCCTGCCGGTAGCACGGGCTATGTGAGGCTGTTTATGGCCGCTCTCAAGCCATTGATGGCGGTTATGGTGGGGTTGTTGGCAGGCTATTTTCTTTTGCCACCACTGCCGCAAGCGGAGCAACTTGCTACCTGGTCGCTGATGCTCTTGCTGTTTTTAATTGGCCTTCAGCTGCGCAATGCCGGGCTCTCCTTGCGCAAGCTCCTTATGAACACCCAGGGGCTGGGGATCGCCCTGATGCTTGTGGTTAGTTCTCTGCTGGCGGGTGTCGTGTTGATACCCGTATTGGGATTGCCATGGCACGATGTGCTGGCATTGGCCTCGGGGTTTGGCTGGTATTCGCTCTCGGGCATTGTGATTGGTGACGCGCTGGGGCCGGCCTGGGGCGGTGTGGCCTTCATGAACGATGTGCTGCGGGAAATTATTGCCCTGGCGATTATCCCACTGGTGATTGGCAGTCGGCCTGCCATGGCTATTGGCTATGGCGGAGCCACTTCGATGGATTTCACCTTGCCGGTCATCCGCAGCAACGGTGGGCTGAGCTGTGTGCCTGTGGCCATTGCCTCAGGTTTTTTGCTGTCGTTTTTGTCGCCGGTTTTTATGGGTGTTTTTCTGTCTTTTGGCTAGACGGGAAAAGGCTGTTATGGCTCAGCTGAGAAATTTCCGGACATCAATTTTGTACTGCTCAGGGTCAACGGCGCGCAGTATCCGGTCTTGATTTCCGGCTTTCGACAGGTCGATGGTGGTTACCGTAATCGGCATCCGGAACTTGGTGTGGTACATCACCCGGACCACCGGCAATCGTTGATCTTGTTCATTGATTTCGACCACAACGCCGAGCCGACCGCTGTCCAGCAGAACAAGGGATCCTACCGGGTACAAGCCAAGGCAGCGGATGAATTGTTTCACCAAAGTAGGGTCAAGATGGCTCCCGCTCCATTCCAGGAGCTTCTTCAGGCCCTGAGAGGGTGTCATTCCCTTGTGGTACACGCGGTCGGCTGTAATGGCATCATACACGTCTGCAATGGCGACCATGCGGCCGTAAACGGAAATCTCGTCGCCCTTCAGGCCTTCCGGATAACCGGAACCGTCCATGCGCTCGTGGTGCTGGGCTGCAGTGATTACCGTGAGTTGGCCGATTCCTTCCGTTGCCGACAAAATGTCACGGGAGTGCCGCGCATGAAGCTTCATGACCTCAAATTCTTGCGGCGAGAGCCGGCCCGGCTTGTGGAGTACTTCATCGGGAGTGAGGACTTTGCCAAGATCGTGGAGCAGGGCGCCCATAACAATCTGATGCATCACATCGGCGGAGAGCTTTCGGTATTGTCCGAATATGGTCATGAGTACGCTCAGATTAACTGAGTGCTCAAGCAGGTAGTTGTCTTTTTCGCGAATACGCCCCAGGCAGCCCAGTGCGTTGGCGTTTCGGGTTACAGAGTTTTGAAGTTCGCCAGCAAGCTTGTGGATTGGAGCGACATCGACAGGCGTGCCCAATTTTGCGTTTTTCATGAAGCTGTCGACCAACCCTTGGGCTTCAGTGTGAACGCCCAGAGCGTGTACCATTTCCTCAGAAAGCGGCACCCTGGGCTTTATGCCCGGTTTCTGCTCACCTGCCTTTTGCAGTGCTGCTTCATTGCGTGAATCTACTTCTGTCGCGGTTTCCGAGTCCTGGCTGTCCTTACCTTTTTGCACGTCGATATAAACAAACTGCACGCCCATCTTGCGGATTTTTTCGATGGTTTCATCGCGCTTGATAACACCCCGCCTGCGTTGCGTGTTGTGGGGAATCCAATCGTTGTTCAGATCGGTAATGTACATGCCGACCGTCAACGCGGAGACGGGGATGCGCTTTATCATGGCTTCGGGAAAAACGTTCTCAGGCTGTTCTGGTAAGTCTGGATAATCACGTCGTCCAAAGGAAGGTCTTTCACTTCTGCTATTTTCTCAGCAACGAACGGCAGATAGTAAGGTGCATTCTCACGGCCACGATAGGGCACCGGCGTGAGGAACGGCGCATCGGTTTCCAGCAGTATCTGGCTGATGGGCGTCATACGAACTATGTCCCGCACGTTTTCTGCCTTGTTGAATGTGGTGATTCCATTAAAGCCCAGATTCCAGCCCTGATCCAGCGCGTAGCGGGCAAGGCCCGGGCCGGAGGTGAAGCTGTGAATCACGCCACGCCGCTTGAGGGTCTGTTCAAACTCTTTGAGTATAGTGATTGTATCTTCGTCTGCATCACGGCTATGGATAACCACCGGGCGGCCGCTGTCACAGGCAATCTGAAGCTGGCGCCGGAACACATCGCGCTGGATGCTGCGGTCTGCATTGTCATAAAAATAATCCAGCCCAATCTCGCCAACCGCAACAATCTTGTCGTCCTGGGCGTGGGTGCGGATTTCTTTTTCTACTGCATCGTTGTAGCTTTCCGCTTCATGGGGGTGGATGCCCTGTGTGCCATAAAGCCACGGCGCTATGGTGCTGAGCTCACGTACTGTCGACAGGTTACCCGGTGCCACAGCAATGGAAATCACCTTCTCGATGTTCACCCGCCGCGTTTCCTCCAGGATTTCCTCCAGGGGGCGATCCTTGAGGTAATCCAGGTGGCAGTGGGTTTCAATAATCGGATGGTCGAATACGGGAATCTCGCGACGTTTTTTACTCATGGGCAGGTGCTAGGCTCCAATACAGGCAGTTGGTTCAACTGCTATTCTGGTGTTCGAAGCGTTCAAGTTTATCAGCTGCCCGTATATTGGCCTACATCGGCTCGTAGGGGCTTTCCTTGATGGATCTTATTGCTCGGGTTTGAAACAGGTGGAGATGCAGATGCACGTTGTTGTGATTGGTGGTGGCGTTGTGGGTGTAACCACAGCCTGGGAGCTTTGCCGTCGCGGACATCAGGTGACGGTACTTGAACGCCATGGCGTGGCTGGGGATGAGACCAGTAAGGGCAATGCGGCCCAGCGTTCTTATGGCGTGGTGTATCCCTGGGCCGACCCCAGCATGGTGTTCAAGGCGCTGCCCTGGCTTGTGAAGCAGGACGGCCCACTGAAGCTTAAGGTGCCACCGTCCTTAGCAGCTATACAGTTCATGTTTTCAACGTTGCGCTACGCTTGGTCGCCCGGGCTGTTTGGTTTGAACAAGCGCGCCATGATGCGCCTTGGAGCTCACTCCCGTGAGCGATATCAGAAACTGGAAGATGAGCTGAACCTGAAGTTTGATGGTGCGCATAAGGGTTTGCTGCATCTGGCCAGTACCCCGGAGGAGCTGGAAGTGCACCGCGGCACACATCGAATTCTGAATGAAATGGGCGTAGCGTCCCGTTTGCTGACACCGGAGCAGGTCTATGAAGCGGAGCCGGGAATGGCGAGAACCGGGCCATTGTATGGTGCGCTCAGCTACGACACCGATGGAACGGGCGATTGCCACTTGTTTACCAGGGCGCTTGCCAAGGCCTGTGAAGAAAAAGGCGTCAAGTTTCGCTACAACGTTCAGGTGGAGCAGCTAACCGCGAGCAGCCAGAATGTTGAAATGGTGGTTCTTCGTAACGAGCGTGGACAGACAGAGGCTTTGGCTGCGGATGCCTTCGTAATCAGCGCGGGTTGCTGGTCCCCTGAGCTGGTGCGACCTTTGGGCATGAAGCTGCCTATATACCCAATCAAGGGCTACAGTATTACGGTGCCCTTGAAAGACCCGGCCAAAGCGCCAGCTACCACCATCCATGATGACAACTACAAAGTTGTGTCTACACGTTTGGGGGATCGATTACGTGCAACGGGCTTCGTGGAACTGGCGGGCTTCAATCGCGACATCCCGGAAGCGCGAATAGCGACCATTCGAAAATCGGTTGAGTCCCGTTATCCCGGTTGTGCAGATCTGGACCTTGCAGAAACCTGGACAGGATTTCGCCCTATGACGCCCGATGGCCCAGCTATTATTGGTCGCGGCCCGCGCCGAAACCTGTACTTGAATACCGGGCACGGTACCTTCGGGTGGACGTTGGCAGCGGCCAGTGCGGATGTGATTGCACAGGTGATTGACGGCGAAGAACCGGCGGTTTGCCTGGATGCGTTCCGCCCGGGGCGTTATCAGGAGTGACTGCTCGACCGGCCACCGAGAGCTTTTTTTCTCGGTGGCAAACCCTCAATGATTGGTTGATAAAGCACCGCACCATTTGGCAGCCAGCCCCGTTTACGGAACTACAGCCGGCCTGGGTTGAAGAATATCCCGGGTTGGCTCAGATGATGGCTGGGTTCACCGATGACGAGTGTGCTGAGTTGGCTGAGGCACCTGAAAGGCTGGCAAAGATCGCTTCCCGGCATGTATCGGATCTGGCTCTGTATGGTCATCTGACAGATTTTCCAGACTTGGTGCCCGATCATTCGGATATTTTGGCGGCAACGCTGCCTGAAATCAGAGCAACCGATATGCCTGGGCGCAAACGGGAGCAGGCGGGTGCATTCGCCGCCGCGCTAAAGCCTCTGCAGCAACCGATTCTGGATTGGTGCTGTGGTAAGGGGCATCTTGCCCGAACCCTGGCTGCACAGAGCCAAGACGACGTTGCAGGCTTTGAATGGAACCCGAAGCTGGTAGCCGATGGTAACCGGCTTGCCAGACGTTTCGCAGATCCCGTTCAAATAGCCTGCCAGGATGTCATGGTGAAGGATGTGCCCGTTCCAACGAACGCTCACGGGGTCGCACTCCATGCCTGTGGTGACTTGCACCGGCAATTGCTGAAGGAGGGCGTTGCAGGTTCGCTTCCACGACTAAGTGTGTCACCTTGTTGCTATCACAAAACCGTTGAGGGCATTTACAGCGCTCTTTCAGAAGGCTCGGCTACCCATGAGCCAAAGCTTTTGCTGGATCGCAGTGACCTGCGCCTGGCGGTAAGAGAAACGGTAACAGCACCGGCCGGAGTCAGGGCGCAAACGAAAACGTTAAGTCAGTGGCGCTTGGGCTTTGACGGGCTACAACGGACCCTGCGCGGGGTGAATCAGTATCTTTCCGCGCCTTCATACCCACCCAGGCTCATTAAAAATGGGTTCCCTGAGTTTTGCCATTGGGCTGCCAGTAAAAAACAGCTTTGTTTGCCAAAAGACACGGATTTCGAATTCTGGCTTTCCTATGGCGTGCAACGCCACCGGGACGTTCATCGCTATGAGCTTATCCGACATCTTTTTCGCCGGCCTTTGGAGGTATGGATGGTTCTGGACTATGCGGTTTTTCTGGAGGAGCAGGGCTATCAGGTGCGGATCGGTCATTTTTGTGAGCGATCTCTGACACCCAGAAATCTGCTGCTGGATGCCGTTAAAAAAAAGGCGCCCTAGGGCGCCTTTGCTGTCTTCACTTGCCTGTGTTCAGTTTATTGCCGAATTAACGACGAACCTGAATGCGCGCTTCAACCCGGCGGTTTTCCGCACGGCCTGCAGCGGTGGCGTTTGTGGCAACAGGTTCTTCTTCACCATAGCCCTTCGCACTCACTTTGGCCGGGTCAACTCCCAGAGGGCCAGTCAAGCGGCCTGCAACGGCTTCAGCGCGGCGCTGTGACAGGAACTGGTTGTAGCTTGCCTTACCGGTGTTATCGGAGTGGCCAGCGATTTCCACGAGAGTTTCCGGATTTTCCTTCAGGAAGTTTGCAACACGACGAATCTCATCATCGTAGGCATTGCCGATCACAGAACTGTTGGTCGGGAACTGAACCTCAATGGTAAAGGTCTCGATAGTTTCGGTTACGCCTTCACACCCGGTTGCGTCCACTGTAGCGCCGGCAGACGTGTTGGGGCAGAGATCCTGGCTGTCGACCACACCGTCGTTATCGCTATCCAGTTCGCAACCGCGGCTGTCTACCATGGCACCGCGTGGGGTGTCAGGGCAGGCATCCCGTGCGTCTGCTACGCCGTCGCCATCTGCATCCGGTTCACAGCCAGTGCTGTCAACGGTTGCACCCGCTGGCGTGTTGGGGCATTGATCACGGGAATCGGGTACGCCGTCACCGTCTGAATCAGTTGTACGCTGGGGCGCGGGAGCAGGCGTACTACCAGTAGTGCGGTTAAACGCAAAGCTGACACCGAGAGAAACCTGGGTATCAAACGTGCTTTCGTCGATGCCGTGGAATTCACGCAGATCACCACGCACAGATATGGAATCTGATACGTTATAACGGAAACCAGTGCCCACGTTTACGCGGGTCTCATCATGGTCGGTGCCCGTTGTGCGATAGCTGATGGTATCACCCTTGCCAAACTCGGCGTGTCCGGCGCCCAGAGAAACGTACGGGTTCCAGGCTTCATTTTGAGGTGCGAAATAGTAGATGCCGTCGATGCGAAGCTCTTCAAAATCAGAGGATCCGGCGACATATTTACGGTCTGCATCTGCGCGTGAATAGATTGCTTCAACTGCCCAGTTTGGTCTGAACCGGTATTCCAGTCCCGCACCAAATGTACCTGTCTCGCTCAGATCACGGTCATCGTCAAAAAGTTGAAAGGCGGCAAACGGGTTGATGTAAACCGTCTCTGTGCGCTCAGCCAAGGCTGGGGCGGCAAGAGTACTGGCGATGGCCGCCATTGCGATCGGGCGCATGATGTTCATGCAGAACCTCCTGTTCGATTATTATTAAACATGCTGAGTAATCAGGATGCTCACTTAGCTAAACAATTTAGGCTAAAGAAGTACAAAAAACAAAGAATTGATGATTAAGATTACATTAGAAAACCCACGCGGGAATGTTTCGATGCACCGTGCTGTGCAGTGATTCACGCGGGTGGAGCACTAAAGTAAAGATGCGCGCTTTTTTTACTGAAGTTCATCTTTTCACCGTCGCTAAAATGAACCTCAAAAGAACTTTCGTCTTCAGCAACGACGGTGCCTGTGCCGAAAATAGTATGAGTGAGACGCGACAGGTGCCATAGGGGAGCGTTGCTGACAGTGTTTGTATTCCCTTCGCCTTCAAGGGCGATGCCTTCCTGCAGCGCATAGCGCGAGCTGACTGGCGTAAGTGTCGTTTGCAGTGTCAGTGAGCGATCGGTATCTGGCGTCCGCTCATCCAGCCAGCCTCCGAACTCCCTCGCCAGATCAAAACAGAACTCTTCTACAAACCGACTGGGCCCTTGATCGCCATCCAGATGGGGCTGCTTGCTTACTGGCCGGGTGATCAGATGCAATGATTGCCGGGTGCGAGTCATGGCGACATACAGCAGGCGTCGCTCGCTTTCGAGAATGGACCTTGCGTCGTCCTGAGGGCGTGGGCTGTGTGGCAGGTACTTCTCCTGCAGCCCGGGTATGATCACCCTTTGCCATTCCAGCCCTTTGGTGCGATGGATGGTGGAGAGTAAAACACCCCCGCCGGCCTGCTTCTCGCTGGCCTGTTGGCGCAGTGCTTTGAGGTGTGCAAGAGCACCTTTTGCGTCTTCACCCAGGCCTTTCAGATACTCGCGGAAGCCGTGAATGGTATCAATGCGTTCCTCTGCGCTGTCATGGGTCAGCGCCAGGCTTCGAACGCCCTCATACAGATCTGTGTGCTCCGCATAAACGGTAATCAACCCCGCTGCCGGGCCTGCATAGCCACGCAATTGCGCCAGAACCTCACCCAGCTTTCGTAGTTTGCGTGCTGCCATGGGCGCCAGCGCGCCAAAATCCAGCGCCAGCAAGCGCTCGTGCCAGCCTCCGGCGAAGCCCGCGAGAAAGCGCGCTAACTGCTCCAGTTCCGGTTCTTTAAGACCAACATGGGGGAAGCGCAGAAGCAGGCGAGCCAGCTCCAGCCGGTCTTCTTCCGGTAGCTTTTCCAGTGTGCCGGAAACCACTTTCAGCAATGCTGTGACGGCCTGAACTTCACGGCTGAACAGCGCCCCTTTGCCCGCATCAATGCGATAGGGAATCTGCTTTGCCAGCAACTTGAGCTCAATAGGCACGCTCTGACTCCAGACCCGGAACAGAATCGCAGTATCGGCCAGTGCGCTCTCTGCTTCTTCGCCAAGTATCTGCAGTACGGCATCCGCGTCATTCTCCACCCGGTGCAGGGCAATTTCCGTGGCTGGCGTGGAAGGGTGGGAATGGCACAGTACATCCTTGCGCCCGGTGTTGTGGCAAATCAGATGGTTGGCCAGCAGAGCCACGCGATGGCCATAGCGGAAGGTGTAGCTGAGGGTTTGTTCCAGAGGGCTTTCAAACTCGTCGCTGAAGCGCTTGAGAATGAATTCCGGCTTGGCACCGCGGAATTCGTAAATAGTCTGGTCCGGATCTCCCACCACGGTTACCCGGGCCCGATCACCTGCCACATAACGCAGCAGCAGGTGCTGAATTTCGTTGGTGTCCTGATACTCGTCCACCAGAATCAGATCCATCTTGTTGCCCACCAGTCGCTGTAAAGGCGGATTCTGGTGTATGGCCATCACCGGTTCGTACAGCATATCCGAAAAACTGATCCGGCTTTGCCCTTTGCGCCATTGTTCGAAGCTATGGAACAGGTCAATCAGGTACCGGTGCTTTTCTGAGTAGCCCAGTTCTTCAAACACTATTTCGGCGGGCGACAGGGTGGTTTTCACCATGTCGATAAATCCGGTTGCGGTTTCTACAAAGTCTTTCTTGTTGCGTCGGATCTCGTCCGCCAAATCCTCCGGTGCCAGCCTCCGTATCAACAGCCAGACCTGAAAGCTGATTTCCTGCTCGGTCAGAATTTTATCGGAGAACCCCGGCAGGTAGCCTTCCCGCACGAATCGTTTGTAAAGTCGCAGCCCCATGGCGTGATAGGTGCGTATCTCCGGCAGTGCTAACCCGCTCTGGTGGCAAATCTCCTGCAGCTTCCGTTCAAAATCCACACGGGCACTGCGGTTGAACATAAGCACCAGAATGCGCGCAGGGTCGTGCCCTTGCTGCAGCAAGTAGCGAATGCGCCAGGCCAGCGTGGAGGTTTTTCCACTGCCGGCGACAGCTGTGATTACCGAGTGCTCGTAGCCGGCGGTAATAATCGCCCGTTGTTCGTCGGTGAGAAAATCAGGCAGATCAAGGGTGGGGGATTCAAGGGTCTTTGTTGGCATAGGTGCTATTGTACTGGCCAACTGGTAGCACGGGTACCTGTGCCGTTAACATGGCTGATTAACTAAGCGAATCCACCTCATTAGTTGGAGGGCAGCGAGGCAGAACCTTCTCCAAAATCGTGCGGAGCCATGGATGGCGGAGCCGAGCGTACATGGATGTATTTACAGCGTATTTTGGAGAAGGTTCTGCCTCGCTGCTAACTCCCAAAGCCGGAGAGAGTAAACATGGAAACTGAAAAATCGATAAACGTACTTGGGGAAAAGCTGGAAACATGTAGCACTGATCCGGAAACCGGCTTTTACCGGGATGGCTGCTGCAATACAGGGCCGGATGATCACGGATCGCATACTGTATGTGTTGTGATGACCGCCGAGTTTTTGGAGTTCTCCAAGGCTCGCGGGAACGATTTGAGTACGCCGGTTCCTGCGTTCGGGTTCCCCGGCTTGAAAGCCGGAGACGGCTGGTGCCTGTGTGCGGTTCGCTGGCATGAAGCTTTTGAGGCGGGCAAGGCCCCTCGGGTGCGGTTGCGTGCAACGCATCAGGCGGCGTTAGCGCACTGTGATCTTGGTGATCTGAAGTCTCATGGAATAGACCTCAGTTAATGAGTCCGGAAACGAAAACCTTTTCGCCATACCTGGACGCATGGCGTTCTCTTCAAGCCGAACTTGCGGCTGCAGGGCAGCGGCGGCTGGTGTTGGTGGAAGGCGCCCGCGATCTTGCCATGCAGTGGTTGCAGGCATTGTTGCCTGCTTTGGAGCTGGAAGGCGGGCTTTGGGTTGGAGAGGCTGGTGATGTCCCGGACGACCGCCTGACCAGCATTCAGTCTGCCAAAGTACGCCAGTGGCTGGGGCGGGAAACGTCGGTCATTGTGTGGGATGGCTGGCGGGGCAATCCGCCGGATGGGTTTGCGGCGCTCTCGGGCACGCTGAAGGCGGGTGGTTTTTTGTTCTGGCTAATGCCGTCGCTGGAGGAGTGGGGGCAATTTGCTGATCCGGATTATTCCCGAACGGGTCTGGATCACGATCAGTTGCATCCTTTCGCTGAGCGGCTGGCGGGCATTCTGGCTGCAGATTCGTCGGTGATCCGGGTGCAGCTCGGTTCGCCGCAGGCATTGGTCCTGCCGGAGCTGCTCAGCGCAACCTCTGAATTTACTGTTACCACAACACCGGATCAGCAAGCGTTGATCGGTAAGCTGGTAGCCTTCGGGCTTGGGCGCAGGCGGCGACCAATAGTGGTGACAGCCGATCGGGGGCGAGGCAAATCTGCTGCCTTGGGAATGGCTGCGGCACAACTGCTGCAACAGGGGCGTCGGAACATTCTGGTAACCGCCCCTTCGAGAGATAATGTAAATACACTGTTTGAGCACGCTCGGGAAACCCTGGGCGCAGACGTGCTGGAAGCGGGTAACGATCTGATTGAAACCGTGACCGGCGCCCAGCTACGGTTTTTGCCGATCCGGGATTTGCTGCGGGAAAAGCCGGAGGCTGAGGTGGTTATGGTGGATGAAGCCGCCGCAATCCCCGTGCCCTTGTTAAAGCGTGTTCTTCTGGGTTGGCCGCGGGTGGCCTTTGCCTCCACCGTGCATGGCTACGAAGGCGCTGGGCGGGGATTTGCTATCCGCTTTCGCCTGATTCTTGATGAGAAGACGCCTCAGTGGCAGTCACAAGCGCTTTCTGAGCCGGTGCGCTGGGCAGATGGTGATCCATTGGAAACTCTTGTATCTGATCTTTTCTTGTTGGGCGCTGAGTACCAGCCGGTTGGGCTGCCAGACATAGCGGCGAGCGAAGTTGTGATTGAGCCCTGGCAACCAGCCCGGGCTTCAGAGGCCGAGCTGGCGGAGGCATTTGGCTTATTGGTGGACGCCCATTACCGCACAACGCCCGCAGACCTTCGGCAGTGGTTGGATGACCCTGCAGCCAGAAGTTGGCGAGCTACCGTGAACGGTAAGACACTGGGCGTGCTTTGGGGTGCTGTGGAAGGTGGTTTAAGTGATGAACTGGCAGAGTTGGTCGCCAGCGGCAAGCGCAGGGTGCGAGGGCATCTTCTGCCCCAATCTCTGGCCAGCCACAGCGGGTTCCCTGAAGCCGCCAGCCAGCGGGGTTTGCGGATTATCCGCATAGCGGTATCTGCTCAGGCCCGGCGCTTAGGGCTTGGAAACCGGCTGGTTGCTGAAGCGGCCAAGAGTGCAGAACTGGAAGGTCTGGATTTTACGGGCACCAGTTTTGGCGGCAATTCCGATCTTTACACTTTTTGGGCGTCCTGCGGGCTGGAGTTTGTGCGCCTTGGGCTCCAGCAGGAGGCGACCAGCGGAGAGTATCCGGTGCAAATGCTTCAGGCTCACAGCGCAGGAGCTGTCACTTTGGTTTCGCAGGTGAGGGCTCGGCTGGCGCGACACTGGCTGACACTTGTGCCACTAAGCTGGAAAGATTTGGAGCCGGAGCTGCTGCTCGATGTAACGGCCGGCTTGCCATCAGAGTGCAAGCCAGATGCAGCAGATATACGGGACCTGCAAAATTTTTCTGAGGGTCACCGGGGCTTCCGGCTGATGCTTCCGGTATTGCGGGAATTGAGTATGGTTTCCGGTGTTTCAAGCAGGCTTCGAAGGCATGATGAGGCGAATTTGTGGTGTCGGGCAGTGCTTCAAGGCCTGGATTGGCCGGAGCTCCAACGTGAAGGGTTATGTTCGGGGCAGCGTGACGGTGAAGATCGTTTGCGTCAGGTTACCCGTGAACTTCTGCAGAAGGGGCCAGAGTTGTGACCCGCTCGATTTAATTGTCAGGGCCACCTGCGCAAAATAGGCCACACTTTCCTGATAGAGACTGCTCGTTATGGCCAAGGGAATCGGCTTCTCCCACCGCTCGCTCCTCCTATCTGTTCTTTTACTGGCGGCAGGCCTTCTGTCTGTGACGGGATGTGCTTCCCGAGAAACGCCTGCAAATCTGGATCAACAGGCGGAAAATGCTCTGGGGTCGGATCTTTATCAAGCAGCAGCGGAAGCAGATTTCGATGCAGTGAAAAGGCTGAAGGAGTCGGGTGCGCCGCTGAATACCTTGACCGGAAACGGCACACCGCTAATGGCGGCTGTGCGAGGGAAGGCGGATCGTGTTGTATGGTACCTGCTAAGCCAGGGCGCGAATCCCGATCTTGCCGAGAGCGATCAGGTTACGCCGCTAATGGTTGCTGCGGAACAAGGTGATCGCCGGCTTACGCGCTTGTTGCTGTCTGGTGGTGCAAAGGTCAACGCGACCGACATGAAGGGCTTTACACCGGTTATACGCGCTGCGGAGACGGGGCAGCTTTCGGTCGTGAAAATTCTGCTGACAGCTGGCGCAAACGTTAATGTCAGTCAGGATGGTGAATCACTGCTGATGAAGGTGGTTGCAACTGGCGACCTGCTGACCGCAGAAATGCTTCTTGCGGCAGGTGCTGATGTAAACTTTCGGGCAGAGAACGGCGAAACAGCGCTCGATGTGGCTCGCACAAATAACCACCAGGACCTGGAAATGTTGCTGGTACAGGCCGGCGCTAACTTATAAAGACTTCAGCAATGCCAAGGATCATTCCAGGTGCATGGGGTCGGTCTGATCATCCCATACGGGCAGGAAGTGCGCATCAATAACCGCATCGGGCACGTCACGGATGCGGGAGAATGACCATTGCGGGCTTTGGTCCCGATCAATCAGCCGGGCCCGAATACCTTCTGCCAGATCGGGCCTGCGCACGCACTCCCAAGCCATGGCCAGTTCCATCCGGAATACATCTTTCAATGACATCTGCTGAGCTTTTTGAAGCTGGTTCCAGATTAGCCAAGCCGAAACCGGGCAACCGCCTTTGAGAGTTTTGACGCTGGCTTGCCACCATTCAGAATCGTTACGGACAGCCAGCAGTTGATCTACTATCTCGGGCAAACTGGAGCCCGCGCACAGCCTCGCAATATCACGTTCGTGCAACTCCAGTTGGCTGGCGGTCAGCGCCGGGTAATCCTGAGTTTCTGCCTGGCTTAACAGACGAAACAGGCGGCTGTCATCGGCAGCTCTGTTGCCACTCCAGCGCTCCGCCTGCAAGCTTGATAGCAATCCCTGATGATTGGAGTCTGGTAATGCCATGTCTGCCAGCCCAACGCGCAGGGCGTCGCTCACATTCAGGTGGGCACCGGTCAGGCCCATAAATAACCCGAGACGGCCGGGCAAGCGATTGAGAAACCAGCTGGCACCCACGCCCGGAAACAGCCCAATAGACATGGCCGGCGTGGCGAGTGCAGCGTCTGGTGTAAGCAATCGGTACCGGCAAGCAGAATACAGGCCGAGCCCACTGCCCATAATGAGCCCATGCCCGAGCGCAACGACCGGCTTGGGGAATCTGCGCAGGGCATAAATCAGTTCGTATTCGTGCCTCACTATGCTGAAAGCAGCTTCGTTGTTTTTTGATTCCGTTATCGATTGATAAAGCTCGCGCAGGTCGCTGCCAGAGCAGAATCCGGTTTTGTCAGAGCCGCGTATCAATACAACACAGATGCGTTCATCATCAGCCCAGCGCGCAAGGCAATTCCTTAGTTGGGCGATCATTGCCTCGGATAAAGCATTCAGCGTTGTAGGGGAATTCAGGGTCAGTGTGCCGATAAGGCCCTCACGACAGGGAAGCTCTTGAACCTCTACAGACATTAGTGGTGTCTCCGGGCGGTAAAACGCATTCTGGTGCGGTTTTTTGTTTGCATGGCGCCTGTAACTGGATAAACGTCAAGGAAGGCGATTCTTGAAGGTATCGCATTGATCTATGGCATTTGCGCCATGTTACGTCTGTGCTATAACTTCTGGCCAGTTCTCCATTAGGTTTAGAATACCTAGAAGCAATACTTAAAACGATGATGAGAGGTTAACCATAATGAAACTTAAACACTATGCAGTTGCAGGTCTTTTCGCCCTGAGTGCTGCCGTTCCTGCAGTATCTTCCGCGGCCGGTGATGTGGCGGCAGGTAAGGCAAAAGCAGCAGTTTGTGCAGCTTGTCATGGCCAGAACGGAATCGCCCAGATTCCAATGTATCCGAACCTGGCGGGCCAGCACGAGCAGTATCTGGTCTCGTCGCTGAAAGCATACAAGGATAAGCAGCGCAACGGCGGAATGGCAGCCATCATGCAAGGCCAGGCAGCTGCCCTCAGTGACGCAGATATTGCTAACCTGGCAGCGTACTATGCAAGCCTGCCCGCTGGCGGCAAGTAAGCGTTATGATGTCAATACAGCAGTTCACGCTGCTGTATTGACGATTCGGTAGCTTGGCCGATAAGCCGAAGACCCGGGCAGCTTCATGCGGTTATTCGCAACAAACTGTTCCAGCATAGCTTCAAGAGGCTCGATCAAAGACGGATCCCCAGTGATCTCAAAAGGCCCCTTCTCCTGCACCTTTCGTATACCCCCATCCTTTACGTTTCCGGCCACTATGCCACTGAATGCCTTTCTCAGATTGGCAGCGATCAGATGCACTGGCTGATCACGGTGTAGTTCCAAGGCCAGCATGTTTTCGTGATCTGGCTCGAATGGCAGCTGGAATACCGGATCGATCTTCAGCATCCAGTTGAAATAATATGCATCCTGCATGGCACGACGGAAAGTTTCGACGTCTTTTAGGCCCTTTTTCATGGTTTGCGCCACCCGCACGGGGTCATCGATAATAATTTCGTACTTGCTGGCGGCTTCATCTCCGAGCGCGGTGCGGATGAACTTGTCGATCATCTCGAAGTACTCAGCATTTTCCTTTCTGCCAGTAAAAATCACCGGGAAGGGCAGGTCAGCATTGTCCGGGTGCAGAAGGATACCCAGCAGGTAGAGAATTTCTTCAGCGGTACCAACGCCCCCGGGGAAAACAATAACGCCGTGGCCGCAGCGCACAAAGGCTTCCAGGCGCTTTTCGATATCCGGCATGATAATCAGTTCATTCACGATGGGGTTGGGCGCTTCTGCACCAATAATGCCTGGCTCGGTAATGCCAATATAACGACCGTTTTTAACCCGCTGTTTTGCGTGGCCAATGGTAGCCCCTTTCATGGGGCCCTTCATGGCACCCGGGCCGCATCCGGTGCATATGCTAAGCTCTCTCAGGCCAAGCTGGTGGCCCACTTCCTTGCTGTACTGGTATTCCTCATGGCTGATGGAGTGCCCGCCCCAGCATACAACCAGATCGGGCTGGCGGCCGGTTTTCAGAGCCCGGGCATTCCGCAATATATGAAAAACCATGTTGGTCAGGTCTTCAGGCCCATTACCTTTCAGAATCCCCGCAAACTTGGGTGTGGAATGGGTGTAAACAATATCTCGCAGAACCGAGAACAGGTGCTCCCGAATGGCCAGAAGCATTTCGTCATCCACAAACGCGTGCGCTGGGGCATTAATCAGCTCCAGCTTAAGGCCCCGGGGCTGTGGAATCAGTCGTATATCAAAATCCGCATAGGTCTCCATCAAGTCCAGACAGTCATCTGTAACCGCGCCCGTATTCAGCACGGCCAGAGCGCATTGTCTGAACAGCTGGTAAAGGCCGCCCACGCTTTTGTCTTTGAGCAGATTGACTTCGTGATTGGACAGTATTTCCAAGCTGCCCTCTGGGGATACGAGAGCATTGATGGTGGGTGCGGTCATGAATGGAAAAGCTCCTGAGTGTTGTGGTAATACCCGATTTTGAGGCATAACGCCAAAGCGTTACACTATGCGCTCTCCTGATCATACACCATTCGACAAAACGCCCATTTATGAAACTTCTTATCCGTCCTGCCTCTGAGATTGCTATCAAGAGCAAGCCTGTTCGTCGTCGCCAGATGCGTCAGCTGCGCCAGAACATCCGTAGAATTCTGACCCGGCTTGATGAGAGTATTTTAGTTGAAGGCAGCTGGGACCGAGTGGATGTTGATGTGCCCGATGGCCGAGGTCTGGAGGGTGTGGCTGTGGATGAGCTCATGCGCATCCCTGGTATTTCCACCATTCAGGAAATAGCCGCCTTCCCGCTTGTCAGCCTTGAGGACATTGCCGAAAAAGCAGTGGCAGCTTTTGCTGGCCGCCTCGACGGAAAAACGTTTGCGGTGCGGGCGCGCCGCCATGGAAAGCATGATTTCCGCTCAATGGATCTCCAGCGCTTTGTGGGCAGCGAGCTGTATCTTTCTGCTTCCGGTGCCAGTGTGGATTTGCGTTCACCCGAGGTGGAGGTGCGCATCGAGGTGCGGGATGACGAATTCCACATTGCCAATCGCAAGCACCGTGGCCTGGGGGGGTATCCGCTGGGCAGTGTCGAGAATGTGTTGACGCTGGTCTCGGGCGGTTACGATTCATCGGTCGCCGCGTACCTGATGTTGCGCAGGGGTATGCGCAGTCACTTTTTGTTTTTCAATCTTGGTGGCATAGCTCACGAAGTGGGTGTGCGCCAAGTGGTTCACTACGTGTGGAGCCGTTACGGAGCTTCCCATGGGGCCAAGTTTATCTCCGTGCCTTTTGATGGCGTGGTGGAAGAAATCATGAAGTCGGTTAGTCACCGGCATTGGGGCGTGGTGCTCAAGCGGCAAATGTTGAAAGCCGCGAGTGAGCTTGCGCGCAGCAATAACGCCGCTGGGCTGGTGACGGGTGATGCGGTAGCCCAGGTATCGAGCCAGACTTTGACCAACCTGAACGTTGTTGACCGGGCCAGCGACGAAGTGGTTTTGCGCCCATTGATTGCGATGGACAAGGAAGCCATCATAAAGCTTGCGCGGGAAATTGGCACTGAGGCCTACGCGCGCAACATGCCTGAGTATTGTGGTGTTATCTCCCAGAAGCCGACTACCCGGGCCCGCTTGTACCGGGTCGAGGCCGATGAGGCCGAGATGGATCCGCTGGTTCTGGCGCAAGCTATTGAAGCCCGTGAAGAAACACTGGTCAGTGATTTGCTGGATACCACCACCACACCCGAAGATGTGGAGCTGGTAAAGACGCCCGCAGTAAGCGACGTGATAATTGATGTGCGCCATCCGTCTGAGGGGGAGCAGTCTCCTTTAATGCTCACCGGCAACGAGATTATGAAGATCCCGTTTTACGAGTTGAACCGCAGGATCCCTGAGCTTCCCGTTAACCGCCAGTACCTGCTTTATTGTGACCGCGGCGCAATGAGCCGGATGCATGCGGTGCACCTGAAAGCAGAAGGGCACGAAAACGTTAAAGTTTACGCGCCCGCCTCATAGAGTTTCAGCAGCCCATACCTTTGAAGAACTGTTGTACGTTCTCGCTCAGGCTATCCAGATCATAGCCGCCTTCCTGCACGACCAGTGTAGGGAGGCCGAGCTGGTTCATATGTGTGCCAAGCCTGCAAAAGCCTTCCGACGTTACTGACACTTTGGCCTGCGGATCATCTTTATAGATGTCAAAGCCGAGCGTCAGAATCAGTGCGTCTGGCTGGAACAGCTTGATAGCCGCCGCAGCCTCCTCGACTTTTACGAAAAAATCTTCCTCTGATGAACCGTGGGGCATGGGCAGGTTGATGTTGTAACCGTAACCCTCGCCTTCGCCACGCTCATTCTCGAAACCAGATACCACCGGGTAAAAGTTAGTTGGGTCGCCGTGAATGGAGATGTAGAGCACATCATTGCGCTCGTAAAAGATTTCCTGAATGCCCTGGCCGTGGTGCATGTCGGGATCCAGAATAACCAGGCGAGGGAACCGGGATTTCATGTGCTCAGCGGCAATGGCGGCATTATTGAGGTAGCAGAAACCACCCGCGGAATCCTTGCGAGCATGGTGGCCTGGTGGGCGGCACACCGCGTAGGAGGTGCGATCTCCTGCCATGAGCGCGTCGGCTGCAGCAAGAGCGGTCTGAGCCGACCAGTAAGCCGCTTCCCAGGTGTGCTCTCCAATGGGGCTGCTGCCGTCTGCCTGATACCGTGCCGCTTCTGCCAGAATGCCTGTGAGGTGGTTCGGGGAGCGAACGAAGATGTTGGACATGACTTCCTCCCCCCAGTCGTCCATTTTCTTCCAGCGACGATGAGCAGACTCGAGAAAGCGCAGATACCCCAGGTCGTGCACCTTGGCAATCGGCCGGGCGCCCTGATCAGAAGGCTGTAATACCGGTATGCCTGCCGCTTTCAAACCCTCCAGCATTTGGTGGGTGCGATCCGGCACCTCCTGAGGCTGACGCATCTGACCCCGGGTGAAGTAGGATTGGGGGGCATGCTTGTCTTGAGCTGGATGGAAAAATGCTTTCATTATCCGACCTCCTGGTTTCCGGTGCTGCAGCGGCATGACTCAGTTGCTGTGAATGCAGACACTGTGAGTATAGGCACTTGGGAGTATAGGCACAGATTGGGATTGGTCAAAAGCCGAGCTGTCGACTTTACAGGTAGTGATTCAGCATCCAAGATGAAGGTCGGATTCAATTCATATAACCGTGCACCTTTGTGGGTGTCGTTACTGACTGAGCAGGAGCCGAAATGATCGAGTCACCACTGCTGGGAAAGATGACTGGCTACATCGGCGGTCGCTGGACTGACAATGAACAGGGCAACACCTTTGATGTATACAACCCGGCAACGGGCAAGGTGATTGCGCAGGTTGCTTCCATGCCTGAAAGTGAGGTGAAGGCGGCGATCGAAGCGGGCAAGTCTGCACTGCAACTGACCAGCCCCTACAGCATCGACACCCGCAGGAAATGGCTGGAAGAGATCCGCGATGCGCTCAGGGCGAACAAGGAAGAGGTTGGGCGGATTCTGTGCCTGGAGCACGGTAAGCCGCTGAACGAGGCCCAGGGTGAAGTAGATTACGCCGCGGGTTTTTTTGACTACTGCTCCAAAAACATTCAAGCGTTGGATGCCCACGAACTCCCGGGGAAACCCCGTGACTGCACCTGGACAGTCCATTACCGCCCTGTTGGCGTTACCGCACTCATCACGCCCTGGAACTTTCCCATTGGCATGATTGCCAAGAAGCTCTCGGCTGCCCTGGCGGCAGGTTGCCCTTCCGTGATCAAGCCGGCGAGCGAAACACCGCTGACCATGATTGCGCTGTTCGATTTGATCGACAAGCATGTGAACCTGCCTGATGGCATGGTGAACCTGGTGATGGGCAAGGCCAGTGTGATTGGCAAGGTTCTATGCGAGAGCCCGGATGTGCCCATGTTGAGCTTTACCGGGTCCACAGAAGTGGGTCGTAAGTTGGTTGTGGATACCGCTGACCAAATTAAAAAGCTGGCTTTGGAGTTGGGTGGTAACGCGCCGTTTATCGTGTTCGACGATGCGGATCTGGACGCAGCTGCAGACAACCTGATTGCCAACAAATTCCGTGGTAGCGGGCAGACCTGTGTGTGCGCAAACCGCATCTTTGTTCATGAAAAGGTGATGGATGCCTTTGGCGCGAAGCTCGCAGAGCGCGTGAACAAGATGACGGTAGGCGATGGCATTGGAGGCGATGTTGATCTTGGCCCACTGATTAACAAAGCCGGCTTCGACAAGGTGAAGCGCCATCTGGAAGACGCCCTGAACAAAGGCGCCTCACTGGTTGCAGGCAAACAGCCCGGCGATCTGGGCGAGGGCCACCTGTTCTTCCCGGCTACGGTGATTTCTGGCGTAACGCCGGAGATGTGCTGCTCCCGGGAAGAGACCTTTGGGCCTTTGGTGCCTATAGCGAGCTTCCGCTCCGAGGAGGAGGTGATCGCGGCAGGTAACGACACGGAATTTGGCCTGGCTTCCTATGTGTTCACAGCGGATGCAGAGCGTGCGCAGCGGGTTGCTGCCGGACTGCGGTTTGGCCATGTGGGTTGGAATACCGGCACAGGGCCGACGCCTGAGGCACCTTTTGGTGGCATGAAAGCGTCAGGAACCGGGCGCGAAGGCGGGCTTGAAGGGTTGTTCGAGTTTGTTGAGGCGCAGACCGTGCCAAGAGGTTTTTGATCTGAAGGCTTTGACTTAAGCAAAGAAGGCGAGCCCGTGGGCTCGCCTTCTTTGTTGCTGGCAGCTGTTTAAGGCGTAAGGATAACCTTCACAGAGCTGTCTACGTCGGCTTCATCAATGTAGCCGATGCTGCCGGGTGTTGATGAGACCTGGGCTTTCATTGCCGCAGCGCTACCAACTTCTGCAGGTGGCTGGCCGCGGCCAGTGAATACCTGTTTTGACCAGAAGGCTTTGAGCTGGGCATCGTTGCGCCCGGTTACCTTGTCGTGGAACTGGGCGCGAACCGGATCGCCTCCGGCCATTTCAAATGGGGTCGCTTTCTGTCCGTCGGGCAGTTGGTTGCTACGGTTGAGGTACAGATCGCGGACCTGGTTTTCGGTGATGCTGTCCGGGCCAGCACTATGACCAATTACGACAACGTCGGCCATTGCAAGGGGGCTGACCAGCAAGCTGGCCGCAAATATCAGGCTAAGCTTTTTCATGGGTGCCTCCGTTAAAATGCCGAGTCAAGTTTAATGGTGTAGACGTTGGTGCTGCTAGTATCGTTCGAGAGCATATATTGGGTATTCAGATTGGCATAACCTTTATCAAGCCCACGAACGTGCGTTATGTCTGCCTTGATCGCAACCCCGGGGGTGATGTCCCAACGTGTGCCGACACTGTAATCCGTACGCTGATAGTTGAGGATTGACTCAGGAACCACAACACCCTGGCTCGGAATATTGATGAAGAGACCTTTGCGCTCGTCTTCATCCTTGCTTTCGGTCCAGCCAGCGGCGATGTAGGGCGTCCAGCTGCCAAAACGATGGCCAATCGACAGATAGGCAGAATCGGTATCAGCGAACTTGCCGTCTAATTCTACTCGAGTGACTTCCGAGATGATCTGCCAGCTGCCGTCATCATAGCTTGCGCCAATGCCATAGAAGTTACCTCGTTCACCGTCGGCCAACACGCTGTTAACGGTGATGGTTGGTGGGACAAGCGCTTTTAAGCGGGTTGCATCAATATCTGCTTCAGCTGTCGCTGCAACAGCACGCAAAGTCCAGACATAATCAGTCCATGTCAGGTTTACACCCCCGATATTGCGAAGCTGAACTTCCCCGGTTGTGCCATCCTCATCAGTAAATCCGGTGAAAGCGTTTACTGTAAGAGATGAGTCATCAAAATTGAAGTTGTATGTCGCATCAGCACCCACATAACTGGTGATTGCGATAGGGCCGTAAACGCTTTGTGGCGGGCGAGCCCAAGGCTGAGAGTAACCGACTTCCAATGAATCGGAGTACATAAAGAACGGAATGCGCATTTTACCTGCTCGCAACTGCAGATTGTTGGTGGGGCGATGGCTCAGATAGGCCCACTCTATTTGCGGCTCCCAGTCATCAGCGCCACGGCCAACGAGCTGTAGCACTGCCTGGCTCTTTTCAGTCACGTCAAAGGTGCCCTGCAGAGCTATCAAGCTGAGATCATTCACGCTGGTCGTTTCCGTTATGCCAGCGTAACCGGCATCGTTGCTTGCGCGTGCTACGCCGGTGCTGAAGAAACCGTTAAAACGAACACTGTCATTTTTAGCCGAGTTAACCTGTTGCTGCATAGCGTCGAGCTGCTGTTGCATGCGGGCCAATGTGTCTTCTGTGCTTTGGGCAGAAGCGGAACCGGCCGCAACAGCGAGCGCCAGTGGTGCGAGTTGTAGCAATTTCTTCATAGGGGCTTTAATCCGTACATTATCGAGGTTAATTTACACGCGGAACTGGCTGGCAACGGTTTGCAGGCCGTTGCTGACGCTCTGAATATCGCGACTCACGTTATCCAGCTCATCGGTGCTTTCCATGACTGCCTCGGCATTCCGGTGCATGTCCGTCATGTAAGTGGTTACTTCATTGAATGTGGTGCTTTGTTCGTAGGTCGCGGCCGCAATCTGTTCGTTCAGTTCGCTTATCTGCTGCACGTTTTGCAGAATGCGGGACAGGATCTCGCCGGATTCAGTGGTCGCTTCCACGCCTTCATGGGCCTTGTTCACACTGGCTTTCATGGAGGTGACCGCGGAAGACGAAAGCTTGGAAAGTTCGGAAATTACGCTCTGAATCTCTTCCGTTGCTTTATGGGTGCGCACGGCAAGCCCGCGCACTTCATCAGCCACAACTGCGAAACCTCGGCCATGTTCGCCCGCGCGGGCGGCTTCAATGGCAGCGTTCAAAGCCAGCAGGTTGGTTTGTTCTGCAACGGTTTGAATAGTGTCCAGAAGGCCGCCAACCCGGGCGGAGAACTCATCAAACTGGTTCACCAGGCCCGCAGTTTTTTCAATGTCGCCGACCAGCTCGCGGATGGTCGCGACGTTATTCTGCACTTTCTCCTGGCCTGATTGGGCGAAGCGCGCAGCGTCCTGGGTTTGATCCGATGCACTTGAAGCAAAACCGGCAACTTCTTCAACGCTTTTTACCAGCTCATCCACAGAATTACGGGTAGAAGAAATCGCCTGGGCCTGGCTGCTGATGCGCTCAAGGTTTGCTCGGCTGGCATTGGTCAGATGGCCTGTGGCGGTGTTCAGTCCGTTCACGTCATCGCTGATAGTGGCAAACGATTTATGCAGCTTGGCAACGAACAGGTTGAATTGATTAACCAGTTCACGGAGCTCATCCCGGCCTTCGTAGTTCAGGCGCCGGGTCAGGTCACCTTCGCCGGAAGCCATGTTCTTCAGGGAGTCGATAATCTGGGTAAGGCTGGCGGATATGGAGCGGCCGATCACCAGGCTGATTGCAATCAGCACAACAACCGTAGAGACCAGGATAATCAGTGCCAGAGTCTGGGCGTTGCTTGAGGCTTCGGCGGTTTCCGAAATAGCGCTCTGGAACCGCGCCCGATTGTTTTCAAGCATGGTGTTCAGGCCGGCCTGTAGCTGCTCCAGGCGCGCTGCGTTGCGGGCCGCGTCGTCACCAATGCGAGTGAAGTCGGCGGTGCCGTCAATTATGGAGGTGGCAAGGCGCGACGCGTTGTCGTAGTAATTGTCGAGGTCTCGGCTCAGCTTTTGGATGTTGCTGGCTTGGGCGGGGCTCAGTTCCGCAATTTGTTCCAGGTTGGTCGCAATGGTGTCTCGATACGCCTGGGTTGCTTCCAGTTGCTGGTCGTCCCCCGTGGTAACTGCACCACTGATTTGTTGCTCCATCAACTTCAACTGGCCTTCGTTGATGGTGGTCAGCTCCAGCGTTGGATAAAGGCGATCTTTTACCTCGCTCAGGCGCTCAGAGTTGGAGCGTTCTGTTATAAATGCGAAGCCCTGACTGATCACGAATGCGAGGATGGCAATGCTGACCAGTAAGCCAAGTTTTTGTGAGATTTTAAGTGATGACAGCATAGTCTTTTCCTGACGGAACAACCCAGCGTGGCGGCACGATCATATAGGTTGCTATGGGTAGACGAAATGGTGATTGTGTTTCGTACTGTTATCTTCTGTTGTCGGCTGATTTTGCAGTAACTTTATAGTGAAGCGAGTCTAAACATTAGGTTAGCGAGCGGGATCGGGGCAGGCTTGGCTTCGACTTGTTATAATCCACAACCTGAATTCCCCATTCTCCGGACTACAGTGATTTCCCCATGGATGTCTCCCACATTATAGATTCTCTGAATGATGCCCAGCGTGAGGCAGTTACGGCACAGAATGACCACCTGCTGGTGCTGGCGGGTGCCGGCAGTGGCAAAACCCGGGTGCTGGTGCACCGGATAGCGTGGTTGATGCAGGTGGATCGTGTTCCACCCACGGGGATTTTGGCGGTCACTTTTACCAATAAAGCCGCCAAAGAAATGCGTTACCGCATCGAAGAGATGATGAATATTCCGTCTCGCGGCCTTTGGTTTGGCACCTTCCACGGTATCGCCCACCGTTTGCTAAGGGCGCATTCGAAGGATGCCGGGCTGCCGGAGAACTTTCAGGTGCTGGACAGCGATGATCAGCTGCGTATGGTCAAGCGGGTGATGCGGGAGGCGCAGATCGATGAGAGCCAGTTCCCGCCCAAGCAGGCTCAATGGTTTATCAGCAGCCAGAAAGACGAAGGGTTGCGGGCCGATCATATTCAGGAAAACCCGGGGGATCACTTCACTTCCACTATGGTGAAGGTGTACCGCCGATACGAAGAACTTTGCCAACAGAGTGGTCTGGTGGACTTTGGCGAGTTGCTGCTGCGTTCCCACGAACTCTGGCTGCACCGGCCGGAATTGCTGGCCCATTACCAACAGCGGTTTCAGCATATTCTGGTGGACGAGTTTCAGGATACCAATACCATTCAGTATGCCTGGCTGCAGGTGCTGGCCGGCCATCGCGTGCCGCTGACCGTGGTGGGTGATGACGACCAGTCCATTTACGGCTGGCGCGGGGCCAAAATCGAGAACATCCAGCAATACCAACGGGATTTTCCGAACTCCCGGCTGGTGCGCCTGGAACAGAACTACCGCTCTACACAGCTGATTCTGAAAGCTGCTAATGCCGTAATTGCCAACAACCAGGGCAGGCTCGGTAAAGAGCTTTGGACAGATGGCGTGGAAGGTGAGCCCATCAGTCTGTACGCAGCATTCAACGAGCAGGACGAAGCCAACTATATCGCCGACAGCATCTCCAGCTGGGCCAATGAAGGCAACCTGCGTAGCGAATCCGCCATCTTGTACCGCTCCAACGCCCAATCCCGGGTGCTGGAAGAGTCCCTGATGCGCCAGGGCATCCCTTACCGGGTGTACGGCGGCCTGCGCTTTTACGACCGCCAGGAAATCCGCAACGCCTTGGCTTACTTGCGTTTGGTGCACTACCGGCGGGACGATGCAGCCTTCGAGCGAGTGGTGAACTTGCCCACTCGTGGCATAGGCGCAAAAAGCCTGGCGGAACTGCGTGAATATGCAAGCAACCTGAGCATATCTCTATGGGAGTCGGCCGAGCGATTGCTGGCGGCCGGGCAGGTGAAAGGTCGCGCCAAAACCGGGCTGCAGGCGTTCCTCGATATTATAGAAGAGCTGTCTGCGATGGCTGAAGGCGCGTCGCTTCATGGGCTTATGAAGCAGACCATCGAAGCCAGCGGCCTGAAGGACTATCACGCCAGTGAAAAAGGCGAGAAGGCTCAGGCGCGGGTGGAGAACCTGGAAGAGCTGGTGAACGCCCTTGCAGATTTTGATGTGGAAGAGGGTGTGGACCCGCTCTCGGAGTTTATTGCCCAGGCTGCACTGGATGCTGGTGAATCCCAAGCGGAAGACCACGAAGACAGCGTGCAGTTGATGACCCTGCACTCCGCTAAAGGCTTGGAATTCCCGTTGGTATTCCTTGCCGGTGTTGAAGAGGGTTTGTTCCCCCACAGCATGTCTCTGGAAGAGCCGGGGCGCATGGAGGAAGAGCGGCGGCTGGCCTATGTAGGCATCACCCGGGCCATGAAAAAGTTGGTGATTACCTACGCCGAATCCCGCCGTTTGTACGGTCAGGAGAAGTTCAACGCGCTTTCCCGCTTCGTTCGGGAGATTCCCGGCGATTGCCTGCAGGAGGTGCGCCTACGTAATACGGTAACCCGCCCGGCCATGATGGATCGCCCTAACGAAGGCCTGTTCAGCCAGGACTCTGCCCAGCAGACCGGTTTCAGCCTGGGGCAGCGTGTTCGGCACCCCAAGTTCGGCGAAGGAGTTGTGATGAATGCTGAAGGCACCGGGCACCACACAAGGGTGCAGGTGAATTTTGACGAAGGGGCTAAGTGGTTGGTGCTGGCTTATGCGCCGTTGGAGGCCTGCTAGGCTTTGGTGTTTGCAGATAGCGGGCTGCGCCTCCCAAAAAACGCTCCTTCGGCACATCCATGTGGCGCTTGGGCTCCGCCATCCATGGCTCCGCACATTTTTGGGAGGCGCAGCCCGCTATCTGCTTCGGACACGGTGCTGGCCTCAGCAAGACCTCACAGTGCCTACATCAACACCGCGTAAATAACCCCAGCCAGAATGACTCTGTAGATAACATAAGGCCACATGCCCACCTTGTTCAGCCATTTCAGGAAGAAGTGGATAGCGGTAATGGCAATAACGAAGGATGTAACGCCCCCTACCAGAAATGCACTCCAGTCCACGGCAATATCCGAAGTCGCTACTTCCAGAAGCTTAACTGCAGATGCCAGAGCGGTAATGGGAATGGCCAGCAGGAACGAGAAGCGGGAGGCGGTTTCCCGGCTCATGCCCAGGAACAAACCAGCAGTTATGGTAATTCCAGAACGAGAAGTGCCCGGTACAAGGGCGATGGCCTGTGCGATACCTACCAGTAAAGCGTCTTTCCAGTTCAGAGAGTCTATCGAACGTTGGCGCTTTGGCATCCAGTCCGCAACGCCCAGCAGCAGACCGAAGAACAGGGTGGTGGCAAAGATGATTTCTACCGCACGCAGTTCGTTATCGATAATGTCCAGTAACGCCAATCCTGCAAGACCAGCCGGGATTGTGCCAATCACCATATATAACGCCAGAGCGCCCTGGCCGACTACGCGGCGCCGGCCTATGGACATGAGGCCGTCCCGCGCGATGCTGAACACGTCCGTGCGGAAGTAAATCACCACCGCCAGCAAGGTGCCCACATGAACCGCAAGGTCGAACGCAACGCCCTGATCCACCCAGTCAAAAAATGCGGGTACAAGGATCAGGTGGGCTGAGCTGGAAATAGGCAGAAATTCGGTCAGTCCCTGCATAAGGCCAAGGAAAAAAGCCTGGAGAAAATCCATTCTGTTGGTTCCGTTCGGGTCAGAGGTTTGCGGTTCAATGGTAAGAAAGATGGGCGGGATATTAGCAGGGTGGTGGTTAGCTGAACAGGTCGTGAGCCCCGGCACTGTGCTTTGTAAGCTAGCCCCGGCCAGTCACCGGGGCTCTGCGCGGGGGTCAAGCCGGGAATTTATCTCGGGTATTGTTGGCGATACGCACCAGAACCAGCATCAAAGGCACTTCCACCAGCACGCCAACCACTGTGGCCAATGCTGCCCCGGATTGCAGGCCAAACAGCGCAATGGCTGCGGCTACTGCCAGTTCAAAGAAATTACTGGCACCGATCATGGCGCCGGGTGCGGCGATGCAGTGGCGAACCTTCCACAGTCTGGCCCAGCCGTAGGCGATGAAGAAAATCAGCACCGTCTGGATGGTCAGTGGTACGGCAATCAGCGCAATGTGCAGCGGGTTTTCCAGAATGACCTCGCCCTGAAAGGCGAACAGCAACACCAGAGTGACAATCAGCGCTGCTGGCGTAATAGGCCCCAGCCGCTTCATGAATACCTCGTCGTACCACTGCTCGCCACGGCGGGCGATCAATGTGCGGCGGGTGAGATAGCCGGCAGCCAGCGGGATCACGATGTACAGCACAACCGACAGAATCACTGTATCCCAGGGCACCTGAATGTCGGAAATGCCCAGCAGGAAAACCACAATAGGTGCGAAGGCAAACAGCATAATGATGTCGTTCAGGGATACCTGCACCAGTGTGTAGGCCGCATCGCCTTTGGTCAGGTAACTCCAGACGAACACCATCGCAGTGCAAGGTGCCGCACCCAGCAAAATGGCGCCCGCCAGGTATTCACTCGCTAATTGCGGAGCAATCCAGGGCTCGAACACCACCATCAGGAAGAACCAGGCAATGGCGAACATGGTGAAGGGTTTGATCAGCCAGTTCACGATGGTGGTAATCGCCAGTCCTTTAGGCTCCTTTCTTACACCAACAATCGCACCGAAATCGATCTGCGCCATGATCGGAAAGATCATTGCCCAGATCAGTATGGCGATAGGGATAGACACCTGGGCGTATTCGAAGCGGGACAGGGCTTCGGGTATTCCAGGCGCAAGCTGGCCTAGCGCCACGCCGGCAATAATGGCTAGCGCTACCCAGACCGACAGGTAGCGGCCGAACAGGTCCATGCCTTCTGAGGCAGTGCTTGCGGCTTCTCTATTTTGGCTCATGACTACCCCTCAGATGGACCGTTGGTTAACACGTTTTGATAACTCTTCAGCGCTTTCCTTGCGCTCGGAATAGCGGTTGGTCAGGTAGTCGCTGCGGTCGCGAGTCAGCAGGGTGAACTTCACCAGTTCTTCCATCACATCCACGATGCGATCGTAGTAGGAGGACGGCTTCATGCGGTCGTTGTCATCGAACTCCATAAAGGCTTTGGCTACGGACGACTGGTTAGGAATAGTCACCATTCGCATCCACCGGCCAAGCACCCGCAACTGATTCACCACATTGAACGACTGGGAGCCACCGCACACCTGCATCACCGCAAGGGTCTTGCCCTGAGTGGGACGAACGGCGCCCATAGACAGCGGAATCCAGTCGATCTGGGTTTTCATGATGCCGGTCATGGCGCCGTGGCGCTCCGGGGAGCACCACACCATGCCTTCAGCCCATTGCGCCAGCTCTCGCAGCTCCTGAACTTTGGGGTGCGAGTCACCTTCGGCATCGGCCAAAGGCAGGCCGCGAGGGTTAAAGATGCGGGGTTCCGCGCCCATGGCTTCCAGTAAACGGGCGGACTCTTCCACCACGAGCCTGCTGAATGAACGGTCTCGCAGAGAACCATAGAGCAGCAAGATGCGAGGTGCATGGTTTGAAGGCGCCGCTCCAAATACTTGCTCTGCAGTCGGTGGCTGGAACAGCTCAGAATCGATGTTGGGAGGTACGGTCGGCTTCATGGTGTAATTTATAATCTCGCTATCCGGGTGTCTTTACTTTGTCATCTTCGATAATTAGTATCGCAAAAAAAGCATATACGGAAAACCGAATATGCCAAAAATTCAGGATTGGAAAGCTTCATGAATAGAGACGTTGTTCCACATCAGGAAACTGCGCTGACGCACCAAGACTTTAGCCCGGTCACCGTATTCAAGGCCTTGAGCGACGAGTTGCGGCTGGCTGCTTTATTGCTTATTCGGGGGCAGAAAGAGCTGTGTGTGTGCGAACTGACGGAAGCCTTTGATGTGTCCCAGCCGAAGGTCAGTCGCCACCTTGCCGCATTACGGGAGGCCGGGCTGGTAGAAACAGAGCGTCGTGGGCAATGGATTTACTATTCAGTGAACCCACAGTTGCCGGACTGGGTAGCTCGGGTTCTGGATGAAACGGCGGAAAATAATAAAGCCTTGATCGAAACGCCTATGGCGAAGTTGCAGGCAATGGCCGAGCGCCCGGCACCGCAGTGCCCCTGAACATTCATTGGATATATCACCTGCGAAATTCGCAAGGAGAACACCATGAGTAAAATCAAAGTAGGCATTAACGGGTTTGGCCGTATTGGTCGCTTGGCGTTAAGGGCCGCCTGGGAGTGGCCTGAACTGGAATTTGTGGCGATTAATGACCCGGGCGCAGACGCTCATACTTTGGCTCATCTGCTGAACTTCGACAGTATCCATGGCCGCTGGAGCCGTGAGGCAGCTGCTGATGGCGATGACATGGTGATTGATGGCCAGCGCATCCGTGTCACTCGTAATAAAGCCATTGCCGATACCGACTGGTCTGGATGCGATCTGGTGATCGAAGCCAGCGGTGCGCACAAGACAGTGTCGGTGCTGCAGGGCTACCTCGATCAAGGCGTAAAACGGGTGGTGGTCACCGCGCCGGTGAAAGAAGCGGGCGCGAAGAATATTGTTGTGGGTGTGAATGAAGACATTTTTGATCCGGCCAGGGATCGAATTGTAACCGCGGCGTCGTGCACCACTAACTGTTTGGCGCCAGTGGTGAAAGTGATTCACGAGAAACTGGGTATCAAACACGGCTCCATTACTACCATCCACAGCCTGACCAATACCCAGACAATCATTGATGCGCCCCACAAAGACCTGCGGCGGGCACGGGCGTGCGGCAGTTCGCTGATTCCCACAAGCACCGGTTCTGCCACGGCAATTATCGAAATATTCCCGGACCTTAAAGGACGTTTGGATGGCCACGCAGTGCGTGTTCCCCTCACCAACGCGTCTCTGACGGATTGTGTGTTTGAGGTGGAAACGCCGACAGATCGCGATGCGGTAAACCGGCTGCTCAAAGAAGCCTCAGAGGGTGAATTGAAGGACATTCTGGGCTACGAAGAACGCCCGCTGGTATCCATCGATTACAAAACAGACCCGCGCTCGTCCATCGTCGATGCCTTGTCCACACTTGTGATCAACGGCACTCAGGTGAAGATCTATGCCTGGTATGACAACGAGTGGGGTTACGCCAACCGCACCGTTGAACTGGCACGCAAGGTGGGCCTGGCTTGATATGAATGCCGCCATTCGTCAGTACCTAGTGATCACGGGTAATTACTGGGCCTTCACCCTGACGGATGGGGCGTTGCGCATGCTGGTGGTGCTGCATTTCCACCAGCTTGGTTACTCGCCGCTGCAAATCGCCCTGCTATTCGTTTTCTACGAGTTCTTCGGGGTGGTGACCAATCTGTTGGGCGGGTATCTGGGCGCTCGCATGGGTTTGAATCGCACCATGAATATCGGGCTGTTCCTGCAGATCGCGGCCTTGGCCATGCTGGCTGTTCCGGCGACCATGCTCTCAGTGCCCTGGGTGATGGCGGCGCAAGCTATGTCCGGTATTGCCAAAGACCTGAACAAAATGTCTGCCAAAAGTGGAATCAAATTGCTGGTGCCAGATGAGCAGCAGGGCACTTTGTATAAATGGGTCGCCATCCTGACGGGGTCCAAGAACACCCTGAAGGGCGTGGGTTTTTTTCTGGGTGGCGTGTTGCTGATGTCAGTGGGCTTCACCGGCGCGGTGCTTGCCATGGCCGTGGCGCTCGGGTTGGTTTGGCTCGCCAGTCTGTTTTTGCTTAAACAGGAGTTGGGCAAGAGCACCGCAAAACCAAAATTCCGGGAGATTCTTTCAAAAAGCCGTGCCATTAACGTGCTGTCTGCAGCCCGTATGTTTCTGTTTGGTGCCCGGGATGTGTGGTTTGTTGTGGCTCTGCCCGTTTATCTGCATACGGTCTTTGGCTGGGACTTCTGGAAGGTTGGCGGTTTTATGGCCACCTGGGTCATCGGCTATGGCTTTATCCAGGCCATGGCACCCCGGATTACCGGAACAGGCGAAGGCAAGCAGCCTGTCGCATTCTGGGCCGCAGCACTGGCATTAGTTCCCGCAGCGATTGCCTTTGGTCTGATGGTCGGCTGGTCACCACAGTTTGTGGTCGTCGGTGGTTTGTTGCTGTTCGGAATCTTGTTTGCCATCAACTCCTCCCTGCATAGCTACCTGATTGTCAGCTATGCCAGAGGTGATGGTGTATCCCTGGATGTGGGTTTCTATTACATGTCCAATGCCGCAGGCCGGTTGCTGGGTACGATATTGTCTGGCTGGGTGTATCAGGTTTACGGGCTGGAGGCGTGCTTGTGGATATCATCGGGTCTGCTGGCAGCCGCCGCGTTGTTGTCATTGATGCTGCCCGAAAGGCGCGTGGCTAGAGCATGACAGCAGGTGGATTCAGAAGCGCAGGACCAAGCCTGCACCTGCCTCAAGTTGCAGGTAGCCACTGCTGCGGTAGGTGAGCTCGCAACCGCCGGAGCAGAGCACAGAACCACCGGAATCGAGGGCTGTATAGACACCACGAAGGTCAAGCCGCAGGCGCAAACTCTCGTTGAGTAGGAACTGGTAACCACCGCCAAGGGATAGGGCCAGGCGGTGTTCGGTATCGTAGGTTGAATTGTCTGGTTCCAGGCGGGTCAACCCCAGTACGCCAGAGGCAAAACCGCCGTAGCTTTTGCCTCCCGGAAAGTAAAGGCCGCCGAATTGCAGTTGGTAGATGGTGACGTCGATTTCCTGTGTGCCGGGTGCAAAGACACCGTTATCCAGCTTTGCTGAGGTATCCTGCCGGCCAAAATAGAGTTCGCCCTGCGTACCGGCTTCTGGCAGGTCGAAGTTCAAAATCAACCCTTGGCTTGCAGAATCCTTGAACTTGATTTGATCTTGTGTGCTGGCCACGGAGGATTCAATATCGACAGAACTGCCCACGCGGTAGCCCACGAAAGGCGTGATGCCGATATCAGCGGCTACGGATGTCGACATCAGGGAAAGGGCTGTTGTAAATAGGAATAGCTGCCTGAAGCTCATGAGCTGAGGGTCTCTGATTTCTTGAAAAGGCCGTGCCGGCCGTTATGGGATAATCATTACAGACTCTGGCTGTCTTGCCAATCGCGATGGCCCAGGGCACCTGAGTTTCCGGGTTAGCTGCGCTGTTCCGGAACTTCCCGTATCCGACCTTGTTCATCAATCGCAACGTACACAAACCGACCTTCTGTCACCTTGCGAGGGTGTTTGGCCGCACGGTCAAGGGTCCACACTTCCACGTGAATTTTCATGGAGCTGCGGCCGATGTCTACCAACTCGCAATAACAGCCCACCTGCGAACCCACTCGCAGTGGTGAAAGAAACTCCATTCCATCCATTGCCACAGTGGCATTGCGGCCCAGAGATATACGGCCAGCCATAGTTGCTGCAGCTATATCCATCTGCTTGACTAGCCAGCCTGCAAATACGTCGCCATTGGCGTTGGTATCTTGTGGTAGGGGAACAATCTGAAGGATCAAGTCGCCGCGGGGCTTGGGTTTATCGTCATCGTACGCCGTCATGAAGCCTGCCTTTTATTAGATTTCTGGAATTATTTTCTTAGCATGGTAACGACCTGCCGCACGGCTGCAAGCTTATTTGCAGCTTGGGTACAATATTTCAAAAGGTGTAACAAAGTTGTCACACACAAGCTCTAGTCTTTAGCCATCAGTAAACCGGTGCTGTACACAATATAAGTGACTGATGGAGATTTAACGTGATTAAACCGAATACAGCTATTGCTATCGTTGCACTGACTGGCGGGTTATCCATGCTTTCCGCTCCGGCATTGGCCCGTGACACCGTAAACGTTGTGGGTTCTTCAACGGTTTATCCTTTTGCCACGGTTGTAGCCGAGCGCTTTGGCCGCAACACCAGTTTTCCTACACCCAAGCTGGAGTCAACCGGTTCTGGCGGCGGTTTCAAACTGTTCTGTGCGGGCATTGGCACTCAGCACCCGGACATTACCAACGCCTCTCGCCGGATGAAAGCCAGCGAATTCGAAATGTGCCAGCGCAATGGCGTGGAAGCCATTACCGAAGTGAAAATCGGCGCTGATGGCATTGTAATCGCAAACTCCAAGCAAGCTGACCAGATGGATCTAAGCCTGCAGCAGGTGTTCCTGGCGTTGGCCAAAGAAGTTCCCGATCCAAAAGGCGGTGACAAGCTGGTTGCCAACCCATATGAGAAATGGAGCGATATCGATTCCAGCCTGCCAGGTAAGGCCATCCGTGTGATGGGACCGCCTCCTACTTCCGGCACCCGCGACGCCTTTGTAGAAATTGCGATGGAAGGTGGCTGCAAAACCTACGGCTTCATCAAGGCCATGGAAAAGAAAGAAATGCGCGGTGTTTGCCACAATATGCGTGAAGATGGCGCATTCGTAGAGGCTGGCGAAAACGATAACCTGATCGTGCAGCGCCTAGTGCAGGACAAAGACACCCTTGGTATCTTCGGCTACAGCTTCCTGATGGAAAACAGCGGTGAAATTCAGGCAACAACCATCAACGGAGTGGCGCCAACACCAGACACCATTGCAGATGAGGAGTACCCGGTTGCCCGCTCTCTGTTCTTCTATATCAAAAATGCCCACGCAGGTGTGGTTCCAGGCATTGCGGAGTATGCGCAGGAATTCACCACTGAAGGCGCCTGGGGCGATAACGGTTACCTGGTGGATGTGGGGCTGATCCCTAACCCCCGCAACGTTCGCATGGAAACCGCGAAAGCCGTTCGGGAACTCAAACCAATGACAGGTGATGAGCTTTAATGCAGACGGCTGATTTATTGCCCCTGGTTCTGGTGCTTGCCGCAGTAGCTTACGGGTCCGCTTATATGCGTTCCCGGGCTGTGGCAGCGCCCCTGGGGGGCATACGTAACCTCAAGGCCCTGCCGGCATACTATGCCGCCAGGGCTGCGCTTTGGTGTGCGATACCAGCCCTGATCATCCTGGGTGCCTGGGCCGCTTTTGAAGGCAAGGTTATTCAGAACATCGTGATGGCTTCCCTGCCGGCAGAGTTGACGCCGCAATCTGCAGGGCACGCCAGCCTGACACTTTCCCAGATCAGTAACCTGGCGGCAGGTAAGCTGAATCCTGCTATGGTGCCCGATGGCATTTCCAGTGCGGCCGTGTTGCTGCAAGAGTTGCGAGAGCAAAGCAGTCGCTTCAAAAGTCTTTTGGTTGTTTTGATTGCGGTTCTTGGCGGCACCTTCGCCTGGACACGCGTAGCTCCGACTATTAATGCACGCAAGAGCGTGGAGCGCACGCTTCAGCGCCTGTTCTTTGTGTGTGCCGCTGTGGCGATTCTGACCACCATCGGCATTGTTTTTTCCGTTATTTTTGAAACTGTCCGCTTCTTTGGCAAGGTGCCGATGAGCGAGTTTCTGTTTGGCACCAACTGGAGCCCACAAACTGCGTTGCGGGCGGATCAGGTAGGTTCAGAGGGTGCCTTCGGCGTTATTCCGCTCTTCACCGGCACCCTGATGATTTCCGCCATTGCCATGCTGATCGCCGTGCCGGTGGGCCTGCTGTCTGCGGTTTATCTTTCAGAATACGCCAGCCCAAGGATGCGCTCGGTGGTAAAGCCATTGCTGGAAATGTTGGCGGGGGTGCCCACCGTCGTTTATGGCTTTTTTGCGGCGCTCACTGTAGCGCCTTTCATCCGTGATCTGGCCCTGATGCTTGGCCTTGAAGCCTCTTCCCAGAGCGCTTTGGCCGCGGGCTTGGTGATGGGCATTATGATCATCCCCTTCGTGTCTTCGCTATCTGATGACGTGATCAACGCAGTGCCGCGCAGCCTTCGCGATGGATCCCTGGCGCTGGGTGCCACTCAGTCCGAAACAATGAAAAACGTGATTTTCCCGGCGGCGCTGCCCGGCATTATGGGCGGCATATTGTTGGCCGCTTCCCGTGCCATTGGTGAAACCATGATTGTGGTGATGGCCGCTGGCCTGGCTGCGAATCTGACGGCCAACCCTCTGGATTCAGTGACTACGGTGACAGTTCAGATTGTCACCCTGCTGACCGGTGACCAGGAGTTCGATAGCGCCAAGACGCTGGCTGCCTTCGCACTGGGCATGATGCTCTTCATCGTAACGCTTCTGCTGAACGTGATCGCACTGAAAGTCGTGCGTAAATACAGGGAACAATATGACTAAGCCAGGTTCACACGCGGAGCGTGAAGGCTCGCAGGCGGAGCTGATCCGCCGTTCGCTCAAGCGCCGCTATCGCAAGGAGCGCCGGTTCCGCCTTTATGGCATCACGGCCATCTCCATTGCGCTTTTCTCGCTGGTGATTCTGTTTACCGACATTATCAGCAAGGGATACACCGGTTTTATCAAAACCACCGTGACCCTTGAGGTGAATCTGGACGGCGAACTGATGTACCTGAACGATGCCGCAGATCCGGAACAGATCGCCATGGCGGACTTTCAGGCGCCCATCATCAAGGCCATGCAGGAATATTTCCCGGAGGCTACCAGCCGGGCGGATATGCGGGAGCTCAGCCGCATGACCGGCAGCTATGCCAGTAACCAGGTTCGCGACTTGCTGAAGGAGAATCCGGATTGGCTGGGCACTACCCGAACCATTGAGTTCCCGGCCCACGATACGGTGTCCGTTTATGTGAAGCATGCCGGCGACGCCGGGTACTCCATTCGATTGAGCGAACAGCAACAACGCTGGACAGATGAACTACTCAGAAAAGGCGTGATCGATACCGGGTTTAACGATGTGTTTTTCACCAATGGCGATTCACGGGAACCCTCTAACGCCGGCATTCTCGGTGCTTTGATCGGCTCCTTGCTGACTATGGGTATCACCCTGGTCATTGCCTTCCCGGTGGGTGTGGCAGCGGCGATTTATCTGGAAGAGTTTGCACCCAGCAACCGCCTGACGGACTTTATTGAGGTCAACATCAATAACCTGGCAGCCGTGCCCTCCATCATCTTCGGGTTGCTGGGGCTGGCGGTATTCATCGGCCTGTTCGGTATGCCCCGCTCGGTGCCCGTGGTGGGTGGCTTGGTGCTGGCGCTGATGACCCTGCCCACCATCATTATTTCGAGCCGTGCAGCCATAAAGAGTGTGCCCCCGTCGATTCGGGAGGCAGCCGAAGGCATAGGCGCGTCAAAAATGCAGGTGGTGTTGCACCACGTTCTGCCCCTTGCCATGCCCGGCATGCTGACCGGCTCCATCATTGGTATGGCGCAAGCCTTGGGTGAGACGGCACCTCTACTGTTGATTGGCATGGTGGCGTTTATTGTGGAGATACCGGATGGCTTCTTCAGTTCCGCCACCGTGTTGCCCGTACAAATCTTCATCTGGGCCGGCAGTGCAGAACAGGGATTCGTGGAGCTGGCCTCCGCCGGCATTATGGTACTGCTCGCCTTCCTGATCACCATGAACGCGTTCGCCATCTGGCTGCGTAAACGCCTTGAGCGCCGTTGGTAAAGAGACAACACTTATGAGTATTAGTATGAGCCCAGCAGAAACCACGATTGAAGAAGGCAAAACCGTTGGCATTCCCTTCTCCGACGACCCCAAATTTCATCTGCGGAATGTGGAAGTGTTCTATGGCGAATCGCCGGCCATTAAAAACATCAGCCTGGATATCGCCCGCAACGAAGTTATTGCGTTTATCGGGCCTTCCGGCTGCGGTAAGTCCACCTTCTTGCGCTGCCTGAACCGGATGAACGACAGTATCGAGAGCTGCCAGATCAAGGGCTCTTTGCTCTTGGACGGCCAGGACATCTACGACCCCAAACGGGATGTGGTGGAGTTGCGTGCCCGGGTGGGTATGGTATTCCAGAAGCCCAACCCCTTCCCCAAGTCTATTTACGATAACGTCGCCTACGGGCCCCGCATTCATGGCCTGGCCAATCGCAAGTCTGACTTGGACGACGTAGTGGAAAACAGCCTGCGTAAGGCTGGCTTGTGGAATGAGGTTAAAGACCGCCTTGATGCCATGGCAACCGGCATGTCCGGCGGACAGCAGCAGCGCCTGTGTATTGCCAGAGCCATAGCGGTCAGCCCGGAAGTGGTGTTGATGGATGAACCTTGTTCGGCGCTGGACCCGATTGCAACCGCGCGCATTGAAGAACTGATTGCCGAGTTGTCCGAAAGCTACACCATAGTGATCGTGACCCACTCCATGCAGCAGGCTGCGCGCGTTTCCAACCGTACCGCCTACTTCCATTTAGGCCACCTTGTGGAAGTAAACGACACCAGCAAGGTCTTTACCATGCCGGAACATGAGTTGACGGAATCCTACATCACTGGCCGGTTTGGCTGATCCAGAGTTTAAAGAACAAGGGAGAGTCACAATGCCTACGAAAAAAGATGACGTATACGGAGATCATATCTCCAATCGATTCAATGATGAGTTGCTGGCCCTGCAAACCCGATTCCTGAAAATGGGTGGTTTGGTGGAAACCCAGATCGACAGTGCTGTTAAGGCACTCATTGATGGCGATGGCCACACTGCGGAAGAGATACGGGCTAAAGACAAGTTGGTCGATCGCATGGAGATGGATATCGACGAAGAGGCGATGCTGATCATTGCCCGCCGCCAGCCGACAGCTCGCGATCTGAGGCTGGTGATTTCGGTGATCAGAATGGTTGCAGATCTGGAGCGGGTAGGAGATGAAGCCAAGAAAATCGCCAAATTTGCCATCAAACTCCTGGATGAAGGCCAGTCGCCACAGGGCTATGTGGAGGTGCGCCATATTAGTGCCCATGTAATTACCATGCTTCACGATTCACTGGATGCGTTTGCACGCCTGGATTCTGAGCAGGCACTGCGCGTCATGAAAGAAGACAAACGGGTGGACGAGGAATACCAGGCTGCGGCCCGCACCTTGCTGACCTTCATGATGGAAGACCCCCGTAACATCTCACGGTGCATGTCAGTGATGTGGGTACTTCGGTCGCTGGAGCGGGTGGGGGATCACGCCTGCAACATTGCCGAGAACGTGATTTTCATGGTCAAAGGCGAAGACGTGCGCCATTCACCCATGGAAGAGGCGGAGCGGGTAGTGGGGCGTTAAGCCCCACTTTAGCCAGGCCTGGACTGCTCAGGCCTGCTTCATTTTGTCGGTATAAGGCGGCCAGCCCAGAGGTTTTCCTGCCAGTAAGTGCAGGTGAATATGAAACACCGTCTGGCCGGAGTTTTCGCCGCAGTTCATCACGGTGCGATAGCCGTCTTCGGCAAAGCCCATCTCTTTTGCGAGCTTGGCGGCTACCCAGTACAGGTGGCCAACCAGTTCGCGATCCATCTCTTCGATGTCGTTAATGGTCGCGATCAGTTTTTTCGGGATAATCAGCAGGTGCACTGGCGCCTGCGGGTTGATATCCCGAAATGCCAGGCTGATGTCGTCTTCATAGACGATATCCGCCGGGATTTCGCGATTGATGATTTTGGTAAAAAGGGTTTCAGACATTTTGGCTTCCTTTTATTGTCGTCACTCTATGTAGGTCACGTTGTGATTTGAGCATTTAAAGCTGGTTCAGCCCAGGTAAGCGGGCTGTGAGTTGCCGAATAACCGCCGGCAACTCATCGTCTATGCCCATGGCATAGCGCGCCACCTGATTACGGGCAAAGGGCAGGGCGCGAGCGGCGCCCAACCCCAGATTGCGGAGCAGATGAACGGGCGGAATCTGGTTGCTGAACAGATGATAGAAGGCATCCATGGCATACATCATGCGCCGGTTCGCCGGGCGCCGTTGTGCCTCGTAGTTGGCCAATACCGAGGCGTCGGCCAGATCCCTGCCAGCTCTCCGTGCTTCTTTCAGAATAGATTGCAGGCACTGGGCATCCTGAAATCCAAGATTCACGCCCTGTCCCGCCAAGGGGTTGATGGTATGGGCAGCATCCCCCACAAGCACAATGCGCCCCGCCGAGTAGTGCTTCGCGTGCTGGCGGGCGATGGGAAAGCTGGCGCGATCTTCAATATGAGTCAGCTGTGGCAGCTCTGCCGGGAAAGCCTGCTGTATTTCCGCCATCAGTGCCTCACTGCTGAGGCTTTTCAGCCGGACGATTTCCTCAGGGGAGTCGTACCATACCAGCGACGCACGGCTTTCACCCGGGTGATCAGAGCCGGCGGCGTAAAGTGGCAAGAAGGCTCTGGGCCCTGAGGGATAAAACCCCTGCCAGGTAATGTCTTGCACCGGCCCCTGATAGCGAACGGAAATGATCATGGCCTGCTGGCCATACTGATTCCGTGTAACGCCAATGCCTGCCATATCCCGCACCCGGGATTGTGCGCCATCTGCACCAATAACCAGTGTGGCGCTCAGCTGCGCTCCGTTCTCAAGCGCAACGATGGCCTGCTCGCCTGTTTTGGTAATGCCAGTAACGCCATTGCCGGCGAGCATGGTGACTGAGGATTCAGCTTCCGCAGCCTGCCAAAGGCCCTGCTGGGTAACTGAGTTTTCCACAATATGACCAAGGTGAGAGGTGTTCAACCCGTTCGCATCAAACTCCACCTGGTTGGATGTTCGCGGGAGAAGGTTGCTCAACGGGTGCCGGGTTTCATCCCACACTGCGAGTCGACGATAGGGTGTGGCGCGCATGTTGAGGATATGGTCCCAGGCGCCCAGGCTTTGCAGATAGCGTTCACTGCCTGCGCTGAGAGCTGACACGCGGATATCGGGGGCCGAATCAGGGTCGAAACCGGGGGCAGGGGCGCGATCAACCATCGCGACGCTAAAGCCCTCTCGCCCGAGGCCAGTGGCAAGTGCGGCGCCGACCATGCCGGCACCGACAATCACAATATCAAAAGCTTGAGTCATATCGGGTTCCTGTCTGATGCCCCACAGTTTACGCGATGGCAAAGAACAGACAAGCGACCGGGATCAAGCCGGTTACGAAAGCTCCATCAACCTATCATGCCCGAGACCAAGTGCTCGGAGGGTTCTCCTGGCTGGCGCCGGCTCTTTTTAAGCCAGGCAGGCTTCTGGGCACCGGGCTTGATAAAACCCCGGTTTAGCACGATAGGCTGTACCAGGTTCAGGAAATCCCGGGTTTTCATGTGCAGGGTTTCGGTATGGCTGCCTGCGGCAAAGGCGAGTTCCGGCTGTTCTGTCAGCGGCTCAGCACAATACACCGTCATCCCGAACAAACTGCCGAAGGGTGGCATGGCGCCAACTTCACAATCCGGGAAGCGATCCTGAAATTCCTGCTCGTCGGCAAGGTCTACAAAGTCCGTATCCAGAATGCGGGAAAGGCTTTCCCAGCGCACGCGCCAGGTTGCCGGCATGACCAGCATGGCCATTTTTCCATCGAGTTCGATAATGACGGTTTTGACAACCTTGTCACCCGCAATTTTTACGTGGTGAGCCAGTTGCTGAGCGGTAAACGCGGGGGGGTGGGTGAGGCACATGTATTCAACATTTGCCCCATCCAGAAATTCTTTTAACTGCTGAATCGGCATAGTGACAGCTTCCTACCAGCATGGACAGCAACCCGGAGTGGTTTGATATGGGCTCCACTCCGACGACGTTCTGACGGGGCCATCAGGCCCCGTCATTAATCGTCAGCTTAGCTGAGGTTGTGCCGAATGCGAGTAACGGGTTGTATCTATGCGATACGAATTGCTACGTCACTCGCTTTTGTACAGATGTACGTCGCGCTGTGGGAAGGGGATGGAGATACCTTCGGCATCAAACGCTTTCTTCACAGCCTCCTGCATGGCCCAGTTGAATGGCCACAGGTCGCCGGCCTTGGTCCAGGCGCGCACGGTCAGATTGACTGAGCTATCGCCCAGGCTGCCAACAACGATGAGCGGCTCCGGGTCTTTCAAGGCACGCTCGTCTTCAGAGATCAGTCGCAGAATAATGTCTCTTGCCTTGTCGATGTCATCGCTGTAGCCAATGCCAAAGGACATATCGCAGCGACGTGTTTCATAGACGCTCATGTTGGTCAGGCTGGAGTTCGATAGCTGGCCGTTGGGGATCACTACACGGCGGTTATCGAAGGTGTCGATAATCGTGTAGAGAATGGTGATTTCGCGCACTGAGCCGAGAAACCCTTGTGCTTCGATCGCGTCACCTACTTTGAAAGGCTTGAACAGCAGGATCAGCACGCCGCCCGCAAAGTTGCCCAGACTACCTTGCAGCGCGAAGCCAACAGCCAGGCCGGCAGCACCAATAATCGCAACAAAAGAAGTGGTCGCAATGCCGACCATGGAGGCGACAGAGACGAGCAGGAGGATCTTCAGAATTGCGCTGATAAGACCGCACAGGAACTTGTTCAGGGTGGGGTCTTTTTTGCCAAGCTTCGCATCCAGTACGTTTACAAAGCGATTGATCAGCCACATACCGACAATCAGTGTGATAATGGCCAGCAGGACCTTCGGGGCATAGGTCATAACCAATGCGATGGCCTGATCCATGTATTCTGCGGCGCGTCCGTCCGCGCTGAATAGCTCTTCCATAGTGGTTCCTTATTGTTTCCTGATGATGAATGCTTACAGCTTTTTATAGTAAAAATCCGGCATGTCCGGATAGGCTAAAACCCTTATATAGCAGACAAAGCCGCAGAGGTATATGTGGGTTGCAGGGCGCGCCCACAAGATCTAGGCCGGGTTCGCTTTTCCAGCCCACTTGAGCAAGGCGCCGGAGTTTCCACGAGCCAGGATTTTCCCCTGTTTCTGCCGGAGCTGGTAATCGTACATAGGATCATAGTAATCCTGCAGCAGCGGCTGAATCCAGGCATCATGGCCTCCCAGGTCACCATTGCTTTCCTGCTGGGTTAGCGCGCGCTCCATAAGGTTTTTTAGCTGGCGGTGACGTTCGCCTCCCAACCGTTTACTGATACGTTCAAGAGCGCCCAGAAGGTAGTCACGAAAATTCAGCCAGCCGGCTTCCTCGCCATCACGGCTCATGTAGTCAGCAGCCATATTTTCTACATAGTCTTCCCGAATAATGCGAGTGCGGTCTTCCAGCGATTCCTCGAGAACCAGAAGGGGTGTGCGGGCCATGCGCTCTTTCAGCGCATCGGGCAGTGCGCAGCGACCAACCAGGCGACTTTCGTCTTCGAGATAGATCGGGCCACCCTTCAAGTGGCGCGCTCTCAGCATGGCAACGGCCAGGCGATTTTCAAAGTCTATTTGGGATGGCTGCGGCGTTACTTGTCGCCCGAAGCTGGAGCCCCTGTGGTTTGCCAGGCCTTCCAGATCTACCGGGTTGGGAAGTTGATGCAGCACGCGGGTTTTGCCGGTCCCTGTGCGCCCACTGATGATGCGGAAATCCGCGGAATTGATGAGTTCGTCGAGGCTGTCGATGAGGAACCGACGTAGGGCTTTATAGCCGCCTTTCACGAGGGGGTAATCAATGCCGGCATCCCTGATCCACTGCTGGGTTAGCCTTGATCTCAAGCCGCCACGGAAGCAGAACAGATAACCTTCCGGATGGTTCGCTATAAATCGCTTCCAGGTTTCGATGCGCTGAGCTTGAACATCCCCCGAAACCAGTTGGTGGCCGAGCCGAATGGCTTCATCCTGTCCTTTTTCCTTGTAGCAGATGCCTACCCGGTGCCGCTCTTCATCATTCATCAGCGGTGCGTTTACAGCGCCAGGGAAGCTGCCCCTGGCAAACTCTACCGGTGCCCGGACATCCATCAGAGGCGTGTTGTTCAGGAACAGTGAGAGGTAGTTTTCGGTATCGGGTCTGCTTGGCATTTCAGGGCTCAATCGCTTGCCAGAATGAGGCGGCAGTATAGCGGATGTGTAGAAAATCCGTGAAAAAAAAGGGCAGCCCTGAGGCTGCCCTTTACCGGAACAGGTCGGCGCATCCTTGCGCTGAGTGCAACAACCGTGTTGCGAATCCTTTTGCCACTCCGTGGTGCCGGCGTCCGAGCCAGCGATCCGAATAGTTATCCCTTAAGCCAGGTATCCCTGTATCCCTGCTTCTCCCTGCATTCCTTGCCGGGGTGCATCCAGTGCGTCGTCCTTATCCTTGTCATCCTTGACGAAGCCACTATACCAATGGATGAGTGTGGAAATGTGTGAGCTGTGCACGCTTGTGTCTGGAGTTTTCCCAAAGAGATTACTGAAGCGTAATCATATCAGTGTGTTAACTAATTCCCGGTGATGGCTGTAGTGGGTGCGCACGAGCAATTGCTGCAAGATCGCACACGTTTGTGCGATATATCTCACACTGACTTGGGCGAATTTCTCAAATCTCTTTTGTTGCTTGAGGGGAGTCCGGGCCAGGGTAGGAGGCCAATCAGTATTCCTGCGCCGTCAGCGGCCACGTCTGCCAGCGAGAAGTCCCGGTAGGGAAGAAGGGCTTGAACAGCTTCTATGCCCAGCCCAAAAGCCAGCAACGCCGGTGCGAACCAGATGGCGCGGAGCTCCGGCCAGGCTAACCGCGTAACCAGCGTGAGTTCAACAAATGCGATCAAGTGGTTCACTTTGTCGCTGGGGGCTGAGGGGATCGGGTAACTGTTGCTTGTGGTTGCCAGAAAGCCAATAGCAATGACCGACAGCAGCAAGGCAAAGCGCCACAGCGGCCGGAAGTTCAGCAGGCTTGTCAGTTGATGTTTCAGTGTTCCCATTGGTGAAATCCGTCAGAGTTCTCTGGCTGTGTGAAGGTTTTCAACATGATATGCTTTGCGCCCCGTCACTGTCATTGAAGCGGAGGGCCATTCGGCGATGCTCAGAGGTAATTTTTTTCGTGGACTGGGCTATCTGGGTGAGGGCTTTCACCTGATTCGCCAGCCTGGTTTGCGGCTATTTGTCGTCATTCCGCTTGTTATCAACATTTTTCTCTTCGGATTGTTGTTCTATTTTCTGGGCGAACTTTTCGGCGCTTTGATTGCGACTGCCATGAGCTGGCTGCCTGACTGGGCCTGGCTGCAGGCGCTCGACTGGCTGTTCTGGATTTTGTACGGCGCTGTGATCCTGCTCATGCTGGCATACGGCTTTGTGATAATCGCCAACCTGATTGGCTCGCCTTTCTACGGTTATCTGGCAGAACTCACGGAGAAGCACCTCACCGGCCAGGAAGTCAGCACTGATGATGGCTGGGCGGCCATCATAAAAGACATCCCCCGAGCGCTCTGGCGGGAAGTACAAAAAATTGTCTATTACCTGCCACGGGCTATTGGGCTGTTCATCATTGGCTTGATCCCGGTGGTCAATCTGGTTGCGGCGGTGCTCTGGTTTCTGTTCAACAGCTGGATGATGGCGTTGCAGTATGTGGATTACCCCGCAGACAACCACAAAGTGAGTTTCAAGGCCTTGCGCCAGCTGCTTGCCAATACCCGTTTGTCTGCCTTGGGTTTCGGGCTGCCCGTGGCTTTGGCCGCCATGGTGCCTGTTTTGAATCTTATTGTGGTTCCTGCCGCTGTTTGCGGGGCGACTGCTTATTGGGTGCGCGAAAACGGCGCAACACGACATTAAAGAGTTTGGAGGTTTTTTGGACGCATCGGAACTTGCTATTGGCCAGCGTTGGGTCAGCCACAGCGATACAGCGCTCGGGCTGGGAATAGTAACAGACATTTCTGGCCGTCGGATTACCCTGGGTTTTCCTGCGGCCGACGAAGAACGCACCTATGCAATTGATAACGCGCCGCTTTCCCGCATCGTGTATCAGCTTGGTGAGGAAATCGAGACCTTCGATGGCTCCAGGTATCTGGTGCGGGCGGTCGAGGATCTCGGTGGTGTGCTTTTGTACCACGGGGAGCCGTTGGCGGAGGGTGACGAGCAGCCTGAGGCAGATCTGGAACAGATCTCTGAGGTGAAACTTGCCGGCTCTGTCAATTTCTCTGCGCCCCATCAACGCCTGTTTGCGGGCCAATTTGACCGCAATGGCGCTTTCCGCCTGCGCTTCGCCACACTGCAGCACATGGATCGATTGCGGGCGTCTCCCGCCCGGGGGCTGATTGGCGCTCGCACACAGCATTTGCAGCACCAGATTTATATCGCCCACGAAGTCGCCAAACGCCACGCGCCGCGAGTGCTTCTGGCAGACGAGGTTGGCCTGGGTAAAACCATTGAGGCGGGCCTTATTCTGCATTATCAGTTGCAGACGGGCCGGGCTCGGCGGGCCCTGATCGTGGTACCGGATTCGTTGATTCATCAGTGGCTGGTGGAAATGCTCCGGCGCTTCAATCTGCGCTTCTCCATTGTTGACCAGAGCCGCTACGACGCCCTGAAAGACTCGGAAGATGATGTGGACGCCTTGATGGATCATATCTTTGGCGGCGACTCATCTGTTAACCCCTTTGAAAGTGACCAGTTGGTTCTGTGTAGCCTCGATTTTCTTGTGAACAGCGAGAAGGCTCGGGCAGATGTGCTGAAAGCAGACTGGGATCTAATGGTTGTGGACGAGGCCCACCATCTGGCGTGGAGCCCAGACGATGTTAGCCCGGAATACCAGTTGGTGGAGGAGCTTTCAGCAATCAGCGAAGGCCTTCTGTTGCTGACTGCGACGCCGGAACAGGTGGGAGTGGCCAGTCACTTTGCCCGGTTGAGGCTGCTCGACCCGGCACGTTTTCATGATTTGCAGGCGTTTCAGGACGAAGAGCTGCAGTACGAGGCGATTAACGGCGTAGTGCGGCGCTTGCAGGATGAGAGTTCAGACATTCATGAGGATGACCGCAAAGCATTGCAGGCCTGGCTAGGTGATGAGCTGACGCAGCTGTTGGCGGGGGATTCACCACGGCAGGCTGTTATAGATGCGCTGCTGGATCGCCATGGCACCGGGCGGGTGCTTTTCCGTAATACTCGCGCAGCCATTCAGGGGTTTCCTGAGCGGCGGGCCAATGCAGTTCCTCTTGAGTGCCCCGAAATGTATCTGGGGCAAGAGTTCGGTTACCCCGGCCTGGCCCCGGAGCAATCCGTGCCAGAAGAGTTGTGGCTGGCGGATGATCCCAGGGTTGCCTGGCTGGAGAAAAAACTGGCGAGCTTACGGCCAGCCAAGGTTGTGGTTATCTGCGCTCTGGCCGAAACCGCTATGGCGCTGGAGCATTATCTTCAGCTTCGCGCCGGTATTCGCAGTGCGGCATTTCATGAGCATTTGAGCCTGGTGGAGCGTGATCGTGCGGCTGCCTACTTTGCTGATAACGAACAAGGTGCCCAGGCGCTGATCTGTTCGGAGATTGGCAGCGAAGGCCGCAACTTCCAGTTTGCTCACCACCTTGTACTGTTTGATTTGCCAGCAAACCCGGACTTGCTCGAGCAACGCATCGGGCGCTTGGATCGTATTGGGCAAACCGAAACCATCGACATTCATATCCCTTACCTTCAGGGCACCTCGCAAGAGGTTCAGTACCGCTGGTTCCAGGAAGGCCTGAACGCGTTCTCTGAAAGTTGCGCCGTCGGTGTTGCGGTGCAAGAGAAGGTTGGCGGGCAATGGACGAGTGCCATTGAAGGCGATCTGTCGGTGCTGGATGGCCTGGTTGAAGCCTCGGCTGCCGAGACTGGCCGTTTAAAAACACTGCTGCAAAATGGTCGCGATGCGCTGATCGAGCTTAACTCCTGCCGCCGCGATATCGCTGATGCTCTGATTGCGGGAATTGAGGAGGAAGAAGGTTCAGCTGAGGTGCGTGATTACATGATCGAAGCCTTCGATATTCTCGGGGTGGATATCGAAGATCATTCTGATCATGCGGATATTCTGCGCCCCGGGGAGCAGTATCAGGCCGGCCATGTTGCGGAGTTGCCCGAAGATGGTGTAACCGTTACCTGGAGTCGACAGCACGCTCTTGAGCGCGAAGACATCGCCTTCATGAGCTGGGAACACCCCATGGTGACTGGCGTGATGGACTCAGTGACCAGTTCCGGCTTGGGCAAGGCGGCTTTGGCCAGTCTGTCGGTGAAGGCGTTGCCACCGGGTACCTTGCTGATGGAAGCGCTGTTTACCGTGCACTGCCCGGCGCCGGAAGCCCTGCAGTTGACCCGCTACCTCCCGGTTTCGCCATTGCGGCTGCTGGTGGACGTGAACGGAAAGGAGCTTTCCGCCGCGCTGCCCCATGATCGCCTGAACGATCTGTGCTCCAACATTCGCCGGCGCACCGCCCAGGCGATTGTGCCGCAGATCCGGCCCCAGGTAGAGACTATGGTGGATCACGTGGAGCGCCTGTCTGCTCCGCATCTGGAGCCAATGAAGCAAAAGGCGCTGGAACAGCTGGCTGCAAACTTTGAGCCGGAGATTCGCAGGCTGGAAGCATTGAAAAAAGTGAACCCGGCTATCCGGGACGAGGAAATTGATTATTTCCGCAACCAGCTGGGTGCTGCGCGAGAAGCCATTGGGCATGCCAGTCTGGCTCTGGAAGGGATCCGGGTTATCGTCACAGCGTGAGGCTGTTTTTTGCGATATCCTTGACGTAACATTTTGTAAATTGACCCATGGATGACAGAGAGACCCTATGATGACTTTGATTCTGTTGATAGCAGCGCTGACAGGCCTGCTGATTGTCATGCGGCGTGAATCCGGTGCCAAGCCTGCCATTGGCGTAATGGTAGTGGTTGGTGTTCTGTCGATGATCTTTGCATCTGGATGGCTGGCGCTGATTCTATTTATCGGTGCTGCAGTTACCGCAGCGGCGGGTCTGCCCGGTCTTCGTCAGGGCTGGCTCACACCACGCATTTTTGCCATTTTCAAGAAAGTTGCCCCCAAAGTATCTGATACCGAAAAAGTGGCGCTTGAAGCAGGTACGGTTGGTTGGGATGGTGAGCTGTTTACCGGGCGGCCGGATTGGCACAACCTGTTGATCAATCGCCACACTGGCCTGAGTGAAGAAGAGCAGGCGTTTGTGGATAACCAGTGCGTTCAGGCAGTGTCCATGTGTAATGCGTGGGACATTGCAGTAGAGCGAGCGGACCTTCCAAAAGAGTTGTGGGACTTTCTCAAGAAAGAGAAGTTCTTCGGAATGATCATCCCCAAAGAATATGGTGGACTCGGCTTTTCCGCGAAAGCCCAGACTGCCGTGCTGCAAAAAATTGCGGCCAATGAAATGCTCATGGTTACCGTCGGCGTGCCCAACTCTCTTGGGCCGGGCGAGTTGCTGCTCAAATACGGTACGGAAGAGCAGAAAGAACACTATTTGCCGCGTCTGGCGGATGGCCGGGAAATTCCCTGTTTTGGCCTTACCGGCACTCGTGCAGGCTCTGATGCCACCTCATTGCCGGATGTCGGCACCGTGTGTAAGCAGGAGATAGACGGCAAGGAAGTTATTGGCATAAGACTGAATTTTGAAAAGCGTTGGATCACACTTGCACCCATCGCAACGGTTGTGGGCTTGGCGTTCCGTATGTTTGACCCGGATGGGCTGGTGGGTGAGACCAAGGATTATGGCATTACCTGCGCGCTGATCCCCCGCGATACCAAAGGTATGGAGATTGGTCGTCGCCATTGCCCGATAGGAAGTCCTTTCCTGAACGGTCCAATCATTGGCAAGGATGTGTTCATACCCCTGGACTACATTATTGGTGGTCTGGATATGGCCGGCCAAGGTTGGCGCATGCTGGTTGAATGCCTCTCGGTTGGTCGTTGCATCACCTTGCCTTCCGGTGCTGCAGGCACGGCGGCCTATGCTGTTGGTACTGCCGGTGGTTTCACCCGCATTCGCCGCCAGTTCAATACGCCAGTGGCCGATATGGAAGGCGTGCAGGAGCCTCTGGCTCGTATTGCTGCCAAAACCTATATTTCCCAGGCGGCGGTTAATCACACGGCCAACATGATCGACAAGGGCGAGAAGCCGGCCGTGCCCTCGGCGATTCTCAAGTATCACCTGACTGAATTCCAGCGCGGCATTCTGGCTGATGCCATGGATGTTCACGGTGGGAAAACGGTGACTCTGGGGCCCCGTAACTATCTGGGCATAGGCTATAGCGGTTCACCGGTTTCCATTACGGTGGAAGGCGCGAATATCATGACACGCAGCCTGATGATCTTTGGCCAGGGCGCTATCCGCTGCCATCCCTATGTACTTAAAGAATTGGCGGCCAAGGATAATGACGACATCAACGCATTTGACGACGCCTTCTTTGGCCACGCGGGCCTGATTTTTGGTAACGCCGCAAGAGCCTTTACCCAGGCACTGAGTATCGGCCGTGCAGACGTGCCTTTTGACAGCGCAAGCCGCAAATATGCGCAGGCAGTTGCCCGCTTCAGCGCAGCCTTTGGCCTGTGCTCGGACGCAGCCATGACCACCCTTGGCAGCGAGCTGAAAATGCGCGAGCTGATCTCAGCGCGCCTCGGTGACATGCTGTCGAATCTGTATCTCGCCTCCATGGTGCTCAAGAACTGGCATGAAACCCAGCCTGTAGAAGGTGAGAAAGAGGTCATGCAGTACAGCCTTGGCTTATTGCTACATCGCACAGAAGAAGCGTTGGACGGCTTCCTGCAAAACCTGCCAAATCGTGCAGTCGCTTTGGTTCTGCGAGGGGTCACTCTGCCCCTGGGCCGGCGCTGGGGTAACCCCCATGATGACCTTGCCCGCAAAATCGCGCGGTTTATATCCACCGATACGCCTATCCGCCACAAGCTGCTTGCGGGCACCTGGACCACAGATGGCGAAGGCTCAGTGGAGAATCCGGTGGCGCGCTACAACGGTTTGCTGAAAGATTATGACAAAGCTGAGCAGCTCTATCGCAAAGCCACCAAGGCATACGCTAAAGGCGAACTGCCAATGACGGCTTTGCATCCGGAGCAGCGTTTTGACGCTGCGTTAGAGGCAGGCATTTTCACCAAAGAAGAAGCCAGGTTCATGGATGAGTACGAAGCCGTGGTGTACGACATGCTCACCGTGGACGACTTCCCGTTTGATGAGTTTGCCCGCAACAAGGATACGGTGATTGATCACAACCCAGCGTAACGGGGCAGGCCGCTAATATGTGGCTGTCTTTTTTGGCCGTGAGTGTTGGCGCCGTTGTTGGCGCCAACCTGCGTTGGTTGCTGGGGCTGTGGTTGAACACCAGTTACCACGCGATTCCCTATGGCACCCTCGCAGCCAACCTCGGCGGCGGCTGGCTGGTTGGCTTGCTCATTGGCTATTTCAGTCATGCCAGCACACTGGCGCCTGAGTGGCGCCTGTTTGCTATCACCGGCTTGTGTGGCGCACTGACAACATTTTCTACCTTTTCACTGGAAATGGTTTCCGCTATCCAGGATGGCAAATGGGCAATGGCCATAACCGGGATTCTCGCCCATGTAATTGGCTCTATACTCATGACTGCATTGGGTATTTACACCTTTAGTCTAATGAAAGGCTAAATGGGTATGACTACCTAGTGGATTTATTTTAAATCTACTTGGCAAGTTGGTGATTCAGTAGTAGAGTGTTTTGGAAGGAAAGATTCAGCAAAGCATTTCATGAATAAGACGTACTCCGCAGTTAGTAGTGACCGTCCTGTTTTTGATTCCGCGAGTTCTGTATTTCCGTACAACGCTGACCAGCCACATTCAGTGAATGGCAGCAGTTAATATGATTGATTTCAGGAAGTTTAAGTATGTCTACTACTACCGGTACTGTTAAGTTCTTCAACGAAGCTAAAGGCTTTGGCTTTATCACTCGTGAAGGCGGCCCGGACGTTTTTGTTCACTACAGCGCAATTCAGGGCGGCGGTTTCAAGACTCTGGCTGAAGGCCAGCAAGTTGAGTTCACCGTTACCCAGGGCCAGAAAGGTCCTCAGGCGGAAAACGTTACTCCTCTCTAATCCCACTCGGATAGAGTAGTAACCGCCAAAAAGGCAGCTTCGGCTGCCTTTTTTTCGTTATAAGGGCTCGGTTCTTTTCCTGCACTGAAGCACTAATGTGGTACATTTTCAGCCAAGCACAGTAAGTTGTTTAAAGAGAATTACTGGCGATCGTTACCCATGAGTGTCAACAAAGAGTATCACTGGGTTACACAACCGGAGAGCTTATGAAGCTGATTGGATCAACTACCTCGCCCTATGTTCGGCGCATCCGCATTCTGCTGGACGAGGAGCGCTACGACTTTGTAAATCTCGATATTTACGGCGCAGACCGTGACGAAATCAGAAGAGCCAATCCCGCACTGAAAATACCTGTGCTGGAAAGCGATGGTCAGGAAATTTATGACTCGCGGATTATTGCCCGCTATCTCAGCTCCAAACAGGGAAGAGACCCACTCACATGGGATCAGCAAAACCAGCTAACCCTGATTGATGGCGCTAATGACTCAGCAGTTACCCTGTTGTTAGCAAGACGTTCCGGCGTGGATGTAGATGCACCCGGCGTGCTGTTTTTTGATTTGCAGCGTGAGCGTATTATGACAACTCTGCGCACGCTTGCAGCGCAAGTGGAAGATGGCCAGTTTGAAGAATGGAACTACCCGGCCATCTGCCTCTATTGCCTGGTAGACTGGCTTGATTTTCGTGATCTTGTGGACTTCACCGGTATCGAAAGCTTGATTGCCTTCCGGGATAGCCATAACACCCTCCCATGGGTAGCCGAGACCGATCCACGGCAGTCTTAGGCACCGCACCATAGGTGCTCGCCCAGCCGGGCACCTGTTACCTCGCATATTCCCATTATTCCTGCCTGTTAACCTTTTTCATTGCGAATGCATTTTGGATGGCTGATTGCGTGTCGCAATTTGGCATCGCGTTGTCGCAATTTAGCAGTGCGTTTTGCATGCAAGCAGACTAGATTTCATTGTGACTCCTTCAGCGGCATAAGCTGTTGTGTATTGGGCGTCGGGCGCCCAGCCTCCAAGAATTCAAAGGAAATATAACAATGACAAAACTGACGAGACGGGATTTCCTGAAAGCCTCTGCTATGGGTATGGGCGCTGTAGTAGTGTCAACTGGCTTGGCCGGGTGCGTATTTGATAGCGACGATAAACGCACCACGGATTTCACTCACGGTGTGGCAAGTGGTGACCCGCTGGCAAACGGTGTGGTTCTATGGACCCGTGTTGTTCCGAACAAAGATTTTGAGAAAGCGGTGAACGTGGCTTGGGAAGTAGCTACGGACACCGATTTTGAAAACCTGGTGCACTCTGGCACGGCGGCGGCTAAAAATGCCCACGACTTTACAGTGAAAGTTGATGTTCGTGGTCTTGCTCCGGCTCAAAAATACTACTACCGGTTCCGTACGGCTGATAGGCAGTCCACTACGGGCACAACACTGACTTTGCCCGAAGGCGCTGTGGACTCCGTTCGGCTGGCTGTGGTGTCTTGTGCAAACTACCCTGCAGGCTACTTCAACGTTTATCGCGAACTCAGCAAGCGTGATGATCTGGATGCAGTTTTGCACCTGGGTGACTATATCTACGAGTACAGCAGTGAGTCTGGCAGTTACGCTGCGTCTGATGCCGCTGCGCTGAGTCGCACCTTTCCGGCAGATAACAACCTGGAGTTAATAAAGCTGAAGGATTACCGTCGCCGGTATGGAATTTACCGTGGCGACGCAGATCTGCAGGCACTGCACCAGAAAGTGCCGTTTATCGTTGTTTGGGATGACCATGAAATCGCCAACGATGCCTGGGAAAACGGAGCCGCAAACCACAATGCCGGGGAAGGCGACTATGGCACCCGCAAGCTTGAAGCCTTGCAGGCGTACTTTGAGTGGATGCCCATCCGCCCAGTGATCGAAGGTAATGATGAGGCAATTTTCCGCACCTTCCGGTTCGGTAACCTGGTGGATCTGCACATGCTGGATACCCGTCACATGGGGCGGGATAAGCAGTTGGACTACCAGGATTATTTCACTCAGACGGGGCTTGATGAGGCCCGCTTCAGAGCGGATGTGGGAAGCACCAACCGCACATTGTTGGGCGCCGAACAACTGCTCTGGCTGCAAGCTTCCATGGGCTACTCCACAGCCACCTGGCAGGTTCTGGGACAGCAGATACTGATGGGGCGGATGAATCTGCCCGCAGAGCTGTTGATGGCTATAGCAACAGAGAACTTTGGCGGCCTGCCGCAGGCACTTGCAGAGCTGGCGGAACTCAAGGGTCGCTACCTTGCTGACGAGAATTCACTTTCGGCCGCTGAGCTGGCGCGACTCATGACCGCAGCACCTTATAATCTGGATGCGTGGGACGGTTACCAATACGAACGTGAAGTCGTTCTGGGCACCGCAAAGAAGCTTGACAGAAACCTTGTGGTTCTAGCCGGTGATACTCACAACGCCTGGGCTAATAATTTGAAAGATATCTATGGCGATCAGATTGGTGTGGAGTTTGCCGCGCCGTCGGTTTCCTCACCAGGGCTGGAGGAATACCTTGAGTTGCCAGATAGTCCGGAGGCTATCATTGGTGCGGAGCAAGGCATTAGCCTGCTGGCGGATGATCTGGACTACCTGAACATCAACCAGCGCGGATTTATGATCGTGACCTTCACTGCCGAGGAAGCCCGGTCTGATTGGTACTTTGTCGATACCATCAAATCCCGTGACTACGCCATCGATACCGCCCGCAGCACAAGCCGGAAAGTTCGGCCCGGTGCGGGCAATCGTTACGTGGAATCTGTTCCCTCCTGAACATCAGCACAAGCCGCGGGTGATCAATGCAGGGTCACCGCGGCCTTCCACTGCCGCAAGTTCAGCACTGGATAGCCACTCCCCGGGTGGCTTGTCCAGAACACTGGCGCAGGCTGCTAAAGCGTGGCCCCAGGAGCAGCCGTTGGCAAACAACATTCCAGCCTCATTCAGTGTACCGCCCCGGTTAATGTAGCCCAGCACTCTGCTGTGGGCAGGATCGGGGAACAGCGGGTGCATGTGTCCGCGAAATACTTCGGGGCGCATGTGGGTGAGGGCAACTCTACGATGTAACCGGCCCGGAAACAGGCGTTCCCGTTCAAACTCTGAAGCACCGTTCTCCGCCTCCAGGGTGTCTCTTGGCTCCCTGAACCGCCCGGGCTCCTGAATATAGACCAAACGAAACGAGGTGCTGGTATCGCGCAACCGCTCGCAAGCGCGGATTGCTTCCGAAAGCTGGTAGGCTCCGTTCGCAATCAGCAATATCGGCTCTCCCCCGGAGGTGTCTTCGTCTACCACCAGCGCCCCGTTCCTTGCGAGTGCTTCTGCTTCCTGCGCATCGAATACGCACGGCCGATTGCGTTTAGGAATAACCATGCAGCTGATACTGCCTCGCTTGGCAAATACTGAAGGAAGAACCGCCAGCGCACTGTTGTAATCGGCAGGAAAGAGCACCCGGGATACATCGTTCATTTCACCCAGCAGGCTCTCACAAAAAGTGGTGTCTTGGTGGGACTGTTCATTTTTGCCATTTTCCCAGGTGTGGGATGTGGCAATAACCGGCAGGCCAAGCCAGCGGGCCGGGCGGCCCAGGGCCTTTTGGTGGCGAGTAAAGATAAGTTCCTGGCGGATAGCGCCAAGCATTTTTACACAGAATGCTTCGTAGCTGGCCACCAGGTTTATCCCGGCTTTATTCGCCAGACAGGCAGATACAACCGCTTCCTCGTTCAGCGCGGTGATGATGTTGCCATGAACCGACTCAGAATCGTTCTCCGGCTCGTTCACCCGGTGTTTCAGGTTTTCCAGAACGCCGGTCAGGCGGTTACTGGCAAGTTCATCCGGGTTGCCTACACGGGCTCGAAGATTCGGGTTTTGCGCAACCAGAGCGCAGAAAAAATCATCCACGGCCTGCATGGGAGAAACCGAGTCAGCCCGGTCAGGGATGGCAGGAATAACAAGATCGGGCGGATCGCGCCTTGCCAGCGGGTGATCGCGCTCCAAGGGGCGGGATTGCTCGGTGTGTTCTTTTAGCCGCTGCACGCTTTGCGCAAGTTCTTCTGGCGCAACCCAAAGGCGGTGCGCGTGCGTCTGAAACAGCTCCCGGGCGCGAATATCCATGCGTGGATTGCCTGGTAGCGGCAGGTTGTGGGCAGGGTTCAGGCCGGCGCCATAAAAGCCAAAGCCTTTTACGGTTTCGGCAATACCGTAGGGCATTCGAACCGGATAGCCCAGCGCGCCTGCCAGTGCTTCCTCACTTCTTTGTTGCAGTGTATTTTCCATCTCTGCAAGGGCGCACACGAAGGCTGCCGGGTCGCGGCCGTCAAACCTGAATGGCTCGAAGCCAAGGGCCTCCAGTCTGGCCTCGAATCGCTCCAGCCCTTCGCGGGTGCCCAACTCAGTACGTTGCTCAATGCGGCGACCGTTGGCAATCATAACGGGGGTTACCAGACCACAATCGGCTGCCCGCCACCAACGGGGAATCCAGTCACTGCCGCGCTGTTCTTCGGCGGCACCATCGGATAGAAAGGCGACCAGAGACTCTCCGGGCAATGGCATGTGTGCGTACTGAAGCTCGGCAAAGCCCAGATAGCCACCCTCAATAATGCCTCCCGCTGTGTAGGGATTAACATGGCTACCCAGCGGCGCTGCCACGCTGCCGTCCGGTTTTTGTTGGTAACTGTAAAAATCCGCTACCATCCGTGACAGCCCCTCTGTTCCGGTGTAGCGTTTATGCTGCTCCGGAAGGAGATTGCCCGTTAGCACATTCAACGCATCAATGGCGGCTACGCAATGGCCCTGGCCCATAAGCCAGCTGCGGGTTTGGCCCGTCAGGTTGTTGAGTGCCATATAAGCTGCGTAAGCCGGCACCATATTCAACGCTCCGCCGGTGTGACCTTCCGGAGTGCTTTTGAAGTCCGTTGGGGCCAGTGGCGCACCGGAGGTGTCTACGCGATTTGCGTAGGTCATGTGTACTACCAGCCACATGCCAGCGCTGGTTAACCGGTCAAGATCCGCCAACTTGCGGTAGACTGTTGCTGAATCAGGTTGAAGACCTTTGGCAACAAGGTGTGCCGCCAGAAGCTGAACACGCTCGCAAGTGGTCTCGGTATGTTGGATAACGCCATAGCCCTTGCGCCAGAGTTCATACTCGGAACAGGCCGTGGATGGCGAGATGTGTGATGGCATAATGTGCCTCCAATGCACAAAAATTGTGCAATTATTGTAGAGGGCGCCTGCAATCTGCTGTTTGATGCAGGTCAGGTGGGCTCGCTTCTGGCATTAATTTTGTTTGAGAACCATATTTTTGGGAGAGATCGATGACTGATGACAAACGCCGCCGTTATTCCGCCCCCGTGGTGGATGGAGTGGGCAAGTCTGCCAGCCGGGCAATGCTCCGAGCTGTCGGTTTTACCGATGAGGATTTCCGTAAGCCGCAGATTGGTATCGCTTCCACCTGGAGCAATCTGACGCCGTGCAACATGCACATTCACGAATTGGCAGAAGCTTCTTCGACGGGTGCGGATGCAGCTGGCGGCAAGTCATTGATCTTCAATACCATTACAGTGTCTGACGGTATCGCCAATGGTACCTTGGGAATGAAGTATTCACTGGTGTCCCGGGAAGTCATTGCGGATTCCATTGAAACCGTCGCGGGCTGTGAAGGATTCGACGGACTGGTTGCAATCGGCGGTTGCGACAAAAATATGCCCGGTTGCATTATGGGGCTGGCGCGGCTCAACCGGCCATCGGTGTTTGTGTATGGCGGTACGATTCTACCCGGTGAAAATCACACCGATATTGTGTCGGTGTTCGAAGCAGTAGGCGCCCACGCCCGAGGCGATCTTGATTTAATCGAAGTAAAACAGATTGAAGAAACGGCCATTCCCGGCCCGGGTTCCTGTGGTGGCATGTACACCGCCAACACCATGGCATCGGCGATTGAAGCGATGGGCATGAGCCTTCCGGGCAGTTCTGCCCAGAATGCGGTATCCAATAACAAGCTGGATGACTGTCGCGCTGCTGGAGCGGCAGTTTTGAATCTTCTGGATAAAGACATCAAGCCTTCGGACATCATGACCCGCGAAGCATTTGAGAACGCGATTACCGTCGTGATCGCTTTGGGCGGCTCAACCAACGCGGTTCTTCACCTGTTGGCTATGGCCAGCACGGTCGATGTGGAGCTGAGCCTGGAAGACTTCGTAGAGATTGGTAAGCGCGTTCCTGTTCTTGCAGACCTGCGCCCCAGCGGCCACTACATGATGTCGGAATTGGTGGCGATTGGTGGTATACAGCCGCTGATGAAGATGCTGTTGGAGCGGGGGCTTTTGCATGGTGACTGCCTGACGGTTACAGGACAATCGCTGGCGCAAAACCTGGCTGAAGTAGACCCTTACCCGGAAGGTCAGGACATTATCCGGGCATTCGACAACCCGGTGAAAGCAGATAGCCACTTGCGCATTCTTCACGGTAACCTGGCACCGGAAGGCGCTGTTGCCAAGATCACCGGTAAAGAGGGCACTCATTTTTCCGGACGAGCCCGGGTGTTTCATTCGGAAGAGGAAGCGCAAGAGCGGATTATCGATGGAACCGTGGTTGCTGGCGACGTACTGGTGATCCGTTACGAGGGTCCGAAGGGTGGGCCAGGAATGCGTGAAATGCTCACACCTACGTCGGCCATCATGGGCAAGGGTCTTGGTAACGACGTGGCCTTGATTACGGATGGACGTTTCTCCGGGGGCAGTCACGGTTTTGTGGTGGGGCATATCAGCCCGGAAGCGGCAGAAGGTGGCCCCATTGCGTTGGTTGAGGATGGCGATACAATCATCATCGATGCCGTCGCAAACACCATGGTATTGGATGTTCCTGACGAAGAGCTTGAGCGCCGGCGCAAAGCCTGGGTTGCTCCCGAACCACGATTTACCCGTGGTGTGCTTGCGAAATATGCTCGCACAGTAAGCTCTGCATCCACCGGCGCGGTTACCGACCTGCCATGATGCATCGATAACGCAAAAACAGAGTGCAACATGCATATAATGAACATCGTGCGGATGCTGCTGTGGCTGGTGTTATGCCTGCCACTTGCAGTAAATGCACAGCAGAAGAGCGCCAGCTTGGCTGGTGCTCAGAACCTGAATTTGGCATCGGTCAATGCGGCCGTGGCGATGGCTGGTAGCAATAAGCTGGTATTTGGCCGGAATGCAAACAGGCCTGTGCCCATCGCTTCCATAACCAAGGTGATGACAGCTCTAGTGGTGCTTGAATCTGGCGCTCCGCTGAATGAGTGGCTGGTGTTCGAGAAGCGCCACACAGCTGCTGCTGCCAATGCCTACACCCGCATCCGGATCGGCTCAACGATGCGTCGCGCCGATGTGCTACGCATTGCGCTTATGTCGTCTGAGAACTTTGCGGCCTACACCTTGGCCAGAAGCCACCCGGGTGGCTTCGATGCATTTATTGTTGCCATGAACGCCAAAGCGAAAGCCCTTGGCATGATGGGCACCCACTTTGTGGATCCAACTGGCCTCTCGGCGGAAAACCTTTCAACCGCAGGGGACCTGGTGAAGCTGGTCAATGCTGCTGCAAAGCACCCGGAAATTCGAGAATATTCCACAACAGGTTATTTTCGCGGCAACTTCCGTAACCCCCGTTACAGCTTGTCGTTTGGCAACACCAATACGCTGGTGCACCGTGAAAGCTGGGGCGTAGGGTTGAGCAAAACCGGCTATCTTTCGGAAGCAGGACGCTGTCTTGTTATGATCTCTGAAATGAACGGTAAGCAGGTGGTCACGGTACTGCTCGACTCCCTGGGCACTCGATCCCCCATGGGCGATGCCGGCCGCATAAAGCGCTGGCTGGATACCGGTGCCAGTGGGCAGGTAGCTAAAGCCGCGCGGCAATACGCACAGGAAAAGAACGCGGCCTACAACGCTTTGGCACAGAGCACTGCAACCGCTCTGAAATAGAACCCGAGCGACATTGCACAATGCGCTGAATAAGGCAGGAACCTCATGATCCGGATTTTCACTACTGGCGGCACCATCGATAAGGTGTACTTTGACGCAAACAGCGAGTTTGAAATCGGTGAGTCTCTGGTGCCGGAGCTGCTGGCGGAATCGAATATCCACAAAGGTTACAGCCTGCAGGGGTTATTGCGCAAAGACAGCCTGGAAATGACCGATGCAGATCGTGACAAGGTGTTTGCTGCAGTTAATGCCTGCGATAACAGCCGCATTCTGATTACCCACGGCACTGATACTATGGCGGAAACCGCTCAGGTGCTGTCATCTCTGAAAGACAAAACCATTGTGCTGACGGGAGCCATGCAGCCCGCACGGATGCGTCGTAGCGATGCGGTGTTCAACATAGGTTTTGCCTGGGCGGCGGTGCAGCTTTTGCCCCCCGGCGTCTATATTGCCATGAATGGAGAAGTGTTCGAGGCCGGCGCTGTGCGTAAAAACCTGAAAGCCCAACGCTTCGAGCGTTCCTGAACTCAGCCAATCGAAGCGATTTCCTGCTCCGTCAGGTCCCGATACGCACCCGGCTCCAATGCCGGGTCGAGGGATATATCACCAATGCGCTGCCTGTGCAGGGCCTCCACATGATTCCCTACCGCCGCCAACATGCGCTTGACCTGGTGATAGCGCCCTTCTGAAATAGTCAGTTCAATCAACTGAGGCTCCACAACCTTCACCTGGGCAGGCTTTGTGGGCTTTGTGTCATTTTTAAGCAGGATGCCGGTTTCCAGTTCCTTGATGGCTGAATCTGTTATAGGTGTGTTCAGGTTTACCCGGTAAGTTTTCGGACAGTCTACTTTTGGGGAGGTGGCCCGGTGAGACCATTTTCCATCGGTTGTCAGTAGCAGCAAGCCCGTGGTGTCGGCGTCCAGTCGTCCCGCAATGTGCAGATCCTGGGTCAGCTCCGCGGAGATAAGGTCCAAAGCAGTGGGATGATCACTGTCGCGAGTAGCACTAACAACGCCAGCAGGCTTATTCAGCATGAGATAGCGTTCACCCTGAATCGTCAGATGCGCGCCATCCATAGATATCTCAGCATCCGCAGGGACGTGCTTTCCCGTGTCTTTCCAAACCTTGCCGTTAACCTCAATTCTCCCGGCATGTATGGCGCGCCTGGCCTCTTTGCGTGAAAGCGGTGAGCTTGTCGAAATGAACTGATCAAGACGCATGGTTGTTAACACTCCTGGCCAGGGGCTGGCGTTGCAAGATTGGCAAGACACAGCACAGGAATAGCGCCGGTGGTGCGGGCCCAGAGCAGAGGCAGTGCGCCGGTATTCATGATAGGCCGCGGGGCACGTTCACCATTGCCTGGCGTGAGCGCGCCATCTTGATCATCCGCCAGAATGAAGGTGAATGGGTGTGCCCCGGGGATGCCCAGGCGAACATCGGTTGCGGTGATTTCGCCATTGCGTGCCTGGTAGTCGAGAAAGCCATTCGTAAACCATTCCAGGCGACGGGCTTCGGGTAATTGCGCGACAGATTTGGCCAATTCTGGCTCACGGGGGAAATGCTCAAGGGTTAAAGGAGCGCCGCCATCCAGAAACCCGGTTACGATCTCGACTCGTTGATCATTCTTGATGGCCGTGGCACGCCATAACACCGTATTGAACGGCATGGGCTGTACCAGCAGTTCGGCCTTCTCAAAGCCCGCCTCTGCGAGAGCCGGTTGGACTCGTTCGGTAATGATCTGTTGGGCCGCGAAAGACCACCCGAGATACGCAGTGGACAGAACCAGTCCCGCCGCTATGGCACGCGCCGCTGGAGGGCGTATTAAAAAAGCAATGCAGCCTGCCAACAGCGGGAGTGTGTACAAAGGATCGATGATGAATATGCTGCTTATGGCAAGGGGTCGGCCAATCGGCCAGAAAAGTTGTGTGCCGTAAGTAGTAAAGGTGTCCAGAAGCGGGTGCGTCATCAACGCCAAAGCCGTTAGTAATAACCAGCGGGGAAACCCCGGTTCAGGTTTCCAGCGCCAGAGCAAAGCGGCAAGCAACAGTGATAAAGGCGCAAGCACAAACAGAGAGTGGCTAAAACCCCGGTGCTGGGTAAAGTTAGCCACCGCCGTTCCGTAATCAATCAGCACATCAAGATCGGGAAGCGTAGCCAGCAGCGCGCCGGTGAGGAGAACCGGTCGCCCGAGGGTTTTGCCTGCCACAAGGCCAGCAATTGAGGCGCCAAGAGCCGCCTGAGTGATTGAGTCCATGAATTCCGCAAAAGTAGAGGGTGATGGTGGGTATTATGCTTGGAATGCGGGTTCAGATCACGGGAAGAAGGATGTGTTGAAAAAACGTGTGTTAAAAAAACCGACACCCCGGACTTGATGCAAGCGCGGGGTGTCGGTTTTGTACTATGTGCACAACAGGGCTATAGAGTTCCTGTTAGTGTACTAACCAATCAAGCGGCTTTGCGGCGACGTGCCATGCCTAGACCGGCCAGGCCAAGGCCGAGCAGTGCCAGAGTGCCTGGCTCGGGGACTGCTACAGAGCGTACATTTAGCTTCGCTAGAAGGTCGACGGAGGTTGCGTCGCCTTCAGGGGTGAATATCTCAGTGGCTCCACCGTCGAATCCCAGGAGGGATAGCGAGTAGATGTTGGAGCCAAACTGGAACTCTGAACTTTCGATCATGTTGTCCAAACGAACAACGTCATCCACGTCGCGACTTGAGCAGCCAAAAATAAACGCAAGTGGGCCGCAGTGAACGTTTGGCGTTTCAGTATGACTGAAATCAAACGTGTACGGACCGGTGATGTTGCCATTGCTTGGGTTTGTGGAGAACGAAGCGTACACGTCAAGCGCGGCGCCGGAGATGCTTTCTCCAGTGATGCGGTTGTTAAAATGGGTGAAGGTTCCCAACACGAACGGGTCGTTCGAAGTCAGTGTTTGCGGCAAATTGTTAGGACCTTCAAAGCTGAAACCACTTTGGGGCCCATTTGAGCACTCTCTCCACCATAGGATCCCTGAGCACGACTCCTCGCCGGTACCCCAGCGAATGCTCTCTGATCCAACTCCTTGAATATTTGATCCGCCGACAGGCGATTGCCATTCGCCATTCACAGAGTCAAGATTTACTGGATAGGCAGCTACACTCATAGCCGCCGTCAAAAACAACGCACCAATGGATCCCTTCGCCAACATCTTCATGGCATAACTCCTAGCTTTAACAGTGAAATGACACAATTCGTTTTATGTCGTCAGTTGCTACCATTAAGCTAATTCCGTGCCAACTAGGTATAGCTATATATATCAGTGTGTTATGCATCGATTTCTTTTTGGTTGTAAAAAAAGCTGACAGCCTGTGCTAAATGCTAAGCCCAAGCCGGTCAAGCAATTCCTGCCCCGGGAAGCCGTCGGCGATCAGCCCTTCAGCGTGTTGATATTTACGAATCGCAGAGCGGGTTGCTGGCCCGGTAATACCATCAGGCTTGCCCGCATCGTACCCACGCTCGTTGAGCGCTGCCTGAAGTGCAAGAACCGTATCTCGAGAAAGGGCCGGCGTATCCTCCGGTGGCGGATTCTGCAACATTCCCGCGCCCGCAATGCGGTCAGCCAGGTGGCCTACGGCTATGGCGTAGAACTCCGACCGGTTCCAGCCCATGATCACTTTGAAGTTGTGATAGGCAAGAAATGCCGGCCCGCTGTGGCCGGCTGGAACAATCAGTGCGGCGGTAATCTCTTCCCGGGCAAGAGGTTTGCCGAACGCATCGGTAATACCCAGTTCGCCCCATTTGCTCAACTCAAGGCGACGCCCATCAGCCAATGAGTAGTCGAAGTTCTTGGGCAGCAGCACTTCACGGCCCCAACGGTAGTCGCCGTCCCAGTTCATGGACTGAAGGAACTTGCCTGCAGACATCATGGCGTCTGGCAGGCTGTTCCACAGGTCGCGGCGGCCGTCGCCATCGGCGTCTACCGCATGCTTCAGGAATACGGTGGGCATGAATTGTACGTGCCCCATTGCACCGGCCCAGGAACCTTCCATTTGCTCCACCGGGATTGCGCCTTCATCAATAATGCGCAACGCGGCAATCAGCTGTTCGGTAAAGAATTTGCTGCGTCGGGCATCACAGGCCAGAGTTGTCAGCGAGTCCGGCACGGACATTTTACCAAAGTAGCTGCCGAAGTTGGTTTCCAGTCCCCAGAAGGCGACGAGATAGGGCGCGGGCACGCCGGTCTCTTCAGTTACCCGAGCCAGAAGTTCGCTGTGTTCTTTGATCAGCACCCGGCCTTTGCTCACCCTGTCGTCGTTAACCCGACGGTTCAGGTAGTCGGCAAAGGTGGTGGTGAACTCGGGCTGCCTGCGGTCCAGCTCGATTACCCGGTCTATATGCTTGACCCCGGTCATAACGTCTTGAGCGGTTTTTGCGCTCACCCCGGCTGCAATGGCTTTTTCCTGAAGTTGCAGTTTGCACTCCTCAAAGCCAACCGGCGCCGCCAGTACGGCCTCGTTGTCTGCCACTTTGGCCATTGCAGGCAGAGCGGAGATAGCCAGAAACGCGGATACAGAGACATGGCATGCTATACGCCGGTTGGGCAGAATCCTTGCAAGCTTGGTCAGCACGGAAAACCTCGGTAATAGAAGAAGGTGTGGACTGTAAAAGGTCATGGTAGCGTGTTTTTCAGTTGGTGAAACACTTTACAAGGCCCATGGGGGTGACAGTTCTTTAACATGCTGCTGCAAGGGGGGCGCAAATACCGCAGTTGGTGGCTTTCAGGTTGGAAGTTTGTGGTTTTTTGTAGCATGCGGGTTTCCCCTGCGGGCCTTTGTTCTATAGTTGGAGGCATACATTCATAAGAGTTCAAAACATGGCAATGCTGAAAGCGCTGGTGGTTGATGACGCCAGTTTTGTAAGGGATCTGGTCAAGCGTACAATACGCCAGCGTTTTCCCGTTATAGAAACCACCGACGCCCAGAATGGTCGCAGGGCGCAGTCCCTGATGTCTCGCGGCATGTTTGATCTGATTCTTTGTGACTGGGAAATGCCCGAGATGTCTGGCCTTGAGCTGCTGCAGTGGATGCGCCAACAGCCTCAGTACGAAAAAGTGCCTTTTATCATGATTACCAGCCGTGGCGACAAAGACCATGTCATTGAGGCTGTAAAGGAAGGTGTATCTGAATATCTTGGCAAGCCGTTCAGCCCGGAGGGCCTGAGCAAGAAGATCATCAAGGTAATGGGCAGCACGCTGACAACGGCTATGGGCCGCACGGGCAAATCCATGGAGGGGCCAGCAGATGCGTTCAAGGAGTCAGCGGCACTGCTGACACAAAAGAGGGAGCCAGTACCCGCACCAGTAGCTCAGCCCACCCCGGCAGCCGGTGCCTTCGCGCCGCCGGTTCAGCAGTCTTCCAAGCCCGCGGCCACCCGAAGCACTATGAGCCTTGCGTCAATCCGCTTTGCAGAGAGCACTCTGAAATCGGTCGTTAAAGACATTAACCTGACGGAAGTACGAGTCATTGCCCGGCGGGATCAAGAGTTTCCGGGCATTCTGGATCAGGCGGTGGTCGATATAGAAACCGGAGAGGGGCAGATGGCGCGGCTGAATGGGTACGTGCATCAGCTGCAAGCGGTTGATAAGCGGCAGGATACCGATTTTGTGAGTGTGTCCATTCGGTTTGTGGACGAGGATCCAAAGAAAATGGAGGATCTTTCCCGGTTCATCGCCCGTTTCAGGGCAGGTAAGCGATAGTTTATTCAGTAATCGTCGACACTAGCCGTTCTGGGGGAAAGTGACACACAAACTCGCTGCCTTCACCAAGCCGGCTTTTTATCTCCAGATTCCCATCGTGGTTAATCAGTACATGTTTGACGATGGCCAGGCCTAGCCCGGTTCCGCCGGTGTCTTTGTGTCGGCTGGGATCTGCACGATAAAAGCGTTCCGTGAGCCGGGGAATGTGAACCTCATCAATGCCGGAGCCTGTGTCTTTAACTGACAGATGCCCCCCTTCATTGTCTGTGAACCAGAGCACCTTGATTTTGCCCCGAGCAGGCGTGTATTTAACCGCATTGAAGATAAGGTTGGAGAAGGCGCTTCGTAGCTGGTTTTCATCGCCGCTTATCAGTTGCTCGCTGGCCGCTTCAAAGCGGATGTCATGCTGGCTTTCACCGCTGAGAGTTCTTGCATCCTGGCAGATTTGCCGCACTAACCGGTCAACGTTGGTTGGTGCATCCTGCTCGGATTGCTTACCGGTTTCGATACGGGATAAAAGAATAAGATCGGCAATCAGTGTCTCCATTCGGAACGATTGGGTAGCCATTGTGTTGACCGCTCTCCGCCACTTGGCGGGCAGATCATCGGCGTTGTCCACAAGGGTTTCCAGATAACCGCTGATTACCGTTAGTGGTGTGCGCATTTCATGGGAAACATTGCTTACGAAATCCTGGCGCATCTGCTCTAACTGATGCAGGCGCGAGACATCCTTGGCCACAATTAGGCGGTCGTCTTCTCCGAACAGGCTGATCTGGATTTGCAGATGAATATGAGGTTTCGCGGGCGAGCTCAGCTCCAGGGGTTCCCGGTAGTTTTTTGCGTCAAAGTAGGCTTTGAAAGCCGGTGTTCGGATGAGATTGTAAATATACTGCCCTTGATCCGTAGAGCGTTGAAATCCCAATAGGTGCTCTGCAGAGCCATTCCACCATTCCATGGCGCCAAGAGCGTCGGTCATGATGACGCCGTCGCGCATGGCGTTTGTGGATTCCTGTATGCGATCTATGCGCGATCGCAGACTGCTCTGGGCTTGTAGAGAACTCTGGGTGAGCTTGTGCAGTTTTTCAAAAAAGCTGCCCCAGATGCCTATGCTTTGAGGCGCTTCACTGGCGCTATTCGGGTCTGACAGCCAATGCGCCAGGCTCCGGGTTTGGTAGAGCGTCCACAACAGATAGAGCGCAAGGCCGGCGGACAAACCGTAAACCGGGTAACCCAAATACAGGCCAGCAAGCGTGCTGCCTGCAAGCCCGGCAAGTGTGAGGCGCAGATGTCGCGACCAGATTTTCTGCATTTAAAGGCAGCCTTGTGGTGCTTTTGGTGAGCGGCAAGCGTAGATCAAGCGGGCTGGGTAGAGAACCGGTAGCCTGCGCCTCTCACAGTTTGAATCAGATAGTCGTGATGCTCTCCCAACGCTTTGCGTAGCCGCCGAATGTGCACATCAACCGTTCGCTCTTCAACGTATACATTGCCGCCCCATACCTGGTCCAGAAGCTGGGAGCGTGTGTAAACCCGCTCCTGGTGAGTCATGAAGAACTGCAGCAGGCGGTACTCCGTAGGCCCGATATTCAGGGGGCGCTCGTTTGAAGTGACGCGGTGGCTGGCGGGGTCCAGTGCCAGGCCGTCTACCTCAATGGGGTCGTCGATGCCAGGAGGCGTTGCCCGGCGCAGCACGGCTTTCAGGCGGGCGACCAGTTCTCTTGGGCTGAAAGGTTTGGTGATGTAGTCATCAGCCCCGATTTCCAGGCCGCGGATCTTGTTGTCTTCCTCAACCTTGGCGGTGAGCATGATGATGGGTATATCTGAGGTGGTTTCTTCTTTTTTCAGCCGTCTTGCCAGTTCTATGCCGCTGGTGCCGGGCAGCATCCAGTCCAGCAGAATAATGTCGGGTTGCCTGTCGACGATCAGGGCGTGGGCCTCGGGGGCATCGCTGGCCTCGAGGCATTCGTAATCAGCCATCTCCAGCGCCACAACGATCATTTCGCGGATAGCGGGCTCGTCATCGACAATCAGGACGGTTTTTCCAGACATATTCTCTAACCTGTTTCAGACCATGATGTGTTGCTGAACTATTACAACGCTAGAGTGTTACAGCTGTGTGACAGCCTTGCCGATTCCGCCGTTACCAGCTTTCTGCGGTGACTCTTTTCTACGACACGATCAGATCGATAACCAACCCGGTAAATACCGCGAACCCCGCCCAGTTGTTGTTCAGGAAGGCCTTGAAGCAGCCATCTCTGTCACGGTCTTTGGCAAGGTATTGCTGGTAGATGAACAGGCAAGCCATGGCGACCAGCCCCAGGTAATAGAAACTGCCCAGCTCGCAGCGATTGCCGACAATCATCAGAATAAGCACCACCATGGCCTGGAGTGCGCCGATGATTGCACGGTCGCCATCGCCGAACAGGATGGCTGTGGATTTGATGCCGACTTTCAGGTCGTCGTCGCGATCCACCATGGCGTAGAAGGTGTCGTAAGCCACTGTCCAGAGCACGTTGGCCGTGAACAGCAACCAGGTAACCTGGCTGAGCTCGCCGGCTTCTGCCGCCCATGCCATGGGGATGGCCCAGGAAAATGCAGCACCGAGGAACAACTGGGGTAAATGGGTGAAGCGCTTGGAGAAGGGGTAAATAAACGCCAGCAGGGCGCCGCCAAAGGAAAGGTAGAGCGTGAAGGTGTTGGTGAAAAACACCACCATCAGGAAGGAGATAATGCAAAGTCCGCCAAACAGGGCGATCGCCTCCCAGGCCTTTACCCGGCCGGTAGTAAGTGGGCGGTCTTTGGTGCGCTCTACGTGTTTGTCCCAGTCCCGGTCGGCAAAATCATTAATGGCGCAGCCGGCGGCACGCATAAAGAAAACGCCCAGTGTGAACACGATGATATTGCCTAGGCCGGGGTTGCCCTTACCGGCAAGCCAGAGTGCCCAGTATGTGGGCCACAGCAGGAGGAGAGTGCCAATTGGGCGGTCGATGCGCAGCAGTTTTGCGTAATCGGTTAATCGGCTCCGTATGTGTTCGGGCACGGCGTCTGGCAGCATGGGTCTATCCGTTTGGGGCATGGAACTGAATGTCTGGAACGTGAACGTGCAGGGATTATAGCCAGTGGGCGGGCAGGGGCGAAAGCCGGAGTTTTCTCCGCAGCCCATCAGCTCCTGCGGTAAAGCACGGGAAGCAGATATTCGCCTACCAGCAACGCGTTCTCTTTGTTGCTGAATAGAGAGCGACGCGCAAGTGCAGGCCGCTCAGCTACTGAGAAACTGCGGTTTGATGGGGGGCACAGCCCGGTTTCAAGAGGCCCTCGCTGCCAGTCCCGGCTGCTGAACAGGAAAGCGCCCAGAGGTTTGCTGCCAAGATTAAGCAGTCGCCGACCTTCACCTTTGAGGCAGGCAAGGGGAATAACGGTACGAGCTAGAACCAAGGGCTTGCCATCGCCGCACAGGCGTACTTCGCGAATCCAGGCAAGTTGGCGAAAAGGGATCCCCAGGCGTCGGGCTTCTTCTAGGGTGGGTGTGGCAAAGCCTTCGCGCTGCACGTCTACGTGAAACGAACTCACACATTGCTTTTGCAGCGCCCGTGTGAAGGAGCCTTCAACTTTCAGCCAGTAACTCGCCGGGCCATGCACCTCCGGGTTGCGCAGTCCGGCAGCGGCAAAAGAGCTATACCAATTGGTTGGTGGTATAGCCGTGCCCGGCTTGTCTATAGGGGGCTCGATTTCAAAGGCCCTTAACGGCATAGATTCCAGGAGCGTTGCGCCAGTACCCTTTGTAATCCATGCCGTAGCCAAACAGGAAGCGGTCTTCAACATACAGGCCTGTGAAATCAGCCTTCAGATCCGGGCGGGCTTTGCGGTCGTGCTGTTTGTCCACCAGAACGGCCGTCAGAACCTCTTTTGCCCCTTGGCTCAAACAATAGTCAGCTATCGCACAGAGGGTGGTGCCTTCGTCAAGGATGTCGTCAATAACCAGGACAGTGCGACCTTTCATGTCGGCCTTGGGCTGAAGTGTCCACTCCAGAATGCCGCCGGTGGTTTCCTGCCTGTAGCGTGTTGCATGCAGGTACTCCGCCTGAACCGGGAAGTTGAGGCGAGGCAACAGCTGACCGGTAAAGATCAGACCGCCGTTCATCACACAAAACAGCAGGGGATTACTGTCTTTGAGGCGGCCGGTAATGTCGTCGGCAAGATTGCGAATGGCAGTCTGTACTCGCTGCTCATCAACCAGGCAATCAGCTTCGGCCATAACCTGATTCATTTCGGCGACGGTATCGCTCATAACGGTCGGTCCTGTCGTAAAACGGGCGATTATACCGGAGAGGGACAGCGGAGGGGAGGGGGTATAATACGGACAATTGGCAGAAAAACTCGGTGTGAGCGTCTTTGTTGGCATTGGTCAATCATTACGCGCCGCGTATCATTGCGACGCATCCTTTAAAAATGTGTGGTGGAGAGATTGTTTATGAAGAAGTGGCAGTGCGTAGTGTGTGGCCTGGTTTACGATGAAGCAGAAGGTTGGCCGGAAGATGGTATTGAGCCCGGGACTGCCTGGGATGATGTGCCCGAAGATTGGGTTTGCCCCGACTGCGGTGTGGGCAAGGAAGATTTTGAAATGATCGAGATCGGTTGAACCCGAACGGAGCATGGCTATGACAGAGCAGACACCCATCGTAATTGTCGGAACCGGTTTGGCAGGTTACTCCCTGGCCCGTGAAATCCGTAAGCAGGACAAAGACGTGCGGATAGTAATGGTGACCGCCGATGATGGCGTCAGCTACTCCAAGCCCATGCTCTCTACCGGGTTTTCAAAAGGTAAGGATGCAGACGGCCTGGCTCAGGCAGCCACTGCTGCAATGGCAGAACAGTTGGACCTGGAGCTACGTACCTTCACCACTGTGACCGGCATAGACACCAACGGCCACCGATTATTGCTGGGTGATGGTAGCCTGACATACAGCAAGCTGGTGTTGGCCTGGGGCGCAGATGTGATTCGGCTGACGATACCCGGTGAGGGTCAGGAGCGGGTATTTCCGATCAACGATCTGGAAGATTACCGGGTTTTCCGCAAGGCACTGATGCCGGGTGGTCGAGTGGCCATTATGGGTGCCGGGCTGATTGGCTGTGAGTTTGCCAACGACCTGCGTAATGGCGGCTACGAGGTGGATGTAATTGCGCCTTCCGATGCTGTTATGCCGAGCTTGCTGCCTCCAGTTGCCGCGAACGCGGTGCAGCAGGAACTGGAAGCCTTGGGGGTGCGGTTTCATCTGGAAACCGTGGTGGAGCGTGTAGAGCCAGATGGAGCGAGTGTAAAACTGTTCCTCGCTAATGATGAAACACTGCCCGCGGACATTGTCATTTCTGCAGTTGGCTTGCGGCCCCGCACGCAACTGGCAAGAGCGGCCGGGATCGACGTTGGCCGTGGTATTAAAGTAAACAGGCTGCTGGAAACCTCGGCCAAGGATGTTTATGCCCTGGGTGACTGTGCTGAAGTAGATGGCCATGTGCTGCTCTACGTTCTGCCGTTGATGGCCTGTGCCCGTGCCCTGGCAAAGACCCTGACGGGAGCGCCGACAGAGGTAATCTACGGCACCATGCCTGTGATGATCAAAACCCCGTGTTGCCCGACAGCAGTGTGCCCGCCGCCATCAGATGCCGAAGGTAGCTGGGAAACCGAGCAGGATGGGACCCATGTAAAATCCCTGTTCAGAAGCAAAGAGGGAGAGGTTCTGGGCTTTGCGGTTACCGGCCGGTTTGCATTGGAAAAGCAGGCGCTGTCCAAGGTGGTGCCGCCCATTCATTCTTGAATGCGCTGCCTCCTGTTGGCGCTTTTCGTTGCGAAAGTTCCGCGCTTGCGGTAGAAAACCCTTCGTGAGCTAACGAATCAACAGGAGCAGGCATGCTTGACGTTACAAAAAAACTGGTAGAACTGCTGTATCTCGCCCCCACTGGCGATGATCACTATCGGGGCGAGAGCCAGGATCTGGGATTCCCCCGCGTGTTTGGAGGGCAGGTTCTCGGGCAGGCGCTGATGGCGGCTAGCCATACGGTCGAAGACCGCCTCTGCCATTCTCTGCATGCCTATTTCCTGCGGCCAGGCAACAAGGAAATGCCGATAGAATACGAGGTTCAGCGGGTGCGTGATGGCGGCAGTTTTTCTGTTCGCCGGGTTATTGCCCGCCAGGATGGCAAGGAAATACTGACAGGTTCCATGTCGTTTCATGCCGCTGAGGAAGGTTTTGAGCACCAGGCAGAGATGCCTGAAGCACCAGATCCCGACACCCTGCGCTCCGAGCAGGACTGGGGCAAGTTGATGGCACCGCAGGCGCCTGAAGCCATGCGGGAAGTTATGACCCGCGACCGGCCCATCGAAATCCGCCCGGTGGATCCCACAAATCCGTTTAAGCCTGAGAAGCGCCCACCCCATAAACAAAGCTGGATTCGTGCTCAGGGCCCTCTGCCTGACGATCCGGTTTTGCATCGTTGCCTGCTTGCCTACGCATCGGATTTTTCGTTTTTAGGTACGTCGCTGAACCCCCACGGCAAATCGTTTATAGATAAGAGTCTACAGGTCGCGAGTCTTGATCATGCCATGTGGTTCCATCGGGATTTTCGCATGGAGGATTGGTTGCTTTATGACAAAGACAGCCCGAGTGCTTCAGCAGGGCGAGGTTTCAATCGGGGCAACTTCTTTAATCAGAAGGGTGATCTGGTGGCATCGGCCACTCAGGAAGCACTGATTCGCAGGCGCTAATGTCGACTGAGTGTTATCCGGGGGTGTGCTGTCTGGTGACGGCTTCACGCCTTTGGGATAGCCAGCCCAGCATGCGTTCAAGTGGCAGCGGCCGGCTCAGGAAGTAGCCCTGAATCATGTCACAGCCCATCCCTTTCAGCAGATCTGCAGTGGCTTCTTCTTCCACGCCCTCGGCCACAACCAGGTAGCCGAGGCTGTGACACATATTGATGGTCGTTTGAACAATCACTCTGTCTTCTTCGCGGGTAGCCAGATCCGTTATAAGCGATCGGTCGATTTTGATTTCGCTGGCGGGCAGCTGCTTGATGTAGGAAAGCGAGGAGTAGCCAGAACCAAAGTCATCAATGGAAACCGGAATTCCGGCGCTGGCCAGTGAGTTAAGGGCTTTAAGAGCGTTAGCGGGGTCCTGCATCATCGATGTTTCTGTAACCTCAAAGATGATCGAGCCCCTGTGTTCCAAGTGTGCGCCCATCAAGCGTTTTACAAACATCGGGAAATCCGGCTCCCGGAGATTATTCGGTGAGATATTGACCGAGAGGTCCAGAAGGTGGCCGTTTTCGAGCAGGCGGCTCCGGAGTTCAAGTGATTGCTCCAGCACCCAGCGGGTGAGTGGTTTTATCAGCCCTGTCTGCTCAGCCAGCGTGATGATTTCATCCGCAGGCACGGGCTGTTCTCTTGCTGGCCAGCGAATGAGGGCCTCCATTCCACAGATCCGGCCGGTTCTTAAATTCAGCTTTGGCTGCAAATGGAGCGCCAGTTCATTATTCACAAGTGCTTTCTGTAATTCTGAAACCATCGTAAGCCGGCTGGCACTGTATGAGTCCAGGGATGGCCTGTAGTACGCAATTCCGCGCTCACGGGCGCGGTCTGAGCCCTCCGCTATAGAAGCTCTGCGAATCAAAGTGGATGCGTCAGTGCCATCAACCGGGGAAACCGCGATACCAATCTGGGCGTTCAGTGGAATCTTCATGCCAAGAAAATCGACCGGGGCACGGATAGCTTCCAGTGCACGGACAACCGCTCTGCGTGCCTGCTCGGTCGTGTCGGCATCCACTATGCAGACCAATGTCTCCAGGTCGAGAGAGGCTGTGTAAAAGCTGCGTCCGTTATGCTGACCAAGAGAAATAACGCCTGGAATCTGACGGGCGATAGCATTCGCGTTTTTCGCGGTTACCTCTGATATGAGGTCGCTGTTTCGGTGCCCAAGAGTCTTGGTCACAGACTGCAAGTTATTCAGGTGGATGATGACAATGCCGTGCCGGGTATTTGGACCCCGGCGAATCAGGTCATTCACTTGCATCTCAAAATTGGTTCGGTTGGGAAGGCCTGTAAGCGAGTTGTGTAGCGCGTTTTCTATTAGTTTCAGCTCGGCTGAACGCCGGGCTGCCATGGCTTTCAGCTCCGCATCGCGGGCTTCTACCTTCCCTTGGCGTTCTTGGTAAAGCCTCGCGGCCAGCGCCAGTGCCAGCAAAACTGCCTGAAGTGCCGACCCGATCTCCATGCCGTAGGCTGTAATAAAGTTGTTGGGCATAAACCCGGCTTTGTTGGCACCGGTGATGGCGCTGCCAACGGATAAAGCGCACCAGGCTATTGTGTAATAGCCAGCTTGTGGGTTGCCGCGTATCCATTGTAATGGCCCCATGATGGTAAGAAGCAGCGTGCTTGGGATCGCGACAGCCACCGATAACCGTATGGAAGTGCCGAAATCAAGCAGGCCGGAGGCTGCGATCAGGAGTGCGTTTGCCGCAACAAAGCCAATGACGACCCGGTTCAGAGCCGGCCCGGAATGTTCAAGCTGGAGAAATGAACGCGAAAATAACAGGGTAAACATGACGGCAAAGGGGATGGAGAGCAACGTGACCCAGCTATGAAGCTCGGGGCTCCTTGGCCACAGTAGTTGGAAGGCCGTGCCATTCAAGCTGCTGATTAACAGGAGGTAGCTTAGCGTCGAGAGCACATAGAAAAGATAGACATTCTCGCGCAGAGCAAAAAATACAAACAGGTTGAAAAAGATAACGCTGATCAGTACGCCGTAATAGATGGCATGGAGCTGCTCCTCAACGGATGCGTGCTCGAAAAACGATTGAGCATTCCATAGAGCCAAGGGTACTTGCAAAGTACCTGTTGTTCTCACTTCGAGCAAAACTTGCCGATCAGTGCTTGTGTCCGCGCTGAATGGGAACAGGAAGTGTCGGTTGAGAATGGGGCGCTCTTTGAAGGGGTGATGGTCGCCAGTAACGGTCGCTTCGATAACCTGGCCGTTTTCCATCAGATAGAAGGCAACGTGATCCAAATGGGCGTACCCGATCTCAAGCAAATTAATCTGGCGGTTAACAGGAACGTCAAAACGGAACCAAATGGTATCCCGAGTGTAGCCAAAATTTGCGCTGCTGTTTGCGAGAGGTTGCCAGTCAGCAGAGGCTGATGCTTTGGCGGGCGACAGTTCAGCGTCGGGTGACAGGCGGAGAAACTCGACACTGGGAAAACGGAACGCCTCAGCGCCCTGGCAGCTAAACGCCAGGGGTAAAAACAGCACAATTGCTGCCAGAGTGCGAAACCATTGGAATCTTGTCACGATTCACCGAAAGTTATAGTTGTTTTCAAAATCAGCATGGACTGTAGCTAATAGCGGCCCAAAGTACGCCTAGTGTAGTACAGCGGATACCCATTCACGTACCCAAGGCAAGGCTTCTTCTTCCGGCTCCTGGGTTTCCAGCGCATCAATGCGTAGAGTGTCGCCAACCTTTCGGGCAGCGGTTTCATAAAGTGCTTCTTCCATCAGCTCGCCGGCGCCACAAAACGTATCACCGTAAGAGCTGTCCCCCAAAACAATGATGCCAAAGGGGCGTCCTGGCTGTTGTGGTAACTGATCACGTAAATCCACATAAAAGGGTAGAAGGTTGCTCGGAACTTCTCCTTCGCCAGTGGTCGATGTGCAAACCAGCAAAGGGGCTGTATCAGAGGTCATATCTTCCAGTGTCGGGTTCTCCAGAACCTTAACGGAATAGCCTTCGGCATCGAGCGCCTGTTTGATGGCTTTGGCGGTCATCAGTGCGCCGCCATAGACGCTACCCACCAGAATTCGAATAACTTTCATGTGGTTTCCTGTTCAGTGCAAAACGATTTTCCAAGTGTTATTTAGCGCCGGATAGTAGCGGCCAGATTATGCAGTCTCAAGCGCTTGGTGCATTCTGGGCATTTGCAGCCTGACTGCGTACCCGAGGTGCAATCCGGTTGCGTCCGGATTCCTTGGCGCTGTATAGATGCAAGTCCGCCTGGCGAAGCATGTTGTCAATGGAGTCGGCCTGAGAAATAGAGCAGACGCCCGCACTCATGGTTATGGGTAAATCCTCACCGTGGAAACTAAAACGTTCCCGCGCTACCTCGCTGCGTAAGCGTTCGGCCAACGTGAGAGCTGGAAGCAGGGATGTGTCCGGTAGCAGCAGGAGAAACTCCTCGCCGCCCCAGCGGGCCGCCACGTCGGTTTGACGGATGACGGATTGCACGGTCAAGGCAAATTGCTTTAAAGCCGCGTCGCCAGCGCTATGACCATAGTGGTCGTTGATATTCTTGAAAAGATCGAGGTCGATCAGAACAATGGAAAAGTGGTGTCCGGAACGCTGGTACCGTGAAAACTCTTCCGATAACCGATTCAGGATGTCCCGCCTGTTAGACAGCCCGGTAAGCTCGTCGGTTTTGGCCGCATGTTCGTGAGTCAGGGCGAGATCCAGCAATTCGTTCCGAGCCTTCAGTCTGCTGGCTTCGAGGACAAAACAGAAGATCGATTCAAAGGTCAACGTTGCGAAAAAGCGGATCTTGAAGTCGCCGCTGTACTCCGCCTGCACAAAGGGCAGGCCGGGAAACTGGAACACAATAAGGGCAACCAGATAGACCAGCAGAAGAATCATGGTGCCGGTTTTCAGATTGGTCAGGAAAAACAGCAGAGGCGGAAACACGTAGAACCACAGAGGGCCGGTATTGCTCTCACCCCCGGAGGCTATGAGGTAAGTAAAAAGAAAGCTTACAATAACCAGAAGCCCGGTTTTTTGTATCTCGCGATTCCGGGAGAAGGCAAACCAGACCATGTTTGCGACCACGGGCAGGATAAATCCCCACAGGGCAAGAGCGTGGCTGTAGTGTGCTGAACTCCAGGCTTTTGCGCCAATGCCGAGCAGGGTCAAAATCGCCGCGAGTGACAGCCAGGTCAGCACCAGCGAAATCTGCGCGCTTTCGCGTTCCTGTGCAGCTTGATAGCCCAAGGATGAGTGTTTTGTCATAGCGGCCTTGTTGTTATGTACAACGCTGTTGTTTATTACTCTGGCTCTCTGCCCATTATGAATCAGGCAACGGTAGGTATGCATCTATTTCAAGTGTATTGTGTGACCGGTTCGCGCAGACGCACATTAGTTTCAATTTCAGGGTAAAAAATTTATAGTTGCGCGCTACACGGTGGATCCTTCCCCATTCAGACCAAATGAGACTTATTCTGTTATGGCCCGTTCAAGCGGATTTCTGGACACTCTCCTTACCAGCAACTCTACAGAGCGATACCGGGTCGGGCTCAGCCTGTTGTTCTTGCTCGGCGTCTGGCTGGCGGTAGGTTCCTTCAGTGAAGGGCTGCCCAATAGCACCTTGCTTATGGCTGCAGCGGTCATCGGCGGCTATATGGCTATCAATATAGGTGCTAACGACGTTGCAAACAACGTTGGTCCTGCGGTTGGTTCTGGTGCTCTGTCTCTGGGTGCTGCCGTTATTCTGGCAGGCATTTTTGAATCTGCTGGTGCGTTAATTGCGGGTGGCGATGTTGTCTCTACCATCAAGGGCGGCATTATTGATCCCACAAGTCTTGAAGATGGCCGCGCCTTTGTCTGGCTGATGACAGCAGCTCTGCTTGCAGGCGCCCTCTGGCTCAATCTGGCGACCTGGATGGGTGCGCCTGTATCCACCACCCACTCCATTGTCGGCGGCGTGCTCGGCGCCGGCATTGCTGCGGGCGGCTGGGGTATTGCAGATTGGGGTGTTATGGCCAAGATTGCCGCCAGCTGGGTTATTTCGCCAGTTCTTGGTGGGGCTTTGGCGGCCCTATTGCTATTTATTATCAACAAGACAGTGCTTTATCGGAAGAATGTAATACCTGCAGCGCGAACCTTTGTACCCTGGCTTGTCGCCATCATGGCATGGGCCTTCGGCACCTACCTGATGATCAAAGGCGTAAAGAAAATTGTTGAGGTCGACTTCCTTCAAGCTTCCCTGGTCGGTTTGGGTGCTGCGGTAGTCTCCTTTTTTATCGTGCGATCTCTGGCTTCCCGTCGTGCAGCCACTATGGAAAACAGTGCAGGGGGGGTGAATACCCTGTTCACCTGGCCACTGATATTTGCGGCTGCTCTGCTAAGCTTTGCCCATGGTGCAAACGACGTAGCGAATGCCATCGGCCCACTTGCAGCCATCAACGACGCGCTATCCAACGGTGCGATCGTGACAGCTTCAAGCATTCCTCTGTGGGTCATGATGATTGGTGCCCTGGGCTTAACCGTCGGTCTCATGCTCTTTGGTCCGCGTCTGATCAAAACTGTGGGCAGCGAAATTACCGAGCTGGATAAGACCCGTGCCTTCTGTATCGCACTGTCGGCTGCGCTTACGGTTATTCTGGCATCGCAACTGGGCTTGCCAGTGAGCTCTACGCATATTGCCATTGGTGGTGTTTTTGGTGTGGGCTTCCTGCGCGAATACCTGAAATCCAATTACGCGACTCAGCTGCACAAGATCATGGAAGAGCGCGATGAAGACGATCTTGAGCGCCTCAAGCCCTTCCTGGATGACTTCCGTAACGCCTCTGTTGAAGAGATGGAAAAGCTTCTCAAGCGCGCCAAGAAAAAGAAGCACGTGCCCCTGACCAAATCGGACCGCAAGCGGCTCAAGAAAATCTACAAAGAAGAAATGGTTAAACGCTCACACCTTGTGCGGATTGCGGCTGCGTGGATTATCACCGTGCCCGCCTCAGCCATTATGGCGGCTCTGTTGTTTTTCACCTTGCGTGGGCTGTTCGTCTGATTGTAGTGGCTGGTTGTAACGCTTAGGTTTGGCCATACTGTGTATATGCTACGGGAGCTGTGCGCTCCCTCAGAATTTATTTGCCCCGGAGGGTGAGGTATGAGTACACCGATTGAAAGCCGTCGCCAGGCCAAGGTGATTGATGAGCTTCGAGTGTTTATCAAGAAGGTGTTAAGTGATCCGACTATCGCGGTAAAGTCTATCGACATTGCCCGAAAGTATCGGTCTCAGCCCGGCTCCGACGAAGTAATCGCCCGGGAAATCAGCGCTAACACAACCATCCGTATCCCGGAAAAGTGGAGTGATGCGGATCGAATGTTTCTGGAAATTATTGATGAAGTATTGGATGACGAAGAGGCACTTTACTGAGTTAGTTGCCCCCGGAAATCCGGTATTAGAGGCTAGCACGGAGCGAGGGAGGGAATCAGGCTTCCAAAACCGTGCGGAGCCATGGATGGCGGAGCCGAGCGTACAGGGAGGTATTTACAGCGTGTTTTGGAAGCCTGATTCCCTCCCTTGCGGTTCCTGAAGGGTAATTCCACTACGTCAGGCTTGCTTCTGACCCTGCTCATGCTGTTTCAGCACCGCATCCGCCATCTGATGCAATATCCTGATTTCGTCCTGAATTCCCTCTTCTCCTGAAAGCTCACGCTGCTCTTCCAGAATGTCCGCCAAAATCTTCGGCGTGGTCAGAGGATTCGCCAGAACAACCCGGAATACGATGCACGGAAACTTGTAGTAACAGGCAGGCTCCAGCCGGGTTCTTGAAACAAACGCCTTGCCCCGTTCCCGTTGGGTTTTCTGGATAAATTTGGTGACGCTGTTCAGGCATGCATTAAGCTTTTCCGCCTGAAGCGGGTCCGCCAGAGCCAAGGCTTGCTGCACGTTTTCCGGGCAGTAGCGGTAGGTAAGAATGTTCAGCTCAGGCCGGGTCACCAGCTCAAAATCTGGTTGAGCATCAATCATTTCGGCAAAGCTTGCCGCCTTTTCAATGCCCTGATCAATCAGTATCTCGTAACCTTCCCGAGCCAATATTTTCAGGCCGGAATGGATCAGCATCGACATGCCGGGGCGTGAGCCTTCCAGTGTGGTAGAGCCCAGATCGCGAGAGCCTTTGCGGATGATGTATTGGGCATGGTGCTCAACTGCACTGGCGAGACTGGGGTCTTTGAACACCACCAATCCAACACCCATAGGAACATACAGTTGCTTGTGGGCATCGAAGGTGACTGAGTCTGCCTTTTCTATGCCGCGCAATAAATGACGGTAGGTTCGGGAGAACAGTGTTGGGCCGCCCCAGGCTGCATCTACGTGGAAATGGGCACCGAATTCCCGTGCGATGTCTGCCATAGCATCCAGAGGGTCAACGTTGCCGGTCTCGGTGGTGCCGGCGATGCCGCAGATGGCCATAACCTTGATTTTCTGTTTCTGCAATTCCAGACACTTGTCGCGCAGGGCGTCTGTCTGGATTCGGTTGTCATCGTCTGTGTCTACTGCAACCAGAGATTCACGGCCAAGGCCTAGCACGTCGGCGGCTTTACCCAGAGAGTAATGCCCGCGGCGGGATACCACTATGGCAGCGCCTTCGTAGCCATAGTATTTCAATGCACGGAACAGGCCTTCCTGGTGCAGGCCGCGGAAGCTGCCTTCAGCCGGGAAAGCACGGTTGCGTGCAACCCAGAGTGCGGTGAGGTTGGCGACGGTGCCCCCGGAGCACATGGCTCCCAGGGAGTGGCGGGGGTCGTGCATCCATTTGCGATAAAAGGCGCCGTCTTCCTGATACACCAACCGGTGAATCATGCCCAGCACTTGCCGCTCCATAGGCGTGAAGGCCTTGGAGGTTTCAGTTTTTACCAGGTTCTGGTTCAAGGCAATCATGATCTTGGACAGCGGCAGCATGAAGTATGGCAGTGCTGAGGTCATGTGGCCGATAAAGGCGGGTGATGCAGTGTGAACGGAGTTAGCAACCAGTTTGTCGAGCAGGAATTGCGCCTGCTCTGAAACGAACACGGGCTTTTCCGGGATGGTGTAGTCGGAGAAGTTTTTCTCAACGTCTGCAAGATCCCGTTCAACCGCAACGATATGCTCCTGCAGGAAGCCTGCAAGGTTGCGGGAAATGTTCTGGTCAATACGGCTGAGCGTGGACTCCGGTGCCTCGGGCACGGTGAACACGCGATACATGGCTTCAACTGAGGCCTGAGCCGTTTTTTTCTTGCCGGTCATAGATACCACACACAATCAGTGGTCACCGCAGGGCCTGTTCCCGATGCCCAACGGATACAGCCGGGGTCTGTTTCCGGCATTGGTTACTTGTCACCTGTCGCTTCCAGGCACACTGGCATCCCTGAGGGGGCGTAGTATACGGGCTGCTTAAATGTTGTGCCACTGAGCTTTTTCAGAGAATTTCCCGGTGAATGTCGAGTATAGCGGCATCGACCTTTTCCTGTATGGCTTTCTCTACTTGGTCGAGGCGCTGGGTGATTTGCTGCGACGAGGTGCCCAGGGCAGCGATTGTCCAGGTGGCACAATCGAGGGCTTCCAGATCGGCGGTTTCTGCTACGGCCAGGTCGGGCTCTTTGCCCCAGATGGCACGAAGTGGGGTGAAGACTTTGCGTTTGGCCTTGAGGTCTTCGCAGCCGTAGAGCTGGAAGTGCAGGGTGAGCACGCCTACGTGGGGTGTGATCGCGGTGTTGTGTTGGGGCGCATTGCCTTCTTTGAGTAATTTTCTTAGTGCTTCTGACATGTTACTCCGTGAAAGAGCAGGTGGGGCGCAGCTTCTGAAACACGCTGTGGATACGTCCGTGTACGCTTGGCTCCGCCATCCCTGGCTCCGCACCGCTTCAGAAGCTGCGCCCCACCCGCTCCCTTAAGCTGCTGATAGGTTTTGCTTAGCCTACTACAGGCGTTGCCCGCTTGATAATAGCCGCAGCATCAATGCCCGAGGGCAGGTTGCCGTAGTTCATGCCGCCATTGGACTGCAGTCGTGAGGCGCAGAAGGCATCGGCCAGCGTTTTGTCGCCGTTGCGCAACAGCAAAGAGGCTTGCATGACCAGTGCCATTCGGTCTACCAGGTTGCGGGCTCGGTACTGGAAGTCGCTGATGTCGGCGAAGTCGTTTTGTAGCTGCGCAAGGAACTGGTCGAAACGGCGATCTGCACCTTTTGCCTTGGCGGCTTCGAGGAAGAAGGCGTCGAGGGTTTCGGGTTCTTTCTGAATGGCGCGCAGGGTGTCCAGGCACTGCACGTTACCGCTGCCTTCCCAGATGGCGTTCACCGGGGATTCACGGAACAGGCGGGGCATGATGCAGTCTTCCATCACGCCGCTGCCGCCGATGCATTCCATAGCTTCGTAGGCGTGGTTGGGTGCGCGTTTGCAGATCCAGTATTTGCCTACGGGTGTTGCCAGGCGGGCAAACAAGCGTTCGTGTTCCTGATCCTGGTTGTCGAGGGCGCGGGCGACTCGCATGGTGTAGGCAAGGGCGGCTTCATTTTCCAGAGCCAGGTCAGCCAGTACATTTTGCATTAATGGCTGGTCGTTCAGTCGGCTCCCGAAGGCGCTGCGATGGCGGCAGTGGTGTGTGGCCTGAGCCACGGCCTGGCGCATGCCAGCAGAGCTACCGATCATGCAGTCGAAGCGGGTCATGGCAACCATTTCTATGATGGTGGGTATGCCTCGCCCTTCTTCGCCGATCATCCAGGCCAGGGCCCCGCGCAGCTCTACTTCGCTGGAGGCGTTGGCTACGTTGCCCATTTTGTTTTTAAGGCGCTGGATCTGCCAGGGGTTTTTGGTTCCGTCCGGGCGCCAGCGTGGCATCAGGAAGCAAGACAATCCGGCGGGCGCTTGGGCCAGGACCAGAAAGGCATCGCACATGGGAGCCGAGACAAACCACTTATGGCCTACCAGCTCATAAGCCTGTCCGGGGCCCTTGGCGCCTACCGGGTAAGCCAGGGTGCTGTTGGAGCGTACGTCGCTGCCACCCTGTTTTTCGGTCATCGCCATGCCGATGGATACCGAGCGTTTTTGACTGTCGGGCAGGTTGCGGGAGTCGTAGCTGTTGGCCAGTATGCGGGATTCCCAGAGCGCCGCCAGTTCCGGTTGTTTTCGGATGGAGGGTATTGCAGCGAAGGTCATGGTGACCGGGCAGCAGTGTGCAGCCTCTACCTGGGAGTGCATATAGTACTTTGCTGCGCGGGTTACATGAGCGCCTTTGCCGGGGTTTGTCCAGGGGCTGCTGTGAAGGCCGCTCTCGAAGGCAATGCTCATCAATTCGTGGTACGAGGGGTGGAAATCCACTTCGTCGATGCGGTGGCCAAAGCGGTCGTGGGTATTGAGTGCCGGTTTGTTGTTATTGGCCCGGAAACCGAGGTCGATCGTTGCAGCGCTGCCGGCAAGGGTGCCGAAAGCCTTCAGATCGCTTTCCGCTTTTCCGGCGCCTTCGCGATGAATCGCATTCTGCAGGGCAATATCCTGCTCATACAGGTTGTAGTTTTCCAGCGCTGGCGGCTGGTTGAGTACTTCGTGTGTGATCGCCAAATAGCGATCACTGGGTGCTTTTTCGGGTGTTCCGGACACGGGCTGTGGGGTATTCATAACTACCTCCTGATGCCGGTCAACCCCTGTAAGCAAAAGCAGATGATTGTGTTGACCAGCTGGTCGTTGTTTTCAGTTTCTTTCGCGGCTGCCAGGTTGGTTTGGGTTGGTGACAAAGGGCCAACCAGGCTTTCCGCAATAGCGCCAACCAGACAAGTACTGCTTTGGCGGGCGTTTTGATCCGGAATACACCCTTCTTCGATGCCCTCCCGGATAGCTTGTTCAAACAGGCCGGCGTAGGCCTTTCTATAAGCCAACCGCTCTTCTTCAACCTTAGGGTCCACCGGCTCTGCAATGAGGGACCAAGCCATAACAGGTCCCTTCAGTGCGCGCTCGGCAAACTGCCGCAATGCTTTCTCCAGTCGCTCAGTAGCACTTCCCGACGTTGCCAGGGCCTTTGTTACCTTGGCTATTTCGCGCTGTGTGGCTTGCCTGAATATTTCAGCGAACAGGTCCTCCTTCGACTCGAAGTGCCGGTAAATCGTTCCTGTGGCAACATCAGCGAGCTGGGCAATGCGAGTAATTCGTGCATTGCGAAAGCCGCCCTCCGCAACGCATTTGTAGGTGCATTCAGCGATCCGCTGACGCGCGGCGGCTTTACGCAGTCGCATCTTCTCTGTTTCACGATAAGCCATTCCGGGCTCCCGCTATTAGTGAATATTGATTCATTCTTTTGTTTGGTGCAAACACTTATTTGTCACCTTTATTTTATCCATTAAATTCATGAGGATGCGGTTAGTTACAAAAAGTTACAAAAAACTTATTGGTGGTAATAGCTCTGCCATGAAAAGCAGATTATAAAGACGCCAAGACGGCGCCGCAGTAGCGGCTGGTCGAGACGAAGTGCGGCTGCTTAATTTGGGTTGCCGCGCTTGTAACACTGTTTTCGTTGATGGAGATAACCATGAGCGAGTTCGACGAAAGCAATCTGGAGCAATCCGGTAACTGGGCTAACTCAAACAGCGAAAGTGACGATACACATTCAATCGCTGGCAGGGCGCGGGTGCGGGCGCAACTACAGCAGGATATCGAAGCTTTCCTGAGTCAGGGAGGCAGAATCCAGGAAGTTGAGACATCGTTTCGCGTTGACTCCCCTCGTAAGGTGGAGACGGGCTTTAATAACCGCGCACTTTGAGTGTTGTCTTTGCAGGCCGGGGTTTATGCTCCGGCCTGTTTTTGCGGTCTGTCTCGGTCAAACGTCCAGTTTCCGCCTATTATGGCCCGCATAGGCGCCTCGATCTTCGTTACCCAGGTCGTAGCCAAGCCACCCATGGCCGGAGCTGCTCATCATCATGAAATCTGTTTCCAAACTTTCGTTTGCCGTCCCTGTAATCATAGCAGTTGTAATTGCACTCTGGCTGCTTGCTGATAGCGCCCAGCATCAGCCCACCTCCGTTCGCACTGTTGAACGCCCAGACAATCTGAAAACGGATGACGCAGGTTTTTCTGCAGGCCGCCCGCAGTATCCTTCCAGGCTGGTTAATGACTCCGCTGAACTTACCGTGCCCGATCATCTACCGCCTTCGCTGGAAGGCACGACGGAGCCCGGCGGTTGGGCGATAACAGACCGTTTTGGCAACCTCATCCCTACAGGGGAATTGCGGCAGTTGTTTGAGTACTATCTATCGGCACTGGGCGAAGAAGAGTTGTCTCAACTGGTGGCAAGAGTTCGGCTTACCCTGTCTGTGCTGGAGGAGCCTGCGCGGGGCCAGGCGCTTGATATCCTTGGTCGCTACCTAGATTACAAACTCGCATTGTCTGATCTGGAAGCGGCATACGGTGAGGCAGGGGTGTCCGGTGCGGGTGAGATGGAGCGCCGGATGCTGGAGATTCAGGCTCTGCGCAGAACCTGGATGAAGGCAGATACTGCGGAGGCTTTCTTTGCGGATGAGGAAGCTATAGATCGGTATCAACTCGAAAAGCGACGCATTGGAGGTGACGGCAGCCTGACGGCTGAACAGCGCGAGGAAGCCTTCGCTGAGGCCGAAATGGCCTTGCCAGAACCTCTGCGGCAGGCGCGGGAGAATACTCATAAATTCGCCCGTTACGAGCAGGCGCGCGAGACGATGGCGAACGATCCGGAGGCGCTGCGGGCCTGGCGTCGGCAAGAATTTGGCGATGAAGCAGCCCAAAGGCTGGAGGCCCTGGACGCAGAGCAAAAGGATTGGAATCGTCGGTGGCAGTCATACGTTGAAGAGCGTGAAGCCCTAAAGACTTCAGGCCTGGCAGAGCCGGAAAAGGAGGAAAGCCTGAGCCAATTACGCGAGAAATATTTCAGCGAAACTGAACGTATTCGGGCCAAGGCGCTGGATTCCATTCAGTAACAGGACTTGTGCAAAAGGCGCCGTCCGGGACCTGCTTTAGATCGATTATCGGTTCGGACGCATTGCCTGCATACGTTGGTAGCCTGCAACCAGAGGCCCCGGAGGTGTATGATGGTGCAAACGGCGCCGCCAGGGTGTCAGGATTTTCAATCCTACTCATTGTTATGCCATTCAGGAGGTTTTCTGTGCCTTTATCAACGCCACGAGTCTTCCCAAGTACCCGTCTGCGTCGCAACCGCGCCAGCGACTTTACCCGTCGGCTGGTAAGGGAGAACCAACTGACGCCGGATAACCTGATTTACCCGGTTTTTGTATTAGAGGGCGAAGGTCAGCGCGAACAGGTGCCGTCCATGCCCGGGGTGGACCGCCTGAGTATTGATTTGTTGGTGGAGCAGGCCGCAGAACTGGTGGAGCTGGGTATCCCTGCGATAGCGCTATTTCCTGTGGTTGCGGCGGACAGAAAGAATCTTTCTGGCTCCGGGGCCTGGGATTCAGACGGGCTGGCACAGCGAGCCGTCCGGGCGCTGAAGAAGGCGCATCCCGAACTGGGCGTTATCACGGATGTCGCATTGGACCCATTCACCACTCACGGGCAAGATGGCATCATCAATAATGAAGGTTATGTGCTGAACGACGTTACCGTCGAAGCCTTGGTGAATCAGGCGGTTTCTCACGCTGACGCCGGTGCCGACATCGTTGCGCCTTCAGACATGATGGACGGCCGAGTTGCTGCCATTCGTGAGGCGCTGGAGTCTGCGGGGCATATTAATACACGTATTCTGGCGTACTCTGCCAAGTACGCTTCCGGTTATTACGGCCCGTTCCGGGACGCCGTTGGTTCCGCCGCCAATTTGGGGAAAAGTGATAAAACCACTTATCAAATGGACCCTGCCAATAGTAACGAAGCGATTCAGGAAGTGATGATGGATCTTGCTGAAGGTGCGGACATGGTGATGATCAAGCCCGGCATGCCATACCTGGATATCGTGCATCGGGTAAAAACCGAATTGCAGGTGCCCACATTCGTGTACCAGGTCAGTGGCGAGTACGCTATGCATATGGCAGCAGAGCAGAATGGCTGGCTCGATGGTGACACCGTAATGATGGAGAGCTTGATGTCCATGCGTCGCGCGGGAGCAGACGGCATCCTGACCTATTTTGCAGTGCGCGCAGCCCGATTGATGCGGGCCAGGCAGCGCTGAAGCTGTTAACGGACTACCCCGGGCCGGGAAGCGGCAGGCGGATAATCAGATAGGAATTGAGAGGCCATGAGAGCGGAAATCGTCAGAAATCTCACAACGGGTGGTGGGCAAAGTGTACCTGCTCCCATAGATCTTCCATCCGAAGGAGAATTGGTCGATCTGGATGCCAGTGAAAACTACTTTAACCGTGAACTGAGCCAGCTTCAGTTCAATTACCGTGTGTTGAAACAGGCGCTGGACACCACTCATCCGCTGATCAATCGGTTGATTTTTTGCTGCATTTTCAGCAGCAACATGGATGAATTCTTTGAAATTCGTGTGGCTGGCCTGCGCCAGCAGATCAAGTACGGCAGGGAAACTCTGGGTGCTGACGGCATCATGCCGGAACAGGCGCTGGGTGAGATCAGCCGTATTGCCCACGAGTACATTGATGAGCAGTATGACATTCTGAATCATGTGCTTATTCCGGAGATGGAAAAGCAAAACATCCATTTTGTGCGCCGCAGAGAATGGACGCCGGAGCAGGCCGAGTGGGTGCGCAATTATTTCGATGAAGAAATTCTCCCGGTAGTCAGCCCCATTGGATTGGATCCTTCGCATCCGTTCCCTCGGTTGGTTAATAAAAGCCTGAACTTTATTGTTGAACTGGATGGCAAAGATGCCTTTGGGCGCGAGACGGGCATGGCCATAGTGCCTGCGCCGCGCTCTTTGCCACGGCTCGTGCGCTTACCGGACGAAGTCTGCACCGGTGGAGAGAATCTGGTTTTCCTGTCATCTGTAATCCACGCTCACGCCGATGAGTTGTTCCCGGGGATGGAGGTCAAAGGGTGTTATCAGTTTCGGCTTACTCGCAACGCCGATCTGGAACTGGAAGACGACCTGGAAGATTTGGCATCTGCGCTACGTGGCGAGCTTCTCAGTCGCCGCTTTGGTGATGGGGTTCGGTTGGAGGTTGCGGACAACTGTCCTCAGGAACTCGTGCAGTTTTTGCTGACGGAATTCGGCCTTGGGCAGAGAGATTTGTACCAGGTCAACGGGCCGGTGAACCTCACACGGTTGATGGCGGTTACCGGATTGGTGGATCGTCCTGATTTGCACTATTCCAGCTTCTCGCCTGCCATCCCCCGGCAAATCCGCAGCAAAGAAACCATCTTTGATGCCATCCGTAAGCGGCCAATATTGCTGCATCATCCATTTCAGAATTTCAGCCCTGTAGTGGATTTGCTGCGCCAGGCCGCGAAAGATCCGCAGGTTTTGGCTATCCGCCAGACGCTATACCGCACGGGTGCCAATTCAGAGGTTGTAGAAGCGCTGGCAGATGCGGCCCGGCGCGGTAAAGAAGTCACTGTAGTTGTTGAATTGCGGGCTCGATTCAGCGAGGCGGAGAACCTGGAGCTGGCCAGCCGGCTGCAGGAAGCCGGTGTGATCGTGGTCTATGGCGTTGTGGGCTATAAAACCCATGCCAAGATGATCCTCATTGTACGTCGTGAGGAAGGGAGGCTGCTCCGTTATGTTCATTTGGGAACCGGAAACTACCATGCGGTGAATGCGCGGCTCTATACCGACTACAGCTTCATGACCTGTGACGAGTCCATTGGGGACGACGTCAATAAAATCTTTCAGCAGCTAACCGGTATGGGGAAGGCCCTGAAAATCAAAAAATTGTTCCATGCCCCGTTTACCCTCCATAAACGCTTGATCAGTCTGATTGAACGTGAAACGGCCTTGGGAGAGAGAGGGCAGATCATCATAAAGATCAACGCCTTAACAGAAGTGCAGCTTATCAAGGCGCTGTATCGAGCCTCCCAGGCGGGAGTGCAGGTTGATCTGATTGTGCGTGGTATCTGCAGCATCAGGCCCGGGGTTCCGGGGCTGTCAGATAACATTCGTGTGCGCTCCATTGTGGGGCGTTTTCTTGAGCACACGCGAGCCTACTATTTTGGTAATGACGGTAAGCCCGACGTGTTCTGCTCAAGTGCAGACTGTATGGAGCGCAACCTGCTAAGCCGGATTGAAATTGCGTTTCCAATTGAAGACCCGGAGCTGATAGCGCGAGTGCGCGAAGACCTGGACACGTACCTGGCGGATAACTGCCAGTCATGGATGTTGCAGCCCGATGGCAGTTACGTTCAGAATCAGTTGGCCGAAGGTGAGGAACGAGTGGCCTCGCAACTGGTTCTTCTGGATCGCCTGACAGGCAAATCCTGACATTTTCAGACGGAGAGCGTTTTTTGAAAGCAAAATGGATCATTGCCGGTGTAGGTGTATTGGTTGTCGCCGGCGCAATGCCTTGGGTCGTGGGGTATGTAACTGAACAGCAGTGGCAGCAAGCTACCCATGAGCTGAATCAGTCGCAGCCATTTATCCAGATGCAGACGGACGACTATCGCCGGGGCTATTTTGGCTCGGACTTGAGCGGTGCGGTCACGATGGTTGATCCGGAAAGTGGACAAACACACCGGATAGCCTACCGTGCCGGCGTGACCCATGGCATCACCGGGAGCTTTATGGATTTTGTGCCCGTTGAAGGCTGGGCGCCGAAGGGCGCTGACTGGTTTCAGGAGCGGCCAAGGCTGACTCTGGAAACGCGTCTTTGGGGTACAGCTGTGCTTGAGCTGGAAGCGCCAGCCATGGCCATCAATAACCCGGAGACCGGTGAATCATTGAGAGCCAGTTCTGGTGTTGCTCGTATTGAAGTAAGTGACGCAGGCTCTCAGGCTGAAGCGTTGGTCGTTTGGCCACAAATCAGTCTCTCCGGGCCGGATATGAACATCCGGGTTAATAACTTCCGGATTGAGCAGAGTATGGCTCATCTGATTGGTGGCGTCTGGACAGGTACCATGGACGCGTCGATAGCCTCTGTTGAATTGACGCCTCCTGACGCCGCCCCTTTAACCATCGAAGGTTTGCTTGCCCGCAGTAGCACTGAGGCGAAAGACAGGGCAGAGCGCCTGGATTCCCGGTTGTCGGTCGAGGTGAAAAAGGTTCGGTTTGAAGATCAAACCTACGGCCCACATAAACTGGCGTTCGCACTGGAAAACCTCGATGTAGAGAGCTGGAACAGTTTGAGCACCAGCATGACCGAACTCCAAGGTATGGTCTTTGCGCCAGATGCCGGCGGCCGCGAAACGTTTGAGCGGCAGATGGAAGCCATGGGGCAGGTGAATACGGCCATGAGGAACTTGGCAGCAGCAGGATTTTCGATAGGTGTTCCGGAAGTGTCTTTGGACACGCCAGAAGGCGCTGTAACCGGTAACCTGGTGCTCAGTCATCCGGAACTGACTGGCGAGCAGAAAGAGAACATGTTGATGGTGATGCAGCAACTCACCGGAGATATGAACTTGAGCGTACCTGCCGTGCTGGTGGATGAGTATCCGGCTGTGCGTATGCAGCTTGCGCCGCTTGTCAAACAAGGCCTGTTGGTGCCCGATGGTGACCGGTTGGTGTTGTCAGCGAAACTGGCCAACATGGTTGTTGAGGTTAATGGCCAGGAAATTCCTTTGCCTCCGGTGTTTTAACGGGACAAAGCCAACAAAAAAGCCCCATAACGGGGCTTTTTTGTTGCTAAACACTGTGTGTTAGAGCTCGCTGAATTTCTTTTTCAGCGCTTTTGCCACAATCGGATCCACGAAATCCGATACATTCCCATCCAGAGAGGCTATTTCCCGGATCAGGCTTGAGGAAATATAAGACAGGTGGTTGGAGGGCGTTAGAAACACGCTTTCCAGTTCCGGAGCCAAACTGCGGTTCATGTCTGCAAGTTGAAACTCATACTCGAAATCGGAAACTGCCCGTAGGCCCCGGAGAATCACCGTGGCATTCTGGTCCCGGACAAAATCGGCGAGAAGATAGCTGAAACCGGTCACACTCACGTTCGGAATGCCGACGGTTGCCTGCCGCACCAGCTCACAGCGTTCTTCCAGATCAAATAATGGCTGCTTCTTGGAATTGTAGGCGACGGCAACTACTACCTCATCAAACAGATTGCTGGCCCGTCTGATCAAGTCAGTATGGCCGTTGGTAATAGGGTCAAAGGTGCCCGGATAGATGACTTTAGGCATTCACAGCTCCTTTTTTAACAGGCGCCCAGAGTATCAGTATTCCAGGAGTTTCTGTAGACCGGGTGGCAAGCTCTTCACCAAAGCGAAGAGCCATGGTGATTATGCTTTCAGCCGTTGTGCCAATCGTGCGCTGTTTCTCGCGGCCAGGGCATAAACCGAGAGCTGAGGGTTTGCACCAATACTGGTGGGGAAAATCGAGGCGTCGTGAACGCTCAGATTGCTCACGTGATGATGCTCGCCAAAGCCGTTAACCACAGACTCTTCCGGATTGCTTCCCATAGCACAGCCGCCCATCTGATGGGCGGTGAACAAGCGAACCCGGTGAGGCTCCATGGAAAAGCGATCAATGGCTGCCTTCGCGTCCGCCCAGTTGGAGTACCAATCAGAATCCAGGTGCATCAAACGCACTTTGTCCGCGCCGGCGGCAAACTGGATTTCTGCCATGGTGTAGAACGCGCTACGAAGGCCTTTCCAGAGATAGTCGCTGACAGGGTAATCCAGCATTGGGCTGCCATCGTCCCGGAGGGACACAGTACCGCCGGGGCTGTCCTCGTGAAAACCGTCCCGAACTAAAGCGATAACCGATTGCATCCATGGCAGGCCGGCCAGGTTCTTAGCCTGCTCATCGCCGTGCCCGGGGACAACGCCTGCCGACATGGCCGGGTGCAGAGGGGGGACCTCCAGCTTATAACCTGCCTCGCCATCCACGCCGTTGCGGAAATTGAACTCATCGGAATAAATTGACTGCGGTGCGCCGTAAAATGGGTCGACCAGTTTGGGCATTTGCGCAACGCTGGCGTTAACGGGGTGAATAAATGACCGCTTGCCAACCCGTTCGTAAGGATCGGGCAGCTTGGAGCGCAGCAGCAGGCCGGGCGAGCCTATGGCACTTGCAGCAACCACAAAGTGCCTGGCTTTGAGGGTTACCGTAACTCGGGTAGGCGTGATGCCATCGCTGGCCATCGCAGTGGCTTCGAGGGACTCGATTCGATCCTGATTCATCACCAGTCGTTCAGCGCGCAGCCCGTGGTACATGCTGGCGTTGTTATCCAGCGCACCGGGAATGGTGGTCATCAGCGCGCCCTGCTTGGCGTTGGTCGGGCAGCCTACGCCGCAGTATCCGAGGTTCCAGCAGCCTTTCACATTGCGCGGGATAATCTGCCAGCTAAAGCCGAGCTTTTCGCATCCCTGCCGCAATACGTCGTTATTGAGGTTGGGATCCATGTTCCAGGGCGACATGGAGTGGCGAGTTTCACGGCCGTCAAACCAGGGCGCCATAGCCGCCGGGCTCAGAGCATCCAAGCCAAATCGCTTGCCCCAGTAGTTAAGTGTTTCGTCGGGAGTGCGAAAACTGCTGGTCCAGTTGACTGTTGTTGAACCACCCACGCAGCGCCCCTGCAAAATAGCGATGGCACCATCTTTTGTAGTGCGGCTCATGCCTTCCTGATAGAGGTTTGCGTAGGACGTGAGTTCGTCCATTTTGAAATCTTTTTGATAGTACAGGCGGCCTTCCTCAACCAGGATAACTGAGAAGCCACTTTTGGCGAGTATCTCGGCGGTGGTGCCGCCACCCGCTCCAGTGCCCACAATAACCACATCCGCCTCAGCAGTATGATTTTCGGTAAGCGTGGCGCCGTCGATAACTTTCCAGCCGGATTCCAGGCCTTGGGCAATGCGATCGCTGAACGACATGGTTGGTGGTTCCCCTTTGGGTAAAATAGCAGGCTGAGTGTCAGGCTTTGCGGAATTGTGGCAGAGCTTTAACGGCCCAGTCGGGTGGTCCCGGATAGCCCGAAAGCTGCCAGTTCTCCTGGTAGCCATAGAATGCCACGTTGCTTATTTTGGTCAGCGCCATGTAGCCATTGTTGAAAAGGCCAATGCTGCTCGAGCGCCATCGCTGTAGAAACGCATCGGCTTGCTCTGTAGTGGCGTCGCGCCATGCTGGCCAGACCCGAGCAATGGTGACCCGTGTAAGACCAAAGTTGAGTAGGTCGAACAATTGCCTGAGCTCTTTCTGGTTCGCGGGGCCAAATTTGTGAATGCCCATATCAATGCGTTCGACCGTGCCCGCAATTGCGATGCGCCTGTTGTTAGCTTGTTCCGGAAGTGCGGAACCGAGGATGGCCGGGAGCAGAGCTTCTAATAGTTCTATGTCATCAGCGGATAGAAACTGGAATTGGTAGCGCGCATCCATGCGAGTGGCGACAGCGCCAAGGCGGCCGGCGGGCGCTGTTGCACAGCCACTGAGGCCAGCAGTGACACTAACGGTGCCCAGAAATAAAGCGCCCCCCAGCCCGGTGCGAAGAAAACTGCGTCGGTCCAGGGAGAGAGCATCCAGCCCTTCGGGTGGGGTGAGAGGGTCGGTCATAATCGGCTCGCTCTTGTTTTGGATTAGGCGATCGCCGGGGCGTAGGGCCCCGGTTGCTGTGCGAAGCGCTTAGCGGATGAACAGCTTGTAGATCATTTTGTGGGCAGATGTCCCGTAAGGGGGATATACAAATTTGCCGCTGTTAAACTTCTGTTTCGCGAAAATGGCGCGCTGGTGTGAGAAGGTCAAAAAGCCCTCCTTGCCGTGGTAATGGCCCATTCCGGAATCCCCCACGCCGCCAAATGGCAGGTCGTCCTGAGCAACGTGCATCAGTGAATCGTTGATACACATCCCACCAGACAGCGTTTTATTGGTCACTTGGCTCTGCTGTTCGCGGTCGTAACCGAAAAAGTACAAAGCCAGAGGGCGCGGGCGGTCATTGATGAATTGAATGGCTTCATCGAGATTGCCATAACTGACAACCGGGAGGATCGGGCCAAAAATTTCATCTTGCATGAGCTTCATGTCGGGCGTGGTTTTCAGTACCAGCGTCACCGGAATCTTGCGGCTGCTAACGCTCACATTCTCTTTTGCCGGGTTGATCTCGATCAGCTCAGCGCCTTTGGCTTTGGCATCTTCAAGGTAACCCTTTAGACGGTTGTACTGCCGTTCATTGATGATCGCGGTGTAATCGTCGTTGTCATTTATAGAAGGGTACATTTTAGAAAGCTGGGCCCTGAACTCGTCCACAAAGGCCTGGGTGCGGTCCGCCGGGCAGAGCACGTAATCCGGTGCTACACAGGTTTGACCAGCATTGAACGCCTTGCCGAAGGCGATGCGCTGGGCAGCGTCTTCAAGTGGAACATCCGGGGAAACTATGGCCGGTGACTTGCCGCCCAACTCCAGGGTAACCGGCGTCAGGTTCTCGGACGCGGCGCGCATTACCAGCTTGCCTACGGAGGTGGAACCGGTGAACAGCATGTGGTCGAAAGGCCGCGCTGAAAAATCAGCTGCGACGTCGGCTTCGCCATTGATAACGGCAACCAGGTCTTCCGGGAACGTGGCTTCAATAAGCTCTTTGAACAAGGCCGAGGTATGAGGGGTGAACTCAGACATCTTGACCATGGTGCGGTTGCCAGCCGAAAGTGAGGCAACGAGAGGCCCGACTGCGAGATAAAGTGGGTAGTTCCAGGGCACGATTACCCCTACGACACCTTTAGGCTGGTAGCAGACTTTGTTGCTGGCAGGTTGAAACAGGATGGATACGTGCCGACGCGAAGGCTTCATCCAGCCTCCGAGATTTTTCTGAGTGTAATTGATTCCCTGAATGGAAGGCATGACCTCTGCAATCAGCGATTCATCCCGTGAGCGACAGGAAAAGTCCCGGTCAATGGCGTCCAGAATACGATCCTGATAGGACAACAGGGCCTGCTTAAGGCGTTCCAGGTTTTCCTGACGCTCCGCCAGCGTAGGCGCCGGGTGATCGTGAAACGCTTTTTTCTGAAGCTCAAACACCCTGTGGGTCTGTTGAATGTGACTTTTGCTCTCTGTGGGCTGAACAACGCTGGCACCCATGGTGTCCTCCTTTTGGCTTCGTCGCGTAACGGCGGCGGCCTGATGTTTTGTTGTGGCGAAAAAACGCTCAATTTGCACTGTAGGCTATTATTAGAGTATATACTCTAGGTAGTCAAGCGAGTCCAATGGCCAATGAGGCCATCTGAGAACCGCAAAACAACAAACGCCGATGAGCTTATGAAGACCAGAGACAAGATATTACTGTCGAGCCTTGAATTGTTTAACGAGCAGGGCGAGCGTAACGTAACAACCAATCATATTGCTGCGTACCTGGCGATTTCGCCGGGCAATCTCTATTACCATTTCCGCAACAAGTCCGACATCATTTACGAGATATTCCAGGAATACGAAAAGCTGGTGGATTATTACCTCGATATCCCCGAAAACCGGCCCCTGAACCTGGACGACATGACGTTCTATCTGGAGTCTGTTTTTGACGGGCTGTGGAGTTATCGGTTTCTCCACAGGGATCTTGAAAACCTGCTGGATAGAGATCAGCGTTTGCGCAATGACTATCGAGAGTTCACCGATCGTTGCTTGGCGGCCATAAGCAAAATATTCGAAAAGCTGGCCGAGGGTGGCATTCTGGAGCCTCAGCCCGATGCTCTCCGGGCCGCTATGTCGCTGAACGTCTGGTTGATTGTCACCAACTGGATGGCCTTTCTGAAAACCGCCCACGGTGAAAAAGCGTCCGCATGCCTGACGCTGCATGAGTTGAAGCAGGGTATTTATCAAGTGTTGACGCTGGAACTACCGTATGTGACGCCGGTTTATCGTGAGCAGGTTATGGAGCTTCGGGAGAGATACCGGCCAACCATGCCAGAGCAGGAAGATGGGCGTGAAGTTTCAGCAGGCTGAGCTCGGATTTCCTGCGCGGAACTTTTCCGGACAGGGTGTGTCTTAATTAGTGGCGCTGGCAATTCGGACATTTCTGGCGCCTCCCTGAGTGAGTTCTCAGGTTTTAACACGTCGCAAACCCTGACGTTTTTACCGGCCTGTTTTCACAGGCCGGTTTTTTCTGCGCTATTGGCTGCCTTCTGCCGAATCTTCCAACCAGTTTGTCAGTGCCGCCCGGCACTCATCAACCCCGCGCTTGGATGTTGACGAGAACATAATCAGGTGCTCAACACAGGTGAATGCCTTTAGCTTTTTGGCGATCTCCAGCATGGTAGTTTTGGCTTGCCCGAATTTCAGCTTGTCGGCCTTGGTTGCCAAAATCATCAGTGGCAACTTGTTATGTTCGCACCATTCCACCATCATCTGATCAAATTCGGTGAGCGGGTGGCGAATGTCCATCACCAGAACCAGGCCCTTTAGGCATTGGCGTTGGTTCAGATATTGTCCCAGGTGCTTTTGCCAGTCATCCTTCATATCCCGGGATACTTTCGCGTAGCCGTATCCGGGCAAATCCACCAGCCGAGCGTGCTCGCGGTTCAGGGAAAAAAAGTTGATCAGGCGCGTGCGGCCGGGGGTTTTACTGGTTCGGGCCAGCTTGCCGTTTGCAGTAATGGCGTTCATGGCGCTGGATTTCCCTGCGTTCGAACGTCCGGCAAAGGCGACTTCTGCGCCAATATCTGTTGGGCAGTCTTCCAGCCGGGGCGCGCTAATCAGGAAGCGAGCGCTGTTAAAAGAGATGCTTTTTTGAGTCAGGTCAGAGTCCACAGCGGTTGGCTTTCCTTTGGATTTCAGTTATTAGAGATTAATGTATAATGCTACACCAATTCCGGGCGGTACGCTTGGCGTAACCGCTGTCAGCCTTGGTCTTGAGCCTGACTGAACAGCGCCTGCCGGCTGTAAACCAAGAATATATTCGAGATGAGAGAAGCGGAGCGAGCATGAAGAAACTGATCGCAGGATTTGTTTTCGGCGTTGGCCTTACAGCAATGGCGCATGGGGCAGGTGATCCTGAAGCGGGAAAGCAGGCGGCGGCCGCGTGCCAGGCCTGTCATGGTGAGGGTGGAGCCAAGCCGATTATGGGGGCTTATCCGAAGCTATCCGGGCTGGGCGAAAGGTATCTGTTTGACCAGTTGGTGGCCATTCAGGAAGATTCGCGCTCAATTCCTGAGATGACAGGCCAGCTCACTGGCAATTCCAAGCAGGACCTGCAAGATCTGGCAGCGTACTTTGCGCAGCAGGAGATGGTAGTCAGTCAGGCCGACCCGGAGTTGGTAGAGAAGGGCGCCGCGCTTTACCGTGGTGGCAATTTGGCTTCTGGTGTTCCCGCTTGCGCTGCTTGCCACAACCCGCAGGGTAAAGGTAATGAGCCAGCCGGGTATCCGCACATTGGTGGGCAGAATGCCGAGTACCTGGCTAAGCAGTTAGAAGCCTATCGCGATGGCACCCGTGCAAGCGGATCAAACGCGGCGATTATGATGGATGTTTCTGCCAGGCTGACCGATGCAGAAATCAAGGCTGTTTCCAGCTATATTTCTGGACTGAACTGATCCAATTGTTCGCAGCCTGATAAAAAGCCCCGCCTAGTGCGGGGTTTTTCGTCTGTCGAACCTGTAATCCACTAACGGTGGAACTTTTCAGGTTTGGCGGGTCATAATTCCCTTATAACGATATTTACAACATCTGGAGATATTTCATGTTTCGAGCACTCAGAACAGTCGGACTGCTGTTGGCGGCCTTGGCAGTTTTTGGCCAAGCCAATGCGGATGACTGGCAGGAAGGCGTACATTATAAAAAGCTGGACACTCCGGTACGTACAGACAGTGGCCCTGGTATCGAGGTAGCCGAAGTGTTCTGGTACGGCTGTCCGCACTGCTATAACTTCAAGACCCTTGCCGAAGCCTGGGAAGCCAATGCTCCGGATTATGTAAATTACGTGCGTATCCCTGCTGCGCTGGGTCGTTCCTGGGTTCCCCACGCACAGGCATTTTATGCGCTAGAGGCCATGAATTCGCTGGATAAGGTGCACGACGCTCTTTTCGAGGCGTTGGCGGGCCAGCGTCGGCCGTTGAATGATGCTGAATCTTTGGCTGATTTTGTTGCAGGTTATGGCGTGGATCGTGATGAATTCCTGAATAATTTCAAAAGTTTTGGGGTTAATGCGCGTATGCAGCAGGCGCAGGCGAAAATCCGGGGCGCGCGGATTACGGGCACACCGTCTATGCTGGTAAATGGTAAGTACACAGTTAGTGCATCGATGGCGGGTAGCCTTGAAGCGATGCTGGCCGTTGTGGATTATCTGGTGGAGAAAGAGCAGGCTGCGAACCCTTAAGCGGTGCCTCGCCTGGCTTTCTTGCTTTTAGGGTTGGGAAACGGAGCTAAGCAGCAGAAGTATCATGTATAAACGCTTCAGAAAGCAGCTCGATGGCATTATCAGTGCCCGGGACGAGCCGAAAGGCTCTAACTCGGGGCTTGAGCATGTGCCCTTGTTCGAGCCCCAGCGCCACCTTCGGTTGCTCACGTTTAATATACAGGTGGGCATCAGCACATCGTCTTATCGCCACTACCTGACCAGAAGCTGGCAGCACTTTCTTCCCCATCGTAACCGTATCCAGAATCTGGATCGCATAGCGTCACTACTGAGAAACTACGATGTGGTGGCGCTGCAGGAGTGTGATGGTGGGAGCCTGCGCAGCGGGCATATCAATCAGGTTCAGTACCTCGCTGAAGCAGCGGGCATTCCCTACTGGCATCAGCAGCTCAACCGCAACCTGGGGCAGATTGCCCAGCACAGCAATGGTTTGCTGAGTCGGTTCCGCCCCCTGGACGTAAAAGAATACAAATTGCCTGGGCGGCTCCCCGGGCGAGGCGCCATTGTGGCCCGCTATGGCACCGAAGAGGACCCGCTGGTGTTGGTGATGATGCACCTTGCCCTTAGCAAGTCAGCGCAGCAACGACAGTTGGGCTTTATCAGTGAGTTGATATCAAAGTACCGACATGTGGTGCTGATGGGGGACATGAACGCCCATGCGGAGCAGTTATTGACCCAGACGCCCTTGAAAGACACAGATCTGATACCTCTACCGGACAGCGCCCACAGTTTTCCAAGCTGGCGGCCCGAGAAGGCTCTGGATCATATTCTGGTGAGCCCGAGTTTGCAGATACGGAATTCGGAAGTGGTGAGCTATCCCATGTCAGATCACTTGCCGATCGCCATGGACATAGCGTTACCTGATGGGTATCTGGAAAAGTTCTGACGCGTTTTTCTGAAAAGAGACCACAAAAAAACCCGACACATTGCCGGGTTTTTTTGTGGGTGCCGGATCAGGAATTACTTGATCTTGGCTTCCTTGTACGCAACGTGCTTACGGACAACCGGATCGTACTTTTTGATCTCGATTTTTTCCGGAGTGTTACGCTTGTTCTTCATGGTCGTGTAGAAGTGACCCGTGCCTGCTGATGAAACCAGCTTGATTTTTTCGCGCATGATGCAGCTCCTTATACTTTCTCGCCGCGGGCACGAAGATCGGCCAATACAGCGTCAATACCTTTTTTATCGATGATGCGCATGCCTTTGGTAGACGTGCGCAGCCGTACGAAACGCTTTTCAGACTCAACCCAAAAGCGCTTGCTTTGCAGGTTAGGCAGAAAACGACGACGGGTGTGGTTCATCGCGTGAGAAACATTGTTACCGGAAACCGGACGCTTACCGGTTACCTGACAAACTCTGGACATACTTGCCTCCGACCTGAGCAATGGTCTTGATAAATACGAATTCGATTTTAATTGCGTCTCTGGTTGCCGAGGAGTGATTAGACTCCTGTTTGCGCCCCTGAACTGAACGCTGCTCGCCAGACGCCGCCAGAAAGGGACGCTTTTATACCAGAACCAGCACCTCAACGCAAAAAATTGTTGGGATTTTGTCCAGTTTTCGCGCATTCGCCTGCGACGGCTTACATTAATCCACGTTCTGCGAGGGATATTACCTCACCGTGGCCAATCACCATATGGTCAAGAACCCTGATATCCACCAATCCGAGTGCTTCCTTCAAGCGCTTGGTCAGCGAGATGTCTGCCTGACTGGGTTCGGCGACTCCGGAGGGGTGATTATGGGCGAAAATAACGGCCGCCGCATTATCTTCCAGCGCTTGTCGCACTACTTCTCTTGGATACACGGCTGCGCCGTCAATAGTACCTCTGAACAGCTCGCGGTATTGAATGACCCGGTGCCGGTTGTCCAGAAAAAGACCCGCAAAAACTTCGTGAGGGTAGGTGCCCAGCCGGCTGGTGAGAAAACGCCGGGTATCCTCCGGTGAGCGAAGTGGGTCGCCTTGGCGCAGAGGCTCGTCCATTACACGGCGGGCCATTTCCATGGCGGCTTGAACCTGTGCATATTTCGCGGTGCCCAGCCCTTTCACGCCACAGAATTGCCGACGGGAGGCTGTCAGCAATCCGCGCAGGCCAGAAAACTCCTGCAGAAGAAAGCGCGAGAGTTCCATAACCGGCATGCCGGTGGTGCCGGTGCGTAGAAAAATGGCCAGCAGTTCTGCGTCAGACAAGCTTTCGGGGCCGTGGGCGAGTAGTCGCTCGCGAGGGCGCTCATCCATAGGCCAGGCGGGGTCGGTCATGTCAGCTTCCTTGCGAATTGTTTTCGGGATTTTCCAGGGTTTTCGCGCTTCCTGCGCCTTTCAGTTACGAAGACTACTTCAAAAAGCAACAAATGGTAAACGAGGGAACTACCTTGCAGGCTGTCGGTATCCGCTGGGCATGCTATCTTATAAGCCTTTCATATTAAGCGGATACGGAGCCTTATGATGGCCGTCAGAAAAATTCTGCTGGGTGTAACCGGTGGCATTGCAGCCTATAAAAGTGCCGAGCTTGTGCGCTTGCTGAAAAAGGCTGGCTATGAGGTAAGGGTTATCATGACGCAAGGCGCTGAAGCCTTCGTAACCCCTCTGACCTTCCAGGCGCTTAGTGGTGAGCCAGTGCGGACGTCTCTGCTGGATCCTGAAGCCGAAGCTGGCATGGGGCATATAGAGCTGGCCAAGTGGGCCGATCAGGTAGTTATTGCGCCTGCTTCTGCGGATTTTATCGCGCGGTTGGCACAGGGCATGGCTGATGACCTGCTGACCACTGTCTGTTGCGCAACTGAGGCGCCCATCGCGGTAGCCCCTGCCATGAACCAGGCTATGTGGGGCAATGAGCGTACCCAGCGCAACATACGTTTGCTGGAATGTGATCTGCAAATTTCGCTCTGGGGCCCGGCACAGGGTGAGCAGGCCTGCGGTGACAATGGGCCTGGGCGAATGCTTGAGGCCGCGGAAATCGCTGCCTTGATCATGAATACGCATTCCGGGGCTGGAGAGCTTGCAGGCAGGCGTGTCGTAATTACCGCCGGCCCTACCCGTGAACCCATAGATCCTGTGCGCTATATCACTAACCACAGTTCTGGCAAGATGGGCTATGCGTTGGCGGTAGCGGCGCGGGATGCGGGTGCCAGCGTTGTGCTGGTGAGCGGCCCGGTCAACCTGCCTGCTCCTGCGGGAATTGAAATACGCCCGGTAGTTACAGCCGAAGACATGTTGAAGGCATCCATGGACGCAGTAGATGAAGGCTGCGACCTGTTTATCGCAACGGCAGCTGTTGCGGATTATCGGCCAGAAAGCCGTGCTGATGACAAGATCAAAAAGTCCAGTGAGTCCATGGCTCTGCCACTGGTGCGTAACCCTGACACGCTGGCAACCATTGCCGGGCGCGACGATGCGCCGTTTACTGTGGGCTTTGCAGCTGAAACTACTGACGTGGCCAGCTACGCCAAGGACAAAATGCAACGCAAGAAGTTGCGCATGATTGTCGCCAACGACGTCTCTGTTCCCGGCCTCGGCTTCAACAGCGACAATAACGCCGTCACGGTATTCTGGCCGGATGGGCAAGAGGCGATAGGACCAGACACCAAAAAAGCTATTGCATCGCGCCTCATAGCGCTGATTGGCGAACATTTGAAGCAGGACTAATATGAGCAAAAAGAATTTACAGGTACGTATTCTTGATGATCGGATCGGCAACCAGATTGCGTTCCCCGAGTATGCCACTGAAGGATCGGCTGGGTTGGATCTGCGGGCTTGCCTTGATGAGCCCCTGACCCTGAATCCCGGGGATACCCAGCTCATAAGAACCGGGCTGTCCATTTATATTGCAGACCCGTCTCTGGCTGCCATGATCCTGCCCAGAAGCGGGCTGGGTCACAAACACGGCATCGTGCTGGGTAACCTGGTCGGATTGATCGATTCCGACTACCAGGGCGAATTGATGGTGTCCTGCTGGAACCGCGGCAGCACCGCCTTCACTGTGGAAGTAGGCGAGCGGATTGCTCAGCTGGTGCTGGTGCCGGTAATTCAGGCGGATTTTGAAGTGGTTTCCGAGTTTGATGCCAGCTCCCGGGGCGAAGGCGGCTTTGGCTCTACCGGAACCCGGTAGCCTTAGCGCAGAAAGCCGCTGTGGCGTCTATACTTTTCCGACAAGTGCTTGTCCAGGACAAAAAAGATAATTTGCAGGATGAACTATGAAACTGGGTAAGAAGAAAGTGTCTGAGGCGCCCGTTGATGAGCAACCGGCTGCTAAAGCAGAAAAAAAACTGAAACCCCGGGCTTCCGCAAGCTCTAAAATGACACATCTGGGACAGACGGCGATCAAGCAGGCGCTGGTTGTTTTGGTGGCTGCTATTGCTGCAGTGGTTCTCGTTTATTTTCTGGTATTGCTGCCGGCGGCCGAACAACGATATAGCGCCTGGAAAGCCGCTGAAGCCGATGCCGCGGCTCAGCGCATAAGTCAGTACCTTGCCTTGATGCAGCAGAGCGTGAATGGTCTGGCTACCCAACCTCATGTTGTGGATGCGCTGATGGATCGCGCAGATCCCGCCATGGTCCAGCAGAGATTGGCGACCGCCTTACCCGGCGTGCAGGCAGCCTACCTGTTTCCATATCGCCAGATTCCCAGGACTGGTGACGCAAACGGCTTGCTTGGTTTTGCGGGTCTTGAGTTGGCTCGTCGCGCTGAGAACACTCAACTTCTGCACCCGGATGCGTTCCCGCGTGAAAATCGTTGGTATGTCCAGATGGCCGTTCCGGTTCGCAACCCATCCAGTAAGGCGGTCGTGGGCAGTCTTTTGCTGGTATTTGATGCCACTCAGTTGCAGCCGCTTCTCTCCGTTAACAACACACAGCTTGGAGGCGAGTTAGCATTGGTGCAGACAGTCTCCGGAGCATCCCGCACGTTCGCGAGTAACGGCGGCAGTACTGGAGCAAATGCAAGTACAGCTGAAACCCGGACTCTCGCCAACCCTGACTGGGTTCTGCGCTATACACCGAATGCTGCACCAGAGCCTCCCATCAATATCATCTGGGTTGCGCTGTTGATGGGTGTGCCATCTGTCATAGCCGCCATACTGGTGTGGGTATTGCTGATTAGCGCCCAGAAGAATTTGCGCCAGGAAGTGACCAACTTGATTCAGTGGGCTCACAAGGTATTTGGTGGTGAGCGTCAAAAGTTGCCCAGCTTCCAGTGGGATATGGTCGCCTCCGCTGCCGAGGTGCTTTACAGGCTCTCCCAGGTTGTAGAAAAGCGCCTGACAAAAGCTGCAGAGACAGCGAAGCCGAAGCCCGCCAAAAAAAGTGGGGCGGCCGAGATTGGCGATGCTGAGCCGTTGTTTCAGGATAGCGACATACCTGATATTGATATGTTGGACGGCGATGAAGACGTTCTGGGCTTTGGCAGCGGCAATAATGACAGCTCATTCTTTACAGGCGGAGAAATGCCAGATGTAGAAGAGATGGATGAGCAAGTTGTTGAGATGTCGCCGGACATTTTCAGGGCCTACGACATTCGAGGCATTGTTGGTGAGACCTTATCTCCGTCTGTTGTGCTGCAGATAGGCACAGCCATAGGGTCAGAGGCTATCAGCCGAGGCCTGTCATCTTTGTGTATTGGCTACGATGGCCGCCATTCCAGCCCTGGGCTTGCAGATGCGCTGGCTCGTGGTGTTATGGCTTCCGGCTGTAATGTTATTCATGTGGGCGCAGTGCCAACGCCGGTGCTGTATTTTGCGACCCATCATCTTGAGAATGGGTCAGGCGTTATGGTGACAGGAAGCCATAACCCGGCTAATTACAACGGCCTCAAGATCATGCTGGGCGGTGAAACCCTCTCTGGCGATGCCATCAAGGCGCTGTACAAGCGAGTGCAGACAGGTGATCTGGCCGCTGGCCGTGGTGAACAGTCTACTGAAGATGTTCGCAGGGCTTACCTTGATCGGATTGTGGGCGATATCGCCGTGGCCGCGCCGCTCAAGGTTGTTGTAGATGCCGGCAACGGCATTGCAGGCGAGCTGGGGCCGATGCTGATTGAAGAACTTGGCTGTGAAGTTATTCCGATGTACTGCGAGGTGGACGGGGACTTCCCGAATCACCATCCGGACCCTGGCAAACCAGCCAACCTTGCGGATCTGATTGAAAGGGTGAAGGCCGAAGGCGCAGATCTTGGTGTGGCGTTTGATGGCGATGGCGACCGGCTGGGCCTGGTGACGAATACCGGCAAGATCATCTGGCCAGATCGTTTATTGATGCTCTTTGCCCGTGATGTGGTGTCACGGAATCCCGGTGCCGACGTGATTTACGATGTGAAGTGCAGCCGTCGGCTTGCTGGCGTGATTTCGGAAGCGGGTGGGCGCCCCATCATGTGGAAAACTGGCCATTCGTTGATGAAAGCAAAAATGAAGGAAACTGGCGCTTTGCTGGCGGGAGAGATGAGCGGCCATATTTTCTTCGCCGAGCGCTGGTACGGTTTTGATGACGGGCTATATGCTGCGGCCAGGCTGCTGGAAATACTGGGCATAGAAGACCGGCACAGTAGTGAAGTGTTTGAAGACTTCCCCGAGGATATAAGCACGCCGGAGCTTAACGTTGAAGTCACTGAAAGCAGCAAGTTCACCATAATGGAGCAACTTGGTGCAGAGGGTGATTTTGGCGACGGTAATATCAGCAAGATTGATGGTATTCGTGTGGATTACACCGATGGTTGGGGTTTGTGCCGCGCCTCAAATACCACACCCATGCTGGTACTTCGCTTTGAAGCTGAAACGGAAGAGGCGTTGGAGCGGATAAAAGATGTTTTCCGGGCCCAGCTCCAGAAAGTAGCACCGGATCTTGTGGCTGACTTCTGATGACAGCCCAGTAGGAATCCTGTTTTTATTCTGATTTATTAAGGCAAAAAGATGACGCTGGATCGTGAAACAGCAATGCAAGTGGCTACTGTTCTAAGCCGTGGTTTACCGTATATTCAACGGTTTACCGGGAAAACAGTGGTTATTAAGTATGGCGGCAATGCCATGGAAAACGAGGAGCTGAAAAGCAGCTTCGCTCGTGATGTGGTGCTCATGAAGCTTGTGGGTATCAACCCGATTGTTGTTCATGGTGGTGGCCCGCAGATTGGCGAGCTGCTGCAGCGCCTCAATATTCAGTCCCGCTTTGTGAATGGCATGCGAGTGACCGATGCCGCCACCATGGATGTGGTGGAAATGGTGCTGGGCGGCCAGGTGAACAAGGAAATTGTGTCCTTGATCAACGCTCAGGGTGGTACCGCCATCGGCTTGACCGGAAAAGACGCCAACCTCATTCGCGCACGCAAGCTGGAAGTAGTGGATCGCTCACCGGAGTTGGAGCGCGCCGAGATTATCGATATCGGGCGTGTTGGCGAGGTGGCGAGTATCAATGTGGACGTGATTGATATGCTCACCCGCAGCAACGTGATTCCGGTCATTGCGCCCATTGGAGTGGGCCCGGATGGCACCTCCTACAACATCAACGCGGATCTGGTAGCCGGTAAAGTTGCAGAAGCTATGAAGGCTGAAAAGCTCATGCTTCTGACCAATGTGTCTGGCCTCAAGAGCAAGGAAGACAAAGTGCTTACCGGGTTAACGGCGCAACAGGTAAATGATCTGATTGAAGATGGCACCATTCACGGCGGCATGCTGCCGAAAATTCGCTGCGCACTGAGCGCCGTGGAGAACGGTGTGCGCACCTCTCATATCATTGATGGCCGCGTGGCCCATGCCTGCCTGCTGGAAATCTTCACCGATGAGGGTGTTGGCACCCTGATATCCCGTAACTGATGATTTTCTGTAACTGACGCGCTGCCTGAGGACTTTCCGGATGAAACGCCTGCTCACAACTCTGATACTGGCAGCTTTGATTGGTTTTGCTGTATTCAAGGCCGGGGTCTGGTGGCTGGCGGACCAGCGCATGGCAGAAGCGCGCCAGACGCTTGGTGAAAGCGGCGTTCTGGAGCGGGGTAAAATTGGTTCCGGCGTAGAAGGGCGATTGGTATTCACTGAGGCATCTTGGCAGGGCTTCGAACTGACCCAGCCTCTGGTTATTGGCCGCGCTGAATTTGAGGCCGGGTCGCCTGTTGCTTTGCTTCAGGCTCTCGTCGATCCAGCCCAGCTGCCGGCCAGCTGGTCGTTGCAGGCCGAAGGGCTGGCGCTGGTGCTTGAGGCAACCATGTTCCGCAACTGGGTAACAGCAGACGGCGCCAGCGGTCGTGAACAGGCTGCACTATTTGCTCTTCCCTGTGCTCCGGACCCGCGCCAGCATCTTGGCAGTGGCGACCTGTTGCGCATGGGCATTACCCGCTTATCCGGCGAATTGGTGCTGGAGCAGACACCTGAGCGGCTTCACCTTGAACTGAACTCGGCAAATACCGGCAGCCTTGAGCTCAACTGGCCGGGTGCCCGCATTAACCTGATCTCGCCAGAAACAACCTTGACGAGCTCATCTCAGCCTCTGGAGGTTACTGTCAGAGACGGAGGGCTCATGCGCCGGGTGGCGGCCTATTGTGCCCGAGAGTCCGGTTTGGGGACCTCGCAGTGGGCTGGGCGCGCACTGGAAACCTTCGAAACTGGCCTGAACGCTCGCGGCTGGCGCCCCAGTGAGCAGTTACTGGCGCTGTACCAGCAGTGGTTACTTGAAGGTGGAGAAATAACCGCGACTGTGCGGTTGGACGCCGAAGCCCTTGGTATTCCGGTGCGCAAAGAGGATGAACGTTCGGATGGCTCCCTGGCCTGGGCCGTAGAATACAATGGCGCAAGGGTGCCGGATGTGTTTCTTCGCAAGGTCGAACCTGTTGTGCCAGAACTTCCCAAGGAAGCGCTTGAGCCGCTTGTGCCCCGTGAAAACCCAGCGGCAGTCAGCTGGCACGCGGAGGATCTTGAAACCGCACTTGAGTGGGTTGGTCGCAAGGTGAGGGTGACACTCTCGAATGGGAATATGGTGCAAGGTCGTCTGGCGAGCGTTAGCGAACAGGAATTGGAAGTTGCGCGTGAAGTCGCTGGAGGCGAGGTGTCCTATCCGATCGTGATGCGCGCGATTGCAGGGTTCGAGGTCTGGCGACGCGGCCAGGCACAATAGCGCTCCAGCAGGAGCGAGGAGACACAATGCCGCAGTTTGGCGACGATACCGACAGTCGTAAAACGTTCAACAGGGCCAACTCGGTTCCGGGCGTGCGTGACATGCTGACCACGCTGGTTTCGCTGCCGTCGATCAGCAGCGCTTCGGCGGAATGGGATCACAGCAACGAGCCAGTGGTGCGGCGGCTGGGGGAGTGGCTTGAGGCTCTGGGCTTTGCCGTTGAGCTTCTGGCGGTGCCTGACACGCCCGGCAAGTATAACCTGATTGCAACGCTGGGCAGCGGCTCCGGTGGATTGGTGCTTGCCGGTCACACGGATACCGTGCCGTTCGATGATCAGCGCTGGCAAAGCGACCCTTTCACCCTGACAGAAAGGGACAATCGCTGGTACGGCCTGGGCACTTGCGACATGAAGGGCTTTTTCCCTCTGGCTATTGAAGCCGCCAAAGCCTTTACGGCCGCGGACCTGAAACAGCCCCTGATTATCCTCGCGACAGCCGACGAGGAAACCTCCATGAATGGCGCCAGAGCGCTCGCTGAGGCCGGCAAGCCGAAAGCCCGTTATGCGGTTATCGGAGAGCCCACCAGCCTCAGGCCTGTGCGAATGCACAAGGGCATCATGATGGAGCGGCTGACGTTTGAGGGCCAGTCTGGCCATTCTTCTGACCCCAGCCTTGGCCGCAATGCGCTGGAAGGTATGCACGAAGCTCTTGGTGAGCTTCTGGCCCTGCGCACCGATTGGCAGGCGCAATACCGCAATCCGAATTTCGAGGTGCAGGTGCCAACCCTCAACCTCGGCTGCATCCACGGTGGCGATAACCCGAACCGTATTTGCGCCCGCTGCGAGTTGCATTTTGATCTGCGCCCACTGCCCGGTATGAGCATGGAAAACCTGCGTCAGGATATTCTCCACAGGCTTAGGCCAATGGCTGAGCGGCGCGAATTAACGATGGAATTTGAACCGCTGTTTGACGGCGTCCCACCCTTCGAGACGCCCGCAGATGCGGCTCTGGTGAAAGCCTGTGAGGCGTTAACCGGCCACACTGCCCATGCTGTCGCTTTTGCGACCGAAGCGCCCTGGCTGCAAAAGCTCGGTATGGAAACCCTGGTTCTTGGCCCGGGCTCTATCGATCAGGCGCATCAGCCCGATGAGTTTATAGAAATGTCTCAGTTGGAGCCCACAGTGAAAATCCTTCAGGGGCTCATCCGGCAGTTTTGCCTTTAAGTTTCTTCTAGTGTGCGGACGCGCGGAAAATCACGTAAAAATACGATTGGGGAATAACATTTGAAACCAAACGACTGGCTGCATTCTTTTCGCCATTCATCGCCTTATATAAACGCACACCGGGGCCGTACGGTAGTGCTGACCATTCCTGGCGATGCCTTTGAGCACGAAAATTTTATTAATATCATCCATGACATCACGCTGCTTGCCAGCTTGGGTGTGCGCTTGATTGTTGCTTATGGCGCCCGCTCGCAGATACAGAAACGCCTGGATGAAGCTGGTCTGGAATCATCTTTCTCCCGCGGCCTTCGTATAACGCCCGAAATCCATTTGCCTCTGGTTATGGAGGCAACCGGTGGCCTCCGTGCTCACCTCGAAAGTCAGTTGTCCATGGGGCTGGTGAATTCACCCATGCACAATGCACGTATACGGGTAAGCAGTGGCAATTTTGTCACTGCGAAGCCGGTTGGGGTGTTGGATGGTATTGACTTCGGCTACACCGGCAAGGTGCGTCGTGTTGACGTAGCCGGTATTGAAAAGCAGCTGGAGCAGGGACACATCGTTTTGCTTCCGCCTATGGGTTATTCGCCCACCGGAGATGCCTTCAATCTTTCCTATGAAGATGTGGGTAGTCAGGTCGCCGCGGCTTTGCAGGTGGAAAAACTCATCGTATTCATTGATGACCAAGGCTTGCTTGAGCAGGATGGCTCCCTGATTCGCGAACTCTCGGCCCGCCAGGCGCCCGAGCGGTTGGCGGATGGCACGGTTACCGGGCATGACGCAGATCTGTTGCGCGCCGCCTGCGATGCATGTGTAAAGGGCGTCAGGAGGGCACATTTCATCAGTTATGTGAACGATGGTGCTTTGCTGGAGGAGCTGTTCACCCGGGATGGCACAGGCACGCTGGTCAGTGGCGACCACTATGAGCAAATCCGCCAGGCCCGAGCTGAAGACATTGGCGGCATTCTGGGGCTGATCGAGCCATTGGAAGAACAAGGCATTCTGGTGCGGCGTTCGCGGGAAATGCTGGAAACGGATATTGAGCACTATGTTGTTGCAGAGCGTGACGGCACCATTGTGGGCTGCGCTGCCCTGCACAATTACCCGGAAGAGGGGGCAGGTGAGCTCTCGTGCTTCGCGGTCGATTCCGCTTATCGGCGGGCTGGCAGGGGCGACGATATACTGCTGATGGTGGAAAAGCACGCCCGTGGCCAGGGCATCCAGAAGCTATTTGTGCTCACCACGCAAACCGAGCACTGGTTTCGCGAGCGAGGCTTCCTGCCCAGCACGGTGCAGTCTTTGCCTGGGCCAAAGCTTGCGGCATACAACACCCAGCGCAATTCAAAAGTTTTCTTCAAACCGCTCTGAAAGCAATTTTAGTGCTTGCTGGCGCTGATCATCAGGTTTTCTGGAGAGAGTCTCTGCTGCACCGTAAAATGCCGGGAAATCGTAGCTGGATTGCTTTAGTAACTGCCGAAAGGCCGGTACGTGCTGGTTGTATTGGGCGAAAAGCGCAATCCTGGCGTTGTTGAAAGCCACCGGGGGAGGTCCGAACGGGCCAATATTGGTTGACCTGCTGGTTAGCAGTTGTTCATAGCGTTTATTGAGCTCATCAAACAGGCGTTGTTTTCGCTCACGTAGACTGCTCGGCGAAACTACAGCGTGTTGTTGATAGAGTTGTTCCAGCCTGGCACTTGTAGCAGCCACCAGGGCATGGGTTTCGTTGCGCAGTTCAAGCTGCGCCAAGGCCCGGTCGAACGCCTTTGAATCGCCTTTTTGATCCAGCCACAGCCTCAGGCCTTCCAGCTCAACCGCAGTGGCAAAGCTTTCATTGAAGGCAGTATCCCCTTTGATATAAATCACCTGGTGGGCTAACTCGTGGAACATCAGGGCCACCATGCGATCATCTGCAAGATTGGTAAAACCGGAGTGCAGTGGGTCGTCAAACCAGCCCAAAGTCGAATAGGCGGTGACCCCACCTATAAAGGTATCGTAGCCCTTGGCGCGGTAGTTTTGCTCTTCTTTGCGGGCATCCTCAAGGTGAAAGTAACCCCGATAGGCCTGGCAACCCAGCACCGGATAACACCATTGGTGAGGCTGCAGGGAAAATTCAGGTACCGCCACAAGATTGACCACAACCCAGGGCTGTTCAAGAACCACATAGTCAGTAAAGGCCGCTCCGGGCGTGAGCCGCAGGCGATCCTTTGCAAACAGCAGCGCCTCGCGGGATAGGGCAAGCTTGTCCCGGAGCTCTGGTGGCGTGTCTTCGCTGGCAATCAGGCTGTCGACCGGTTTACCCGCTATAGTTAGAGCCAGGTGGCCGCGAACGGCCTGAGTGTAGTAGCTGATTGTGGTGCAGCCATTCAGTAGTGTTATCAGTAGTAAAACTGTATATATCTGACTAAGCTGTTTCATAGACCAAGATGTTACGGTTAGGCGGTATATGTGTCCGTCACTGATCGCTATAGTACACTTATCGTATTGGTATTAAGCACCAGCATTAATTTATAGAAGCAGGTGGCAGCGGCCACTTTTCAGGGACGTTAGTCGCTGGCGAGCAGAATTTCCGGCCGCCCCGGCTTTGCGCAACATCAGGTAGTTCATGGATCCGAGAGAACGTCGAAGCAGCCCACGCAAACCTATCAAGCTTGCTGCCCAGATTGACCTGGGCACGGGTGAGACATGGCCGTGCCAGATTGCGGATTTTTGCGCTGAAGGGCTTTTTGTCCGCTACTCCGGTGAGACATCCCGTAAACTGGACCGGGCGTTTGCCACGGCAGGTCGACCTGAACTGACTGTGCGATTCCGCGGCCCCGATGGTAAGCAGCGACATGAGCTTCGCGTTAGTGTTGCCAGGCGTATTGATGGTGCTATGGGCGTCAGTTTCACCCGCAATAACCCGGAAGCCGTTGCGTCTATGCTGCAGCAATGTGGCGGGTCCGATAGCCAGGCACGGGCTTCATTACGCGCTCCGAGTGAGCGAGTCCAGTTTGTCCTGCACCAGTCGGCGAGGGCGGTTATCCAGCACATAGAACCGCTTATGGATGCCTGCTTTGTGCAAATGGCCGATACCCTGAAAGCAGCGGCGCAGAAAGCTACAAATGATCAGCAGGCGAACGAGTTAATGGATTTTTCGGGCCAGGTTAAGGCCCGGCAACGGGTTATCTGGCATCAGATGGCTCGTAGTCTCGAATCGCCGCTTAAACCTGCGCCTAAAGGCTTCCCGGGTTCCGAACTGTCTGTTGTGGACAAAGGAGAGTTTGAGGACTGGCTGACTATCCGGGTAATGGTGACAAAAGCCGACACCCAATATCGCAAGGACCTTCTTCAGCTCAAGCTTCGGTTGGACAAGCTGGGCATAGCCAACGCGACCGGGCACCACAATCCGCTAGGACCATCGCTCGTGTGTGAGTCCTTTCATGGGGGGCTTTCTCAGCTCAAGGCTTCCAGAGAAGTCGAGAAAATTTGCCTGAAGGTGTTTGAGCAGTCAGTCCTGCACCACCTTGGTCCACTTTATAAGGAACTGAACAATATTCTGATTCGCCATGGCGTGCTGCCGGATCTCGATCTCAGTAAGTACCTGAGTGAGCAAACCGCCAGTAGCCCTGATGGTAAGTCAGCAGAGGAGCAAAGCCCGCCACAGCCTGTGTCTGCGCCGTTGGAATCAACGCGTAACACTGCGCGGCAAAATAATCAGGCTCAGCCCGGCACAGAACCGTCAGTGCCCCGTGACGCCGGCGCCGGAAAATCCCGGGTGGGTACTGAGTTCCGAGGCTATGCCCAGGCGGCTCAAACAGCCTTTGCGACCGTGCGGAACCTGCTGGGAACACTCTCAGCTACCCGGGCCAAAGGCGATAGTGCTGCGCCAGCACCTTTTCCCGTTAACGCCCAGCCTATGTCCCCCGGTGAATTGCAGCGCGAACTCCAACAACTGCAGGCGGAGCCGGTTGAAGCGACAAATAATGTTGTCCCCCTGCGCGAGCGGGTGGTGGAAAAAGTCCGCGAGATGGGCGGCAAGAAACTGGATGATGAACAACAAAGTACACTGGATGTTGTAGACCGTTTTTTTCACTCGATTACTGAGAGCCCGAAGCTCAGCGAATACGCTCAAGAGCGAATGCGCCAGCTTCAGGTTCCGGTATTGAAAGTGGTGATGCGCGACCCCGCCTTTTTTGACGACAAAAACAGCCCGGTTAGAGGGGTTATGAACCGACTGGCCCAGTTGGGTGTCAAGGGTGGTCGTCTGAACCCGGTGGTGCAGCGTAAGGTTGATGAGCTTGTCCAGCGTATCACTACCGAGTTTGAGCAGGATACCGGCGTTTTTGAACACACTGTGCAAGAGTTGGATGGCTTGATTGACCGGCAGAACCTTGTTTATCGGCGCAACGTCGAACGGGTAACTGCCGCAGCCGAAGGCGCTCAAAAAGTAGCGGAATCGAAGGTTGCCGTAGCGGAGATGTTGAGCCAGAAGCTGGCGGGCCGGAAGGTTCCGAAAGCGGTGCTCAGTCTGTTGGATGGCGGCTGGCGGGATTTGCTGTCACTGACCTGGATTCGCCAGGGCCCGGACAGCCAGATCTGGGACGACTACCTTGCGGTTGTCGATTCGCTGCTGACGTTTTCAGAAGATCGTGATTCCGCCATAAACCTGCCGGAATTGCTCCGGGTTATTCAGGATGGGCTAGCGTCTATTTCCAGTAACCACCTGCCATCATCCCAGATACGGGATGAGCTGAAACAGTTTCTGGTGCGCAGTCCTGAGAGCCCGCCGGAAATGGTGGAAGTGCCTAAAACACAACCTGTCAAAGATCTTAAGCAGTCGCTGTCTGAGCGCGAACAGCGCAGTCTGCAGCGCTGGATAAATCGCGCCCAGAGGCTGCGTACGGGTGATTGGCTTCGGGATCAGGAAAAGCCCGACGAGCCGCAGTATATCCGTCTGGTCTGGGTGGCTCGTGGATTCACCCGGTTCGTGTTTGTGAACCACCAGGGTATGCGAGTCGTGGAACTTGAGCTGGAAGCCCTGGCACGCCAGATGCGTAAAGGAATTATCGTGCCCGATGGCCAATACGAGCGGCCGTTGGTGGATGAGAGCATCGACCGAATGGTGCGCAAAGTTTATGACCAGTTATCCTGGGCCTCCACCCACGACGAGCTCACAGGGCTGCTCGGTCGCCGTGAATTTGAGCGAATGCTTGACCAGCAATTAGCAAGACGCGAAGACGAGCGCTCGCTGCTCAGGCTGGATCTGCGCAAGTTCCGGTTATTGAATGACACAGCGGGTTATCAGGCGGGTGACGATGCGCTCAAACGTGTGGCGGATTTGTTGCGAGAACATGTAGGGGACGGAATGCCTCTGGCAAGGCTCGCGGGGAACGAGTTTGGCATGCTGGTGCCAGCGGAAAACGCTGACGATGCAGCCCGCAATCTTATTCTGGCTGTCGAAGCGGCTGAGTTTGTTTATGGTGAGCGCAGCTATCAGTTGTCTGCCTGTATAGGTGTTGTGCCGGAGTTGCCAGGTTTGGTTAGCGCCGAGCGCTGGCTGCGAGCGTCTGAACAGGCTTTAGGTAGCGCCAGAACGAAAGGTCTTGGCAAGGTGGCGGAGTATTCTCTGGATGCCGGCGATCAGGCGCGGCAGGAGCAGATAGCGGCGAAAGTCGCCAGCCTTGGTGATCTCGACGAAGAGCGCATGCTCTTGCGTTGCCAGAAAATTATTCCACTGCACAGCCGTACCAAAATGGCGGCACAGTACGAAGTGCTGATCAGCATGTACGATGACGCCGGGGTGCTGATTACCGGGCGTGATTTTGTGCGCATGGCAGAGCGGTATGATCGCATGCAGGCGGTAGATCGCTGGGTAGTCGGCCACATGCTGGACTGGCTGCGGGTGCAGGCGCCGGATCCCCGCCATCTTGGCGGCGTGTGTATCAACCTCTCGGGCTATTCATTAAACGACCAGTCGCTGCTTGAGCACATTTATGAAAAGCTGAGCGAGAAAGACGCCCCCATCGAGCGCCTCTGGTTTGAAGTCACCGAAGCCTCCGCCATCAATGATGTGCAGGCGGTGGCTGACTTTATTATCGAGATGAAGGAGCTGGGTTGCAGGTTCTGTCTCGGAAACTTTGGCAGTGGCCCCAGCTCATTCGAGTTCATGCGCTCGCTCCCGGTGGATTTAATCAAGATAGACAGCGCCTTCACTGGCCAGCTCAGTACCAGCGAAACCGATCGTGCCATGGTGCAGTCCATGGTGGATATGGCGCATTATATGGACCGGGAAGTGATTGCCAGCCAGGTTGAATCCCGCGACGTTCTGGATACACTGAGGCAGTTGGGCGTGGATTACGCTCAGGGCTTTGTGATTGAAAAGCCCCGCTCGCTCGACAGCCTTGCCTGACGTCTTCATGGCGAACATCCAACATTCACCAGAATTATATACAACCGACGGCGCACTTCAGCCATGTCAAAACGTCATCCCATTATTGCCGTAACCGGCTCGTCCGGTGCGGGCACCAGTACCACAGGCCAGATATTTCGGCGCATGTTTGCGAATGAGGGGCTAGCGGCGGCGATGGTCAGCGGCGACAGTTTTCACCGCTACAACCGTGAGCAGATGGCTCGGCTGGCTGCAAAGGGTCAGTTTGGTGAGCGCAACCACTTTGCCCTTGCCGCCAATCACATCGACAAGTTGGAAGCGCTGTTTTACGACTACAGCCACACAGGCAATGGCCGGTACCGGCAGTATGTGCACGATGAAGATCGCGACCTGCAGGCCGAAGGCCATAAGCCGGGCACCTTTACGGCTTGGGGGTCTTTGCAGGCAGACACGGATCTGCTGTTTTACGAGGGCTTGCACGGGGCGGTAGTCAGTGAAGCCTACAATATTGCCCAGTATGTGGACTTGATGATTGGCGTGGTGCCTATCGTAAACCTGGAGTGGATCCAGAAAATACACCGGGACACCCATCAGCGTGGGTACAGTCAGGAAGCCGTGGTTACCACCATCATCAACCGTATGGATGACTACGTTCACGATATAGTGCCGCAGTTTTCACACACCCATATCAACTTTCAGCGTATCCCTCTGGTAGATACGTCCAACCCGTTTGTGGTCCGGGATGTGCCCACCGAAGATGAAAGCATGTTTGTGATCCGGTTTCGGGATGCTTCAGAGGTAGATTTTTCCTACCTGCTGCAGGCGATACAGAACAGCACGCTGTCACGCCACGACACTCTGGTTATTCCAGGCACAAAAATGGCGCTGGCCATGGATCTCATTGTAAGACCGATGGTGCAGCGCCTGATCGCACAAAAATCTTTCGCCTGAATCTGCCAGGGTTGCACCTGGCAGAAGCCGTGCCGGGTGCTCTTACTCCATGTTGCGAGAGTAGAATATCTCCAGCTTTTCGCGACGAAGTCGCTCTTCAATCGTGCGCGCAATCTCAGGGTCAAGATCTTCCGCATTTTCACCGAAAACGTGGTTGTCGAGGTTGAACTCTTTCACCATCATTTTGGTGTGGAAAAGGTTTTCCTGATACACGTTCACATCGATCATCTGATAAGCATTCTGCGTATCTTCGGTCAGGTAGTTCTGGATCGAGTTGATGTCGTGATCAATGTAATGCTTGGTGCCGTCTACATCGCGGGTAAAGCCACGTACACGGTAGTCAACGGTCACCACATCCGAATCGAAGCTGTGAATCAGATAGTTCAAAACCTTCAAGGGCGATATCAGGCCGCAGGTGGACACATCGATGTCTGCCCGGAAGGTACTGATTCCCTCGTGGGGGTGACTCTCGGGATAGGTGTGTACCGTCACGTGGCTCTTGTCGAGGTGAGCTACGATGGTGTCGGGTAGCGGGCCGGGTGACTCTTCGTTGTCGGGCTCTTCACCGTCGGTCAGTTCATGCTCGGCGATGAGCATGGTCACCGATGCCCCATGGGGCTCGTAATCCTGACGGGCGATGTTGAGCACGTTTGCGCCAATGATCTTGACCACATCGGTCAGAATCTGGGTAAGGCGCTCTGCGTTATACATCTCATCGATGTAGTCAATATAGCCTTCGCGCTGCTCTTCAGTCTGCGCATAGCAGATGTCGTAGATATTGAAGCTCAGGGATTTAGTCAGGTTGTTGAAACCGTGCAACTGGAGTTTTGATTCCATGCTCAGGCCCTCCGATCTATGGAGATGAATGACGGCAGGGCGGTCGTTACACGCTCTGCGCAGGCCGCCACCGGCAAGGATTCAGGTTGTTCACCTTTTGTTCAAGCCGGCGGAGAAAGGGCGGTATTATGCACGCCCCGTTGAGTATTGAATAGTGCTGTGGGTCAGGCTTGGGCTGCGGTCCGGATTTCATGGCTGTGGCTGATTTCCACACCGGCTTTTTCAAGCATAATCGAAGCAGAACAATACTTCTCAGCAGACAAACTAACAGCGCGTTTTACCTGGCTTTCTTTCAGGTTGTGGCCGGTCACCACAAAGTGCAGGTGAATTCTGGTGAACACTGAAGGCACAGCATCCGCGCGCTCGGCTTCCAGCTCGGCATGGCAAGCCGTGACATCCTGGCGGCTTTTCTTCAGGATGCTCATTACATCAAAAGATGAACAGCCACCAAGGCCCATTAGCAGCAGCTCCATGGGGCGCGGCCCCAGGTTTTCGCCACCGTGATCGGGTGGGCCATCCAGCTGTACGGAGTGGCCAGTGCCACTGGTCGCTCGGAAGCTGGCGTTGCCGGTCCAGTCGACGGTTGCTTTCATCAAGGGTGTACTCCTGTTGCGCGGTGGTGGGCAAGGGCCCGCCTGGGTGGTATCGAATGGACAGGATGCTAGCATAACCGCTAGCCTCTGGCAGTCGATGGCGCATGCCGTTGATACATTCGGTATACTGTTTCCAGTTGCCCGAAGCAGACCTTCTTGCTATAAGTTGTTCTGTTATTTGGCAAAAAATAAACCCGCATGGAAAGCCGGGCAAACAACAAACATCGGATCCCGCCAGTATTTGAGGAGGCACGTCCCGCACTATGGCCACTATCATTAAGCCAGTTGAGCAGAAAACCAAGCATCTCGACTATTTTCTATCGCAGTGCCATCGCCGCAGATATCCGGCAAAGAGCACCATTATTTACGCGGGCGATAAAAGCGACTCCCTCTTTTACATCGTTAAGGGATCCGTCACGGTTATCATCGAAGACGATGATGGCCGCGAGATGATCATGGCCTACCTCAATGCCGGAGACTTTTTTGGCGAGATGGGGCTGTTCGATAATATGGATTCCCGCAGTGCCTGGGTGAAGGCAAAAACCGAATGTGAGGTGGCTGAAATCAGCTACCCCAAGTTCCGGGAAATTGCCCAGCAGGATCTTGGGGTTCTCTACTTTATTGGCGAGCAAATGGCGTCGCGCCTGCGCCAAACCACCCGTAAAGTGGGCGATCTGGCATTCCTGGACGTAACCGGCCGGGTTGCTCGTACCTTGCTCGACTTGTGCAAGGAGCCAGACGCCATGACTCACCCGGATGGCATGCAGATCAAAATCACCCGCCAGGAAATTGGCCGCATTGTGGGCTGTTCCCGGGAGATGGTTGGCAGAGTGCTTAAAACCCTGGAAGACCAGGGGCTTGTGCGGGTAAAAGGCAAAACCATGGTGGTTTTCGGAACCCGTTAAGAACGAATAAAACTGCGTACTGCACTGGCAACGGCGTCTGGTTCTGTGAGCTGCGCCCAGTGCGGTGCGTTTAATTGCACTCGAGTAAGTTTGCCCGCCCATTGGTTTAGCTGCCCGAACAAGTCGGCACCCACATAACTGTCGTGCTTCAGAATGATCAGTTGTACCGGGCAGCTTGCGAACCTTGGCTGTGGCCTGAGCAGGCGGGACACGAAGTTGGCCCGGTACAATTGCACGCCGTAACGCCCGTCCTCCTTCTGCATGCTGCTGAAGCAGGCATCTGTCACCCCCTCCCGCTTCTGCAATATAGCTGGCCACTTTCTATCAAGCCCCATGCTCCAGATGGTTTCGGGTATAACGGGCAGCTGAAACAAAAAAACGTACCAGGATTTAAGCAGCTGTTTGGCCACCCTAACTGGGCCACCATCAGTCAGGTTCCAAGCCTGTGTTCTTAACCAGGCCCCGACATGGTCAAGGCAGGGGCCAGAAATAGAGGTAAAGGAAAGAATGCGCTCTTGAAGAGGGCTAGAGCCTACCGATTCCCAACTCTGTATCGAGCCCCAATCGTGGGCCAGCAGGTGAAAATGGCGATTGGGCAATAACTGATCCACAACGGCTTCAAGATCCTTGGCCAGCAGCGATAAGCGGTAGTCTCGGGTGCGAACCGGCTTGTCTGAAAGGCCAGCACCTCGAACGTCGTAGCGCACGAGAAAGAAATCTGACGCCAGAGCGTCAACAACCTTGTCCCACACGCGGTGGTTGTCCGGGTAACCGTGAACCAGAACCAGAGGTATGCCGTCTGGATTCCCTTCGGTCACGGCATGCAGTGAGATGTTGTTACTGGTGATGCGGTGAGTGCTGTACATCATTGCAGGCCCGTTATCAGGAGTTGAACGGTGTGTGCAAAGAAGCTTACGTGTCTGAATCCGCAGAGGCTGTGGCCAAAAGGGCCATAACCCGGTCCGGTTGATCAATCAACAAGGGCGACGGACTTGATCTGCAACCAGACGTGCTGCCCGGGCTCAATGGCCAGAGCGTGCACGGCCCGGCTGGTCAGGCGTGAAAGAAAAGGGGTTTTCCCAGCCAGTAAGCGCACAATGGATGTGCCCGGGCTGACCTCCAAGGCTACTTCATCAACGATCGCAGGCAGCAGATTCTGGATGCTCTGGTCGGTTTGCTCGCTCCGGGCCAGGCTGACATCCCTTGCGAGCACTTGTAGCCGAATTTTCTGCCCGATCATCAGGCGTTCATCTGCGCGCAGCCAGAGGTGGCCTCCCTCAAAATCCGCACGGCACAGATGCCACTGCTCATCCCTTTCCGACAGGGTGGCATCGAGAATTACCCCTGCATCGTCCTCAAGCCCAAAGGGCTGGTTCGTGCGAGCCATAATCTGCTGCAGTGGGCCTTCTGCAACAACCCGTCCGCCATTCATCATCACAATGTGGTCCGCCAGCCGTGCAACTTCGGCTGTGGAGTGGGACACATAGAGCATGGGGATGGCAAGGTTGTCCCGCAGGGCTTCCAGGTAGGGCATGATGTCCTGTTTGCTGGCCTGGTCGAGGGCAGACAGGGGTTCATCCATCAGTAACAACTTGGGGCTTGTGAGCAGTGCCCGGGCAATGGCCACACGCTGGCGCTCCCCGCCAGAGAGTTTCTCCGGCATGCGGCCAAGCAGGTGCGAGAGCCCCAACCATTCAACCGCCTGGTCGAAGGATATTTGGCGGTCGCTTTGAGGAATGCGCTTGTACCCGTACATCAGGTTGCGCTTTACCGAGAGGTGAGGGAACAGGCTGGTTTCCTGAAACACATAGGCCAGAGGCCGTTGATGAACGGGGCGGCTACCGGTTTCATTCTGCCATTCGTCGCCGTTCACACGCATGGCGCCGTCCGACGGCTGCAGGCCTGCCATGCAACGCAGCAAGGTTGTTTTGCCACAGCCTGAATGCCCGAACAGGGCGGTGAGCCCGCTACCCGGGAGGTTCAGATCAACGTCCAGTTCAAATGTCCCAACGTTGCAGGCGAAACGCGCCTGTATTCCCGATGCCGCCATTATCTCACCAGCCCGGACTGTAGCCGGCCATTCAGTGAATACAGGGTTACAAGCACCACGAAGGAGAAGACAACCATGCCCGCAGCCAGCCAGTGGGCCTGGGTGTACTCCAGGGATTCCACATGGTCGTAAATGGCCACCGAAAGCACCTTGGTTTCACCGGGTATGTTGCCGCCGATCATAAGCACAACACCAAATTCGCCGATGGTATGGGCGAAGGTGAGCACGCTGGCGGTTAGAAAGCCCGGCCTTGCCAAGGGGATCACAATAGAAAAAAAGCGATCCCGGGGTGACGCCCGAAGCGTGGATGCGACTTCAAGAAGTTGCTGATTAATGGAGGCGAATGCGTTTTGCAGGGGCTGAACGGTAAATGGCAGGGAATAGATAACCGATGCAATGACCAGACCTTCGAAGGTGAAGGGCAATAGGCCAAGCCCCAACTGCTCGGTGATCCGGCCAACCATGCCTTTCGGTCCCATCAGCACCAGAAGGTAGAACCCGAGAACCGTAGGCGGCAATACCAGGGGCAGGGCAACAATCGCTGCAATGGGCTGTCTTACCCAGTGATTACTGCGAGCCAGCCACCAAGCGATGGGCGTTCCCACCACCAGAAGTATGGCGGTGGTAAAACCTGCAAGCTTCAAGGTGAGCCACACTGGCTCCCAGTATATGTCCATGGAGTTGGCCGGGTTACGTTTTAATGGTCGGTTTCATAACCAAAGCTCTCAATGATGCCTCGGGCTTTGTCGCCGCGCAGGAACTCAAGCCACTGGTGGGCTGCATCGTTCTTTTCGCTGCGAGCCAGAAGAATAGCTTGTTGGTTGATGGGGGAATAGTCGGCTTGGGGAATCATCCAGAGCGAGCCGCCTTTGTCATCCCATGAGCGCACCTGTGAGAGCGCGACAAAGCCGGACTGGGCATTGGTGGTGGCGACAAACTGGAAGGTCTGGGCAATAGAATCGCCGCGAACCAGGCGATCCTGCAAAGCGTCCCAAAGGCCCATCTTGGTGAGAACTTCCTGTGCCGCGAAACCGTAGGGTGCTGTTTTCGGGTTCGCAATCGCCAGGCGAGCAAACTCGCCGGACTCAAGCCAGACTTTGGGATCATCAAAAGTACCGGGTACCGGGCTCCAGAGCGCCAGCTTGCCGCGTGCATAGGTGAATCGGGTGCCTGCTACGCCTTGGCCATTTTTCTCAAGCAACTCCGGTCGAAGGCTGTCGGCGGCAAGAAACACATCGAACGGCGCGCCGTTATCAATTTGAGCGTAAAGCTTGCCGGTGGAGCCGTAGCTTGCAACTGCCTCCAGCCCGGTTGCTTCACCAAAGGCAGCAATGAGTTCACGTGTTGTGTCGGTAAAGTTGGCGGCCACGGCGATGCGCACATCGGCCGCATAGGCAGTGCCGCCGAATGCCAGCAAGAGGAACAGACATGCCAATGAACGATAAGGCTTTCGGGACATGGTTTATGGTCTTTTATTCGAAGTATGTAAAGAATGTTTCGCCTGACTGATTTTCTGACCCACGGCGGGTGGCATTTCAGGCTTCGGGTTCCCTGGGAGCAAGTAGCGATAGTATATGCTCCCGAACTTCATCGGTGTTGGTTTCGTTCAGCATCTCATGGCGGCCGCCTTCAAATAGCCGAAGGCTGGTATCTTTTACGCCGGCTTGGCGAATGTCTTCAAAGTGCCGGGTAATACCTTTGCCCATTTCCCCTACGGGGTCATCTGTACCGGCAAACAGGTGAACCGGAAGATCTTTGCGCCACCCGGAAGGCCTGATTGTTAGCATCCCTTGAATGAAATCATGCCACAGGCCTGTGGTGCACTCGAATCCGCAGAACGGGTCTGCAATGTATTTGTCTACCTCGGCAGTATCCCGGCTTAGCCAATCGCAGTCGGTCCGGTTGGGCTTGAACATGCGGTTAAATTTGCCGAAGGACATTTTTGCAATCGTTGGGCTTCGGTGATGCTTGCCGTGGAATTGCCGGATGCCGTTAATCAGGAGCCCGGATACCCATAGCTGTGGTCGGTGAATGCGGTTGGTGGCGCTGAGTATTAACATATCCAGAGACGCCGGATGTTGCTGGGCGCAGCTCTGAGCAATGAACGACCCCATGCTGTGCCCAAGCAGGGCAAGAGGGATTCCAGGAAAACGTTCACGAGTATCAAGCAGTACCTGATTCAGGTCGTCGACGACTTTTTCCCAGCCACCTGTATCACTGTAGTGCCCAAGCTGGTCAGCAGTGCAGGCCGGGCCATGCCCCCTGTGATTCATGGCCACAACAGCAATGTTCCGTTGGGTCAGCCATCGGGCGAAATCAGCATAACGGTCGGCGTGTTCCGCCATGCCATGGGCGATAACCAGAACGGACCGGGGCATGTTTGGGGAAAAAATCCTGCCCGTGATGGTGTGGTTATTTTGGCCGTTCAGGCTCAGAGATTGCTCTTGCATGGTGTGTTCCGGACGCTGTTGGAGTCGGGCGTTCCCACTCTGGTGGTTTCCAGAGATGGCTTATTCGAGAGGCTAGTTTACCCGGGCGGGCCATGTCACGGAACAGATCCACGTATTCATGTGTCCATAGCACAAGCAGATTGTTGGATGGCGCCGGGCGGGTAATACCATACTCCACCGGCATGTTGGCATCTTCTGCTGTAAAGGTTCCGAACAGGCGGTCCCAGATGATCAGGGTGCCGCCGTAGTTCCGATCAATATATTCCGGGTTGCGGCCATGATGAACACGGTGATGGCTAGGGGTGTTAAATACCTGTTCGATCCAACGGGGCAACTGCCCGATCAGTGTGGTGTGAACGAAAAACTGATACACCAGAGACAGCGCGTAAACGATGCCAATCCAGACCGGATTGAACCCCAGTAGCGCCATGGGTAGGTAAAATGCCCAGCCGCCATTGAATATGTTGGTGGCGTTCTGGCGCATGGCGGTGGAGAAATTCATGCGCTCTGATGAATGATGGACAACATGGGCGGCCCAAAACCAGCGCATGCGGTGGCTGGCGCGATGCATCCAGTAGAAACAGAAATCGACGCCCAGAAAGGTAAGGACGCCTGTGAGCCAATTCAGCTCCAGTTCAAACAGGCGGTAGTGGTAGCAGAGGGCGTAAACCGGAAAGGCGATAATGCCCGCGAACAATAACTCCGTTGCCTGGTAACCCGCCCCTAGCGTGAAGTTCCGGATGGCTTCGCGAGTATCCATCAGTGCCGGGTTGTGCCTTATTTTCATGTACTCAAAGGCTGCTACCGCAATGAAAACCGGCGTCGCAATCATGAATATAAGTTGCCGTTCATCCAGCGCCAGCCAAGGGGATACGGCTTGCCAGATTGGCAGCATGCCACTTTCTTCAAGTACAGCGAACATCATTTCGGTCAGTGACACAGCTCGTCCCTCCTTTTCGATTCCACAGCATTCTGGCATGAGCTTGTGGAATCGGGAGAGTCGTATCGCGCCACCGGGAGTAGCGGTTTACGCCAAAGGGTTACCGGTTATCGCTGTACACTTTGGCAAGCACCTGTAGTTGGGGCTGCCATTCTGTAAGCCAGCCCTTGATTTCCTTCGGAATTCGCGCAGGCTTTGGCCAGGGAACCGGGTAGGCCTCAGGCTGAAAAAGCGGCGCAAAAAGGGATGCGGCTGTGAGATCTGCTCGGGAGAATGAGTCACCCGCCAGAAACGGCTGCTGGCTGTAGATTTCTGCCAATTCAGTCAGTAACTCTTCCAGTACCTTCCTCGATTCTTCGGCAGTTTTCTCGTTGATCTTCATCCACTTCCGCATAACTTCGTTTACGCGGCTGAATGCCAGGCTAAGCAGAATGCGATTGTAGAAGGGTGTGCCTGCGGCCAGTAGCGGCACTACTATTTTCGGGCGCTGCAAAAAGTGGTGGTAGGAGTAGCAGCGCACGGCAGGGCCCGCCAGATTATCCAGACGCTTTTCCCACGCCAGAGCCGCGGATTTTTCAGGCTCATCCATCGGAGTGAGGGGCTTTTCAGGATAGGTTTTTTCGAGGTAGTCGAGTATGTCAGAGGAACCCTGGATAACCTCGCCATCATGCACCAGCACGGGCACAGATGCGCCCGCGCCTTTGGTGAGCTTTTGCATGGTTTTTATGTGCTGTCCCGGCAACAGGTTTGTGGTTTCATAACTGAGGTTCTTGTAATCCAGTGCCCAGCGAATTTTCTCGCAGTAGTGGGATATAGCAAATTGATAAAGCCTGAGAGCCATGGGCTGCCTCCTGAGTGAGAAGGCTCAGCATAGCGTCGCGTTGTGTAGATAAAAAGTAAAAGGGGCAGTCAGGGTGCGTGTTTTTAAAGGTGACTGGGCCGCGGAAATTGGTTTTTAGGCATACGAGACATTAAGATGCCGGCATTCATTCACGAAATAACAGCAAAGGGCTTTCTATGCACTTGCAGCGCTTTTTGAAGGCATCTGCCGTCGCCGCGACGGGGCTTTTTATCTCCGCGTGTGCCTCGGGGCCAAAGACCTCGGGTGCTATTGGCAGCTACCAGTGTGGTCAGCTGGATGTCACGGTTGCCAGCGCGGGCGATGGCGATTTACTGGGTGTTGATTACCAGGGCAAACGGCTACTCCTGAAACCAAAGCAAAGCGCGTCTGGTGAACTTTATGTGGCCACCGGAGATGATCAGACCCAGTTCTGGAGCAAAGGTGAGCGGGCCACCTTTACTGTAAAAGGTCAGACTTATCCCGAGTGTTTGCAGGCGGGTGCGCTGGAAATGCCGTTTGAAGCTACTGGAAATGAGCCTTTTTGGCACATTCGTGTAGAAGGCGCGGAGCTGGTGCTAAACCGCCCTTATGACACCGGAGAGCCCGAAAGAGTTGCTCTGGAAACAACCGTTGCCAACCGCCACGGCCGGGAGTTTCGTGGTGAACTGGAAGGCCAGGAACTCACCATGAAAGTAGCCCGCCAGCTGTGTGAAGACAATATGTCTGGTGCCCAGTTTCCGGCTCAGGTTCGTCTGGAGTTGGATGGAGAGGTATTTCAGGGTTGTGGTGGTGATCCGGACCGCCTGTTCCGCGGTGCTGAGTGGGTGGTTCAAGACCTTGCAGGCGCAGGCATTATTGATCGCTCCCGTATAACCGTCGAGTTTTCTGAGGACAACCGCGTTGCCGGCAGAGCTTCATGCAACCGTTACGGGGGGCAGTACGAACTCACAGCCGAAGGGGTGAGTTTTGACCACATGTTTGCAACGAAAATGGCTTGCGCGCCAGCACTTATGAACCAGGAAGATCGCTTTCTGGAGCTCCTGTCAAAGGTGAAGCTCGCAGCTATTGGGCGCAACGGTGAGTTGGTGCTGACAACGGACACGGGGGAGACAATCACGGCGTTTCAGTCAACCGAGAACAAAGGCACCCCGTAGCCTGCAAGAATGTCATTGAGCCGGCCTGACTGTCGCAGATTTTTAATGCCTCCCGACAGAATGCGGGCCAGCTCAGCAGCGTTCGGGTTTGCAGGTGAAAATGCTATAAAGAAGGGTGCCCGGTAAATTTCGCCGGCGTTGCGCGGCACCGGCAAATCAGCCTGGTTCTGCAGTGCCCAGTTCATGACTAGCTCATCTTCTACAAAAACGTCTGTCCGGTGTTGATCAAGCAGAATAATCGCGCGGGCCAAGGGATCGGGGCCGGACAATAGCCATACGCTGCCCTGGTTTTCGCGGTTGCGCTCAATGTAGCTATCCAGTTCAGGTGAGTAGGAATAGCCGTTAATTGCGAGCAGTGTGTGCCCTTTCAGAGAGGCTATACCCTTATAGACCCACTGGCTTTCAGCGTTAGTGTACAGGTGTGTGCGTGAAACGCCGCTGGGTTCCTGGGGGAATACGAAATTCGGCACATCCCCTCTAAATGCGCCTGCCACAGCATCGGCGTGGTTATCTTTGGCGAGTTGAATAGCTCTTGCCCAGCCTGTATTTATGTATTCGACGCGGTATCCAGCCTCAGCAAAGACCGCTCTTGCTATATCTATGGCGTAGCCCTCGCGGTCAGAGCCAGCGGTGCAGTTATGGGGGCACCAGGGATCTGCGGCAATAATAACGGTCAGCTTGTCGCGATCCGCAGCCAGGGAGTTATCAGGCTTGTCAGAGGTTTGAGATACACCGCTGGCTGGCTTTTCATCCGGGGGAGAGCAGCCAGCCAGGCTGATGAGTAAGGCTGCAAGTATCGCTCGAAACATGTCAGTGGCCAGAGTGTTTTTGGGCAGGAGCATATTGAAATAATAGACTACGCACTCGCACTTTGTATCGGCCCCGAACAATGCGTCTAAGCTGCAGTGGCGTTGGTTAGCCGTTTGAGGGAACCAGCGCGCGTGTCAGTGCTTTCATACACAGGCTGCCCACTGCCTCGCCGTTGCGTACTACCCGGAATACCTTATCCGTATCGCCGCCAGATAAAGAAAGCACAGTTTCAAGATTGTCCTTCTCGGAAAGATCACCTGCATAATCTATATCCTTATCAACATCGCGGCTCATGATAGAGCGTACCCGAAGAACCCGTGCGCGATTGATATCGTTTATAAAGGCGACAATATAAGGGTCGGTGGGGTTGAGCAGAATGTCCTGGGGGTCACCTTGCTGAACCACTTCCCCGTCTTTGAGTATCACCAGGTGATCGGACAGTTTCAGTGCTTCGTCCAGATCGTGGGTGATGAAAATAATGGTTTTCTGAAGTTCGCTCTGAAGCTCCAGCAGCAAATCCTGCATGTCTGAACGGATCAGGGGGTCCAGTGCAGAGAAAGCTTCGTCCATAAGCATGACGGGTGAGTTGGAAACCAGCGCCCGGGCTATGCCCACCCGTTGCTGCATGCCACCGGACAACTGATGGGGAAACTGGTTCTCGTTGCCCTCTAGCCCAACCCTGGCCAGCCACTTAACCGCTTCACTTTCGAAGTCTGCGACTTTTGAACCACGAATGTTGAGCGCCATGCCAGCGTTTTCAAGCACCGTTTTGTGGGGAAGCAAGGCAAACTTCTGGAACACCATGGACATTTGTTCGCGCCTTAGTTGGCGCAGTTCTTCTTCGTTCAATTCGAGAACGTTCTTGCCATCAAGGCGAATTTCTCCAGCGGTAGGCTCAATAAGGCGGTTCAGATGGCGGATCAGCGTTGATTTACCGGAACCCGAGAGCCCCATGATCACGGTGATCTTGCCATCATAGATATCCACGTTGATGTCTCTCAGGCCCAGAACGTGGTTTTGCTGATCCAGAAGATCCGCCTTGTTCATGCCCCGTTTTACATATTCAAGCGCTACGTCTGGCGTGGGACCGAAGATCTTGTAGAGGTTTTTGATGGAAATCTTTATGTCATTTTCCACGTGCTGTCCTCACTGCTTTTGGGTGGCATTGATGCGTGCCAGAGATGCTTTGGTAACCCGGTCAAGAACCACGGCCAGGATAACGATGCCGAGGCCGGCAACCAGGCCGACACCGAGCTCCAGATTACGGATGCCGCGAAGTACCAGAACACCCAGGCCTGGTGCAGACACAAGCGAAGCGATAACAACCATGGCGAGGCTCATCATGATGGTCTGGTTTACGCCAGCCATGATGTTAGGCAGAGCCAAAGGAATCTGAACCTTGTACAGCTTTTGCCGTGGTGTCATGCCGAAGGCATCAGCTGCTTCGATCACATCCTTGTCGACCAGCCGAATACCAAGATTGGTTAGCCGCACCACCGGCACAATGGCGTAGAGGATAATTGCGATACCGTAGAGCTTGGATTCGGTCACGCTGAACAGGAAAGTCAGTGGGATAAGATAGACGAACGGCGGCAAGGTTTGCAGCATATCCAGAACCGGAATTGTAAGTCGCTCCATGGTGTTACTTCTGGACATGGCTATGCCTATGGGCACTCCAAACAGCACGCAAAGAAAGGCGCAGACGAAAATGATGGCAAGGGTCTGCATAGCGTATTCGTAGTAATCGATGAACGCCAAAAGACAGATGCTGACGCCCACAAAAAGCACCAGTTTCCAGGATTTTGTGACCAGAAAAACGACCGCCAACATGATGGGAATAACGATCCACCAAGGGGTATTGAGCATGCCGTAGAGGGCGCCGTCAAGTGCCCAGCTCAGTGGCTGGGTTAGCGGGTCAAGCACCAGGCTAAGGTTGTCTTTTACTGCGAGAAACCCCTCCTCAAGGCCTTTTGTAAGCTCCCTCGATTGAGGGAATGCGGCGCAGGAGTCGTTGAGAGTATCCAACGATGGGAATGGTACGTCCCATAGCGATTCTGGCTCTGCATCTTTGCCCTTGGCCTTGGCGAGCAGATCAGCCATCGACATCGGGCCGTCTTCTTTACCTTTCGCGCACCAGTCTTTTAACCCAAGTGCTGAAAACAGGGAGTCGTAGGTTGCCATCTTCGTATAGCCTCTTCTGCGCATTGGGAGTTATGCGCTACAAAATTCAATTGCTCTTATTGGAATAAGTGCCCGGACGCGGCATCCTTGCGAATGCCGCGTCCGGGTCTCGGGCAGGCTACTCAGTTCGAAAGAATGGCCGCAAGCTTCTTGCGGGCTTCGTCGTTCAGCCAGGTGGACCACTCATCACGATTGTTACTAAGGAAGTACACCGCAGCTTCTTCTGCTGAAGCGTTATTGGTGTCCATCCAGGCAAGCAGTGAGCTCATGGTGTCCGTTTTGAACGTCATTTTACTCAACATCTCGGCTACTTCTGGCTCACGATCCCTGAAATCGGTGGTAACAGAGGTGTAAACAGGTGCTGCAGGGAACTCGGACACCTTGGGGTTGTTTGCATCGGCCGTCTGATTCTTTTGGTGCACGTCTTTATTGTATTCGCCGAGTTCTACTCGGGTCATATCGAGCTTGCCAAGCGGCACAGTTGGGCCCCAATAGTAACCAAACCAGGGCTCGCCATCCTGAACGGCAGAGGCCATTGACGACGCCAGCGTTTCACCGGAACCGTGGTTGAACACTTTGATACCGGAATCTTCAAGGTCCAGAGCACGGATCAAGTTGTCGTTGACAATTCGACAGCCCCAGCCGTCGGTGCAGTTGTTGAAGCGTGAGCCGACCAGTTCAGGATTGGCCATAATGCCTTCGATGGTTTTCAGCTCAGGATGGGCATCGGCCAGGTATGTGGGAATCCACCAGCCTTCTACACCGCCGGGATCCAGTACTTTACCAAGCCGCTCGATCTTGCCTTCTTCTTCAAGGCGCAGGTAAGCCTCGCCTGCGGAGTTCAGCCACAGTTCAGTCACAATGTCCGGCTCGCCGTTTTCAGCAACCGATGTTACCGCCGGCACAGTGTCTGAAGGTACAACGGTTACATCGCAGCCATAACCCTGCTCCATGATGAACTTGGCTACGTTGGTGACCACTGTATTGGAGGCCCAGTTCATTTCTGTGATGGATACTTCGCCACAGTTGGCTTGTGCCATGGCAGGCACAGATAGTGCACATAGCAGTGCAGCAGACGTAAGCTTTCGCATAGTCACTTCTCCGTTTGAGGGTTGGTGAATTCTGGTATCAGCTGTTTTAATGGTTGTTCTATTGCTGATATGGAGTAACCGGGAAAGGCTCTCTGGTTTGCAGTTTTCTGGCAGTGCTGGGAGTAAAACAAAGCGGCTCGTCTCGGTTATCACGTAGCTACAAGCATAAGGGTCCTGAGCTCAGTTACAAGGTTTTAACGAGAATGTGGCACTTGTGAAGACGTATTTTGGTGGCGGGTGGAGTTTCTGGACAGTTGCTTGACGCAACCTTGTTTTCGGGCCAATCTCTCGATTGCTTATACCCATGACCTACACTGATTTTTATGGAACGGAGCTGATAATAATGAAGATTTTCGAAACAAAAACCGCCCCGAATCCCCGCCGCGTGCGCATGTTTATGGCAGAGAAAGGGCTGCTTGAGAAGGCCGAATTCATCGAGATTGATTTGTTGAAGGGTGAAAACCGAACGCCAGAATATGCCGCACGCAACCCTATGAAGAAAGTGCCGGTGATGGAATTGGACGACGGCACCTGTATTGCCGAAACCATGGCCATTTGCCGTTATTTTGAAGAAAGTTACCCTGAGACTCCAACGCTTCTGGGGAACACTCCTCTCGAAAAGGCGCTCATAGAGCAGTGGGTAAGGTGGGTCGAGTTTTACTTCTTTATGCCAACAGGCATGTGCTTTCAACACACCAGTGGCTATTTCAAAGACAGGATGAACCCGATCAAGGAATGGGGTGAAGACTGCGGGAAGAGTGTTGGAAAGTTCATGGCATTTCTGAACAACCACCTCGCGGACAAGGAATACCTCTGCTGCGACCGGTTAACCGCTGCTGATATCAACGCGTTCACTACGGTAGCCTTCGCCCGTGTGGTGAATATCCGCATCCTGCCGGAACACACGCACCTTCAGGCATGGTATGACCGCGTCAAGGCTCGTCCGTCTGCGCAGGCTTGATATCGATTGCGGTTACAGTCGGGTCCAAGCTGGGCGCGGCTATCGCTTCAATGCGGTTGCGCCCATTTTCTTTGGCGAGGTACAAGGCATCATCGGCGCGCTTTATGGCGCTTTCGATGTCACCAGTCCCTTGGCAGCTTGTCATACCCACGCTGATGGTTTGAGGAATGCTGTGCTCTCCGGCTTCAACGGGCTCGTCTGCAAGGGAAAGACGAGCTTTCTCGGCCACATGCAGGGCGCCATCCAGGTCAGTCTGCGGCAGGAGTAAAAGGAACTCTTCGCCACCCCAGCGACATAAGGCATCCTCGGCGCGAATTTGATGCCCCAACCTGCGCGCGGCTTCCTGAAGTACGATGTCGCCAATGTTATGGCCGTAGCAATCGTTTACCACTTTGAACCGGTCCAGATCGCCAAGGATAAGGCTATATGTCGCACCGTAGCGCCTTGCTCTCGCGTGCTCCTGCTCCAACAGATGGAGCATGGCTCGTCGATTCAGTAGTCCGGTCAATTGGTCGGTGGTTGCCTGTTCCCTGAGCTGTTGCCGGGCCAGAAACTCGTCTTTCCGGAGTTGCCTCAGCGCTTCACTGAGCACGAATCCAATAACTATCATAACCATCGGGTCAAACAAAAAGGGGAGCAGTGCCTTTGTAGCAATGCCCATTGCCAGCGCCACGAGTACAAAAATGGCCAGCGGCACCGCGAACAGGAGCCAAAACTCTTTCGGGCCTCTAACCGAGAGAACGGTAACCCCGAAAAAGCTGATAACCACTCCGTTGGTTACTTGATAGATGTTTTCATGCTGCCCACTGTAGTGAACCAGAAACAGTGACAGTATCATGGACATCACCGAGAGCCCCATGGCTCGGAGCAGATAGCGGCTCTGGCACCTGGGTTTTCCGGTGTAGTGGGAGACGAGCGTTAGCAATGCACATAGCAAAACCGGTAACCGGCACGCAGCCTCGGTCAGCCACACGTCAGCGTTGTGGCTAAGGCGCAACTGGTGGGTAAACTGATAAAAAACTACGGTGATCAATGGAACCCAAGCCGCAACAACGGCAACTTGTCGCTCTACTATCTGGATATGTGCCTCATAGGCCGTGCGCCATGGGGCCGGGATCTTTTTATACGGTGTTTTGGGGATTGAAATATTCACCATGGTCTTTATCCGGCTGCCAGTAGTTTAGATCATCAGGCAATACGAAAATCGGTGCAATAGCCCTCGAGGGGTAATTGTGTCGCAAAAGGAGACAGTATGAGTAGGGCATCTCTTAAATGTGTTCTGGATGCAATTGACGAAGCAAATCGCGCCGACCCCAATGAGGAGGTTGTGGCAGGTGAATCCGTGCCCAGAGAGTATGCCTACAGTTTGCATATGACTCGCTGGCTTTATGAGCTGGAGCCAGACCCTTCAGAACGAATGCAGATAGCCTGCCGTGCCCAGCATCTTGAACGCTGGAAGATGCCCCGCAGTGATTACCCGGAGGGCCGAAAGTCCTATTACGAGTGGCGTCTGGCCTGTGGGCGCATGCACGGGCGCAGGGCCGCTGAGATCATGGCGGAGTGTGGCTACCCCGAGAGCGAATGTGAGCGGGTTGAGGTGATTGTGACCAAGCGGGAGTTGCGTAAAGACGCAGACACACAGCTGCTGGAAGACGTCGCCTGTATGGTGTTTCTCGAGAAGTATTTTGCCCAGTTCTATGCGGATAACGCGGAATATGATCGGGAAAAATGGCTCCGGATTGTGCGACGAACCTGGGGCAAAATGTCTCAACGCGCCCATGAGCGAGCGTTGGCGCTGGCGGTGAACCTGTCGAGCCATCTGCAGGCGTTGTTACAGGAAGCATTGACCCCTGAGACAGGTGATTAAACACGACACTTGAGGCACCTTTATTCGGTGCGTATGATACTCATTATCATTTGATATCCGGTATCATTAAATGGCTGTGCCTGCCAGTAACAACCCAAAAATCCTGATTGCCGAAAGTAACCTGGTCCTGAGGGACCAGTTGGCAAGCAAGCTGTCCTCCCGCGGGTATCGAGTACTACAAAGCCATGAAGGTGATCAGGCGTTGGTTGCCGCTCTGGCTCAACGGTTCGACTTAATCCTTCTTGACGTTCTTTTACCAAAGATGACGGGTTTCGAAGTGCTCAAAAGGCTTCGCAAAACCAGTCAAACCCCAGTCATGATGCTGACTGCGTGCGATGCCGAGGATGAGCGCATCATGGGCTATAGGGAAGGCGCCGATGACTGCTTGCCCAAGCCTTTCAGCTTTACCGAATTGTTTCTGAGAATTGAGGCGCTGCTTCGACGAACGCGAGGCGATACCGACCAAAGAGCTGAGCCATCAACATTGTTGATCGGTGAGCTGAAGCTGGATCGACAAAAACTACAGGTAAGCTTCCAGGGGAGGCTGGTGAGCCTCACCCCCATTCAGTTTCGCTTACTCTGGATTCTGGTTCTGCATCAACGAGAGTCTCTGAGCAAGCCCTACCTGTACCAAGTGGTGCTCGAAAAAGAGTTCAATCGGTACGACCGCAGCCTGGATATGCATCTTAGCCGCATCCGCCGCAAGCTGGTTGCGGCGGGGGTGGCCAGTGACCGCCTGCAAACCGTACACGGCAAAGGTTACTGCTTTCTGTAAAGCGATGGATACGTGACAGAGCGAGAGCAGATGTAACAAATGTAAAACCGGTTTCCTTAGCGACACAAGTTATCGAGAATGCATGCCAAATACGAATCATTATCATGATGGAGTTTGGTCGCTATGGCAGTTTTTTCCACAGTCGCACAACCGAAACACTTTCGCCGCAGTGCTCTTTGGTTGGCTCTTGTATCCAGCCCTGTTGTGTATGCTGAACCCGTTGCCCTGGATACGATTCAGGTAACAGCCGATCGCGAGGCAGAGTCCGACGCAGACTCAGTGGTGGACGCTAAAAGTATTGAGCGTTTTCTCTCTGCCGACCTGGAAGATATCTTTGCTGGCGAGCCGGAAGTGAGTGTAGGCAGCTCTGTAGGCGTCGCCCAGAAAGTCTACGTTCGCGGTTTGGAAGATCCACTACTGAACGTGAGTGTGGATGGTGCCACTCAAGCAGGCGTGCTGTTTCACCATACCGGCAGAATCGCGGTTGATCCGGACCTGCTGAAGCGAGTGGAAGTGGATACCGGTGCCGGGAAAGCCACGGCAGGTGCCGGTGCTCTGGGTGGTGCGATCCGCTTTATTACCAAAGATCCGGAAGATCTCCTGCGTGAAGGTGAGGATGTCGGTGCTTTGGTCAAACTGGGTTCCTTCTCCAACACCAAAGGCTACAGCGCCAGCACCACAATATTTGGACGCCTTAACGATCAGTGGAGCACGCTGGTATCCGTAAATCAGAGCGATCATGAGCGTTATGAAGACGGTAACGGTGACGAAGTGCTCGGCACCGATGCCCGCCAACAAGTTGGTATGGCGAAACTGGTGGGGCACTTCGCCAATGGCCAGACACTGCGCCTGAGCCACGAAATACGCAATGATGAGGGTGAGCGCCCGCAGCGCCCCCAGTGGGTGGTCAGCAGCTTCAATAAACTCTACGACCTTGATGGCCGCCGGGATACGACCACTCTTAACTACGGTGTGGCGCCGGAAGGCAATCCCTGGCTGGACGCCGAGTTCACCTTGTATCAAACGGAATCAGAAGTAGAACAGAATGTAGAAGATCGCTGGGGGCGCTATTTCGGCTTCAGTCGCAGCATCGGTGGTGACGTGCGTAACACCAGTCGGCTGGGTGAGCACAGTGTGACCTACGGTGTCGATTACCGGGAAGACAAAGTGAATGCCGGTTATGCCGCTGACAAGCGAGCGGAAGAAGAAAGCGGCGATGTTCTCGGTATTTATCTACAAGCCGATGTGTGGCTCACCCAGCAGCTCCTGTTAAGTACCGGTGCTCGCTACGACGATTACAGTTTGCGTGACAATAACGATCAGACATTCAGCGAAGACGCTGTCAGTCCGAACGCAAGCCTGGCCTGGCATGCACTGGAAGGCCTGACCCTGAAAGCAGGATACGCCGAAGCCTTCCGTGGGCCCATGCCACACGATGCGTTCAAATTTGAAGGGGCGCAGAACGATCCGGATCTGAAAGGCGAAAAAGCCAAAAACACGGAAGTCGGTTTTGACTACGTGTATGAGAACTTCACTTTGTCCGCCGAGGTGTATCGCTCTGAAGTGAAAGACGCCATTGCAGATACTCTATTTGGCCCCGCGATATACCAGAACATTGGCGATCTGGAATCTGATGGCTATCGCATTGCAACCGGCTACCAGTGGAATGCCTTGAGTGCCGGCTTGAGCTTTCACAGCAATGACGCCGAAGTCGACGGCCAGCCTTTGACCGTGTACGAGCATAACCTGCTGGGCAACACCATCGGTGATACCTGGGTCGCTGACCTGACCTACCTCTGGAGCCATAACCTGGAATTTGGGTGGCAGGGCCAATTTGTGCAGGGAATCGACGACCTTGAAACCACTGTGGGCACGATCGATAAGCCAGGTTACGGGGTGCACGACCTGTTCGTGAACTGGCTGCCAACGGGTAATGAAGATCTGCGTCTGACTCTGGCGGTGAAGAATGTTGGCGACAAGCAATACCTCGACCATGCCAGTAATGCCGATTATCAGGGCATAGCAGGATACGAAGGTGTTGTGGGTATGCCCGCACCCGGTCGGGATATTCGCCTTGGTTTGGCCATGCGCTTTTGAGGCCGATGATGTTACGCATTCGATGCATAGCCGCCCTGGTGGGCGGCCTTTTCTGTTTGTGGGCTGACCTCTCTCTGGCTGCCCGCACGGTCACTGATTTAGCAGGCCGTTCGGTTGAGTTGCCAAGTGAGGTGAACCGGATCGTGCTGGGTGAAAGCCGCTATATCCCGGCGCTTGCCATACTGGACGGAGACGCGCTACCCGACCGCTTGGCCGGCATGCTGCCGGATTTCGAGATGACCGATCCGGGCGGTTACGCCCAGTATCTGAAAGCCTTCCCCGGACTGGCGGATGTGCCCCGGGTAGGGCACGCCTCAGCCGACAGTTTCAGCCTGGAAAGCGTGCTTGGTCTGGGTGCCGATCTGGCTATCTTCAGCCTGGAGGGACACGGCCCTGGGGCTCGGAACAAGATGCTGATCGATCAGCTGCAGCGTGCCGGTGTTTCTGTGGTATTCATCGACTTTCGCCAGAACCCGCTGGTGAACACGCCAAAAAGCATGGCGCTTCTGGGTGAGGTGCTCGGGCGACAGGAGGAAGCGCAAACATTCAACCGGTTTTACCAGCGGGAACTGGCAAAGGTGACCGATGTGGTTGTGCAGATTCCCGAAACTGATTGGCCGAGGGTCTTCCTCCATAGCCGTTTGGGACTGCACGACAGCTGCTGTGAAACCATGGTGGAAGGCATGATGGGGCATTTTCTCAAGGCCGCGGGCGCGCGCAACGTGGCGGAAGGGAAGGTGCCGGGTGTGAGCGGGGTGCTGAACCTGGAATACCTGATCAGCAACCCGCCGGACTACTATGTGGCGACCGCTATCGGCTCCCGCAAATACACCACCTCGGAATCCGACTACAGCTACGTGATGCTGGGCGCTGGTATCGATACGGCGACAGCCCGGGCTTCACTGGCACAAGCCACTGATCGACCCGGACTGCGAGCGGTAGAACCCATCCGCGAAGGCAGGGCCATGGCCATTTGGCACCACTTTTATAACACCCCCATGAACGTCGTCGCAGTGCAGGCACTGGCCCGCTGGTTTCACCCGGAAGCCTTTTCGGAACTGGATCCGGAGGCCACACTGGCGGAATTCTACCAGCGCTTTCAGCCGATCGAACTGGGTGGTATCTACTGGGTTCGCGCCCGGGAGCCAGCTGAATGAGTTCAGTGTCTCCGGCGCAAATGACTAAATTGGGCGACTCTGCCCCTCGCACAACACTGGCAAGCGAATACCGGCGTTTTGTCTTGCGCCGTGTTGTGTGTCTGGTGGCTTTGGCAGTGGTGGCGGTGGTGGCCTTGCTGGTGGACATAGCCAGTGGGCCCTCCATGCTGGGCTTGGCCGATGTGGTTCATGGTTTGTTGAACCCTGAAAGCATCGACGCCGGTACCCGCGTCATCATTGAGGACATTCGTTTGCCTTATGCCTTGATGGCCGTGGTGGTAGGGGCTTGTTTAGGCCTCGCGGGGGCAGAGATGCAAACGGTGTTGAACAACCCGCTTGCCAGCCCCTTTACCCTGGGTGTGGGGGCGGCGGCTACGCTTGGTGCGTCGCTGGTGATCGCCTTCAATCTTTCCTTTCTTGGGCTGGCGGCCCATATTTTGTTGCCGTTGTCGGCATTTGTGTTTGCGGCCGTGGCATCGCTGTTGATTCTGATTCTGTCGCGCTCTCTGGGCGCCTCGGTGCATGCAGTAGTGTTGTTCGGCATTGCTCTGCTGTTTGGTATTAACGCCGTGGTGGGGTTGATCCAGTTTGTTGCAGATGCCGAATCAGTGCAGCAAATTGTGTTCTGGACCATGGGCAGTCTGGCCCGGGCGAGTCTGGATAAAGTACTGATTGTGGCGTTGGTGCTGGCAATCTGTTTGCCCTTTTCATTGCGTAATGCCTGGGCCATGACTTTGTTGCGCAGCGGTGAAGAACAGGCCCGGAGCCTGGGTATTCGCGTTGAGCGGCTGCGCCTGACGGTGTTGATGCGCGTCAGCCTGCTCACTGCGGCAGCCATGTGTTTTGTGGGGGAAATAGGGTTTATTGGCTTGGTGGCGCCCCATATTGCCCGCCTGATGCTGGGCGAAGACCATCGGTTTTTGCTCCCGGGCAGTGCCCTTGCCGGTGCGGTGCTGCTGTCGCTGTCATCCATTGCCAGTAAATTGCTGGTGCCGGGCGTAGTGTTGCCGGTGGGCATTGTCACCGCATTGGTGGGGATTCCGCTGTTTATCCTGCTGATCATTGGCCGCAGCCGGAGGGTCGCCTTGTGACCCTGAAGCTGAAGTCCGTTACCGCAGGCTATCGAAATCACGCTGTATTCAGCAACCTGTCACTGCCGGAAATACCTGCGGGTGCATTGGTGGCCGTGATTGGGCCGAATGCGGTGGGTAAGTCGACATTGCTGAAGTCCATCGCGGGTTTACTGCCCATCTCCGGCACCATGACCTTCGCCGGGGAAAATCTGGCGGGGCTCACATCCCATCAGCGTACCCGCCGTGTTGGCTATCTGCCTCAGCCGTTGCCGCAAGCTATCCCGCTGGTGGCCTACGAAACCGTGTTCAGTGCCTGCCGCTCGGCCCGGGGCGACTGGTCCCGCGAAGAGACCGAACAGGCCATCGAAGAGGTGTTCGACACGCTGGGCATTCGCCAGCTCGCCCTGCGGCGGCTATCGGAAATGTCGGGAGGTCAGCGGCAAATGGTGGGCTTGGCGCAGGTATTGGTGCGCCAGACGCCTTTGATGCTTTTGGATGAGCCCACCAGTGCGCTGGACCTGCACTGGCAACTGAACGTGCTCAACGCCGTGCGCGATGCCACCAATCAAGAACGATCTGTGGCGTTGGTGGCGTGCCACGACCTTAACCTGGCGTTGCGTTATTGCGACCAGGTGTTGGTGTTATCGCCCGGCGGTCAGGCCGAACTCGGCACGCCGGAACAAGTGTTAACGCCGGATTTACTGGCCCGCACTTACGGCATTGAAGCCCGTATTGAACGCTGTTCGCAAGGCCAACCCATTGTGCTGGCGGACCGCCCCTTGCCCGCCGGTGTTCGCTGAATCCAAGGAGATTGTTATGCCGTTTATGAACGCTCAAGTATCCACTGCAAACCCCAGCCGTTTGATTAACCGCTTGTGCAAACATTTCAGCCACAAGATTGAAGCCGAGTGGACGGAAACCAACGGCTTACTTACCTTCTCCATCGGAGAGTGCCGGTTGAGCACTCTGAACGGAGCGCTGGCGCTGGAATGCCAGTCACCCACGGTGGAAGAACTGGAAGAGCTGGGGCAGGTGGTGGCGTCCCACCTCATCCGCTTTGCTGGCGATGAGGTGGCCGAGGTTCAGTGGAACCCCGCGACTGCCTGATGCTGAGTGCATTGCTCTGCCAGCACCTTGCGTAGCTGGCGGAGATCGCTGTTCAGTACCCGGTAGCTGTCTGCCCCGAACCATTCCAAAGACACGTCTAAGTCGATGCCTTCCGATTGCCAAGCCCCCAGCTCCGCCAGTATGGGGCGGTAGTCACACGCTCCCTCCAAGACCGGCACCATGCCCTCACGCGTACCCGCCGGCGAATACACGTTGGCCGGGGCAAACACGCCAAGCTGGCTGTGTTGTTGAATGTTCTTGAAGTGACAGTGGTGTACCCAGGGCGCCAGCTGCTTTAGCGCGGCCAGCGGGTTGGCACCGGATTCCCAAACGTGCAGAACGTCAAAATTGATCCCTAACGCCGGGTGATCGATGTCGCTTAACAGTTCGAGGGTGGAGCCCACGGTGTCGGCCAAGGTGCCCGGGTGAGTTTCCAGCATCAAAGAAAGACCTTCTTCAGCCACGTACTGGGTCAGCGTTTGCAGCCGCCGGGTCATAGCCTGGCGCTGGCTGGGCGAAACCTCGTCACTGCCCAAGGGCCCGGCAAAGGTGCGCACCTTGTTTGCGTGCCAGCGCTTTGCCAGTTGACAGGCCTCCCGGGTTTTACGAAGTGCTTCGGCTTCGCTGCCATCCAGCGGCAGATAATCGCTGACCATCGGAATGCGCAGCCCCTGGCGTTCTATCCAATGGCCGTCCAAAGCGGGTTGCCGGTCCAGATGGCGCGCGTGCACGGCCCAGAGTTCAATGCCGTCGAAGTCGTTGCGTTTGGCCCAGTCGGCCAGCTCCGGTAACGACACCAGATGGTGCCGGAACGAGATGGTACACAGGTGAAAACGGATCATCACAGCACCTCCAGATGGGCGTGTTCGGTATCGGTTCGTGGCACACCGATGTTGCGGTAACGCTGCCAGTCATCGAACAATCCCAGCAGGCTGGCTTTGATGGCGAACTCCCGCTCATCCTGTTCATTAAACAGTTGCTCAACACTGGCCAGCAGGTCGTTATTGCCGGACATCACCAGCTTCAAGGCGCGGAATTGGATCTGCGTGTAGGTTTTCACGAGCCGTTCGATATCTTCACAGATCGATTCAAACCAGGGCGCGCCTTCCGCTTGTTTGCCTTGGTCTTCGAGTAGCCAGGCGAAGGCGTGTTCATAGGCGTACTTGCGAATCGCCATCACCGGAATTTCCCGGAAGGCGTGGGGCAGGTTTGCCAGCGGTTGGCTGGCGTCTGGCCCGGTATGGGCACGAAGGATGCGCCGCAGGGCATCGGTGAACGGGTTGTGGTTGGTCTTCATGCATTGCGCGAAATAAGCGGCAACGGTTTCCGCCGGGGTGTGACGTATGGCCAGGCCATCAAAATAGAAGCCACCGGCGGCAGCCGGAGACCGCACTGACTCCAGAATCCGGGCTTTTGGCAATACCCCTTCCCAACGGAAGTCCGGGTCAGACATGAACCATTCATCGGGGTTGTCGGTGGTTTCCAGCATCACGTAGTGCGGAAACGGATTCTGGTGAAACTTGTTTTCCCGTTCGGGCAGCCGGTACAAGTCGAGCATCACCATCACCTGCCGATCCGAGGGCCGGTTTTCCACCAGCGACACCAGCGTTTGAATGTTGGTTTCTTTGTCGGCCTCATGGTTGTACCAAGGCTCAATGCTGATGCCGTACAACAGCTTGTACCAATCTCGGAATTCGTTATGGCGGGTGTGGGGTGAGTGGTACGACAGCTCCATGGCATCATTCACCGAAAAATCGGCATCCCAAACGCCGAAGTAAAACGGGCGGTGGTCTACCCCGGGCGTGCGTTTGATGATTTCGCACACGCAACTGACAAAACAGTGCACCTTGATCACAGGGACGGCTCCTTGTGGTCGTTAGCAACCAGCAGTCCGGCCAGATCATCCACGCTTTCCAGTTGGTGGGTCAGTAAGGTTTCCTCCGGCAGGTTGAGGCCGTGTTCCAACTCAAGATGCACGATTAGCTGCAACAGCATGATGGAATCAATGGCCAAGTCGGCGTTTAGCCGGGCACTGCCCGTGAAGGCGGACAGTCGCGCGTTGGGCAGATGCTGCTGGAGAACGGCCTTGATGGCAGCGTGGCGGTTGGTGCTCATGCGGGCACCTCCTCAGCAACGGTATTGGCGGGTGCTTCGCTCAGCAGCCGTCGGCTGACCTTGCCGTTAGGCAGGCGCGGAATGGTTTCGACCTGCTCGATGAAGGCGGGCACCTGATGAGGCGACAGGTGTTCACGGCTCCACTGTTTCAGCTGATCGATATCCAGTTCGGCATCGGCCACGAAACGCAGGCACACCCGCTCACCGGCAAAGCTGTCGGCTTGCTTATAGGCCACCGCTTCCCTTATGCCCGGATAGCTCAGGTATACGTCTTCCACCGCGCCGGGGTAAACGTTGATCCCCGCCACGTTAATGGTGTCGTCGGTGCGCGCCAGAAAGTGCAGTTGGCCGTGGGCGTCGAAATAGCCCAGATCCCGGGTATAAATCTGCTGGCCGCTGCCTTTGATGGTAATTAGCACCTCGTCGGGCTGCTTTGCGGAGGTGCCCGCAACCATAGAGACATGGGGCAGGGGCGTGCCCAGCAAGTCGGGCTCGGTCACGTTCGCCGTGAGCGCAACACAACCGGCTTCCGAGCAACCGTATTGCTGGCACAGCCGTTTGCAGCGATCCCTGAGCTGATTCAATACCGGGGCAGGCAAAGGCGCGCCGGACAGCATCACGGTATGCAGCGTCTCGCTGGGCGGCAGTATGCGGATCAATAAACTGACCAGTGTTGGGGAGGCGTAAAGCAGATGTTCCGGCACCGAGCGCAGCCGGGACAAAATGAACCGGGGGTTCAGATTGGTCACCACATGCGGGGTGGCACCCCGTTCCAGTGCTGCTAATACGCCACAGATCAAACCGTAGGAATGGGTAACCGGGCAGGCCACCACCGGTGTGAGTGGCTGGGCTTCGGTGAAGTGGTCAACGTAGGCCGTAAGCTCTCGGTCAATATCCCGCCAGGAGCGGGTAATGGTCTTGGGTTTACCGGTGGTACCAGAGCTCAGCTGTATTAACTCGCCACCGTTGCTTTGGGTCGGATTCGTGGGAGCTTCTAGGGCCTCGGGAGTGGCATCGCGCAGGTTGTCCCCGAACAGGAAATGGCTACAGCCGGTGTCGATGGCCAACGCTTTTGCCGCTTGCCGGGGCGTGCCCGGATGAATGGGCAGCACGCTGGCGCCTAACGGTTTCAGCCAAAGGCATAAGGCCAGCCAGTGGGCGGTGTCTTGCAGGCACACCGCCAAGCGGCAGTTGGTGGGGTCTTGAAACGGGCCGGAGTCAGCCAGTGGCGCCACAATACGGTCGCAATCGTCTTGGCTGTAAGGGGTGTTATCAACGTAAAACAAAGTGTTGGTCACGATAGCCTCGCTTGCTGGTGATCTGTGAAAGGCGTGGGGGAGCCGGTCAGGGTGATGGCCAAGGGGTTGGGTACCCAATGGCTCTGGTTGCCGGTGTCCGGCTGCAGCTTTCGGGTTAATAACGATTCGGTTTTCAGTCTTGGCTGGTCCCAGCCAAGCTGCGTCAGTCGGTGCTGAAGTTCCGGGTGGTGTTGGGCGTATTGGTCCAGCAGCCTGCGAACCCGCGCCCAGAACCGGGTTTCTGCAAACCCGTAAGCGTCTTCGAGCAGCAGGGCCAGTTCGCTCAGGTTGTAGATGAACAGAGTGTCCACGGCCAGCTCCCGCAGGGCTTCGGGGCCGGTCATGCGGTAATAGAGATCATCCGGTGCCTGGTCGTAACCGGCTTGGCGTTCGCCCAGATCCGGCTCTGGCGTGGTGGATGGTAGATAGTTGCGGGCGTACTCCACGCTGTCGTGAAAATCCCGAAGTAAGAGCGCGTTGGGCCAGCCGTCTCGCATCACCAGAAGGCTGTTTTGCGCGTGGGCCTCCAAGCCAGCGCCGTGGGCGACCAGCATGTGCCAGACCGGCAGAATCAGAGCCGAAAGCGTGGCGTTCAGCCAAGGTTCAAAGCCGTAACGTTCTACCCAAGGCTCAATGAACGGCTGGCCGTCTGGTTGCCATTGAAACAGCGCGTTCAGCGGCACCGCCTGTTCGCCCTCGTGCAACCGCGAACTGAGGCTGGTGCGCCAGATGGCGGCCAGCTCGCCTTCAAGCGGGTGCTGCCCGGGCAGAGTGCCGGGCTGCGCGGTAAAGCTCAGGCTGGCGTATTCCGGTAACAGCCGCAGCGGGTAATCCCCGGAAAGCCTTGGGTCTGATTCAACAATCGCTTCCAGCCAGCGGCTGATGGCGGGAGCCGACGGCACCGAATGCGGCTCCAGATGCCGGCGCGACGAGGTGTTGTGAATGCCCAGTGGCAGCTTGAGGCAGGCCTTCTCGGGGCGGTTCATATTGAACAACGAGCGCAGGGACTGGCTGGGCTGGTAGCGGTCGCCCAATGGCCCGAGATCGCGTATATCGAAATCCCCAAGCTGTTTTGTCAGCGGCCCGGTACTGAGGTGTCGCCATTGCCACGGATGCATCGGCACTGCACCGTAGTCTTGCCAATTAATACCCACCCGATGAAACGCTGCGCGCAGCAAAAAGGCGGGTTCCTCGCCTAGCTCCGCTTGCCAGAATGCCAGATCTGGCGCGGGCAGCTGGCTATCCAGATAGCGGCGGGGTACGGCCACCCAATACAGCCGGAAACCGGGGCTGGTTTCCGGGCTATAGCGCATCAAATCGTCGGCGCCAAAGCCCAGCCGGCTTTTGAAACACGGGTGGTAGGGGTGCCCTTCATGAATGGCCCGGTCCAGCGCTTCGCCGTGCAGCGAGCGCCGATTGTGTAACCTGAGGGTTTGATGGCTGTTGCGAAGCTGTTCTTCGTTCGCGAGGGTGGCGGCCAGTTCTTCCAACAGTATCTGGTGCTGTGAGCGGGAACCGGGTAACTCGTGAATAAGTGCTGGCAGGTCTACCGTTACCGGACGCTCATTGCGGTAAAAACTCAGGGTGTCGATGTCCAAACGTACGCGGCTGAAGCCCCGCACCCGGCCTCGGCAGTGGGCCTGCAAAGTGCCCACCGGAAAGTTCAGCCACTGCCAGCCCTCGCTGCGGAAATCGGTGTTGCAGCAGGGAGTAATGCCTTCAAACAGCAAGGCTTCCAACAACTGCCGAAGCACCCGTTGCCTGGGTGATTCCGAACGCGCAGGTGTCAGGGCCGCCTCGGCAACCGGGTTACGCAGCGCCATGGTGCACCTCAACAGATCGCTTGCGATGTTCGCTGGGCGATGCGGCTTGGGTGCGACGGCACAGCGGGTTGGGGATGCTGGTATACACTGCCATCTCCAGTTTGGCATTCAGCTCATCAACATCGTGCACGCGGGTCAGCAGGTTGCCTTTGTAGGGTAGGCAGCTGGCTTCGAGCAGCATGGCCACCAAGGGGCGCGCCGGACCATCAAGCCGCAAAAGTTCCGACTGCAGGAAGCCGCGCAATTGCCGCAGCAGCGCCGCCTCAGAAACCAGCCCATCTACACCAAAGCGTGCGATCACTGAAAACAGCTGATTCACGATCAAGTAGTAGCAAAAGCGGTCGCGAATCATCGCGTCCCTATAGAAGAGTTCCGGGGTGTGGCTAACATCCGGGCAAAGATCGGTCAGTAATTCGCGACGGCTTTCCGACAAGTAGTAACCTTGGTTATCCCGGTAATAATAGGTGTCCGGGTAACCGCCCCGCAGGTCAAGAAGGCTGTTCTGTTGGTGGGCTTCCAGCGCGATACCGTGCTCGTCATAGAGCCGAAGAGCGGGTGCGATGGCGCAGGAGAAGTAATGCTGGAACCAGTCCTGACTGACCGACGCCAGGCTTCGGTTTTCATTCAGTGCCAGGCCTTCGATCAGGCTTAACAACCGGGAATTGCGCCCCGGGAGCGGGTCTTGCGTCAGGGCCGCAATGCTGATCACATCCTGGTTCTGCCCCTCAACGAACGGGTTTTCCCGAAAAATCACTTCAAATCCGCTTTCGGCCTGCCCGGGGAGGTTCACCGTTAAGTAGGCTGGGTCTTGCAGGATACGGAACCCAGGCTCGCTTTCGGCAAAGCCGGTTTGTGCCAGCAGCCGGGCCATCACTACGCCAGCGCGAAGTTCGGGGACCTTGTTCACCCGCAAGGAGTTGGTCACTTTGACCGGAATGGAGAACTTCAGCATCCAGTCCGTTTGCTCGCTGTACACCGTCCGCACGGAAGACGTTGCAGAGAATTCCGGCCCCAGCGCCCCTAGAGGGAAAATTACACCAGCTTGAATGGCGGCTTGGACAGCGGGCTGTAGCAATAACCACTGGGCTTGCAGCGGGTGGGCGGGTATCAGAATGTGGTTGTCGGGCAGGTTCAGTGTGGGGTGGCCGCCGTTGATCAGCATCTCAGCCATCGCGCTAGCTGGCACAGCGGCTGCGGAATCTTCCACCACGCAGGATTTGTGAGCCATGAAGTAATGCAGCTGAAACTGGTCCGCCAATTCCGGGGCGTAAGCGTCTTGCTGCCATTCCGACATGCCTTGCCGGCTTTTTGGGGTGGGATGGCTGGCGTGGCCGAACAGCAGGGATTGTTCGGTCTCAAGAAAGCGGTTCAGGTAAAGGCGTGGGTCGTGCTGGCGTTTGGCAATGTAGCGGGTCATCACGCCGTAGCTGTCGGTCAGCCGGTGCAGTAGCTCCAGTTCCCGCAGTTTGCGGAGCTCTGGCACCATGCCCGCCGAACGAGCGTAGAGCTCCCGTACCAGCAGGCACATGGCCTGAAAAGGTTCAATCTCGGCCCAGCAATAACGGCCGTTCAGCCACTGGTGCACCTTGCCGTAGCGGTGGCGACCCAGGTCGGAATGATAAAGGATATCGATGGTGAGGCGGGAGCGCTGGGTTTCAAGCGACAGCTCGCAAGTCCATTGGCCAGACTGGCGAGTTGAAATGGTATTTTCCCGCCACTGGCCGGGGTCTATCTCTTGCAGATAGCCATGAAGAAAAGCCTGCAAGCTGGCTTGTTCGGCAATCGCGCGGGCGGACGGTCCCATGTCGACACTCCAAAGTCAGAATTTGGAGTAAATCTAAATGAGAACCATGCGCAGTTGAAACTTATTTACATCTTTTACATTTGGTATCAGGCCGTGGGTGACATGATCAAACGCTGGGGTCGAAAACGAACAAACAGCGCCAACGCCAGGCCAAAGGTCAGCCATTCCGCTATCGGCAGCGCCAACAGCAGTGGCCAGTCCGGCGCAAAGCGGGCGATGCCCACCAGTAACAAAGCCGGTAGAACCAGGCTGCGGGAGAAGGCCACCACCGCGGAGGGCAGGGGTTGGTGGGTGGCAGTGAGATACACTGATAGCAATACATTGATGCCGTTCACCAGGAACAGCGGCCAGAGGATGACCAGGTACTGATCGGCCAGCTGCGCCGTGGCCGGGTCTGCGGAGGTGTCGAGGAACAGGCGAACGACATCATTGCCGAATAGCCAGACAGTGCCCACCAGTGCCAGGGCCAGAGTTATAATCACCGTGGCACCGCAACCCATAAACCGGCGAATGCGCTCGGCGTTGCCGGCCCCCAGATTGTGGCTGATCAACACGTGCATGGCGTCTGAAATGCCGTAAAACACCATCAAGCTGAGGAATATCAGGTAATTCACCACGGTGAACGCGGCTACACCGGCCAGCCCCTGCGAACTCATCAGCAGCCAGTTTATCAACAACATCACCAGCCCGACCGACATCTCGTTGATCCACTCTGATACGCCATTGGCGAAGGCTTTGGTCACTTCGCGCCAGTTCTGTTGCCGCAACCGGAACGTCAGTTTGCGCGCGGGCTTGGCAAAGTAAAGCGCCAACACGGAGAGCTGCAGCACCTGGGCTATGCCGGTGGCGATGGCTGCGCCGCGCAGGCCGTAATCGAGATACCCTACCAGCAACGCATCCAGTGCGATGTTGGCCGCCGCACCCAGCACCAGTGCCGTGGTGGCCAGCCCTGGAAAACCGTCTACCCGCACAAAGTAATACAGCACCATGGTGAACAGCTGCAGCACCATCACCCAGATGATCACCAGATAGTACTCGGACATCAGCGAGAAGATGTTGGGAGAAGCCCCGAGCAATCGATAAATGGGTTCATGGAACAGCAGCCCGACGAGTGCGCCGGTTAAAGCCAGCGCCAGAGTTACCGTTATACATTTGCTGAAGATTGCAGACGCGGCAGCCCGGTTCCCTTCACCGAGATAACGACCGGCCCGCACAGTGCCGCCAATGGCCAGCGCCAACGCCAGCCCGAACATTAACGTAAACCAGGGAATCTGCAGGTTTAGCGCCGCGAGCGCGTCAGCACCGGCAAAGTTGCCGATGAAAATGCCATCCACGATGCTGGCGGTGGTCAGCGCAAGCAACCCGGCCACTGAGGGTAGGGCATAGCGGAAAAAGGCCGGCCAATAGGGGCCGGCCAGGATCGGATCGTTGGCTTGGTCGCCAGGGTGAGTCATGGGGTTGCCGTGGTTCGATGAATCAGCTGAACAGCTCTTGCAGCTTCTCGCCGGGTTCCGGCGCACGCATGAACGACTCGCCAATGAGGAATCCGTAAATACCGCGCTCGGTCATGGCCTGCACGTCTGCGCGGGTCATAATGCCGCTTTCGGTAATGGCCAACCGGTCAGGGCCAATGCGCTGATGCAGATCGAAGGTGGTGTCCAGCGACACGTCGAAGGTGTGCAAGTTGCGGTTGTTGATGCCCACCAACGGCGTACTGAGGGTCAGGGCGTCATCCATTTCTTCGCTGTTGTGCACTTCGACCAGCACATCCAGCCCAATTTCATGGGAGATACCTTCCAGTTCCTGCATCTGGTCTTTGGTAAGGCAGGCGGCAATCAGGAGGATGCAGTCGGCGCCAATGGTGCGGGCTTCATATATTTGATAAGACGCGACCATGAAGTCTTTGCGGATGACGGGCAGGCTGCAGGCGTTGCGGGCGGCTATCAGGTAGTCTTCGTGGCCCTGGAAGAAGTCGTGGTCAGTGAGTACTGACAAGCAGGCGGCGCCGCCTTTTTCGTAGCTTTCGGCGATTTTGGCGGGCTCAAAGGGGTCGCGAAGTATGCCTTTGCTGGGTGAGGCTTTTTTGATTTCGGCAATGACGGCTGGTGTGCCGGCTTCGATGCGCCGGCGCAGGGCGTTGGCGAAGCCCCTTGTCGCAGGCTGGTCGCCAGACATGGCCTTGAGATCTTCCAGGCTCGTTTGCCGTTTGCGAAAGTCGATTTCTTCCCACTTTGTTTCTACGATTTTGCGCAGGATGGTGGGGGTTTTGTCGTTTTGCTTGTTCATTAGAATTTCCTGGCTCAGAAGCAGTGTGAAAAGTCTGCCAGTTCCGCGAGTTTTCCGGCCGCCAGGCCAGAGCCCATTGCGTCCAAAGCCATTTCCACGCCCATTCTGGCGGTCGGAGCCAGGCCGGCTACATAGATGGCTGCGCCGGCGTTCAGGGCGATCATGTCGCGGGCTTTTTCGGCCATTTCATCGTGGCCTCGGCCGAAGGCGGCTTTGATCAGGTTCAGGGACTCTTCTGCAGTATCCACGGACAGCCCCACCAGAGTTTGGCTCTTTATGCCGAGGTCTTCCGGGGTGATCTGGTATTCGGTGATCTCGCCATCTTTCAGTTCTGCCACATGGGTAACGCTGGCCAGGCTGATTTCATCCAGGCCGTCTTTGGAGGCCACCACCATAATGTGTTCGGAGCCCAGCTTGTGCAGTACTTCGGCCATGGGGCGGCAGAGGGCTCGGCTGAATACACCAACCAATTGCCGTTTAACGCCCGCCGGGTTGGTCATGGGGCCCAGTATGTTGAACAGAGTGCGGCAGCCCATTTCTTTGCGCGGGCCCACGGCGTGTTTCATTGCACCGTGATGGCTTGGGGCGAACATGAAGCCGACGCCGATTTGTTCTACGCAGCGGGCGACCTGTTCAGGCGTGAGGCTCAGGTTGATGCCTGCTTGTTCAATCAGGTCGGCACTGCCGCTTTTGGAGGACACCGCGCGGTTGCCATGTTTGGCAACAAAGCCGCCAGCGGCAGCAACAACGAAAGCGGAGGCAGAGGAAACGTTGAACAGGTTGGCGCCGTCACCGCCGGTGCCCACGATATCAACCAGTGGCTCGGCTTTGATGGTTACGCCGGAGACCAGCTCGCGCATGACTTCCACAGCGCCGGTGATTTCATCAACGGTTTCACTTTTTATCCGCAAACCCATGAGCAGGGCGCCGATCTGGGCGTCGGTGGCTTCGCCGTTCATCACGATGCGCATCACGCTTTTCATTTCTTCCCGGGACATGTCGAGGTTTTCGGCAACCCGGTTCAGTGCGTCTTTCATGTTCATTAGCTGTTGCCTTCTTATTGGGTTCGCAGGAAGTTGCGCAGCAGTTCGTGGCCCTGTTCGCTCATGATCGATTCCGGGTGGAACTGCACGCCCTCAACGGCCAGGGTTTTATGGCGCACGCCCATAATCTCTTCCATGCTGCCGTCGCTGTTGCGAGTCCAAGCGGTTACTTCCAGGCAGTCCGGCAGGGTGTTCTGATCAATCACCAGGCTGTGGTAACGGGTGGCTTGCAGCGGGTTATTCAAACCCCGGAAAACGCCCGTGTCTTTGTGATAAACCGCGGACACCTTGCCATGCATCACGCGCCCGGCGCGAATTGTATCGCCGCCAAATACCTGCCCTATGGACTGATGGCCCAGACAAATGCCCAGAATTGGAAGCTTGCCGGCAAAATGACGAATCGCTTCCATGGAAATACCCGCATCGTCAGGTGTGCAGGGGCCGGGTGAAACCACCAGCCGTTCCGGATTCAGTGCCTCGATTTCCTCAATGGTGATCTCATCGTTCCGGTACACCTGAACGTCGGTACCCAGCTCGGCAAGATACTGGACAATGTTGTAGGTGAAGCTGTCGTAGTTATCAATCATCAGCAGCATAGCGATCGGGACCGTATGTTCTAGCAGTGGATGTGTTCGCCATGCGGGCGGCGCTGTTTAAAAGGAGATATACAGCGCACCTTGCCTGAGGTTTGGCGCAAACAAGCAGAGGATTATTGCAGTCCCCCGCCTTGGGTACAATATCGGGCGGGGTGGGAGGCCTTTATTAAGCCTGCGCCTGAAGAGCAAAATGCCGTGCTTAAGCGCACCGTGTTCGCTGGTGGGCATGATGAACGCGCGAGCGGGTGCAGGCGTGGCAATTCGCACCATGCTGGTTGCCTCTGGTGAAGGTTACTGTATTGGTTGGGAGCCAGTTCTCAGGCTTTACTGAAAAAAGGCGTCACTGTTAGTAAGCTTTTGATATGGTTGCTGGAGTGAAGCGCTGGTTCGAATTTGGAGGGGCGGAGTTATACGAACGCATTCGCAAAACTCCAGAACTAATCAGGGGAAAATACGGTAACTAGCTGATAGGGATTGAAATTTGAAACGGGAAGGGTGGAATTATACGGCCATGGTGGATTCGGTAGTAGCTAATAAAGGGCGTATAAATCCGGCGGCAGTCGTGATGGCAAATCCTCAAGTGGCTGTTTTAATTGAAGAAGGTTTTGTTTTTGGGCGTGCGTTCTAATGGGGTTTTACGAATGCGTGATATAAGAACTCGTTCGTATAATTAGCTGTTAATCAACCAAACGGAGGAAGGTTTGGCAATTTCAGACCCGGACACCAAAATGCTATGGGGAAGAGCCGCAGGCATCTGCTCTAATCCCACTTGCAAAGCTGACTTAACCGGCTTGGTTGAGCAGGGAAACTACAATGTGGGAGAAATGGCTCACATTATCGCCAAGAGTGCAAAAGGCCCGAGAGGAGCGGGTGCGGGCGGGAGTGACTCTTATGACAATCTGATTTTGCTTTGCCCCACTTGTCATCGCCACATTGATAAATCACCAGATGGGACGTACACGGTCGAGCAACTTCATGCTTGGAAAAAGCAGCATGAAGACACGATCAGAGCTCAAGCTTCTGAGCTCCGATTCTCTGATCGTAATGAGCTTGTAGAAGCGGTTTCAAGGCTATTAATTGAGAATCGCAGTATCTGGATGGAATACGGTCCGGAATCCATCCCGGCCCAGAATGATCTTGGCTCGAATGCTCATAGAATTTGGAACTTACGAAAGTTAGACACTGTGATTCCAAATAACAATAAAATCATCAACATGATTGAAAATAACTCTAGCCTGATAGATGCCGCTGACTACCAAGAATTTATAAACTTCAAAAATCATGCTAAATCTTTTGAGCAGAATCAATATACTAGGTTGGATCACTACGTAACATTTCCTCAAAGTTTTGCAAAGGCTTTTAGTTTATGAACAACGGAAGTAATAACTGGAACGTGCCCTACAGCCAGATTACCTGGTTTTCAAGTTTGCTCGATTCGCATGGTAATGTTGAAGATTTCGAGCGAAGCCAAGATATTGTTTTTGACGTCAAACGGAAAAACCAAAAGGATTCGATTAGGATAGTTTGTCTAAATAAATATACCATGGGCCAGACTATGGTTTCGCGAATTTTAAATGAATTCGAAGGAGTGAATATCATTTACATAGGCGGAAATTGGAACGGTTATACATCGGAAGCGAAGGAATTTTGCGTTGATTCAAATATAGGTATTTACGTTTCAGGTGAGATTAGTGGCGCACTTTGGAAAAATGAATTTTGGTCATATTATAAAAAAGATGAAGATGGAAATAGAGTCATGTTTATCCGAGAAGAGTAACTTATTGGCAGTGTATGGATTCGGCTCCTTTTTTCGAGGAAGTAACTCGTATTCCGATATAGATCTATTGGTCGTCTGCCGAGATAACTCTGATGATGCTCTGGAACTTTATTATCATGTACTACGTAACCTTCACTTCAAAGAAATTTCCACAGGCGTTCCGATTGATATTACGTTTTTATCACTTTCAGAATTTGAGTCCCAGCCGTTGAGAGATATGGCTGAGTTGGTGCCTTTATGGCGCCATCAATGATTAACAAGTGGCTGTTGTCGGACGCACCTACGCTGGCGCTTCGGTGCGCCGCAAAGCCAAGCGTTATGCACCAATCAGGAATTGAACATATGTGGGTGAACTAGAGGCAGGCACAAGCAAAGAAGAACGCTTCATCCGGTAACCTGGCTTGGCGGTGATGCCTAGCCCGCGTTCGCGCCGAGGCCGGCGCTCCCGGCTTTTATCAGAACGCCCAGAGCGACAAAGGAAAAGGAAGACCACCGATGCACCCAACCAACCGAACAATAGCCCGCCTGCCATCTTTGCTGATTATCATACTGCTGGCATTGCTGGTCAGCGGCTGTGAAAGGCCCTCAGAAAATCATGATGATGTGCTGGCAGAGTTGGACCGGCGCGGAATCAGCATCGATATCGACGGTATGAAAGCCGCGACAAGAACACGCAGCAATGACGGCGCCTTTCTGTTTGATGAGATCGGCTTTTTCGACAATATCAATGATGCTGACCTGAAGGAGACGTTGATCCACGCCGTCAAGTCCCGCAATTTTGGGCTAGCCCGGGTGCTGGAACGCCTCGACAACAATGTACAGTTCGACGCGAAAGAATTTCAGAAGAGCCTTGATAATACTGTCCAGAGCGGCTCTGCTGCGCTGACCTCCGCGTTACTCAGGCATGGTGCTCGGCCCGGGTCTGAGACCCTGTTCCGGGCTGCTTATGCTGATGATTACCAGCAGGCAGAGATGCTACTGCAGTACGCCCCCCACTTTACCGGTGAGCAGAACAGTGAAGCCGTGAGAATGGCAGCGCGCCTGGGCAACCTGCAGACGCTCAAGGCGTTTGTCGAAAGTGGCAAAGCCCCCGATGAGCAGATCTATCCGGCACTTCTCATGGGCGCCCTGACTGAAAAGGGTGCGGTGGTCAGGTATCTGGTGGATTGGGGGGTTCCGGTAGACTACCCCGACAGCGACGGCTGTACCGCTCTGCATTATTTAGCTCAAGACGGCTTGGTAGAGGATGTGCGCTATCTGGTCAAGCAAGGTGCGACGGTCAACCCAAACTGTCGCGGCAAGGAAACGCCTCTGAAGTGGGCCCACTACGGCAAGAACCAACCGGTGATTGATTATCTGCGCAGCGTCGGCGGTATCCAACGGTAAACGCTGGCAAAACGGTACGGAGAGAACCGAGACAGGCATCTATGAACACGTCGTTCATTGCCTGATTTGCGTCAATTGATCGCAAGTGATGTGCGAACAACAAAGCAGCTGTGGATCAGGCTCTGTAGCAGTCATTGGCTAAACCAATGCTATTCAGGGCATAAGAACATCCGGCGCTCCTACGGCCGGTAGCTCGATCAGGGCGTAGCTGTTATTGGCACTGCCTATTAGTGCTTTGACCAGTAGCTTGTAGGAGTCCAGGTCAAAGGTGACCGACTGGCCAGACAGGGAGAGATCATAGAGCTCTTGTTCGTCATGCACCGTGGTCACGTGAATCCAGTTATAGATCACCAGAATATCGGGCTGAGCCCCGTCATCCCGATTCTCCACGATAGCGACCGGCCCTTTCCATGGCCAGGTTTGCAAACGCAGTTGATGAAAGGCGATCTGTGCCCTGAGATTGTAACGGGTCACATCTTCAATCCCTTCGCAGGCTCCTTTGCACCGCCCTAGCGTGCGCTGAAAACAGGGGCCGTCACGTTCGGGCTCCAAGCCTAGCAGTTGATTACACAGTTCGTTTTTTGTGGCAATGCCGGTTAAGGCTCGCTCGGCATCGCGTTTGCTTCGAAACAGGCCGTAATAACTGGCAAGCCGATGCGGTTCTATTTCCCGTACCAGCCGCGCCTGCAGGTAACCGGAATTGTTCGGTGCCAGCTCGATGCTCACCAGGTTTTTCGCTGCGCGTGATCGCCGGTTGAAAAGCGGGCTGAGGGTTTTGATCTGTCGAAGCTCCAGCAACAGTGCTCCGAGTTCGCCGGCGGTTTCGGTGTATTCGATCCGACGCAAGCTTTCGGAAATGCGCAGGCCCTTGCTGGTGTTGTGATCGCCGGAAAAATGCGAAGCCACTCGTTGGGCAATGTTGGTGCTCTTGCCCACATACAGAAGCACCTCGTTTTCGCCGTAAAATCGATAAACCCCTGGACCGCGTGGTAAATCACTCAGGGTGTCCGGCGGCAGGTGTGAGGGAATGCTCGGCCTTTGCAGCAGAGTGGCAATGGCCGCCTCCATTTGAGCGTCGCCTTTTTCCGCCCGTGTGTGGGTGAAAAACTCGAGCATGGCTGCAACATCGCCCATGGCCCTGTGTCGCTGCACCTGTGCCAAGCCATGGCGTTCAATCAGCGTGTCCATGTTGTGCCTGCGAAACTCCGGATACAGGTGCCGGGACAGCTTCACCGTGCACAGAACCCGCGCTGAAAACAGCCGCCCGAGCCGGCGGAACTCCGATTTTATGAACCCGTAATCGAAGCGCGCGTTGTGGGCAACAAACACTGTGTCGCGCAACTTCTCTTCGAGAGTATCGGCTATGGTTTCAAACGCGGGTGCATCGGTGACCATCGCGTTGGAAATGCCGGTCAGTTGCTCGATAAAGGGGGAAATGCGCATGCCTGGATTGAGCAGTGTTTGCCACTCGCCCACAACCTCACCCGCGCGCCAGAAGCGGATCCCTATTTCAGTAATACGGTCGTGGGATGAGTTCCCGCCAGTGGTTTCAATGTCGAGAAACGCAAACGTGGTTTGTTCGAGATGGTTGGTTGTCATTGTCTCAAACCACGCGACCGGCAGGTGTTCCGTTTATGATATTAGTGATCGTAATCGTTGTAGGTCATGGCAACCGCCTTGAAGATGGCCCGGCCCTTATTCATGGTTTCTTTCCATTCCATGCGGGGAACCGAATCGGCCACAATGCCCGCGCCGGCTTGAATGTGCAGGGTGTTGTCTTTGATCACGGCGGTGCGGATTGCTATGGCGGTGTCCATGTTGCCGTTGAACGACAGGTAGCCCACCGCTCCGCCATACACGCCACGTTTTACCGGCTCCATTTCATCAATGATTTCCATGGCCCGAATCTTTGGCGCGCCGCTCAGTGTGCCTGCGGGCAGGGTAGCGCGTAGTACGTCCAGGCAACTGGTGTTTTTGTCGAGGCGGCCGGTCACGTTAGAGACAATGTGCATCACGTGGGAATAACGCTCCACGATCATTTTGTCGGTCAGGCGCACGGTGCCGGTTTCGGATACCCGGCCGGCGTCGTTGCGGCCCAGGTCTATGAGCATCAGGTGCTCGGCGATTTCTTTCGGGTCGGCCAGCAGCTCTTTTTCCAGTGCCTTGTCTTCAGCATCGGTGGCGCCACGTTTGCGGGTGCCCGCAATGGGTCGTACGGTAACTTCTTCGTCTTCCACCCGCGCCAGAATCTCCGGTGACGATCCAACAATGTGGAATTCCTCAAGGTCGAGGAAGTACATGTACGGCGACGGATTGAGCACCCGAAGCGAGCGATACAGGTTCAGAGGAGGGGCTTCAAACGGGATGGACATGCGCTGGGAGATGACGGTTTGCATCACGTCGCCGTCCAGCACGTAGCCTTTGATTTTATCCACAGCTGCTTCGAACTTGTCTTGCGAGAAGCCAGAGACAAAATCGCTTTCGTCCACGGTTTTACCACGCAGGTGTTCCGGTGTACGGGGCGCGTTGGCGGTGGTGCGGTGCAGCTTGTTTTCCAGCTCGTCGATGCGGGCCTGAGCTTGTTCGTAGGCCCCTTCCACGGCCGGGTCAGCGTGTACGATCAGGTGTAATTTGCCGCGCAGGTTGTCGAACACCACAATTTCGTTCGATACCATCAACAGAATGTCTGGCGTGCCGATTTTGTCGGGCGGGCAGCTCTGGCGCAGGCGCTTCTCAATGTAACGCACTGTGTCGTACCCGAAGTAGCCTACCAATCCGCCATTAAAACGGGGTAGCTCAGGCAAGTCTGGTGCGTTGAAGCGATTCTGGTATTCGTCGACAAAGGCGAGCGGGTCTTCCACCTCGGCCTGCTCCACCACTTTGCCGTTCTGGCTTACTTCGATGCGATGGTCGTAGACTTTCAGCACTTCACGGGAAGGCAGGCCGATGATGGAATAACGGCCCCATTTCTCGCCGCCCTGAACGGATTCAAACAGGTAGGAGTAAGGCCCGCTGGCGAGTTTGAGATAAGTGCTTAATGGGGTGTCCATGTCCGCAAGTACTTCACGATACACGGGGATACGATTGAAGCCGGCTTGTGCCAACTTAAGGAATTGCTCGGAGTTCATGGTCGGGTTTCCTGGGATCTGATCTGCGTTCGAGCAGGCAAACAGTATTGTAGGTTTGGCCTGTCGGGTGGTGGTGTTGAGCGGGCAGGGGCGCGCTTTTCGCCGGGCTGAGTATTTTCAGCCGGTACGCCATCGCCACCATCGTGTTGCGCGGGTAGTTAGGACGCCTCGCGCGGCAGTCAGATTCAGTCCCTGCACGGCAGGAATCTCCCGAATTGAAAAAAATTAAAGTCCAAGAGCTGAGAGGTTACAAAAGCTCGCTCAGGGAATCAACTACGGCGTCTGCACCCAGTGTCTGCACCGAACGGCCAAAGTTATAGCCATAGGTGACGGCAACGCAGGGAATGCCCGCAGCTTGAGCGGCACTGACGTCCGCTGCAGAGTCGCCAATCATAACGGTGGTCCCCCGGCTGCCGTTCAAGGCTTTCATGGCATGGAGCAAGGGGCCTGGGTCTGGCTTTCTTGTTTCCAGGGTGTCGCCACCGATCACCAGTTTGAAGTGGTGATCCAGCCCCAACTGCTTTAATAGCGGCCCAACAAACTGTTCTGGCTTGTTGGTCACCACGGCCATAGGGCAGTTGCGTTCGCTCAGGGATTCCAGACAGGCTTTCACACCGGGGTATACCGCAGCATGTTGGCCATTGAGCTCCTGGTAGTTGGCATAAAATAACGCCAGAGCATCGTCAAACAGGGCTTCATCTGCAGGGCGCGCAGGCTCCCAGTCAGCTTTGCCGGCCAGGGCACGCCGCATCAGTATGGGAGAGCCGTGGCCCACCCATTGGCGCACTTGTTCAAGCCCGGCGGGTTTGCGCCCAAGCTGTTCAAGGGTGCGATCAACCGCCGCTGCAAGGTCCGGCGCGCTGTCCACCAGGGTACCGTCAAGATCAAACAGGGCAACCCCGGGCCAGCGGGCATTAAACAGGCCGGCCAGGCTCATTGGTTTGGCACCTGGTGGCCCAGTGTGTTGCGGGCCTGCTCCAGCTCCTGACGCATGGCGTCGATGGTGGCTTTGTAATCGTCGGTATTGAAGATGGCAGAGCCTGCAACAAAGGTGTCTGCGCCGGCTTCGGCAATTTCACGGATATTGTCGACTTTTACGCCACCGTCGATTTCCAGCCGGATGTTGTAATTGCTGGCATCAATGCGCTTTCGGGCTTCCCGAAGCTTGTCTAGGGTGCCGGGAATAAACTTCTGACCACCAAAGCCCGGGTTGACCGACATCATCAGTACCATGTCGAGCTTATCCATCACGTGGTCCATGTGATGCAGTGGCGTGGCCGGGTTGAACACCAGACCTGCTTTGCAGCCGCCCTCGCGAATCAGTTGCAGGGAGCGGTCAATGTGCTGGGACGCTTCCGGGTGGAAGGTGATATAGCTGGCACCGGCGTCTATAAACATGCGGATCAGATCATCCACCGGCGACACCATCAGGTGCACGTCGATGGGTGCGGTAACACCGTGTTTACGGAGGGCTTCGCATACCATGGGTCCAATGGTCAGGTTGGGCACATAGTGGTTGTCCATAACGTCGAAGTGCACCACGTCGGCGCCTGCGGCCAGTACGTTATCCACTTCTTCGCCCAAGCGAGCAAAATCAGCAGACAGAATCGATGGGGCAATCAGATAAGGATTCATCACGATTCTCGCAAACAATTGGCAGCCATTAATAATAATGACAGTCTAACAGTACCAGAGCGTGTTTTCGTAGCCAGAGGAGCTGGAACTGTGCGCCGAATCAGAACAATTAGTAAAAGCATGTATCGCTGGCGCATTTCCGGTTGCCTGTTGATCGTTATGCTGGCAGTTGGCAGTACACCCACAATTGCGCAGGATCAGGGCGCCGATGCTGAGCCCCCGTCATCCGCAGCGACCGAAGCGCGGGGTGTTGTTTCGTCCGGATTGGGTGAGTGGGGTCTGAGCCAGCGTTTTCCAGACTCTGCGCTCTGGCTTGAGATTGAGGACGGCGCCCGCACACTGTCGCTGTTCTGGCCCGAGACGGACACGCCGGCAAGAGGTGCCGTGATCATTCTGGCGGATGAAGGCGAGAACGCGGAATCCGGTCTTGCTGGGGCTTTGGCTCGGGAATTAGCCCATCGCAAACTGGCGGTGCTTAGCTTAGGTTTAGAAGCACCTCCAGCCGCCCTCGAAAAGATACTGGAGCGCCCGCAGCTTGCACCCGAGGCCAAACTTGAAGGGCAGGGCTCGAAGTCTGGTGTTCCTGCCACGATTGACGTTATGGCTGCGGAGGCCCCGGGGGATCAGGAAACTGCCTATCGGGAGCGTATTCGCGAGGAGCTTGCGGCCGGAACCGCGGAGCTCAAAAAACGTGAATATGAGGTGGTGGCCCTGGTCGGTATAGGGCGGGGCAGTAATCATGTGGTGACCTACGCAGCGGAGCTGGGAGCGCCCCCTGCGCTGATCTGGGCGGGGCCAAAGTTTTACCCAAGCGATGCAGGGCGGCTGTCAGCCACACTGGAGAAAGCCGCTGTGCCGCGTATTCTGGAGTTATCTTTATCCGTTGAAAGCGGGGAGCGAAAGGCGAGCTTGGCTAGGGCCGGGGTACAAGGTTTTAGTCTGCAGGCTGTGGGTTCCGGCACGGAATTTTTGCCACGGGATGGAAAAGCGCTTGCGGGCAGGATAGCTGCCTGGTTAACACCGGATGCACGACAATAGCGGATGCTGAGATATCAGAGGCGACGCCGAATCAAGTCCCAGGCCTGCTGGTAGGCTAGCAACCGCTCTTTGGCCAATGCCCGTTCGGTGGAGGTGAGTTGCTGTTGTGCCAGCTTGTCCGGGTGGCACTCGGAGACCTTTTTGCGGTATGCGCGCTTGATGGTTGCCACCGGGTCTCGCCTTGTAACACCCAGCAGGGCGCAGGCCTGTTCGAGGTTGACTGGTGTGGAAGGCGCATTGTTGATATCACCCCATACCCGGCTGGCGTAGCTGTCGAAAATGTCTTCGCTGATGCTGACCGGCATACCAATGTGGTCAATGGTATCCTCGCAGCGGTAACGGCGGGGTTTGCCTGGTCGGCCTTTGAGTTGGGCAGCATGGCACAGGCAAATGGCCATCTTCAGCGCAGGGGTGGGCCAGGCACGATGGCTGAGCCTGAGTGTCAGCCCGGTAAGTGGCGGCAGGTTTTTCGATGCTTTGCCGTGCTGGAAGCTACTGATGGCCTTGTGTCTTTGGCGCTTTGACAGTCTTAGCGCCGTAATAAGGTTTTCTGCAAATTCTATGTCCTGCTCCGAAACCCGACCCTCTGCTTTTGCAATGTAACCCAGAAGGAAAAACAGAGGGCGCCGACACCAGCGGGGCAGGTTGGTTTGGCCAATCAGGGTGTGTGCCTGGTGGCTGGACGCTGAAAGTTTGTGCAGCAGGGTGGAAAATTCGGCTTCCATTCGCGGCGGCAGGGCGGGTTGCGCTGAATGAGTCGCCATCGGGCTAAGACTCCTGAGCCGCCAGTTGCTGATCCAGCGCCCGTAACCGCTCAGGCGTTCCGACATCAACCCAGCTGCCAAGATGGTGCAGGCCGGCTACCCGGCTTTTTGCCATGGCCGCTCGCAGAACGGGCCCAAGCTTGCCAGCTTGATCAGTCAGCCCCTCAAACAGCCGTCTGTGCAGGAGGCTGATGCCGGTAAAGGTCAGCGTCTCACCCTCCTTGCCGGCGCACTTTTCGGAAAGCAGGCCGTTGTCGTTCAGACAAAAATCACCCTTTCGGTGATGCACCGGGTTGTCTGCCATCACCAGAATGGCGTCGAGAGAAGACTGATCGCCGGGTGCCGGCGGCTGTAACCGGGTCAGGTCAAAGTCGGCCCAGATGTCGCCATTGATAACCATAAACCACTGGGTGTCGTCGGATGCGAGTAGCGGCAAGGCGCGAACGATGCCGCCGGCGGTTTCCAGTGGCTCGCCTTCCCGTGAGTAATGCAGCGATAAACCGAACCGTTCGCCGTTGCCCAAGGTGTACTCGATTTGCTCGCCGAGCCAGGCGTGGTTGATGACCACGTCGCGGAAGCCGGCACGGTTCAGATGCTCAAGGTGATGTTCAATGAGCGGTTTGCCGCCTGCGCTAAGTAAGGGCTTTGGGGTGGTCAGGGTGAGTGGTCGCATGCGCTCTCCCTTGCCGGCTGCTAGAATCATCGCTTTCACTGAATATGCTCCTGAGCCGGAATTGGGCCAATCAGCTCTTCAATTCGCGGTACGGCGATTGCAGCCAGCCAATCATGGAAATGCCTCAATGCAGGTTGCTGCTTGCTGGCGGTGAGCAGGTAGCCGACAGTGCGGGGAATGTCCTCAAGATAGCGAGTCTTGCCGTCACGCATGGCCAGGCGGGCAAAAATGCCGGCGGCTTTCAGATGGCGCTGCATGCCCATCAACTCAAACCACTGGCGGAAGGTATCCTGGTCTGCACGGTGCACCCCTGCTTGCTGGCTTTGTTTGCGGAAGATTTCCAACCACTCACAAATACGCTCTTCAGGCCACTGGATGTAGCAGTCCTTGAGTAGCGATACGGCGTCGTAAGTCACCGGTCCGGATACAGCATCCTGAAAATCAATCACACCGGGGCGAGTGCCCTGTTCCCGCACCAGCAGGTTTCGGGAATGGTAATCCCGGTGTACGGTGACCTCCGGCTGGGCCAGAGCACTCTCGCGGAGCAATGCGAAGGTGGTGTCGAGCATGGATTTCTCGATGTTGTCGAGCTCCAGTCCCAGGTAGCCTTTCAGCAACCAGTCCCGGAACAGTGCCATTTCACGGTTCAGCAGTGCTGCATCATAGGCTGGCAGAGGGTAGTCCGGTTGTGCGGGAATCTGCTGGATCAGCACAAGCTCGTCCAGCGCACCCTGGTAGAGGGAATCTGCGGTATCCGGGGTTAACTGGCCCAACATCAACTGGTCACCAAAGTCCTCCAGCAAGAGAAAACCGCGCACCGGGTCGGCTTCAAAGATCCGGGGAACGGCAATACCGGACTGACGCCAATACCTGCCGATGTGAACGAATGGCCCGCAATCCTCCAGTTCAGGAGGTGAATCCATAACAATAAATGGGGTTTGGTTGCCGCTTGCATCCGTTTTGCAGACCCGAAAGTAGCGCCGGAAACTGGCGTCGCCGGAAACGGGTTGGGCTTCGGCGTTCTCAAAGCCGGGGAACTGGCTGACCCAGGCGGTCAGCATCTGCAGGCGGTTATCCATAGCTCGGGCAGTTATCCTGGAATAGTGTGCATTGAAACATAGCGTTGGTTAGCCGGAGTTGCGCCGATAAGATGCGCTCTCTTGTTGGCTCCTTTGGAAGGAGTATAAAGAGGCTAAGCCGGATTTGCAGCGGAGTTTCGCTTATCCGGCCCCGTTTCCGTTAACAAGCCTCCGGGGCACGTGTAAACTAGGCCGCTGTTGTGTGTGTTTAGATGCCCTGTTGCGCTATTCACACGCCTTCACGCATCTGGAACAGGAACCTTGCTACCGTGCCAATGTCCGACAGCTATCTGCAGGCGCAGAAAGGCACATTGCAACGCCGGTGTGCGAGCCTGTTTGCGGGGCTTGCCCTGATGTCAGCAACCGGAGTGTCTGCTGAGGCGCTTGCTCCGTCTGCGGCAGAGCTGGATTGGCGCCCAAAAAATCAGCTCCCGGATGCGGTCAGGAATTCATTGCCAACCTTTTGCTCAGGTGGGTATTTGCCATCGGGTGGCGACGAAAACGGTTCGGCCGTTTTTGGAGGTAGCGCGGATGAGGCTGAGGCCCTGCAAGCCAGCGGCCTGAATGCCCGTTATGAAATTGACAGCGAGCTGTATCTGCAAGGCGATGTAAAGGTGCGCCAAGGCAACTTCCGGGTGACCGGTTCTGAGGCGCGGTACAGCCAGAGTGCCGGCCAGCTTACGATTGAAGGCCCCTTGGTGAGCCGTGGCGAAGGCTTTTTATTGACCGGCGAGCGCGCCGAATACAGCGTGGATTCCGGGCGATTCGATATCAATACGGCGACCTTTCTGCTGCATGGTCCGGAAATGCGGGGCAGTGCCGGAAGCCTTTCCCGGGTGGATGATTCCCGGGTAGAAATTCACGACGGCATGCTCACCACCTGTGGCCCGCAGAAAAACGACTGGGCGATTGTGGCCTCCGAAATCGAGCTGGATCAGACCGAAGGCTTTGGAACCGCCAAGCACGTTCGCCTGGAGGTTCTGGATGTTCCGGTGTTTTATTGGCCCTACGCCAGCTTCCCCATTGATGACCGACGCAAAACGGGTTTTCTGTACCCGCAGTTTGGTTCCTCCAGCGCAGGTAGTGGTGCATACATTGCCACGCCTTATTACCTGAATCTGGCACCCCATTACGATGCTACGTTCACGCCGCAGTACATCCATGGCCGCGGGTTGTTCAATGAGGTGGAAGGCCGATACCTCAGTGGGCTTGGCGAGACTACCTTGCAGGTGGGATATATAGATAACGATTCGGCCTATGCAGATGACAACCCTGACGAATCCGGCCAGCGCTGGGCGTTGGATGCGTCCACCCGGGCAGAGTTTGGGAGTGGCTGGAACGGCTATGGCGATTTTTCTGTGGTCAGTGATGAAGACTATCTGAGCGACCTGAACCGTAGTCTGGCAATAAATCAGGCCACGCACCTGCAGCGTATTGGAGGCGTGCGCTATCAGGGGCCAAACCAGTATTTTGATGTGTATCTCAATGATTATCAGACCGTCAGCGACCGAATTGCCCAAGCGGATAGGCCATACGCTCAGCTGCCGGATGTTGTGTATGCCGGAACCGCCAAAGCCGGCTTGTTTGAGGCCGGTCTGGAGAGCCAGTACACCTGGTTCTATCGCGACAACGATACGCTGACGGGGCTCGACAAAGCGAATGGTCAGCGCTTTCGTGCACGGCCAGAATTGGCATTACCAATGCGCGCCCTATGGGGTTATAGCCGCCCATCGGTGAGCCTGGACTACACCCGCTACGAGCTGGAAGATTATAGCGCCGGAACGGAAGGGTTCGACCGCACGGTGCCTGTGGTGGAGTGGGACAACGGCCTGTATTTTGATCGCCAGACTAATCTGTTTGATGTGCCCTACAACCAGACCCTTGAGCCCCGGCTGTATTACGCCTGGGCTGATGCAGAAGCAGATCAGAACTACATCCCGTCGTTTGATACCGCAGTGCAGACCTTTCGCTTTGAGCAACTGTTCCAGCCTGATCGTTTTGTGGGCGGCGACCGGGTAGGCGAAGCCAACCAGCTCACCGTGGCGTTGACCAGCCGGTTCAACGATTTGCTTACCGGCGCGGAACGGGCTCGCTTCAGCATTGGTCAGGTTCAGTACTTCGAGGATCGTGAGGTGACGCTGTTTGGTGAAGGCGGAAGTGATCGCAGCCGTTCGCCGCTTGCCGGAGAGGTGGTGTTGAATCCTTTGCAGAACTTGCAAATCCGGTCTTCGGGGCTCTGGGATCCTGAAACCGGTGATACGGAAGAGGGTCGCAGCCAGCTGATCTTCCATTCGCAGGACTACCGGTATCTGGCGAGTGTTGGCCATACTTACAGCAAAGGGGAGCTGGACCAGTCTGATATTGCGGCGGTTCTCCCGGCAACAGACCGTGTTAGTCTGATCGGCCGCTGGGTGTACGATTCGGATCTCGATCGTACCGTCGGCTCTTTGGCAGGGATCGAGTACAACAATTGCTGCTGGAGTGTTCAGGTGGTTCACCAGAATTACCTGACAGATGATCAGCAGCTGGACAGCCGTATACTGTTCCAGATTCAGCTAAAAGGCCTGGGTGGCAGTGGCGGGTCCTCTTCGTCGATCTCTGAAGCTATATATGGGTTCGATGAGCGCGAGCAGCGCCGTTTCGGAACCCGCTGATTCGTTTTGCCCTGACGGCAACTGTGCCATTCCGGTACCTTATCCGCAGGCTTATTTCTTCATTATGAGGTGATTATGAAGGCGACGATTCGCCAAGGTTTTCAGACACTGCTGATGCTGTTGGCAGTGGCGCTGTCTTTTTCGGTTCAGGCTGAGCGTAAGCTGCTCGACCAAGTGGTTGCTATCGTGGATGACGATGTGGTTCTTCAATCCGAGCTGGAGGCGCGAGTCAGCACCATTACCGGTCGTCTGGCGGCTCAAGGCACAGGCTTGCCTCCACGTCGCCTTCTTGAGGAACGGGTTCTTGAGCAGTTGATTACCGAGTCTGTTCAGTTGCAGATGGCCGATAAAATGGGCATGCGCATCAGTGATAACGAGCTGAACGAAACCCTGGCCAACATTGCCAAGAATAACGGTATGAGCCTGACCGAGTTTGAGAACCAGCTGGCAGCGGAAGGCGTAAGTTACCGCCAGGCACGGGAACAGATTCGTCAGGAAATGCTCTCAGGTCGCGTTCAGCAACGGCAGGTTGGCAACCGTATTCGTGTAACAGACAGGGAGGTTGAGAACTATCTTCTGGCGCTGGAATCCGGCGGCGGGAACGACGCGGAATATCGACTGGCCTATATTTTTATCGAACTGGATAACCCCGCTGATGATGCCGCGGTAGATGCTACCCGCGAGAAAGCTGAAGCACTCCGCACTGCCATAGTGAACGGTCGCGATTTCCGTGAAGTGGCCGTTGCGGAATCCGATGCCAGCAACGCTCTTGAAGGCGGAGATATGGGTTGGCGTGCCGAGCGCCAGTTACCATCACTGGTTGCGCCGGTTGTGCCAGCGCTTGAAGTAGGCGTGCCCTCGGAGGTTCTCGAGAACAACAGCGGCTTCCATATGGTTATGGTGATGGACAAGCGCGGTGGTGCCCAGAAGCAGGTCATACAGCAGAACCTTGTGCGCCATATCCTGATTCGGCCTTCTGGAGCGGTAACGGATGCAGAGGCGGAAGCCACTATTCGGGATCTCTTTCAGCAGCTGCAGGACGGTGCTGATTTCGCCGCGTTGGCAAAACAGTATTCAGACGACCCCGTGTCCGGTTCTGACGGCGGCAATCTTGACTGGGTAAGCCCCGGGCAAATGGTGCCAGCCTTTGAGCAAGCCATGCAGGAAGCCGAAGTTGGTGAGTTCAAAGGGCCGTTCCGCTCGCAGTTTGGTTGGCACATCCTTTTGGTTGAAGAGCGTCGCCAGAAAGACATCAGTGTTGAAGTGAAAGAGGCGGAGGCGCGCCAGACTATCTATCGCCGCAAATTCGACTCCGAGTTGCAAAACTGGCTCCGGGAAATCCGGGATGAAGCCTTTGTTGAGCTAAAAGGAGAGTATGCAACCGACACTACGGAAGAAGAGGCCGGTGAGTCTCAGGAAGCTGCGGAATAATGAGCGATGAGGTTGTACTGGCCCTCACGGCGGGTGAGCCTGCCGGCATAGGCCCCGAGCTATGCTTGCAACTGGCGGCAGCACCGTGTGATGCCGGTGTGGTGGTTGTCGCCAGCTTGCCACTGCTGGAGGCTCGGGCCCGGCTTCTGGGCCTCAACGTTGATCTGCATCCTTGGCAGCCCGGCATGGCACCAAAAAAAGATGCGGGTGAGCTTTCGGTGTTGCATGTTGAGGGTTGTGCATCGTTTCATGCGGGCAAACTGGATGTTGCCAACAGTCACTATGTGCTGGAAACCCTCAAGATTGCCGCTAAGGGCTGCCTTGCAGGTGATTTTGATGGCATGGTTACTGCGCCCGTTCACAAAGGCATCATCAACGAAGCCGGAATTGCATTCAGTGGCCATACCGAATTCCTGCAGGAGCTCTGCGAGGTTGAGCGAGTGGTCATGATGCTCGCCACAGAAGAGCTGCGAGTGGCGTTGGTAACAACTCACTTACCCCTGAAGGACGTATCCGCCGCGGTTACGCCGGAACGGATTACTCAAGTCGCGACCATTCTGAATGCCGACCTGAAAAAGTTTTTCGGCATTGAGAAACCAAGAATTCTCGTTGCCGGCCTGAACCCCCACGCCGGGGAAGGCGGCCATCTTGGCCGGGAAGAAATTGACGTTATCGAACCAACGCTTGAGAAGCTTCGCTCTGAAGGCATGCAGCTGATCGGTCCGCTACCGGCAGATACACTGTTCACACCGCATTGGCTTGATGATGCCGATGCAGCTCTGGCTATGTACCACGATCAGGGCCTGCCTGTGCTCAAGTTTCAGGGTTTTGGGCGTGCTGTAAACATTACTCTGGGTTTGCCCATTGTGCGCACATCGGTGGATCACGGCACTGCTCTGGATCTTGCCGGTACAGGCAAGGCAGATTCCGGCAGTCTGTACACGGCTATCCGGGTGGGCGGGCAAATGGCTCGCTCCCTCAAATCTGCGAATCGCAAAGCCCCCAACAAAGAGACATCTGAGTGAGTAAAAAAGCCGGACATCAGGCCAGAAAACGGTTTGGCCAGAACTTCCTTCACGATCCGGGCGTCATTGAACGCATTGTTCGCGCCATTCACCCAAAGCCGGACGATGCCATTGTTGAAATTGGCCCCGGCCTCGGAGCGATCACCGAGGAAATTCTGGCGGTTAATCCAAAACTGCAGGTTGTGGAGTTGGATCGTGACCTGATCCCTGTGCTGCGCACCAAGTTTTTCAACTACCCGGAATTCCGCATTCACGAAGCTGACGCGCTCAAGTTCGATTTCAACCAGCTTGTGGATGAGAAGCCTCTGCGCATTATTGGCAACTTGCCCTACAACATCTCTACGCCGCTGATTTTCCATCTGCTGGCCCAGTCGGGTGTGGTGCAAGACATGCACTTCATGCTGCAGAAAGAAGTGGTGCAACGTATGGGCGCTGTACCCGGCGATAATAATTATGGCCGGCTGGGGATCATGACCCAGTATTTCTGCAAGGTTCAGCCTTTGTTTGAAGTGGGCCCCGGTGCATTCCGCCCTGCGCCAAAAGTGGATTCCGCCATTGTGCGGCTGGTTCCCCATAAGGAACTGCCGCATCCGGCCAAGGATCTCGTCACATTGCAGGCGGTGGTACGAACCGCATTTAATGCTCGCCGGAAAACCTTGCGTAAGGCCTTGGCTGGCATGGTGACGGTAGAGCAGTTACAGGCTCTGGGTATCAATGATGGCCTTAGGCCCGAAAATCTCAGCCTGGCGGATTTTGTGAGCATTGCGGACTTACTGGTCACTGAAAAAGGCATTGATCCACCGGGTGTCCAGACCGGCGAAAATGATGCAGGAGACTTAAGCGGAGATAGCCATGACTGATTACGCCATAGGCGATATTCAGGGCTGTTATGACCGTTTGCAGGACGTCTTGGCGAAGGTGGATTTTTCGCCTTCCCGTGATCGCCTATGGGTGGCAGGTGATCTGATTAATCGTGGCCCTTCCTCACTTAAAACGCTTCGTTACATCGAAAGCCTGGGCGATTCTGCAGTGGTGGTTCTCGGCAATCACGACCTGCACCTATTGGCTTTGGCCCTTGGTGGCCATGAGCCAAAGCGCAAGGATACGCTCAAGGGAATCCTGAAGGCACCCGATCGCGATAAGCTCTTGGGCTGGCTGCGACAGCAGCACCTGTGTGTGCATGACCCTGAACGTAACCTCATTATGGCCCATGCGGGAGTGCCCCACATCTGGAGCATTCAGCAGGCCCTGACCAGCGCACGGGAAGTGGAAGAGGTGATTCGCGGGGAGCAGGCCGGGGAATACTTTGCGCTGATGTACGGAAACCAGCCGGAAGGCTGGAATGAAGACCTGACAGGCATGGATCGCTGGCGGGTGATCACCAACTATTTCACCCGAATGCGTTTTATTGCCCAGGATGGCAGACTTGAGCTCACCGCTAAAGAGTCTGTTGGCAGCGCGCCCGAGGGCTATGCCCCCTGGTTTGAATTCCCCCGCACGGATGACTTGCGCGTGATTTTCGGCCACTGGGCTGCGATTGAAGGTGAAACAGGCAAAGACCGCTTTATAGGTCTGGATACTGGCTGCGTTTGGGGCGGAGCGCTCACCATGATGAACCTGGATACTGGAGAGAAAATCCACTGTGATTGCTGAATCGGCAAAGCCATATACCTCTGGCCTTATGCGTCTGCCTATTATGATCGGAGCCTTCTTTGCGCTCACGGCTGTGATGGCCGGGGCGTTTGGTGCGCATGGCCTGCGTAACCTGGCGAGCGAGCGCAGCCTGGATGTTTTCCAGACGGCGGTTACCTACCAGATGTATCACGCCATCGCGTTGGTGTTGGTTGCTTTGCTGACAGGCTTTGGGCTTTCACGGCGGTTGCTCGGGCTGGCCGCAGGCTTTTTTGTGGCGGGCATTCTGTTGTTCAGCGGCAGCTTGTATACACTGGTGCTGACTGACATACGCTGGGTTGGCCCGGTTACGCCTATGGGCGGTGTCTGTTTTATGATCGGCTGGATATTGTTGCTGACCGCTGGCGTGGGCCAGCAAACGAATCAAGAGAGAGGTTAGGAGCGTTATGCAGGTTCAGGTAAATGGCGAAGCCAAGGTACTCACAAAAGGTGCCACCGTTTCATCATTGTTAGAAGAAATGGCACTGACTGGCAAACGGCTGGCAGTGGAAGTAAATGAGGACATAGTGCCTCGCAGCCAGCACGTCGAGTTTACCCTTAACGACGGAGATCGCGTTGAGGTGGTACACGCCATCGGGGGCGGCTAATCCCCATCTGGCTGGGCTGGAAGCCTGGCTGTGATATGCATTCTCATAAGATTACATCCTTACGTTTTACCAACCCGGAAACACTATGACCGACACACCAGAAATCCTCCTGCCCGAAGATAAACCGCTTGAAATTGCTGGTCGCATTTACCAGTCGCGATTGCTGGTTGGCACCGGGAAATACCGCGACCTGGCGGAAACAGGCCGTGCTATTGAAGCGAGTGGTGCTGAAATTGTAACCGTGGCGGTTCGCCGTACGAACCTGGGCCAGAATCCGGATGAGCCCAATCTTCTGGATGTGATTTCCCCGGACAGCTTCACCATCCTGCCCAACACGGCCGGTTGTTATACCGCCAAAGACGCAGTGCGTACCTGCAAACTGGCACGGGAACTTCTCGACGGTCGCGATCTGGTCAAACTGGAAGTGCTGGGTGAGCACAAAACCCTGTACCCGAACATGCCGGAAACCTTGGCGGCCGCGGAAGCGCTGATTAAAGACGGCTTCAAAGTGATGGTTTACTGCTCAGACGACCCATTGCTGGCCACGATTCTTGAGGAAATGGGCTGTATTGCCGTAATGCCTCTGGGCGCACCTATTGGCTCCGGGTTGGGCATTCAGAACCGTTACAACATCCGGTTGATTGTCGAAAATGCCAAGGTTCCGGTGTTAGTAGATGCGGGTGTAGGTACAGCCTCCGACGCTACTATTGCCATGGAGTTGGGTTGCGACGGTGTTCTGATGAACACTGCCATTGCTCAAGCCAGAAACCCGATCAAGATGGCCAATGCCATGCGCCTGGCGATTGACGCTGGCCGAGAAGCTTATCTGGCAGGCCGGATGCCCAAAAAGCTCTACGCAAGTGCATCCTCGCCCCTTGATGGCACTTTCTTTTAATTTCTATTCTGATTAAGAGCGCTGCAGTATGGCCATAAGCGATCAGAAGCCCAGTCGCCGGGAGGCAATCCTCCACGCCCTTTTGGAGCTCCTGGAAAAGGACCCCGGAGCCAGAATCACCACGTCTGTTCTCGCTAAATCCGTTGGTGTGACTGAGGCGGCGTTGTACCGCCATTTTCCCAGTAAGCGGAAGATGTTTGAAGCGCTTCTGGAGTTTGCGGAAGATGCGGTGTTTTCCCGCTGTCAGGTAATCCTGCAGGAGCAGGACGATGTGCGCGTGCGATTGCAGCAGTTGGCGCATCTGGTTTTGGTGTTTGCCGAACGTAATCCGGGTTTGTGTTGTGTTCTCACGGGCGATGCGCTGATCGGCGAAAACGAGGCATTGCGCAAGCGTGCTTCCCAGTTTTTCGAGCGCCTGGAAACCCAGGTACGGCAAACCCTGAAAGAAGGCGAGATTCGTCAGGGCTTGCGGCCACGCACCAGTGCTACCCGGGGTGCGGACTTTGTTCTGGTGTTCATGGAGGGCCGCATTCAGCGATTTGTACGCTCATCGTTCTCCCGATTGCCCACAGCTGATTTTGACGAAAGTTGGGACTTGGTTGCTGAGGCTATTTGGCCTGAATAAGCCTCATTCGTAGCCAGAAGCAGAGCGAAGAATCTGGCGTATGGGCTCCCAGATAGCAGGCGCCGATATCAGAATGTCGCGCCCCCAAAGGTCGGCCGGATAACCGTCGGGCACTTCGCTGAAGTGGCCGGCTGTGGCGCCGGCTTCCAGTGCAATCAGGCGTGCGGCGGCAAAATCCCAGGGGCTGACGTTTTCGTAGTAGATATCCAATCGGCCGCAGGCTACCCAGCAGATGTCCAGGGCAGCCGAACCAATGCGGCGCAGGTCGCGGCACTCATGGATCATCGCGTTCAGACGGTTAACCAGAGGAGCCAGGTTGTCTTTGGTGTAAGGAAAACCCGTTGCAAACAGAGAATCCCGTGGAACCGTCGCACCGCTGTGGGAAATCGGATTACTGTTGAGCGTGGCACCGTCGCCGCGGGTTGCGCGGAAGGTTTCGCCGGGGAAAGGTGCATGTACCACGCCGGCCTGCACGCGGCCGTTTTCTGCGTAGGCAATGGACACAGCAACCTGCGGATGTCCGTAGGCGTAGTTTACGGTGCCATCAATCGGGTCAACAATCCAAAGAGGTGTTTCGAGGTTCTCGGCCTGGCTGAGGTCCGGAGTGTTTTCCTCTGACAGAATTCGATGATCCGGGAAGCGTTTCTGAATGGCGCTGGTGATGAACTCATCGGCCATGATGTCGGCGTGGGTCACTAACTCAGCCTGGTATTTGTATTCAGTACGGAGGGTGTTGTTGTCACGCTCCCGACGAATCAGCTCTCCGGCTTCAATAGCCAGATCTTCTGCGAAATCGGTAATGTCCCGCAGGGAAACAGAATCAGACATGGCGCCCCCTTTAAAACTTCTCTGAAGAGTGAGGGCGCCAGTCTACCACGGCTTGATCAGAGGCTGTTCAGCCAGGCTTCCATCTTGTCCATAGCCTTCACCAGGCGAGGGCAGGCTTTCTCGATGAAGTCATCCCCCAACTCTTGATCGGCCTGATCCTCACCGGCCAACTGCAGGGCACCAGCACCGTCAAAGTCGACGAACGCCAGGCGCGCGCCCAAGTGATCGGGAGCAAACCCGAAGTCACTGGCTGGCAGAATGGCCACGCCGGTGCTCTCCAGCAAAGACTGGCAAAACGCCTGGCTGGTTTTGATGTCTTTTCTTGCAAGCTCGTCCCGGAAGTTGGAGAAATCCGGGAACACATAGAATGCACCTTCGGGCTTTTGCACAACCGCGCCCATGGCGCTCAGACGGGTGTGTATGTACTCACCCACCACTTTCAGCACGCGGCGGGACTGTTTGAGGTATTCCTCAATATCATCGCCACCGTCAAACGCGGTAATCGCAGCATATTGAGTGGGCGCGCTGGTGGACGTGTAGGTTTCGCTGGCGATGATGGCCATGGCGTCCTGCAGGGCGCGCAGCTCCTTCGGGAAGATGAAGGTGCCCAGTCGCCAGCCTCCGGCGCCCGCCCACTTGCTCAGACCAGTGCTGATAATGGTGCCCTCCGGGTAGTAGCGGGCGATGGATTTGTGCTTTCCTTCGAAGTGCACTTCGCCGTAGATCTCGTCGGAGAGGAGGATGAGCCGGTATTTTCTGGCCACATTGGCAATGGCCAGCAACTGGTCGTCTGTGTAGGTACACCCGGTTGGGTTGGACGGGTAGTTGAGAATCAGAATACGCGGGCGCGAAGCGTCGTCCCGGCAAATGATGTCCAACTCTTCAGCGGTGAGCTGCCAGTTGTTTTCTGCATGGGTCGGTAGCCAGTGTACTGAACGGCCGATGATGCGTGCCTGGGGTGCGTAGGAAACCCAGCTCGGGCGTGGGATGAGCAGGTCGCCGTAGTAGGCCAGTTGCAATATGAACAACAGCTCCTTGGAGCCTGGGCCGATCAATACGTCTTCCCAGGTACATCGCATGCGCTCGCTGCGGTTGATATATCCGGCAATGGATTCACGCAGGCTTTTCAAGCCCTTGACCGGCAAGTAGTCCTTTTCGTGGGCGTGCTCTTTCAGCGCATCCACTACGCGCTGGGGGACTGGAAAGGGGGATTGCCCGAGCCCGAGCTTGATGATGTCCTTGCCTTCGGATTTGAGCTGGTTGCTTAGCTCGTTGATCCGAAGCGTGGCGGAAGGCTGTATGCCTCGAACGTTCAGGTTAATCGCAAAGCGCTGGTCGTTATGGATGTCCATTGTCTCAGTCTGTTGGTTGGGAGTGGCCCCGACAGTATAGGAAACCCAAACATATCTGTGGGTGCTATAAGGATAGGTGATTGCCGAAGCATAGCGTCACTTAGCGGTCGCGAACCCATACCTCTACTCGCCCGTTTCGCAGTTGGCCGCTTTCACCTCCTGAAGTGCCCACCGGCATGTAGTGCCCGTAGCCGGTGTAGCTGACATCAAGAACGTTTAAGTTGTGCAGAGCTTTGCGCACTGAAAGGGCTCGTAATTCCGAGATCATCTGTGCTCTCAGCTCGTTAGTTTGTTGGTCGGCGAAGCCGATCAGCATCAGGTCATCGGGGCTGCGGTTTTCCCTGATCAGGAATTCAGCCACTCGCCTTAAATCTCTTTGCGCCTTATTGTCCAGTTTGGTGCGTCCCTCCGAGAACCGGAAGTTGACGGTCAGCCGGCTGTAGTTGTGTGTCAGCAACTTGAAGGTGGCTGGGGTGCTGTCGTCCAAATCGGGTTTGATCGCGAGTGGGTTCTGGGAAACAAACCCCGACCTGGAGACGATAGTCTGGCCTTCGGCACTCAACGCGAAATCCACGAAGTCTTTCACTATGGCGGCTGCGTTATCACCAGATGTGTACATGAAAAGGCGTCTGGCCAGCGGGTAGTCTTCGCTGGCCACGGTCAGCCTGGAGGGCTTCAATGCGGGTGCCTCACCATCTGCGATTGCCAGCAGCTTGCTGCTGCGTACCGAAGCCAGCCCGGAGAATCCAATGCCGCCCGGGTCGACACTCACATCGTCAGAAAGCTGGTCGTTCGATTCGTAGCGTCTGGCCGATGCGTGGAGCGGGTATTGCTTGCCCAGAACCAGGCTCTTGAAGGTGTCCCAGGTTCCGGAGCGGTCATCCCGTGCGTACAGGGTAATGGGCAGATCGGCGCCGCCGACCTCGGACCAGTTACTGATTTCACCCGAAAATACCTTGGCCAGAGTGTTGGTATCCAGCTGGTTAATCTGATTTGACGGGTGAACCAGCACCGCGAGGCCATCAATGGCAATTACATGCTCGCTTTCAATGCTCTTCAGGTTAGCGTGCCCCGCCATTTGCTGCACTTCTGCTGGTTTGACAGGGCGTGATGAGGCCCACACATCTGCAGTTTGGGTTTGCAGCGCCTTGAATCCTGTACTGGAGCCGTGGGCGGCAACCAGAATTCGAAGTGCGGAGCCATCCTGATTGCCGATCAGAAGTTTCTCGTTATCCGTCCCGTTGCTAAAGGAGCCTACAGGGCCTTGACCACGGCTTTTCAGGAAACCTTCAACAAGCATGGGGGCGAGTTCTGCGCCAATGGTATTGGAGCCGTGAATCTCCATATCTTCGGCGTGGCTGGCAGGTGCATTGACAATAGAAAGCAGGTAGAGCACTCCCAGAAGGGTGCGCTGCAGATGGCGTCGGCGGAGTTGAATCATCGGAAAGCCTCATAGCAACAGATAGTTAGCGTTGCACGAAGAATGCTACAAAACTATTACAGGAATGTTTCAGTGGGAGTGGGTGGTTGTAATAATAGGGGGCCAATTCAGGAGCGTCAGGAAAAGCGGTGAGGGTCCAGTTCCATTTGCAATATGCGCGGGCCAAGCATGATAATCCGTCCGCTATAGCGCTCTTCGCCCGTGGATGTGAAATCGAACATAAAGCGCCGCCAAACGCGGAGCTGGCCTTGGTCATCCCGTTTGAACCAGATGCCGCGCAGATAGATAGCATCGTCAAGCAGCATGACGTCCATGGTTTTGCAGTAGCGGTGAGCGGCCTGGAGCACCGAGTCCTTAATGGCCTTGGCTCGCCACCAGTACCAGATGGCAAAGCCAGCGGTAAAAAGCCAGAACAGTGTTCCTAGAGTCATGATAACAGCACGATAGTGACAGCTTTCCGAATTGTGTAACGGATTAGAGTTTAGCCTATCTTAATTGTGGGGGCATGGGGAATTACTATGGTTTTGATCGAACACGGGCCTGCAGCGGGCGGCGCCCCGCTGTACTGATTGGTGCGCAGATGAGACCATTGTGGACTAGAAGTACCAGGAGCATGTGATTTATGCCGATTGAGCAACCCCACGATTTTGAGGCTTTAGTTGCGCAGTATCCACGCGCAATCATGATTGCCACTAAAGAGCCCAGAATTACCTATGTAAACCACATGTTCCATACTATCACCGGCTATCAGTCTGACGAGGTGGTGGGGAAGACCCCTTCTGTTTTGAGTTCCGGGCTCCATACGCCTGAGTTCTACCGTGAGATGTGGCAGTCTCTGGCCAATGGTGAGCGCTGGGAAGGCTTGATCTGGAACCGGAAGAAAAGCGGTGAAGACTACCCGCAGTGGCTCAGCATTTATGCCATGGAAGACAGAGGCCAGCAGGTTTATGTCGGAATGTTTATGGATATGGGGGAGAGAGGCGGGGCAGATGAGCGCCTGGCGTCACTTGCTTATTATGATCCGCTTACGGAACTGCCCAACCGCTCGTTATTCAAGGAGTTTTTAAACGCTCGCGTCAGCCGGCGCTCGCGTGGTGATACCAGCTTCGCCGTTCTGTTTGTGAATCTGGATTTTTTCAAGATGATCAATAGCCTGCATGGGCATGAGCGTGGCGATGGGGTGTTAAAGCAGGCGGCAAGTTGTATTCAGAGCGTGGTGGGCAAGGATGACATAGTGGCCCGGCTTTCAGGTGACGAATTTGCCGTCATTGTGGAGCTTCAGGAATACGACATGTTGCATGAATTATGCGAGCGCTTGATCCAGGCATTCCGTGCACCTGTGATTGTTGGCGACCGCGAATGCTTCATTTCAGCATCTGCAGGGGCAGCGGTATATCCGGTACACGGGGAAATTGGTACAGAACTTTTGCAAAATGCAGATCGTGCCATGCATATGGCGAAGCTGGCAGGGCGTTCCTGTTATCGCATATACAGCGAGGCAGACGATGAGAAGGGCCGCCGTGAGCATGAGCTCTCGGAAGCTCTGACAGTCTCTCTTAAAACCGCATCGGATGAGTTCCATGTTGTGTACCAGCCGCAGTACGACCTCTGCTCAGGTCAGATTGTGGGCGTTGAGGCTTTGTTGCGCTGGCAACACCCTGAATTTGGAGCGGTGTCCCCTGGCGATTTTATTCCTTTGGCAGAACGCCGTGGCCAGATCCATGAGATCACCTATCAGTTGGTGCGAGGGATTATGGCGGATTTGCGCGAGGCACCTCCGCCCTTGCAGGGCCAGTGTGGCCTTGCAATCAACATATCTGCCCGCCAGATCACGGATGCGCGGCTGGGTGTAGCGATTGGTCCATTGTTTGATCGTATTCGTGAGCTCGGTTGGCGCCCGGAAATAGAGATCACAGAGACCCACGTAATGAACCTCTCTGAGCAAAGTCTGAAAATACTGAGAGCGTTTCAGGAGCAGGGCGTGGGGATAGCGATTGATGATTTTGGAACCGGTTACTCATCACTGGCTTATCTGCAAAACCTTCCAGTGCAAGTTCTGAAAATTGATCGCCAATTCATTAGCCGTCTTGGTGGTCAAGGTGGTGGCTCGCAGATTGTAACGGCGATCCTCGGAATAGCGGAGGCCCTGGGTCTTGAGGTTGTCGCAGAAGGCATCGAAACTCAGGAACAGTATCAGGAACTATGCGAGTTGAGGTGTCAGCGCGGGCAGGGCTTTTTGATGGCTCGGCCCCAGCGCTGGCAGCAACTACAAGACATGATTTCTGATCCCTATCGTAATAGCACGGGTTGAGTTGTAGCTGCCACCGACGGCATTGCCGCTCTCTCGTGATCAAATTGTGCTCATAAAAAAACCGGCTCACCATTCAGTGAGCCGGTTTTTTCAACCTTATCCGCTACCCGTTACGAATTCGCGGGTAACGGCTTTGGGCTAACGTCCTGCTCTTCTTTCCCTTCGTGGTGATCGCGAGCCAGCAAAATGTAGAACGCGGGCAGTACGAAGATCGTGAACAGAGTGCCTATACCAAGGCCAGCGGTGATCGTCAGACCAATAGCAAACCGGCTCTCGGCGCCAGGACCCGCTGCAATGAGCAATGGCACCATGGCAAAAATCAACGCCAATGACGTCATGATGATTGGCCGCAAGCGAATGGCAGCTGCTTCAATAACCGCCTCCACCTTGTTCAAGCCCTTATCCCTCTGCAGCAGGTTGGCAAACTCTACAATCAGTATGCCGTTTTTCGAGACCACCCCGATCAAGGTAATCAAGCCGACCTGCGTGTAGATGTTCATGGTTGCGTAACCAAGCACGATAAACGCCATGGCGCCCGCAACGGACATAGGCACAGAGACCAGAATGATGATTGGATCTCTCCAGCTTTCGAACTGCGCGGCAAGCACCAGATAGATAACCAGCAGCGACAGGAAGAAGGTTACAATCAACGCACTCCCCTGATTTGCCAACTGTCGGCTTTGGCCAGTGTAGTCGTAGGTGAAGCCTTGCGGGAATACTTCATCCGCAGTTGCTTCAATATAGTCCATGGCTGCACCCGCAGAAACGCCTGGCATAACAACACCTTCCAGTGTCAGGGAGTTCTGCTGGTTGAACTGGGTGCGGTCTGAGGGCTCTACACTGTGTTCAAAGCTTACAACGCTGCCCAGCGGCACAAGGTCGCCCTTGCCTGAACGGATATAGTAATCATTGAGTGCCTGCTCATCCAACCGGAACTCCTGATCCACCTGAGGAATAACCTGGTAAGACCTGCCTTCCATGCTGAAGCGGTTGATATAGCCACCGCCTAGCATGCTTGAAAGTGACTGCCCTACGTCTTGCATAGAGAGCCCCAGGTCGGCGACCCGGTCGCGATCCACTTTGATGCGCGTAACCGGGCGATCAAAGTTGATGGATTTTTTCAGGAACATGAAGTTACCGCTACCCATTGCCTTGCCTAGCAGCTCATCGGCCACTTGGTCGAGTTGCTCGTAGCTACTACCGGTAGTGACAACAAACTGGAAGGGCAACCCACCACCTGACCCAGGCAGTGCAGGCATTGCGAATGCCGCAGTTTGCAGGCCAGTTACATGTTTCAGTTCGGCATCCAATTGCGGCTGTACTTCAAACTGGGAGATATCCCGCTTGCTCCAGGGCTCCATTTTGAAACCGCCAAACACCGCGTTGGGGGCAGTGATGCCGATGATCATGAAGTCTTCCTGATAGCCTGGTACCGTCGCAATGCGGTTCTGCACTTCGCTGCCGTGCTCGGTCAGATACTTCATAGTCGCTGTTTGGGGGGCGAGGCCCTGATAGAAAAGAATGCCCTGATCTTCCGTTGGGGCCAGCTCGTTCTGGCTCATCATCACCATGAAGTAAATCGAGCCCAGCACCACCAGCGCAAAGAACACGACCACTGACTTGGTTTGCATCAACGAGCCGAGAATGGCTTTGTAGCCGGAGGAAATGCTGTTGAACGTGTTTTCAACCAGAGTTTCGAACTTGCCGGGGTTGCCGTGGGGCTTGAGCACCATGCCAGACAGCATGGGTGAGAGTGTCAGTGCAATGATGCCCGAAATCACAACCGTGCCCGCCAAGGTGAACGCAAACTCGGTAAAGAGCGAGCCTACAAGACCGCCCATAAAACCGATGGGCGCATACACAGCAACCAGCGTGGTGGTCATGGCAATAATGGGCACCGCCATTTCCCGTGCGCCATGTAGCGCGGCGTCAAATCGTGACTCACCTTCCGCAATGTGCCTGTGGATGTTTTCCACCATGATAATGGCGTCGTCTACCACCAGACCGATGGCGAGAACCATGGACAACAAGGTGAGCAGGTTCAACGAGAACCCGAACATCAACATGATAAACGCACCACCGATCAGCGATAGTGGTACCGCGACCGAGGGCACAATGGATGCCCGAATGGAGCCCAGGCACAAGAATACGACCACGAGCACGATGCCCATGGCTTCAATCAGGGTGCGAATAACTTCGTTGATAGAGTCTTCAATAAAATCAGACGCGTCATATGCGAGCCGAACATTCATACCCGCAGGCAGCTGGCTTTCGATATCTGGCAGATCGTCTTTAACCAGTCCGGCTACCGTCAGAGGGTTTGCACCGGGTGCAAGATCAACTGCTACAAACGTGGCCTGCTTGCCTTTGTACAGTGCCAGCTTGTCGTAGGTTTGAGAGCCCAGCTCTACCCGTGCAATATCCTGAAGGCGAATCTGGGTGCCGCTTTTTTCCTTGACAACCAGATTCCGGAACTCGTTCGGGTCAGACACATCTGTGTCACTGGTCATACTGATTTCGGTATAGGTGCCCTTGGTATTACCGACGGCGGCCTGGTAGTTGTTAGCTCGCAGTTTTGCGACGACTTCCGTAGGCGTCATATCCACGGCGGCCAGGCGCTCTGGATCAAGCCAGATCCGCAGTGCAAAGGGGCTACCCAGTATGTTTGCTTTACCAACGCCGGCTAAAGCCTGGATTCTGGGCTGAACAACCCGTGTCAGGTAATCGGTAATCTGCGGAACATCGAGATCCTCACTGTAGAAGGCGATGTACATCAGTGCCGTTGAGTCACCTGTTGTGGAGGTGATAACCGGATCCTGAGCTTCCGCAGGTAAAACGTTACGCTGACTGGCCACTTTTGCCTGTATTTCTGCCAGTGCGGCGTTAGCGTCGTAGTTCAGGTTCATTTTGGCCTGGATGGTGGAAAGGCCCTGAGAACTGGTAGATGTCAGGTAGTCGATGCCACTGGCTTCAGCAATAGCCTGCTGCAAAGGCGTGGTGATAAAGCCTTTGATCAGGTCTGAGCTGGCTCCGGGATAGGCCGTCGTTACCGTAACGGTGGTGCTCTCAAGCTCCGGGTACTGCCGGATTTCCATTTCCATGGCTGCCCGAACGCCGAGCAGTAGAATAAGAAGGCTAACCACCGTCGCCAATACGGGACGATGGACGAAAATGTCAGTGAATCGCATTACTCAGATGCCTCCTGCGGCTGCTTCTGTTCGCCATTTTCGTCATCCTGAATGGTGACCCGCTGGCCGGCACGGAGTCTCAGCAATCCTTTGGAAACCACTTGCTCACCGGCTTCAAGGCCGGAAGTAATAGCGACCTGCGTATCCCTGGTTTCGCCGGTTTCGACAGAACGGCGATTAACGATCAAATCACCTTCGTCGTTTTCTTCAATAACAAATACGAAGTCGCCATAGGTGTTATAGGAGATCGCAGTGAGCGGTATGGTAACCACGTCTCTATCGTCTGGCTGAAGGGTTTGAATGGTTGCGAACATACCCGGGCGTAACAGTTTTTGTGGGTTGTCCAGAGTGGCGCGTACGCGCACAGTGCGTGTTTCCGGGTTGACGGACGTGTTGATGGCACTGACTTTGCCCTTGAACTCCTGTTGCGGCACAGCGGCAACTGTCGCGGAAACATCGTAACCCCGGGCAACGCTTTGCAGGTTCTTCTCAGAAAGCGTGAAATCCACGTAGATCGGATCAAGCATGTTGATTTCGACGATGGGCGTGCCCGTGGGAACGTATTGGCCTTGGTCTACCATGCGAATACCCAATGTGCCGTCGAAAGGTGCACGGATGACCTTTTTGCTCAGCTGTGCTTCAGTTTCATTAACGCGGGCCTGGGCCGCGTCAAAGTTTGCCTTGGACTCGTCATACTGGGCCTGGGAAACAGCGCGCTTTGGTAGCAGATCGGAAATGCGCTTGAATTCCTGCTCGGCCAATTGTGCTTCGGCTCGGCGGGTGCGCACGGAAGCTTCTATGATCGAGGCGTTCAGGCGAATAAGAATATCGCCTTGCTTGACAGTGTCGCCGGACTCAAAATTAATCTTCTCGATGACGCCGGGCACCTCGTTTGCCACTTCGATGCCGTTAACAGCCTTTATGCTGCCTACAGCCTTGATAGAGGGTGTCCATTGCTCAGTGCGAGCCTTGGTAGCGGATATCTCCGCGGGTGGTTGAGGCTGGGAGAGCATTTCACCCATTTGGCCAAATTGATAAAACTTGTAGCCGAAGATGCCACCAAGCACCACACCGAGGAAAATAATTGCAATCAGGAAGCGGGAAGCAGTGCGCATAAGTCTGGTCCTGGAAATCTCTGTTTGGATGCGGGAAGGATTGATTCGCGACAAAACATAGCATGCTACAAAATTCAGGGTGCTGTTGTCACCGGTTTGTAGGTACTTTTGGCGAACATTGTCGTTACACTAGGTGCCAGAACTACGTTCTTTCAGCAGTAAGGGATCATTCATGCATTGGATACTGGGAATTGCGCTGGCGGCGGCCGTCTTTGTAATTCTGAAACAGTGGGGCAGATTGTCGGCGGAAAAGAAGAAAGCTGCAACCTGGAAGCTCGTACTTATTGTTGGCGGTGTGCTTCTGCTGGTAATGGTTTTAACCGGCCGAGTGCACGTGCTGACTGCCGCCATTGCAGCGTTAATCCCGCTGTTGCGGAAGTTGCCCGAGCTCGTTCGTTTCTTTCCGGCGCTGAATCGGCTGTTTACCGGAAAAGATAATACTGGCGATGCTGGATCAAATGAAGGGCACGCCGGAGCTGGGCAAGCACCCTTTAATGGAATGACAGAGCGAGAGGCCTGCGAAATCCTCGGCGTTACAGCAGCGTGTTCGAAAGCAGACGTCGTGTTGGCGCACCGCCGCCTGATACAGAAGCTGCACCCGGATCGTGGCGGGAGTGATTATCTGGCCGCAAAAATTAACGAAGCCAAAAGTGTATTGCTGCGCACCAGGGAGTAAATGTTAGTGGATGACGTCTACCTTGACCTCAAAACTTCGGTTATCCGACCGGCTGCTATTTACGCTGTAGGCAATGCCTGACTGCTTGCTGGTAGATTCCGTTGACGTGCTACCCAGGGAAATCCACTGTCCAGGTTCTACTCTGCGAATGGTGACGACCGCTTGGGTATCATAACCCTTCAGCTCAGCAGGGTCGGCTTCGAAAGATACGATGTTCAGTTCTACCGAGCGATCTGAAATCACCTGTGGGCTAACCACAAATCCGCTGCGCGTTTCGACTTGGGTCAAGATGGCGGCGGGGTTTCGGCCACCGCGCACTGCGAAGGGCAGAGTGCGTACCTGGCCCGAGCTGATATGAGCAGATTGCCCGTCCATAACTACAAGGCTTCGTTCCCGGGAGCCGCCGGTGCTGGTAACCCTGTGCTCTGCAGTTACGCCAATCTCGTTACGTGTTGAGGTGACACCGGCGCCGGAGCGCTTGCCACCAATATCTTCTGTAGACCGCACTGTGATCCGGAGTTGAGCCGGAGCCACATCGAGGGTGTTTACCAGGGTAGCTATTTCATCCAGCAGATGTTGCTCGCCGCGAACGACCACTTTTTGCCCTTGGGCGGTAATGGACACAGGTTCGCCCTGATAAAGCTCTCTGACCTGGTTGGCAACATCTGCTGCGGGCCGGTTGTTGAGCTGATACGCCCGGGATTCAGCGAGTGCCGAGCCTGCGCCCGAAAGAAGTGCCAGCGCAGATATAAAGAGGAACAGCACGCTGAGATTCCGTAAATTCAGTGTCATAGTTGGTTCCCATCTTTCTGATAAATCCGGTTTGTTTGTTAAATAATCCGGTTTACGGGTTGCCAAGTTGAAAACCCGGGGTATATATTGATAAGCATGAAGACGACACAAGCGATCTGTCAATTGAATGTTCTGCAAGCTTTCGGCCGAAAACCGTTGGCGGCAGTCGCTGCTGTGTTTTTTTGGTGGTTTGGTTATGGCTATTTTAGCCAGAGCCAGGGCCGCCCATAACATCTTCACCAAACGAACAACGAGGATGGCAGCCCGGCGAAAAACCAGGCTGCCGTCGGAATCAAAAAGCCCCGACTGTAGCCCAGCCGGGGCTTTTTTGATTCTGAAGCAAGGAAACGGGAACACAGACATGAACATGCCTTTAAACACTGCCGGGGAACGCCAGATGGACCAGGCGCAGAGTGCCGCCGCAACACACCGACAGGAAACTGCATTGCCAACGCCGGCTGAGCTGCGCCAGCGCTTACCTGTGGATGAGCGACTTGCACGGCAGGTGGAAAGGCACCGCCAAGCTGTCCGGGACATTCTGCACGGCGTAGATGATCGTACGTTAATTGTGGTGGGGCCTTGCTCGGTTCACGACGAAGTGGCTGCGCTGGAGTATGGCGAAAAGCTTAAAGTTCTCGCCGACGCCGTCAGCGATCGGTTTTTGATTGTTATGCGGGCCTACCTGGAAAAACCAAGAACCACAGTGGGTTGGAAGGGGTTGCTGTACGATCCGGAGCGCACTGGGGCTGGCGACCTTAACGAAGGCTTGCTGCGCTCGCGCCGTCTGCTTCTGAACCTGGCGGAAATGGGATTACCGCTTGCCACTGAGGCTCTGAGCCCTTTCGCCATGGATTACCTGGGCGATCTGGTGAGCTGGACTGCCATCGGAGCCCGTACCACCGAATCCCAGATTCACCGCGAGATGGTTAGTGGTTTGCCCATGCCTGCCGGGTTCAAAAACGGGACCGACGGCGGAATCAATGTTGCGATTAATGCCATGCAGTCTGGGGCACACCCACACCATCATCTGGGAGTGTCCAGCCATGGCGCACCAGTAATGGTCAGCACCCGGGGTAATCCAGACACACACCTGGTGCTGCGTGGCGGCCGGGGTATTACCAATTACGACGAAGTGAGCATTCAACATGCCACGCAAAGCCTGGCTGATGCGGGTGTGTGTGCCGCAATCATGGTGGACTGTAGCCATGATAATGCCTGCAAACAGTCAGAACGACAGATCGACGTAGCCCGTGAAGTGATGCGACAGAAGCATGCTGGCAATACCGGAATTCGTGGGCTGATGCTGGAAAGCTTTCTGGAAGCAGGCCGGCAAAACGATGGCGACGACCTGCGTTACGGCTGTTCTATTACTGACCCATGCCTGAGCTGGGATCAGACGGAGGCTCTGCTCCGCTCACTGTAGAAAGCAAGAGCTGCCCCGCCAGTAGCAACAGAACACCGCCCATGAGCCGGTCGAGCCAATGGCCGAAGCGGTTAAAGTTTTTGCGTACGGCAGGCAGCGTGAAAAACACCGCAACCAGGGTGAACCAAAGTCCTGTTGCCAGTGCCATGTATGCGCCATAGCCGGCCTGGATGGCCACCGGCGTGCCAGGGCTGATGACAACCGAGAACAGCGAAACGAAAAAGAGCGTTGCCTTCGGATTCAGGGCATTGGTCAGAAAACCCAACCGGAGGGCAGCAAACCCTGTCTGTTGGGAGCTGCTTTTGGTGTCCACGTAGATTCCGCCTGCCTTGGCTCTCAGGCATTGTACGGCGATCCAGGTGAGGTAAAGTGCGCCCGCAATTTTGAGAACGGTAAACAGCAAAATCGACTGTTGGATGATCAAGCCAATACCCAACAGTGAATAGCTTACGTGCACCAGAATGCCGGCCCCGATACCGGTTGCTGTAAGCAGAGCGTTTTTGCGACTTTGGCACAATGCCTGCCGGAGCATCACAGCAAAATCTGGCCCTGGGCTCGCCACAGCGAGCAGGTGGACGAGCGACACAGTAAGGAATTCTGGCCAGTAACTGTTCATACGGAAATTTCTCTCTAGGTTGGGTATCTGGGCTAGGCTGTATTAAGCATCAGAGTTTGTCAGAACTTTTACCGGCCTGTCAGCATAAATCCAGTCGTCGGTTTTTTCACGTACCGAATTAAATGATCCCGGCTTCTATACTGGTGGAACTACTATTTAGAAATTCACCCCGGTTCCCGGCTTGCGGGAATTACGTTCTGGAGACTGTTTTATGGAAAAGCGAGAAGTTGACGTTGCCATTATCGGTGCAGGTACGGCGGGAATGGTTGCCTACAGTCGTGTTCGAAAGGTCACTGATAGCGTAGTGCTGATTGAAGGCGACCAATACGGCACTACCTGTGCGAGAGTGGGTTGTATGCCAAGTAAGCTCCTCCTTGCCGCTGCAGACAGCGCGTATCAAATGGCGCAGGCAGGTCAGTTCGGAGTGTCAGCGGGCAAAATTTCGGTGGATGGTAAACAGGTCATGGAGCGGGTGCGTTCAGAGCGCGACCGTTTTGTTGGTTCGGTTATCCGCACAGTGGAGGGGTTTCCCGAGGGACATAAGATTAAGGGTCATGCTCGCTTCGCTGGGCCCAACCGCCTCATCGTCGATAACAAAATCGAAATCAGCGCACAGCGCATTATCATCGCAACCGGTTCCCGCCCGAATATCCCAGGTTTTCTGAAGGAAGCGAAAGATCGCCTGGTGGTTAACGATGATATTTTTGATTGGCAGGACTTGCCAGAGTCGGTGGTGGTGTTCGGGCCAGGGGTGATCGGACTTGAGTTGGGTCAGGCACTCAGTCGCCTGGGGGTTCGGGTGCGCATGTTCGGAGTGGGCGGTGCGGTAGGCCCAATCCAGGACGACAGTATTCGAGAGTATGCACTCAAACGCTTCAATGAAGAGTTTCCTCTGGACCCGAATGGAGACGTTAAGCGGGTCGAACGTGTGGATGGTGGAGTGGCTGTCACATATGTTGATGGTGATGCCGGCGAAAAAACTGAAACCTTTGAGTATCTGCTTGCTGCCACGGGCCGTAGACCTAACGTAGATAGCCTCGACATACAGAATGCAGATATAGAGTTGGATGACAAAGGCATGCCTTTGTTCGACGCGCACACGCTGCGCTGTGGCCAGAGTCACATCTTTATTGCCGGCGATGCCAATAACAATCTGCCACTGCTGCACGAAGCCGCCGACGAAGGGCGTATTGCCGGCAACAACGCAGCGTCTTATCCGGAGGTAAGGGCCGGTAAGCGAAGCACACCCCTTGCTGTTGTGTTTACTGACCCTCAGATAGCGAGTGTGGGTTTGACGATCGATGAGGTGGATAAACAGTGCGGTGGCTGCTTCGCCGTAGGTGAAGTGTCTTTCGAAAATCAGGGGCGTAGCCGGGTAATAGGCAAAAACAGCGGCTTACTTCGGGTCTATGCCGAACATGGCAGCGGGCTATTTATGGGGGCCGAGATGTTTGGCCCGGCGGCCGAGCACATAGCGCACCTTTTGGCCTGGTCGGCACAACGGCGGTTGACGGTCAGTGAAATGCTGGAAATGCCGTTTTACCACCCGGTGATTGAAGAGGGTGTGAGGACTGCATTGAGAGACCTCAACCGAAATCTCAATATTGGCCCGGCTCCAGAGGGCGACTGCACCGATTGCGGCCCTGGCGTTTAGGTTGTTGCTTTCTAAGATTGATTCCCGCTATGGCGTGTATGCGATAAGTTAACTTCACGCACACCTGAAGCCTTGGTTATATTGGTTTCAGGTTCGAATTAACAGCCACGAAGGAGATGTACGATGACTAAGAATTTTATTGGTCTGGATAAAGAAAAAACCGTAAAACTGGCCGACTCTCTTAATGATCTGCTGTCCAACTACCAGATTTTTTATATGAACGTGCGCGGTTATCACTGGAACATCAAAGGCGATAACTTTTTTGAGCTGCACGTGAAATTTGAGGAGTTGTACGACGATCTGCTGCTCAAGATTGATGAAATTGCAGAGCGTGTTCTTACGCTGGGGCACCGTCCTTCCCACGCTTACAGCACCTATATTGAGCGGTCGGAAATTCCGGAGCAGAAAGACGTTGCTGATGGCAAAACGGCCATGAACAATATCGTCGATAGCTTTGCCAAGCTGATTGGCAAGCAGCGGGATTTGCTGAATCTTGCAGGCGATGCTCAAGATGAAGGCACAGTGGCATTGATGAGCGACTACATATCCCAGCAAGAAAAAACGGTCTGGATGTATCGCAGTTACCTGGGGCACTAAGCTCAGGAAGCGACTGCGAGGCGGCCAATCGGCCGCCTTTTTTATGCCCGATATTTTTACAATCGCCTACAGTGGGTGTATCACGAATTTGCAGCCAGAGCTGGTACCTCCTGGTGCAGGAACCACTTTTCAGTCACCACCCTGCGCGTAAACCAGTGGGATCGCATCAAGGTGCCTGCAAGCGGCATTTTGATCCAGTCCGGCACCTGAAAACCCTCTTCGGTAACAGATCCGCGGTGGCCAAAGCGCGCTGCTATTGCATCGCCATAGGCCTGCAAGGAGGCGGCGGAGAAGTCCTGTGCATCCCGGATGACGTCGGCCGCCAGTAGTGCGGACTCAATCGCCGGACGAATCCCTTCGCCACTTTGGGTATAGGCAAGCCCCGCCGCATCGCCAATAAGCAGCAGGCCATCGTCTACCAGCGCTCGTGCTGCATGATCATAGAGTAAATACGCATGACCCTTGAAGCGCCCGGGCAGGTCGGAAGGAATCCTGCCTGCCGCTTTCATACTCTCTACAAAATCCTGTAGATGCTCCGTGAGTTTGTGGTTGTCTTCGCGGCCCAGGCCAATGTTCAGGAAGTTACCTTTGCGAAATACCCATGCGTATCCTTTGAGGTCTTTGCAGAACCAGAGCTCGGGTGTGTCTCCTCGGGCTTTGCAGGCTTTGGCCTGCTCCGGGGTCATTTCGAATTCGATTTCCTTGGCGGCCACGACAGTTTCATGGCCTCCCGGGCCATCGCCAATCAGCTTCGCAACCGGGCAGAAGTGCCCGCCGGCACCCACCAGCAATGGGGCGCTGAAAGTGTTGTTGATCAGCCAGTAATCATCGTTTCGAACAATGCTTTTTACGGGCGTGCCAAGCTGTTTCGGCACGCTGGTTCTCGCCAAAAGGTAATCGTCAAACTCACAGCGCCGGATACCATAGCTGATGGTACTACCATGATCGTTTTCCACTGCAGGCTGCCCCATCATTCCAATTCGGAAGCGGCGTATAGGCTGAAGCGTTCGAGCATTTCCGTATTCAATCAAATCAATGTCGAGGGCTTCAATAACGGCAGGAGTTACCCAGCCGGCGCAGGTTTTGTCCCGAGGGAAATCCTGCTTATCAACCAGCAGAATACGCTTGCCACTATTTTCCAGAGCTTTGGCCAGAGTCGACCCCGCCGGGCCGCCGCCAACTATAATCAGGTCATAAGTCTCCATAGCCGGTAACCTCAAACGTTTTCGGGGGCCGCGGGGAAGTGGTACAGGTCCTGTCGGGTTGCTGGCAGTTGGTGGTTGTCGCCGTGGGTGAATACAACCTGGAAAAGCTGCAGTGAGCCAGCTCGAAAGGCGGCAATGGATCCGGCCAGATACATTCGCCAGGCACGGGTGAAATGCTCGTCGTACATATCAGCGATATCCGCCTCTGCCGCATTAAAGCGTTCCAGCCAAGCACTTAGGGTGTGGGCATAGTGGAGGCGGAGGTTTTCTACATCGAGCACGGAAAAACTGCTGTGTTCACACAGCGTCATGATTTCCCCAATACTTGGGGGGTAGGCCCCGGGGAAAATGCGCTTTTCAATCCAGGCGTTCATCAGCATGGGCGTGTTTCGACCAATGCTGTGAAGCAGCGCCATGCCGTTGGGACGGAGTGAACGCTTTATCAGTTCGGATAACGCGAGGTAGTTCTCCTTGCCTACATGTTCCAGCATGCCCACCGAAACGAATGCATCGTATTGTCCCCGGATGTTTCTGTAGTCGTCTTCGATGTACTCAATCTGGCTTTCTAATCCATGCTGGCGCGCTTGTTCGCGCGCATAGGCGATCTGTTCTCTGGAAATGTTGTAGGCGTGAACGGTTACCCCATAGTTCCGAGCCATGTAGCGTGCAAGCCCGCCCCAGCCACAGCCGGCCTCAACCACAGTCATGCCCGGCTTGAGCCTGAGCTTTCTGCACACATGCTCCATCTTTGCCAGTTGTGCCTGCTCCAAGCTCAGCTCGGGCCGCTCGTAGTAGGCGCAGGTGTACTGCATTTCGGCTTGATCCAGCCAGAGCCGATAGAAGTCGTTACCCAGATCATAGTGATGGTGAATATTGTCACGAGCTTCCATCAGGCCGGTTGAGCGGGGGTTGTGGTTTCGCCATAAGGCTTCAAGCCATCTAGGCCATTTTTGCCGGGCTTGATGGATAGACTGGTAGATCGCGACCATGAGTTCCGGCAGATCGCCCTCAACATCCAGGCGCCCGGCGCTGTACAGGTCTCCAAAAGCCAGGTTTGGATTGGTAACCAACGCATAGAGCGCCTTTGGGTCTGAAAGCGTTATGGTGAAACGGGCCGGTTGCTCCGGCGGTTCAATCACATCGCTGTTCCATAGCTGGAAGCGGACCGGGGGAGACCCAGCCATGCGCAACAGCTTGGCTATCAGCCAGCGCTCGTGGGTGTGGGGTGCGCGCTCTACATGAGTGTCCTTTAAAGGAAGGTTCAGGACATGACGCTGATTGGAATGTTCATTTGGCCCAGTGGATAGAGTGTTACGTTTAATGCTCTTTGGGACGCTGTTCTGGTTCACGGACTCTTCCTCTTTACCTTAACATTGCTGTTCAGGCCGGCAGCTCGCCGCCAAGGCTAATCCCGAATACTCATCTGAGAATGTTTGATCGTTTGTTCAGTATAGAAAATGTTTTGCGTTTGTCAGGTCGGTGCGGGGATAAGAGTAACAGCCGGGTCGGGCGACCCGGCTGCAGAAAGGCTCAGTAAGACGAACTCATACCAAACCACTCCGGGAATACCACGATCATCGCGAGTACCAGCACCTGCAGCAGGATGAACGGCAATACCCCTTTGTAGATGTCGACGGTTCGAACGTTTGGCGGCGCGACCCCTTTGAGATAGAACAGGGAGAATCCGAAAGGCGGGGTGAGGAAGCTGGTTTGCAGGTTCATGGCGATGAGTATGGCGAACCAGAGCATGTTGATGCCCAGAGCTTCCGCCACCGGCGCCAGAATTGGCACGATGATGAAGGAGATTTCCACAAAGTCGATGAAGAAGCCCAGTACCATAATCACCAGCATGGCGAGAATGATAAAACCCCACTTCTCGCCCGGAAGCGCCAGCATCCATTCTTCCAGCAAGTAATCGCCCCCGGTGTAGCTGAAGACCATTGAGAAGGCCGTTGCACCGATCAGTATAGCGAACACCATGGCGGTTACTTTAACCGTATCTTTCGAGGCGTCCCACACCATCTGGAATGAGAACTGACGATAGATGATGGCCAGAATAATGGCGCCAACGCCGCCCAATGCGGAGGATTCTGTGGGTGTTGCGATACCGGTAAAGATTGAGCCAAGCACGATAACAATCAACGCCAGCGGCGGTATGATCGCCAGCAGGGCGTTCATGATTTCCTTTTTGCGGGACACGCTGTTGTCTTTCGGCATGGCCGGGGCAGTCTCCGGCTTGAAGCGGGTCATGACCAGGATATAAACAATGTAGAGGCCGATAAGAACGACGCCCGGCCCGACAGCAGCTTTGAACAGATCGCCAACGGGAAGCCCAAGCACATCGCCCAGGATGATCAGGATGATCGACGGGGGAACTATTTGTCCCAAGGTTCCCGCCGCACAAATAGTGCCGGTTGCCAGGCGCTTGTCATACTTGTGAGCCAACATGACAGGCAGAGAGATCAATCCCATGGCAACCACACTGGCCCCTACAACACCCGTGGAGGCGGCAAGCAGCGCGCCCACTAGAATGGTCGATATGGCCAAACCGCCAGGCAGGCCACCAAACAAACGGCCCATGGACGTTAACAATTGCTCTGCCAGGCGTGTGCGCTGCAGAACAACGCCCATAAAGATAAACAGGGGCACGGCCATCAACACCGTGTTGTGCATAACGCTCATGATGCGATAGGGCATGAAGGCGAATAGCTCCATGCCTTCTGCAAACACACCAAAGAACAATGCTACGCCGCCAAATGTAAACGCAACAGGGAAGCCCAGCATCAGCATGAACAGGGCGACGAGGAACATAATCATGCCGATCATGCGAGGCCACCTCCGCTGTTTTCAACATCGTACTGTTTGTCGCCCGCCATCACGCGCAAGGCAAAAGTGGCCATGTTAAGGCCGGCAATAGCGATAAAAAACGCCGATAGCGGGATCACAGATTTGATGATCCACCGATGGGGCAATCCCCCCGGATCGCCACTGCCTTCGCCCATGGCGTAGGCGTCCAACGCAAAATCATACCCGTAAATCCCTATCAACCAGGCAAATGGCACAACGAATAGTAGGGCGCCTATCAGGTTCACCCAGGCTTTGGCCTTGCCACTCCAGCGTGTGTAAAACACGTCAACTCTTACGTGGCCGTCAGTGCGTAATGCGTAAGGGATGCCGAGCAGAAATACCACTGAGTAAAGGTGCCATTCCATTTCTTGCATGCCGATGGATACTTCATTGAACGCGTATCGAGCGACAACATCGTAAAACACGTTGCCCGTCATCAGTAGCATTGCGACGCAGGCAATCCAGCCGCAAAAAATGGACACACGGGCGAGGCCCTCATCCAGCTTTATAATCCACTGCATTCACTATCCTCCGCCTGGGGGCTGGCGATTTTGCTGTTGCTATAAACAATAAAACCGGGATCACCTTCAGAGCGATCCCGGCTCCTTTTCAGACGCTATCTTACTGCACTGTGCCCATAGTGTTCAGGTAGGCGCGTTCAGAAATATCAGTATAAGCGCGGCTCTGTTCCAAATAGTCCTGCTGGGATTTTACAATTCTGGCTGCCTGCTCGTTGCTTTCAGATGCTTCTTTCAGGAGCTTCTTGTTGGCATCGTACATAGCCTGGAAAATGTCCTGCGGGAACTGTTTGATTTGCACGTTCGGGTAGTCTTTCTTGATGTTGGCCCAGGCTTCCGCGTTGGCGTGCTGAGAAAGCACCAGCATGTCGTAGGACGCGGTGCGCATGGCGACACGCAGGATTTCCTTAAGATCAGCCGGTAGCTTTTCCCAAACTTTCTTGTTGATCAGGAACTGCAGCTCGGTGGAGGGCTCGTGCCAGCCGGTGTAGTAGTAATCGGCAATCTGCTGGAAGCCAAGGCGCAAATCCAGGGCTGGGCCTACCCACTCAACCGCATCAATGGTGTTACGCTCAAGCGCGGTGTACAGCTCGCCCGGTGCAATGTTGGTGGGGTTCACGCCCACTTCCGCGAAGACTTCACCGGCGAAGCCCGGGATGCGCATTTTCAGACCTTTCAGGTCATCCAGTGATTTGATTTCCTCGCGAAACCAGCCGCCCATTTGAACGCCAGTGTTACCGCCGGGGAAGGAGAGCATGTTGTGAGGGCTGTACACTTCCTGCATAAGCTCCATGCCACCGCCATGATAAAACCAGGCATACTGTTCCATGGCATTCATGCCAAAGGGCATGCTGGTGAAGAACAGAGTTTCGGGAACCTTGCCTTTCCAGTAATAAGAGGCGGAGTGACCCATGTCGTACTGGCCAGCCTTCACCATATCAAATACGCCCAGAGGCGCTTTATGTTTGTTGGCAGAATCTATGCGAATCTTCAGGCGGCCGTTAGACATGGCCTCAACGGACTTGGCGAAGTTCTTGGTGGTGTCGCCAAAAATCGGGAAGTTAGGGCCCCAGGTTTCTGCCATTTTCAGGGTGAAAGTGTCTTGTGCAAATGCTTGTGCTGAGGTGAGCGTAGCAGCTACGGCGAGTACGGCTGCCGATAGAACAGAACGAATTTTCATTGCTCTTGTGTCCTTTTGTCATTGTTATGGATCGAGCCGGACCTTCTTTGGAGAGGTCTTTCAACTAGTTTACATTATCAAGTAACTCACCACAGTAAAATGAAAAACAAACCCGGTACGACATAGGTCGTAGGGCGGCTTCAAAGGTCGGCCATTCGCCCGATCTGGCTGGAAAGCTGCATGGCTTCGTGTTGCTCAAGGGCGAGTAAGTCCTCAAGTAGTGTTTTTGCGCCTTCGATTTCCGCCTTGCCAATGAGTGTTTTGTACAGCTCCATAACCTCATCGTGGAAGGCAAAGACTTCTCTGGCTATGTCATCAAAGCTCATGGTGGTGAGCCGAGGGTCGCAGGCCGCTCCAGGGGTAAACGGTGTGTGCTTCTGATAATCATAAAGGCGCGTTTGCATCACGTTGGGGTCGGCCTGCTTTTCGAATTCTACAACCGCATTTGCCAACCGGGTTTCATGGCTGGCAACGTAATCCATCAGCGCACTTGCGCGCTCATTGCTGTGCTTTTCCGCTGCATCATGCAGGCACTTTGCCAAGTGGGAGTGCAGTTGGCGAGTCCAGTCAATCAGGTCTTCAAAGGTTTTTATTTCCATGGTCGAACTCCGTTAATCGGGGGTTTGTTCAAGCCAGTGATCACAGATTAGCCTATTCGGCTACTTTTGCTGCGGTGCCGATTGTCCGCGCTGTGCTATTGCGGTTGCGCCAGCTTCTGAACCGACGCTGCGCGGGTTTCTCAACGGTGTAATGAATCAGTGAGGCGAGCGCGATTGCTGTGCAGAGCGCAAGAGCTACGCCCAACCATCCCGGCAGGCCTGCGCTGTAGCTCCAGCTAATCACCCCATATCCAATGTTCTGGTGCACCAGATACAGGCTGTACGAGAGACCGCCCAGCCACAGTAAAGGCCGGTTGGCCAGCCAGTTCAGTTGCCCGGCAACGGCCATAGCAAACACCGCGAAGCAGCCCACAACAAACAGACTGTAAGGCATTTTGTAGGCAAGTAGCCCGTGGCAAACCGCCAGTGCCAGCAATACGGCATCCCCCACCACCGGGCGGCCGTATCGGTATAGGCGGTAAATCAGCATGCCCCCGATAAACAGTGGGGCATATTTCACAAACATCAGGTCTTTGACCAGGAACTCCACACTCTCGGGTATCTGTTTCCACCAGATCACGCCCACGTAGCTCACCAGCATCCACACCCAGAAGGCCAGGCGCAGCCGTGACCAGTCTCGCAAGGTATAAAACAACAACGCCATCCAGCTGTAGAACGTCACCTCTATTACAAGGCTCCAGTAAGCGCCGTCCACATGCTCAGCGCCAAAATATTCATGGAGTAAGGTTGCGTTGAGCAAGGCCGTTTCAAAACTGACCGCGCGGCTTTCGGGGCCCAGAAAATGCACAGATGTGAACGTAAGAATAATGCCGGCCCACAGTGCTGGCAGCAGCCGCACCGCCCTAGCCAAACCAAACCAGGCGGCATTACGGGTGCGCTCAAGGGTCATGAAGATAACGAAACCGCTGAGAATGAAAAACAGATGCACGCCGTAACGGCCAAAGAGCAGTGTGTCTGTCAGCAGCTGTGGCAACTCGAAGGAATGGCCAAAGAGTTTGTCGTAATAGGGCAGATAATGAAAAAGCACCACCCCCAGAGCTGCGAGGCCGCGCAATGCATCAAGACTGCCCAGCCTTGCCTGAGATGGGTTCATAGCCGGTTCCGTCGGGATTTCGCTTTATAGTAGCTTGCTTTTGCGCCCGACAATACGGATGAGATATACCATTCGCTTGCGGTAGGTATACCATGTGTTAACACACCGAGCTGATAGGGAGAGCGCCATGGGTACAACACTTGGCATTATCGAAGGCTTTTACGGGCCAGTATGGAACTGGCAGGAGCGACAGCAGCTGGTTCGCGCGCTGGCGCCCCATGGATACGGCTTTTATCTGTATGCACCCAAGGCCGACGCCTTTCTGCGCCGCCGCTGGCAAGAGCCTCACCCGCCGGAAATGGTTTCAGAATTAGCGGAGTTTGGCCGGTTTTGCCGTAAGCAAGGCCTGCGATTTGGTATTGGCCTGAGCCCCTTTGAAATCTTCAATAACTTTGAAGATGCCGCCCGTAGCGCGCTGGCCACAAAACTCGAACAGCTTGATCGTATCGGGATTGATGAGCTGGCCATACTGTTTGATGACATGCGCGCCGACACTCCGGGGCTTGCTGAAACTCAAGTAGAAATCATGCACTGGATTCGGGAGCGCACTCAGGCTCGGGTTCTCTCAATATGCCCCAGTTACTATTCGGATGATCCGGTGCTGGACCGTGTGTTTGGAGAGCGCCCACCGGGTTATTTGGAAACCCTTGGCCGCCTGCTGGATCATGACATCCAGGTTTTCTGGACCGGAGAGGAGGTCTGTTCCCGAGAGATTTCTCCGGGGCACCTCAAACGGGTGAATGAGCAGCTTGGGCGCAAACCTGTGCTCTGGGACAACTACCCGGTGAACGATGGCGACCGCATGTCGCAGCACCTCCACCTGCGAGGGTTTACAGGCCGGCCGGCGGCTAACGGGGCTTATATTTCTGGCCATGGCATCAACCCGGCGCTTCAGCCTACGTTAACCAGGATACCTGCCATAACTCTGGCGGAATCCTATCGCCAGGGTTCTGAATACCAGTACGGACATGCGTTTTTCAATGCTGCCAAGGAAGTGCTGGGAAGGGAGTTGGCAGAGCAGCTTCACAGTGATTTGCTGGTACTTCAGGACGCAGGGCTTGGGCGAATCAGCGAGGAAAAGCGGCAAAGCTTAATGCGCACATACGATGCCTATGATCACCCGGCAGCCACTGAAATTCTGCGGTGGCTAGTGGGTGAGTACAAGGTGACGGATGAGATGGTTCAGACACAGTGAGGTGCGTTTCACGAGCCCGATACTAACCGCCACGCAGACTCTTTGTTTTGCTGGCCACTTCCACATTAACTAAGGTTCAGGTGGTACCATTGCGCCCTGCTTTTTCAAAAAACGCAAAGGAGTGCTCTGAGTTAATCAGTGCTTGCGGTCGTTATGAAGTACCTTGTTGTACTGTTGTTACTGGTCACCATGCCATTGGCCAGAGCAGAAGTCTCACCGGATGACGTAAAAAAGCTCGTAGAAGCCAGTCGACTTGACCTGCAAGTATTATCTTTCCGCCTGAGCGTTTCTGAGGCCAACAACCGGACTGCCCGGGGAGCGCCCACCGAAAAGCTTGCACGGATTCTCCGCGACTTCGCCGGTAAGCTCGATATCCAGGCGATTTATAGCTATTCGGTGCAGGAGTTCACCAAATCCCTGGAACAAAAGCATCTGGCGGGCCTAATGGAATGCTTCACCAGTGATGCCATGAAAAAATACCAATTCGCTCAATACCAGCGACTGACCAAGCAGGGCGCACAGGCCTTTCGCGATAAACTGGTGCCCCTCGACCTGGGCATTACCGAGCCAGACCCTGATCGAATGGAAAAAATGAAACCTCTGCAGAGCCAATATCGCAATCCGGAAATCTGGCTGAAGGCCACAAAGCAGATGTTCTGGCTGATGAATCTGGACATGAAGGAAAAGTACCCGATGTTAGGGCGAACCCGGGAAATGATGGACTCATACTATAATGAGGCCGAGTTCGAAGAGATGTCCCGTGAAACGACAAAATATAGCCAATTAGTCAGTTACGTTATGCTGGAACAACTGAGTGATGCAGAACTGGCTGAACTCAAGGAGTGCCATTCAACACCGGAAATGAGGATGTTCGATGAGAGCACAATCCGGGGGCTCTATAAATACCTTGTAGACGCAGAGGCATCTTGGGTTACTTTGGCCGCGAGGGGTGAGCGTTAGCGCTGAGCTTGGCGGCGCCACGTCAGTGGCGTCCGGTGGAGGCCGCAGGCCGGAACGAACTTGATTGACTGGTTAAATGTCGTCACGCCATTCTCGGTGTTTGCGCACACCCTCGTACTCAAGCCATGGAGCGCCATGTGAAACCCAAATATGAGCCTCTGGCCTCAATTCAGGATCAATGTCCAAAGTAGCTACCCGAACGATTACATGTGGCTGCGCCGGCCTCTCTGCCACCAACTGAGACCCACAGCATTTGCAAAAATGACGCAATTTCCCTGGCGAGGACTCGAACGTTGAAATGGAACTTGTACCCTTCAGCCAGCGGAAATTCTCGCGCTTTACGCCAGCCGTAGAGGCAAATGGAGCAGCGTGGGCTTTACGACAAGTTTGGCAGTGGCAATGCACAATGGGCATATCCACAGAGTCTATTTCGTAACTTATCTCACCGCACAAACAGCTTCCCTTCAGCCCCATGAGGGGATCTCCTTCTGTACATTTATTAACGCCAGAGCGCACCGGCGCACTTTAGTGCGTCCGGGTGCCGCGAATTGTTATTCATTCCCGGCAGACTCGACGCTATGATGCCAGAGAACTTTGCCAGATTTAGACACAGCTACACTCTCAATCATGCCTCCATCTTGGAAGCTAAAAACCATGTCTTCGAATCCTTGGAGGCTCGGATTGTCTGTTGGGATCTTATTGGCGCCCAAGAACATCAATTCAGAAGCCTCGCATTCCTCATCCAATCTGGATAATGCCTCTAGAAAGAGGTACTCATCGGGTAGCATCACTGGTTTTTTAATAGAGAGCCATTCAAGCAATCGTTTGAACTCATTGAAGATCCTGTCCCATTCTTCCAGTGTTTCTCTGACTTTCTTATGAGCTGCGGGAATGGCAAAAAATAGGCCGGTTGCACCAGACAGAATCGTCACGGAGACAACGAGCCAGTCTGCTCCTTTGCCGATGTTCTTGGTGCCTACCTCAGCAGGAACATAGCCCCCCGGATAGCTTTCAAATTTCTGAAGAAGGCTCTCAACTTCCTCCTTCTCTCGCTCAACTTTGTGCTGCGATGGGTCACCAAAAGGATTAATTATAATTTCCATTAGTCGACCGTTACTCCTTTTGCATAACGCTTAGGTAACCGGCACCGGAGCGCCAGCGAAGGGAACCAAAAGCAGTAAGCTTTTGGTGTCCGGTTGACCGTCTGGTTATGCATGTTTCGGCCACATGCCATCCATCATCACAGGATAAGTGACTGGCTTGTAGTGGGTAAATTCAATGTCTCTAACATGGGTGAAGTCTGTCCAGAGCTGCCGAGCGCCTTTCATCCAGCTCGACGGCTTAACCCGTTTTTCTATTTTTTCGACTTCTTGGGGAGTAGCTTCACGAATCGGCCCAACTTTGCCGTATAACCTCACTCCAGGTGGGGTAACGAAGCGACCTTTTAGTAGAGAGCGCAGCCAAAAAAAGCGGCCTGCGTTTACCGCCATGATGCATACGTGAGGGTTTTGATCAATATTGCTACCCAAAGCTTGGGCATAGTGATCAAAGAAATACCCTCGCTGATCATCACCTAAAAATACTGTGCCCACAGGCGTTATGTGAGGTGTTCCGTCCGGATTCACGGTTGCGATTGAACAATAGAGAGTCGAGGCTTGCCCCTGCTCCAGTACCGCCTTAACTTTTCCCCAATCATCCTTGATACTCATAGTTTCTCCCTTAATGCATAACGCTTGCAGCATGCGCGCCCACGCAATGAAGCCGAAGGCGCAATGTAGTGGGCGTCGCCGTGCCTGCACTGGTTATGTGCTTTAACCATTGAAACTGAACACCACCAGTTTCTTGTCGGGTATCACCATCAGGACGGCCTCATCCATGAACGAATAGTACGAACCACCGGTTCGTCCGCTCTCTACTATGTCGTCATACAAAGAGTCACCAATACTCCCGCCGCAAAGCAGTTCATATGACCAATTTTCCGACCTGGCCCAGTCACCCCTAGGAGTTTCCATCCACTCCCCATACGTATAGTACCGGTCAGAATGACCTCGAGCCTGCCCTGATTCCTCAAAAAACTTAAGACCTTGTTCTTGGATGGATTCTGCTGTTTTACCGCCCAATTTGTAGACGGCAGTACCACAACCTTCCCTGAGCCCGGAATCCGAGGTAATAGAAATGCGGTAACTGAGACCAATATTCTCGGGAATAGCTTGTCTATACCAGTAATCCTCGAATAGATACCACGCCCCGATTAGGGCAACGACAATTAGTCCGACAACCTTTAAAGCCTTCATGATTTCGCGAGCTTTCCTTGCACATAACGCCGCCAGCATGCGCCGCTACGGAATGGAGGCGAAGCTGCAATGTAGTAGGCGTCGCCGTGACTGGCCTGGTTATGTGTGGCCAGGCACCTCTTCTAAGTTCCGAATCAAGTCTTGCCTTACCAGCTTTGTGCTGCCGTCAGATCTCTCAACACGATATGACTTCGGCGTTTCTTTGATACATTTAACACCGTTTTCATACTCAATCTCATAGCGACCAGTT
>NZ_JAVIXR010000006.1 GCF_031157525.1 Marinobacter sediminicola
ACCTACCTGATATCACCATCGGAAATAGCGATATCTCAGCGAGAACTTTTCTAGTTTTGAGGTCTTCATGCTCGACCATGTTTTCTGCCTAACGCCAGTGGTAATGGGTGCCGACGGAGCACAGCGTAGTTGGCGTCCCGTTGACCACCTTGTTACAAGTTTTTCGTCACTGAATCCAAACACTCTTTAGTATCAGGCTCGCACCCAGGAATGGAGCAAGACGATCCTCGGTATTGAAATCTATTTTGCCAAGACTCGGTGCACATGACTGGCCGGAAGCCTCCATCAGGATCGACTGCCCAGCGTATATCGCCATCGGACTTATCTGCTTTAAGAATTCTGAAAACAGTTTGTTTGGAGTGACTGCTTTCGGGACTCCCGAAACCGACACTGGAAACCACCTCGGCCCGGTTTTCTGCAACCAGTTGCCAGAGGGTGCGTGACTCAAGATCTGGTACGGTGGACCAATCCGCGAGTAGGGGCGGCGCAAAAACCAATAAAAAGATGAAAGTTAGCCTAGCCATACTCAACTCCTACCGTATTTGTAACGTTGCCAACAACGGCAGACTTGTAGTTGTGATTTTTGTGCAACAATGGCGTAGCCATGCACAAAAAGCACGGCTGCAAGGCTGTCCAAGCCACGAAGTGGCTGAGGTTGCTTGGCCTTGTTAAACCGTTTCCCATGCTGCCAAACCTGTTTTTGTAAGTACAGTGACCCATGGACTATGTTCTGGGTCAAAAGCCATACCAAATGCAGGGCTGACAATAAAGCCATACTTTACAAATGCCCCTTCGTCTTCAGCATTAATGTGTGAAGCAAGATACTTAAACGGTATTGCCACACCCTCAACTTCAATTACCTCAGACTCAATAGTAACTTCGTTCAATGTGCCAGTTGAGTCGAAACGAAATACTCGAGACCCAAAGTCGAATTCGAGAAGACCGACACTATTCGTTGATTGGCGCTCTGGGTCACCAAGGTGATTCAAGAGTTCGCTATCTCGAATATCCAAGCTCACATCACCGACTATATTGTATGGCTCAATTTTCATAGAGGTTTAACGCCTGCAGCATGCGCGGCTACGAAATGAAGGCGAAGCCGCAATGTAGTAGACGTCGCCGTGCCTGCATTGGTTATATTTAGTCCTCATCCACCGCCTTAAGTATCCGCTGGGCAAGCTCCACGGCCTGCTCTTTATTCAGCGAAACCGGCAGTGCTTGATAGGATAAAAAGCTCGTGGCGACCACTTTCAACCCCACGCCTTTATCTCCATTTTCTAGTGCCAGCTCCACAACATCAATTCGTTGCCTCACCGGCCCTTTCTGTAGAGCCTCGACCTTTGCAGGACTGCCAACTTTCCGACCTTTGTAAAAGCTAAACAGGCCCATGGAAACTCCCTAGAAAAATATAACAGCTAATTATACGAACGAGTTCGTATATCACTCATTCGTAAAACTCCATTCAAACACACTCAAGAAAACACGATTTTCCAAATAAAAACAAATTCTTGAGCACCAACTACCACGGCTACCGCCGGAGTTATACGCCCTATTTCGAGCCACTCCTGCTCCCACCACGGGCGTATAACTCCACCCTTCCTGCTTCAACTTTCCAACCCTATCAGATAGTTACCTTCTTTTCTCTGGAGAGTTTTGGCGTTTTGCGAACGCGTTCGTATAACTCCTGCAGCATGCGCGCCTGCGCTGGTTAGATTCGGATCTTCGAATATCATGGGAACTACAACCCCACCAGCTCCAAACCTGGCGGCCAGGTTAGGCCCAAATGTGTCTAAGGAGGTCAGGCAGGGCTTGTAATGGCCTCGTAACGCGGAGCGTCAGTGGGCAAAGGATCGACTAGCGGGCTAGCGTGAGGGTAACGCGCGGATTGAGTAGATATCGTAACGGCTACTCTTACCCTCTACCCGGGTGCTGGGCTCAGGCCCGGGGATCGCCGGTGCCTTCCGCGGGCGTTTAACCACCACACGATAGGTTGCGGTGGCCAGTGCAGCGTTCAACAAAGCTTCTGAGTCGTCGTCATCGCCCACTACCGTTCGGAACACCTGCATTTCTTTCTTCACCAGCGCAGATTTGTCCCTGTGGGGAAACATGGGGTCGAGGTAGATAACGTCGGCCACATCAGGCGTCTCTGAGGCCTCTTCGGCGCTCGTCAGCCAGTCAATGCTGCTACCAGCCTTGAGCGTCATTCGGGCGATGATAGGTGCGCAATCCATATTAAGAGCTGCCCGGGCCAAACCATCCGCCAGCAACGCATGAATCACGGGGTTACGCTCAAACAGGCTAACCCGACAACCGAGGCTGGCCAGCACAAACGCGTCCTGACCCAAACCTGCTGTCGCATCCAGAACATGCAGGCCTGCTTTGGCTTTCTGCAAGCCGACAGCGCGAGCAACAAGCTGGCCTGAACCACCACCATGCTCGCGACGATAGCCCATCTTACCGGTTACAAACTCTGCCCTCACAGGGCCTGGCGCACCCTTCCCGGCCACTTGGAGACACAAGCCGTTCTCATCCAGAAACAGCAAGGCGCTGGCATGCCGCACGTCTTTGGGCCGCACGGCGCCGAGGTATGGCAGGGACAATTCAGAACTGAGCAGCTTGGCTTTGTGCTCATCACCTAGTGGGCTTCGGGCAACTGCCAGAGGAATAATCGCGTTTTCAGAGGAGGCGCTTGAAGCCTTAGGGCGTGACATCAGATAAAAACCTTATTCACGACCCGGTAATTTCTTCCAGGTGATTTCATCGCGGATGTACACCGGTTGCGCCTGTTCTGCCGGCACAGCCAAGCCCTGACTAAACTTCAAAGCGGCCAGGCGTGCTACCCAGGCGGCTCGGGGAATGAGAGATTCATCCACCGCAGTGATCAGGTTTGAAACCACGGGGGGCATCTTGTCGCGAAAAGCCCAACCCTGGCCTGCGCCAGCCCACTCCACAACGCCGGGCTCCAGAGCAATCTTCGAAGGTGAACAAACTCGCTCCTCGCCCACCAACTCTGGTAGGCCCGAACGATTCAGGAAGCAGCCCCAATAGACTTCGCTCATACGGGCATCAAAGGCCACAGCTACGCCATTGCCTTCAGTTAACTGCAGGGTTTCAATGGCACCAAGAGCAACCGTTTCGAGCGAAGATACAGGCACAACAGGGAGGTCTAGTCCCCATGCCAATCCTTGAATCACACCCGTGGCGATACGAACGCCGGTAAAGGATCCTGGGCCACGGGCAAATGCCAAGGCATCGAGATTGGCTGGTTTGAGCCCTTGTTCCGCCAATAACTCTCGCAGCATTGGCATCAGAAGGCGTGTATGGCCTCTGGGTGCAATCTCAAACTTCTCGATAACCTCACCATCAACAAAAAGGGCTGCAGAGCAGCCCTCTGAGGAGGTGTCCAGTGCCAAAAGTTTCACAGGCGTGAATGGCCTCGGTAGAACATCAGTGGATTATTTGAGGCGAGCACTAATCTGTTCGCGAATACTGTCCAGGCTGCCTACGCCTTTAACACTCACATACTCTGGCGCCGCTTCCGGCTGTGTCTTAGCCAGATCCTGGTAGTAGCCGATCAACGGCGCGGTCTGATCGTGGTAGATCTTCAAGCGCTTGCGAACGGTTTCTTCCTTGTCGTCTGCACGCTGCATCAGCGGCTCACCTGTCTCATCGTCTTTACCTTCCACTTTGGGTGGATCGTACTTGACGTGATAAATGCGGCCACTGCCCTCATGCACGCGGCGGCCAGACAAACGGCTAACAATCTCTTCATCGTCCACAGCGATTTCGACAACGTAGTCGATCACAATACCCTGGTCTTTCAAGGCCTCGGCCTGGGGAATTGTGCGGGGAAAACCATCCAGCAGATAACCGTTTTTGCAATCTGGCTGCTTAATCCGTTCTTCAATCAGCGCAATAATGATGTCGTCAGATACCAAACCACCGGTCGCCATGACTTCTTTGACCTGTAGCCCAAGTTCGGATTCCGCTTTTACAGCTGCCCGCAGCATATCGCCAGTGGAAATCTGGGGAATACTAAAACGCTCAGTAATGAATTGGGCTTGCGTCCCCTTCCCAGCGCCTGGTGCGCCTAACATGATGATTCGCATACAGCTGTGCTCCCATTTTCGTTATTAAAGTTTGAAAAACTGTGGCAAAAACCTGAGCCTTTGCGACAACCTCTCCCGTCGAAACCGATGTTGATCAAGTTCGATGATCGCGCATTATACGAAGTCAGGCACTTCAGAGAAAGTCGACCTCCGTATCATCTTCAGAAAACTGACGTATAACGGAGGCGCAGAAGACCATTATCAGGTGTTGAGTGACGATGCCAGAGCATCCAGTTCAGGGGCAACCTGATCGATTTCGGCATTCAACTCATCCACGAATCCAGGCTCCAGTCCCAAGCCATGCAGCAACGAGGGAAGATCATCTGAATTAAACTCGTCGCCAATACCCCGCTCTTTCAGCAACGCGTTGGCCAGCTGAACCATCATCACGTAGTTTTGGTGCTCGCCTTGGTAGCCTGGCTGCTGGTGCACACCTGCGGCTTTGATGACCGGATCAGGCAGCTCCCAAAGCCGGTGCAGAATGCCACCAATGGCACCATGGCCGACCGATATAATTTCCTGTTCACTGCCCTGCCCGAAAACCTGTTGCTCCAAAGACTGCATGCTGGTTTCTGGATTGGCTTCTCGCAGCTTGTTAAGTTCTTTGAATTCCGCTGGGAACAGGTGCCCCACCAGTAGCAAGCCAAAGTTATGCAACAAACCACACAAATAGGCCAAACCTTTGTCTGCACCACAGTGGGGCGCCATGCGCTGGGCCACAAATGCGCAATACAGCGAGTGGCGCCAGAAATTGTCCATGCCCAGAATGCCCGCCTTGGGCACATCGAACGCCCGCACTGAAGCAATGCCCAGTGCTATGTGGGCAACCCGGTCAAAACCCAGTACGCGTGTTACAGCATCCTGAACAGAGTTAATCTGGCCGGGGTAATGAAACAGGGCCGACCGGGCATAGCGCATTACTTGTGCGGTCAAGCTAGGGTCAAACTCAATCAGCTCCGCCAGCTCCCGCGCCGTGGCCTCGGTGTTGGAGGTCAGGCGCAGAATACGCAATGCCAGTGCCGGCATCGGCGGCAGGCGGTACAGCTTTTTCAGTTTACTGGCCACTTCTGCCAGCGTCAGCGCATCCCGGCCACCGTTATTGCCTGGCCCGCGAATAGCCAAGTTTCCTTCCCGGCTACCAGCCATAGCCAATCGCAACGAGGGTCCATCCAACTCTACCAAGGAGTGATCTGTACCACTGGAAAACACCACCCGCTCAGCCCGAGCAATACTCTCATCCAGCAACACCGGTAACTCGTAGGCACTGCCAACTGGTGGGGTAAACCCGGGATCACAATCACCAAACAGTCGTATGGTCTGCTGCGCCGTCAGGGGTTGCAAATAGCGCCCCGTTAATTGGCGCAGAGCTTCTGTATCAAGCGCACTGTCGTATTTATGCACAGCCATAACAATGCCACTGATATCAATCAGCAGTGTTGCTTTAATGGCGTTCACCCGGGATTCGCCCAACGCAGATACCGCCTCATCCAGGCTGGTAGCCCGGTCGATGGGCAGCTCCCGATAAGCTATACCTTGTTGATTAAAAAAACGCTCCAGTCGCGCTGCGAGAGCCAAAAACACTACTCCTGTTATCTATGGCAGGGCCACTCAGGCCCCATATCCGTTCCCGGTCGATTTAGCCGGTGTTGCGCATTCCGGCGGAAATCCCCGCCATTGTAACCTTAAGCGCGCGTTCTACCAGCTCAGGAACCTCACCCTTACCTTCACTCTCCCGGTCACGCCTCAGTAACTCTGCCTGAAGATAATGCAACGGATCTGTGTAGGGGTTGCGCACCCGCATCGAGTGGGCAAATACCGGCTCGTCTTCCAACAGTTCATCCTGTTCCTTGAGCTCCAGCAGGCGCTGAACGCAACCCTCAAGCCGTGCACCCAAGCTTACGCCGAGTGTTCGGAGCTTATCGTCGTCCAGCAGGGTTTTCTCATAGTAACTGGCAATGCGTAGATCCGCCTTGGCCAGCACCATTTCAAGCATGTCGACATAGGTACGGAAGAACGGCCAGCCCTGCATCATCTCACGCAAGGCAGGCAAGCGCCCCTCTTTAGCTGCATCTTCCAGCGCCACATCACTACCCAGCCAACTGGGCAACATCAACCGCATTTGTGTCCAGGCAAAAATCCAGGGAATGGCCCGCAAGCTTTCCACTCCGCCACTGGCTTTACGCCGCGCAGGGCGGCTGCCCAGCGCCAATTTACCCAGCGCCTGTTCCGGGGTTACCTGGCGGAAGTAAGGCACAAAATCCGGATTTTCCCGAACTACTTCCCGGTAAGCCCTGAGCGAACGCTCCGTCAGCCAATCCATGGTGTCTCGCCATGCATCTTCAGGCTCAGGCGGTGGTGCCAGAGTCGCCTCGATCACCGCCGTGGTGTATAGCGTCAAACTTTGCACCGCAAGCTGGGGCAAGCCAAACTTGAACCGGATCATTTCGCCCTGTTCCGTTATGCGGAAGCTGCCATTTACTGACCCAGGAGGCTGGGAAAGAATCGCCCGGTTGGCTGGGCCGCCGCCACGGCCAACGGTGCCGCCACGGCCATGGAACAGGGTAAGGTGCACACCGTACCGGCCGGCCACCTGAGTAAGCTTCTCCTGGGCCTGATACTGCGCCCAAGCAGCCATTAGCTGGCCGGCATCCTTGGACGAATCCGAGTAGCCAATCATGACCTCCTGGCGCCCCTGACAATAGTCCCGGTACCACTCCACTTCGTATAAGGCGGCCATGCTTTCAGGCGCGCCGCGCAGGTCGTCCAGTGTTTCAAACAACGGCACAACACGCATGGGGAATTTCATGCCGGATTCACGCAGCAGTAAAATAACGCTCAATACATCAGATGGCTTGCTTGCCATAGAGATTACGTAAGAGCCTAACGCTTCCGGCGTTTGCTGCGCCACCACCTCACAGGTGTCCAAAACTTCGCGCACTGGTTCGGAAGGTTCCCAGTTCCGGGGAACCAGCGGGCGGCGCCCTTGCAGCTCCCGAACCAGAAAGGCCTGCCGGTCTTCTTCGGGCCAGGAAAGATAATCACCCAAACCAAGATACTCCACCATTTCGGCAACCGCTTCCGCGTGTCGGGTGGCTTCCTGACGGATATCGAGACGAATCAAAGGCAGGCCAAACGTATGGGCGCGGCGAATGGTATCCAGCAAGGCACCTTTGGCTATGTGTTCAAGCCCGCACTCCACCATTGATCGATAACAAAGCTCAAGCGGGGCCGTGAGATCTTCATTTTCAAACAGAATGCCATTGCTGTTGGCAGGTTCGCCATTAATGCAGGCCTCTGCCCAATCACGGGTTTTAATCAGCCGGTCACGTAGTTCCGCCAGCACATGTCGGTAGGGTTCCCGGGAATCGCCGGCAAAGCCACGCAGTTCATCGTTCGCCTGCCACATGGAAAGCTCAGCCCGCAGCGATTTGATGTCGCGGAGAAACAGATCTGCGGCCATCCAGCGCCCGAGCAGGAATACCTTTTGGGTTACCTGGTGCGTAACGTTTGGGTTGCCATCGCGGTCGCCACCCATCCAGGACGCAATGCGCACGGGCGTTGCCTGCAATGGTAGCCCTTTGCCCGTTGCATCCTGAAGTGACGCATCAAGATCGGCAAGAAACCGGGGCAACGCTTGCCAAAGGCTATTTTCGATAACCGCAAACCCCCACTTGGCTTCATCAACTGCCGTGGGTCGCTCATGGCGTATCTCATCGGTATGCCAGGCTTCTGCCACAAGCCGGGACAAGCGCTCGGTGATGGCATATCGCTCCGCCGGCAACAAGTCATCGTGATCCAGACTAGCCAGGCAATCCGACATTTCATCGTATTTCATGATCAATGTGCGGCGGGCGACTTCTGTGGGGTGCGCCGTTAGCACAAACTCCACGCGCATATCCGACACGCATTTATGCAGTGCATCAGCACTCACTCCGCTAGCTTTCAGTCGATCAAACACACCCGCCAATGGTTCAACCATGAGATCCGACTGATGCCCACGCTTGCGGCGAATTCCGTGGTACTGCTCCGCCAGGTTCGCAAGGTTGAGGAACTGATTAAAGGCTCTCGTGACCGGCAGCAGCTCATCATCGCTCAATTTGCCAAGAAGGCTGACCAGACGCTGGCCAGAGCCGCTTTCCTGCCGGCGATCAGCTTTGGCGGCAGCCCGGATTTCCTCAATAAGCTCATAGCATTCCTGGCCGGGGTGGCGCTGTATGCTCTGGCCCAACAGTTCGCCCAGCATACGGACATTTTCTCGGAGATCAGGGTGTAGCTCGGTCACATTGGCGTCCTTATGGATTGACGGAGACAAAGTAAACTAACGATACTAAGGAACGACTGGAAAAGTCTATTGGCGTTTAGGTGCCTAAGGAGCGACCATGAAAGTCACAGATCTGCCCAAGCAATGGGAGCAAAAGAAAGAGCTTGCAGAGCGCACTCACGAGTACAACCTGAGGCTTCCTCTTGGAGACGCTGCAAGGGTTTCAGCTCTGGCCGAGCTTTACCCGGACCGCAGCGAAAGCGACATTCTCAATGATATGGTGGCCGCGGCACTGGACGAGCTGACCAGCCGTAGCCCGCTGGACGAAAAGCTGGGCAAACGTAAAGAATAACTCATCGATTCCAGACAATTGCCGGAAGACTCGTAATCAGGCAACTGATTCGAGCTGGCGAGCCTTAAGTCGCTTGATATGCTTTTGGCTAAGGCGCACAAACTCCGGTGTAAGCCCCTTATCCTCATACATTTCAAAGCCCTCTTCATCAAAGGCGACTACCTGATCTCCCTGCACATAGGGGAATTCGGCTTCAACCTCATCCAGCGTCACCGTTATCAGGTCGCGCAACAGATCCTGAGGCGATTTCAAAGGATAAAGTGCAGACAAAGCTTCTAGTTGCTGATGGTGCAAATCAGACAAAGCCACAGCATGGGCATCACGGGTAAGCTTTCGGCTTGCGTGCTTATCCCAGTAACTGACCAGATCTTTGATTTTCATCGAACCTGACTCCCGCATCCTGTTGGTGACATCCAGAGCCCCAACTGAGCTCCTGCTTCACCCAGTGTAGACGAAGCTAAGGATCAACTCTTCTTTTCCACACCCTTGACTGACTGCCAGATGTCATCGAGCGCTTCAAGTGTTTGCTCGTCGAAGTCGCGGCCTTCCCGAACCAACGCCTGCTCAATCGCCCTGAACCGTGCCTCGAACTTGTGGTTGGTGCGCCCAATCGCCTGCTCAGGATTAACCTTCATAAAACGCGCAAGGTTCACACACACAAAGAGCACGTCGCCCAGTTCATCCTCAACCGCGTCGCGATCGCCTTCACCCAACCCGGCAGCCTGCCAGGCTTCTTTCAGCTCATCAATCTCTTCATGGAGTTTGTCAAAAACCGGGTCTATATTCGGCCAATCAAACCCGTGCCTTGCCGCCCGCTTTTGCAATTTCTCCGCACGGACCATTGCAGGCAGTGCCCGTGCAATTCCATCAAGCCGGCTTGGCGATGGCGCATCCGTTGAAGCTGCTTCTTGCTCCTGCGCCCGCTCTTCCGCTTTGATGCGTTCCCAGCTCTCTTTGATCCAGGCTTCGTCAGGCCGGTTATCCGGGTCAATACGGCTTTCCAGCGTACCTTCGGGGAACACGTGAGGGTGGCGCCGAATAAGCTTGCGCACCAGATTATCGACCACGGAATCAAAACTGAAACGGCTTTCTTCCGCCCCGATCTGCGAGTAGAAAATTACCTGAAACAGCAGATCGCCCAGCTCATCCTCAAGGTTTCGAAAATCCTCCCGCTCTATGGCATCTGCCACTTCGTGGGCCTCTTCCAGCGTATGCGGAACAATGCTTCTGAAAGTTTGCTTCGCATCCCAGGGGCAGCCGGTTTCAGGATCGCGCAGCCGAGCCATCAACACTTTCAGATCGTCAATGGAGTAAGTCATGAGCGCTTACGCCTTACGTCGATAATGTTGGGCAGGTTGCGGATCTGGGCCAGCAACCGCGCCAACTGATCCAGACTGGAGATTTCCACCGTTACTATCATGGTTGCAGTGTTGTCATCCCGGTTGGTCATGGTGTGGAGCGATAAAACATCACTCTTTGATAGCGACAACACCTGGGTAATATCGCGCAGCAGACCCGACCGGTCGTAGGCTTCAATTTCGATATCCACCGGGTAAACAGACGCCTGCTGACCACCCCAACTCACCTCAATAATCCGGTTCGGCTCGAATTCCCGCAAGTTCAGGAATGTAAGGCAGTCCTGGCGATGCACCGTCACACCCCGCCCGACGGTGATATAGCCACCTATGGCATCCCCCGGCAGTGGTTTGCAGCATTTCGCCACCTGGGTCTTCAGCTTGCCCACACCCAGTATGTGAATATCCGACTCAGTATCGTATGGCTTGCGGCGCTGGGCCGTCAGCTTCAGATCAAGCTGTTCGGATTTCGGTTCCAGCATTTGCTGGGCAACATTAGCCACATGCGCCGGGCGCAGGTCACCCGCTCCCACCGCCGCAAACATATCTTCGGCGTTGTGATAATTTACTTTTACCGCCACCTGGCTGAAATCCACGTCGTGCAACGACAAGCGCCTGAGCTCGTCTTCAATAATGGCGCGCCCATCAGTAACGTTGCGTTCGCGGTTCTGCTGTTTGAACCAGTGCGTTACCTTGGCCCTTGCGCGGGAGGTCTGAAGATAGCCCAGGCTGGGGTTCAACCAGTCCCGGCTGGGAGAGGGATTGTTCTTCGACGTGAGCACGAATACCTGCTCCCCGGTTTTCAGGGGATAGGTCAGCGGCACTATCCGGCTGTCTACCCTTGCACCCCGACAAGCATGGCCGATCTCGGTATGCACCCGGTAAGCAAAGTCCACAGGAGTAGCGCCCTGTGGCAAATCAACCACGTGCCCATCGGGCGTGAAGACGTATATCCGGTCTGATACAACGTCCGTTTTAAGGTGATCAGCCAGGCCGGAGAGATCGCCCAATTCTTCCTGCCACTCCAGCACCTGACGAAGCCAGTTGATCTTGGCTTCATAGCCGGAGGCTTTCTGGTTTTTATCCGTGCCCTTGTACAACCAGTGCGCACACACACCCAGCTCGGCATCTTCGTGCATGTCGTGGGTGCGAATCTGAACTTCCATTACCTTGCCATCAGGCCCAATAACCGCCGTGTGCAGAGACTGGTAACCATTTTCCTTGGGGTTGGCCACGTAGTCATCAAATTCATTAGGAATGTGACGCCAAAGTGCATGCACAATCCCAAGCGCCGCGTAGCAGTCTTTGACCTCCGGCACCAAAATGCGCACAGCTCTGATGTCATACACCTGCGAGAAGTCGATGCCCTTAATGCGCATTTTCCGCCAGATGCTGTAGATATGCTTGGCACGACCGGAAAGCTCGGCGTCGATACCAGACGCTTTCAATTCCCCCTGAAGCGTGCTGATAACACGGCGAATATACCCCTCGCGATCAAGGCGCTTTTCATCCAGAAGCTTTGCAATTTTCTTGTACGCAGTCTCATGGAGGTAGCGAAAGGAAAGATCTTCCAGTTCCCACTTGATATGCCCGATACCCAGGCGATGGGCCAGGGGCGCGTATATATCAAATACTTCACGGGCCACCCGCATGCGTTTTTCTTCAGGTGCATTCTTGACGCCGCGAATAGCACAGGTGCGTTCCGCAAGCTTGATCAACGCCACCCGGACATCATCAATCATGGTGACCAGCATTTTGCGGACGTTGTCCAGCTGGCCCTCACTTTGCCCAAGCACATTGCCTTTGAGAGGGTGGTGTATGGAGGAAATGGCCGCCATCTGCTGAACACCGTTGATCAGCATGGCCACTTCGTCGCCGAATTCCTTGCGGATAACCTCCAGCGCGACCCGCTCCTCCCGCACCGCCCGGTAGAGAATGGCGGCAACCAGGCTGGTTTGATCCAAACGCAGCTCTGCGAGCACCTGAGCCATTTCTATGCCGATGCGAAAACTGCTGGAACCAGCCGCCCACAGACGATCTTCACGGTAGGCCTGTAGATCTATTTCAGCAGCTTTTTCACAAGCCCTGCGGAATTGCGCCACATCATCCAGATGGGTCTGCGAGGATATCTGCTGTACCCAGCCATCGATATCAATCTGGCCATCGCCATCCACTGCATAGTCTTCGCGAACTTTTACCATATCTGTTTTGTTATTCCTGGTGGTTCACACAGCCATCCTTTGCTGCGCACAACGACATTCATTGTCAGCCGCGCTCAAACAGCGCAATCGACTCCACATGCGTGGTATGAGGAAACATATCCATCACTCCCGCACGTACCAACCTGTATCCATTTCGGGCCATTACGCCCGCATCACGAGCCAGGGTGGCGGGGTTGCAGGACACATACACAATAGTCTTGGCACCAAACGCAGTCAGGTACTTGCAGATCTCTTCTGCCCCCGACCTTGGCGGGTCGATCAGGATTTTATCAAACCCCTCCTGCGCCCAACTCTGGCCTGTGAAGTCACCGTGCAGATCCGCGCCGTGGAACGCAACGTTCGTAAGCCCGTTCAGTTCCGCATTCTCCCGGCCCCGCACAACCATCGCATCGTCGCCTTCAACGCCAATCACTTGGCCACCCTTGCGCGCAAGGGGAAGCGTAAAGTTCCCCAGCCCACAGAACAAATCCAGAATCCGTTCGCCGGGCTGTACATCCAACCACTCCACGGCCCTGTGTACCATGGCTTTATTGATATCCGCATTGACTTGCGTAAAGTCCATGGGATGGAACTTCATGGTCAGGTCGAACGCGTCAAGCCGGTAGCTGAGCCGTTCATCCTGCCGGCCTGTCGATTCCGGCCAGATGCGGTGAACGGTATCCGGCCCTTTCGGCTGCAGATAAATATGCAGCTCGTGGGCCTGCCCGAACGCAATCAGCTTTTCCCGGTCGCCGGTGCTCAGCTCATCCATATTGCGGAAAACCATGGCCGCTGTGTCGTCGCCACAGGCAATCTCTACCTGAGGAATGCGGGCATAGGCATCCATGCTGTGCAGTAACTCGCGCAGCGGAACAACGCGCTCACCAATGCGCGGATCCAGCACCACGCACCGATCAATATCCGTAAGAAAGCTGTTGCGCTTCTCCCGGAAACCAACCAATACCGATTCTCGGGCTTTCACGTAGCGCACACCCATGCGCGCCTTGCGCCGATAGGCCAAAGTGCTGTCCGGGCGTAATGGCTCGATCCACTCCTCAGGCTCTATACCGCCAAAGTGCGCGAACTGCTCGCGCAGCGTGTCTTCCTTGAAGCGGATCTGGGCGGCGCTGCTCATATGCTGAAGACTGCAACCACCGCACAGGTCTGCGAACTCGCATGGAGGTGTTTGACGGTCAGGAGCTGACTCCAACACTTCAAGGGTGCGCAGCTCATCAAATTTGCTTCGGCTAGATACCACTTTGGCCATCACTGTTTCGCCTGGCAAGGCGCCATCGACAAACAGGATTTTGCCATCCTGACGCGCTATGCCACGGCCATCATGGCTAAGCTTTTCCACTTCACAGCGTACGGGTTCCGTAGGAAGTACCTTCCTGCGTCGTCTGCTCATAATCTGTTCTCTTGGTGTCGTCAGTCAGGTTCAGGTGTTCGGGAACACACCCGTGGATAAGTAGCGGTCGCCGCGGTCACAGATAATGGCTACGATAATGGCGTTTTCAACCTGGGCAGACAGTCGAAGTGCAGCGGCGATGGATCCGCCAGATGATACGCCACAGAAAATCCCTTCTCGTTCAGCCATGGCGCGCATGGTGTCCTCGGCTTCTTGCTGGCCAATATCGAGCACCTGATCCACCCGAGCCGCATCGTATATGCTGGGCAGGTAGGCTTCCGGCCAACGGCGGATGCCTGGTATGGAGGCGCCCTCTTTAGGCTGCAAGCCAATAATGTTGATATCGGGATTGCGCTCTTTCAGATAACGGGACACGCCCATAATCGTACCGGTGGTACCCATGGAACTGACAAAGTGCGTTACCCGCCCCGCTGTCTGTTCCCAGATTTCAGGGCCTGTGGTGCGATAGTGCGACAGCGGGTTGTCCTGGTTGCTGAATTGGTCCAACACCTTACCCTTGCCTTCTGCCTGCATTTTCAACGCCATGTCTCGGGCTGCTTCCATGCCTTCTTGCTGGCTTACGGTAATGATCTTGGCACCGTAGGCTCTCATGGATGCACGGCGCTCTTCGCTCATATTGGCAGGCATAATGAGTACCAGCCGGTAACCCTTGATGGCGGCTGCCATTGCCAGAGCAATACCGGTATTACCGCTGGTCGCCTCAATCAGCGTATCCCCGGGCTGAATCTCGCCACGACGCTCCGCCTCCTGAATCATCCCCAGGGCTGGCCGATCTTTTACAGAACCCGCCGGGTTATTGCCTTCGAGCTTTGCCAGAATTACATTACTGGTCTCGCCAGGAAGACGCTGTAATCGAACCAGAGGCGTATGCCCGACATAATCTTCAACTGTTGGAAAATGCATATGAGAACCCTGTGGTACACTTTTGCGTGGCATGATACGCCTTATGGCCCCAGTCGCCCAATACAGCTTCTCGCTAAAACCATGACTGAAGGCTATATAAGCAACGTATTTTTCGGCTCCGCCGGCTTGGATAATCAAATCATCCGCGCCCGGATGGCCTACTATTACAAGGACGTAACCCGCCCAGACAGGCGGCGTTAAGTTATTTTTCAGGAATATCGTATGCGACGTTGGGGCATTCGCAAAAAGGTGCTGGTGGTTACTCTGGTTCCCACCCTTATCACCACCCTTATGCTTGGGATGTTTTTTACCTATAGCTGGGTTAACAATATTGAAAGCCTTCTGAGGGATCGTGGCGAGTCACTTTCACGCCAGCTCGCGGCCGGCTCGGAATACGGGCTGTTTACGGCTAACCGAAGCCTGTTAAGCAACCTTTCCAACGCCCTGCTGGAAGAGCAGGATGTTCGCTCAATCACCTTTTTCGACAGCAACCGGCGTCGTTTGCTTCACTCCGGGCCCGGCAGTTCAGACAACCTCGACAGCAAAGAACTGGTCAGCGAAGAGGCAAGCCGGATTACCCGCAAGACCAGTACCCGTTTTGTAAACCCTGTTTTTCTCCAGGATCTGATCATTCAGTCCATCCACGATCAGGGCTCACAGCAACCCTCTTCCGAGCAAAGGCAACCTCTCGGCTGGGTGGCTGTGGAGATGTCTCATATCCGCACCGAAAAAGAGACCTACAAAGCCTTACTGATTTCCCTTCTGCTGGTTCTTGGCGGGGTTATTTTCAGTTTGCTGATCGCGCTGCGCCTGAGCCGCGCCTTCACCGGGCCAGTGTTCGAACTTAACGAGGCCGTAGCAAAGCTGAAGGAAGGCAAGCTGGACACCCGCATTCATACCAAAGCTGGCCCGGAATTTGAGCAACTGGAATCTGGCCTCAATGCCATGGCGGAGGAGCTGAGCAAAGCCCAGGCTGAAATGCAGCAAAACATTGATCAGGCCACCGAAGACCTGCGCGAGACTCTGGAAACCATTGAAATTCAAAATATTGAGCTGGATTTCGCGCGCAAAGAAGCCTTGGAGGCCAGCCGCATAAAATCTGAATTCCTGGCAAATATGTCCCACGAAATCCGCACGCCGCTCAACGGCATTATCGGCTTTACCGAGCTGCTGCTCAAAAGCCCTCTGCCCCGCCAGCAGAGGGATCATTTGAGCACTATTCGCAAATCATCCGAAATTCTGCTCACCATCATTAACGACATTCTGGATTTCTCCAAGATTGAAGCCGGCAAGCTGATCCTTGACCGCGTCCCCTTCCAGCTCAGGGATATTGTGGAAGAAGTGATGGTAATGCTGGCCCCCGCGGCCCATAACAAAAATCTCGATTTGGTCCCGTTGGTATACAACGATGTGCCCGATAACATCATGGGCGACCCTTTGCGGGTAAAACAGGTAATTACCAATCTGGTCAACAACGCCATCAAGTTCACCCAGACCGGTGAAGTCGTCCTGCGGGCGAGCCTGGAAGACGAAGACAAAGAAGGTAACCGGGTCACCCTGCGCCTGAGCATTACCGATTCCGGAGTAGGCCTATCGCGGGCCCAGCAACAGTCGCTGTTCAATGCATTCAGCCAGGCCGATGCATCTACCGCAAGGCAATATGGCGGCACGGGCCTTGGGCTGGCTATTTCCAAGCGCCTGGTGGAAGAAATGGGCGGCCAGATTGGCTTGCAAAGTGAACTGGGCAAAGGCTCCACCTTCTGGTTTACCCTGACGCCTGAACTGTCCTCAAGCGGTGAGGCCGTCGCCCCCCGAGATGCACTGCGGGGAGAGAGGGCTATCTATCTGGAGCACCAGAAAACCTGCGGCCTTGCGGTTGAACATCTATTACGTGAGTGGGGCATGACAGTTGATCGGGTTACCTGCCCAAGCGCCATGCAGGAGAAGATTGAAGAGGCCCAGAAGAGCCAGTCGGGGTATGCGGTGGCCATCATCGGCATTACCCGGCACCTACTCAACTCCAGCCAGTACTGCGGGCTGGTGCGGACCGTGGAGATCGAGCGGGATTGCCGCACACTGCTCCTTACACCCACTCTGGACGTCCACGACACCCCGCTTGCAGGTCTGGCCAGCGGCCACCTGACAAAGCCCATCTGCAGAGACGCCCTGTACGATGAGTTATTGCTCCTGGTACACGGCATTAATACATCCGGGCAAGGCATTTCACGCCAGGACTACACCGCTCGACTGCCGGCTCCGGTGAACGTGCCGCGAGTGCTGGCAGTGGACGACAACGATGCCAATCTGAAGCTTGTCATGACCCTGCTGCAGGACTATCAGATTGATGCGGAAGGCGCTTCAAGTGGCTTTGAGGCCTTAAGCAAAGCCCGACAAAAGTCGTTTGACTTGGTATTCATGGATCTTCAGATGCCCGGCATGGACGGCGTAGAAACAACCGCCCGAATCCGTGATATGGACAACAGCAATCACAGAACAGCCATTATTGCCCTCACCGCACACGCCTTGGCAGACGAGCAGGAACGCCTTACCCGGCAGGGGTTTGATGGCTATATGCCCAAGCCCATTAGCAGCGGACAGCTTGCAGATACCATCTTTGAGTGTACCGGTTACCGTTATCAAAGCCCCGGTGAAGCGGGCCGGATTCCTGTACCCGAAGTGCGAGACACCAGACGCGCTCTGAGACCTTCTACGCGGAAAATGCAACGGGAGTGCGTAAGCGTGGATGAGGGGATCCAGCTGGCTGCCGGGAAAACAGATTTGGCGGAAGAGTTGTTCAGCATGTTGCTGGAACAGTTGCCAGCCGATTTCACGAACATCGACCAGCTCTGGAACACTGGCGACCTGGAAGGCCTTCTGGAGTGCGTGCACAAGTTGCACGGAGCCACACGATACTGCGGCGTTCCGGAGCTGCGCTCTGCCGCAAACCACTTTGAAACCGCTCTCAAATGCTCAGCACCCGACATGGAATTACAGAAAAGCCAGCTTATGTCAGCAATTGAGCGCCTGCAGATCTGGAGCGAGCAAACAGACTGGCAGCAAATGTTCCGGGCACATCATCAGCAGGCCGAAACCAACTGATGATGTGTCAGCACACCAGTAAGAACGGCTCAGGCTTGCCTGCTCACCCGATCAAGAATGGCTTTCATATCCTTAACAGCCTCTTTGAGGCCAGTGAATAAGGCTCTGGCTATAATCGCGTGGCCAATGTTCAGCTCATTGATACCGGGGATAGCCGCAATCCGTTCAGTGTTATGATAATGCAAGCCATGCCCCGCATTCACAATCAGCCCTTTTTTGCGGGCGTAACTGACGGCGTCTGACAACGCTCTGAACGTCGCATCTTGAGCTTCAGCACCAACCGCTTCCGCATACTCCCCGGTGTGCAACTCAATAACCGGTGCACCGCAACGCACCGCTGCATCAATCTGTGCAGGGTCTGGATCAATAAAGAGCGAGACTTCCGCACCGAGCCTGGCAAGGCGCGCACAAGCATTCGCCACGCGCTTCTCCTGGCCAACCACATCCAGCCCACCCTCGGTTGTCAGCTCCTCCCGCTTCTCGGGAACCAGGCAAACACACTCAGGGCGGACTTTCTCGGCGAATTCCAGCATGGCATCGGTCACCGCCATCTCGAGGTTCATTTTGGTTTGCAGCACTTCTTTAAGCAGCAACACATCGCGATCCTGAATGTGACGCCGATCTTCTCTGGGGTGGATGGTAATGCCATCTGCACCGGCTTCTTCTGCTATCAGTGCCGCTTGGACAGGATCGGGATAACGTGTTCCCCGGGCCTCACGCAAGGTGGCAATGTGATCGATATTCACACCAAGCAATACTCTAGGATTCATGTCGTTCTCCCTTATGATGAGCGAATAGAAAGGTGGTTAAAAAGACTGCGGCTGTTCAGCGGGCGACCCTGAAGCAGATAATCCGTCAAAACGCGCATAACCCGCTTTGACACTCGGCGGCTCGCGGTAGATTCATAATCTCCACTGGCAAGCGCCAACAGCGTTTCCCCGGGCAGATTTTGCAAACGCACACCTGCAGACACTGCAGCAACAATACCCTGTTCCGGATCGTAGCAATAAACCTGTGCGGTATGGACAGGCTGGCCCGTGTCCATCACCTCATCCCAGCGAAAATCGTACCCCAGGGCAGCGGCAAACGCCTGCTCAAACTTTCGCAATACCGGCTCTACATCCGATGTCTGTGCAAGCTGATCCAACGCTTCAATGTAAGCCGCAAAGAGTGTGGGGTGAGGATCGGCCTCGGGCAGTACCCGTTGTATCAGCTCGTTCAGATACAGACCACTATAGAGGGAAACTGTGCGGTGCAAGGCTTGGCCATCACGTACATCCACATCAGTCAGGGTTTTCAGGTCGCCGCGCCCTACCCAGCTCAACATCAGTGGCTGAAAAGGCTGAAGCTGAGCTTTCAGTGGGCTTTTATTACCGCTAGCACCCCGAGCGACCACACTCAAACGGCCGTGATTCAGAGTGAAAAGGTCAACCATGAGGCTGGTTTCCCGCCAGGGCCGCCTATGGATTACATAAGCGGGCTCCTGTTGTTGCGCGTCTTTTCTCATAGTGCCTCAGGGGGGCGTGACAGCCTCAGAGGTCGTTCATGCCCAGGCTTTTTAGCGCACGGTCACTGTCGGCCCAGCCGCGCTTTACCTTAACCCACAACTTGAGCATAACCTTGCAGTCGAACATGCGTTCCATATCCGCTCGGGCATCCTGACCAATGCTACGCAGCCGGTCGCCTTTATCACCAATCATGATTTTTTTCTGACCTTCGCGCTCCACAAGGATCAACGCGGATATATGGAGGGTCTTGCCATCATGCTTGAACTCTTCAATTTCCACGGCAACGGAGTACGGCAGTTCGGCGCCCAGTTGGCGAGTGATTTTCTCGCGCACCATTTCCGACGCCATAAAACGTTCGCTGCGATCGGTAATCTGATCATCGGGATAGAAGTGGACGCTCTCAGGCAGGAAGCGGCTCACCGCTTCTTCCAATGGTGCCAGGTTGGTTTCCTTCAATGCCGACATGGGAATAATCTCGGCAAAGTCCCGCTTTCTGGAAAGCATATCCAGATGCGGCAACAGGCTTTCCCGCTTTTCTATCCGGTCAACCTTATTTACCGCCAGAATAACCGGGCAATCGAGCTTACTCAGTTTTTCGAGCACCATTTCATCCGCAGTGGTCCAGGCGAGTTGATCCACCACAAACACCACCACATCTACGCCTGAAAGTGCAGAGGTAGCGGCCTTGTTCATATAACGGTTGAGTGCACGGGGCTCTTCCACATGCATCCCGGGCGTATCCACATAAATCGCCTGCACCGGCCCCTCGGTTTTAATCCCCAGCACCTTATGGCGCGTGGTTTGCGGCTTACGGGAGGTAATGCTTAGTTTCTGCCCCAGAATATGGTTTAGCAGCGTTGATTTGCCCACGTTCGGGCGGCCGACAATAGCAACAAAACCACAACGGCTGTCGGGGTTTTCAGGACGAGTAATATCATTCATCAGGGTGTCTCCACGCCAAGTTGTTTCAGCGCGCTACGGGCCGCTTCCTGCTCCGCCACACGGCGACTACTGCCAACTCCACTGGTTTTTCGATCCAGCGATGGCAGCACACAGGACACATGAAATGTCTGGTTATGAGCTTCTCCATCAACCGAAATAACATCGTATCTCGGCAAGGGGAACTGTCGGGACTGCAAATATTCCTGCAAACGGGTTTTCGGATCTTTCTGAGTGTCCTGAAGATCCAGCTTCTGCAGGCGTGCCTCAAACCAGCGCAGCACCTGTTCGCGACAGGTGTAAAAGTCGCTATCGAGGTAAATCGCGCCGATTACCGATTCCACTGCATCTGCAAGAATGGATTCACGGCGGAAGCCGCCGCTTTTCAACTCACCGGAACCCAGTCGCATATAGCTTCCAAGATCAAACTCTCGCCCAATCTCCGCCAGGGTTACCCCTTTCACCATGCGAGCTCGTAACCGGCTCAAGTGGCCTTCCCGGGCTTTATCAAAACTCTGGAACAGGTACTCGGCAATCACCATATTCACAATGGAGTCGCCAAGAAACTCAAGTCGCTCATTGTTCTGATTCCCGTAACTCCGGTGCGTAAGCGCCAGCATAAGACGCTCTGGCGACTTGAACTGGTAACCAATCCGTCGCTGTAGCTGATCGAGGTCTGGTTGCGAACTCACTTACCCTTCATCTCGTAACTGTGCTGAAAGTGAACAACGGTATCGATGTTGCGGAAAATGTTATTACGGACTTCGTAATCCACAGCGATCACAACAAGCTCGCCGTCTTTCTCAACCGAAATATTTTTGGTATCAAAACCCCGGATACTATTCACGCTCAGGCGCTTATTGATCAGCGTAAGTATCTGAGCGGGCCCCATCTGCGACAACCCTTCTGTGCCATCCAGGCCTTGAAGCGCTTCCTGGATGGTGTAATCGTCCATGTATGCTGGCCCAACCTTGATCACCAACGTGAGCAAACTACCAAAAAACAGGACCATAATTAGAATGACAAGCGCTGACGCGCCGCCTTGGCGACCCATGGCGGACAGATTATTTTGTTTCATTAAAACTGGACTCCAGAATAGTCAAAATTACTCAATTCCACCCACACGCTTGAAGGATGGCAGACTGGTGAGGGATTTCCAGTGCATCCAGATCGCGAAAGCTTTGCCTACAATCAACTCATCGGGAACCGTGCCCCAGTATCGGCTATCGTTACTGTTGTCGCGATTGTCACCCATCATGAAGTACTCACCCTCGGGGATTTTCCACTCACCCTCTCCGGCAGCACCCGTGCGCCCCATGGTCAAGAAAATGTCATGCTCTACAGTACCCAGGTCCTCACGGCGCACTTCTACCGGCGGTAGGCGCACAACAAACTCACTTTCTACTTTTTCGCCGTTGATAAACAACTGCTTGTTGCTATAACGCACCGTATCGCCAGGCAAGCCAATCACCCGCTTGATGTAGTTGGTTTTCCCGTCTTCCGGATAGCGGAACACCATTACATCGCCTCTTTCGGGCTCTCCTATGCTCAGTATCTTGGTTCCGGCTACGGGCAAGCGCAGGCCATAGGCGTACTTGTTAACCAGAATAAAGTCGCCCACCTCCAGGGTTGGCAACATGGAACCCGAGGGTATTTGAAAGGGCTCAACCAAAAATGACCTGAGGATGAGCACGACCGCCAGCACCGGGAAAAATGAGCGGCTGAGATCAACCAGGTATGGCTCCTTAGGAAGGTCTTCACCTTCACCATGGCCCACCGGGGATTCCGCAAGACGACGCTTACGCAAAAACAGTATGTCTGCCAGCCAGATCAACCCTGACACCAGGGTCAAAACAACCAGAACCAGAGGAAAATCAATATCCATCAAGATGCCTTCTAATTATCGACTTTCAACACGGCAAGAAACGCTTCTTGAGGCACTTCAACATTGCCTACCTGCTTCATGCGCTTCTTGCCTTCTTTCTGCTTCTGGAGCAGCTTTTTCTTTCGACTGACATCACCGCCGTAGCATTTTGCCGTTACGTTTTTGCGCAGTGCTTTCACGCTGACCCTGGACACCACCTGATTGCCGATGGCTGCCTGAATGGCTATATCGAACATCTGCCGGGGAATCAGCTCTTTCATTTTTTCAATGAGTTGCCGCCCTTTATAATGTGACTGATCTTTATGGACGATCAACGCCAGAGCATCTACGCGCTCTCCGTTTATCAGCACATCAAGACGTACAAGGTTCGCCTGCTGGAAGCGAACAAAGTGATAATCCAGGGAGGCGAAGCCCCGGCTCGCAGATTTGATTCGATCAAAGAAATCGAGCACCACTTCTGCCATCGGCAGCTCATAGGTCAGCTGCACCTGATTGGTCGTAAAGTGCATATTCTTCTGAACGCCCCGCTTCTCTTCACACAGGGCAATAACGTTACCCAAATGCTCTTGCGGCACCAGAATGTTGGCTTCAACAATAGGCTCGCGCATTTCCTCGATCGAGCCTGTATCCGGCAACTTTGAAGGGCTATCCACAGTCAGGGTCTCACCCTGCTTGGTCAGCACTTCGTATATAACTGTCGGCGCGGTGGTGATCAGGTTAATGTCGTATTCACGTTCCAGCCGTTCCTGAATGATTTCCATGTGCAGCATGCCAAGGAAACCACAGCGGAAGCCGAAGCCCAAAGCATCAGAGCTTTCAGGCTCATAGAATAGTGAAGCGTCATTCAGGGTGAGCTTTTCCAGGGCATCACGGAAATCGTTGTAGTCATCCGCACTCACCGGGAACAGGCCAGCATATACCTGAGGCTGAACCTTCTTGAACCCCGGCAGCATTGGCGTTTCTTCAGCGAATTTATGGTGCACGATGGTGTCGCCAACCGGCGCGCCGTGAATATCCTTGATACCGGCAACTACAAAGCCAACTTCACCTGCTTCCAGTATGTTGGTGTCGTGGGGTTTGGGTTTGAAAATCCCTACTTTGTCGGCATTCCAGGCTTTGCCCGTCGACTTGAGAACAATCTTGTCGCCTTTTTTCAGCACGCCCTGAGTAACCCGAACAAGAGAAACAACGCCCAGATAGTTATCGAACCAGGAATCAATAATCAGCGCCTGCAAGGGCGCGGAACGATCACCCTGGGGTGGTGGTATTTTCTTGATAAGGTCTTCAAGAACATCTTCTACGCCCATTCCACTCTTGGCTGAGCAGCGCACGGCATCGGTTGCATCAATACCGATAATGTCTTCTATTTCCGCCGCAACCCGCTCCGGCTCAGCCTGAGGCAAGTCCATCTTGTTCAGAACCGGGACGACTTCCAGGCCCTGCTCGATGGCCGTATAGCAGTTAGCGACCGACTGGGCTTCAACGCCCTGTCCCGCATCTACAACCAACAGCGCGCCTTCACAGGCATACAGTGAGCGCGACACTTCGTAGGAAAAATCCACGTGCCCCGGCGTGTCAATAAGGTTCAGCTTGTAGGTTTCGCCATCCCGGGCCGTGTAGTGCAGCGTAACGCTCTGGGCCTTGATGGTAATGCCCCGCTCCCGTTCCAGATCCATGGAGTCCAGTACTTGTTCGGCCATTTCCCTTTGGGTCAAACCGCCGCATATCTGGATAAAACGGTCAGCAAGGGTAGATTTGCCATGGTCAATGTGGGCAATAATGGAGAAGTTACGGATTCGGCTCAGTTCAGTCACAGACAATGAATACTCATAAAAAGACGAAGGATTGAGCCCGGAGAGGCCAGTAACAGGATCCGGGACCGGCGTGATTTTACCGGTAACCGGCCGGCATTGCCATGATCAGGAAATAACCGGCCGTTCATACTGCCGAACAAGGAAGCCAATCAACGCATCCTCGTCCAGCGGATAACTGAACAGATTACCCTGACACTGAGTACACCCGGCAGATTTCAGGAAACTCAGCTGCTGCGGCGTTTCCACTCCTTCGGCAACCACAGTCAGGTGAAGCTTGTGCGCAAGCGCAATGACCGCAGAGGCCACGTCGGTTGCGCTCACATTGTACGGAATATCGCGAATAAAACGGTGATCTATTTTGATAACGTCAAGCGGCAACTGCTGCAGCGCAACCAGAGAGCAGGAACCCGCCCCAAAATCGTCCAGAATCAGGCACACGCCAAGATCATTGAGCGATACAAGAAGCTCACGCACCGTCCGCGAGTCCTCATTCAACAGCTCCACCGGCATTTCGAGCTCAAGCTTCTCGGGGGAGACGCCTGTTTCTGTAATCACCTGACGAACCATATCGAGGAAGCGCGAATCCGTTACTTGCCTCACGGAAAGGTTAACCGCCATTTTCAGGTCTTCGAAGCCCGCACGCTCCAGGGCCTGAACCTGAATACAGGCCTGACGCAGGGCCATCTCACCCAACCTCACAATCAGGCCGGTTTCCTCAGCCAGCCCTATAAACTGCTGCGCCGATACCAGACCTTTTTCCGGATGATGCCAGCGCAGGAAGGCCTCAACACCGATTACCCGCTCCGTAGCCAGATCTATCTTGGGCTGGTAGTGCAGAACAAACCGCTCTTCTTCCAACGCACTCGCCAGCTCTTCCTGCTGCAGCAAGCGACGGGCAGCTTTGATATTCATTGCAGGAGTGAAGAACTGGTAAGTGTTCCGGCCCATTTCTTTGGCGCGATACATTGCCAGATCGGCAAATTTCATCAAAGTTCCGGGGTCTTCGCTGTCGTGGGGGATCATGGTGACACCAATGCTGACAGTAATCCCCACCTCATGGTCGTTCAGGCGAATCCGCTGGCACAGCCTGCGTAGAATGGTTTCAGCAACCTTGCCGGCTGCCTCGGCGCCACTGATCTGCGACAACAACACCACAAATTCATCACCACCGAGCCTTGCTACAGAGTCCTCTTCTCGCACACAGCCCTCAAGCCAGGTTGCCACCTGGCTCAATAATTCATCACCCGCATCATGTCCAAGAGTGTCATTGATGCGTTTGAAACCATCGAGATCAAGGAACATCAGGGCAGCAGGCTCGCCACTACGGCGGCTCCGATTCACCACGCTATTCAAGCGATCACGAAATAGCTGCCGGTTGGCCAATCCGGTTAGCGGGTCGTAGAACGCCAACCGGTGCAGCTCGGTCTGGGCGGCTTTCAACTGAGTGAGGTCACGGAGGCTGAGAACCACACCATCCACGCCAGGCACGGTCAGCATGGCAGTGTAGGTGCCTTCCATATCGCGCCAGTTGTGTTCTGCATCGTAGATACGTGCCCGGACAACCGGCATCTGCTTGCCCGGCGCCTGAACTGCGTCCTCAAACCCCTGTTTCAACAGCGGCCAGTCGTCTGCATGAACAAGATTCTCCAGTGCCAACGCCTCTATTTCACCGGGGTTAAACCCGAGAATATCGAAGCTGGAGGGGCTGGCATAAAGAGGCTTGCCCGTTTCGTCCATAACCAGGGTTACGTTGGCGGCTCCCTCGGTAATGGCGCGATAACGCCCTTCGCTGATTTGTGCCATAAGGCGGGAACGGATCAATACCAAACCCACGATGAACAGCAGCAGGCTTATCGCAATGCCACTGCCAAGCACGATGCCTGGACGCGGATCAGACGCCAGGTAATCGAATGCAGGAGTTGAGCGGGTTTGCAGAAGCCACTCCCGCCCACCATGGCTTACGGTCTGGCTCATTTCGAAACTGAATTGATCATCCAGAGAGCCGAGGTTCGAGCCGTACATGAGGTTTTCGCGGACCGCCACAGCATTATCGTAAATACGAACATCAAGAAATGGCGAGATAAGACCAACAATGCCATCAAGAAGGTTGTTCATTCGGAAGGCGCTGAACACAAAGCCCGCCAGCATCATGCGCCGCTCAGCCCGTATTTCAGGCACTTCCCCACCCTGATATACCGGGTAATACATAAGGAAGCTGGCCTGGCCCTCTTCCAATTCTTCCTGTATCAATACCACCTTGCCTGTTACCGTGGGAATGGCATTGTCGCGGGACTGCTCCATGGCCTTGCGGTGAACCGGGTCGCTGAAGGCATCGTAGCCAAGGGCTCGCCGGTTGCTTACCGTTCCTGGCTCCAGATACACCATGGGATAGTAAAAAGGCCCCACCCCTAGCGGCTTCACCAAATAGTTGTGCACACCTTCTGCACGCACTGACGCAATGTGGTCCGCCATGTCACGCACTTCAATGCGTTCAACAAAGCCTATGCCCTGGATGCCGGGGTAATAACGATTTATATCTACATTGTGCACGTACTCTTGCCACTGATCGCGGGACACATCACCCGCAACAGCAAAGAGCCCAGCACTGCCGGCCAGAACCTGCTCGTAATTGATCAGACGCTCTTCAATAGCCGTTTTTAATTGCAGTGATTGGGTTCGGAACCTGGCTTCTGTGCGATCTTCAACCAAGCGGATGGAAAACTGCCAAGATACAAGGGTGACAGCAATCGCCACGACTAGAAGCAACCAGGCAAGCCAAGCGTTACGGAGTTTCAGAAGCTGCAGGAGAGGGAGAGCCTTTCTGTTCATCATAATCTGACCTGGTCCATTCCGTGGCCGCACTTATTATTAATGCTCGGCAGTATAACAAAAGCCCCCAGGCCTGTCGTTTTTTACATCAGGTCTGGAGGCTTTCAGTCACAGTATGCGACCCGTCAGATCAATCAGGGTTTCATAACCAGATAAATTGCCCGCCCTTGGCGTACCACACGAACAGAAACCGCACGTCCTTCCGGCAATGCTCTGACCACCTTGCGGAAATCCTCAACCGACGACACCGCTTTCCTGTTGATTTCAGTGATCACGTCCCGGGCGCGAATACCTGCATTGTAAGCCGGGCCTCTGCCAACGTCCGTTACAACAACGCCGCCTGACACACCTATAGAGTCCGCCAGATCCGTTGGCAACGGCTCAACCGTCAACCCCAGTGGCGCAGTCGTCGGATTGCTGTCGGAAGGCGCCGCCTGCTGAGCGCCACGCTCATCGGGCAACTGACCGATTTCCACATCCAGAGTAATTTCCTTCCCACCGCGAAGAACCGTCAGGCGTGCCGACTCTCCTACCGGGGTACGACCTACCATAGGCGGGAGGTCAGACGACAAATGAATGTCCTCACCATCGTATTCAAGAACAATATCACCAGACTGCAAACCGCCAGCCTCGGCCGGCGAACCAGCCATCACCTCAGCAATCAGCGCACCCCTTGGGCGCTTGAGACCAAACGACTCAGCCAAATCGCGATTCACTTCCTGAATCAACACACCCAGCCAGCCCCGGGAAACCACGCCTTTATCGCGAATCTGGCGAAACACACTCATGGCATCATCAATAGGGATAGCAAACGAAACCCCCATAAAGCCACCCGAGCGAGTGTAGATTTGTGAGTTGATACCGATAACCTCACCGTCCATGTTGAACAGCGGGCCACCAGAGTTACCCGGGTTAATGGCCACGTCCGTCTGGATAAATGGCACATAGTTTTCTGACGGCAGTGAACGGCCCAGAGCACTGACAATTCCAGCCGTGACGGTGTAGTCAAAGCCAAACGGTGAGCCTATTGCAAACACCCACTCACCCACTTTGAGATCTTTGGATCGCCCTGTTTTTACGACGGGCAAGTCATCCCCATTCTCGATCTTCAACACGGCCATATCCGAGCGGGGGTCGGTGCCAACCAGTGTTGCTGGCAGCTCACGACGATCATTGAGTCGCACAATAATCTCATCAGCCCCTTCAACCACGTGATTATTGGTCAGCACGTATCCATCAGCAGACACGATAAACCCGGATCCCATAGAGCGACGTGGTTGCGAGCTGCCCGGTGCACCACCAAACGGAGATTGCGGGCTACGGAAGAACTCCTGGAAAAACTCGGGCAGCTGATCGAGCTGGCGCTCATCAAAAGGCATACCGTGAAAACGTGCATTGCCCGCTGCTGGAGTACTGGTAGTACTTATATTGACTACTGCGTCTGCATTTTCTTCAACCAGCTCAGTAAAATCTGGCAAGCTTCGTGCCGCGCCAGGCACACTCCAGACCACCAACACAAAGGCCAGTAGTATCATCAGCACAGAAGCCGGCACCCTCTGAGTGAGTGATGCCGGGGAAAACCGGGTAACTGCTGGTGCATTTCTCAGCATATCAGGATCCCCTGTAAGTCATGTTAGCGAGTCTGTATGTGAAACTACTCCGGCCGGGATACGGTTGATCCGGAGCAGCCTGGGTTCATAGCGACCGGCTTTCCGGTGCTGTAATTTACGGCTTGCATAAAAGCCGGATGCCAGGCCGGCCGCCGCACCGACCATGGAAACAAAATCATTGCCACCGGACACCTGATGACCGGCCACACTGAGAACCACCATAAGCAGTAGCGGAAGCGCATAAACCAGCATCGAGGCTCCCAGGAGCGCATCTTCATCAATACCGAGCGTCACGTCCTGACCAACACAAGCATTCACGGAATTCACAACCCGAACCTGGTTGGCACGCCCACCAGTCGCGGTAGCCAGCAGCTTCTGCCCGCAACCGTTGCGAGCCGAGCAGCTCTGACAGGCACGGGTACGAATGGTTTGAACCCAGGCATACTCACCTGAAAGAGCAACCACTTTGCCTGTCTCGGTAATCACGGCTCTTTCACACCCAGCACAAACGTCTCATCAATCCGCACTGACTCTGCAACCTGACGTGCAGAGGCCGGTGGCAACTCACCGACCACAGTCACTAAAAACATTTTGTTCCCACTTTCCAACTGACGCATATAGACGGTTGTTGCTCCGATACGAGAGGCCCCTGTAGGCATGCTGATCCTGCCGGCAGGTTCAACAAAGACCGAGAATGCTGCCAACCCATCCGAAAATGCAACTGCCTGCCCCTTGCCGGACCCTGGTGCAGCAGCCGGCTCAAATCCTTCCGGCCGCCAGCCCAAATGCCACCCAAGCATACGGGGTGCTTTTGAGGCTCTTCCCTCCGGGTTTGGGCCACCGAGCGTGCGGGAGATCTCTCGACCTTTGGAGCGGATCTCAAACTCACTGTCCGAGATATCCTCAGTAATCTCCAGGCTGGTAAATTGGAAGTGCTCCAACACCTCCCCTTTAGACGTGCGCACGTGGCTTTTTACCAGAAGTCCCGTCGATTTTTCCAGCCAAAGGCTGTGGCTGTACCTGTGCTGATCGTTTGCCGTCAACGCGACAGTAACCACCTCATAACCCGCTACGCGATCCTCGCCTTTCAGCTCGGCAGTGTACCAGCGATTTACGGGGATCAGTTGGTTTGTAAAGGCTTCAGCAAAGGGGCCGGAGGGTATGATTTGATCCAGCTGTACCTTACCCTGTTCCGGAAGCACGCAGACGACTTTCATATCCCGGCGCACAATCTCACCAGTACCGCCGTCCTGCAACACCAGCCGCTCTTCAACTATGCCGTTGTGATAGCGGTGGGCAATTTGCATTGAGTGGACGTTGGCGCCTCTGGCATATACAAACACACCCCGGTAAGAGGTCATATTAAGGGCAGGCCCTAGCTGCTCAAGCCAGCCTGCTGCCGTTTTATCACCTGCAAATGTGTGCACCGGCATGATCACAAATATAAACGCGAGGATGCTTCGCACGGTCAGATCATTCAAACTCAGGCCAAAATAACGGGCTTTGCTCATGGATACCTTCATCACTTGCTATCAATAGCCGCCGCTTGCGCTGACAAGTCGGGCATAGCCCACCGAGCCTTGCCCTGCACCCACACTATTGTGCTGCGCATGTTCCAACAGATAGCGGCTCATGTGCTCCCACTGCTTCTCATCGAGCCCCTGTAAAGCAACCTCCTGAACCGGCCCGGCATTGGTAGACGATTCATTTTCAGGCGCTGCCGTTGCGGCTGCAGACGCCAACGTACCGGGAGCAACCGCATCGGACTCCCAGCCTGTGCCCGCACCAAAGCCAACCAGCAAAGCTGCCGCAACCATGGCCACTGCTGCCGGCCATTGCCAGACTCTCTGTGACTCGCGTTGCCGCACTTCGGCAGGCCTTTGCGGCCTGGCTCGCCCATCGAGCACCTCACGTACGGCGGCACTGACATCAACGCCTTCCGCCGGTGAGCTGCCCCGGTGCATCAAATCATGCACACCTTGCCACCGCTGCCACTGGGCGCAAACATCGGCTTGATTTTCATGGGACAGCAGACGCCGAACCGACAGTTCATCAGCTTCATCGTCCATCATGGCCGACAGCGTTTCTCTGAGACGATCATCCATAGGATGCACCTTCAATTACGTCACCGAATGATTAAGCAAAGGCCCCAAATGCTTGTCAACAGCATCCCTGGCCCGAAAAATACGCGAGCGCACAGTTCCGATAGGACATTCCAGAATCCGTGCTATATCTTCATAACTAAGACCGTCATACTCCCGCAACAAGAATGCTGAACGCAGTTCCTCTGGAAGATTGGCTATGGCATTACTCAGCTCTTTCTGTAACTGCTCTCGCTGAAGCAGGCGTTCGGGCGAGGCAATGTCTCGTAGCCGCCGCCCATCATCAAAGTTCTCGGCCTCCCCTGAATCAGCACTGCCCTGGGGCCTTCGACTACGGGATTCAAGATGGTTTTTCGCGGTGTTCACCGCGATACGATACAGCCAGGTATAAAAGGCGCTGTCCCCGCGGAAGCGGTCAATAGCACGATATGCCTTGATGAACGCTTCCTGGGTAAGATCCATGACTTCCTGGCTGTCATATACATATCGGCTGATAATAGATGCCACCCTTGACTGGTATTTAACTACCAGCAAGTCAAAGGCTCCACGATCCCCGCCCCGGACTTTGCGAACAAGTTGCAGATCGGTCTGGCGGTCTGACTGCTCAGCCTGTTTTTGATCATTTGGGGCCATGGTAGACGTGCCGGTACTCTCCGGTTTCATGGCCAGTATTTCGGCCGATACGAGTTTCTGGTGATTCATACGCTCTATCCGGCGCCCGTTTCAAGAATGGACAACCCTGCCTGTAAGGTCTGTTATCCGTTAGGCCAAATAGACAGCAAGCGTAAAGTTTAGTTCAATACACGTCTACATTATGGCCCGCGACAACGACCCGATGCCACAGTCCCACGAATACGATGTACTTATTATTGGCAGCGGCGCTGCCGGCCTGACCGTTGCTTTAAATCTGCCGGAACACTTGAAGGTCTGTGTTGTGAGCAAGGCCGACATCAGCAGCGGCGCAACACTCTGGGCCCAGGGCGGCATAGCGGCCGTTTTGGATGACCAGGACTGTACCGAAAATCATGTGCAGGACACTCTCGTCGCAGGCGGTGGTCTTTGTAACGAAGACGCCGTGCGCTTCACCGTTGAAAACAGTAAAGAAAGCATAGACTGGCTTATCGGCACCGGCGTTGATTTTACCCGGGATACAGACGCCCAGCTTCACCTCACCCGGGAAGGCGGGCATAGCCACCGGCGTATTATCCACGCCGCTGATGCCACCGGGCACGCTGTATCCACAACCTTGACCGCGCAAGCACAGGCCCGGCACAACATCGAGCTAAAATCAGGGCGTGTTGCGGTTGATCTGATTACCAATCGCAAGCTGGCCCTGCCCGGCAACCGCTGCGTTGGTGCCTACATACTGAATCTTGAAGACAACCACGTGGAACTGTTCCGGGCCCGCTTCACCGTAATTGCAACCGGCGGCGCATCGAAGGCGTACCGATACACCACCAACCCTGACGGTGCGTCCGGAGATGGCATTGCCATGGCCTGGCGGGCAGGCTGCCGCGTGGCTAATATGGAATTTAATCAGTTCCACCCGACCTGCCTGTACCATCCTCACGCCAAATCATTCCTGATTACTGAAGCGGTAAGAGGCGAAGGTGGATTGCTGAAATTGCCTGATGGCTCCCGTTTTATGGATCGCTTCGACAAACGCGGAGAGCTGGCGCCCCGGGACATAGTGGCCCGCGCCATCGACCATGAAATGAAGCGACTGGGTGCCGACCACCTGTACCTGGATATTAGCCACAAATCTGACGATTTCATTCGGCACCACTTTCCTACTATCTACGAGAAATGTCTGGAATTTGGCATCGACATTACGCGCGACCCAATCCCGGTGGTGCCAGCAGCGCACTACACCTGTGGCGGCATTGTCAGTGATCAGCGGGCAAGAACCGATATCAACCAACTGTATGTGGTGGGTGAAGCCGGGTTTACCGGGCTTCATGGCGCCAATCGCATGGCCAGCAACTCACTACTTGAATGCTTGGTGTATGGCCGGGCTGCTGCGGCCGACATTGCACGCCGGGAAGCAGACATTCCGCCCCCGCCAGAAGCTCCGGCATGGGACGAAAGCCAGGTGCGGGATTCCGACGAAGATGTTGTAATCTCCCACAACTGGGATGAGCTACGACATTTTATGTGGGACTACGTGGGCATAGTGAGAACAACCAAACGCCTGCAAAGAGCCAAACACCGGGCTGATCTTTTGTCCGCAGAGATCAGCGAGTTTTACAGCAACTATCGGGTAACCAACGATCTTCTGGAATTGCGCAACCTGGTAACCATATCGGATCTGATCATCTGCTCAGCCCTGCAACGCAAAGAAAGCCGAGGCCTGCACTACACGCTGGATTACCCAGGACTACTGCCAGAAGCCCGTGATACCGTGCTCATACCAACCACTTACAGAACCCCTTCGCCGTAAGGGGGATGACCAAGAGATTAATTATGCAAGACACCCGAAGCACTTCTGACAGCCCCAAGTTCAAACGCCTATGGTGGCACAGTCGCCGCGGTATGCTGGAGTTGGATGTCCTGCTGCTTCCCTTTCTGGAAGAGGCTTATCTGGACCTTGATGAAGAGGATCAGAAGCGCTACGAGAAGCTCCTGACGTGTGAAGACACCGATATGTTCGAGTGGTTCATGCAGCGCAGCCGCCCAGACGACGCAGATCTGCAGCGCATCGTTGACATCATTCTCTCCCGTGTCCAGCCGGATTGACCTGACGCTGTCACCCAGCGTTGCGACTGGTTGCCTGGCCGCCACGCCTTGGCTGGTAGCCAGCGCCTTCGTACTCATTGCCGCTACTGCCGGCAAAAGCTGGTTGTACGCGCTAGCGCCACTGACCCTCGCGGGCGCTGTATTCCAGTACCGCCTCAATGGCCTGCTGATAGGGCCTTCTGCGGTTCTTGGACTGTACCTGGAAAACAACACGCTCTACGCGCGACTCGGCAGCGGGCAAGCCGAAGCTGTGAGTGCGTGCCGCTCAAGCCGTCTAAGCTCCAAGCTGGCGCTCTTGAAACTACAGCCTGTCGCCTCCAAATCTTCTTCATATCCGGTTGTGATACTCTCGGGCCAACGGATTACCGGTAACCTGCCCGAAGAGCAATTTCGTCGCCTGAGATTGTGGCTCAGACTGGGCCGCACTCAACATTCCTTTGACTAGCATTCTGCCCGGAGTTTTTCCATGACTGGTACAGAAACACCTGTTTCAGCCACGCCTGTTTACGCATCTGCCGAAGTACCTCTGCCAACCTCAGGCCGCATCCTGCTGTCCAATCGTGTGTTGGTTCGTATATCCGGACCAGGCACCGACAAATTCCTGCAGGGGCAGTTGAGCCAGGACCTAGGTGACGTCAAAACGGGCTTCTCGCCTCGCGCAGCAGGCGCTACTCCAAAAGGCCGGGCATACTGCCTGACTCGACTGGTACGCGATGGTGACGACGTGCTCATGGACCTACCTTCCGAGCTGGCAGAAGCAACCATGGCACACCTGCGCAAATACATGATGCTGTTCCGTGGAACCACCATGACCGAGCACACCGGCGGAAGAATCACCGGGCTGCTGGGTACTGATGCCGCCTCACGCCTTGCAGGCGAGCAACTGAACAGCCTGGAAGCTGCAGGGGACACCCTTGCGCTGGATTGCGGGTTGCTGATTCGCACAGAAAACACAGCAGACGGCGTATCTCGTTATGAACTGTGGCAAGCCAGCGCAAGTGATGTAGATCTGGGCAACATTCCTGAGAAGACCCTTTCCGACTGGCAAGCCTCGGAAATTGCTGCGGGCGTGCCCATGCTGAGCACAGCTTCCAGCGAGGCCTATGTGCCGCAAATGCTGAATTGGCAGCATCTGGGCGGTGTGCATTTCAAGAAAGGCTGCTACACCGGTCAGGAAATTATCGCCAGAATGCATTTTCTCGGACAACTTAAAAAAAGCCTGTTTCGCTTCCGTATTGCGGAGGCCAGCTCGCTACCTGCACCGGGAACCTCAATCATGGCGGGCGAGCGATCAGTAGGAGAAATCGTCAACGCAGTGGGCTTTACTGACGGCTCTTGCGAACTGCTTGCCGTGATTCGGCACGACGCAGCGAACAGCGAACTCTTAGCAGAAGGCCTGCCACAAGCGGTTCTGGAGCAAAGACCGCTGCCTTATTCCGTTACCGAGCGCGAGGGAAGTGAACCAAAGGATACATAAGTTGACAGGCAAGACTGTCGAAATTTGCTATAAATAGGGTTTAAACTTCTGGCCTTCAGATTGCCCACCCCACAAGGTAACGGGCGATCTGAACTGACAAGCGGATCCATACGAAACCATGTCAAACATTGCTGAAACCATCAAAGCGGATCTTATTACCGCGATCGAAGAAGACAAGCTCTTACTCCCAACACTGCCGGAAGCTGCGCTTCAGGTGAGGGAAATTGCCGAGTCCGAAGACTCTGCCATCGCAGATCTGGTAAAGGTCATCAGCAATGACACCGCCCTCTCTGCCCGCATCATTCGCGTATGTAACAGCCCTCTCTTCAGAGGCAATCGTGCGATAGAGAACCTGAACATGGCTGTGAGCCGCCTCGGCATGGCTTACACAAGCAGCCTGGCCATGGGCCTGGCGATGCAGCAGATGTTCCAGGCGACCTCCGACATGATCGACAAGCGCTTGCGCGCTACCTGGCAAGCGAGCACCGAAGTAGCCGGCATTTGTCATGTACTTGCCCAGCACTACACGAAACTGAAACCGGACCAGGCTACCTTGGCCGGGCTGGTTCACCTGATTGGTGTGCTACCCATTTTGCGCTATGTGGAAGATGAGGACATACAAATCAGTGGCGCCATGCTCGACAGCGTTATTGAAGAATTGCACCCTAGAATCGGCGCAGCCATTCTGAAAAAGTGGGACTTCCCGAAGGATCTGGTGAATGTTCCTCTGGAATTCGCCAAATTCCAGAGAGAAGTACCTTCAGCCGACTACGCCGACCTGGTTATGATCGCTAACTTGCAGCTTATTTCAGGGTCGGAGCATCCTTGGGCACAGATGGACTGGACTGCCATTTCAGCGTTTGACCGCCTGGGCCTGGACCCGAACATCGACATGAGCGAAGAAGAAGACCTTAACGCTCAGATGGAAGCGGCGATGGCGTTGCTTCAATAACCCGCATCCAAATCTTCTTCCGAAGGTAGCGCCCAACGTACTGGCGAACGCCCTTGCTCCCGGAGCCAGTCATTGGCCCGGGAGAAATGCTTGCAACCAAAGAACCCACGGTAAGAACTGAGCGGTGACGGGTGCGGCCCTTCGAGCACAAGATGCCGACTGCGATCAATGTGCTGACCCTTCTTTCGGGCATAACTGCCCCAAAGCAGAAATACCACACCTTCGCATTCACGATTTACCGTTTCAATCACCCGGTCGGTAAACGTCTCCCAACCTTTCCCCTGATGGGCGCCAGCCTGCCCCTGAGCAACCGTAAGTACGCTGTTGAGCAATAATACACCCTGCTCTGCCCAAGGCTGAAGGCAACCGTGATCTGGTGGCTCAATGCCGAGATCCGTCTGCATTTCCTTGAATATATTCACCAGAGAAGGTGGTGTACGAACCCCCGGCCTCACAGAAAACGATAAACCGTTGGCCTGGCCGGGGCCGTGATAGGGATCTTGCCCCAGAATGACAACACGCACCTGGTCCAGAGGCGTGCTGTTAAGGGCATTAAAGCAGTGTTTTCTGTCCGGGAAGAGAACCTTGCCGGCGCTTTCTTCTTCGGCGAGAAATTCCGCCAGCGCCTGCATGTAGGGCTGACGGAATTCGCCTGTAAGATGTTCTTTCCAGCCCCGGTCGGGCCTGAGTGTGTTTGCCAGTGCCTCAACCGGGTGCATGGTTATTCCTCGTCTTTTGAACTCTCAGCTTTGTGCTCAGGGCGCATGGCCGGGAACAGGATTACGTCGCGAATGGACGGCGAGTTGGTCAGCAGCATGGCCAGCCGGTCAATGCCGATGCCCTCACCCGCCGTCGGCGGCAAGCCGTATTCCAGTGCCATCACGTAGTCTTCGTCGTAGAACATGGCTTCGTCGTCGCCGGCATCTTTCTCGGCAACCTGCGCCCGGAAGCGCTCGGCTTGATCTTCCGCGTCGTTAAGCTCGGAGAAGCCGTTGGCAATTTCACGGCCACCCACAAAGAACTCAAAACGTTCGGTCACAAACGGGTTGCTGTCCTTGCTGCGCGCCAGCGGTGACACTTCTTTCGGGTATTCAGTAATAAACGTTGGCTGCATCAGGCGGTGTTCTGCCGTTGCTTCGAAAATTTCGATTTGAACCCTGCCCAAGCCCCAACCGGATTTCACATGAATGCCCAGGTCTTTTGCTACCTGACGCGCAGACGCCTCATCCGCCAACTGCTCGGCGGTTACATCCGGAGCGTAACGCAGGATGGCATCCACAACGGTCAAGCGCTCGAAGGACTTGCCGAAGTCGTATTCGATGCGCTCTTCAGTGCCGTCGGCCAGCATACGTGTGTTCACTACAGTGGTGCTGCCCAGAACATTCTGCGCGATGGTGCGCAGCATGTCCTCGGTAAGGTCCATCAGGTCGTTGTAATCGGCATAGGCCTGATAGAACTCGACCATGGTAAATTCGGGGTTATGGCGGGTTGAAAGACCTTCGTTCCGAAAGTTCCGGTTAATCTCGAACACCCGCTCAAAGCCACCCACAACCAGCCGCTTGAGGTACAGTTCCGGAGCAATGCGCAGGTACATATCCATACCCAGTGCGTTGTGATGGGTAACGAACGGCCGCGCAGTGGCGCCACCTGGAATCACCTGCAGCATGGGCGTTTCCACCTCGATGAAATCCCGATCTGCGAAAAACTGGCGCATGGAGGTGATGATTTTCGAGCGCGCAAGGAACACCCGACGGCTGTCTTCGTTAACCATCAAATCCACATAACGGTGGCGGTAGCGTGATTCAGTATCGGTCAGGCCTTTATGCTTCTCGGGCAACGGTCGCAGAGACTTGGTGAGCAACACATACTCATCCATAGCCACATAGAGATCGCCTTTACCTGATTTGCACAAGGTACCGCGCACACCAACAATGTCTCCCAGATCCCAGTGCTTGGTATCTTTTTGCACATCTTTGGTGGCATAAATCTGAATGCGGCCCGTCATGTCCTGAACCACCTTGAATGCCTTGCGATCCAGCATCATGCGGCCTGCAATAGCCACCTGTATACCTAGAGTCTCAAGCTCTTCCTTACCATGATCGCCGTATTTTGCCTGCAGCTCGGCGGCGGTGGCGTCACGACGGAAGTCGTTAGGGAACGGATTGCCATTTTCACGAAGCTCGGCCAGCTTGGCGCGACGCTCGGCAATCAGCTTGTTGTCCTCTTGGGGGGCATTCTTGGCGTGTTCAGTCATGTTGGCTCACTAAAAATCAGGGGTGTCCGGAGTTGGCTTGGCAATGGCGCTGATTACAGCGCCATCTTCAGGCTGGCTTCAATGAACTTATCAATATCACCATCCAACACCGATTGAGTGTTGCTGGTTTCAATTTTGGTACGCAAATCCTTAATACGACCATCGTCCAGCACGTAGGAGCGAATCTGACTGCCCCATCCAATATCGGACTTTGCGTCTTCTGCTTTCTGTTTCTCGGCGTTGCGTGCCTGCATCTCATGCTCATACAGCTTGGCCTTCAGCTGCTTCATCGCCTGATCTTTGTTCTGATGCTGGCTTCGGCCGGCCTGACAGGCAACAACAATGCCGGTCGGGTTGTGGGTCAAACGTACCGCAGATTCTGTTCGGTTAACGTGCTGACCACCCGCACCAGAGGCACGGTAAACATCCACCCGCAAATCTGCCGGGTTGATCTCAATCTCGAAACTGTCATCCACTTCCGGAGTAACAACCACCGACGAGAAAGACGTATGACGACGGTTACCTGAGTCAAAAGGCGACTTGCGAACCAGACGATGAACACCGGTCTCCGTGCGCGCCCAGCCGAACGCATACTCGCCCTGAATGTGAACGGTGGCACTTTTCACGCCTGCCACTTCACCTTCCTGAAGCTCTACAATCTCAGTCTTGAAACCCCGGCTCTCGGCCCAGCGCAGGTACATGCGCAGAAGCATATTAGCCCAGTCCTGAGCCTCAGTTCCGCCCGACCCTGCCTGAATTTCCAGATAGGCGTTGTTGGGGTCCATCTCACCGGAAAACATCCGGCGGAATTCAAGCTTTTCAAGCTCGGCTTCCAGAGCTTCAAGATCCGACACAATCTCATCAACCGTGTCGGCATCATCTTCCTCAACAGCCATTTCCAGCAGGCCTTCTGCATCAGAAAGGCCGGATGTGAGGTTATCGATGGTGCTAACAATCAAATCAAGATCAGAACGCTCCTTGCCCAACGCTTGGGCGCGCTCAGGATCATCCCACACGGTGGGCATTTCCAATTCACGTTCTACTTCGACCAGCCGCTCACTACGCTGATCGTAGTCAAAGATACCCCCTGAGCGTCTCAGTACGCTCACGAAGCTCTTTAATCTTCGTCACAATGGGATTAACTTCCATAAGACCAATACTCAATGTTGGAAAATGATGCGTAAAACAGACGCGGGATTCTACCGGAATTCCAGCTGTAAATCAGCCGTGGGAAACCGAACTTCGGCATGGGTGCAAGCAGGCAGGCAAAGCTAAGAAAGCGGCTCCAGATAATCCACCAAAAGCTGCAAATTAGTCCGCCCACGAAACGTATTCGAATCTGGCTTATAAACCACCCGAGCCCCGGTGCGCGTGTAATCAGGCACCTCCGGCCCGGTATTAAACGCAATACCGTCAATGATGCCGCTACCATCCACCGGCTGCAAAACCAACTTCAAATGATTTTCGCCAACAATACGCTGGCTTACCACCCGGAACTCGCCATCAAAAAGCGGCTCCGGGAAATGCTGCCCCCAAGGGCCGGCGCGCTTCAACAAGGCTGCAGTTTCCAGCGACAACTCATCAGCACTCAATGGCCCATCAGTAGTGATGGCTGCCTCAAGGTCTTCTGCAGTCAAAGTATCCCGCACAGCCTGATCAAAAGCATCGGAGAAAGTATCAAGATCGCTCTGTGCCAGTGTCATACCAGCCGCCATAGCGTGGCCACCGTATTTGTGCATCACACCAGGATGACGGGCATCCACAACCGCCAGAACATCACGGATATGCAAGCCCGGAATTGAACGGGCGGAGCCCTTTATATCCACGCCGTTTTCGTCTGGGGCAAAAGCTATGGTAGGCCGATGGGTCTGCTCACGGATTCGGGCCGCAAGAATCCCGATTACGCCCTGGTGCCAATCCTTATCAAACAACGCTAAACCCCAGGGTAACCCTTCCAGATCCAGCGACATGGAGGCCAGCAAATCCTGAGCCTGGGTTTTCATGTCTTTTTCAATGGTGCGCCGCTCACGGTTGAACGTATCCAGTTCACGGGCAAGGCGCCGCGCTTCATCCGGGCTGCCAGCCAACAGACAGGCTATGCCAACGCTCATATCATCCAGCCGGCCTGCGGCATTGAGGCGCGGGCCAACCACGAAGCCCAAATCGGTTGAGCTGATGTTACCGTGTTCGCGGCCAGCCACTTCCAGCAACGCGAGTATTCCCGGACGAGCTTCGCCCTGTCGGATGCGGCGCAGACCCTGCTCGACAAAGATACGATTGTTGTGATCCAGCGGTACAACATCAGCCACTGTACCCAAGGCCACCAAATCCAGAAGGTTGCCCAGATTGGGCTCTGGCTGCGGCAGCCGGCCAGCGTCTCTCAGCTTTTTGCGCAGAGCCGTGAGCACATAAAACATCACACCTACACCGGCGGCATTTTTGCTCAGGAAGGCACAGCCGGGCTGATTGGGATTCACGATGGCGTCGGCATCCGGCAGCCTTTCACCCGCAAGGTGATGGTCCGTAACCACCACCTTAATGCCCAGTTTCTTCGCTGCGCTTACCCCTTCGATCGCAGAAATACCGTTGTCTACCGTCACCAAAAGATCGGGCAACTCGCCCTCATCTTGCAGGCGTTCAATGATTCCCGGAGTCAAACCGTAGCCATCTGCAAAGCGGCTTGGCACCCGAAAATCTATACTTTTCAGCCCGAGCATGGAGAGACCAAGCATCGCGACAGCGGTGCTGGTAGCTCCATCGGCATCAAAATCCCCGAGTACCAGTACTCGCTGATTCTGCGCGATGGCGTCTGCCAGCAGTTCTACCGCTCGATCAATACCGCGTAACTCAAATGGCGAGGCCAGATGTTTAAGGGTATAGCTTAGCTGTGCATCGGAGGTTACACCCCGCGCAGAGTACAAACGGCGGAGTATGGGAGGGAGATCTTGCCCCCAGCCTGGAGTATTGTCCGGCTGGGGGCGACGCAGGATCTTTTTTGGTGTCATACCGTATCAGGCATTCTTCCAGTGTTTAGCTATGAAATCCTGCACGCCGGCGCGGTCATTATCAAGCACTGTGTAGCGCTCTTCCCGCTCAAACAGATCGGCCATATGGGCAGGCAGTTCAGGCTTAACCGTAAGACCGGATTCAGTAATGGCATCCGGGAACTTGGCCGGGTGGGCAGTACCAAGGGTAATCATTGGTATCTCAACATCCCGGCGACAGGTTCTGGCTGCGCGTACGCCAATGGCGGTGTGTGGGTCCAGAAGGTATTCATTCTGTTCGTACACTTCACGAATGGTGGCGCACGTAGCCTTATCATCAACCGCGGCGCTATCGAACAGCTTGCGAGCCTGCTTCCAGCGGTAATCTTCAATGCTGACCGGACCTTTGGCTGCGTTTTCCAGCAATTCTTTCACAGCCAGCCCATCGCGACCATGGAGATCAAACAGCAAGCGCTCAAAGTTGCTCGAAACCATAATGTCCATGCTTGGCGACAGCGTATGCTCAAGCTGATGCTGCTCGTATTTATTGCCACTCATGAAGCGATGAAGAATGTCGTTCCGGTTGGTAGCAATAACCAGCTGCGAAATCGGCAAGCCCATTTTCTTGGCAAGATAGCCCGCGAAGATATCGCCGAAGTTCCCGGTAGGTACAGAAAACGCCATGCTGCGATCCGGGCCACCAAGGGCCAGGGATGCATGGAAGTAATAAACAATCTGAGCCATGATCCGGGCCCAGTTGATAGAGTTAACCGCGGCCAACCTGGCCTTGCCACCAAGGAAAGACTGGTCGCCGAAGCTCTCTTTCACCATGCGCTGACAGTCATCAAAATTGCCCTTGATGGCAATATTGTGAACGTTGTCCCCCAGGACCGTTGTCATCTGACGGCGCTGCACTTCCGACACACGCTGGTATGGGTGCAGGATGAAGATATCCACGTGCTCGCAGTGGCGGCAGCCTTCAATAGCGGCAGACCCCGTATCGCCAGAAGTCGCGCCCATAATTACAGCGTGCTCCTGACGTTTTTCCAGTACGTAGTCCAGCAAGCGGCCCAGCAATTGAAGTGCGAAATCCTTGAATGCCAAGGTTGGTCCGCGGAACAGCTCCATCACCCACTCATTGGCATCAAGCTGAACCAATGGGGCGACCGCCTTATGGGCAAACGCTGCGTATGTCTCATCCAGCATCCGCCGGAATTCAGCCTCGGGGATGGCTTCTTCCACAAACGGGTACATGATATTGAATGCGAGCTGGGTGTAAGGAAGTCCACGCCAACAGCGAATTTCTTCCAGGCTGAAGTGTGGGAGCGCCTCGGGCACATAAAGCCCACCATCGGGAGCCAGCCCTGTTAATAGAACGTCTTCAAAGCCCAGTGCGGGTGCTTCTCCCCGCGTACTGATGTATCTCACGTGAGTACCTGTTAGTTAGGGTGTTCTCAGTTAAAATTTTCGGCGCGAATACGCACAACCGGACCATCTGTATCAGCCAGGGCCTCCAGCTCTTCGATAGCACGGTTTACCTGTCGTTCCTGCACTGTGTGAGTCAGGATAATGACCGGTATGCGGCCATCCTGTACCTCAGACTCTTTCTGCATGATCGACTCGATGTTGATGCCATGCTCGCTCAGAATCGAGGCGATTTTGGCCAGAACACCCGGGCGATCAAGAGCGGTTATGCGCAGGTAATAAGCTGACTGGATGTCTTCCATCGACAGTACGTCGAGATTTTCCAGAGCTTCCGGAGCAAACCCGAGATGCGGCACTCGCAGCGAACTTCCGCTCGCCACAATACGGGCAACATCGACAATATCGGCAATTACAGCGGAAGCCGTTGCTTCGTCACCGGCGCCTGGCCCGTAATACATGGTCTGACCCACTGCATCACCTTCCACAAGAACGGCGTTCAGCACACCATCTACCTGAGCAATCAGGTGACTTTGAGGAACCAGTGTCGGATGCACGCGAAGCTCAATGCCGTCATCCCGGCGACGAGCAATGCCCAGATGCTTGATGCGATAGCCAAGCTGCTCGGCGTGAGCGATATCGTAAGGTGTGATCGAAGAAATGCCTTCGGTGAAGGCTTTTTCGAACTGAAGCGGAACACCAAAGCCGGCAGAAGCCAGAATGGTCAATTTATGGGCCGCATCAATACCTTCCACATCAAACGTGGGGTCGGCTTCTGCATAACCCAGATCCTGCGCCTCTTTGAGCACATCAGCAAACGCGCGGCCAGCACGCATTTCGGTAAGAATATAGTTGCCCGTGCCATTGATGATGCCCGCGATCCAGTCGATACGGTTCCCTGCCAAACCTTCGCGAATGGCCTTCATTACGGGAATACCACCGGCGACACCGGCTTCGTAGGCAACGACAACGCCGGCCTTTTCCGCTGCAGCAAATATCTCATTTCCATGTACTGCAATCAGAGCTTTGTTGGCAGTGACTACATGTTTGCCATTAGCGATGGCTGTCATTACAAGCTCACGCGCCGTGTCGTACCCGCCGATAAGCTCAACCACCACATCAACCGCGGGATCATTCACCACGTCAAAGATCTCGGTACTGAAGGCAACGCCACCAAGATCTATATCATCACGGTTGCGCCGACTGGCTACCCGGGTAATCCGGATATTGCAGCCCGCACGGCCCGCAATAAGTGCGGCGTTGCGAGTCAATACATTGAATGTACCGCCGCCAACGGTTCCCAGTCCGCAGATTCCGACACTGACGTCTTTCAAGCTCTCACCTCTGATCCCGAAGGGGTCCTGATGTATTGTAATAGTGCAGCATATTGATTCTGCGACACTGAAAGTGCCGCATAGTATACCGGTTCGGGACCTGCTGAATAAGCCCTGAACCAAAAGCCTGTCACATAACGACGCCCACCCGAAGGAAGCCGCGACCTGTAATGGATTAAAGCAGCCCCAACCCCTCGGCAAGCTTATTGGCCGGCACGTAGCCAGGCACGATATTGCCGTCCTCCAGAACAATGGCCGGAGTGCCTGTCACACCAACACGCTGCCCAAGCTCATACTGCTTCAGCACGGGATTATCACAGGTAGCCGCAGGAACGGTTTTACCAGCCTTGGCAGCATTCATTGCGGACTGCTGATCCTCGGCACACCAAACTGAAACGTATTTTACAAAAGATGGGGAACCCGGCTGGGACCGTGGGAAAGCGTAATAATTGACGGTAATGCCGTAGTCGTTGAGCTTTGGCACCTCGCCATGGAGCTTACGGCAATAGGGGCAATCAATGTCGGTAAATACGCTAACCACCGCCCGCTCATCGTCAGCCTTGTAGCTGATAACACCGCTCTTCCCGAAGCCTGTTAATGCCTTGTGCCGAGCAGCTGCCTTGGCCTCTGTCGTAACATTGGCGATGCCCGTGCTCGTAACCTTCAACAGATCACCGGTGAGCAGATACTGACCATCCTGGGTTGTATAAACGGTCTCACCGCTAGCAGCCTGAATCTCATAAAGCCCCTTGGCTTCGGATTCGCGAATCGACAATATTTCCAGCCCGGGTACCGCACTGGATAGGCGCTCGCTAATTTTGTCTTCAACATCACCTGCCACACTGAAGGGTGATCCCAGAACCCCAACCGTCATTGACACCAACATAAACCATTGTTTTACATTCATTCTGGAAAACACACCTATATAGCAGGGTACTTATGATGCTTGCGAAACTGAGCTCACAAGCCATGAAAAAGTTCTTTTAATCAAAACCGTGCGACACCGGCTTGCCAATAAAGTTCAAAACGCCACCTTACCTAAAAATCACAATGTCAGCCACGAGGATGATGGGTCTTATGCAAGGATTGTAAACGCTGGCGCGCGACGTGAGTGTAGATCTGGGTCGTGGAAAGATCAGAGTGGCCCAGCAGCATCTGAACCACACGCAAATCCGCTCCATGATTAAGCAGATGTGTTGCAAAGGCATGACGGAGCGTATGGGGCGACAGGTGCTTGCGAATGCCTGTGCGCGTGGCGTAATGGCGAACTCTGTGCCAAAACGTCTGGCGCGTCATGGGCGCAGCGCGGTTTCCTGGAAAAAGCGCATCACTGGCACGCCCTTTCAGAAGCTCCGGGCGACCTTCTTTCATATACAGGACAAGCCAGTCTATGGCCTCCTCGCCCAGCGGAACCAGGCGTTCTTTGTCGCCTTTGCCGGTCACACGAACAACCCCTTGCCGCAGATTTACCTGATCCACACGCAAACTGGTGAGCTCAGATACACGTAAGCCACAGCCATACAGAATTTCCAGCATAGCCTTGTCTCGCTGCTCAATGGGCAAACCCGGATCCGGCTCAGCCAAAAGTGCATCCACTTCACCTTCTGTTAACGAGTCCGGTAGGCGACGGGGCAGGCGGGGGCTATCGATGCGTAAGGTAGGATCTTCAGAAATCAGCCGCTCGCGAAGGAGATAGCGATAAAACCGACGAATACCCGAAAGACGACGAGCCGCAGTAGACGTTTTCAGCCCCTGAGCGAATCCATTGGCCATCCAGGCAAGCAAATCTGTTCGCCGCACCTCCGTTAGCAATAGCTGCCCCGGCTGAGCTTCCAGCCATGCAGCCAGGCGCTGCAAATCGTTGCGGTAAGCTTGGCGGGTTTGCTCTCCCAACCCGTCTTCAAGCCAGACTGCATCAACAAACTGGACAACTATTGTTTCATCTTCGGCTCTCACACCCTAACCCTCTAACAGCCTCGCCATGCACAAGAAGGCATTCTGACTCGCCAGAAACGAAAAAGGCAGCCGTCAGGCTGCCTTTTTCACTGCAAGGTTGCTCAGCAAATAGCTGATCAGCCCAGCTTTTCTTTGATACGTGCTGCCTTGCCCGAGAGCTCGCGCAGGTAGTAAAGCTTGGCCTGACGCACTTCACCGCGACGCTTCACAGCAACGCTGTCGACCAGCTTGGAGAAGGTCTGGAAAGTACGCTCAACGCCTACGCCGTAGGAAATCTTCCGTACGGTGAATGCCGAGTTCATGCCACGGTTACGCTTACCGATAACAACGCCTTCGAACGCCTGCAGACGCTCACGGTTGCCTTCAGTTACACGAACCTGAACAACCACGGTATCACCCGGCGCAAACGCGGGGACTTCCTTGGTCATCTGCTCTGTTTCAAGTTGATTGATGATGTTGTTCTTGCCGCTCATCGTAATGCTCCTGATACCCAATCTTTTAATGCCCTGATTATTCAGAGGCACACGGTTCGTTTAAAATCTCACCCAGCAACTCACGCTCTTCATCCGTAAGCACCCGCTTTTCAAGCAGATCGGGGCGTCGTTCCCGGGTTCGCCTCAGCGACTGTTTAAGCCGCCAACGCCGGATCTGATCATGGTGACCGCCCAACAAAATATCCGGCACCGCCTGACCTTCGTAAACTTCGGGCCGGGTGTAGTGCGGACAATCCAGCAAACCGTCAGCAAAAGAATCCTGCTCTGCCGACTGCGCATGACCCAGCGCTCCGGGGATGAGGCGTGTAACCGCATCAATAACAGTCATCGCTGCCAGTTCACCACCAGACAGTACAAAATCGCCCAGTGATATTTCCCGGTCGACTTCTGTTGCTATCAGGCGTTCATCAACACCTTCATAACGCCCTGCTACCAGAATCAAACGTTCTTCTGCAGCAAGTGACTCAACAACAGCTTGGCTCAGCGTTTCACCCTGAGGTGAAAGATAAACCACACAGGCTTTGCCTGGCGCCGATTTCCGCGCTGCGTGAATGGCATCCCTTAGCGGCTGAATTTTCATCAGCATACCGGGGCCACCACCGTAGGGACGGTCATCAACGGTGCGGTGTCGATCCTGGGTAAAGTCGCGAGGGTTCCAGCTCTCGAAGGTCAAAAGACCATCGCGTACTGCCCTGCTCGTTATCCCGTAATCCGTTACCGCCTGGAACATCTCAGGAAACAGACTGACTGCGCCAATCCACACCCGTCAGAACTCCGGATCCCAGTCTGCGATCAGCTTGTGCTCTGCCAGATTAACTTCTCGGACCACTTGGCCAGGAAGGTAAGGAATCAGGCGCTCGCGCTGATCGATGGAGCCCGCAGTTGCATGCACCACCAGAACATCATTGGAGCCGGTTTCTATGAGATGATCCACTCGTCCGAGGCATTCACCCTCAACCGTAAACACGTCAAGCCCCTGCAGCTGGCGCCAATAAAAATCCCCTTCGGGAAGCTCAGGCAACTCAGCAGTGGGAACTTTAACCTCGGCACCACAGTATGTGCGCGCCAGATCACGGTCATTAATACCTTTAAGCCTGACAACAATCGCCTTGCCTTGCCGGCGACCCTCTTCAAGCTTTGCCGGAATGCGCTTACCGTCCAGATCAAGAACCCAGTTGGTATAGCCAAGTATTCCGTCAATGGGGTCGGTGAAGGAATAAACCTTGAGCCACCCTTTAACCCCAAATACCGAGGTAATCCGACCGATCACAGTTTCCTGCGAATTCTGCGTCATACAACAACCTCGGCAGTCAGTAAAAGCTTACTCAGCAGTCTTAAGCAGCTGCGCAACGCGATCGCTGGTCTGTGCACCCTGGCCAACCCAGTAGTTTACACGGTCGCGATCAACACGCAGACGCTCTTCCTGACCGCGGGCGATCGGGTTGAAAAAACCAACGCGTTCAATGAAAGCGCCGTCACGTGAATTACGGCTGTCAGTGACTGTCAGATGATAGAACGGGCGCTTCTTGGAGCCGCCGCGAGCCAAACGGATTGTTACCATTTAACCAATATCCTGTTCTGTTATACGAACTTTGTACGTTTCACGTCGACCACTAGAGTGGCTGACGCGGAGACCCATACTCGAAAGGGGCGCTATTCTATGCTAAATAAGCGCCAAAGAAAACAGGCAAACTGACTGTTTGCATGTTTTCGATGTAAGGCTTTTTACATACGACCAAACGGAGGCATTCCACCGCCGCCACCGCCCGGCGGCATCATACCACCAAGACCGCGCATCATATTCGCCATCCCGCCCTTTTTGCTAAACTTTTTCATCATTTTTTGCATCTGCTTGTGCTGCTTAAGCAAACGATTCACATCCTGTATCTGCGTTCCCGAGCCGGCGGCAATGCGACGCTTGCGGGAGTTGTTGATTACGTCCGGGTAGCGACGCTCTTTCGGAGTCATCGAACAAATGATCGCTTCCAACTGCCCCATCGACTTATCGTTAACCTGTTGTTGCGCCGCTTGAGCCATCTGCCCCATGCCCGGCAACTTATCCATCAAGCCACCGATACCACCCATATTCTTCATTTGCTGCAGCTGGTCGCGGAAATCTTCCAGATCAAAACTTTTGCCTTTCTTGATCTTTTTGGTGAGCTTCTCTGCTTTCTTCTGATCGAGCTTGCGCTCGGCTTCCTCTATAAGAGAGAGCACATCGCCCATACCCAAAATCCGGGAGGCGACCCGATCCGGATAGAACGGTTCCAGGGCATCCGACTTTTCACCAACACCCAGAAACTTGATTGGTTTGCCCGTAATATGCCTGACCGAAAGCGCCGCACCACCGCGAGCGTCGCCGTCGGTTTTGGTTAGCACCACACCAGTCAATGGCAAGGCATCGTTAAACGCCTTGGCCGTATTAGCGGCATCCTGCCCCGTCATGGCGTCAACCACGAAAAGGGTCTCTACCGGCTTAACAGACTTATGTAGCCGGCCAATCTCGCCCATCATCTGCTCATCAACGTGCAGGCGGCCCGCAGTGTCGAGAATAACCACATCGATATGCTTCTTGCGGGCAGCTGCTACCGCACCTTCCGCAATGGCAACGGGGTCTTGATCGGCGGTACTGGGGAAAAACTCAACACCCACTTCACCCGCTAACGTCTCCAACTGCTTGATCGCAGCCGGCCGGTAGACGTCAGCACTCACCACCATGACGGTCTTTTTGTGGCGCTCTTTAAGGAAACGCGACAACTTGGCAACTGTGGTGGTTTTACCAGCACCCTGAAGGCCAGCCATCATGATCACGGCGGGAGGCTGAACGGCAAGATTGAGGGTTTCATTCCCCTCGCCCATAACTCGCTCCAGCTCCTGCTGAACAACCTTGATGAAGACCTGGCCCGGGGAAAGGCTGCGCTGAACTTCCTGCCCGATAGCGCGCTGACGGACACCCTCAACAAAGTCCTTCACCACCGGCAGGGCGACGTCTGCCTCCAGCAGTGCCATACGCACTTCCCGGAGAGTGTCCTTTATATTGTCTTCGGTGAGCCGCGCCTGACCGGAAATCTTGCGCAGGCTACCGGAAAGTCGGTCTTGGAGGTTCTCAAACATGTTGCTCTTCCGTTCCCCGGATAAATTGAGTGCACAAACCTCAGAGCCAGCTTCGGCTCCTTGATTCCTGTTGCATAATCGCGACATTATAACCAGACTATCGCTCTGAAACGACCAACCCGGTCAAATCGACAGACACATCTGTTGATCCCCAGCCAGCACAGCGGTTAATAAAGGAAGTTATGGGAACGCTGATTCTCGCGGTCACCTCTCTTTTTCTGTACAGCGTCGGCACCGCTTTGCAGGCGCTCCACTTCCGTGGTCGCGTGCAAAGCAACATAGCGATAACCACCCTTATCGGCATGCTGGCGCTAACGTCTCACGGGCTTTTGATCTCGCAGACCCTCTACCATGATGGCGGTGTCGACCTGGGTTTCTTTAAAAGCTCGGTGCTGATCTCTTGGCTAATCGTATTTTTACTGCTGGGCCTGAATCTGAGAAAGCCTGTTCAAAGCCTGTTTCTCGGCGTTTACCCACTGGCAGCACTCACCATCATAATGACCCTGATTACGCATACGCCGTCACGACTGGTATCTGATGAAAGCTACGGCGTACTGTCTCACATCGCACTGTCCGTCACAGCCTACAGCCTGTTTTCTCTCGCGGCTATACAAGCAATCTTACTTTACTTTCAGAACCGGCAGCTCAAACAAAACTATAACAGCCCGCTGATCCGTAATTTGCCCCCCCTCCAAACCATGGAATCGCTACTTTTCGAAATGGTCTGGGCAGGCGTTGTCATGCTAACCCTGGCCATCGTCACCGGGGCCGTATTCATAGAAAATCTTTTTGCCCAAAACCTGGCCCATAAAACTCTATTCTCCATACTTTCATTGCTGGTCTTTATAGCTCTGCTCGTGGGCCGCTATACCAAAGGCTGGCGCGGAATGACAGCAAGTCGCTGGACACTGGCCGGTTGCGCCCTCCTTATGGTGGCCTTTTACGGCAGCAAATTCGCCCTTGAGCTGGTATTCCAGAGGGGCGGCTGACATCTGCGCCACAACCTCTTGACACCGAGCACAATCACAACCTATTTTCGCTACTTGTCAGCAATATAAGGACACCTCTGGTTTGGACGGTACATCGCTTACTGCGCTGTCGATTATTCTCGTCGGGCTGATCATGCTGTCGGCATTCTTTTCCAGCTCTGAAACCGGAATGATGTCTCTTAACCGGTATCGCCTCAAACATATGGCCAAAACCGGCCACAAAGGCGCTAAACGGGCACAAGGATTGTTGAAGCGCACAGACCAGCTTATCGGCATCATTCTGATAGGCAATAATTTCGTCAACATTCTGGCGTCGTCTATAGCCACAGTTATAGCCATACGCATCTGGGGCGATGCCGGCATCGCCATCGCCACGCTACTACTGACCATCGTCATCCTGATTTTTGCCGAGGTCACCCCAAAGACTCTGGCCTCCCTTTTTCCGGAAAAAATAGCCTTCCCCGCGAGCTATATTCTCGGGCCTCTACTGAAAGTACTTTATCCGATCGTATGGGCAGTAAACCTGTTTACCGGTGCGATACTCTGGATCCTCGGAATCTCTCCCAGCGACTCCGCCAGCGATCACCTGAGTCGCGAAGAACTCAGGACCCTGGTAAACGAAGCTGGCGCCCTCATTCCAACCAAACACAAGGATATGCTGGTCAGCATCCTTGATCTCGAAAAGGTCACTGTGAACGACATCATGGTGCCCCGCAACGAAGTTTCCGGCATCGATCTGGATGATGACACCGACACCATTTTGCGCCAGTTAAGAAATAGCCAGCACACTCGCCTGCCGGTGTTCAAAGGCGACATTAATAACATTCAGGGCATCCTGCACCTGCGCAGCGCAACGAAACTGCTCCAGCAAGACGAGATCAGCAAACCCATGATCATGCAGCTTTGCCAAGAGCCCTACTTCGTTCCCGAAAGCACACCTCTGAATACACAGCTCATCAACTTCCAGAAAGGAAAGCGCCGGTTTGGCATTGTGGTCGATGAGTATGGTGATGTACTTGGACTCGCTACCCTTGAGGACATTCTGGAAGAGATCGTTGGCGAATTCACAACGGATTACGCTGCAGCTAGCCCGGACATCATCCCCCAGGAAGATGGCACGTTTATTATTGACGGCACCGCATCCGTGCGCACAATCAACAAATCCCTGGGCTGGAAACTACCCACCGACGGCCCGAAAACCCTCAACGGCCTGATCACCGAAACCCTTGAAAACATCCCGGACACCAACGTTTGCCTAAAGGTCGACGGCCACCGGGTAGAGGTCCTCCAGATCAAGGACAACGTTGTGAAGGCCGCTATTGTACACCCCAAGAAGCGCAAAAAACGCGCACTTTCCATCGTTTAACCCAGCTTGCCCTCACTTCGCTATAGACGTTCCAGTTATAGCGGTGCCCTTTCTTGAAAGATCAAAATGTAACCAGCCCCTTGACGCATATCAATCTACCGCCAACACTCATTAGGAACACCGAACAATAATAATGCTAAGGAGTTTATCCATGAGCTTGTCGAACACTTTTGGTCTTCTGACCCACCCCGATCAGCAATGGAAAGCCATTCGGAACGATTCCGAGTCCATTTCCCAACTTTATCTAGGGCACGTACTACTTCTCGCTCTTATTCCCGCCTTGGCCGGGTTCTTTGGAACCACCCAGGTAGGCTGGCAGATTGGTGACGGACAGGTTACACGCCTGTCCGTAAACAGCGCGCTAAGCCTGTCCGTACTGTTCTATGCCGCCATGCTGGCAGGCATATTCATTCTCGGAAAATTCATTGATTTCTTTGCAGCAACTTACGATGCGGTAGATAGAGTGCCGAGAGGCGTGGCGATGGCGGCTTACACCGCCACCCCTATGTTCCTGATCGGCGTTATAGCAGCCTACCCTAATATCTGGGTAAACATGCTGGCAGGACTCGTTGCCATTGCGTATGCGGTGTACCTTCTTTATGAAGGGCTCCCCATACTCATGAAAATCCCCGAAGACCGTGGATTCATGTTTGCCACAGCGGTGCTGACGGTTGGGCTGGTCATGTTTGTCGCCCTTCTTGCCATCAGTGTCGTAATCTGGAGCGTCGGCATTGGTCCGGTGTATGTAAGCTGAGGGTCAGGCTTACTCCATATCTACATGTCCATGAAACAACCAAGGGTGCTCCATTGGGACACCCTTTTTTTTGCAGATAAGCGCACTGGTTAGATTTTATTCATGTTAACCAGGCGGAAAATGCGGTAAATTTAGCCTATAACTAAAAAACAGATAGTATAACTCGGTCATGTACCCGGTTGAGCCGCAAACAGGAGTCGGCCATGAACAAGCAGTCCGGCATACATTACCTCCGCGAGCACAGGGAAGCGGGAAGCAGCGAGCCGGTTCCTGTGGAGGTCACCCGCATCCGCGACACAGTTGTCGCCGGGCTCGGAGATCTATTGCAGGGCGCGTTTGATGCCGTTGATGATTCGCTGTTCGAACTGGCAAACAATGCCCGCAGCAACAACGAGCAAAACCGCTATTTTGAAGCCATGCGGGAAATCCGCATCAAGCGTAAAGGCGTGGAGCGCCACTTCCAGAATACTGTTGCGCAGTTTTTTGCAAATCCCCCCCATACCATTCAACTGCACGAAGACACTCTGGGACGGCAAGCAAACGCGGACAATCTGGCACTGGTGGGCAACGACGATCTTGAAGAGCAAGTAGCTCTGAATGCCATGATCACCAAAGCTAAAGCGCACTTCCAGGGACCGCTCATCCAGCTTCAGACTCGCTTTAGTCATGTCTATGACGGCGCTTCTGACGAGTCACCGGTCAACCCCATGGCCCCGGAACATCTTTGCAGCGCATTTACTGAAGCGATTCAGGCTCTGGAAATTCAAATCCGGGAGCGATTGATTCTGCTTAAGCAGTTTGACCGCTACGTTGTTTCCAATCTGGGCATGCTTCTGGATGAAGCCAACAGAATTCTCGTTCAAGCAGGGATTATTCCCAATTTCCGCTATCACGGGAAAACCGGGCAGCAGCACAGCAGCCCTACGGAGAGCCAAGCGTCTTCCGAGAGCGCGGATAACGGCGCTTCCCATGATAGCCAGTCGAGTGACGACCAAGGCAGCAACGCCGTCTTCGAGCAAATCCATCAGTTACTGGCTCGCCAGAGGGCCAATGCCGGCATACCATCACGCCAGTACAGCTCAGACATACGCGTTGTCGGCGGCAATGAACTGATCAGTCTGCTGGCCGCACTACCCCTAAATACCCAGGCAGACTCTCAGCTCAACCTCAGCGAGGGCGATCCGCTTACCATCGATCTCCTTAGTGTCGTGCAACAGATCCTGGCCCAAGCCAAAACAAACGACGGCAAAAAGCCTGCGCTGGAGGAAATGGATGAGGATCTGATCAACCTCGTATCCATGTTATTTGAGTTCATTCTTGACGATTACAACTTGTCAGCACCGGTTCAGGTTCTGATCAGCCGGCTGCAGATTCCGATTCTGAAAGTTGTTATCAAAGACAAGAGCTTTTTCAGCAAGACAACACACCCTGCGCGCAAACTGCTCAATGGTTTGGCCCGCGCAGGCATCGGCTGGAGCAACAGCGACGAAAAGGCGCGGGACAAGCTGTACGAAAAGATTCACAGCATTGTGCAGCGAATCCTGTGTGAATTTGATGGCGATATTGCACTTTTCGAAACTCTGAACGAAGAGTTTGAGGAGTTCCTTGCCAGAGAAAACCGGAAATCGTCTCTGGTAGAGCAACGTACCCGTGAATCGGAGCGTGGCCGCATCAAGTCCCAGAAAGCCCAGGAAATGGTCGACCGGGTCATAAAAGAACGCGTAGCGCGTTACCGTCTCCCGGAATCTGTCCATACCATTCTTATCAATGGCTGGAGCCGATTCATGTTCCTCGCTTATCTGCGGGACGATGTAGAACATCGCTGGCAAGAAAGCGTCAAAGTTGTTGATGATCTTATCTGGTGCCTCCATCCGCACCAGGAAGACATTGAAAGAGATCAGTGGGTTCGCGTGGTACCCGGCCTTCTCAAATCGCTTAGGGCGGGGCTGGAAGAAGTTTCCTATAACGCCACCAAGCTTGACGACACAATGAGTTTACTCAAGCATGAGCTGGCAGAAGCTTTCCGCGCAAGCTCCAACATGGAAGCAGCCGAAGCGCCACCTGCTCATGAAGAGACCCTGAGTGAAACAAAGAACCAAACTGAGCCCCAGCCTGAAGATGCGGTGATTGCCGAGTTCATGGCCCAGATTGATATGCTGGAAATTGGTCATTGGGTTGAGTTCAGACTGGTTAATGGTGCAAGCTTCCGCTGCAAGCTTTCCGCCATCATTGACGAAGCGGACTGCTTTGTCTTTGTAAATCGTATGGGGCTAAAGGTCATCGAAAAAACCCGCACTGACCTTGCCCATGAAATGCGACGCGGAAGAATGACACGGCTTGAACAAGGGGCCCTCATCGATCGGGCACTGGACGCCGTCGTCGGATCCCTTCGTAGTAAAACTGCCTGACCTGGCCTGGGCCCGCAATTACCATGCGGGTCCAGCGCCTCTAGCGCAGTGTTCATCTGGCAGTAAAGGAGATACCTGAGTTCAATGCTGGAGCATGGCAGCAACAACAGCCTTCCGGCGAAGCATCGGATCGCCCTGGCCTTATCAACCGCCTTCCTGATTCATACGCTGCTATTATCTGGATTTCCAGCTATCCTTCCTGATCCCCCCGCCCGGCATCGACAGCAAATGAATCTGGAATTGGTGGCAGCCGACAGCGCTCAGGGAGCACCTGCATCTGCAGACACACAGCGGTCAAACGAAGCGCCCATCATCCGCAACCCGCCTTTTGAGGTGCCGCCCGACAACAACCCCGGGCTGGCAACACCTGCGCTCACAACAACCACCTCTCAACAAAAAACGGCTGCCAGTGACAACAAGCAAGCTGCTGCCACAAAGAATGAAGCTGGCCCGACCCAAGTCGCTTCTGTTCCATCTCCTTCAGGGACACCGTCCAAATCCGGTGTCCGCACTCAGGTTTCGAACAAGGAAACAACAGAAGATGACACCAAAATCACTCTGTCGCCCAGCGAACAGGATCCTTACCTGATAAAGCTGGCAACGCATCTGGCAACGAAACTTGAAACATTGAGGATACCCGCCATCAAGAAGCTGACGAATACAAGCACCATGGCATTAGAGCTTCAGCTACTGAGCAATGGGGCGTTAACACGGGCGAGAGTGGTCAAATCGACAGGCATTGAACAAATAGATCTTGCAGCCTACCAAGCCGCGCTTTCAGCGAGCCCTTACCCGGAGCCGCCGCCTGACCAGAGAAGCAAAAGCCGCTTCGAAGTAAAACTGGTGTTTTCTCCGTCGCGGCTCTGATTGAAGGCCCGCGCTTCAGGCAGGGGCAGGTGAGATCAGGCCTCAGCCTGTTTTGCAGCACCTTTTACCAAAGTAGCCAGTTCGCCATTTTCTGACATCTCCATAATGATGTCACAACCGCCAACCAGCTCGCCGTTAACATACAGCTGCGGGTATGTAGGCCAGCTTGAGTAGACTTTCAGGCCTTCGCGCAGTTCCTGGTTATCAAGAATATTCACAAACGCAAAGCGCTCGCCACACGCCATCAAAGCCTGCGATGTTTTAGCAGAAAAGCCACACTGCGGAGCTTGAGGAGACCCTTTCATGTAAAGAATAATCGGATTTTCTGCGAGCTGATTTTTAATGGTTTCGTTAATATCCATGAACATTCACCTCTGGTTGAAAACAGAACAGTCTGCCGCGCCGGTTTGCGCTATTGCACCTGCCTTGACTGGCGCCTATTGTACACGTCGGGCAGGCTACTCAACAAACCGTGTAATTTGATACAGAGCAAGCCTAATACCCGCAGCGTTGTCATCAAACGCGCGAAGGGCTAGACTTGATCCCCCCGTTTTTTTCACCAGTACTTATACTCATCCAGGGCTTCATCTAGTAAGGGCCACCCCATGGCAGTAAGGCATTTTCTGACACTGAATGACATGTCCACAACCGAACTGGAAGATCTGGTGGATCATGGCACCAGGCTCCGGAACGAATGGCGCCAAGGCAAGGTCAGGGATTCACTCAAAAACCGTGTTTTGGCGATGATTTTTGAAAAGTCCTCAACCCGTACCCGGGTTTCCTTTGAGGCAGGCATGGCTCAGCTGGGGGGCTCAGCGATGTTCCTTTCCCCGCGAGACACGCAACTTGGCCGCGGCGAACCCATAGAGGACTCTGCCATTGTCATCTCCAGCATGGTTGATGCGGTGATGATTCGCACGTTCGCCCACGAAACCGTTGAAACGTTTGCCCGTGCTTCGCGGGCACCGGTTATCAACGCGCTCACTGATGACTTCCACCCGTGCCAACTGCTGGCCGACATGCAAACCTATCGCGAGCATCGCGGCAGCATCCGGGGCGCTACAGTGGCCTGGATCGGGGATGGCAACAACATGTGCCACTCTTACATCAATGCCGCCACCCAGTTCGATTTTCACCTGAACGTGGCAACCCCCGAGGGTTACGAGCCGGATCCGGAACTGGTAAAGGCCCACAGTTCACGCATCACGTTAATGCGTGAACCAGAGGAGGCGGCACGCAACGCAAACCTCCTGGTCACCGATGTGTGGGCATCCATGGGTCAGGAAGACGAACAGAAAGCCCGTGAGAAGGCGTTCAGCAAATACCAGATCAACAAGGCATTGATGGACATGGCAGCAAAGGACGCGCTCCTCATGCACTGCCTGCCCGCTCATCGCGGTGAAGAAATCGCAGCTGATATGATAGAGCACCCGGGGTCCGTCATCTGGGACGAAGCTGAGAACCGGCTTCACGCTCAGAAAGCCCTGCTGGAATTCCTGATTCTGAACCGCCTGGACTAAGATTTATGAGCGCGCCGATAACGACTGCGGACACCTGGTTGCTTGAAGTAGACAATTTGACCTGTGGCTATGGAGGGGATGCCGTTGTAAAAGACGTCAATTTCGCGCTCAGCCATGGGGATATCGGCTGCCTGCTCGGGCCTAGCGGTTGCGGGAAAAGCACAATTTTGCGCGCTCTGGCCGGTTTTCTTCCACTGACCAGCGGCGAGATACGGTTGCAGTCTCACCCTATCAGCCTCCCTGGCCGCACGCTCGCGCCTGAGAAACGCCGCATTGGCATGGTATTTCAGGACTACGCCCTGTTTCCGCACTTAAGCATTGCCGACAACGTAGGATTCGGTTTGCGTGGGCTGGATAAGACCGAGAAGCGCAACAGAGTGATGGAACTGCTGCACGTGGTTCACCTGCAGGACCTGGCAGACAACTATCCTCACGAGCTGTCAGGCGGCCAACAACAGCGGGTTGCTCTGGCTCGGGCGCTCGCGCCTGAACCAACACTTATTCTGCTCGACGAGCCTTTCTCCAACCTGGACACCGATCTCCGCCGAAGACTGAGTCTCGATGTTCGTGAGATTCTGAAGACCCTGGGAATCAGCGCTATTCTGGTCACTCACGATCAGCAAGAAGCCTTCGCCATGTGCGACCAGGTAGCTGTTCTGCAAAGCGGGAAAATCCAGCAGTGGGACGTACCGTACAATCTCTACCACGAGCCAGTAAACCGCTTTGTGGCGAGTTTTGTGGGACAAGGCGGGTTTATACCGGGAAAGGCCGTGGGGCCAGACATCATAGAGTCCGAACTGGGCATTATTCACGGCAATCGGGCCTACAAATGGCCTGCCGGTACTCTGGTAGATGTGCTTATCCGCCCTGATGACATTGTCTACGATGCGGAGTCCGATCTGCGCCCGAAAGTTGTGGAGAAAACTTTCGCAGGCACCTCCACGCTTTATCGCTTCCGATGCTCTGAAGATACGGAATTTGAGGCGCTGTTCCGCAGCCATCTGGATTTCCACCTGGGCGAAACCGTACCTGTGCGGGTAGAAGCTGACCACCTGATAGCATTTGAGCGTGGAGTCTGACCAACAGGAACCGCAGAGAAAAGTACTGAATTCATCAAAAAAAATGCAAAAAAAAGGGCCGGAAAACCGACCCTCAAATGACGAATGAAACAAGGAAAGTTCGTAAGAACCACAACCTCAAAAGTCATCCCTTACGCTTTAAATTATTACTTCAGCCATCCCGGTATTCAGTAGTACTTGTGTAGTCGCTTTGTAACATCTGGTGAGAGCCCGGGAGCTGGCTCTCGACCTTCTTCACTCGTTCTGTTCCAGTGGTTTTCTTCGGGGCCAAACCAAGCTGAAGCGCGCGCCACCAAGGCTGTCACTCCGGCTCACGAATGCCTGCCCGTTGTGCCAATAAAGAATTCGCCGCACGATAGAGAGGCCAAGCCCGTACCCACCAGAGGTTCGGGTACGGCTGTCATCAAGCCGTGCGAAGGCTGTAAATACCTTTTCCCATTCATCTTCCGGAATGCCAGGTCCGTCGTCTTCTACATCGACCCGACAATGCTCCTCATCAATATGACAGCGAACAAGTACCTTCCCCGATGCGTAGCGCCCTGCGTTGCCTACCAGATTCTGGACAGCACGATGGATATAACGTGGCTCAACGTCTGCCATCGCAAGCAGCTCTGTAGATTCATCAATCTCGCCTTCAATACACAGAGCTGGGCGCACAATTTTCTGCTCGGCGACAACCTGCCTGACAATGTCGGTTACCGAGGCCTCTTCAAGGGAAAAAACCGGTCCGCCCTGTTCGAGCCGCGCGTAGGTGAGGATTTCGTCAATTAGCTCATCCAACTCCTGAATGTCACCATCAATCCCATCCAACTGCTTCTGCCGGGCCTCTTGGCTTTCGCAGTCTTCAATCATCTGCACACCGAAGCGTATACGGGCGACAGGGGTTCTCAATTCATGGGAGACCGCATGGATCATCTCACGTTGAACGTTCACAAGACGCTGGATGTGCTCCGCCATGCCATTAAACGCTGCAAATAAACGGGCGACGATGGTGCTTTCCCCTGCCTCTACACGAGCCCCCATTTCACCCCGCGCAATGCGCACAGCCACAGATTCGACTTTGCGCAGATTGTTATCCAGATTCCGAACTACAAACAGCAACGCCAAAGCCAATACACTTCCAGAAATTACCAACATCAACAAGATGACAGGCCATGCCCACGGATTAAAGGGAGCGGGAACGCTAGCCTGAATCAGCTCGCCATCAGATAACTGAACAAGCACTCGCCCTACCCCATTGCGGCTATAAAACGCAGAGCCTTGACTGGCCACGCGCTCCAGAACCTCATCATCTGGAAGTGCCGAAGATCCTTGAATCCTCAGAACGCTCAGGTTCAAGCCGTCTGCCAACTGCCTGACCGCTTCTTCGCGCTCTTCCGGGTCCACCACATCAAGGTGAATCCGCAGAATTTGTGCGGATGCTTCAGCAATATCACGATATGGCTGAGACGCTCTGAATTGCAGCGCTTCACCATGGAGCCCGGTAACCAAAAAGCGATAACCCAAGCTACCTTCAATCGCCACCACTTGGCCATAGCCCAGACGCTCGCGCACGACGGGGTAGCCCGACAGTTCCTCGGTGCCAACCACCCGAAAATCGTATCTGGAAGCCAGCCAGTGGTACTGCTGTTCGGGAGCAGGCGAAGACGCAAGCCAGCGCATTAACGGATCGGAAAAACGCTCATGCCAGAATTGTGAACGTACGGAATTCATACCGACAAACAAAACACTACAGAGCAGTATCACCAGCGCTGTGAGGCCGGCAAGGCGGGCATAGAGTTTCAGGAAAAACTTCAGGGGCATGTCAACGAACCCTGGCAGGGAAACGCCGGCCGGAATACCCGTGCCGACGCCAAAGACTGAATCGTCAGACTTCCTTCACAAACAGGTAGCCTTTGCTTCGAACGGTCTTGATCCTGCGGGGGTGGACTGGGTCATCGCCGATTTTCGGGCGGATCCGGGAGACCCGGACATCAATAGACCTGTCCTGTCCATCGTATTCTATGCCCCGCAAGGCAGTAAAAATCTCTTCCCGGCTCAAGACACGGCCGGCATTACTCGCCAGTAGCCACAGCAGATCAAACTCGGCACTGGTCAGATCGATGCTTTCTTCGCTAAGCCAGGCTTCGCGCATGGAGCGATCAACAACCAGGTTGTTGAACTGCAGGCGCGAAGGCTCTTCCGCGCTTGCTTCATCTGCGGTGTTTTGCGCATTTTCCGTTACGCGGCGCAGCAACGCGCGGATCCTGGCAAGAAGCACTCGAGGTTTGACAGGCTTGCTGATGTAATCATCCGCACCCATCTCAAGGCCCAACACCTGATCAAGATCGTCAGTGCGCGCGGTGAGCATAATGATGGGGCCGGAATATAATGGCCGCACGCGGCGACAGATGGACAGGCCATCTTCCCCGGGCAACATCAGATCCAGCACAACAAGATCTGGCTGTTCATTTCGGATTCGCTCAACGGCTGGGCTACCATGGGTTTCGAGGGACACGGACAAACCGTTACTCTCGAGGTATTCACGGGTTAACTCAGCCAGTCGCTCATCATCTTCGACAATAAGAATTCGCCAACTTTCATTCGTCTGTTCCACAGGCGTCCATCTCTTATTTTATTTTTCCGGGTCCATTATTTCGTCTGCATCTCACGATACAGACAACCTGATGTAACAGCAATTATACATGCTATTCAGAAATATACATGGAACTGCCATGCGGTTACACCCGGTTACACCCTCTAAGCTCTAGCGAATTCGGCGTGCAACCACCCAATTCACTCGAACAGCGGTCGACCTTGAGCGACTTCATCATCAGTCGCTTCGCGGCGCCCGATAATTTCCAGATCAAAATACAGAGTAAAACCCGCAAGTGGATGATTTGCATCAATTCGAACAAGATTACCGTCAAATCCCATAACCTGGACAATCTGGGCATTTTCACCAGTGTTGGTTTGAAACTTCATGCCAATCTGCAGTTTTTCTACCCCCTCAAACATTGACCGGGGCACCTTCCGAACCAGGTCATCACGGTGCTCTCCATATGCCATCGAGGGAGGCACCGTAACCTCCAGACAGTCTCCGGCATTGCGCTCCTTTACCGCTTTCTGGATACCCTCTATCACATCAGGGCTGCCGTACAGGAAGTGTAGGGGCTCACCACCCTCCGAGGTATCAACCAACTCGCCAATTTTGTTCTTGAGTACATAGTGAACTGTAAAAACATCAGGCTTTTCTTGAGGAGCTTGCATCAGACTTTCGAGTTTCCCGTATTCGATGAATGTTCTATCAATGTAAGACCATGAATCACAAGGCGCTGATCCAGTTTTTCACGCAGCCCTGAAGGCTGGTTCAGGTCCATTCGCTGCAACAATTCTGCATAACGGCCCTTCTCATCTTTCGCCCGCAAGGCCTGTAGCAGGGTCGACAGTTTACCACGACGGGTCGCCGTTTCAGCCTTGAGCCGCTTCAGCGCTTTGCCCAGCACCAGCTCCTGGTCGGTAAAATCCCGCCCAAATGGAAATGCCGGGAACCAATCTTTATCGCCGGTGCCAGTGAACGCACTGGCGACGGCAGTTGGCGTATTGTTCAACCAATTTGTTGGCAATCGGAACTTCGCATCCACCTTACCCGCCTTCTGCGCCTGATCGAGCAGGCCTTGCTGAAAGCGGGAATCCGCAATGCGGATCAAGCGCAGATAGACCTGCTCATCCGATTGACCACGAAGATCTGCAATACCGTACTCAGTGATCACTACATCCCGCAAATGCCGGGGAATGGTGCAGTGGCCGTAATTAAACACGATATTCGACGCCACTGAGCCCTTGGCATTACGGGTGCTGCGCAAGGCTATGATAGAGCGGGCCCCCGGTAATTCGTGCGCCATAGAGACAAAATTGTACTGACCACCCACACCACTGATCACCCTGCCATCCTCAAGCCCGTCGGAAACCGCAGCGCCACTAAGGGTATACATCATTGCCGTGTTGATAAACCGGCTGTGGATTCGCTGAGCCGCCTTGAGCCGCTGGTTACCGAAACGATGATCATAAAGATGATTAATAAAGCTCACGCTGGTCATGCAAATGCGATCGCGATCCTCATCGGAAAGCTCGCGCAGGGACTGGTAGAACTGCTGGGGACCCACATAGAACCCCCCGTGCATCGCAACCCCGCCAGTAAGCCGCTCACCGATCGCCAGCGCCTTCATTGCCTCTCTCGCCTCTGGATCATCCAGATCGGCAATGAGTGAATGATCTCCAATCCGCAACCGGCCACCTTTAAACTCAACCGCATCACGGAGAATGCCGTACCGTCTCAGCCAGGTGACGTCCCGGGCCCGCATGGGTGAGTCAATCAGCCCTTCCTGCCTTAGTACATCAAGGGTATCCAGAGAAATCTGCTCTTCAATTTCACCGTTGTTGATCAGTATTTGCAGGTCCGCGTGATCATATACTTCACGCCGCAACACCCCTGCTTCCATAAGGTACAGGAAGCCATCAACCATCATCTCACTGCAACCATAGAGCCCTTTTTCAAAGGGGCCGGTTCCACCGTCCTTTTCTGCCAGCGGGAATCGCTCCGCAACATTCAAGTTGTCGTAAACAGCCCGCCAGGCCGCGTTATTCCTGTGGCGTAATATGGCACTGTGCACAAGCGCTGCCCCAAGCGAACCAATACCCACCTGAAGTGTGCCACCATCTTTAAGCAAGGTGCTGGCGTAAAAGCCGATCAAGTGGTCTGCGGGACTAATAGCCATCTGAGGCGCCGAAAACAATGGGTACTCGGTCGCCTGATACTCGAACACCAGATCAAACTCGTCTTCCGCAATAGCAGCATCGCGACCGAACCAAGGCATCTGGCGATTGATTTCACCCACAATAGCCACCGGGGTCCCAGACGCTTCCCGCTCCCTCAGCAGAGGCAGCAAGTCGAGGCTCAGATCGGGATTACAACTCAGGCTTACCATTCCTGGCGCATCATACAGTTCGCCTGGAGCGACCATTTGCGCCACGACATTAACGCCCAGGTCCATCAGGTCACGAACGGCGTGGGTATAGTTGGTCGACACGTAATGACGCTGCTGACTGCGGTTATTGAGGTAACTCCCTGCTTTGAAGAAAAACTCCGATACCTGAACATTGGAAGGGAGGCTGTTCTTATTAACATCCTGCGCATATTGGAGAGTCGGAATGCCGCCATAGAGGCGCTCCGCAAACGGCGCCATAAAGCGCTTTTCCAGGGATGAACTGCCGGAAGGCGCAAGTAACGAAAGTGCAGTGAAAATATGCAGGTTTATTTCAGGATCGTCTTTCGCCCTCTGGTACAGCGCATTAACGAAGCGGACAGGCTTCCCAAGACCTAGTGGCAACCCCAGGGTAATATTCTTGCCCACCCGGCGGATCACATCATCCACGCAACGCTCCGCGTTATTCGAGCGCTGTCTGCTATTTACCGCCATAAAGAGATCCCCACTGATTATTCAACATATGGCTACTATCAGAGAATCATCACATGAGACATGCAGACAGACAATGCACCAGATCATTAATCTGGCGTTAAACCAATGTATTGCAGGAAAAAGCCAGTACAGCGAAAGGATGAATCAGATGAGCGGGAAAACGATATGAAGCAAAGGAGGCAACCAGAACCGGGCGACTACAGATTCAGAAATTCCATTTCAGGTTGAGGCATGCACCTTCATTCAGCAGCGCGATTCCATGATCAGCCTGCGCCGGCTGCGAGGCGTAGTGCTTGCCGTTATCGTTCGCGCGCACCAAAGAAAGACTTAACAAACGTGAACCAATTTCGGCAACGGCAACCGCATCAGCATCGTCTTCTTCAAAATCACGGGACATCCGCTGCTGAAGCTCATATACATATTCTACTGTCATGGTTTCGCTGGTCGCCTCAAACGCGCGTTCAGACGCCTCGGCGCGAACCACAAACGCGGCGACGTTGAGAACAAGCAGTGTGACAAATATGCGGATAATCATGATACTTACAGCGACCTTTTAAACGGATTAGAAGTTTACTCACCCCATTGACTAAAGTCTAACCCCTTAGCGGCAAAAAGATGTGAAATCGCGCGCAGTCATGCCTCTTTTTTGTCACGCTTTCGCACACATTTTGTCAATATATGATCGTCAATATTTCAGAATGTAACACCCCCTTCTCTAAAGCCAGCTAATTCCTTTTAGCATCAACAGCTTAAGAGAAACCAAAGATTTTCGACAGTCTTCAGGGGCAAGGGTAGGTAAATTCGTTATGAATCGCTTCAATAGCCTCCAACGTATCCTGACTAAGCTTCACACTGCACGACCCTAGATTTTCCCGGAGCTGCTCCATGTTGGTGGCACCAATGATATTACTGGTTACAAAACTGCGGCTATTAACATACGCCAGCGCCATTTGAGCCGGAGATAGCCCTATGTGCCTCGCAAGCTCTGCATAGGCTCGAGTCGCATCAACCCCTCTTTCACTGGTATAGCGGCTGAACCTCTCATAAAGCGTGAGGCGAGCCTTTTCCGGCCACTTACCACCCATATACTTGCCAGACAGCATGCCAAACGCCAGCGGGGAGTACGCCAGCAAGCCTGTTTGCTCACGATGAGCTATTTCCGCCAACCCCACTTCAAAAGAACGGTTCAGCAGGTTGTAAGGGTTTTGAATACTGGCAATGCGCGGCCACCCATTCTCCCCTGCCAGGCGGAGATACTCCATCGTGCCCCAAGGCGTCTCGTTCGAAATCCCGATATGCCGAACCTTCCCTACCGCCACCAGCTCACTGAGTGCGCCGAGGGTTTCCTCAATTGGCGTCGACTTTTCTTTCGGGTCTGGCCGATAGCCGAGCTCCCCGAAAAAATTGGTGCTGCGATCCGGCCAGTGCACCTGATAGAGATCGATATAATCCGTCTGCAGACGCTTCAGGCTGGCATCACAGGCTTCAATAATATGGTCGCGGGTAAGTCGGGGGCCATTTCGCAAGTAACTGAGCCCATTCCCAGGCCCGGCGACTTTGGAGGCGATCACCAGATCGTCTCGGCGGCCGCGCCGCGCCAGCCAGTTCCCGAGATAAGTCTCTGTGAGACCTTGAGTCTCAGCCCGCGGAGGAACAGGGTACATCTCCGCAGCATCGATAAAGTTCACACCTTCAGAAGTGGCATGGTCCAGCTGCTCGAAAGCTTCCTGCTCGGTGTTTTGCTCCCCCCATGTCATGGTGCCCAGACAGATAAGACTGACTTCAAGATCCGTACGGCCTAGCTTTCGGGTTTGCATTGCGCCTCCGCTCAAGATTGTTGAATGCGTAATAAAAGTGTCACAGGGGTGTCATGTGCCCGTCACCCAAAGCTCCCATAGTAGAGCCATAGTAATAAAAACCAGAGGGAACGTCATGATTCAAGCCAGTCTGGCAAGCTAGCTACCCGGATACAATCTATATAGCCACTCAAGGGCGATTGTTGCCGCGGGGTGGAGAACGATAAGGATCTAACCCATGTCAGAAAGCAGCAAGGCGATCCGCTTCTTTGAGCTCGCAGATCAGCGTGAATACGCTTTTTGCCAGCACATAAACAAAATTGCCAAATTTCGGCCGATCATGCGCTATTTCCAACTGGCAAGTCGGCTGGGGGATGGTTGGTTCTGGTACGCACTGATATTGGCCATCCCCTTCCTGAAGCGAGAGACTGGCCAAGGCCTGGCACTGCTAATGACTCTGACTGGGCTGACCTGCACCCTGACCTACAAATTACTTAAGCGTTGGCTGATCCGCGAACGGCCCTTCATATCATTCCCCTCCATTAGTTGCGGCACCCCACCATTGGACCGCTACAGCTTTCCTTCAGGCCACACCCTGCACGCTGCCTGTTTTCAGACCATTTTGTTCATGACAATGCCAAAGCTGGCACTGGCAACCGCTCCCTTTACACTGAGCGTGGCCGCATCCCGAGTGGTACTGGGTTTGCACTATCCCTCTGACGTTCTCGCGGGCGCATTTATTGGTGGCCTGATGGGGTATCTATCGGTGACATGCTTTTTCAGCCCCTAGCGTGCGTTTTCTCGGGCTGACATTAATCAAACAATCTGAGCTGGGTCACCGGTGCATCATCATTGCGAAAGCGCACCCCTAGACCCAGCAGCCGAACCGGCCGCTCTCGATTACTCACCAACTCGGTAAGCAGTGGAAGGTAGTCTTCATATCCTGGCTCTTTTATGTTTTCCCGCACCCGCTCCAATGTGTGGGTGGAAAAATCGCTGTAACGTATTTTTATAAACAGCTTATGGATGGGCTTATCACGACCCTTGCGGGTAAGGCGGAGATTAAGATCTGTCGCCAGTGATGCCAAAACCGTTTCACAGGCGGCAATATCTGGTAAATCCTGAGAAAAAGTACGCTCAACGCTCACAGATTTGGCAATTCTGGATACCACCACCGGCCGCTCATCCCGGCCATGGGCCATTTCATGCAACCGATACCCCTGTTTACCAAAGCGTTCGATCAACACATCAACGCCCAGTGCCTGCAAATCACCACATATTTTCACACCAAGCGCATGTAATTTAGCCGCGGTCACCTGCCCAACGCCAAACAATTTCTCAACCTTGAGCTCGCGCACAAAACCGTCGACCTCATCAGGCTTTACCACAAACAAACCGTCTGGTTTTCGCCAATCGCTGGCAATCTTGGCGAGAAACTTATTGGGGGCGACCCCGGCAGAAATCGTAATCCCCACTTCCTTTTCCACACGCTCCCGCAGGTAGCGAGCCATTAATGTGGCGCTCCCTTTATGCTCGGTCACATCAGTAACATCCAGAAAGGCTTCATCCAGTGACAGGGGCTCAACCAGATCGGTCAACTCTCGCAGAATGCCCATCACCTTTTGTGATGCCACTCTGTAGCGGGCCATATCAGGCGGCACGGTAACCAGGCCGGGGCATAGCCGCCGAGCTTCGCCGCCAGGCATCGCCGAGCGCACACCAAAAGCCCGGGCTTTATAATTACAGGTAGTCACCACGCCACGGCCACCCTCGCCGCCTACCGCCAGCGGCACCTCACGCAGCGTTGGGTCATCACGCATCTCAACTGCCGCATAAAAACAGTCACAATCCACGTGGATGATCTTGCGTTGAGGCATAATCATTGGGCTCGCGTCGGGTTTCTGTACATTTATACAGTCTTGTATCTTAAAGTAAGATGCTGAGAATGTCAGGAATCTCCAAGACAACCACAGAATCTCATAACGAGGCACCATGTCGAACCCTATTCCAGATTCCAAGCGCACTGAAATCGAAGCTGCAGCTTTTCGCCGCCTGGTTAAGCACCTGGGAGACAACCCCGAGGTTCAGAACATTGATCTGATGAATCTGGCCGGATTCTGCCGCAACTGCCTTTCCAAATGGTATCGGGCTGAAGCCGCTGAGCTCGGCGTTGAGATTTCAGACCCGGCAGCCAGGGAAGAGATTTACGGCATGCCGTACGACGAGTGGAAAGCCCTACATCAAACAGGTCCGAAACAGGATCACAAGTGATGAATGTAAATGAAGCAGTACGTATTCACCTGGCTTCGATAGGCGGTGGCCATGCCAATTTTGATGACACTCTCGCTTTGATAGAGCGGCACTTTGATTACACACCCGCCAGTTTCCAGAACGGACCTTTATTTAATTCGGCCGGTGAAAATGCAGGTTCGTGCAAAGTGTTTGGGCTCGGCCTTTACTGCACACTGAATGAAGCAGACACGCTGAAACTGTTTGCTCAACATTATCAGCAGGTATTAGACAACCCTGCCAGTGAAAGCCACAGCAACATTCGCCAATTCATTGGCACCGGCTGGTCTGGCATTCGCTTTGAAGATACGCCGCTGCGCCTGCGCCGCCCGACCGAGCCTACCATCAAGGAAGACACCCATTCATGAGCAACATCACTGCACCCGGGGTACAGCAGGTATTCCAGCTGAAAAGCGCCAGCGTTTCCATGACAGCGTTGGAACTGTATTACTTCGACAACGACGAGTTTGAGGAAACGTTGAGGAACAAAATCAGCCAGGCTCCCGGCTTCTTTCGGGATATCCCTCTGATCATAAGCCTGGAAAAGTACGAAGGCCTCGACAGTGAACTGGATTTTTTCAAGATCATCGGCGCCTGCCGCCGCAACAGCATTCATGTGATTGGCGTTCGTGGCGGGAATGACGATCAGCGCCGTCTTGCTCGCGGAGCCTCTCTGGCACTAATGCCCGGGAGCGGACAAAGAGACAAGGACCACGAAACCACAGCAGAGGTAGCTGACACCCCTGCTGCGCCTGCACCTCAGACAGCAAAAGAAGCTGCTCCGGCAAAAATCATCAGCCAACCGGTGCGTTCAGGCCAACAGGTTCACGCACCCGAGGGCGATCTGGTTATTCTCGCACCGGTTCAAGCCGGTGCAGAAGTACTGGCAGCGGGCAGCATTCATGTTTACGGTCCATTGCGCGGCCGGGCTCTGGCGGGCATTCATGGCTCGGAATCTGCCAGAATTTTCTGCCAATCCCTTGAGGCAGAGCTTGTGTCCATCGCCGGACACTATAAAATCTCCGAAGATCTTCAAAATAACGGCTGGAAAAGCGCTGTGCAGATTCAGCTCAGGGACGACCTGCTGGTGGTAGCACCACTGGACAAGGCCTGATACTGGAATCGAGCAAAATAATTTGACCGGGCGACACATCCGGCTGACACGACGAATCCACGAGATACAGGAAATAAACCTTGGCTAGAATTATTGTCGTAACCTCAGGAAAGGGCGGCGTTGGTAAAACCACCACCAGCGCCTCCATAAGCACCGGTCTTGCCAAACGCGGCCACAAAACTGTAGTGGTAGATTTTGATGTAGGCCTGCGCAACCTCGATCTGATCATGAACTGCGAGCGCCGCGTGGTGTATGACTTTGTAAACGTTATACAGGGTGATGCAACGCTCAATCAGGCGCTGATCCGTGACAAGCGGGTTGATACCCTCTACATACTCCCGACCTCACAAACCCGGGAAAAAGAGGCGCTTACCAAAGAGGGTGTTGAAAAAGTTATCAACGAACTTGCTGAGACCTTCGACTACATCATTTGCGACTCACCCGCAGGGATTGAGCATGGGGCGCTTATGGCCCTGTACTATGCGGATGAGGCCGTTGTAGTAACCAACCCGGAAGTTTCCTCCGTTCGAGATTCCGACCGCATTCTTGGCATTCTGCAAAGCAAATCGCGGCGCGCCGAAATGGGTGAAGACCCGGTTAAGGAGCACCTGCTGCTAACCCGCTACAACCCGGATCGGGTCGAGCGAGGGGAGATGCTGTCGGTGGCAGATGTCGAAGAGATTCTCGCCATTCCGTTACTCGGCGTAATACCCGAAAGCCAGGTTGTGCTCAACGCCTCAAACCAGGGGTTGCCCGTTATACTCGAAACCGAGAGCGACGCTGGCCAGGCTTACGACGACGCAGTTGCACGCCTTCTGGGTGAGGAGCGCGAACAGCGCTTCATGACTAACCAGAAAAAGGGTTTCTTTTCACGGATGTTCAAGGGAGGCTAACGGATGAGTTTCCTCGACTATTTCAGAGGCAAGAAATCAGGCTCTGCCAATGTGGCAAAAGAGCGCTTGCAGATCATTGTGGCCCACGAACGCGGGCAGCGCGACCAGCCGGATTATTTGCCGGAAATGCAGCAAGAAATACTGGCGGTCATTCGTAAATACGTGCAGATCAGCGATGACATGGTTCAGGTAGAAGTAGACCGTAATGGCAGTTGCTCCGTTCTGGAGCTGAATGTCACACTGCCCGAACGCTGAGCCAGTTCAGTCCCGGTGATGTGAGCGAGCGCCAGCCAGCTTTCTGTAGGCTGGCGCTCTTTGCCGTTACCACCGCGCGAAGTGGTCTTCCATAAACCCCTGCAAACCCTCAACCTCAATCTTGTTACCACTTTCATCGGTGACGGTTCCATTGAAGGTGCCTACATACTGCCGGAAGTTGGACGCCAGTACCCCTGCATTCAGCTTTTCCTTACGAGCCGTGGCCGGCACAAAACGCAGGTCTACCCGGCCATCTACCGTGGTTACATGCCAGTCACTTTCAGCACTGTAGCGATCAAAGCTAAACCGGGCAGCTGCAAGTGTCTGGCACTGCCCATCCAGCCACAGAGCATTTTCTGTCATGCCGGTTTCGTTAACGCCCGCGGCTAAATTAAGCCCGAGTGATCGGCCGCCTGGCAGTTGCCCCGCCAGACTCGCCCAGTTCCAGGCCGTTTCGCGGCGCATAAAGCCGCAACTCCAATCAATAGCGCCGCGAGTGCCTTCATCACAGCGCCAAATTTGATTGCCCCACCGAATCTCACCCTCAACCGGCAGGCCCGCCGACTTCCGAGTGAACACCCAGCCATTGTAGCCCGCACGGCACACCAGCCGGAGTGGGTCATTATCCTCTTTCAGCGCAAGCTCCACACGGATTCCACCGGGGGCGGATACCGAAATCGCCCTGCCGCCTGCGAAGGGCAGTATGCGCATGGAAACCTTGCCCTTTCTGAACGAGGCCTGGCCACGCTCAGGGAAAGGTTCTATTTGGGTTCCCATTGCCAAAGGGCTCATAAAGCTTTGCTCAAGCATCTGCCCGGATGCAAAATCGTAGAGGTAGAAAAAACCACTCCCCACGAGTTTTAAATCCACCAGCGCCATACCAAACACCCACCCGGGGCCAGTGGCACTCACAAACTGGAACTGGTTAAACCGCCAGCGCCGGGCGAACCTGGTGCGAGGTTTATCCATTACCGTACGCAGGTCGTAATCCAGATAGTTTATTTCTTCGACCGGCTGGCTCAGTACGCCGGGAGCAAAGCGTCCCTTGCCATCAATCAGTTTCTTTATCGTCATAATAATCGTCAAATCAGGCCAATTTATCGAACTGTTTCACCGGGCAACAACCTGGTTCACAATCCCCTGCTTCGGGCTCATACTGCCCGTCACCCCGTGATAGACTCTGCGCAATTTTTTCAAGGAAGTGTAGCTTATGAACAAGACCGAAGCCCACAGCCTTAAAGACTGGGCCTCAGTCATCAGTGGTGTAATGTTCGCCCTGCTGGCTTCTGCAATGGCGACCACCACTGTTAGCGCCGGTTTACCAGGCGAAGACAGCGAGGTATGGAGCTTGCGCAAAGAATCCGGCGACATACGCATCTACACCATGAGCCAGAGCAACTCCAGCTTTCAGGCATTTAAAGCCGAAGCCCTGATTGATGCCCCCATCGAATCTGTTATGGCCGTGATGCAGAACCCCGCGTCTTGCATGGAATGGTTGCTCAACTGCACCGAATCTTACGCGATCGGAAAAGGCAATTTTCATCAGCGCTACGCCTACTCCGTCAATGACCTGCCTTGGCCCGTATCTGATCGGGACTACGTAATCAGCATTAGCACAAAGGGCAATCAAGCCTCCGGCGAAGTCATTATGGAAATGAGCGCTGTTCCTGAAATGCGTGCAGAAGTGAGCAACCGCGTACGGGTTGGGTTATCAAACACCCAATATCGTTTTATTCCTGAAAATGGCAAAACCCGAATGATCTGGCTTCAGCACACAGACCCCAATGGCGCCCTGCCCGGCTGGCTGGTTAACACGCTTCTGGTTGATATACCGGTGAGCTCTCTGGAAGAGTTAGAACGGGTAGCAAGCAAAGAGCGCTATCAGGGCTTCAGCCTGATCTATGACGAGAGCGGCCGCCTGATTGATGTAAGGCAAACCAGCGACATCTGAGGGGTGACGAGCCAGGTGTGAAACGCTAAGCTCTGGCAAAGGACTTCGCAAAGCAGGGATCACCTGATGACAGTGCTCGCACACGAAATAATGACGCCTAGCATTAAGGCGGTGCCTCAATCCTGGACAATGGATCGTCTCGCCAGATTTCTGAACGACAATGAAATCACGGGCAGCCCTGTTACGGATGAATCCGGTGAAATTATTGGCATCGCCACCCTAAAGGATATCGCCGAGTTCCGCTGGAACGCCAAGCGTTCCAATACGAACACCGCGGATGAACTCACGGCAGAAGAGCAGCAGGAAGCCCGGCGCTTACGCATGGTACTTTTCGAGGAAATGGGCAAAGTACCGGTAGAAGTACGGGATATCATGACCCCCATTGTATTATCGGTTGACGAAACCACACCGGTGCGCGACATAGCCAACATCATGATGAAAGAACATCTACACCGGATTTTTGTCACCAAAGACACCAGGATAACCGGCATCGTAACTACATATGATATGCTGAAAATCGTCTCGAATGAGGAGCTTACGAAACGCTGCGCCAGTAACAGCTGAGACCCACCACAGAGGTAGCGCCCCCTATGCCCAGAACACCGGAAAGTGCATCGCAAGCCCGTAGAACCATGTACGTCCTCGACACCAACGTTCTGATCCACGATCCCAACGCCCTTCTCAACTTTGAAGAACACGATGTCATCATCCCGATGACCGTTCTTGAAGAACTCGACGGCCTTAAATCCGGCAAACAAAGTGTCGCAGCCGACTGTCGCCAGGCAATCCGCACCATCGACAAACTGCTCGGTGATGCCAGCCCCAAAGAGATAGAACAAGGTGTGCCGATAGTAAGGGCCAAAATGGCAAAGCCTCTGGGCACGCTCTCAATACTGATGAGCACCGAGCACGCCAGTGGCCACTCATTGCCGGAGCACCTGAACGATAACAAGATTATCAATACCCTTGCTTCGCTTCAGGAGCGGCACACATCCCGGGACATCATTCTCGTAAGCAAAGACATCAATATGCGGCTAAAAGCCCGTGGGTTTGGTGTTGAGGCTCAGGACTACCAGAACGACCAGTTGGTTGATGACATTGACCTGCTTCCCAAGGGCTATATCGAGTTCCCGAACTCTTTTTGGGACACCATTACCAAAGTAGAAACTTTGCAGCGAGACGGGATAACAGAACACATTCTCAAACGCGAAGGCGAGCTGGCCAAACTGAACATCAACGAGTTTGTTCTTGATGAGCAGGGGTTTATCGGCCGGGTGGTTAACATTAACGACACCCAGGTAGTCATCCGGGATCTGCATCAGCACGATCTGATGAACGAAGAAGTCTGGGGTTTGGTGCCGCGGGATATCTATCAGGCCATGGCGCTGCACCTGCTGCTCGATCCAGACATTCACCTGGTGAACCTGACCGGGTCAGCTGGCTCCGGTAAAACCATTCTGGCACTGGCCGCTTGCATCGAAATGACTGTGGCCAGCAAGCTCTACAAGCGGATTATTGCCACGCGTTCAACCCAGGGACTGGATGAAGATATTGGCTTCCTGCCTGGCACCGAGGCGGAAAAAATGGAGCCGTGGCTAGGGGCCATTGTAGATAACCTGGAAGCACTGCACGAAGACGACGAGAACATGACCGCCAGTGTGGACTACATTCTCAGCAAGGTTCCTCTGCACTTCAAATCCATGAACTACATTCGTGGCCGCAGCTTTCAGCACAGTCTGATTATTATTGATGAGTCCCAGAACCTGACTCCGCATCAGATCAAGACCATCATTACCCGAGCGGGCAACGGCTCCAAGGTGATCTGTCTGGGCAACCTGGCACAGATTGATACGCCGTATCTGAGCGCCCTGAGCTCGGGCCTGACTTACATGACCGAACGTTTCAAAACCTTCAGCCACGGTGGCCATATACACCTGCAAGGTGTACCTCGCTCACTGCTGGCGGAGTTTGCCGAAGCCAACCTCTGACACAGTTACAAAAGCCGGGTCACGGCCCGGCTTTTGATGCTTCAGCGCTTAGCTTACACTCGGTATCGACTGACCTGGTCTGACATATCGGCCGCCAGTGCCTTGAGACGCTGCGCTGCCAAGCCCGCCTGGGATGCCCCTTTAGCAGTCTGCTCCGTGATTGCAACAATCTCATGAACATTCTGATTGATGGTCTCGGAAACGCTGGTCTGCTCTTCAGCGGCACTGGCAATCTGGCTGTTCATATCATTGATAGTTCCAACCGCCTGATTGATTCTCTGCAACGCGTCATTCACCTTGCGCGTTTCCGTAACAGTGGCCTCACTGCGTTCACTGATCGAGCCAATCAATTTCACGGCATTGCCGGCACCGGTTTGCAGCCGCTCAATGGTTTCCTGGATTTCCTGAGTGCTCTTTTGAGTCCTGCTCGCCAGCGTACGAACTTCATCTGCCACAACGGCGAAGCCTCGACCAGCTTCGCCGGCTCGTGCCGCTTCGATGGCCGCGTTCAGGGCAAGCAGGTTCGTCTGATCAGCTATCTCACGGATAACCTCCAGAACGCTGTCGATCTTGTGGGAATCAGAGCCCAGCTTTTCAATAACTTTAACGCCCTCTTCGACCTGCTCGGACAAGCCACCAATCACTTCGATAGTCTGATGTACCAAGCCCTGAGCATCGGATACCTGAACCGTGGCATGATCTGCAGCGTTGGAGGCTTCACTGGCATTACCTGCCACTTCCTGAGCCGCGGCCGTCATCTCATTCATGGCAGTTGCGACTTGATCACTCTCGGATTTTTGACGCTCTACACCTTGCCCCGCCTCATCCATAATCTGATTCAGTTCCGCAGACGCTTCATTCAGCGTGCGGGTGGACGAAAGAACCCCTTCAACTAACCCGTGCACTTGTTCTGCAAAGCTGTTGAAGGCCGTCGCCAACTGACCTAATTCATCCTTGCTTCCCACCTCCAATCGACGTGTCAGGTCACCATCTCCATTGGCAATATCACTCATTGCAGACACCGCCGATTTCAGAGGCCGAATGATGCTGCGGACTACGATCAGGGCAAAAAACACAATGATAGCTAACGCAATTAGAGAGGTAGTTACTGAGCCAACGACCGCTTTGCCCAATGCCCCGCCGACTTTGCTGTCCATGGCGGCGACTTGGTCTTCCAGACCATCGACCCAAAACCCTGTACCGATCATGATATTCCACTTCGGCAACATCACGGCGTAACCAAGCTTTGGAGCAGCCTCACCGGTATCGCCGTTTTCCCAGTGATAGGGAACATAACCTCCACCGTTGCGGGCTACTTTTACAAGCTCGCGAATCAAATATTTACCGTTAGGATCTTTAAAGCCCCAGAGGTTCTTACCCTCCAATGCCGGGTTGACGCCATGCATGACACTGACACCGCTGGTGTCATAGGCGAACACATAACCCGGACTGCCGGAATCATCAAACCTCAGTTGGCGCAGTATGTCCCAAGCTTTCTCCCGAACTTCAGGGTCGTTCGCCGAACCGGGCTGGTTGTACAGATGGGCAATGGATGTGCGCGCCAACTCAATATAGTTTTTGAGCTCCTGGCGTTTGCTGGATTCCATATCTGAGGAGAAACCCGCCACTGCTTCAGTGCCTATGCCTTGAGCTTGTTTGAGATTGTATGTGGTCAGGAACGCGGTAAGCACGATCACTGGGATAAGTGCCAGCAACAGCACGCGCATCTGAATGGTAAGATTTTTCATATCGAATTTATCTTGTATCTGCTGGAAGGAGTGGGCAGAAGGTCTAACCCATTGCAAGGAGGCGAGATGCTACAGAATAGGCGCGGATATTATCATTGAGGGTACTGCGTATTTTGTATCCAGCGTGTAAACGTTCGTGCGTCTGCGTATCAAATGCCCGGCTCAGTCTTTGAACTGAGCCTTATCCAAACCGTGCTTTTTCATCTTGTCGTAAAGGGTTTTGCGGGCAACGCCCAACTGCACCATGGTGTCTTTGATGCTGCCATGGCACGCATTCAAGGCACTGGTCAGCACCGAGTGTTCGAAGCTGTCCATCATTTCGGCAAGGGTTCGCCGCCCGCTCACATCGGCTTTGGCTACCGGCTCACTGTCATCAAGGGCTGCCGGCCCCAGCAACACATACCGCTCCGCCAGATTACGCAACTCACGCACATTTCCTGGCCAACTGTGGTGCATTAGCCGTGCCGCCTGGCTGGCATCCAGAGGAATGCTCTCCCGATCATAACGGGCAGCTGCAATCAGGACGAAGTGATGGAACAGCATAGGGATATCTTCTTTGCGCTCTCGCAAAGGAGGTATATCCACTTTCACCACGTTCAACCGGTAATACAGATCCGCACGGAAGCTCCCTTCATCGCTGAGCGCCTTCAGGTCGGCTTTCGTGGCCGCAATAATGCGAACGTCTACATCCTGTACCTGATTACTCCCAAGGCGTTCCACTTTTTGCTCTTCGAGAACTCGCAGCAGCTTGATCTGCAGCGGCATTGGCATGCTCTCAACCTCGTCCAGAAACAAGGTACCCCTGTGAGCATGCTCTATTTTGCCAATTCGTAGCTTGTCAGCTCCGGTAAATGCTCCCGCCTCGTGCCCGAACAGCTCGCTTTCAATGAGGTTTTCCGGCACAGCTCCGCAGTTGATCGCCACAAAATTATGGGCTCCCCGTGGGCTGTTTTCATGAATGTAGCGGGCGAGCGCATCCTTGCCGGAGCCTGTCTCGCCAAACAAGAGTGTGTTGGCGGAAATATCCAGAATCGGTGTGATGGTATCCATCACTTTCTGCATGCTAGGCGTATCCCCCAGTATCCTGGGGCCGGGCCGGGCCAAATGGCGTAACTGGGCCTTGAGCCGGCGGTTTTCCAGGGCGAGGTGACGCTTCTCCAGGGCATGGCGCAGGAGCTCAATCAGCTCATCGTGATTGAAGGGCTTTTCAATAAAATCATAGGCGCCCTGCTGCATGGCTGAAACCGCTGTGCTGATGTCACCCTGGCCGGTCAGAATAATAACAGGAATGGATTTATCCAGCGTCTGAACAGCGCCCAGCATTTCCAGCCCATCCATTCCCGGCATGTTGTAGTCACACAGCACTACGCCACTGTACTCAGGTGTAATAGCTTGCAGCCCTGCCTCGGCGCTTTCATAGCACTGAACAGGCAAGTCTTCCAGAGTCAATGCCTGGGCAATGGCCTTGCGTATGTGCGGGTCATCATCAACAAAAATAACCGAGGGTTCTGTCATTCCGTGGCCTCCCTTTTTTGCAGGGTAAATTCAAATTCCGCACCCGGCGCGTCACTGCGATTGCGCCCCGTAAGCCGGCCACCCAAAGCATCAGCAATCTGCCTTGAAATAGACAACCCCAGCCCAAGCCCCTGTTTCACCGATTTAGTCGTGAAAAAGGGCTCAAAAATCTGCTCGGTGTTCGCCGGCAGTCCGGTCCCGTTATCCCGGACAAAACAGCGCCAGCATTCTCCCCTCTCCTCGACATCAATAGTGACTATCGGCTGCTGCTGACTTTCTACAGCCTGCACTGCATTGGCAAGCAAGTTGACCATAACCTGCTCAATGCGGATCAGATCACCGTGACATAGCACTGGCTGCTCAGGGCGACTCCAACGAATATCAATGCCCGCGCTGCTTTTCTGTGCTGCGATAATTTTCAAAGAGGCGTCCACAGACAAGCGAAAATCCACGATGGTGGGTGGCCCCTCGGACTTCCGGGCAAACACCTTGAACTGGCGAGTCAGTTCGGCCATTTTGTCACACAGAAGTACAATTTCACTGAGGTTCTCATCCACCATATCGGCGGCGCCCTTTTCCAGAAAGCGGCGGCTGTTTCTGGCGTAGGTCTGGATTGCAGTAAGCGGTTGGCTCATTTCGTGGTTAAGCCCAGCGGACATTTGCCCGAGCACCGCCAGCTTGGCTGCCTGAATTAACTCCTGCTGGGTTTCCCGTAACTCGCTTTGAGTGCGTTCACGTTCCCGAATCTCATCAATGAGTTTGCGGTTGGATTGCTCCAGATCGGCCGTTCGTTCAGTGACACTGAGCTCCAACTGTTCACCTCTAAGAGCTAACTCCGCCTCTCGACGATAGCGCTCACGCAGATACAGCCACGCCAGAAGAACACCAAAATAGATCGCGATACCGCCCATTACAAACCCGAGGCGAGTCCACACTACCGAATATGTACTGACCATTACCCTCAACGTCCAGTCGAGTCTCGGCAGCGGTGTTCGCACGCTCAGGTACTCCTGAGCACTGCCATCCTCCCTGATGCGCAACGTCTCGGATGCGCCAGACAAGCCAAAAGGCTTGCCCTGATACTGCAGTGACACAGGTTTGAGATCCCGGTCAGGATACCGTTGACGAGATGCTTCACCAGGCGCCTTTTCAGCACAGCCTGTGAAATCCCGGTACAACCACGACGGCTTGCTGGCCAAAAAACTGACACCAGCCTCATCCAATACCACCATTTCCGCCTCACGCACGGAAGCCGGCCTGTGCCATTGGGATTCCAATTCGTGCACCAACACTTTCACAACCACCACACCCAGTAGTTGGCCCTGCTCTCCGCGCACCGGATGAGAAAAGTACAACCCCCGGACCCGGGAGGTGGAACCCAATGCGAAATAGATGGCAGACCTGCCGGATTTTATAGCTTCAAAAAAATAGGGACGAAAACTGAAATTGCGCCCCACAAAACTGCCTGCCTGCTGGTAGTTATTGGCCGCAATCGTCAGCCCGGCGGTGTCCATCAGATACACATCCGAACTGCCAACGATGGTTGCCATACGCTGCATTTCTTCGTTGGCCTGGTGAATAATGGCGGGATTGCCAGGAGCATTAAGGGCTGCCGCAAGCAATGGGTGTTCAGCCATCAGCTCCGGAATGGGCAGATAGCGGTTAAGCTCGTTCCCCACGAGTTGGCGGTAGCGGAAAGATTCTTCGAGGCTATCCTGTTCAACCTGCTGGTAACCAACCCAACCACCCAGGATCCAGGAGACCGCAAGGGTGATCGCGAATATAACAAAAGCGCCTATCCGGTAGGACATAACCCGGTTCCCGAAATACCGTTAAAGGACGCCAGAGTATCGCCCGGCCCCTTGAAGGACAAGGACCGGGCGACGAGGGCATAGTTCAGGCAGCAGCCAGGCGACCCTTGCGCTGACGCTGCATCACAAACGCTATTGCGGCAAGCCCGATGCCAGCCAGATCAGATACCAGCCCCCCTTCAATCATCATCAGTGCGGCGCCAATCAGCAATATACGGACGATCCAGGACGCTGTGATGTTTCCAAACCAGCCCAGTACACCGCCCGAGAGCAGGTATACGCCAAAGAGCGCCGTAACCAGTGCCCGTGCTATATCGAACCAGCCAGCCTCCATCAAAAGAGCGCCGTTATAGAAGAACATGAAAGGTACGATAAACGCCGCGATACCAATTCTGAAAGAGGCCACAGAGGTTTCCATAGCGTTGGCGCCGGAGATACCTGCCGCCGCATAAGAAGCCAGGGCAACCGGCGGAGTAATGGCGGAAACCACCGCAAAGTAGAACACGAAGAAGTGCGCCGTCAGAGGTTCGATACCCAGCTGCACCAGGCCCGGCGCAACTACCGAAGCCGCCACCGCATAGGCCGCCGTCGTGGGCATCCCCATGCCCAGCAAGATGGAGATAAACATGGCGAAAATCAGCGCCAGCAATTGGCTTGCCTCGGCCACATCAAGTAACAGCACAGAGAAGCGTGCTCCAACCCCGGTCAAGGAAATAACACCGACAATAACGCCCGCTGCCGCACACACCACAATAATCTGTATGGCCATGTAGGAGGCCGTTTCCAGCGCGTGTAAAATCTGCCGAATGCCCATTTTGTTGGGTGAAAACCAACTAACTACCGCCGCAGACACCATCGCCAACGTACCGGCTCGTATCACCGAATAGCCCATAAACAGGGCTACCACCAAAATAATAATGGGCAGGAACAGATAGCACTGCTTAACCATGGTGCGCAGCTTGGGCAGCTCATCTTCCCGCATGCCACGCATACCGGTTTTCGCCGCTTCAAAATCCACCATAAAATACACAGACGCGAAGTAAAGAATCGCTGGAATAATGGCGGCAATGGCGATTTCGGTATATGGGATACCGGTAATCTCGGCCATAATGAAGGCACCTGCCCCCATAATCGGCGGCATGATCTGGCCACCCGTAGACGCAGCTGCTTCTACCGCGCCGGCGGATTTTTTGCTGTAACCCACTTTTTTCATCAGCGGGATAGTTAGCGAGCCGGTAGACACAACGTTACCGGCACTGGTGCCGTTGATCATGCCCATCAGACCAGAGGCAAAAATAGAGACCTTCGCAGGGCCGCCCCGTGAACGGCCAGCCGCCGCGAACGCGAAATTCACGAAGTAATCGCCCACTTTGGACGACTGCAAAAATGCCGCAAAAATAATGAATAGAATAATGTAGGTAGACGACACCGCTGTGGTGGGCCCAAGAATACCTGCATCGGTATACACTTGGCTGAAGAAACGCTGCACTGAAAGCCCGGGGTAGCCCAGAAAACCTGGCAGATACGGCCCGGCAAATACGTACACCAAAAACACCAGCCCGATAATCACCAGAGCCAAGCCGGCCACCCGGCGCGTAAGTTCCATTATCAGCGCAGTACCCGCCACTGCAGCAAAAGAAATGCCCACCGGCGCGAAAGATGTGCCCGTGGACATGCGCATGGAGGTGTTAAAAGCCACAAGAAAATAGGCCGCAACCGCGATCGAACACACAATCAACACCAGATCCGGCAGGCTGAAGCGCGAGCGTTCACGCTGGTGGAACCAGCTCAGCACAATGCCCACACCCGTTGCCGCCAGCAACGGCCAGCCAAAATGCCAGGTTTCCAGATCGACCGGAATCCGCATGGCTCCGTTCTGAACCATCTGCCAAAACGAGTAAGTCTGATACAACACATAAAAGGCAGGTAAAAGCGCTACAGCACCGATCCATGTTGTCCACCGGTGGCGAGCGGAGCCTTCTTCAGCAGAGACAAAGCGCGCACCCGCGAACAGAACAAAACCTAAAACGAGCGCGCCGGCAATATGCACAATCCGGAACGACCAGGTTTCCAAAGGCGCAATATTCAGCGAATAGAGATGGAAAGAGGAGTAAACAATGGCCAGTAATGTTACAAACTTCAGCATCCTGCCTTCAAACAGCCTGCGGTTTGCTTCTACTGGCTCTTTGTCCACGTCGTGGGCAAGCACGTGGTCTTCGCCCACCTCTATATCAGAAAAGTCTTTGGGGTGTCGTTCGAGTGTCATTGGGGGTCCTGCCTGCAGGCAAATCGGAGCCGGAAAACTGCCGGCTATTATTCAGGGGCCTTGCGACCCCTTTCTTTCAACCATTCAAATCAGCAGTCTTACTTGATCTTGCTTTCTTCGATGGTGTAGCCGTTCTCGTTGAACCAGCGAGCGGCGCCTTTGTGCCAAGGCAGCACGTTGTTCTTGCTGTAGTTCTCAGGAATGGAGTTGCGGGCAGCTTTGTGAATAGAAACCATCCGTTCGTTCTGCTCCATGGTCAGCTTGGTGATTTCATACACAAAGCTTTCCGGCATATCGCAATTCACCATGGCAAAGTTCCACATGGATACAACGCGCGATGGCTCATCCAGGGACTGGTAGGTGGCCGCTGGAATAATGAACTCAGACACCGGGAAGTTATCTGTAACCTTTTTGGCTTCGGCATCGGTCATACCAATGATGTTCACATCGGTTTGAACTTCCAGCTGGCTAACGGCTGGAATGGGGATGCCTGCGGCAAACGCGACAACATCAATCAGGCCGTCCTGAAGCTGTCCGCCAAGATCCGACCAGCTGCCGTTACGACGCTTGAAGTTCACACCCAGGGTTTCCATCATGCGCGGGAAATAGGTGTCGGAGGTTGAGCCAGCCGGGCCGAAGCCAATGGTGGCACCATCTGGAATATCAGAAATAGACTTGATTCCGGAGCTGGTCAGCGCCGTGACCGAAAAAGGCGTTTCGTACATGGGGAACATGGCACATACGTTGTCCATCTTCATGCCTGGCGCCAGCGGGCTGTTGCCATCCATGGATTCGCGAGCCGGGCCCATGGTAGTGAGGCCAAACTTGAGATCGCCAGTATGCACTAACGCCATATTCTGCATTGGCCCGCCAGTAATTTCAGCACCGCCCGAAACGCCCAGATTTTCTGCAACAAAGTTAGCCCAACCTGAGCCGTAGGCGAAATAGGTGCCGCCCTGACTGGCTGTACCAACGGTAAAGTTATCCGGCCAACCGGCCCGATCCTGGGCAACAACGGGACTTGCAACAACAAGAGTAGAGGCGAATGCCGCCGCGAGAATGGCTTGGTTCTTCATAGAGACTGCTCCCTGATTCGTTTTGTTTATTGGGTGCTCGACGGAGCCCGAAGGGGCTGCGATAACTCTTTAAAGATAGCAAATAGCGGGCCATTAGAAAGAAACCCATATAAAACATAAACATCCAAAAATGCCACGCTTAAAAGACCAGGAAATTGGGTACCTTTCCACCCATTACCGCGCCGCATTGGGTGAACTTCCGCCAGCACAAAAGCAGCTGCAACCCCAGGCGCAATCATTCGCCTTCTAAATACTTTTTTATAGGTACTATCCGCCAAATCTCCTGCCCATATCAGGCCACTCACGGGCACCTCTCCGCTTTAACCTGTTTGATATTTAGTATTCAAACCATTATTCTGCACCGATTGAACAGTCATTCAACAAATTGAACATTCATTCAATCCACAGCAGGTCACAGGGCGCATGGCACGACCGGGAATTGAGTCAATCAGGCGGCAACAGCTGATCGACGCAACATTGAGCGTTATCGAAACCCACGGTTTCCAAGGTGCAACCATAGGGAAAATTGCAGCGGCTTCGGAGTTGTCGGTGGGCATTGTGAGCCATTATTTCGGCGGCAAGCAGGGCCTGCTGGAAGCCACCATGCGATACCTGCTCTCGTGCCTGCAACAGGACGCCTCAAGATTGATGGCCAGCCGGCCCAGCAACCCTCGTGAGAGCTTGATGGCCATAGTCGACGCCAACTTCTCCGGCGTTCAGACCCACGCTCAGTCGGCTAAAACCTGGCTGGCGTTCTGGACCCAGGCCATGCACAGCCCGGAGTTGATGAGACTTCAGCGGGTGAACGAGCGCCGCCTGCTTTCGAACCTGATTTTCCATTTGCGCCAGTTGATGCCCCCTGGGCCGGCGCAAGCAACCGCGCAAACAGTCGCTGCCATGATCGACGGTTTCTGGCTGCGCGCCGCCATGAGTGAGGGCCGGATTGAACCCGACCAGGCCGTTGCCCTTTGCAAAACCTACATCGACCAAGCCATCCAGGCGAATAACGGAGCCAGCAAATGACATTGCCCGTGTACCAGTCTTTTATTAACGGCCAGCCACTGGCAAACCAGAGTGGCGAACGCTTCGACGTGGTGAACCCTGCCACTGGCAAGCTGATTTATCAGGTTGAACAGGCTGATGAATTCGTTATGCAAGCAGCGGTCAAGAGTGCCCGGGAAGGCTTCGAAACCTGGTCTGCCATGAGCGGGCTTGAGCGCGGGCGTATTCTCAACCGGGCCGCCAATATTCTGCGTGAACAGAATGATGAGCTGGCAAAGGTCGAAGTGCTGGATACCGGCAAACCCTGGCAGGAAGCCAGCGTGGTCGATGTGGTCACCGGTGCCGATTCTGTAGAGTATTTCGCCGGTCAGGCTTCCAGTATTACCGGCGAAAGCCAGCACCTGGGGCCGGATTTCTTCTATACCCGCCGCGAACCTCTGGGCGTATGCGCTGGCATTGGCGCGTGGAACTACCCTCTGCAGATTGCCTGCTGGAAGTCTGCCCCCGCTCTGGCGTGCGGCAACAGCATGATCTTCAAGCCATCCGAAGAAACCCCGCTGGGCGCCATCAAGCTTGCCGAGATTTACATCGAAGCCGGCGTGCCTGCTGGTGTATTCAACGTAGTGCAAGGCGATTACCGGGTGGGTCAGATGCTGACCGCCGAACCGTCCATTGCAAAAGTCTCGTTTACCGGCGAAGCGAAAACCGGCCGCACAGTGATGGCCGATTCTGCCTCGTCTCTCAAATCCGTGACCATGGAACTGGGCGGCAAATCCCCGCTGATGGTTTTTGAAGATACCGACCTGGAGCAGGCGGTTTCAGCGGCCATGCTGGGCAACTTCTACACCCAAGGCGAGGTGTGCACCAACGGTACCCGCGTGTTTGTTCAACGTTCCATCTATAACGCCTTCCTTGAGGAACTGGTAAGAAGAACCGAGAACAACATCATCGCTGGCGACCCGGAACACCCAGACACCAATTTTGGCTCCCTGATCAGCGCCAAGCATCGCGACCTGGTGATGAAGTACATCGTCAGTGCCAAAGCTGAAGGGGCGCGCTTGCTCACCGGCGGCAAGACCCTGCAACCGACTGGTTTTGAAGGCGGCTATTTTGTGGCGCCCACAATCTTCGCCGACTGCACCGATGACATGACCATTGTGCGGGAAGAAATTTTCGGCCCGGTGATGTCGGTACTGCCGTTCGATACTGAAGAAGAAGTGATCCAGCGCGCCAACAACACAGACTACGGCCTGGCAGCGGCAGTGTTCACCGCAGACATTATTCGCGCGCACCGCGTTATCCATCAAATTGAAGCAGGCATTTGCTGGATCAACAGCTTTGGTGCCTCGCCGGCGGAAATGCCTGTGGGCGGTTACAAACTCTCGGGACTGGGCCGCGAGAATGGTCGCGAAACACTCGCCCATTACACCCAGATCAAATCCGTTTACGTTGGAATGGCCCCGCTTGAGTCGCCATTTTAACCCGCGCCTTCAAACCAGAGCCTCTGCGGATGACCTATCCGCCTTCGCATTAAGGAGACCGTTTTGCAGTTTGATAATGAATTTGACTATGTGATTGTCGGCACCGGCTCCGCCGGCTGCGTATTGGCGAACCGCTTGAGTGAAAGTGGAAATGACCAGGTTCTGGTTCTGGAAGCCGGGCGCCGTGACAACGGCTGGAAAATTCACATGCCCGCGGCGCTCATGTTCAACCTCATGGACGACAAGCACAACTGGTACTACCACACCGAGCCCCAGGAATACATGAACAACCGGAAGCTGTATTGGCCCAGGGGCAAGGTTTGGGGCGGCGGTTCCACCCTGAATGCCATGGTGTATATCCGTGGCCACGCCTACGACTACGACCGCTGGCACGATGAAGGTGCCAAAGGCTGGCGCTATCAGGACGTGCTGCCCTACTTCCGCAAAGCCGAAAGCCGGGAAAAAGGCGCTGACGACTACCGCGGTGGCAATGGCCCGCTGAACGTACACACCGGCGACGAGCCCAACCCCCTGTTTGGCGCCTTTCTTGAGGCTTCCCAGCAGGCAGGCTACCCCTATACAAAAGACATGAACGGCTACCAGCAGGAAGGCGTTGGCGAGATGGACATGACTATCAAAAAAGGTCGGCGCTGGAGCGCAGCTCAAGCCTACCTGCGCCCCGCCCTGAACCGCCCGAACCTGACCGCTGAAACCGGCGCCATGACCACCCGCATTCTGTTTGAAGGCGATACCGCCGTGGGCGTGGAATACATTCAGAAAGGGAAAGCCCTTCGTGTGAAGGCCCGCAAAGAAGTCATCGTAAGCGGCGGTGCCATCAACTCGCCGCAACTATTGATGTTGTCAGGCATAGGCGCGGAAGACGAGCTGAAAGAACACAACATTCCTGTAGTGGCCGACCGCCCTGGTGTCGGCAAAAACCTTCAAGACCACCTGGAAATCTACGTTCAGCACAAATCCACCCAGCCGGTCACTTTGTACAAGTACACCACCCAGCCGGGCAAAACCCTGGCCGGCATGAAGTGGTTTATCAACAACGATTGGGGCGCCTGCCGCACCGCCCACCTGGAAGCTGGCGGCTTTATTCGTTCGGAAGCGGGCGTTCAGCACCCGGATATCCAATATCACTTCCTGCCGTCCCAGGTAATTGATCACGGCCGGAAAGACGCTGAGTGCCATGGCTATCAGGCCCACGTTGGCCCCATGCGCCCCACCAGTCGCGGATTCATTAAACTGAAATCCGCCAATCCGAGCGACCACCCGATTATTGATCCCAAACTGCTCAGCACCGAACGTGACCGCTGGGAAATGCGCCAAAGCATAAAACTGACCCGGGAAATCTTTGCCCAATCTGCGTTTGACCCTTTCCGGGGCGAAGAACTGCGCCCGGGTGCCAGCGCCACTACCGACGACGATATTGATGCGTTCGTCCGCAAATACGCGGACAGCGCCTACCACCCCTCATGCACCTGCAAAATGGGCGCAGCCGATGACCCCATGGCGGTAGTTGACGAGCAGGCACGGGTTTATGGCGTGAACAACCTTCGTGTGGTGGATGCCTCCATCATGCCCAGCATGGTAAGCGGCAACCTGAATGCACCCACCATCATGCTGGCCGAAAAATGTGCCGACCACATACGTGGCCTTGAGCCACTCGCTCCCTCACCCGCACCGGTATGGGAACACCCTGACTGGAAAAACGCACAACGCTAACGCTGTGACACAAAACCAAGAAAGGAGAGAACCAATGAAGAAACTCATGATGGCCTGTGCAGGCCTTGCGATCAGTGGCGCTGCCACCGCTGCCCCGAACGCCGCATGTGAAACCGTGCGTTTTGCAGATGTAGGCTGGACCGACATAACCGCCACTACCGCGCTGGCATCCGAAGTACTGAAAGGCATGGGGTACACCCCTACGGCAAAAGTCCTGTCTGTGCCAGTGACCTACCGCTCACTCAAAAACAAGGACATCGATGTGTTCCTGGGCAACTGGATGCCCACCATGGAAGGCGATGTCCGCCCTTACCTGGAAAGCGGTGATGTAGAAACCGTGATCACCAACCTGGAAGGCGCCAAATACACACTGGCGGTTCCCCAGTATGTTTACGATGCAGGCGTTACCAGCTTTGCCGACATCGCCAAGCACTCCGACGAGTTTGATGGCCGCATCTACGGCATCGAGCCGGGCAACGACGGCAACCGTCTGATCCAACAGATGGTAGACGAAGATGCCTTCGGCCTGGGCGATTTCCGTGTGGTCGAGTCCAGTGAAGCGGGCATGCTGTCACAGGTAAGCCGCGCAACCCGTCGCAACAACTGGGTTGTTTTTCTGGCTTGGGAACCGCACCCGATGAACGCTAACCATGAGCTGGCGTATCTTGAAGGTGGCGACGACTTCTTCGGCCCCAACTACGGTGGCGCAACCGTGCACACCAACGTTCGCAAGAACTACACCAGCGAGTGCCCGAACGTTGGCAAGCTGCTGAACAACCTCACCTTCTCCCTGACCATGGAGAACGAAGTGATGGGCGCCATCCTGAATGACGGCGAAGAGCCAAACGATGCTGCAAAGGCATGGCTGGCCAGCAACCCCGAGGTACTCAACGCCTGGCTTGAAGGCGTGACCACCCTTGACGGCAAAGAAGCTCTGCCCGCCGTTAAAGCATCCCTTAAATAACCTCTAGTGCCCGGGGGCAACCCCGGGCACCTGCCATGCACTGCCTGATTCACTCATTTTCCGTGCCGGCCCTGGCCCGCACCCAAAAAGACATAAAACCATGAACTGGATAACTGAGCATCAACTACCCTTCGGCGACTTCATGGAAGCCATTGTTGATTTTCTGGTGATCAATTTCAGCGGCTTTTTCGACGCCGTTTCCGAAACTCTCAGAAGCATGATTCATGGCCTGACCGACGCGCTTCTCTGGGTTCCACCTCTTGCATTGGTAGCCCTGTTTACTGCGGCCGCCCACATTCGTCACCGCCGCTGGGGGCTCACCGCCTTCACCGCTGTCAGCTTTCTGTTAATTCTGAACATCGGCTATTGGGAAGACACCATGGCCACATTGTCACTGGTGCTTTACGCAACCGTGCTGTGCATTCTGATTGGCATTCCCCTGGGCATATACGCGGCCCACAGCACCTGGCTTTACCGGTTTCTGCAGCCGGTGCTGGATCTTATGCAAACCATTCCACCGTTTGTGTACCTGATCCCCACCCTCACACTGTTTGGCCTGGGCGTGGTACCCGGTGTTATCTCCACCGTGATTTTTGCCATCGCCGCCCCCGTAAGGCTGACCTATCTGGGCATTTCCCAGGTACCCACCGAGCTGGTTGAAGCCGGTAAATCCTTCGGCTGCACCAACCGCCAACTGCTATTCAAAGTAGAACTGCCCGCGGCCATGAGCTCCATTGGTGCCGGTATCACCCAGTGCATCATGCTATCGCTCTCCATGGTTGTTATTGCCGCGCTGGTCGGTGCTGATGGCTTGGGTGTCCCGGTTGTACGCGCCCTGAACACCGTCGACATAGGCAAGGGCTTTGAAGCCGGCCTCGCCATTGTATTACTGGCCATCTGGATGGACCGTTTTTTCCGCCAGAAAGGCGCTGCGGAGACCTCAGCATGATTGAAATCGATAACGTTAACGTTGTGTTCGGCAAGCAACCCCAACGAGCCTTGCCACTGATTGAACAGGGCCTGGAACGCGCCGAGATTCGTGATCAGACCGGTTTGGTGGTGGGCGTACAGAATGCCAACCTGAGTGTGAAAAAAGGCGAAATCTGCGTGCTGATGGGGCTCTCCGGTTCCGGAAAGTCGAGCCTGCTGCGCTGTATAAACGGCTTGAACGAGGTCACCAGCGGTGCCATTCGCATCAAGCACGACAACTACATGGTGGACTTCACCCAGGCCAGCGAAAAGCTACAGCGAGACATACGCACGCGCCACATTTCCATGGTATTCCAGAGCTTCGCCCTGATGCCCTGGCTGACCGTGGAAGACAACGTGGCTTTCGGCCTTGAGTTGCAAGGCCTTGGCAAAGCCGAGCGCCGCAAGAAAGTGGCCCGCCAACTGGAACTGGTTGGCCTTTCAGGCTGGGCCAATCGCCGGCCTGATGAACTCTCCGGCGGCATGCGCCAGCGAGTGGGCCTGGCACGGGCACTGGCCACAGAATCTGAAATACTGCTGATGGACGAGCCGTTCTCTGCCCTTGACCCGCTAATCCGCCATCAGCTTCAGGACGAACTGCTGACCCTGCAGGAAGAGCTGCAAAAGACCATCGTTTTCGTGAGCCACGACCTGGACGAAGCCCTGAAGCTGGGCTCCCACATCGCCATCATGAAAGACGGCCAGATAGTGCAGCACGGCAAGCCGGAATCCATCGTGCTGGAACCTGCGAACGATTACGTGAAAAGCTTCGTTGCCAGCACCAACCCGCTGAACGTTCTGGCGGCACGCTCCCTGGCACTGCCCATTGGCCAGATACAGGAAGACTCCAGAGGCAACCGCTGCCTCAACAAGCGCTACGACACCTGGCTACACACACCGGATGTGGCAGAAAAAGCCGTAGTCACCAGTGGCGGCCAAACCTTCCAGACCCAAGCCTGGCAGGAAGGCCAAGCCATCGAAAGCCTGGCCAAACAACCCACCCGCATCGCCCCGAATACACCTCTGCGGGATGCCGTAGAGATTCGATATTTCACCGGCCATAGCCTTCTGGTGGAAGAAAGCGGCCAGATTACCGGCGCCATAGGCGACCGGGAGCTTTACCACGCCATGCTGGGTAAGCATCTGGACGACAGCTAGGCGAGCTTTATCGCCGGTCAATAATCATAAAACGACTAACCTTTAAAAAAGGACATCTATGAATATCCGAAACATCACGGCGGGTGCGGGGCTGCTTGCTTCATCCCTCCTGCTGGCAGCCTGTGCCCCCTTGCAAACAGACTCTCAAGCCGCATTGGCTGAGCCTGAAAAAGCCAAAAACGTCATCATGATTATTGGCGACGGCATGGGCCCGCAACAAATTGGCCTGCTGCTAGCTTATGCCAAGCAAGCGCCCAACTCGGTCATCACCGACGGCATCACTGCCTTTGACCGTATTGCCGAAAACGGCCCCATGGGCATCTCCATGACCCACGCCAATGACAACCTGGTTGTTGACTCCGCGGCCTCTGCCACCCAACTGGCCACCGGAAAACTCGCTGGCGCCGAAATGATTGGCGCAGACAAAGACGGCAACACAGCGGAAAGCATTCTGGAGAAAGCGAAAAAGCTGGGCAAATCCACCGGCCTGGTGTCTGACACCCGCATCACCCACGCCACACCCGCCGGTTTTGCGGCCCACCAGAGCCACCGCAGCCTGGAAAATGACATTGCCGTGGACCTGCTGAATAACAACGTAGACGTGATGTTGTCTGGTGGCCTGCGCTACTGGATTCCAGCATCCGCCAATGATGAGCAATCCGCTGCGCGCCTGGAACTGGAAGCATTGACTGAAGGCTCTGTGCGCATCAAATCCAAGCGCAAGGACGACCGCAATCTGGTTGCCGAAGCGCAGCAACAAAACTACGACCTGGCGTTCAATCTTGATCAGATGAACCAGGCAGATGGCAAAATGCTCGGTTTATTTGCCTATTCCTCATTGCCTAACGCCATTGTTGAGAACCAGACCAAAAACGACCCGAACCGCACCATTCCCACATTGAAAGAAATGTCGGAAAAAGCCATCGGCTCGCTGTCACAGAACGAAAAGGGCTTCTTTCTGATGATTGAAGCCGGCCAGATTGACTGGGCAGGCCATTACAACGACACAGGTACCATGCTGCATGAAATGCTGCGCATGAACGAAACCCTGAACTACGTACTGGACTGGGCAGAAGGCCGGGATGACACGCTGGTTGTTGTCACTGCCGACCACGAAACCGGCGGCTTCGGCTTCAGCTACTCCGCCAACGACCTGCCCCACGGCCGTGACCTGCCGGGCGATGTGTTCAAGGAACAGCAGTTCAAGCCAGGCTTCAACTTTGGCGATGTATCCACTCTGGACAAGCTGTATGAGCAGAATTCATCCTATGGCGACATCTTCTACAGCCAATTCGACGGTTTGAGCGAAGATGAGCAAACCCCCGCCAACCTGGCGCGCATCGTAAACGCGGAAACCCAGTTCGACATAACCGAAGAACAGGCGGCCCGGGTACTGGCCACAGAAGACAACCCCTTCTACACCGAAGGCCACTCGTACCTGAGCACCAAAACCGTACCAAAAATGGACGTAAACGGTGCCTTCTTCGTGTACCAGACAGACGACAACCGCCAGAACCTGCTGGCCCGCGAAGTTGCTGAACAGCAGAATGTAGTCTGGTCTACAGGTACTCACACCAACACTCCGGTGCTGGTCTTCACCCAGGGGCCAGCTAAAGTGGCGGAGCCTTTTGGCAAGATTCTGCACCATACGGATATTGGTCAGTTTGCCATGGAGGCGATGGAAGACTAGCTGGCGAATCGAAAACGCCGACCCCGCAATCATGCAGGGTCGGTATCCTACTGAAAAACCCTCTACCTACCTCGTCCGCAGTGGACATTGCACCAAAGGTTCAGCCTTGGGGTACCGTTTTATACCGGGTTAACTTATGCTTCTCAAAAGCATTGAAATTGAGGCCTTGGACGTTTTCAGCCTTCGCATGTGCAGGCAGAAAATAAAAATCCTGAAAATCGGTGTGATCCGGAGCGTTCATGGATGTTTCGTCGGACAGAACAAACATTCCCTTTAGGCCGACAGGGGCGAGGCTGCACTTCCGAAACGCACTGTTTTTTATTTTTTCTTTTTGGTTCCTGAACCAGATCGCTTACCTCTTCGAGGTTGCCGAAGGCATTAGCGTCTTTTACCCGCCCTCCGGGTTTGCGATGCTGCTGATTTATCTTTTCGGAGCAAAATACCTACCTGTTTTTCTTGTTGCGATAATATTGGGCGGTCTTCCACAGCGGGATGTTTTCAACTACAACCTGGAAATGCTAGCTCCCGACCTGAGAATGTTTCTTACTTACGGCGTCGCCGGTCTAATACTGAAAAAACTAAACCCTGAAAAACATACAGTTAGCGCAAAATTCTACTATACACTGATATTAATATTCATAATCACTGCGCTTCTAGCTTCTGCCGTTTTTGTTATGGGCTCCAGTACTATAGGTAGTACGTTCAGTTCGTCATGGCGCGAGCAGGTTCCCCTGTTTTTTATCGGGAATCTAACCGGCGCACTGACCGCACTTCCGATATTTATATTTTTCCTTCATGTTAGATCCTGCGGATGGAACAATGTAAAGCTCACCATTCATCGAGATATTCTGAAGCCCGACAAGTTAGTTGCGTTCCTCATCATAATATTACTATCATTTTTGGTTTTATCTCTTGGCAAGTTCAGCGAGAACTACTCAAGCTACTACTACGTGATTCTGATCCCCATTATCTGGACCTCTGTTAAATGGGGATTAGGCATTGGATTGATGTATGCGTTTATTGGAAACCTGTTAACACTTTCCTTTTACGTTCTATTTGGCTACTCATTCTATGGAATGCTAGAAGTTCAGTTGATCTTCGCCATGTCGATAATTTCTACTGTGCTGATTGGGCTGGTACACGAGCAAAAGGATATTTTTTATGAAGAGTCCATTTATGATGAGCTAACAGGGCTCGCAAACATGAGACTGTTCAAAAAATTAAGTGCCTCCATGATCGCCAATGCAGAAAGAAATACAGAAACAATCGCGCTGTTGTTTGTCGATATTGATGGATTCAAAGCTATTAACGACACATTTGGCCATAGAGCCGGCGATCAAGCGCTTGAGAAGATTGGTGAACTATTGAAGAACAGCCTTAGGGATGCGGATTTTGTGGCGCGCTATGGCGGTGATGAATTCATCATCCAGTTGAATGGTGGAATCTCCGAAAAAGACGCAGGGGCAGTTGCCTCAAGTATCATCAAAAATATGTCTAAACCCTTTCAGTTCGATAACGGCGCAGCCACCATAGGTGCGAGCATTGGCATTGCTATCTATCCCAAAGATGGAGCAAATGTAGACACCTTGATCAGCAAGGCAGACAAAGCCATGTATGCGGCCAAAAAGAGCGGGAAAAACTGCTTCCGGCTATACAGCCAACCATCATTTCAGTAACCAGGGAGCCCTTCAGGATCACAAGTTCGCTGCAAAACACCACCCCCGACACCAGCAAAGACCCTCTCCGCTGGCGCATTCTTATCGTGCTGCTCATGGCGATTTTTATGTCGCTCATGGGCGTGAGTGTGATCAACGTAGCCTTGCCCTCAATCAAGCACGCTTTGGCTGCCAGTCAGTCTGATATCCAGTGGGTGCTCTCTGGTTATGCGCTCACTTTCGGCGTGGTGCTGGTCAGCGCCGGGCGTGCCGGGGATCTCATGGGGCGCGGCGGCTTTTTTATTCTGGGCGTTACCATTTTCACCCTCGCCTCTGTTGCCGCCGGGCTCGCACCGGATGCGGACTGGCTGAATACGGCTCGCTTTGTTCAGGGGGTCGGTTCTGGATTATTGAACCCCCAGGGCATGGGCATGATCCAGCAGTATTTTCAGGGTCCAGATCGCGCCCGCGCCTTTGGCTTTTTCGGCACCACAGTGGGGGTTTCTGTCGCAATCGGGCCTGTTTTGGGTGGGCTGTTGATTCAATTGGGTGGCGCAGATATAGGCTGGCGGCTCACGTTTCTTATTAATGTGCCTATCGGCTTGCTAACCCTGGTGTTGGCGTTCCTCTGGTTTCCCCGCCCGTTAATACACAAACCCAAACAACAAGCCGACAAGGGTCTCGGTTCTCTTGACCCAGTGGGCGCTTTGTTGTTGGGCCTGGGGGTGTTAGCCGTGCTCTATCCTTTTGTTGAATCTGGCTCGTCTGATATGGTTTGGCTGTTGCTTCCAACAGGCCTGTTGCTGTTTTACCTCTGGGTTCAATGGGAGCGGTGGTATACCCGGCGTGGCTATAGCCCTATGGTGGATCTGACCATTTTCGCCATATCCAGCTACCGTAATGGCAGTGTCATCATGTTTCTATATTTTCTTGGGATGACCAGTGTTTGGGTTCTGGTGCCCGTGTACGCTCAGCAAGGCGTTGGGTTTTCGGCTTTTGAAGCGGCGATGATCGGCGTCCCTTCAGCATTGCTGTCTGCCTGGTCCGCCAACTGGGCTGGTAAGCGCGTCAATCAGCACGGCCGCAAGGTTGTCATCGGGGGCTTGATGTTGGCGGTATTCGGTTTGCTGTCCAGCATTGCCGTGGTGCAGTTGCACCAGCACACAGGCTTGAGTCTATGGTGGTTGCTGTTATCTCTGGCCTTTTTTGGCCTTGGCCATGGGTCAGTGATCAGCCCCAACCAGGCACTTACACTGGCTGAGGTGCCACTGACCTACGCAGGTAGCTCCGGTGCCATTATGCAAACCGGCCAGCGCATTGGCACATCTGTTGGCATTGCCATGATCACAGCCGTTGTGTTCGCCGTAACAGCTCAGAGCTCCTGGCACACAGCAGTGAGCCTTGGGTTCCTGACGATCATGCTGGTCATTCTGTTAGCATTATTCATGGCCTTTAAAGACCTGCGGGCCCGACGTACGCAGAAAGCTGCCATAACAACAGCAAAACAACTCTGAGGCATGTCGTGACACTATCCAGTGATGATAATTATATTGTAGTAACCACGCCTGAAGCGGCCGTTGACCGGCTAGCCGTCCTTTACGAAGAAGCTACCAGCTCACTGCGTGCAGCGCTAAAGCAGTACCTTGTTGATCGCCAATTACCAACGAACGCCCACTCCGCATTTCGCTACCCCGAGCTGCGCCTGACTTATCGGGTCCTGGGGGAAATACCAAGTAGTATACGCGCCTATGCGCGCCTTCAGGACCCGGGCGTTTACAGCATTACCGTCACCCAGCCAGCATCCTTCCGACGCTATCTGGAAAGCCAGCTAAAACTCCTCATGAGGGATTTCACGGTTGCCGTGGAAGTAGGCACAAGCCAGGTCAACATTCCTTACCCCTATGTGGTTGAGCAGGGCGACGAACTCGGTGCTTCCGGCGTTACGGCCCGCGAGCTTTCACGGGTATTCCCCAGCACGGACCTTTCTGCCACCGATGATGGCACCGCCGATGGCCTTTACGACTGGCAAGAACTTGAAGAGATGCCGCTGTCTCTATTCGATGCATCGCGCACCGATTTCTCACTGCGCAGGCTGGTGCATTACACCGGTAGTGATTGGAAACATGTACAGCCATGGATATTGCTGACGAACTACCACCGGTATGTGGATCAGTTTATTCGCCACGGCCTGGATATGTTGCAAGGCAGCTCCCGTTTTCAGAGCATGGTTTTACCCGGCGATGTGGTGATTGAGCGAGGGATGTGCGAAGAGGAAATGCAAACACTGGTGGACTCTGTGGTCTGGCACAGATTCCAGATGCCAGCCTACCACCTGAAGGCCAAGGAGCAAGGCCAGGGTATTACACTGGTCAACATCGGCGTGGGGCCTTCCAACGCCAAAAACATCACCGACCACCTTGCAGTATTGCGGCCCCACTGCTGGCTGATGATCGGTCACTGCGGCGGGCTGCGGCAATCCCAGGTAATCGGCGATTATGTGCTTGCCCATGCTTACATGCGCCGCGACGGTATTCTGGACAAGGTGTTGCCGCCAAATATCCCACTGCCGGCACTGGCCGAGGTACAACAGGTGCTGCAGCAGGCTGCTGCGGAGATTACCGGCGACGAGGGCGATACGCTCCGGCGGCGACTGCGTACCGGCACTGTATTGACCTACGATGATCGCAATTGGGAACTACGCTGGGCACAGGAACGCTCGCAAATTAATCTGGCCCGCGCCATCGCAGTAGATATGGAGAGTGGCACCATCGCCGCGCAGGGGTATCGGTTTCGCGTACCTTATGGCACCTTGCTATGTGTCAGTGACAAACCCCTGCACAGCGAGATCAAGTTACCCGGGGCGGCAGGGGCGTTTTACGAAAGCGCGGTTACCCAGCATTTGCATATCGGCATCCGCGCGCTGGAACTGATGCGAAGTGAGCGCTACACCTTACACTCGCGCAAACTGCGTAGCTTTGATGAGCCGCCGTTCCGGTGATTATAGCGGGCGCGGCTACCATCTCCCCTGCAACGTAGCCACAATCCGCCGACCATCGGCGTTGTCTCTATGTTCACAGAGGTACAAGCCCTGCCAAGTGCCTAGCGCAAGCCGGCCATGGTTTACTGGTAGGGTGAGTGATGGGCCAATAAGGATATTCTTGATGTGGGCCGGCATGTCGTCCGGCCCTTCTAGTACGTGCTCGTAGTGTGGCGCTCTCTCGGGCACCATCACGTTGAAATGGCGTTCGAGATCACCGCGTACGTTTGGGTCAGCATTCTCATTTACCGCCAGCGACGCCGAGGTGTGCTGAATAAACAGGTGCAGCAGCCCCACTTCGCAATTGGTCATTTCCGGCGCCTGAGCGAGAAGTTCATTGGTTACCAGATGAAAACCCCTTGGCAAGGGTGCAAGGTCAACGAATGTCTGATCCCAGATCATGGCGGCTCCTGTGGCTTATTTTTGAAGTTCATCCCAAGGATGCATGGGCACAACTGCTTCGCTCACCTCTGTTTCAAAGGAGCTGCGAAAGTAATCCATGGCTTTTTCTGCTTCGTTAAGCTCATCGAATCGAGCTATGTGGTAGATGGCTTCGCCTTCGTTAACGAGCGGCAGATTATTCACGCAGATAACAATGCCCGAGCAAGGCGACATAATCGCCGTTTCGGATTCGCCGAAAGGATCTGCCACCATGGCCAGCTTTTGGCCTTTGCGTACCTTCTGCCCAAGTTTGGCAACCGGCCGCATGATGCCATCAATCTCTGCCCTCACCCACTGGGAGTTAGCTGCAATTTCAGAACGCTTTTTCGATGTTGCGCGGCCCTTCCGTGGCGGAACCATTTCCAGCTCGCGCATCACTCGCATTACGCCTTTTACGCCACTGCCGATAACCACGTCGTCAAAGCGCAACGCCTCACCACCTTCGTAGGTGATGACAGGTATGTCCAGCGAATCAGCGTAGGCACGCAGACTGCCTTCCCGCAGGCCTGCATTAATAATCACCGGCGCTGCAAAGGCTTCGGCCATGCGTGCAGTTTCAGGGTTTTTCAGCTCGGCCCGCACCTGCGGCAGGTTGAACCGGTGAATAGCGCCCGTGTGCAAATCGATGATGTGCGTTACATGCTCCATAATCTGGGTGCGCAGAAGGTAAGCAATACGGCCGCCCAGAGAGCCTCTTTCGTTGCCGGGAAAACAGCGGTTCAGGTCGCGCCTGTCAGGCAGATAGCGCGTGCGGTGCACAAATCCAAAAATATTCACGATGGGCACCGCTATCAAGGTACCCCTCAGATTACGAAGCGCTGAATTGGTGAGCACTCGGCGCACAATTTCCACACCCGCGATTTCATCACCGTGTATGGCGCCACACACCATCAGCACAGGGCCATCGCGGCGCCCGTGCACGATTTCCACCGGTATATGCAGCGGCGTGTGGGTATACAGCTTCGCAATTGGAATTTCTACTTGTTGCCGGGTACCAGGTTTTACTTGCACTCCAGCCATCTCAAAGGGCGCGCGCGCCATCGACTATCCTCTGCCTTTGGTTTTGGTGCGCCAGGGCGCGTGATTTTTTTCAATCCAGTTCAAAATCATACCCGCGACGTTCTTGCCGGTGGCGTTCTCTATGCCTTCCAATCCCGGCGAGGAGTTAACTTCCATCACCAGCGGCCCACGGCTCGAGCGCAACAAATCCACCCCCGCCACGTTCAGACCCATGGCTTTTGCTGCCGTAATGGCCGTTTTGCGCTCTTCCGGCGTGATACGAACCAGTGAGGCGCTACCGCCACGGTGCAAATTGGAACGGAACTCGCCCTCGGCACCCTGTCGCTTCATAGCAGCGATGACTTTATCGCCAATCACGAAGCAGCGAATATCTGCACCGCCGGCTTCTTTGATGAATTCTTGCACAAGAATGTCGGCTTTGAGGCCCATGAACGCTTCAATCACGCTTTCTGCCGCTGTGCGGGTTTCCGCCAGCACAACACCAATACCCTGGGTGCCCTGCAAAAGCTTGATCACCACGGGCGCACCGCCCACCATTTTAAGCAGCTCAGGCACGTTATCCGGCTTATTGGCAAAGCCGGTTACCGGCATGCCCACGCCTTTACGAGCAAGTAGCTGCAGGGAGCGCAGCTTATCCCGTGAACGAGTGATGGCAACAGACTCGTTTACCGGGAAGGTTCCCATCATTTCAAACTGGCGTAGAACCGCTGTGCCGTAGAAAGTAACGGACGCCCCGATACGGGGAATGATCACGTCGAAATTCTCCAGAACCTCTTCGTGATAATGAATTTTCGGGTTGGCGGATGTGATGTTCATGGAGCAGTGCAGGCAATCAATCACCTTCACTTCATGACCACGATTGACCCCTTCTTCCACCAAACGACGGGTTGAATACAAATGCCGGTTACGGGATAGAACTGCAATTTTCATTTTGTAGGCCTTAAAGCCGGTTCCCCGGCGAGATAGGAAGCTTCGGGGTATATTATGGATCGACCCTCCATCGCGGTGCGCCCAATCAACATGCGAAACCGCATGCTATCGCGGTTCGTGAGCGTCATCTCAACGGGCCAACTTTGGCCGCCAATCACCAATGTGGTTTCAATCACCAGTCGCAACTCTGTGTGGCCGCCGGAATCCGTTACTTCACGCTCATCAAGCACACGAGCATCGCACTCCACAACCTGGTGCATATCGTTCTGAACCGGGTGAACCCAGAACCGAACTCGACGCTCACCATCCTGTGTGTAGGGCTCCGTCCGAAAAGTATGCAAGCACGAGGTGCGCGCCCCGGAATCCACTTTTGCTTTGATGCGGTTAATATCCAGATCAGGTAGCGCCGCCCATTCTCGCCAGCCCAGGCTGATTTTATTTTCAGCAGGTATCGGCTCCACGGTCTTGAGGGCTTCAACTGTCTTTTTGGACATCCAACTCTTCCTTTTCAGTGACTTTTTCAGGCGCCATCAATTGCACCCGGAACGGCTCGGAGTGGCTGCCAGCATAAATACTGGTATGGGGGAACGGTATCTCAATGTCCGCCTTATCCAGAGCTTTCTTTACAGCAACGAGCATACCGCTTTTGCCTTCCAACACCTTGTCTTTCGGTACCCAGAAGGAGAACTGCAAATCCACCGATGAAGGGCCAAATGCTGTAACCAGCACAAATGCTTTGGGCTCTTCCAGGCAGGCAGGGTTCTTTTCAGCCAGTTCCAACAGTAGTTTTTCCACCTTCTCTGCATCTTCAGCATAGGCAATACCCACCTGAAGGTCGATTCTGCGAATAGGAAAGCGCGAGCGGTTAACAACCGGGGTCTTGATCAGGGTTTCGTTGGGAATGCGCACATAGAGGTTATCCCGGGTGCGCAGTTTTACACTGAGCATGTCGATTCCCACCACTTCACCCGTAGTCTTTTCCACTTCAATGACATCGCCAATTTCAAAGGGCTTTTCCACAAGCAGGAATAACCCGCTGATCATGTTTGATGCGGACGTCTGTGACGCAAATCCAATGGCCACCGTCAGAATACCGGCCGCACCCAACACCACGTCCAGCGAAAACCCGGCTTCCCGGAGCGCAGCCACACCAAACAATAGAAAGATGACGTAAAATACCAACCGTCGAATCATAACCGTGTGGTGTCTGGAACTGCGCTTGGACATCACGCGAGACACACTCCGCGCCGCCAATGATGCCAGAACAATACCTAACACCAATATAAAGCCGGAACTAATCCACTGCCCCCATGCTATGTCGGTAAACATCTGCATTGCACCCGCCTTCAGCTCTTCAGCCACAATAATTAACCTGCAAAAAAGGCATCAGCCAAACACCCGGTCGAACGCTCGTACAAAGCGCCCCTTGGCCGCTTTCACTCGGGCCGGAGCCACCTGCTCACAGGGGCCCGCCGCAACGAGCAAGCTCTGATCCACGTGCAAGCTGGCTGAATTCATATCGGTTTCGACCTCAACAACCACACCCGGTGTCCAAAGCTGTCCGCGCTCATTCTGGTGCAGTGACAACAACGGCGTGGGCAGGCTGAAGCGATCCAATAGCAATGGTTCCGCCCGTCGATTGATAATGGTGACCGGCGTTACTGCGCGCCAGGGTCGCTTGGGAACCGCCTCCAATACCAAACGTGCAAAACTGGAAGATGAATAGCACAACTCACCTTCCATGGTATTGCGGCCCACCCAGGTAAGAGAGGGGGCTGCCAGCGGAACCTCGGTCAGAACGGTCTGTTTGGCCCCGGCACACACCTTCATCCACACAACCGTTCCCACATAAATTGTGCAACGACCACCTGCCGGAATGGTCAACGGCTGGAACGGGCGGATTACTGTGGGAAGGTTAGCCACCGCCGGTATAAAGGTTACCGTTGGCGAATCCCCATCCCGGATAAAGCGTTCCAGGGAAACACTTGTCAGTGGTAGCTTATGCCCTATAGATTCCGTCCAGCTCACGGGGTCTGTTTCAGGCTCCCGCGTTACGGAGCGAACCTGCCATTCATTATCCAGCAGGGTTACCCACAGCCGCACATGCCCAAGCTTGTGGTACTGGGTTTGGCCAGACAAAAGTTCATACGGCTGCGCCCAAATGCCATCGCGCCAGCTTTCGGTTTCATTCTCCATAATCGCTGCTAATCTCCCACGAATACGGCCACTAAAGTTGTGACGACTATAATCCAATCAGGGGTCTTGGGCGAATATCTAACCAGGTGATTTTATTGCCTCTGTGCGATGTAATTACCCCTACACTAAATGCTGGAACACGACACGGAATAGCCAATGACACAACTGGTATGGTTCAGGAATGACCTCCGAATCGCAGACCATCCCGCCCTTACCTCTGCTTGTAAAGCGGAAGGTCATCCAAACGTTCGCGCCTGCTACATCCTGACACCCGCGCAATGGCAGGAACACGACTGGTCACCGGCACGGGTACAGTTTGTTGTCGCCCATGCCAATGCTCTGGCTGAGGAACTGGGAAAGCTGGGTATACCGCTTTGCTTTATTCATGCCGATCAGTTCACTGACAGTATTACCGCGCTGGAGAATCATTGCCGTGAACATGGCGTACGCCAACTCCACTTCAATGAAGAGTATGGCATCAACGAGCGCAAGCGCGACAAAGCAGTGAAGCACCGTTTTGACGAATTGGGCATCATAACCCGCAAGTACCGCGACCAGACCGTGGCGCCGGTGGGCGAAATACTAACCGGCCAGGGTGAGCCTTATTCCGTCTTCACCCCCTTCTCCCGCCGCTGGCGCACCTGGATTGATGACAACCAGCCAGGGCTATACCCGATTCCTGCAGCTCTGGGCGAAGCTATTGAGCCGGAACGCATCTCACGCATTCCTGATGGTTTTGAAAACGCTCCGCCAGCACTGGTGGAAACCGGAGAGGATGCTGCCCACTCACAACTGGAAGGTTTCCTCAACGAAAACGGCGGTGCCTACAAAGAGCAACGAGACTTCCCCGCTCTTGACGGCACCAGCCAGCTCTCCCCTTACCTGGCTAACGGCGTACTCTCCGGCCGCCAGTGCCTGTTCGCAGCAAAACAAGCACAAGGTATGGGAGGCAATCAGGAAGGGTTCCTGACCTGGATAAACGAAATCGCCTGGCGGGATTTCTATATCCATACTTTGTACCACTGCCCCCGAGTGAGTATGCATCGCGCCTTTAAACCAGAAACCGAAGCACTAAAATGGAACGACCCAGGCGAACACTTCGAAGCATGGAAATCCGGCAACACCGGCATTCCCCTGGTTGACGCCGCCATGCGCCAACTCAACCAGACCGGATGGATGCACAACCGGTTGCGTATGGTTACTGCGATGTTTCTGACGAAAAACCTCTTTATCGACTGGCGGTTGGGCGAGGCTTATTTCATGTCCAAACTCGTGGATGGGTTTTTGGCGTCCAACAACGGCGGCTGGCAGTGGAGCGCATCTACAGGCACAGACGCAGCGCCTTATTTCCGGGTATTCAACCCCGTTACGCAGAGCGAGCGTTTTGATCCGAAGGGGGAACTTATTCGCGAGTGGGTGCCTGAACTGGCAAAGCTGGATAACAAGCGTATCCACGATCCATCGAAAGGTAGGGTGATTCCTGGTGGTTACCCAAGGCCGATTGTTGATTTGAAAGAGAGTAGGAAGGAGGCGATTGCGAAGTTTCAGGCACTAAAAGACTAGGACGGACGCACAATGTAGAAGCAGGCGTGGGAGGGGCTCTCCAAAACCGTGCGGAGCCATGGATGGCGGAGCCGAGCGTACAAGGACGTATTCACAGCGTGTTTTGGAGAGCCCCTCCCACGCCTGCTTCGGCCAAACAAGACTTAGCGAGAGCCACAAACCGGACAATCAGGATCCCTTGCAAGCTTCATTTCCCGCCACTGCATTTCCCAAGCATCCAGAATCAATAATCGGCCAACAAGCGAAGTGCCTACGCCGGAAAGCACCTTAATGGCCTCCATAGCCTGAACCGAACCAATCATCCCAACCAACGGCGCGATCACACCAGCTTCAGAACAGGTCAAGTCTTCATTGCCCTGCTCAGGGTATAAACAGTGGTAACAGGGAGATTCCGAATTCCGGCTGTCGTACACACCAACCTGACCTTCGCCCCGGATCGCCGCACCGGAAATCAGCGGAACACCCGCAGCCACACAAGCACGATTAAGTGCGAACCTCGTAGCAAAATTATCCGAGCAGTCCAGAGCCAAGTTGGTTCCCGCCACTTCCTGCGCAAAGCCATCCAGATCAAGGCGGCGGTCAACCACAGAAATAGACACCCCTGGATTGATACTGCGCACGCGTGCAGCCAGAGTTTCCGCTTTGGGTTCGCCAATCTGTGCAGTTTCGAACGCTATCTGACGCTGCAGATTGGCCAGTTCGATAACGTCATCATCCACCAGCGTTATGTGACCAACACCGGCAGCACCCAGGTAAAGTGCAACCGGGCAGCCGAGGCCACCAGATCCGACAATCACAATGTGGGCGGACTTCAGAGCCTGCTGCCCTGCAATATCAAAACGGGGCATCAAAATCTGGCGACTGAAGCGCAGGAGTTCTTCATCACTGAGCATGGAGGGCTCCTTGTCGGGGCCATTGCCCCAGGGTCATGCGATCGTTGCCGCCGTAGTCTTTCCGGCTTTCCACTTTAGCAAACCCCCGAGTAGCGAGCAGCCCTTGAACAGCCTCAGCCTGATCAAACCCGTGCTCCAGAAGTAGCCAGCCTTCAGGGTTCAGCCAAAAAGGCGCCTCGCTGACAATCAGGCGAATATCATCAAGGCCATCCGCTCCGGATACCAGCGCAGAGGCCGGCTCAAAACGAACATCGCCTTCAGCCAGGTGGTTATCGCCGGATGCAATGTAAGGTGGATTGGAAACAATCAGATCAAAACTGCCAGCGGGCAACCCCGCAAACCACCGGCTCTGAAAAACCTCTACAGGTAACTTCAAAGAGCTGGCATTTGCCTGCGCCAATGCCACCGCATCGTCCATCAGGTCGCAGGCGCTAACGACCCAGCCCGGCCGTTCGCTGGCAAGCGCCAGAGCGATGGCACCAGTGCCGGTACCAAGATCAACAACCCGGGCATCATCCGGCAAGTGCAATTCCAGCGCTTGCTCCACCAAACATTCGGTATCCGGGCGTGGAATAAGAGTGCTCTTGCTGACGTTTAGCGGGAGTGACCAGAATTCTTGATGTCCCAACAGGTAGGCCACGGGCATTCCCTGCACACGCTGCACCACAAGATCTTCGAATTGAGCTGCCAGCCGGGGCTCGACTTCGCGCTCAGGAAAAGCACGGAAGCCGGAACGCCCAATACCCGTCACATGGTCAAGAAGCAATTCGGCATCAAGCCGGGAGGTGTCTCCGGCGATGCGGCGCGCTGCGTCACCCAGCAGCGCCTCGCAGGTTAGTGAAGGCTTACTCGTCATCGGAAAGCGAGGCCAGAAGCTCCGCCTGATGCTCTTGCTGAAGAGGCACAACTACGGAATCCAGGTCACCCGCAATCACATCATCAAGCTTGTACAGTGTGAGGTTGATTCGATGGTCGGTTACCCGGCCCTGAGGAAAGTTATAGGTTCGAATTCGCTCGGAACGATCCCCGCTCCCCACCAGGCTTTTGCGGGTTTCTGCCATGGATTGCTGATGGCGCTCTGTTTCAACGTTCTGCAGTCTTGAGGCCAGAAGACTCATGGCCTTGGCACGGTTTTTATGCTGCGATCGCTCTTCCTGGCACTCCACTACTATGCCGCTGGGCAAGTGAGTAATCCGGATGGCCGAGTCGGTTTTGTTTACGTGCTGGCCACCAGCGCCCGAGGCGCGGAAAGTGTCCACGCGCAGGTCACCCTTGTTAATCTCAACCGCTTCCGCCTCATCAGCTTCCGGCATGATCGCAACGGTACAGGCAGAGGTATGAATGCGGCCCTGGGATTCAGTTTCCGGCACCCGCTGAACCCGGTGAGCTCCGGATTCAAATTTCAGTGCACCGTAGACAGCATCGCCGGCAACCCGGGCAATTATTTCCTTATAACCTCCATGCTCGCCTTCGTTCTGGCTCAGCACTTCAATCTGCCAACGGCGACCCTCAGCATAGCGGCTGTACATGCGGAACAAATCTCCGGCAAAAATGGCGGCTTCGTCACCACCGGTTCCTGCACGGATTTCCAGGAACACGTTTTTTCCGTCGTTCGGATCTTTTGGCAGCATCAGGCGCTGCAGTTCTTCATCCAGCTCTTCGGTTTTCTGCTCGGCAATCTCAAGCTCTTCTGCGGCCATATCGCGCATCTCGGCATCGCCGTCTTTCGCCAGCTCTTTTGCCTCATCGATATCGCCCAGTGAGCGCTTCCATGCTTGAAAGCACTGCACTACCGGCTCAATCTCGGAATACTCCCGCGACAATTCCCGGAACTTGTCCTGTTTGGCGATGGTAGCAGGGTCGCTGAGCAAAGCACTCACCTCCTCGTAGCGTTCAACAAGCTGCTCGAGGCGGGACTGTATGGATGATTTCATATTTTTTCCGGGGTGGTGGTCGCGTCTACTTCCAACACATCAAGCTGATGCAGCTCTCTCAGCCATTCGGTCACCTCGGTTCGCCCTTCGGTGGTGGCCTTGCGAACCTGTATCGAAGGTTCGTGCAGGAGTTTGTTTGTGAGGCCTCGCGCGAGACTGCGCAATGCTGTTTCGGGATCACCGCCATTGCGCAAGGCGCGCAGGGCTTTTTCCGTTTCTATGTCTCTCAACACTTCCGCACGTTGGCGGAACTGTTTTAGCGTGGACACAGCATCCAACGCTCTGAGCTGGCTGAGAAATTCCTGTACGCCATCGGCTATGAGATTTTCTGCTTCACGGGCAGCACCCTCTCGGGTACGGATGTTTTCTTCAATTACCTGGCGCAGGTCATCAACGGTGTACAGATACACATCCGCCAAGGATGCCACTTCCGGCTCTATATCCCGGGGTACGGCGATGTCTACCATGAAAAATGGCCGGTGCTTACGTTTCTTCAACGAGCGCTCCACCGCACCCTTACCAAGAATAGGCAGGGGGCTGGCTGTAGATGAAATAATAATATCCACATCTGCCAGATAATCCGGAATCTCTGAAAGCAGAATGCCCCGACCACCTCTGGAATCCGCCAGTGCCTGAGCCCGCTCCAGGGTGCGGTTGGCTACTATAAAGTTTTTAACGCCCGCATCTGCAAGATGACGCGCAACCAGCTCAATGGTTTGGCCTGCACCTATCAGCAGTGCCGTGTTTTTCGACATATCAGCAAAAATGCGACTCGCCATGCTTACTGCCGCATAAGCAACAGAAACAGGATTTTCGCCAATCGCAGTTTGTGTACGAACACGCTTTGCTACGGTGAACGTTTGCTCAAACATGCGAGAGAGGAAAGAGCCACTCCCGCCGTGCTCCCGGGCCAGCGCATAGGCATCCTTCAACTGGCCGAAAATCTGCGGCTCACCCAATACCATGGAATCCAATCCGGCAGCGACGCGCATCATGTGTCGCACAGCATCTGCATCGCGGTGGATGTACAACACTTCTTCGAGCTCCGCAGCATCCAGATTGTGAAAGCCCGCCAACCAACGCAATACCAGCGACGCGCAGTCGTCGTCGCCCGCAAGATATAGCTCGGTGCGATTGCAGGTCGAAAGAATGGCAGCCTCGCTGGCACCTGATGCCGCCCGCAACTCTGCAAACGCCTCTGACATACGCTCAGGCGTAAACGCAACTCGCTCCCTTAATTCAATGGGGGCGGTGCGATGATTGATTCCCAGCGTTAGCAGTGCCATTTCTTGGTTCTACAATCCTCTAGCAATAAACGGTGTGCATGATCGCCATTGTGCGTGCATTTTAGCGGCCCGGGCCTTCAGCTGCCACCCATAACCGTTCATGCTTCGGGAAGTGCGGACAGGTTGGGCAAGAACAGGAGCTTATGCCATTATAGGGAATCGGCGCACGCCGGGCCCGGCTCAACTCAAAAAAAAGAGAGAGTTCCGAGCTATTCAGGGTGCGTAGTCAAAAAATCACGGGAAGTTGCATGTACAAATCCGCACCGCTTTTGATTACCTGCCTGTTTGGCCTCTCACTGGCAGGTTGCGCCAGTATAACCGGTTCCGGCCATTCATCCGTTGTTGATGAAAAAGCCCCCACGCACACGCAGGAAGATTCCAGAAAAGCCAACAGCGAACCGCCTATAGAGTATGCGGACTTTGAGCCGGAAACACTGTACTTACTGCTTTCAGCTGAAATCGCAGCACAGCGCGGCCGGTATGACGTTACCCTGGTTAATTACCTTCGGGCAGCCAAGCAGTCCAGAGACACCAACGTAATTGAGCGGGCCATGCGTATTGCCCAGTCCCTCAATGGTGACAACGCCCAGAAACAGCTGGCTGAACTCTGGCTTGAGGTAGACCCCAACAACCTTCAAGCACTTAGGGTCTCTGCCATTCAGGCAGTAAAACGCAATGAACTCGAATCTGCTCTGGGGTACATGGAGCAAATCCTGAACCAGGGGGAAGATGCAGACTTCGACAGCCTTGCGGCCATGGCGGGCAACCTGTCACCCGAACAACAGCAAGAGCTGATGACCTTATACAATGAGATGGCAAACCGCCATCCCGGCATACCTGAGCTGGAATACAGCATCGCCCTGCTGTTGAAAATTGCCGGCAACCCGCAAGCAGCACTTGGTCGTCTAGAACCCTTATTAAAGGAAGAGCCCAACTTTCAGCCGGCCATTATCTTGAAGGGTGACCTCCTCTATCAGAGCGACAGAGAAATCGAAGCGCTTGAGCACTTGATGGTCAACACCCGCCGCTTCCCCGCCAGTCGGCAAATGGGCACCCTATATGCACGCATGCTGATCAGCGAAGGCGAGCTGCAAGCCGCCCAGGACGAGTTCAACCGACTGGTAAAACGCTATCCGGACAACCCCGGCCTACGCCTTTCGCACGCCCTTGTTGCATTGGAAAACGGGCAATTGGAGCTGGCAAAAAAAGAGCTTAACCGACTAAACGAGCAGGGGCTCCACACCAGCGAAGCCAACTATTACCTGGGCAGGATAGAAGACGAGGCAGGTAATGCAGAGCAGGCTATCGGTTACTACCAGAGCGTGGACGAAGGCAATTACTTTTTCCCTGCTATTGCGCGTGCCAGCGCCCTGCTAACTGCAGAAGGGAGGATCAACGAAGCATTGGAAGATATTCGTTCCATGCGCAGCGCCAACCCCGCACAAGCTGAAAATTTCTGGCTGCTTGAGGTCAACCTGCTACTTGACCAAAAGCTCCAGCAAGAAGCGTTAGAAGTTGCTACAAGCGCACTTGAGGACTATCCAGAAAACCTTCAGATCCGCTATGCCCGGGCCATGCTGTTCGACGCACTGGGCCAGCCCGAAAAGGCCGAGGCGGACCTTAAGCTGATCATTGAAAACGACTCGAAAAACGCCGTCGCGCTTAACGCCCTTGGTTACATACTGGCCACCCGTACTGACCGCCTGAGCGAAGCCCGGGGCTACATTGAGCAGGCCCTGGAGCTGGATCCGGAAAACCCGGCCATTCTCGACAGCATGGGATGGGTTCTGCTTCAGGAAGGTCAGATTGAACCCGCACTCGATTATCTGTCCCGGGCCTGGGAAGCATTTCCTGATCCGGAAGTGGCCGCCCACTATGGAGAAGCCTTATGGATGAGCGGTGCCGAAGAGCAGGCGCAAGTAATCTGGAAAGAAGCGCTTGAGCTGGACATGGAACACGACGTGCTGCGAGAAACCATTGACCGGCTGACCAACACTGGTGAACAGTGATGCTAAAGGCTATGCGCTTATGGGCAGCCGTACTGCTTATGGTGAGCCTGAACGCCTGCACCACCATTCAACTGGAGCCATTACCGGAGGGGATGACAGATCAGCCTCCCGCCGACTGGCAAGACCGCTCTGCGAAACTAAGGCAGTTTGATCACTGGCAGTTATCAGGCAAATTGGCGGTGCGCCAACCAACAGACAGCGGCACAGCCATCATTAACCACTGGATACAGGAGGGCGAGGCCTATGATCTAGCCTTGTCGTCCTCATTTCTGGGAATGGGCAGCACTAAGCTGAATGGCACTCCGGGGTTTATTGAACTTACCCTCTCCAACGGTGAAACCTATCGCTCTGGAGATCCAGATGCGCTTATGGAGGCCGCCACGGGCTGGCAACTGCCTCTGGAAAGCCTGGTTTGGTGGATACGCGGCCTGCCGGCACCGGCGGGTGATTTTCGGCTGCTGTTTGATACCCGTGGTGAGTTAGCGATCATTCGCCAAGGCGGCTGGGAAATCCGTTACGATCGTTGGCACGAACTGCAAGGCAGCACCCCCGCCCTGCCTGCCAGAATCACCGCACTGAAGGACAACAAACGAGTGCGCGTTGTTGTCAGCGACTGGCAGGATCTGGCGCCGTGACCGACACGTTAACCCTGCCCTCCCCAGCCAAGCTGAACCTCTTTCTCCACATAGTTGGCCGGCGCGCAGATGGCTACCATGAGCTTGAGACTCTGTTTCAATTCCTCAACTACGGCGACGATATAACGCTCCGCGTAACACCTGAACATCCTGGAGTTCGCCTTGAGAGCCCCATTACCGGCGTTCCGGATGAAGACAACCTGATCATCAAAGCAGCTCGCGCCCTAGCGCACAAGGCGGCTGGCGAGCTTCCTGGCGTCAGCATCAGTATCAAAAAACGCCTGCCGATGGGCGGCGGACTCGGCGGGGGAAGCTCAAACGCAGCCACTACCCTCTTGGGGCTAAACCACGTCTGGAAACTGCAAATGGGCTTAGACGAGCTTGCAGAAATAGGCCTGACCCTCGGCGCAGATGTGCCCGTTTTCGTGCATGGCCATGCAGCCTTCGGCGAAGGCGTTGGCGAAAGACTAACCCCTGCCTTCCCGCCAGAAGACTGGTTTTTGGTTCTGAAACCAACATGCAACATCAACACCGGAAAGATATTTTCAGAACAAGGGTTGACAAGAAACACCCCGAAGATGACAATAGCGCCCGCTTTTGAGGGAGACGCCTCGAGGTACCGAAATGACTGTGAAGATGTGGTTAAAAAACTATATCCTGAAGTCAAGCAGAGCATGGACTGGCTCAAACAATTCGGACCTGCAAGATTAACCGGAACCGGGGCTTGCATATTTGGACGTTTCCCTACAGAATCCGCAGCCCGGATCATCTGGGAAAGCAAACCTTCCGGCATCACCGGGTTCGTAGCTAAAGGGGTGAACATATCACCACTTCACCAAAAGCTGACAGAGCTAGAATGATGCCGAAAAAGCACGATACTGGGGTGTCGCCAAGTGGTAAGGCAACGGGTTTTGATCCCGTCATGCGCAGGTTCGAATCCTGCCACCCCAGCCATTTTTCTCCCGCTTCTTCTGACTCAACCTCCGAAAACGAGAAGGATGCCGTCGTGTCCAAATTGATGATTTTCACTGGCAATGCCAACCCCGAGCTTTCTCACGCTATCGCAAAAAAACTCCACATCCCCATGGGGGAAGCCACTGTAGGCTGTTTCAGCGATGGCGAAACTACCGTCGAGATCAACGAAAACGTTCGTGGTCACGATGTATTCATTATTCAGCCCACGTGCTACCCAACCAATGACAACCTGATGGAACTGATCATGATGGCCGACGCCCTGCGCCGCGCCTCTGCATCACGCATCACGGCAGTTATCCCTTATTACGGGTATGCACGCCAGGATCGCCGGGTACGCTCCAGCCGCGTTGCCATCAGCGCCAAAGTTGTTGCCGACATGGTCTCCAGCATCGGCGTCGATCGCGTATTGACGGTAGACCTGCACGCTGACCAGATTCAGGGCTTTTTCGATGTACCGGTAGATAACATCTACGCCACACCTGTTCTGCTTGATGACATCGAAAAGCAGCGGTTTGAGAATTTTGTTGTGGTATCACCAGACGTAGGCGGCGTTGTACGGGCCCGCGCCATTGCCAAACTACTGGATGACGCCGACCTGGCCATTATTGACAAGCGCCGCCCCAAGGCCAACGTATCTCAGGTTATGCACATTATCGGTGACGTTGCAGATAAGACCTGCATCCTTGTGGACGACATTGTCGATACCGCAGGCACCCTGTGCAAGGCCGCTAATGCTTTGAAAGAGCGTGGAGCAACCCGTGTGGTGGCGTATATTACCCACCCGGTTCTCTCTGGCCCCGCAATCGAAAACATCAACGGGTCAGTAATTGACGAAGTTGTTGTGTGCGACACTATCCCGCTGGGTGACAAAGCGAAGAACTGTGCTAAAATCCGCCCCCTCAGCATGGCCGGACTGCTCGCAGAGTCCATTCGTCGCGTAAGCAACGAAGAGTCTATCAGCGCGCTGTTTGAGAACGCCTGAGTAGATTGCTCGCCGTAATGCGCTGATAAACTGCAAGTTACTGGCAGCTTTCATCAAGATACCGAGTCGGGAGCCCTACAAGGCTCCCGACTCTTTTAGTCAGCCGGAAAAATCCGGCTTTTCGAAAATATCATCTGTCCAAACGCCTGGTCGCGGGCAGTTCAGATGACGATTGAGGTAAAAACCATGTCTCAGGACTTTGTTATTGAAGCATTTCCTCGTGACGACAAGGGGAAAGGTGCGAGCCGCCGCCTGCGTCGCGAAGAGCGTAAAATTCCAGCCATCATTTACGGTGCTGGTAAAGAAGCGACTCCGATTTCCATTTGGCACAACGAGCTGAAAAAAGCTCTGGAAAACGAAGCCTTCTTCTCTCACATTCTGACCATTGAACTGAATGGCAAGAAAGAAAGCGTTATCATCAAAGACCTTCAGCGGCACCCGTACAAGCTGCTGCTGTCTCACGCCGACTTCCAGCGCGTAGAGAAAGACCAGGAAATCTTTGTTCACGTTCCTCTACACCTGTTGAACGAAGACACAGCACCTGCGATCAAGACCTTTGGTGGCGTTGCCTTCCGTCTGATGACCGAAGTTGAGGTAGCTTGTCTGCCGCAAAACCTGCCTGAATTCATCGCCATCGATATGGCTGATGTCGAGATGGACCAGGTTATTCACATGAGTGACCTGGTACTGCCAGAAGGCGTTCGCATTCCTGCTCTGCAGCACGACGCAGAACACGACCAGGCTGTTGTGTCTGTCAGCAAGCCGAAAGGCGTCAAGTCTGACGATGCAGAAGATGAAGCAGCTGAAGGCGAAGAAGGCGAAGACAAGGAGTAAGTACTCCGGAGGCGTTGGCAGATGGCACAGGATATTGTCATGGTGGTTGGGCTGGGTAACCCCGGTCCGGACTACGAGAATACCCGCCATAATGCCGGCGCCCTCTTCGTTGAAGCACTGGCCCGTGATGCGGGTCAGTCGCTCCGCCCCGAAAAGAAGTACCACGGGCACTACGCCCGCATTCAGTGGCAGGGCCTTGAGCTCCACCTGCTGAATCCCGCTACTTTCATGAATCGCAGCGGCCTTTCTGTAAAAGCACTCGCAGACTTTTTCAAAATCTCTCCCGGTCAGATACTGATTGCTCACGACGAGCTGGACCTCCCTCCCGGCACCGCCAAGCTTAAAAAAGGCGGAGGACACGGTGGCCACAACGGTTTGAGAGACACCATAGCCCATCTGGGCACCAACGAATTTCAAAGACTGCGAATTGGAATCGGCCACCCTGGCGATAGCCGCAAGGTTACCGGTTACGTCCTTGGCCGTTTAGGCAAGCGTGAAACGGAAGACCTGAACGAGGTGTTCAATGAAACCATGCGGGTGCTACCCGATGCAGTTTCTGGCAACCTCGCAGCCGCCATGAACCGCTTACACAGTTTCAAACCAACTACCGCCTGAGCCTGCCAGAGACCACTTCAGGCTAATCTACCAGCCCTGATTTCCCTCACTCGCACCCTTTGGCGTACACCGGTATAATCCGGCCAAACTTTCCAGTACCAGCAGAGGCATTCCATGGGTTTTAACTGCGGCATCGTCGGCCTACCTAACGTCGGCAAATCCACCCTGTTCAACGCACTGACCAAAGCAGGCATTGGCGCGGAAAACTTCCCGTTTTGCACCATTGAGCCTAACGCTGGCGTCGTCGCCATGCCCGACCCCCGGCTCGACAAACTTGCGGAGATCGTGAAGCCCCAGCGCACTGTCCCTACAACCATGGAGTTTGTGGACATAGCCGGCCTGGTTGAGGGCGCCTCCAAAGGTGAAGGCCTGGGCAACCAGTTCCTTGCCAACATTCGCCAGACCGAAGCCATTGCACACGTGGTACGTTGCTTTGACGACCCCAACGTCATTCACGTCGCCAACAAAATCGATCCGGCGGCAGACATCGAGATCATCAATACCGAGCTTGCCCTGGCCGACATGGACACTGTTGAAAAAGCCATCAAGCGTGTTCAGCGTATTGCTAAAGGCGGCGACAAAGAGGCCAAGGCTCAGATTGAAATCTTTGAACGCCTTCTGCCTGTGTTGAACGAAGGCAAGCCAGTGCGCGGCATGGGTCTGAATAAAGACGAACTCCTGCTGATCCGCGAACTGTGTCTTCTCACAATCAAGCCAACCATGTATATCGCCAACGTGAGCGAAGACGGCTTCGAGAACAACCCGTACCTCGATACAGTGCGCGCAATCGCGGCAGAAGAAAACGCCGTTGTAGTGCCAATTTGCAACAAGATTGAAGCCGAAATCTCAGAACTGGAAGATGACGAAAAGAGCATGTTCCTGGGTGAGATGGGAATGGAAGAGCCAGGTCTCGACCGGGTTATCCGCGCCGGCTACAGCCTGTTAGGCCTGCAGACCTACTTTACGGCCGGTGTAAAGGAAGTACGGGCCTGGACCGTTAGAATCGGCGCTACGGCCCCACAAGCCGCTGCAGTGATTCATACAGACTTTGAGCGAGGATTTATCCGCGCTGAAATCATCGGCTATGAGGATTTCGTGAAATACAACGGCGAAGCAGGAGCAAAAGAAGCTGGGAAATGGCGCCTTGAGGGCAAGGAATACATTGTTCAGGACGGCGACGTCATTCACTTCCGCTTTAATGTTTAACCCTATCTGATGTGCCTGCGGGGCTGTCGAACGGATGTTTGACAGCCCTGATACCCACATTACCGAACTCTTCAGCTGTTAGCGGCCTGCTACCCCCCTCCGCAAGTCGCCCCTCAGCCCCCTCAAGGGTAATACTCCCGACAGAAACCCGGTGAAGCGCCAACACCTGGTTTCGGAAATGACCAAACATCCGCTTTACCTGATGATATTTGCCTTCAACCAGCGAGAGCCTGGCGGTGTACTCTGAAAGTATCTCCAAGCTTGCCGGGCGCGTTGTAATGTTTTCATACGCAAAGTAAATCCCCTCCCGAAACGCAGCCACATACTTCTCACCAAGAGGCCTGGAGAGAGTCACTTCATAGGTTTTTTCGAGTTTTGTCTCAGGCAGGCTTATCTTGCGCGACCATGCCCCATCGTTGGTCAGAAGCACCAACCCCGTTGTGTTAAGGTCCAGGCGCCCAACAATGTGCAGCTCGCTCTTGCGTGGGTGGTCTATAAGATCCAGAACGGTAGGGTGCTTAGAGTCTTTGGTCGCGCTAACAACCCCTTTGGGCTTATTGAGCATCAAGTAAACGGGCTGGCTATCATTTAAGCATTGGCCATCCAACACAACATGGGTGAACTCAGTCACTCGCTGCTGAACCGAATTAGCCGCACGACCATCCAGAATGATTCTTTTTTGGGCAACTAAAAGGCGGGTATCAGAAATCGAGAACTCGCTATTCTGGCTAATAAAGCGGTCCAGCCGGTGAGTCTTCGATTTCACGAAAAACCCTCTATAAAGGGTTCGCTGAAGGCAAGTTACCCCCCAGCATATTCTCAACCACTGCCGCATTATAGAAAGCTTCAACAGTCTGGATCCTGTCATCTCGAACACGGAACCATACCGCAAGCCGCACATCCCCAATTGGCTGGAAGTGAGTCTGATAGTCCAGGATTGCAAACACGTGATCACCATCGGCACTGAGCTGACGGACAATCAAGTCCTTCTGAATGGCAGCCATTCCAAACTGGTAGGACAGCATGTCATCACGATTCAGGAACCGCATGTTCGGCCCAACATACTCAAAGCCTTCAGTAGCGAGCAAGGTCTTGGCCTCTTCAAAATGCTGTGCCTGGATATCAGCGATGAATTGCGCCACGAGTTCTTTCGATTGCATAGTTAGATTCCACTTCCAATATGGGGACGTCTGACAATTGCATAATGATACACGTTATTATGCAGGTCCACCTGAAACCAGTCTCTGCCTGTAATATCCGAACACCTTCTGCCTTTCACAAAAACCTTCAAGCTCATGTTTAATAACACTTAAAGCTCGCATCACCTTAGAGAAGGAACAGTTATTAGATCAGAATTTTCTGTCAGCCCTTGACAGTTCAGCCCTCCCTTCATAATATACGCGCCGCTTCCTTTGGTGAAGCAATGGCAAGGTAGCTCAGTTGGTTAGAGCACAGCACTCATAATGCTGGGGTCGGCGGTTCAACTCCGCCCCTTGCTACCAGTATTCGAAAAAGGCCGCGATTCACGTCGCGGCCTTTTTTTATTTCCGGGCAGAAAAGGCGCCCAGCACCCAGCTTCTGTGGAGACTTCTCATGAGAACCACTGGCGACAGAATCCGGCAAGCGGTTTCCTTTGAAGTTATCGGGCTGCTCATTTCCGTTCCCCTGGCAGCCTTCGCCTTTGGTTACTCACTTGAAAAGACCGGCGTGCTTGGCCTGATTGGGGCTACGCTAGCCACAGTGTGGAACTACATTTTCAATCTTGGTTTTGACCACACACTAAAACGATTTACCGGCTCAACCCGCAAATCCCTGAAACATCGCTTCATACATGCCATTTGTTTCGAGTCGGGGTTATTAGTAGCCTTTCTTCCGATTATTGCCTGGTGGATGGATATAGGGCTGCTGGAAGCACTTCTGGTGGATGTCTCATTTGCGCTGTTTTATCTGGTGTATGCCTTTGTGTTTACCTGGTGTTACGACACCCTGTTTCCCGACTCTGACACAGCCATATCCGAACCCCCCTCCAATCAATGAACGCCGGTTCGGGAGAGAACGTTCAGCACGAATACGCCGGAAATAATCAACCCCATACCAACCAGACCCCAGGCATCCAGCTTCTCTCCAAATACAACCCAGCCCACTGCTGCGATAAGTACGATGCCAAGACCTGCCCAAATTGCGTAAGCGATTCCGACCGGAATCGTCCGCAAGGCTAGCGCAAGTAGGTAAAATGCCAAGCCGTAGCCCAGAACAACAATGAGAGACGGCACCAGCCGGGTAAACCCTTCGCTTGCTCTAAGCGCAGAGGTAGCTATCACTTCAGCCACTATGGCTACCCCCAGAAACACCCAACTATTCATCACCCATCCCCCTCACTCTCAATGGTTTATCGCCCTCAAAGGCCTGCATATTATGTTCAGGCATGTCACGATTGCATACCGGTATAAACCCCGCCAAATCTATATGGCATACTGACGCCCGAAACCAACAACGCCAACTATCCATTCGCAAGGAAGTTACTATGAAATTCGAGACGATTGCCCTTCACGCCGGATTCAAAGGCGATCCGACCACCAAAGCCGCAACCACGCCAATCTACCAGACCACGTCCTACACGTTTGACGACACCCAGCATGGTGCGGATCTGTTTAACCTGAAGGTTGCCGGCAACATTTACACCCGAATCATGAACCCGACCAACTCGGTACTAGAAGAGCGCATGACTGCGCTTGAGGGCGGTGTAGGCTCCCTTGCCGTTGCCTCTGGCATGTCTGCCATTACCTACGCTCTACAAACCATCTGCCGGGTTGGCAATAACATCATCAGCACCGGCCAGCTGTATGGCGGCACCTACAACCTGTTTGCACACTCGTTGCCGAACCAGGGCATTGAATGCCGCATGGTCCGCCATGACGACTTTGATGCTATTGAAAAGGCGATTGATGACCAGACTCGCGCCCTGTTCTGCGAGTCCATTGGCAACCCGGCCGGCAACGTAGTAGATATTGCACGCTGGGCTGAAATCGCTCATAAGCATGGCATTCCATTGATCGTAGATAATATCGTTGCAACGCCCTACATTTGCCGCCCCTTCGAGCATGGCGCAGATATCGTTGTGCACTCCCTCACCAAGTACATTGGCGGACACGGCACAACCGTAGCCGGCATTATTGTGGATTCTGGCAAGTTTGACTGGAAAGCCAACGGCGACAGGTTCCCGATGATGAACGAGCCAGACCCGTCCTATCACGGTGTGGTCTACACCGAAGCTCTGGGCGCTGCGGCGTTTATCGGTCGCTGCCGCGTTGTGCCCCTGCGCAACACGGGCTCAGCCCTCTCGCCCTTTAACTCATTCCTGATCATGCAAGGTTTGGAAACTCTGGGCTTGCGCATGGAGCGCCACTGCGAGAACGCTGAGAAGGTTGCAAACTTCCTGCAGAATCATCCAGCAGTTGAATGGGTGAACTACGCTGCGCTGGAAAACAGCCCATACAAAGCCACTTGCGACAAGATCTGTGGCGGCAAAGCATCCGGCATTGTGAGCTTCGGCATTAAAGGCGGACGTGAAGCAGGCGCCAAGTTCATTGATGCGCTGGATCTGATCTACCGCTTGGTGAACATTGGTGATGCCAAGTCACTGGCTTGCCACCCGGCCACCACCACTCACCGCCAGCTAAACGCGGAAGAACTCGAAAATGCGGGAGTGAGTGAAGATCTGGTACGCCTGTCCATTGGTATCGAACACATAGATGACATTCTTGCCGACGTGTCTCAAGCACTGGAAAAAGCTCAGGCTTAACCGCATCTAATCAATAATCCTCCACCGGGTACGACGAAAGTCGTGCCCGGTATCCCCCTATAACACCCCGTGATTGCCCTTACCTGCCTTGTAACTGCCCCTCCAGCGGATTATTCTCTAAGGATCCCCAAGCCTTAATGAGAGTCCGGTTGCAATGAGCGAAAGCGCAAAGCCCCGCGTCACCAGTGGTTCCAAATTCCGTAACGAACATGGCTTTTCAGCTATCAAAGATGGCCAGAAGCGTTCGGCAAATCAGGAGCCTGTACCGGTTGAGCGCAAGCCCCGCTGGCTGAGAGCCAAAATGCCCGGCGGTGAACGCTTTGAGGCTGTGCGCAAAAACGTAACTGAAAACCGGCTGAGTACCGTGTGCCAGGAATCTCACTGCCCCAATATTGGTGAGTGCTGGACCGCTGGTACTGCAACCATCATGGTGATGGGCTCTGTATGCACCCGCGCCTGCCGTTTCTGCGCCGTAGATACCGGCAACCCTAATGGCTGGCTAGACAAAGACGAGCCGGAAAACACGGCAAAATCTGTCGAACTCATGGGGCTGCGCTACATTGTACTTACCTCTGTAGACCGGGACGATCTGCCCGATGGCGGTGCTGCCCACTACGCAGCCTGTGTTTCAGCCATCAAAAAGCGCACACCTGAAGTTGCTGTAGAGGCGCTGACACCAGACTTCGATGCGGTAATGAGCGATGTAGAGAAGGTACTGGATTCCGGCCTTGAAGTGTTCGCGCAGAACGTTGAAACGGTAGAACGGCTAACACGCCGGGTGCGCGACCCGCGTGCAGGCTATGAGAAGACGCTCAGCGTACTGGCTCATGCCAAACAATACCGACCAGACGTGCTCACCAAAACCAGCCTGATGCTGGGTTTGGGCGAGACCCACGAAGAAATCCTGGCAACGATGGACGACCTACGGGAAATTGGCGTGGACATTCTGACTCTGGGCCAGTACTTGCGCCCAACGCCAAACCATTTACCTGTGGAGCGCTACGTAACACCAGACGAGTTCAACCAGTACCGTGAGATTGGCCTGGAGAAAGGCTTTATGGAAGTACCCTCAGGCCCCATGGTGCGCTCTAGCTACCGGGCAGACAAGGTATTCGACAAGAATAACCTGGGGCTTGCAGTACACGAGGTGCCTGCAGCCTCAAACGCCATTCAGATTCCTGTGAAACACGTTGAATAGCGCACAACCTGAAGGTTTTTCTCAGGGCTAAACTGCACCCGCCTTGCGTTTCATAGCTAAAGCAACGAAAATCCACCGCGTCGCCCTTTCTGCGCGACCAAACACCCGGAACCTATGAATTCGCACCCTCAGGGTTGCTCCGGTTATTGAATACACACCAAAGAATGGAAATCTGATAATGAAGCTTTTCTCTCTCAAATCCAAGCTGGTTGCAGCTACCGCTGCTACCGCTATTTTGTCTTCTGGTATGGCTGTTGCTGAAGAGTCCAACTCTAACAACATCATGATGGGCTTCAACCCATTTGGCAGCTCAAACATTAGCGCCACCGCCCCGGACTACATGATCGGTTTGAAGGTTAGCGAAACTCTGATGCCGTACGGCTATGTTACTCTTGCTGATCGTGGCGGAAACTCCGACACCGCGTTTGGAATTGGTGGTGGTGCACGGTTGTACTTGGGCGACATCTCTAACCGTATTCGCCCCTTCGCAGGTGGCGCTTTAGGCATCTATAACGAGACCGACACCGGATTTGGCCTTGGCGCCTTCTTTGGTGCGGAAGCCATGATCACTGACGGCATCTCTATCAGCGGCCAGATTGGTGCAGAAATTGGCGATCGCGGCTGCACTGGTTGCGACACCGCCATCGAACTGGGCACAGCCAACGTAATGTTCAACCTGTACTTCTAATTACCAGTTGAACTCAGGCAGTGCGCACAGGTTGCGCACTGCCCTCTCTTCTACCTCTCCCTAAAAACAGGAAAGATAACTCAGTATTACTGCCCTTGCTGCTGCATCATCATTTGGCGCTGCTGCATTTGCTGACGCATTTCCTGCATCTTCTTATCCAGCTCATCACGCTGCTCCTGAGTGAACACGCTGTCGACCTTAGCCTGCATCAAAGCTGAAAGCGTGGCAATTTCACCGGTTACATCGCCCAGATTTTCTCCTTGCTTGCGAATGGCACCTTCATCGTAATCCGCTTTGATTTCAGCCTGCATTTGCTCTTGCAAGGCACGAGCCTCTTCGCGCAGCGTACCAATTTCACCTTGCATCTCATCAAGGATGCCGCGGATCTCTTTTTGCTGATCCTCGGAAAGCCCTACCATCTGAGCCAGCTGATCTACCTGATCCGGCTGTCCACCCGGCGCTTGCTGCGCTAATGCGGGTGCCGAAAGGCTCAGTGCCACAAGAGCAGTGCCGAACAGTTTTGCGAGCTTCATAGAAATCTCCGTTAACAATGTGGTTTGGTTAATCAACTGATTTCACAGCCTAAAGCATCCCGCCCTTGCTTTTCACCCCAACACCCCTTCTTTTTGTACAGGTTGTGAGCCAAGCCCGCTCAAAACCCGCCACACTAGCGCATTGAAACAAATGTGAAAGTTTGGTCATTCCCCTTCATAATGCCCCTATTCACACACTTCCGGAGCGTAACAGATGGCTATTAACTGGTTTCCAGGGCACATGCACAAAGCCCGCAAGGAGATCAAACAAATCATGCCTCAGATGGATCTCATCATTGAGGTACTGGACGCCCGCATCCCCTTTAGCAGCGAAAACCCGCTGGTGCCCGCCCTGCGCGGCGACACGCCACTACTGAGGGTCCTTAACAAGCGCGACCTGGCTGATCCAGACGTTACGGCGCAATGGCAGACCTGGCTGGAAAGAGAGCGAGGCGTACGAACCATCACCCTCACCCACAACCAACGTGGCGAGGCGCTGGATATACTCCGGCTGGCCGGGGAAATGACACCCAATCATGACCGCCAGAAAAGCGCTTTACGGGTAATGATTTTGGGCATTCCCAACGTAGGTAAATCCACGCTGATCAATACCCTTGCCGGGCGCCCGGCTGCTAAAACAGGCAACGAGCCGGCGGTTACCAAGGCCCAGCAAACCATCAAATTGCCGGACAACATTTTGCTTTACGACACACCGGGGTTCCTGTGGCCAAAGCTTTCACCAGAAGAATGTGGATACCGGCTGGCGATTACCGGAGCCATACGTAGCTCCGTTCTGGATTTTGAAGACATTGCGATGTTTGAAGCGGACTACCTGCGAGAAGCCTACCCTGAGCTTGTGAAAGCCCGGTACGGCTTGAACGAGTTGCCGGCAGATGGCTTGGCCCTCATGGACGGCATTGCCAAAAAGCGGCGGTTCCTCGGCCGCGGCGGAGTCCCGGACTTGAACAAAGTTTCTGAAGTGCTACTCAATGAGTTCCGTGCTGGCACGCTTGGGAGGATCTCTCTGGAGACGCCCGAGATGGTGGAGCGGGAGATAAAAATAGCTGCTGCGGCAGAAGCCGAAAAAGAAGCCAGGCTTTCCGAAAAGAAAGCTGCTGCCAAAGCAGCCCGCTCCGGCCGACGACATTAGGCGATATATGCATATCCTTAGATTTGCTCATTGGCAAACCAGTGCCCACGTATTAGAGTGATCCTTTGATTTGCATCAATTCGGACGGTCTACCAGAAATGGCTCAAGCAATCAGATTTCGCCAAGCAACTTCGCCCCTGAAAGCATCCTGCCAGCAGTGCAGCTTGAGCAACCTGTGCTTACCACTTGCCGTTCAGGATAATGACCTGGATAGCCTGGAAGACATTGTACAACAGGGGCGCATGTATGATCGTGGGGAACATATCTTCGATCAAAGCACACCGTTCCGCTCCTGCTTCGCTGTAAAAAGTGGATCGGTCAAAACGTCGATCATCACCGAAGGTGGTGAAGAGCAGGTTACCGGCTTTTTCATGCCCGGAGAGCTTGTGGGTCTGGACAGCATGAGCGGCGAGTTCTATGCGTGCACAGCCAAGGCGCTGGAGCGTACCAGCGTATGCGAGTTCCCGATTGAGAAGCTGGAAGAACTGACTGGCAAGTTGCCGGACTTACAGCACCACATGTACCGCCTGATGAGCCAGGAAATTCAAAACAGTCATCAGTTGGCCATGCTGCTTAGCAAAAACACGGCGGAAGAACGTATTGCAGCACTGCTTCTGTCTTTGTCCAGCCGTTTCCAGCGCCGGCGCATGTCGCCAACCAACTTCAGCCTGCCTATGGCCAGAAATGATATTGCGAACTTTCTTGGACTAGCGGTTGAAACAGTCAGCCGTGTTTTCACTCGCTTCCAGAACCAGGGCCTTATCCGCGCCCGCGGCCGTGAAGTCGAGTTGCTGGATGTTGAAGCACTGCAGCTGGTAACCCGAGAGTTCTCGCGCCAAAACTGTCAGCACTAAACCGTTATTGACTGAAACTGGCCGCCACTATTTGGTCGGCATGCCAGTTTCAGTTCGCATCACGCCTTCCTTCAGCATAGTCAGCTCATTCGCTAACCCGGAGCGCCACGGCTGCTGTTTGATTCCGAATGTATTCCGGATTTTGGTACATATCAGCGTTGTGTTGGGTGGCTCAAGAGCGCCCCATAACGGCATATCATCCACAACGTGAATATCTTCCGGAATACCCGGCAAGCCAGCAATGGCCAGGCCTAACTCATACAGACTGATCTCTTCGGCGCCCGCGTACTGATAGGTTCCCCACACCTCAGCACCGCAATCCAGCTGCTGAATAACAGCGGTCATTACCCTCGCGAGATCCTGCACTGACACAGGTTGGCCCACACAACGCCCGGGTAAGGTCAGGGTCTCATTCGCTGCCGTGCTCGCCTGTACTTTGCGAATGAAGCGCCCCAAACTCCAGCCGGTACGCAAAATAATGTGCCGGGGCAAGAGTGTGCGCAATGCCTGTTCACACTCCCACTGCCAATTGCCAAGTTCATTCACCGGCTGGCCGGGGTTAGAAGCTATATAGCCGCTTTGCTTACGGCCATCAAACACGTAGCACGACGATAGCTGGAACAGCGCCATGCCTTTGTCGCGGGCATACTCCGCGATGGCCACCGGAAGTGAAAATGCAGCTTTGTGGGTGCCTTCAGGATCGCGCTCTGCTACTTCAGGGTCTGCCATCCAGAGCGCATTAACAATAAGATCAGTATCGTCCGGGATCCAGCGCTCAAGGGCACTCAGGTTAGCACCAGCCGGATCGCTGACCAGCAACGGGCTAACACGCAGAGAGGTATTCCTGAGCCGCTCGAGCAGAACCTTCCCCAAGGGGCCGTAATCGTGAACAACAAGTACATGCACTAGGGTTCAATGCCTCCGGATATTACTGATATGACGCGCCAGGGGGCCCTGTTTGGCCAATGGCTTCCTGCTGCCGTTTCGTAGAATAATTCGCAACTCAAGATGCCGTCAGGCGAGCCTGCTCGGCACTGCACTTGCTATCCCTTCAAGAAGCATACAACAACAGGATCACCATGCTGAAACAACAGAGCCATATTGTTGCCCCAATTCCAGACGAATTGCGCATGCGGGCCCTATATACCGTAGAAGAGCTACGCGGGCGCGGCAAAGCTGACAAAGAAGCGATCGACAAGCTCTACGCCCTGATTGTAGACATGACCGACGCAGGCCTGGATTTCTTTTTTATCGAGCCTCTGCGACGACTGAGGGCCAGCAAGATGATGCTAAGCATGGCCAAAGTAGGCATTAGCAGCATGCTCAAAGGCAGTAAGATGGTTGTCCACAAAGTACTTAAAAAGCTGGACGACCGCAGCTTGGCATCCATTCTCGACTTCATTGAAGAAATCATCCAGGAGCCTGAAACTACCTGAGCAGGCTATTGGGAGACTCGAGGAACCCGGCTGGTAAGCCCCGTGAGTAGCTCATAAGAGATGGTTCCAGCACAGCTTGCCACCTCGTCGATTCCAACCGTGCGCCCCCACAACTCAACAAGATCTCCCTCCCTGGCCTCTGGCACATTACTCAAATCCACTGCCAGCATATCCATGGAGACCCGACCGATCAGCCTGATACGGCGGCCAGCAATAGCCGCCGGCGTGTCCGTTCCGGCATGGCGAGGGTAGCCGTCTCCGTAGCCGATGGCGACCATACCCATGCGGGTGTCGCGCTCAGCAACCCAGCCTGCGCCATAGCCTACACTTTCCCCCGCTTTCACAACCCGCGTGGTGATAAGCGGCGCTTCAAGGCTCATCACTGGTTCAAGACCGAGTTGGGGGCCCGTCTTCCCAATGATCGGTGAGCCCCCATAGAGCATGATGCCCGGGCGACTCCAGTCAAACAGAGGCTGGCCTGGAATAAAGTGGGCTGCAGAATTCCCCACGCTTTTCATCAGTGTGGGCCAGGGCGCCGTTGCTGTTTCAAAGTTTGCAGTCTGGGCAAGTGTCATTGTGCTACTGGCATCATCAGCGCACGCGAAATGGCCAACAAACCCTTGAAGCTTGGGCGCAGCACCCATTTTTTCGAGCTTGGTCATCACGGCAGGCAGAGCATCTCCCCGGAAGCCCAGACGGTTCATTCCAGTGTTAACCTTCAACCAGAAGGTCGGCGCAACGCCACTGTGCTCCATCCACGCCAGTTGGTGCTCACCGTGCACCACCGGCTCAAAGTTACTGTGTACGCAGTCCGCCAGGTCACCCGCGGCATGCACTCCCTGAAGCAACACCACTGGCTGCGCATGGCCTGCCGCGCGAATAGCCCAAGCTTCTTCAATACAGGCAACGGCGAACTTGGGCGCAATATCCGCCAGTGCCGATGCAACCCGGGCAATACCATGGCCGTAGCCATCAGCCTTCACAACGGCCATGACTTTGGCGCCACCTGAACGCTCGCAAGCTGCGAGGTAGTTAGTGCGCAAAGCTTCAAGATCAATGCGGGCGACGGTACTGCGCGGCATTAGTATTCTCCACCATAATCCCCGTAGTCACCGCTAGCGAGGTCTTCAAATTTTGTATATTTACCAATGAAGGCGAGGCGTATGGTGCCAATAGGACCATTACGCTGCTTACCGATGATAATCTCGGCAACGCCCTTATCTGGCGTATCTTCGTTGTACACTTCATCACGATAAACAAACATGATGACGTCTGCGTCTTGCTCAATCGCACCAGACTCTCGCAAGTCAGAGTTAATCGGGCGTTTGTTGGGGCGCTGCTCAAGGCTCCGGTTAAGCTGCGAAAGCGCCACCACTGGGCAGCTAAGTTCTTTTGCTATGCCTTTCAGAGACCGGGAAATCTCCGAGATCTCCGCGGTCCGGCCTTCAGTATTGCCTGGCACCCGCATCAACTGCAGGTAGTCGACCATGATCAAGCCGATTTTGCCCCCGTTCTCACGGGCAATCCGGCGTGCGCGAGAGCGCAGATCAGTGGGGCTAAGGCCCGGTGTATCATCAATATACAAAGGCTTGTCTTTAAGCAGGCTGACAGCAGAGGTAAGCCTTGGCCAATCGTCCTCTTCAAGCTTTCCGCCACGAACCTTGCTTTGGTCAATGCGACCCAGAGACGACAGCATACGCATGGCCAGTGCATCTGCCGGCATCTCCATACTGAATACCAAAACCGGTGTGCCCGTGCTGATCAGGGCATTCTCGACAATATTCATGGCGAAGGTGGTCTTACCCATCGAGGGTCGTCCAGCCACGATGATGAGATCGGCAGGCTGCATACCAGATGTTTGCTCATCCAGGTCTCTGAACCCTGTCGTCAAACCGGTAGTCTGTTCGCCAGATTCGAACAATTCTTCAATACGGCTCAGGGCTTTGGTCAGAATCGGATTAATCGACTGAGGACCCGAGCCTTCTTTAACCCTGGACTCAGCAATTTTGAATACATTACGCTCCGCCTCATCCAGAATCTCGCTGCTGTTGCGCCCTTGAGGATTAAACGCCGAATCGGTGATCGTGCCTGAAACTTCCACGAGCTGCCGGAGGATTGAGCGCTCTCGGACGATCTCGGCATAGGCTCGAATATTGGCAGCACCGGGCGTTTTCTCGGCCAGCTCCGCCAGATAAGAAAGCCCACCGGCATCTTCAATATCGCCCGCACGCTCCAGAAACTCAGCCAGAGTAACAACATCCAGCGGCTCATTTTCGCTAGCCAAGCGCTCCACCGCACCAAAGATCAGCCGGTGATCCTGGCGATAAAAATCGGCAGCGGAGATTATCTCGGTAATCTCATCAAATCGCCGGTTGTCCAGCATAAGACCACCCAGCACTGCCTGTTCCGCTTCTGCGGAATGAGGTGGCACCTTGATGCGGCTGGTTTCGGTATCGATAATTGCGGGTTTCAGATTAGGCTTCGCCATGAACACATCTTCAGTTGAACATCACAGCCACGACAGTGTACGCGGAAGGTCGCAGCAATGGAGGGGGTTACCGGAGTTAACAGCATACCAGAAAGCAACAGGCCCGAAAGCCGTATTAAACGGTTCGGGCCTGTTGGGTTGGCCGGGCGAAAACTCAGAAGAACTCTCTACCAGCCACCAGCGTGTTACCGAAGCCGGGATAAGCCCGGCACTGCTTCCGAAGAAGACAGCTTACTCGGCAACAACCGCCAGTTTAACAGTCACTTCAACATCAGAGTGCAAGTGAAGCTCGATCTCATACTCGCCTGTTGACCGCAGCGGGCCTTCTGGCAAGCGAACTTCGCTCTTCTCTACTTCAGTACCTGCAGCAGTGATTACGTCAGCAATATCACGCACACCGATGGAGCCAAACAATTTGCCTTCATCGCCTGCTTTGGAGGTAACTGTGAAGGATGCACCTTCCAGAGCCTCAGCGCGGGCCTGAGCTGTTGCCAGCTTCTCGGCTGCTGCTTTCTCAAGCTCGGCACGACACTCTTCGAACGCCTTCAGGTTTGCTTCGGTGGCAGGCGCAGCCTTGCCGTACGGAAGCAGATAATTACGGCCGTAACCGGACTTAACTTTTACCTTGTCGCCCAGGGTGCCAAGGTTTGCAACTTTCTCGAGCAGAATAACTTCCATCTCGTTAACCTCTTCGTGCTTTATTCAGCCGGCCCGGCAGGCTTTATTCGCCTCCGGATATCCAGCCAGCTATCCACAAAAGCCAGAACCACTAACAGAATCATCAGGCTTGGGCCCAGAAGCACCAGTGCAACGTAAAACATTGCAAGCCACTGGCCACTCAGATTTTTACGACCAACAATGCCATGAATCAGTGCCAGGCCCGCCAAAAACATCGGCGTTCCGGCTATCCAGACCAGCAACATAGCATTCAACCCGAGAAACGGGCCAACAACCATGGTGGCGATAAGAACCACTGCAACGGCGGGTGACAGCTTGAGATCATGGAATTCCTTGCGGAATCCGCCGGGATTATACAACCCCGACTGCCACGATCTTGCCAACATTGTCATGCCCACGCCGATTGCCAGATAACTACCGGCCATACTGGCGTTCATGGTGTCCCGTATAACCGTCTCGAGATCGTTCCCAAGCGCACGGGCCACTTCAGCATTGTACTGTTCGTAAAAACTGACCCCGGTGCGAACGAGTTCGTCCATCAAACCGGGATACACCATGGGCAAGATAAGCCCCATGACGATCGCCAGAAAGCTCCCTCCGAGAAGGGCTCTTTCCCAGGACAGCGTTGTTCTCAGCATGGATGCCATCAGCATCACCTGCAGCAGCACCGCCAGAGCTGTAGGATCGCCCCCGAACACACTCCAACCAAGAGCCGGAAGTAGTGCCCAAAGGCCAATATTAAGCCCCTGACTGATGCCAAGCCTGAGAATAACCAGGCCAACAACCGCTGCGCCAATCCAGAACAGCAAAGGCACCGCAGTTGTTACTGCTGCTACCCCGCTGGCCTGCAGGGGACCGCGCATTACAAATTGTGCCAGTGCACGCATGGTCCCAAGTCCTGTCTTTCTGTTACTTAGTTATCGTGGCTATCCGAGTACGGCAGCAGTGCCAGGTAGCGGGCGCGCTTGATCGCGGTAGCCAGCTGACGCTGATAACGTGCTTTTGTGCCTGTAATACGGCTAGGCACGATTTTGCCGGTTTCTGTGACATAACCTTTCAAGGTGTCCAGATCTTTATAATCGATCTCTTTAACACCTTCTGCCGTGAAGCGGCAGAATTTACGACGTCTGAAAAAACGAGCCATAACGTATCTCCTCAACTCCGGTTAATTACTCTTCTTCGTCCTGGGAATCCGCTGACTGCTTTTCGTCTTGGCGCTCGCCTTGACGGTCATCAGAAGATTCAGCCGAACGACGCGGACGATCATCTCCGCCGGAACGACGGTCCTCACGGGACTCAGCGGCTTTCATCGGAGACATATCGGTAACAGCTTCATCGCGACGCAGAATCAAGTCACGGATGATGGCATCGTTAAACCGGAAGTTGTGAGTCAGCTCGTCCATTGCAGCCTGTGAACATTCAACGTTCATCAGCACATAGTGAGCCTTGTGAATCTTGTTGATCGGGTATGCCATATGACGACGGCCCCAATCTTCCAAACGATCTACCTTGCCGCCATCTTCAGTGATGAGGCTGGTATAACGCTCGATCATCGCGGGCACCTGCTCGCTCTGATCCGGGTGTACCATAAATACGATTTCGTAGTGACGCATGAGTTCTCCCTACGGTTTAAACAGCTTTCTCTAATTCACGGACTGGCCGGGAAGCATGAAAGCAAGGAGGTGACAGCCTAAGCTGCCGGTTTTGTGCTTTATTAATAAGGCCTTACAAAAAACCTTAATCAAAAGCGAAGTGTTGTACACCTGATTAGAAGCAATACAAACCTCCCCCTAAAAAAAGGGGTCACGTATTCTAGGCGTACAGGAGCTTCTGTGCAAGGGCTAACCAATGCGTTGACGCAAAGCCTCATACAGGCAAACGCCAGTAGCGACAGAAACGTTGAGACTATCCACATGGCCAAGCATGGGTATGTGGATAAGTTGATCGCAGTGCTCACGGGTAAGGCGGCGCATACCCTTGCCTTCCGCCCCCATCACCAGCGCAACCGGGCCTTTAAAGTCAGCCTGATACAGAGTCGTCTTCGCCTCACCGGCCGTGCCGATCAACCAAACACCCTGATCCTGCAGAGTGCGCAGAAAGCGAGCCAGATTCGTCACGCGCACGAATGGCACCGTCTCGGCCGCACCACAAGCAACTTTACGGGCCACTGGAGTAAGCGAAGCGGATTTATCCTTAGGAACGATAACCGCCTGCACACCCACCGCATCACAGGTGCGCATACACGCACCCAGATTATGGGGATCGGTTACACCATCCAGCACTAACAGAAACGGAGGCTTGTCGCTTGCCGCAAGCTGGGCCAGAAGGTCGTCTTCTGTCCACTCACGGCTTTCACTGACTGCCGCAACAACACCCTGGTGAACCCCGCCAACGCGCTCATCCAACTCACGGCGATGGACAACACCCCACTTCACCCCTAACTCATCAAGGGCATCTGTGATGGACTTTACTCGCTTGTCCTGCCGGCCAGTCTGAATCCAAACACGCTGCAACCTTTCAGGCTCGCGCTTGAGGACTGCCTCAACCGCATGCCAACCGAATACAAATTCCTGGGACACTGGTTTGGATTCCTGTTATTTGCTTGTCTTACGGGGTTTGCGCGGCTTACTCACACCATCTGGCTTGGCCGCACCCTTCTTGGGCTTTTTGCCAGCATCACGGGCAGCTTCCGCAACCAGTTGCGCTTTTGCAGTCGCAGGCTTGCTGCCACGCCCGGATTTACCAGTGCTTCCACTCTTACCGGATTTTGGCCCCGCAGACGCCCCGCCAAGACCACGGCCTTTGTCGCCGCGCTTTCCGTCCTTGCCACGGGCATCCCGCTTGGCAACCCCCAACCCGTCCCGATCTGCTTGCCGCCGTTTCGGCTCACTGACCAACTCCAGGTCGATCTTTCGATCTTCCATGCCAACCCGCATTACACGTACACGCAACTCGTCGCCCAGGCGGAAGCTGATGGCCGTGCGCTCGCCAATCAAGCGATGCTTGGCAGCATCGTGATGAAAATAGTCGCCACTCAAGGTGGACACATGCACAAGACCTTCGATATACACATCCGCGAGCTGAACAAAGAAACCAAAGGGCACAACAGCGGCAATCACACCGTCAAACTCTTCACCCACATGATCACTCAGAAACTCACACTTGAGCCAAGCCATAACATCGCGGGTCGCATCATCTGCGCGTCGCTCAGTCATCGACACATGCTCACCCAGCTGCTCCATCTTGGCGTAATCGTAGGGATACTCTACCAGTGTTGCATCGTGTACAGCTGGAGACACCACATCCTTGGATACTTCAGGATTATGAATCCGTGATTTGATAGCGCGGTGCACGATCAGGTCAGGGTAGCGGCGAATTGGAGAGGTAAAGTGAGCGTAACTTGGGAAGCCCAAGCCGAAGTGACCACTTTCATCCGGGCTATAAACCGCCTGGCTCAGCGACCGCAGCATAACTGTCTGGATCACATTGGCATCTGGCCTGTCGACAATCTGGGATAACAACTCCTGGTAATCCGCTGACGTTGGACTATCGCCACCACCCAGCTGCAGACCCAGCTCACCCAGGAACAAACGCACCGAATTAAGACGCTCTTCCGAGGGGCCATCGTGCACCCGGTAAAGGGCGGGCATTTTGTGCTTCTTGAGGAAGCGCGCCGCGGCTACGTTAGCGCACAGCATGCTCTCCTCAACAATCTTGTGCGCATCATTACGGTGCACTGGCACAATCTCTTCGATTTTGCGCTCAGCATCGAACACAATCCGGGTTTCCGTGGTTTCGAAGTCGATAGCGCCACGCTCTGTGCGCGCTTTGCGCAGCAACTTGTACAAATCGTACAGGTTATGCAGATGTGGCAGCACGTCGGCATACTGGGCAGACAGGCGGTATCCCGGCTCTGTATCTGGCCGCTCAAGCATGTCGCTGACCTTGTTATACGTCAGTCGGGCATGGCTGCGCATAACTGCCTGATAAAACGTATATCCACTGATGTTACCAGCGGCGCTGATGGTCATATCTGCAACCATACATAGGCGATCAACATCCGGGTTCAGGGAGCACAGGCCGTTGGACAACTTCTCCGGAAGCATGGGCACCACGTGATCCGGGAAGTACACAGAGTTACCCCGGCGCAACGCCTCTTCGTCAAGGGGCGACCCAGTGCGCACATAGTGAGACACGTCTGCTATCGCAACGACGAGTCGATAACCACCTCGACCTCTGGGCTCGCAATAAATCGCATCATCAAAATCCCTGGCGGTTTCATCATCGATGGTCACCAAACGCATGTTGCGAATATCGACGCGATTCTTTTTATCCTTCTCTTCAACCTCGGCAGCAATAGAAGCAGCTTGCTCGCCTACTGCGGTGGGCCACTCATGGGGAATATCGTAGGAGCGAATAGCCACGTCGATTTCCATCCCCGGCGCCATATGTTCACCCAAAACCTCGACTATCTTGCCGGTAGGCTGGGTACGCACGGTGGGCTGGCGCAAGATATCGACAACGACATACTGACCATGAACCGCCTCACCAACATGCTCTTTCGGCACCAACACTTCGTGATTGATGCGGGCGTTTTCCGGCACCACATAGGCAATGCCGCTTTCATTAAAGAAACGCCCTACCGTTTGCTGTGTACGATGTTCAATTACATCAACAATAACGCCTTCACGCCGGCCACGGTCGTCGACCCTGTCTACCCGGGCGGCTACCCGATCGCCGTGAAACACTTGGCGCATTTGCCGGGCAGTAAGAAACAGATCTGACCCGCCATCATCCGGCACCAGAAAGCCGAAGCCATCTTTGTGCCCAATAACCCGACCACTTACCAAGTCGGCTTCTTCAATCGGCAGATAAGCATCACGCCGGTTGCAGATAAGCTGCCCGTCGCGGCACATGGCGATCAAACGACGCCGAAGTGCTTCGATACCTTCCGGGTCTGTTTGCCCAAGCTCTGAACACAATGTTTCGTGCGTTGCCGGAGCCCCCCGCTCTTTCAAGTGCGCAATTATGAATTCCCGGCTTTGGATCGGGTTGTCATAATTTTGGGCCTCACGACTGGCGTGTGGGTCTTTGCGTTTTTTATTTCTGGAAACCATTAAAATCCTTGCTCAATGCGGCGCCACAGCGGCGCTGTTCGTATTCATTTGCAACACAGTATACGTTGGGAGGCAGCAACTGCCTAACAACCCACCTTTTATAGGCATAATTACCTGCCAAGCATTTACTGAAAAAATGTTTGACAGCTTAGGCCGGAATTACTAAAGTACGCGCCATCAGATGAGACTGCACGTTCATCTTAGGCAGAAACGCCCAGTTTTCAACAAACTAACGGGAATTCTGCAAATCACCTGCCGAGGTGGTGAAATTGGTAGACACGCTAGCTTCAGGTGCTAGTGGGGGCAACCCCGTGGAGGTTCAAGTCCTCTCCTCGGCACCATTTCTTTCCCCAAGAAATGGAAATATCTGAATTAAACTCATACACCTCTTCTCTATCAAAAACAGTAACGAGCCAGATTTCTTATGGCCCGACTCTTTGTTGCGCCCGCGTTCTGAACGACATCCAACTCCTTTCCATCCACGGTTAAAGCCCTGCGCAAGCACCCCATGGAAAAAATACGAGCCATGAATGCAATGCCGGCTACCTCTGTTCAATAGACTGAAGCAATAGAGATGTCCTGGCGTCTTCCGGGGCTACAGCAACAAACCGGTTTGCGTATTTTCGTGCGGTCGGAACATCGCCATCTTCCAAGGCGTAGGAAAGGCGCGCATAAAGCAAGTCAGGAGCGTTTGGATTCACAGCTAATGCTGCGTCGAGCGCTCGCAGTGCCTGTTCCGGCTTGCCGTATGAGCGTAATGCGACTGCATATATGTAAGCAAATCGTGGGTCACTGGGCGCTAGCTTGTGGGAGCGCGCCAAAAGCTCCAACGCCTCACCTTGGCGTCCTTGACGGATGCGCATTAAACCCAAAGAGTGCAACAAGCTCGGATTGTCAGGTACGGCAGTCAAGCCTGCATCAAGAGTTCGCTCCGCCTGCGTTTCCCGACTCGTGGCACGGTACAGATCGGCCAGATTCGCATAGGCCGGCGCAAACTGGGGGTCCCGCTGAATGGCCAGCCGGTATTCAGCTTCGGAACTAACCGCATCGCCGCGATCAGCGTGAAAGAGGCCAAGGTTTAAATGCGCCTCTGGCCGTTCCGATACTGCTGACTGGGTCGTTTCGTAGTTCATGAAACTGAGCTCAACTGCCGCTCGCTCTTGTACCGACAAGGAACCAAAGTCGACCGGGGCAAGCGCCCGACCTGCTGCTGCACTAACGGCCGGCACTCCGCTTGTCGATGCTCGCAACGCTGCTATTCGAGCCGCCGGAGGATAGTCAGTAAGCGCATCCAGTGCCGCAACCCGAACCAACGAATCATCGTCGTATAGACCTTCATTGATAGCGGCGAAGAGAGTCCCTCCGGGGAACCGTCGCATTTCAGTCAAAGCGGTAGCTCGCACTATCCCAGGCATTTCCGGATTGGAAAACAATCTCTCCAACCCCTCTATCGTATAGGCCTGGCCTTTACGCGCCGCATCAAAGATTGGCCCCCAAATCTGGAAGCCCTTGCGATCGGGACCGAACCAGTTCTCTATTGTGGCGGCGGCCCACTCTGGCCCGCGTTTTGTGTGGCAATCATTGCAGGCATTTGGAGCCCCCATTTTGACACTGAGGTCGGGCCGCGGGATGCGTAACGAATGGTCACGACGAGGGTCGACCACCATGTAATCGCGTGTTGGCATGTGACAACTTACACACTGCGCACCCGGGCTGTCGGGCTCGTGATGGGTATGCGCTGTCGTGTCGAATTTAGCAGGCGTGTGGCACTGGGCGCAGAGTGTATTTCCCGGTGCCCGCAACTCGGCGGTATGGGGATCGTGACAGTCACTGCAGGTCACACCCTTGGCGTACATTTTCGATTGCAGGAATGAGCCATAGGTGTATACCTCATCCTCTTGCTGTCCGTCTGCAAAATACAACCCTTCTACCAACAACGATGGTTTATGCGTATCGAGCAATTTCCCAGTGGGCCCTGGGTTTGTACTGATCGAGCCTCGACGCGAATGGCAAACAGCGCAAGTCTCAACCTCCCGGTGATTCTGCATTGGCGAGCTCCGTGACGCGGTGCCTGTCTCGGCATCCGCAACCCAAACAACCCCTCTGCGCTCATCAAGTGGGATCGTCAACCCCATGGACGGCACCGACGGCGCGCCATCAACTGCTTTAGCCCATTCCACATGCGCAGATCCGGGGCCGTGGCAACTCTCACAAGCTACGCTGATATCACTCCAGGTGGTCGCATAAGTATTCGAATGGGTATCGTAGTTACGGCGGAGATTGGTGGAATGACAATCGGCACACATGTAGTTCCAGTTTTGCTGGCTACGGGTCCAGTGCAATTCATCTTTGCTTTCGATGCGTTGATCTGGATAAAGGTGGAACCAGCGCTGACCGCCTTCCTTTTTTAACCGGGCATCCCACGCAATCGACAAAGCTTGCATGCGCCCATCAGGGAATTCGATCAAATACTGCTGCAACGGATAGACACCAAACGTGTAGCTGACCTTGAAGTCTGCCAACTCGCCATCAGCACCATCCGTGCTGACCCAAAACTCATCATTCCGGCGGAAGAAGGTCGTCGTAACGCCCGCGTTGTGAAATTTGACGTTTTCGAAATTTCCCAACACCGCCTTTTCAGTTGCATGCGCCATCGCATGGGCGTGCTGCGATGTCTGCCAGGTGACAGACTGCTTTGCATGACAGCCACTGCAGACGGGCTCGCCAACATAAACTACGGGTGCCCGGGCTGAACGAACTTCAGCAGTTGTAGCATGTGCAAAAACTGCGGCACCCATGACAATAAAGCAGAATAATCCTGCAAGGACACGCAGTGTTTTCATCCCTGATCGGCTTTGCTTCTTCATTGAAATCGCCTGGTACAGAATTGTCATATTTGAATAGAACTGCGGCGCCGGCGCAAATCCGCAAAAGCAAACCTGTAAAACACAACATAATTACTTGTCAAATACTAACGTGGACTATACTTCCCAAGCTCTAAATATAATTGGAGAAAGGAGAAGGACCGTGCAAGATAATAATAGAAACATATGGAAGTCCCTATTGATAGTGGCGTGCTTTATCTTGCCCGGCATTTCATTTGCCTCGCAGAATGCAAGTCACCAACTGGACAGGACTATCCTGCCCATATCAGAGCCAGACCCAAAGCACTACACTGAACTGGATGTGCGCAACACTCAGCCACCACCCCGGTGGGAGGTAACGCCACCCAAAAGCGCACCGAATGTTTTGATCGTCCTGATTGATGACCTCGGTTTTGGCTCAACCTCTACATTCGGAGGTCCTGTTCCTACACCCACGCTGGACAAGCTCGCCCAGAGTGGCCTGCGATATAATAACTTCCATACAACATCGCTGTGTTCACCAACACGCGTTGCACTAAAATCCGGACGCAACCATCACACCGCAAACACTGGCTCCATAATGGAAACGGCCACTGCCTACCCTGGTAATACAGGCCGCATTCCGAACCGTGTTGCACCCTTGGCCGAGATGCTGCGTCTCAACGGCTACAGTACCGGTGCCTTTGGCAAGTGGCATGAAACAGCTGCTTGGGAAACCAGCGTCTCCGGCCCCTTTGACCGCTGGCCAACGCGCCAGGGCTTCGACAAGTTCTACGGCTTCATTGGTGGCGAAACTGACCAATGGTCACCTCTGATCTTTGATGGTACTAAACGCGTTGTCCCGCCAAAAAGGGAGGGGTATCACTTCACAGAAGACATGACGGACCAGGCGATCAACTGGGTCAAGGCACAGCAATCCATGACCCCCGACAAGCCCTTTTTCATGTACTTCGCCACCGGCGCCACCCATGCACCACATCATGTGCCAAAGCCGTGGATCGAGAAGTTTCATGGCCAGTTTGATGACGGCTGGGACGCTGTACGACAGGCGACTTTTGAGCGCCAGAAAGCAGCCGGGGTGATACCAGAAAGCACCAAACTCCCCCCCCTCCCATCGGACCTGTCCGCTTGGAAAGATCTACCCGACGACCATAAAAGACTGTTTCGCCGACAGGCTGAAACCTTTGCAGGGTTTGTTGCGCACACCGATCACAACATAGGCCGGCTGATCGATGCCGTCGATTCCATCGGCGAATTGGACAACACTCTGGTTTTCTATATCGCCGGAGACAACGGCACCAGTGCCGAGGGCGGCATGATTGGCATGTATAACGAAATGACCTATTTCAATGGTGTGCAGGAAAAAGTTGAAGATATGCTGCCGCTGATCGACAAGTGGGGCAGCCCGGAAACGTTCCCACACATGGCCGCAGCCTGGGCTGTAGCTTTCGACTCGCCCTTCAAGTGGACCAAGCAGGTAGCGGGTGACTTTGGTGGCACACGTAATGGCATGGTTGTCCACTGGCCTGAAGGTATCAAACAGAAAGGGGGGATGCGCAGCCAGTTCAGCCATGTGATCGATGTTGCGCCAACAATATTAGAAGCCGCCAGCTTACCTGAACCGAAAAGCGTCAACGGCACAAAGCAGGTGCCCATCGAGGGGACCAGCTTGCTCTATAGCTTTAACGATGCGGGGGCAAAAGAACGTCACACCGTTCAGTATTTTGAAATGTTTGGCAATCGAGGCATCTATAAAGACGGCTGGATGGCGCGCACAATTCACCGTGCTCCTTGGCAAACCTCTGACCTTACACCTCTGGAGGACGACGTCTGGGAGCTCTACTACGTGCCCGACGATTTCAGCCTGGCAACTGACATTGCCTCGTCGAACCCTGAAAAGCTTGCTGAGCTACAAAACGAGTTTATGGTTGAGGCGGAGAGGTACCATGTATTGCCCATCGACGACAGAACCATTGCGCGAACGAATGCTGCAATTGCGGGGCGTCCAGACCTGATGGGCGACCGAAAGTCACTGACACTGTACGAAGGTATGGACGGAATGCTGGAAAACACCTTCCTCAACGTAAAAAACCGATCGTTGACCATTACCGCCAATATTGACGTGCCGGAAGGCGGTGCTTCAGGTGCGCTGCTGGTTCAGGGCAGTCGCTATGGTGGTTGGTCGCTGCATATGCGTGACGGCAAACCAGCTTACGAGTACAACTGGCTCGGGCTCGAACGCTATGTCGTGGAAAGCAAAACGCCATTGTCCGAGGGTAAGGCAACTATCGTATTGGATTTTGACTATGACGGCGGCGGTCTTGGCAAAGGAGGCAATGCAACCTTGTCGGTCAATGGCAAGCAGGTTGCCAAGGGCAGAATCGAAAAAACCCAGCCGAATGTATTCTCTGCCGATGAAACGGCCGATGTCGGTTTGGATAACCAGACACCCGTCGCATTGGGTATTGGTTACGGACCAGAGGAAACCCGTTTCACCGGTAAAATTCACGATATCGTAGTAGAAGTTGAATAACGAACTAAAGAGAGAGCCACTGGTGCAGAACCAGTGGCTCTAATATCGGCACACGAGAATGCCAATTCACTCTTCACGACCTTTCGAGCTATCCGTTATTACAGCTGATCCACGAGGTATTGAGAAAGGTTTTTGTACTTATACTCTATCCATGCATAAGCACCCGACAGCGATTCCTCGAACGATCGACCACAGGCCTGGTTAGGGCTGTAGTTTTTGAGATAAGCCTTCTGAATAAGATTTGGTGTACCTCCGAGCGGGGTTTCACTGGATCTTGGCGGGTAGTACATCGTCCACTCGAAACCACCATCGGCATCGACGTTACCAAGCCCGGACATTTCCGGCGCCAGGAAGCCGTATCGCAGGAGCCGAACCTGCTCACCCCGGGTATCAAACTCCAAGGCAAGCCCTGTAAATGCGGCAGGCTGGGGCTCATGGCCATAGAAGTCATAGTCTTGAAACCCCGTAACCACATGCGCGGCCGTCACAGGGTCAACTTTGTCGTCGATCGCACAGCTTTGGAAAACATCGCTGTATACCAACGACTCCACCTCCACCCCCTCTTCCTTTAGTTGGTACCCAGGAAAGCCTTCAAGAGCATTAGTCCGCTCTGGCGTGAGTGTTCGGGTAATCGTGCCGTTTTGCTGGGGAATCCTAGCCTCCAACTGCGCCAACTTCCCACCACTATAACTCCAGCTATACGCTACCTCGGGCTCGCCCCCCAGCTCAGTCGATCCCGCCTGAATCCCCTCAAGCTGGTGACAGGCGGTACCGGTTTCAAACGTTGCTTTGCGTGCCGCCCAGTCAAACACCAACCGTTCATCGACACCTGGATTGTCGTAGGCAATTTTACTCTGAGGCGACAGCGACGCTGAAGGCAACCACTGGGTACCGAGATGAGCCATATACCCATTTACACTGATCAGCCTGGCAATCTCTTGCATCGAAGGCGTAAGACACCCCTCTGAACTAATAGTTTGCAGTCGCCCATCCTCGCTATATTCAAACATCAGTTCTGCGGAAACCATCAAATTCGAACTGTTCGTAGGGAGCTCATTCGATTGCCTGGGCTGAGCATAGATGCGCTGACTTGTCAGCAGTACCGGGTCACTTAACTCCAACGGCACCAAGGGTAATTCAAGCTGGTCGACGTCCACGTTTGCGTAGTTGCCTTGAGCAGCCGAATCTACAACGGCAATGACATCACCGGCATTCTGCAACAGGGAAATCCCAAGAAGGTAAGCCCCCTGCGGGCTGAGCAGCCGCTCCTTGCCATCGCTTTCAGGCCGAGCCAGTGCATCGTTATAGTCATCCGGGAATTGGCTAGCAGAGAAGCGCGCCAAGGCCTGCGCGTATGCGTGAGCCTTATCATCTTTAGCCAGGACATAATCCCGCAGCAAGTTGATACCTTCGAAGCCCGATAACACGCTATTTCCGGAACCCGACAGCAAGCCCGCTGTTGTGAGCCTGCGATAGCGTGCCAGAGTCGTCAGAGGTGAGATATTACTCACACCTGGCGCGGCAGATAGCAAGAACGCGCGAGCAACCGGTACGTCTCCGATGCGTGTCTGCTCCACTGTCTTGCCGGGGAGCGCCAGCGCATACAAAGGAAAAGCCCGAGAATCTATATTGGGGCCGATCTTTGGATCAACCATCAGTTCCGAGATATCAATCGAGAACTGCCCATCTTCGCCACTCATGACGGTAGGCTCTCCAGAAGGCAGGGTAACTATGCGGCCGGATGCAAGCTCATATTCCATGGGCCCCGGCGTATACTGGCTATCGCCGTCCATATCCAACCATACCCGGGCATTTTTCAGGTAACCGTCTATCACCCTTCCGGTATAGGGTGCAGGATCGCTGTATTGCACACCGTCGAAATTACGGCCATCGACAGGCAGCTCATCGGATTCATTGCCGCAACCGGCAATGGCGAGAAAAAGTACGGAAACAGGCAGGAAAATAAGGGGCTTCATCACGGCAACCATTTATCCTTGTTAGAGGTTGTGCCGTTACTTTAGGGGATGTGAAGGCTGGAGACCTTGATAGGTTTGGCAATCTGTAAAGTTAAGTAACAAGAAAGCCCCGGGAACTGGCCCGAGGCTTTCCTTAGCTTGATTTAAAACGCGCGGGCAACAATCTCTTTCATGATTTCGTTGGTTCCGCCGTAAATGCGTTGAACCCGTGAATCAGCCCAAGCGCGGGCAATCGGGTATTCCCACATATAACCGTAGCCACCGTGCAACTGAACACACTCATCCATTACTCTGCACTGCAGATCGGTGGTGTACTGCTTCAGCATAGCCGCTGTTGGTATATCCAGCTTTTTGTCCAGGTGAAGTTCCAGGCAACGGTCGGTGAACACTCGGGCAGCCGTGATTTCTGCTTTCATCTCAGCCATTTTGAAGCGAGTGTTCTGGAACTTGATCACCGGCTTGCCGAAAGCTTTACGCTCGGTCACATAGTCCAGAGTCCACTGCCAGGCGGCTTCTGCGGCAGCAATTGCCGTAATACCAATCTGCAAGCGCTCGGCAGGAAGCTCCATCATCAACTGCATAAAGCCCTGCCCTTCCATCGAGCCGAGCAGATTCTTGGTCGGAACTTTCACATCCTGGAAAAACAGCTCAGAGGTGTCCTGGGCCTTCATGCCAACCTTGTTCAGGTTCTGGCCTTTCTGAAACCCTTCCGAGTCGGATTCGACCAGCAGAAGACTGATACCTTTGGCGCCCTCCTTTGGATCCGTTTTGGCGACAACGATCACCAGATCAGCCATCTGCCCGTTGGTGATAAAGGTTTTTGAGCCATTCAGTATGTAGTTGTCACCATCCTTCAAAGCAGTGGTTTTCACCCCCTGAAGATCAGAACCCGCACCGGGCTCGCTCATGGCGATCGCTGTGATCATCTCACCAGTTGCCATCTTGGGCAGATAGTGCTTTTTTTGTTCTTCGGAACCGTGATTCAAAATGTAGGGTGCAACGATATCGGAGTGCAGCGTCCAGCCAATGCCCGAAAGCCCGGCACGGGAGACTTCTTCCATAATTACCGCGCTGTATCGGAAGTCGGCGCCAACACCGCCGTACTCCTCAGGCATGGTCGGGCACAAAAAGCCCAATGCACCTGCTTTTTCCCATAGTTCACGGCTAACCTGCCCGTCTTTCTCCCACTGCTCGTGGTATGGCGCGGCTTCTTGCTCAAGAAATTTCCGGACAGAGTCCCGGAAGCCGTCAAGGTCTGCGTCGAAGAGCGTGCGTGGAATCATGGTAAACCTCGGTCAGTGAACAATGTTGTAATTAACGTTCACCAAGTCTCTTCTTGCAGGCGGGTTTGCTCAATGGTTAAAACCATCAATCCTGCTGGCCAAAACCATCGTTGCGACTTATTTTGGCGCTCACCCGAGCCTCCCCCCAGCGCGGCATCAAGTCTTGCGGCAACCCCAGATGATCAAGAATTCGAGCCACGATAAAGTCCACAAGATCCTCTATAGATTCGGGACGGTGGTAGAACCCGGGGCTGGCCGGCATGATCACTGCCCCCATTTGGGTAAGCTTCAGCATGTTTTCCAGATGAACTTGCGAATATGGCGATTCGCGGGTAACCAGAATCAGTTGGCGGCGCTCCTTAAGCGCCACATCGCCAGCACGCTCAATCAGGTTGTTACTGGCTCCAGTGGCAAGTGCCGATAGCGTTCCCGTACTACAGGGGCAGACCACAAGTGGTGCTTTCTCTCCTGAGCCGGAAGCGGGCGGGGAAAACCAGTCTTCACGCCCAAATACCAAAACTTGCCCCGGCTTTGCTGACGCGTATTCTGTCAGCACCTTTTGGATTGCGGACGGGCTTCCCGGTAGCTTCAGGTCGGTTTCAGTCGCAATAACAATTTGCGCTGCCTTGCTGATCATTACATGCACTCGGCAGCCCGCTGCCACGAGGCATTGCAACAAACGCAGGCCATACTGAGCACCGGAGGCTCCGGTGAACGCCAGATTTATGGTTCGAGCTTTCGACAAACTATCGGGTATGTTTTGGGTCAACGAAATAACTCCTTATACACCGGGTCAACCATGGACTCGTTTGATTTCGGCTACGAGCTTTCCATGAATACCACCAAAGCCACCGTTACTCATGATAACGATGTGGCAAGGGCTGGGCAGATCTGCCATTACACGCTCAATCAACCCCTCTACGGTGGATTCTACAAGATGCTTTCCGGATTCAGGATTGCCGGACTGCCACTCTGATACCAACTCAGGCAACCAGTCCATAGTGTTCAGGTTGGCCCAATAGATCTTGTCGGCCAAAGCGGCACTCGGCAGCAACGTATGCTGATGAACACCCTGCTTCATCGTATTGGAGCGAGGCTCAATAAGAGCGATTATCGGTTCCTCGCCCACTTGATTACGCAGCCCATCCAGCGTTGTTTCTATGGCTGTTGGGTGGTGGGCAAAATCGTCGTACACCTTCACGCCATTAATATCCGCCAGCAACTCCATGCGACGCTTTACACCAGAGAAGCGACAGAGTGCAGCCACTGCATGATCGGGCGTTACCCCTACATGCTTCGCAGCAGCAATGGCTGCGAGGGCGTTACGAACATTATGCATACCCGTTTGATTCCACTTCACCACCGCAACGGGCTGCTCATGGTGAACCACCATAAATCGGCTACCATCCTCGGATAACAGTTCGGCACGCCAATCAACCGATGCGGCTGTTTCGCTACCGATAGCCATATCCTGAACCGGGCTCCAGCATCCCATATCAAGGGCTTTATCCAGGTGCTCATCCAGGCTTGGGCGAATAATCATGCCCTGGGAAGGAACCGTGCGAACCAGATGATGAAACTGTCGTTCAATCGCCTCTACGTTTTCAAAAATATCGGCGTGATCAAACTCAAGGTTGTTCAGGATCAGGGTATGAGGGCGGTAATGAACAAACTTGGATCGTTTGTCGAAGAAAGCACTGTCGTACTCATCAGCTTCAATAACAAAAAAGTCGCTATCACCCAGACTGGCTGAAACCGGAAAATCTTTTGGCACGCCGCCCACCAGATACCCGGGTGCAAGCCCCGCCTGATCAAGAACCCAGAGCAACATAGCTGTGGTGGTAGTTTTGCCGTGAGTGCCGGCAACCGCCAATACCCAACGATGCCGCAGGACCTCTCTCGCCAGCCACTCCGGGCCAGACATATAATCGATATTACGGTTAAGTACTGCCTCAACCTCAGGGTTACCCCGGGACATGGCATTGCCGATCAATACAAGGTCCGGCTTGGGTTCAAGGTGTTCCGGGCTGAAACCTTCCATCAGGCTGATGCCCTGGGCCTCTAGCTGCGTACTCATGGGTGGATAGACACCCTGATCGGAACCGGTAACTGTGTGGCCGAGCTCCCTTGCCAATACCGCAAGGCTTCCCATAAATGTGCCACAAATCCCCAGTATATGAATGTGCATTCGCCGTCTGTCCTCTGCGTTGAAACCCGACAAGCCTCCCGTATCCATTCGGTGCCGTCAAGCGCATTGCTATCCGCACTTCCTGCCATGAAAATTGCGCGCATTTGACGTATCATCTGCACCATTGTTGAATCAACTGGAGACTCCACCCCGAGATGGCCATCAAGAACGCATTTTACGCTCAGTCTGGCGGTGTTACCGCTGTAATCAACGCGAGTGCCTGCGGGGTCATCCAGACCGCCCGTAAGCATTCGGACAAAATCGGCAAAGTGTTTGCCGGTCGCAACGGCATTCTGGGCGCGCTGTACGAAGAGCTGATCGATACCAGCCTCGAAAGTGATGAAGCCATTCAAGAGTTGATCCACACCCCGGGCGGCGCATTCGGATCTTGCCGCCACAAGCTGAAGAACATCTCGGAAAACCGTCGGGAATACGAGCGTCTTATCGAAGTATTCCGTGCACACGATATCGGCTACTTCTTCTACAACGGCGGTGGAGACTCCCAGGATACCGCCTACAAGGTCTCACAAATTGGCGAGAAGATGGGTTACCCCATTACCTGCATCGGTGTGCCAAAAACGGTCGACAACGACCTGCCGTTTACCGATTGCTGCCCGGGCTTTGGCTCTGTAGCCAAGTACATTGCCACATCTACGCTGGAAGCCAGCCTGGACATCAAGTCCATGTGCGAGACGTCCACCAAGGTATTCATTCTTGAAGTAATGGGCCGCCATGCGGGCTGGATTGCAGCTTCCGGTGGTTTGGCTGGCCAGGGCGAAGGTGAGCCGCCCCACATTATTCTGTTCCCTGAAATCCCGTTTAACCGCGAAGCATTTTTGGAGCGGGTCGATTTCTGCGTGAAAGAATACGGTTACTGCGTAGTCGTTGCGTCAGAAGGCGCCCAGTATGAAGACGGTCGTTTCCTTGCGGATGCCGGCGCCAAAGATGCCTTCGGCCACACTCAACTCGGTGGCGTAGCGCCAGCACTGGCGAACATGGTCAGGCAGGCTCTGGGGCATAAGTACCACTGGGCGGTTGCAGATTACCTTCAGCGCAGCGCTCGACACATTGCCTCTGCAACCGACGTTGAGCAGGCTTACGCGGTTGGCAAAGCGGCTGTGGAAATGGCTCTGGCTGGCAAGCAGGCGGTTATGCCTACAATTGTTCGCGAGAAAGCAAAACCATACGTATGGTCGATTGGTGAAGCTCCACTTAGTGAAGTCGCTAACCAGGAAAAGAAAATGCCGATCCACTACATTACGGATGATGGCTTCGGCATTACACAAGAGTGCCGCGACTACCTGCTACCTCTGATCGCCGGCGAGAACTTCCCTCCGTTTGATAACGGCCTGCCGCGGGTTGCGAAGCTTAAGAACACTCTCGCGGAAAAGAAGCTGAAAACCGACTTTCAGCTCTGATTAATGCTCGGCCCATTCTGTGCCGTTAAAAAAAGGCTCTGCAGGTAACTGCAGAGCCTTTTTCATTAACAGAAGCGTGACTTACTAAACCTTTCCCGCTTCCAACTCACGTACGTACGCCGAAAATTCGTCATAACCACCAATGTAGGTTTCGCCCACAAGAATTTGGGGCACGGTATGAACGGCACGGCCAATTTTGTCGGCAATATCTTCCTTGGTCATTTCATGCTCGATCATATCAACCCAGATGTAAGGCATATTGCGAGATTCACACAGGCTTCTTGCACGCACGCAAAACCCGCAGCTTGAACGGCCGTATATTGTTACTTGTTCCATAAACGCCTCCAAAAAAGTTACCCCTGAACGACTCCAGGGTAGTTACAAGGGGTATAAATAAACCTGAATTCATGATGACATGATTGAGGGAATTTAAAAAATTGAAGCTCTAAATAACCGCTATAGTAACGGTTCATACTTAGTAGGGTTTAACAGGGCGAAAGCACAAACACCCATCACCTTAAGGACAACTCTGTGGTTTACCTGACGTTATTTCTGACCTCGTTCGCAGCGGCCACTCTGTTGCCTGCCTATTCGGAGATACTGACAGGCACGCTGGTTGTCCAGGGTTATCCCATGTGGTGGCTGTGGTTCTGGGCCACACTGGGCAATACATTGGGGTCTGTGGTGAACGGCATCATCGGCAGGCAGGTGGATCGTTTCAAACACAAGCGTTGGTTCCCCCTAAGTGAAACGCAGCTGCACAAGGCCAGAAACAGTTTTAACCGCTATGGCCAGTGGTCTTTACTCTTGGGCTGGCTGCCCTTGGGCGGTGACGCACTGACGCTGGTTGGCGGCATTATGCGAGTGCCCTGGCTCAATTTCATTGTGCTTGTAGGTATCGGTAAAGGTGTACGTTACGCCTTTGTGATCTGGTTGGTCGCTGAAGCATCGGGCATATCATCACCGCCGCCATAGAGGTACTTGCGCAACAAGGGCTCGCCGTTGAACTCCGAGTGCAGCACAGCAATAAAGGTGTACACCCCGATAAGCTTACGGTTGAGGAACACGAATTCCTTAGGCGGCACGCGGAAGTAACGGCTTATGGCGGAACGTGCTGCTTGCCGCGCTACCCGTGATGGCAGGTCACTTTGTTTCCAGCGGTACTCGCCTTTACTGTTTACTGCGTAGTCCGGCCAATTTACGTGATCACTCGATAAGGGCTCCAGTACCGACATACACACTTCGCCAAACTTCTCCAAAACTTCTTTGGGCCAGTCTGTGCTCATGAAGCGCAGTTTTACCCCTCCATCGATCACCGATTCCAGGTCATTTTCATAGGAAGCACGAATCATCTGGATAATCGGGTCGAGAAATTCGCTGGTGTAGGATTGCACCGCGCCAAAGTCCAGCAACACGATTCGATCATGCTCCACACCTTCCCCGCTTTCTCCAGCAATGCGAATACGGTAGTTGCCGAAGTTGGGGTCTGTCTGTATCTCACCCCATACAAACAACTCCCGGAAGAACAGCTCAAGCGCGGCTTCTCCCAGCGCACTACGGCGCTCCAGTGACAGCTCCTTTACCACATCCGCACTCACCGAATGGCCATGCTCATAGGTAGACGCAATCACCTGCGCGCTGGAATACTCCGGCAACACCCGGGGAACCACAAACCGAGGATCGCTCTTGAGCATTTGGCGAAACTTCTCTGTGGTGCGCGCCTCGAGATGGTAGTCCACCTCCCGGTGCATCATCTGTCGCACCTCTTCCAGCCAGTCCTCAAACTCCGGCCCGAAGCTCACCAACCGAGCCACTCTGAGTAGCTGAGCCACCGCATTTAAATCGCTATCAACCGCATCGGCAACACCCGGATACTGAACCTTGAGCACCAACTCCAGTCCATCGCTGCGCCGCAAAGCACGGTGCACCTGCCCCAGAGATGCTGCCCCAATAGGCTCAGGGTCTATATCCAGCTCAGCAAACTTGTCGCTGCCCAACTCAGCTTTGAGTACCCGCTCAATAGCAGGCCACTCCAGAGAGGTAGTCTGATCCTCCAGCGTATGTAAAGCTTCCGTGACCTCTTCGGGCAAAAAATGCTCGCCATAAAGCGCCATCACCTGGCCAATTTTGACCACACTGCCTTTCAGCCTCCCCAGCTCTTCCACCAGAAGGTGGGCTTGCTTGGACAGCATGGCGCGGTGGCGTTCATCCCGCTTATCCTTGCTGCTGAACCAGTTTGTAGCCATATGCGAAGCGACACGCGTTCCGGCAAAGAGCCCGGCGCGAGTTAGGCTCAGCCGGCGCTCAAAGCTGCCGGTCTTGATACGGGAGACTGAATTACCTGACTGTCTGGATGACATGTATGACCTGTCCGGATCTGAGAATTTACTAACCCTGAATGGCTCTCTGATTAGCACTCTAAACGTAACAGCAGTGGGTGTCTCGTGTCATTATACGGATACTTCAGCCACCCGACCTCTCCGATTCGACCCATGTTTTGCGGCTTGCCGGCCATTGTTCATCCATGCTCGTCGGTTTATACCTGCTCTGATACCCATACAGTCTGGCCATCGCCGAAGTAGTTTGCTGTCAGCCTCTGGCTAGTTTTACGTTTTGACACAACTCCGGCTCTGAATACGGTCTACTATTGGATGGACACGGAATCAAACGTGCTGATAATCATCAATAAGATCCAGTTCACTCTATGTCGAATATTGCGCCTGATCCTCCTGCAAATGAGCACTCTCAGCTCCGAGTGTCGGGTGAAATTCCAGTCCCGGTTCTGATTAACTGGCTGAGTATTACAGCAGTGCCATTGCTTGTTTTTTTTGCCTCTCGGTCTGTCGAGCAGGGCGAACACCTGTCGGCGGGTCTGCTCATAGTATTTGCCGTTCTGATGATCACCAATCTGCTGATTTACACTGCGCTTCGCCACAAAACCTTTCAGCGACGCGCGTTTATTGGTCTGACCACCACCGTATTTATCTATGTGTCAGTCAGCGCGTTAGAGAATGGCTCAGCGATTATCTGGCTTTTTGCCTACCCACCCATCATTTTTTACATCAGCGATGCGCGGTTTGGTGTTGGCGCCTGCCTCTTCGGATTTACGGGGGTTATGCTGCTGTTCTTCAGCCCGCTTGCAGACCAATTACTGAATCTGCCCTATAGCACCAGCTTCCGGATTACTATGGTTGTAGCCCTCGGCTTTGAAATGATCACTTGCTACATCCTTGATCGGAGCCGGCGGCGCAGCAAACTTGGTTTGCTCGCGCTGGCCCAGGAGTTCGAGTACGCCGCCAAACATGACACGCTCACAGGGCTGGCAAACCGCCGAGAAGCTTTGGCGCAACTGGAAGCGGAATACGAGCGTTACCTTCGCACCAGCAGGCCATTTTCCGTGCTACTGGTGGACATCGACCTGTTCAAGAGCGTAAACGACACTTACGGTCACCATGTAGGTGATGAGCTGATTGTGCTGGTTGCTAGAACATTACATGAAGGAGCCCGAAAACTGGACACTACCGCTCGCTGGGGAGGCGAGGAATATCTGGTATTACTACCAGAAACCGACGCAGATGGGGCGGTGCAGATTGCCAACAGGATTCGTGAAGCAATCGCTGAAAAAGCTGTGATGGTGGCTCACACAGAAGTGCACTGCACTGCCAGCATTGGCGTCGCAAGTATCAAGGGGGCGGAGTCTATCGACAAGCTTCTTCAGCGTTCAGACGAAGCCCTGTATCGTGCAAAAGAGCTCGGGCGCAACCGTGTTTGCGTTCATCAGTCCCACGAACCAGCCTGATCCTCCCAGCCCTTCCGGTAACTCACTGCAGTATCGCCCAGCCCTGCAACGAGCTGCGCTGCCAGCCGCTGCTCAATATCATCAATTGACGCCGAGGCTGCAAAGTCACTGGTTTGGCACATGGCTAAACCTGAATAACCGCAGGGGTTAATCCTCCGGAACGGCTCCATGTCCATATCCACATTCAGTGCCAAGCCGTGGAACGAACAGCCACGACGAACTCGCAATCCGAGGGAGGCAATTTTTGCATCACCCACGTAGACACCCGGCGCATCCGACCGAGGTTTTGCGACAATATCAAGCTCAGCAAGCGTACGCACTATACCCTGCTCAATAATGTCGACCAGCCCCCTCACGCCTATCTTGCGACGGGTTAACCCAATCATCAGGTAAATCACCAGCTGGCCAGGTCCGTGATAGGTCACCTGTCCACCACGGTCCACCTGGATTACCGGAATATCACCCGGCGCCAGAATGTGTTCTGCCTTGCCGGCCTGACCCTGAGTGTACACCCGGGGATGTTCCAGGCACCAAAGCTCGTCATTCGAGTCGTCGCCTCTTTCCGCCGTGAAGCTTTTCATGGCTTCCCAGGTTTCCAGATAGGGCTGTTGCCCTAAAGACCTGACAATCAGATCAGGCATGGCGCTTACAACACCATGTGAACGCGGCCGCTGGCCTTGAGATCCTCAAACAAGGCCTTTAGCTGTGGTTCGCCGGTCGCCAGAATATTCAGCCGTACCGAGCAGAACCGGCCTTCCCTGCTGTCTTTTACCGAGACATCTTCTTCCTTGATTCCCGGAGCGTGCTGCTCAACAACCGCTACCACAAACTCTTTGAAATCCGGTGCGGCATCGCCAATCACTTTGATGCCGTAATCACAGGGAAACTCTATTTTTGGCGCTTTCGGCTCGCTCATGCCGCTTTTCTCCCGGGCTTAACTCGCCCTTACTGGAACAACTGAACAAAAAACAATTTGACGGCGTCCCAGATGCGCTTGAACAAACCGCCTTCAGGAACTTCCGTCAGCGCGAGCACTGGTTGGTCGATCAGTACTTCGCCATTAAAGGACACCTTCACACGCCCGAGCTCATCGCCGGCACGAATTGGTGCCTTGATCACTGAATCCAGATCCACGCTGGATTCCAGGCTGTTGCGGGACCCGCGGGGAATGGTCACGTAGGCATCTTCAAGCATACCCACCGAAAGCTTGTCCGACTGACCGCCCCATACCTTGGCTTCAATCAGCTCTTGACCAGCGCGGAACAAGCGCTCGCTTTCATAGTAGCGAAACCCGTAGTTCAGCATTTTCTGAATTTCCTGAGACCGCGCCTCAGAACTGCTGGTTCCCATCACTGTCGCAATAAAGCGTGTGTCGTTGCGCTTGGCTGAAGCAACAAGACAGTACCCTGCCTCTTCAGTATGGCCGGTTTTGAGCCCATCGACACTTTCATCGCGCCATAGCAGGCTGTTGCGGTTTGGTTGACGGATATTGTTGTAAGTAAAGTGCTTCTCCGCGTATATCGGGTAGTTCTCCGGGTAATCATTAATGATCGCACGGGCCAGAACAGCCAGATCATAAGCGGTGGAAAAGTGATCGGCGGCAGGCAGGCCAGTGGCATTCTGGAAGTGAGTATCCTTCATGCCCAGGAGCTGAGCTTGCTGGTTCATGATATCCACGAACGCACCCTCACTGCCGGCAACAAACTCCGCCAGCGCTACAGAGGCATCGTTGCCCGACTGAATGATTACGCCTTTGAGGAGATCCTCTACGGATACGCTGGTGCCCTCCTTGATAAACGTACGGGAGCCCTCGGTTTTCCATGCCTTAACGCTGATAGGTACCATGTCGGACATGCTGATCCGGCCTTCGTCCAGCTCCCGCTCAACAATGTACGCTGTCATCATTTTGGTCAGGCTGGCCGGCGGTAAGCGCTCGTTACTGTTCTCCTCCATGATGATTCGACCACTTTTCGGATCCATCAGCACGTAGGAACTGCCAGCAATTTGCGGCGGCGAGGGAATCAGTACTGTCTGTGAAGCTGCCTGACCTGATACCGTCAGCATCAGCACAAACGCAAAGATTGCTGAAACAAAAGAGAGTGAGCGAAAAACTGATTTTAATGCCATGGGTCCATTCGTTCGTCGTTAAGTGTGTTTTTTGTGTGATCTGACGATTAGTCAGAATCGGTCAGCACAATTGATTGCGCAAATCCTTCAGCTTCCAAAAGGCTCTGTGTTTTTCGTGCTGTGCCTTCATCCTGAAACGGCCCAACCTGAACCCGGTGAAAGCGCCCTGAGGCTGTGTCCACTGCGCGCACTCGCACAGAGTTACCACCCAAAGAGCTACCGAGCATATCCATGGCGCGGGTCTGTAACTTTTCTGCCGGGTCGCGACTGCTAAAGGAGCCGAGCTGAACAAACAGTCCGCCGCCCTGCCCGTCAAATGCGGTGCCAGCAGTTTGTGTTTGCACTGGACTGCGCCTCTGCTGCCCGTCCAGCGCAAAGGGCTGACCAGCCAGGAACATCCTGCCGTCTGGCTTCACTGTGATGGATGCTACTTCTACGCGTGCCGTCCCACGAGACTGATAACCCAATTTCTTGGCCGCCGCGTAAGACAAATCAATGAGGCGGTCGCCGTGGAACGGCCCCCGATCATTAACCCGGACAATCACAGATTGGCCGTTATCCAGATTGGTCACTTTTGCATAACCCGGAATCCGCAGCGATTTATGGGCGGCAGACATTTCGTACATATCAAACGTTTCGCCGTTAGACGTTTTGTGGCCATGGAATTTTTCGCCATACCAGCTTGCGGTTCCGCGAGCGACATAGCCGTCATTGCTGTCCATTACTGTGTAGTGTTTGCCCCAAACTGTATAAGGGGATTTGTTCCCCGCCCTGACGGGAGCCTGATATACGGGCACTGCATCTGACAAGCCCGAGGCATCAAAGTTTCCTGTGGGCGCCCGGTCCTGAGTAATCGTGTAGCGTGATGAATGATCGGTGCCGTTTGGCGCAGGCGTTGGGGCTGAAGCGCAGCCGGCAAGAGTTACTGCCGCCAAGCCCAACAGCCATAACCCTGAGCGATAAAATGTCACTGTACAGATGCCCTCTGAAATATGCGCTGCCGAATAGAAGATACAGCTCTCGCGATCATTGTAACGGGTTCGCGGCCCCTATCACCATTACCGGCCTGACATCAGGCCGAGATCATCCTGCGGTGGGTATGTATGGACATCAGAATACCAAACGCCGCCATCAGGGTAACGGTTGACGTTCCACCATAGGACACAAGCGGCAAAGGGACCCCGACCACTGGTAGCAGACCACTCACCATGCCGACATTGACAAACACGTAGATAAAGAAGGTCATGGTCAACGCACCCGCCACAAGACGGCTGAACGAATCCTGAGCGGTAACGGAAATAAAAAGGCAGCGCAAAATAATCAGGAAGTACACGCTGAGCAACAGCAGAATCCCAACAAACCCGAACTCCTCCGCCAGAACTGCCACTATAAAATCCGTGTGGCTTTCCGGAAGAAACTCAAGATGCGACTGGGTGCCCTGAAGCCAGCCTTTGCCATCAAAACCGCCCGAACCAATAGCGGTTTTGGATTGAATGATATTCCAGCCCGCACCCAGCGGATCGCTCTGCGGGTCCAGCAGCGTCAGCACTCGCTGCTTCTGGTAATCGCGCATTCCGAAAAACCACATCACGGGCGCCGCGACAGACACCATGGCCAAAAATGCGCCTATGAGCTTCCAGCTCATGCCGGCAAAAAACACCACGAACAGCCCCGCCATTCCCACAAGAAGCGAGGTCCCGAGATCAGGCTGCCTCACGATCAGAAGCATCGGGAGCAACACAATTACCAGACCGACGCCAATTCGAGACAGCCGCGGTGGCAAGAAGTGGCGAGACAGATACCAGGCGGCCATTATGGGGACAACCAGCTTCATCAACTCAGATGGCTGAAACCGTGGCAAACCCGGTAGTGCCAACCAGCGCTGCGCACCTTTCGCGCCCACACCCATGAACAAAACAGCAACCAGGCCCGCGAGCCCGAGAATATAGAGCCAGGGCGCCCAGCGACGGAAAACAGAAGGATCAAGCTGAGCGAAAACCAGCATCACTACAAACGCGATGACAAAGCGCACGCCCTGTGCTTTAACAACATCCAGGTTCCGATCAGCTCCGCTATACAGCACGAAAAGGCCACTGGAAATCAGGGCAATGAGCAGGAAGAGAAGAATCGGGTCCAGATGCAGGGCAGACCACAGGCCTTTCGGGCGACCAAGAGGATTGCTGGCGGTTGAACTGAACACTTCCCGGGGGGCCATCAAGGTGTCTCACTTTGCGAATCGGTTTTGCTGATGAGGGAACCTGCAGCGGCAGAAAACTCCAGTATCCAGGCATCGAACAGAGCCCGGGCCACAGGGGCTGCGGTGCTACTGCCACCCCCGCCGTTTTCAACAATCACAGCAACCGCAATCTGTGGGTTTTTGACCGGCGCAAAACCAACAAACAGAGCATGGTCGCGCAATCGTTCCCGCACCTCCTCGGCGTCGTACTCTTCATCTTCTGCAAGGCTGAATACTTGGGCGGTGCCGGTTTTTCCGGCCATGCGGTAAGGAGCTCCGCGGCCTGCAGCGCGGGCGGTGCCCCTCACTCCATGCATCACTTCGGCCATGGAGTCGGCTATGAATTCCCAGTCACTCGGGTTTTTGAGCTGTAACGGCTCGTGGGTTTCGGAAGGCAAAAACTCGTCTGCGGAACGGTCACCCTGGATATCTTTCAGCAACCTTGGCTCTACCCACTCGCCACGGTTGGCAATCAGCGCAGTGGCTGTGGCCAACTGCAGTGGCGTAGACAACATAAAGCCCTGCCCTATACCTAGATTGACCGTGTCTCCCGGATACCAGGGCTCATTACGTGTGCCTCTTTTCCAGTCCGGGGAAGGCAAAATGCCGCTTAAAGCGCCAGACACATCGAGAGTCGCATCCTCGCCAAAGCCGAAACGAGCCAAATAATCGACCATGGTGTCCACACCCATTTCGATAGCCGCTTCATAAAAATAGACGTCACAGGACTGCGCCATTGCATAGGTCAGATCAACCCAGCCGTGGCCGCCCCGCTTCCAGTCACGCCAACGGCGACCTGCCGAATTGATTTGAAAGTGCCCCGGATCCCAAATGGTGTGATCCCTTGTGACCGCCCCACTATCCAGAGCCGCAATCGCCAGCATGGGTTTAAGCGTAGATCCTGGAGGGTACTGCCCTCGCAAAGCTCGATTAAACAGGGGCTTGTCTTTGCTCTCACTCAGCTCACGATAGTCTGCCACACTGATTCCGGTCACAAACTGGTTGGCATCAAAGCCCGGTACGCTGGCCAATGCCAATATCCCACCTGTTGCAGGCTCGATGGCGACGATAGCCCCCCGGCGACCGTCAAGGAGCTCATGGGCCCGCGCCTGCAAACGCAAGTCCAGATGCAGCTTCAGGTCCTCACCTGGCACCGGATTTTCGCGCTCAAGAACTCTCAGAGTGCGACCCCGCGCATTGGTTTCTACGTGCTGGTAGCCAACCTTTCCGTGCAAAAGCGCTTCGTAAAACCGCTCAACCCCGGATTTCCCTATGTAGTTGGTGCCAGCATAATTAACCGGGTCTATCCGCTGCAATTCGTCACGGTTGATTCGTCCGACAAACCCCAGCGCATGGGCCGTCAGTTCACTATGGGGGTAATATCGAACCAGTTCGGCCTCAACCTCTACGCCCGGCAGCTCGTGCCGGTGTACCGCCAGACGAGCAATCTCATCTTCGGTCAGGTCGTAGCGCAGCGGAATCTCCTGAAACGGGCGGCGAGGCTCGCGCAAGCGGCGTTGAAACCGCTCCAAATCCTCGTCGGATATATCAAGAATACTGACAAGCTGCTCAAGCGCAGCACCTGTATCGCCAACACGTTCCGGCACTACAGTTACGCTGAAGACGGGGCGATTTTCCGCCAGCAAAACCTGGTTACGATCGTATACAAGACCGCGGGGGGGCGGCACAGACTGGACCTGCACGCGGTTTTTATCAGAGAGGGTGGTGTAAATATCATGCTCGACAATCTGGAGCTGATACATACGGGCAACAAGCACTGACAAAAGGAGGAATACCACCACCAGCATAACAGTGACACGACGCTGGAACAGTCTGCGCTCGGCGGCAGTATCCTTGAATTCACCCCACGGCATGGATGTTTCCTAAGCCCGGTGGTACGGGTGGTTACGGGTAATCGACCAGGCTCTGTATAACTGTTCTGCCAACAGAATCCGAACCAGGGGGTGAGGCAAGGTAAGAGGGGAAAGAGACCACTGCTGATCTGCGCGCTGACGGCAAGGGTCGGCCAAACCATCAGGCCCACCAACAAGAAAGCTCACATCCCTTCCGTCTTGCTGCCAGCTTTCCAACTGGCTGGCCAGCTTTTCGGTAGACCAAGGGCGCCCTGTCACTTCCAGCGCGACCACTCTGTCTTTAGGACCGGTTGCTGCCAGTATCGCGTCGCTTTCACGCTGCATCAGCCGGGAAATATCGGGGTTCTTGCCACGATGAGGCATGGCAATTTCTACCAACTCAAGAGGCATTTCCGGAGGCATACGACGAGCGTAGTCGTCGTAGCCCTTACTGACCCAGTCGGGCATCTTTTGCCCCACACAGATCAGGCGCAGTCGCATGATTACTCGCTGCCCTCAGCCTCGACATCCGGCGCGTCACGCCAGAAGCGTTCCAGATCATAAAATTCACGGGTGGCGGGGAGCATCAGGTGTACAACCACGTCGCCCATATCCACCAGAATCCAGTCGCTGCCGCCACCACCTTCCACGCTATTGACTCGAACGCCCTTCTCTTTGGCGTCAAGGACAACCGAATCCGCAAGGGATTTAACGTGACGATTGGATGTTCCGGATGCCAGAACCATAAAATCGGTAACGCTGGTACGGTCCCGCACATCAACAACGCTGATGTCTTTTGCTTTCACATCTTCAAGTGCATTCACTATCAGATCTTTGAGTTGCTCTGCCTGCATAATTACCCTGTTGTCCGGGTGCCGGCCGGAATGGCCACCCGAAAAGTCATTTTCGATGGCGATTGTAGCACTAAAAGTTCTTTACGGGGCATGCCCCGTAAAGCCCCATACGTTGAATCTCCGCCAAGACCGCATCCGGAGCCAGATAACGGGGTGACAGGCCACGGCCAATCCGGTCACGGATGCCGGTTGCTGAAATATCCAGCCAGGGCGGATTCAGGTTAAGAATCTTCCCGGCGGCACTGCGGTATAGATCTTCGGCGTTACCAACACTGCGCTCCTCAAGCAGCCTGGCTGGCTCATCTTTCGGATCCAACGCTATGCCCGGACGCTGCACAACAATAATGTGAGCCAACTCAGGAATTTCCCGCCACTCATTCCAGCGATCAAGGCCGGCAAAGGCATCTGTACCTAAAACCATAGCCAGCGGCACCTTGGCACCCAACTCGCTGCGCAGTTGGCGCAAGGTATCCGCCGTGAAGGACGCGCCTCCCCGGCGCAGTTCGCGATCGTCAACACTCAAGCGAGGCTCACCGGCAATCGCCAACTCAAGCAAGCGCAACCGTTGCTCGGCTGTCGCTCCTGTCTCACCCTTATGCGGGGGAATATGGCAGGGCATCAGACTTACGGGCACACCTCGAAGCCGCTCGCTAACCTCCAGTGCCAGGCGCAGATGCCCATGGTGTATCGGATCGAAGGTTCCACCATAAATCACATGCATCAGCATCAGGCCCGAATATGCCCATCGCCGAACACCACATACTTCTGCGAGGTCAGCCCCTCAAGCCCAACCGGCCCGCGGGCATGTATTTTGTCGGTGGAGATTCCAATCTCAGCTCCCAAGCCGTACTCAAAGCCATCCGCAAAGCGGGTGGATGCGTTGACCATCACGGAGCTTGAATCCACCTCGGTGATAAAGCGCCGGGCGCGAGTGTAATTCTCTGTGATAATGCTGTCGGTATGCTGGGAGCTGTAACGGTTGATGTGCGCAATCGCGCCATCCAACCCGTCCACCACTCGAATGGCCAACACAGGTGCCAGATATTCCTCCTCCCAATCCGCCACGGTGGCGGAGTTCATCTCCGGAATAATTTCCCGGGTTTGCTCGCACCCTCTAAGTTCTACACCCTTCTCAATAAACGCAGAGCTCAGCAGCGGTAACATATCAGCGGCAATTTCCTTATCCACCAACAGAGTCTCCATTGTATTGCAGGTGCCATACCGGTGCGTTTTCGCATTAACCGCAACATTCAATGCTTTTTCAGGATCAGCATGGCTATCGATGTACACATGGCACACGCCATCCAGGTGTTTGATAACGGGCACCCGCGCGTCCCGGCTGATTCGCTCAATCAGGCCCTTACCGCCTCTGGGTACAATCACATCCACATAATCCGGCATGGTAATCAGCTCACCAACAGCCGCCCGATCCGTCGTTCTGATGACCTGCACAGCTGTTTCTGGCAAACCTGCATCGGCAAGCCCCCGGGCCAAACACAAGGCAATGGCCTGGTTGGAATGGATAGATTCGGAACCACCGCGCAAAATCGTGGCGTTGCCAGACTTCAAGCATAAGCTGGCAGCCTCAACCGTCACATTGGGCCGGGATTCGTAAATAATGCCAATAACCCCCAAGGGCACACGCATCTTGCCTACTTGAATGCCGGATGGGCGGTAGGTCATGTCGGTAATTGCACCAATAGGGTCTGGCAAGGAGGCAACCTGTCGCAGGCCTTCAATCATGGCATCTACCCGCGCAGGCGTGAGCTCAAGCCTGTCCAACATAGCAGCGTCCAGACCACTTTCTTTCCCGGCGGCAAGATCACGAGCATTTGCCTCAGCCAGCTCACTGCGCGCCGCATCCAGCGCCTCCGCCGTTGCCAGAAGCGCCCGGTTTCGCACTTCAGTGGTAGACCGGGCAACGAGTGTCGCCGCTGCCCGGGCTTGCTGCCCGACTTCGGTCATATAAGCTGCAATATCCATCCCTTTACCTTATGTATTTTTGCCAGAATTCAGTAAATAGAGGTTAACTTTACCTTTCCCGTTTCAAGTACGCACCCCAAACAGATATTATACCGTTGCGGTACAACGGGAACCCCGAAAAAGGACGAATACCATGGCCCAGACGGCCGATAAGTTTTTGCTGAACCGGTTATCACGCGCCAGCCTCGCCGTTTTTGTGGCAATTGCTGTTTTGTGCGCCTTATTGGGCGAGCCGCTTACCGCGGCAAGCGCCGCAGCTGCGGCGGGCGTTATTATCTGCGGGCGTAGCTTTCATCCCAGCCGAGGCACCACTCCATGGCCAATGGTTCAAAGGCTGTTTTTTGTAGCGCTTATCCTCCTGCTGATGAGCAGCTTCTGGACAGGCCCCTGGGCACTCAGTCACTGGCTCTACGGACTCCCGCTGGTTGTATTTGCCCTGATACCCCGCGGCATCGCAGCTCCCACAACCATTGTAATAGTAGCTCTTGCCGTGACCGCAGCCCATTGGGCAGAAGGCATAGCTGACCGACATCAGATGATCAGCGCCCTCCTGCTAACGGTACTGCTTTCTGCCGTGTTCATATTTTTGCGCGAGTATAAAACCCGCCAGCTAGCACCCCTGAGGCGCACAGATGAACTAACTCAAGCCGCCAGCCGGGAATATCTTTCTGCCGATCTGCACAAAGAAATTCAGCGCAGCGAGCGCGAGGGTACAGACATGTCGGTCATTATGATCGGCCTTGACGCCCATGCCAGCGACAACGATCCTGACGAAGACATCCGTTCAATTCTCCCAAGAATTGGCCGCTTTCTGCACTCTCAACTGCGGGATTTTGATACCTACTACCGGGCCGCAGACCTGCAGTTTCTGGTGATATTGCCGGGCATAGCCACTCAGGAGGCTACTCTCAGGGCGGAATCAATCCGCAAAGGGCTGGGAACACTGCTGGAAACCCACGGTATGAATCTGACCGTCAGTACTGGCATCGCCGGGCTGAACATTGGGGACAACGCCGACAGTCTCCAGCAGAGCGCCGCTAACGCTCTACGCAGAGCACAGCAACAAGGAGGCAACCGGACTCAGGCATATAGCACACGGTCACCGACTACACCCCCAACCCAGCCTCGTGCGGAGGGATCTGTACCATGACCGAAACCCGGCTGAGAACCTGGACTCACAGCATTGGCTATGGCATTGCCACCCTGTTTATATTCACCCTGGCTCTGCAAAATCTTCGATACGGCTTCTACGAGCTATTCTACCTTGCCGCTGGCATGGCCGCCCTGACCCTTGGCGGCATGGCCTACACACTCGTGAGTCGCCGGCGCCAACTCTCGGCACCAGGCCACCTGATTATTCTCGCAAGCCTGAACAGCGGCCTCCTGGCAGCGATGTTTACAATCGGCAGCACCAGCATTACCCACTGGGCAATGCCGTTGCTGCTGCTCAATCTGCTCATACTGCCCCTTCGCCACGCCCTGATGCTTTCTCTGCTACTGCTTATCCCAATGTCGATTCTGCTGTTTATAAAGCAGCCGGCAGCCGATGCGATTACTGCTGTCAGTGGCTTATTCATCATCCTGACGGTTGCTGCACTTTATATATGGCAGTATGACCACATGGCGCAATCTGCAGAAGATCTTGCCATTACTGACCCAGTTACCGGCGCTCACAATGCCCGTTTCCTTGACGAAACCCTGCAGAAAGAAATCAGCCGGGCCATTGCCACCGGTCACAACCTCTCAGTGATAAACCTGACCATTGATTACGCCGACGAGGCCTCTAAACTCTATGGCGAGCCAGGCATGCAAGCGCTGTTTTACAACATGACCCAACATCTTTTTGGTGTAATCCGTGCTGGCGACACTCTGTATACACTGAATGATTCCGAATTTTTCCTGATCTTGCCTTTCACGCCTGAAGAAGGTGTACGCGTCATTGCAGAACGCATCCGGCGCACAATTTCCGAAAGCGAATGGCCGGTAACGGGTACGGCTACAGTGAGTCTCGGCTGCACGACCCGTGGGAGCAGCGATACCCGCACCGACACCCTCCGAAATCGTGCCCATCAAGCCATGCTTGAAGCGCGCAAGCGCGGAGCTGATACGGCCTGGTTCAGCCCGGGAGAGACGCTCCGCACATGAGCAGCGCCTGGCTTTCAGATCTGACTGCGTGGCTTAGCGCCAACCCCGGCTGGGTATCTCTGGCTTTATTCAGCACCGCATTTATTGAATCCCTGGCGATTGCCGGCATTCTTGTGCCCGGCGTTGCCTTCCTGTTCACCCTTTCGGTTATGGCTGCTCAGATAGACATGCCCCTTATGACCGTATTGGTTTGGGCTTGGCTGGGCGCAGTCAGCGGCGACACCGTAAGTTTTGCAATTGGCAGGCTGTTTCAGGGACGTCTGGCAAGTGTATGGCCATTAAACCATTACCCGGAACACATCAGAAAAGCAGAGACTTTCTTCCTTCTACATGGCGGAAAGAGCGTTATTATCGGGCGTTTTGTAGGGCCGTTGCGCCCTATAATCCCCCTGGTTGCGGGCGCTCTGCTGATGCCTTGGCGCCGTTTTCTGGCCTTCAACATTGGCTCAGCCATTGGTTGGGCACCGGCCTATATTTTGCCGGGTTTTCTGGTGGGCGGCGCACTGGCCAGCGAACTTCAGCCACCAGCGCATGTGTATTTGGTTACCGGCATCAGCTTGGCAACACTGGCAATCATCTATCTGGTTATCTTCCGCTTTCAACTGGGCCTTGGCGATAATAGCCGCCTCTACTTGTGGCTTCAGCGAAAGATGGCACAGTATGAAACAACGCATCGTTTTTGGCGCCTCTATTCCAACGAACGCCCAGCAAAAGAGAGCGAGTTTCCCCTTGCTTCACTTATGCTTGCTTTTGGTGCTCTTGCCCTGTTCATTCTCTGGGGCCAGCTCGCAACGATGACCGACGTGATCACGCCGTTCGATCAGCTGGTGATGCACTGGTTTAGTGATTTTCGCCAACCACTGCTGGATGCGCCGGTCATTGCCGCCACACTGCTTGGTGACCCTCCTGTTCTTATCGCTGCCGCCGTCCTCGCGTGCTCTGCATTGGCGTTCAGGGGCCACTATGCAGCGTCTGTGCATGTTTTCTCAGCCGCAATTCTGACAATTTTTCTGGTATGGGGCCTTAAATACGCCATTGGCTCAGTGCGTCCGGACCAGGTTGTAAATCCGCCATCATCAGGCTCTTTTCCCAGCGGCCACACGACAGGCATCACAGTGCTTTTCACTATGTTAGCCAGCTTCATAGCGGCAGAAACGCACACCCGGAAGCGCTGGCAAACCTACATACTGTTTTCACTACCGTTGATCCCTGTCGCCATCAGCCGGCTTTACTTGGGCGTACACTGGTTCAGCGATATTGTAGGGGGACTGTTACTCGGGTTGGCGATCACTGGCGCAACAAGGGCCAGCTTCAGCCGGTTTGACCGGGTGCCTATTTCTCTGGATGTATTAAGCGTAGGGGCAGCACTAGCCTGGCTGTTGTTTTGCGGGGGCTACATATGGTTCATGTGGTCTGGAGCCATACAGCATTACGCGCCGGCCCTTTGACGCTTTCAGCCCTCGTCAAGAGCATCCAGTAACTCCTGCAGTCGAGCAAGGCGCGCCAATGGATCCTGCATTTCCAAAAGCTGCTGCTTATCCTGTTTGTCCAAAGGCAGCAGCTCCGTCAATCGCCAGCTGACATCGCGGGCATCCTCATAATCAACACTCATGCCGAGCTCATCGATCACGGGGTGTCGAAACAGGGCGCGCAGCACGGATGGCAACTCATGAAATGCAGTGGGAATGCCCGTACCGGGTTCAGCCGGCAAAAACTCCACCTCACCCAGATTCAGCCCATCATCCTGTTGCCGGGAATCCGTGATGGTCACCTTTGAATCGCCTTCAACGGTGATTCCCAGCAACCCGTTGTCTAACTTTTTGAAATCGACAATGCGCACATAGGTGCCTGTTTCATAGAAGGATGCCGTGCGGCCGGCTTCATTGCCGTTGCGCAGCAAACTGATAACAAACCCTTGATCCTCTTTCATGCAACGGCTCAGCATATCGATGTAGCGCGGCTCGAACAGCTGCAAGGGAATCCTGCCGCCAGGCAAAACAACGGAATTGAGTGGGAAGACAGGTACCTTCATCGAATCGACAGCAGCTGTTGCACTTCTTCAACTCGAGCTCGCGCTTCGGTGAGAAGCTCAAGGCTGCGGGATGCATTCAGCTCAAGGTTGCCCAACCTGCGATAGGCCGGCACGTCATCGAACGCAGGCAAACCTTCGTTCTGGCTTGATCCGATCATGGCGTGTAGCTGCGCAACAATAACCACATCAACCAGTTGCGGCTCGGCCTCACGGCTTTCGTACCCCCAGTCTTCCGCATGACGCACAGCTTCGACAAAGGCCGGCGGAAACGACCAGCTTCCCAACACTGCGGTACCCACGTCAGCCCGCAGTTCGCTGATGGCATTCTTCAGGTTGGTATCGTCAGCAAACAGGTTCACGTGATGTTCCGCCTGCACCAGAACGGGCACCACACCTATGTCGTGCAGCAAGCCCGCCAGCAGTGCCTCTTCCGGGTTCAAACGAGTTGCATGATCGGCCAACACCCAGCAAAGCGCTGCCACCTCTCGGGAATGGCGCCAGAGCTTCTCCATTTCCTTTTGCAATGATGGGTGCCGGCTTTTGAACACTTCCCGCATGGAAAACACCGTCACTAACTGCCGGGTTGTTCGCATTCCCAAACGCACCACAGTCTCGCGCACGTTGCGCACATCACTGAAGCCCCGATAAAGTGGGCTGTTACAGGCCCGCACCAGCTTGGCCGCCATGGCCGGATCGGCAGACACTGCGGTGGCCACTTCGTCGGCTGTGGAGTCATCCCGGTCTACCAGGCGCCGCACTTTCCAGGCCACATCGGGAACACTGGGCAATTTAAGCTGATTGGAGCGAAGCTCCGCGTAAAACTCCATCAATAGATGGTGTTCCTCACTTTCGCCATCCTGGCTTTCGCCCGAATCCATCTCTACCTGTGCCACTGGCGCCGAACGCAATAGCTGGTTGAGTACATCCTGTTCCACCACGAGAAACTCGCAATTTTTAACTGCCGTCACGTCGTACATTCTTGGCTGCAGTCTGGCGATGGGATTCAACGCCTGGTCGGTTTCAGCTTCAATAACCGATTTGCGCCCATCTACTGACTCCAGCTCAACTTTCCCCGTTACCAGAAAATAATCAAGGCCGTCGCGCACACCACGTTCCAACACGCGCTGGCCAGGGCCGTGAGATCTGCGCTCCGCACGACTGGCCAGCACAACCAACTGATCATCAGTTAGTCGGTTCAGTGGCTGAAACTCCTTCAGGCGGCGCAGCGGCAGGCTTTCCTGGCTAGCCATAGATAATCTCCTAAGTTGGCTCAAAGCGGGAAATAGTGCTTTATAACATCTGTTAACGATTGTAACCATGACGCCGCAAAACAGCCATGCGCCTGGGGTCTAATCTGGTATCCTTTACACCTTCATCAGCCCCCCTATTCCCACAGAGAGAGACCAGAACACCATGCCTCAGTATCGTTCGCGGACATCCACCGCAGGCCGTAACATGGCCGGCGCCCGCGCGCTCTGGCGCGCCACCGGCATGAAAGACGATGATTTCGGCAAGCCGATTATTGCCGTTGTTAACTCCTTCACACAGTTTGTGCCCGGGCACGTGCATCTCAAGGATCTGGGGCAGCTCGTATGCCGCGAAATTGAGGCTGCGGGTGGCGTTGCCAAAGAATTCAACACCATCGCGGTAGATGACGGCATCGCCATGGGCCACGACGGTATGCTTTACTCCCTGCCCTCCCGCGAAATCATTGCCGATTCGGTTGAATACATGGTGAATGCCCACTGCGCCGACGCAATGGTGTGCATCTCCAACTGCGACAAAATCACCCCGGGCATGATAATGGCAGCCATGCGTTTGAATATACCCGCCATTTTCGTATCTGGCGGCCCTATGGAAGCCGGCAAGACCAAGCTTTCTGAACACAAGCTGGACCTGGTGGATGCAATGGTGATAGCCGCCGACCCCACAGCCGACGATGAAAAGGTCGCAGAATACGAGCGCTCCGCTTGCCCAACCTGCGGCTCCTGCTCTGGCATGTTCACTGCCAACTCCATGAACTGCCTGGCAGAGGCCATTGGCCTGGCCCTACCTGGCAACGGCTCCATGCTTGCAACCCACGCCGACCGCGAGCAGCTATTCCTGAAAGCCGGTCGACAGATTGTGGAAAATACCAAACGTTATTACGAACAGGACGACGCCAGCGTTCTTCCTCGCAGTATTGCGTCCATGGCCGCATTCGAAAACGCCATGGTGATGGATATCGCCATGGGAGGATCCACTAACACGATCCTGCACTTGCTGGCAGCAGCTCAGGAAGGTGGGGTTCCGTTTACTCTGAACGAGATTGACCAGCTTTCCCGCAAGGTTCCGCAGCTGTGCAAAGTGGCACCCAACTCACCTAAATACCACATGGAAGACGTGCACCGTGCGGGTGGCATTATGGGGATTCTTGGCGAACTGGAGCGCGGCGGCCTGATCAACACCGATCTGCCAACGGTACACAGCAAAACCATGAAAGAGGCCCTCGAAACCTGGGACATCATGCGCTCCCCTCCCCCCGAAGTTGTTGAGTTCTACAAAGCAGGGCCGGCCGGAATTCCTACCCAGACCGCCTTTAGCCAAAGCACCCGCTGGCCCAGCCTGGACGGCGACCGTGAAGCCGGTTGCATCCGCTCCGTTGAACACGCCTACAGCGCCGAGGGTGGCCTGGCCGTTCTTTATGGCAACATCGCTATTGACGGTTGTGTGGTGAAAACCGCTGGCGTGGACGAGAGCATTTTTGTATTCGAAGGCAAGGCGAAAGTATTCGAAAGCCAGGACGCTGCGGTGGCGGGTATTCTGGAAGACGAGGTCAAGGCTGGCGACGTGGTCATTATCCGCTACGAAGGCCCCAAGGGCGGCCCCGGCATGCAGGAAATGCTTTACCCAACAAGCTACCTGAAGTCCAAAGGGCTCGGTAAAGACTGCGCACTGCTCACCGATGGCCGCTTCTCCGGTGGCACCTCCGGGCTTTCCATAGGACACGCCTCACCCGAAGCTGCGGCAGGTGGCGCAATAGGGCTGATCGAAGACGGCGATACCATCCTGATCGATATACCAGGACGATCCATCAATGTGCAACTGGATCAGCAGGAACTGGAGCGCCGTCGCGAAGCCCGCGACGCCAAAGGCTGGAAACCCGAACAGCCCCGCGACCGCGCTGTATCCGCAGCCCTGAAAGCATACGCACTGCTAGCAACCAGCGCTGATAAAGGCGCCGTAAGGGATCTGGAAAAGCTCGGCTGATCTGGAGCCTTACACGAAAAAGCCCGCACAGAACTTGCTATCTGCGCGGGCTTTTCGTTTTGATGTGCTTGTTGCGCCAGTCTTAAAACAGTGACCAGCCGCCATCTTCCTCTTCTTCAATAACCTCTTCTTCAACCGGCTCCGGATTGCTCGGCGCTGCTGCCTTGGCTTTCGCAGGCGCCGCTACGGTCGTATTAGCGGCAACATTAACGCTGATCATTCCCAACGCTTTTTTTGTCGCCTCATCCAGAATACCGTTCGCCTGAAGCCCATTTTCCTTCTGGAAACGAGACAGCTCAGACCGGGTGTTGTTATCTATTCCAGGGTTCACATTGGTAATATTGTACCCAGCGCCATGAAGGGCATTCTTGAGCGCAACCGTTTCATCAGCGAACGCAGCGGGCGCGAAACCCAGCACTGCGGTTGTGCCAGCTGCAACGACAAAGCGGCCTAAACGGGTAGTCGCGTATTTCATGATACTCACCTGCTTTACTCCTGATATCTCAACGATATCCGTTTCTTTCTTGTTATGTGGTGCCAATCTCCACAGGCTGAGGCGAACTGGTAAAAGCCTAACATACTTTTGTCTCATGTCGCCTTAACCGACATCGTCCCCGGTAGTTTCGACCTTTTGGGCCCCCTCGCTGAACTCACGAATAAAGATTCCCCAAAACGCCATGAATAATGCGGCAACCAAAGGCCCCATCACAAAGCCATTAATACCAAACATGGCCAAGCCACCCAGAGTGGAGAGCAGCACAATGTAATCCGGCAATTTTGTGTCCCGGCCGACCATAATCGGGCGCAAAAGATTATCCGCAAGCCCTATTACGACCACACCGAATATCGTAAGCACTACGGCGGGAACGATATCGCCTACAGCAGCGAGATAAATCGCCGCAGGCACCCATACCAAGGCTGCGCCAACTGCCGGAAGTAGTGAAAAGATGGCCATGACCACGCCCCACAACAAGGCGCCACTAATACCAAGAACCCAAAAAATAATGCCGCCCAATGCGCCCTGAATAATAGCAATCAAAAGATTGCCTTTAACGGTTGCCCGCGTTACCTCAGCAAACTTGGCAAACAGCAACCGCTCACGTTCATCACCCAGAGGAAGTGCGCGGATCATCAGCTCAATCAGCTTGCTTCCATCACGCAGCAGAAAGAACGACAAGTACATCATCAGAGCCAACCCGAGGAAAAATTGAAAGGTGTTCTGGCCAATACCCAAAGCCTGCTTGGCGAGAAACTGGCTACCACCCACGAATAAGCTAACCACGCGATCCCGGATTTCGCCGAAGTTGATATCAAACTGCGCAAGGAACGTCTGTATGCCCGGGAAAGACTTACTCACCTGATCAATATATTCGCCAGGCTTTATATTTCCGTCCTGAATTTGCTGATAGATCCCCAGCCCTTCACTCACCAGAGACGTCACCAGCAACAATACCGGTATAACCACGATCAGCATGCAAACCATTAGAGTTATCAAAGCATTTATATTTGGCCTGTCACCAAACCGGCGCACCAAAAAGATTTGAAACGGATGAAAGATCAATGCAATGGCGATCGCCCAGAATATGGGCCCGACAAAAGGCTTCATGAGCAACACGAAGGCAAGAGTTACACCGACCAGCATGGCAAGAAAAGTTCGTGTCTCAAGTTTTGCGTACATAATTCCGTTTTATCCCTCGCAGATTCAGTCGAATAATAGCCTAACACGACCGCATGGCCACTGAAGCATGCTTCAGGGTATAGTGGACTGTTGTTGATCAACTATTAAACAGGTTATGGTGTTGGATCTGGAAACCTTTACCACAGAATCGGCTCTGGACGCCGCGGCGGAACTGCGCCGAGTACTCGCTGCCAGAACCCATCGCAGAAAAGTGCTGGGCCAGGAAGTTATAGTGCCAGGACAACTGGGCGAAGCTCTGCAATTGCCGCGCATCATCAACCGGCTTCAAAGCAAACAGCAGCGGTTTCGGGACCAGGGGCTGGATGATTTCCAGGAACTCTGGCCAACACTATCAGCTTCAACCCGGGAAAAAGTGCTCGATGCAATCGGCTGGTATGACCCAAAAGACCTCAGCTGGGAAGACAAGCGCTCCAACCGCCGCCCAGCAGTGGCCCCGGACAATTCCTGATTCAAAGCCACAACGCACTGTTACGCAACTCAAACACAGCAACCTGTGAACTGATTTATCCTAGTGATTGAAGATTGTTGATCGGGCTCTGGATAAGCAAAGCCGGCAATGATCACGCAACCAATCAGTCAGGACAGTCGATGGCATGCGTATTCTGAGAACCGATGAGAGCCGTTTCGCAGGTCTTCCGGATTACCCGTTCACCCCCAACTATATGGATGTAGAGCCCGGCCTCCGCATGCACTACGTTGACGAAGGCCCAGCTGGCGCCTCGCCTGTTCTTATGCTCCATGGAGAGCCATCCTGGTCGTATCTGTACCGCCATATGATCCCTATCGTCGCGGCTGAGGGCCACCGGGTGCTGGCACCTGACCTGATAGGTTTCGGAAAGTCCGACAAACCAGCATCTGTTGACGACTATACTTACGAACGCCACCTGGCTTGGCTCACGCACTGGCTGGAAGCTATGGATCTCCAGAATATCACTCTGGTTTGCCAAAACTGGGGTTCGCTTCTGGGCCTGCGCCTTGCTGCAGCACTACCAAACCGATTCCAGCGCATTATTGTAGGTAACGGCATGCTGCCAACCGGAGAAACCCGCGCGCCGGCAGCATTCAGCGTGTGGAAAGCCTTTGCTATCCACAGCCCCTGGTTTCCCGTTGGCCGAATTGTACAACTGGGCACCGAGCGAACCCTGAACAAACACGAGTTAGCAGCCTACGAGGCCCCCTTCCCTTCAGCAGAGTACAAAGCAGGGGCGCGGGCATTTCCAAAACTGGTACCTGTATCGCCTGGCGATCCGGCAAGCAGCGCCAACAAGGCCGCATGGAAAGTTCTGGAAAAATGGCGTAAGCCTTTCATAACCTGCTTCAGCAGCGGCGACCCCATCACCCGGGGTGGGGACCGCTATATGCAACGTCGCATCCCTGGCGCATTGGGGCAACCTCACATTACACTGCGCGGAGGGCACTTTTTGCAGGAAGACTCCCCCGAAGATTTCGCGCGAATCATTATTGACGCATTAAAGGCAGAGATGGCGGCCTGAGCTGCCATCAGCCAAAAACGGCGACCGTTTGACGGCTTAGTGCCAGCAACTCGCCCCGAGGTGTCCATACCCGGGCTTCGCAATGGCAATAGCCGTCTCCTGACTGATCAATCGTCGCCTTGTACAAAAGCCAGTCGTCCGCTTTCAGCGCCGGCCTGGGATGAATAATATCCAGCGCCCAGGTTAGCGAACTGGCTGGTACGGCCGATTTAAAATGTTGGAGAATCGCTGGAGGCCAGGCATCAACCAGCGCCACTATATGAGCATCTGTAAGCTCTTCAGGCTCTTTCCGGAAGCGCATCCACCCTCCCATTTCACGCCCACCCACACCGCTGAACGGCATGCCCCCATATGCCCAACGCATCTCTATGTGTCTAATAAACCCGGGGGTCACACCTTCAATGAAAGGCAGTTCCTGGCATTTATCTACCGGATTCGCGTCCGGAGCCGATTCACCCTCCAGCCGCACAATCGATTCCCGGTGGCCGGCAAATGCACCAATACACACCACCCGAGGCTCTCCGTTCTGAACAATTCTCCCCTCGACCTGGGTAACAGCTCTCCCCTCACGTAAAATTTGAACATCGAAAACGGCTGGCACTTCTGCCTCTACCGGCCCGACAAATGATACGCTCATGGACCTCATTGGCCTGCCATCTACCACCGCATGGTCCATGCGATCAAAAACCAGGGCAGCCACCAAGCCACCAAAGGTTGCACGCCCCTGGGCCCAGGTTGCAGGCATCTCCAGCTCTTTGCCGGCACGGCCAGCAGCAATCAGTTCATCAAAGGTCATAGCGCTTCCCTGTTAGCAACCTACCAGTCAAAATGAAAGCCTGCACAAAACACGAAAACAATGCAATGGCAGTGCCCCGGCAACTACCTACACAGCATGAAAGATTTCACGTATTAAATTAGACCAAAAGCGGTTATAATATCGCCACATATGCATTGCCCGGCAATGCTTTACCTCCCGAATACCGAGTAAATCAATGTCTGAATTGTCCTTTGCCGAACTGGGGCTTGATCCAGCCGTACTTGAAGCTGTATCTGCTATTGGCTACGAAACCCCAACGCCCATCCAGGCCCAGTGCATTCCTGCACTGCTCGCTGGCAAACATCTACTGGGCGTTGCCCAGACCGGCACGGGTAAAACCGCCGCCTTCGCATTACCGCTGCTAAGCAGAGTTGATGCATCTATAACTGAACCTCAAATTCTGGTTCTGGCCCCAACCCGGGAGCTGGCCATCCAGGTGGCGGAGGCTTTTACCTCCTACGCTACAAAATTTCGCAATTTCCACGTACTGCCAATTTACGGCGGTCAGGACTTTTATCCCCAGATCAAAGGCCTCAAGCGTGGTGCGCAGGTTATTGTCGGCACACCGGGTCGTATGCTCGACCACCTGCGCAAAGGCACCTTGCGCCTGGGCAACCTGAAGGCACTTGTGCTGGACGAAGCCGACGAAATGCTGCGCATGGGTTTCATTGATGACGTAGAAGCCATTCTGGCCAAAACGCCAGCTGACTGTCAGCGTGCATTGTTCTCTGCCACCATGCCACCGCAGATCAAGAAGGTTGCCCAAACCTACCTGCGCGACGCAGTAGAAGTGAAAATCGAGAGCGAAACCCGCACCGTTGAGCGTATTTCCCAGTACTTTCTGCCGGTTTATGCAGAACGTAAGCTCGACGCTCTGACCCGCATTCTGGAAGTGGAGCCAACCGAAGGTGCAATTATTTTTGTACGCACCAAGGCTGAAACCACTCTTCTGGCCGAGAAGCTCAGTGCCCGTGGGCACGCAGTAGCACCTCTGAACGGTGATCTGAACCAGCGTCAGCGCGAGCAGACTGTTGAAGATCTGAAGCGCGGCAAGAAAGATATTATCGTTGCAACGGACGTTGCCGCTCGTGGTCTGGACGTACCCAGAATCACTCACGTTATCAATTACGATGTGCCCTACGACAGCGAAGCCTACATTCACCGAGTGGGCCGTACCGGCCGCGCCGGGCGCGAAGGCAAAGCGATTCTTCTGGTCACTCCCCGTGAGCGGAGCTGGCTGCGCACTCTTGAGCGCGCGACCAACTCCCCTATGATGGCTTATGAGCTGCCTTCGCCGGTTGAACTGAAAAAAATGCGCGAAGAGCAATTCGAAACCCAGCTGTTGGGCTTTGCTGAGGACAAGAAACTCGCCAAGTCTATGGCATTGCTGGATGAGATCGCTGAGCGCAACGAGATGGACATTGCCATGGTTGCGGGCGCTTTGGCGTGCTGGATGGAGGCAATGCAGCCTGGCTTGCTACCTCTGGAACAGCCAGAAGCCCTGCCAGTAGTGTCTGCTTCTGCACCTGCTCGCCGTGATCGCAAAGGTGGTGGCGGCCGCCCGGGTGAATTCCGTAAAGGACCACCCAAAGGTGGCTACAAAGGACGCGGCGGCCCTGGCGGCGCGGGTGCCCGTGGCAAGCCACCCGGCAAAGGCGGCAAGCCGGCAGGTAAGCGGCCTCCTCGTCAATCTGACGCCAAGCGCTGATAGACAACGAAGCTGTAGTCGTAAGGATTGTTATCGGACGCGGAGAAATCCTCCCGTCCGATTTCCTCCCACTCATCCCAGTTCACTTCCGGGAAGTACGCATCGCCATCCACTTCGGCGTGCACCTGAGTGATATAGATGCGGTCTACCATGGGTAGCGCTTCCGCATAGATTTGCCCTCCCCCGATAATCATTACCTCATCGACGCCGTCCAGCTCTGCCTGTGCTTCGGCTTTAATTAGTGCTTCATTCAGTGATTTCGAGCTTGCCGTTCCTGCGGGTGCTTCCCAATCTGGATTGCGGGAGATGACGACGTTCATCCGGCCCGGCAGGGGTCTGCCAATGGAGTCCCAGGTTTTGCGCCCCATAATGATGGGTTTGCCCATGGTGGCTTGCTTGAAGTATTTCAGGTCGCCCGGTAGGTACCATGGCAGATTGTTGTTTCGGCCTATAACGCGGTTTCGGGACATGGCGACGATTAGTGCTTTTCGCATTTCTTTTCCTCTCGAATTCGTACACCTACATTTGGACCGGGCGAGCTTAAATAGCTATAGGCGCTTTGATGCCAGGGTAAGGGTCGTAGCCTTCGAACTCGAAGTCTTCCAGTTCGTAGTCAAAAATTGAATCTGGCTTACGCTTGATAACCAACTTCGGCAGGGCTTTGGGCTCGCGCTTTAGCTGCTCGAAAACGATGTCATCGGTGAGATGATTTTGATACAGGTGGCAATCGCCAAAGGTATGCACAAACTCGCCAACTTCCAGATCACACTGCTGCGCAATCATATGCGTTAACAAGGCGTATGACGCAATGTTGAAGGGTACGCCCAAAAAAAGATCTGCACTACGCTGATAAAGCTGGCAAGAGAGCTTGCCGTCGAGCACGTAGAACTGGAACAGGCAGTGGCAGGGTGCCAGTGCCATCAGGCCTTTCTCGGCGTTTTCCTGAGGGCCAATCGATTCATCCGGAAGCTCGGCCGGATTCCAGGCGGATACGATCAGGCGGCGGGAGTTTGGCTTTTTGCGGATCTGGTCGATCACTTCGCTGATCTGGTCTACCACGCGGCCGTCCGGGCACTCCCAGCTTCGCCATTGCTTGCCGTAAATCGGCCCGAGGTCGCCGCTTTCCAGTGCCCACTCGTTCCAGATGGAGACTTTGCGCTCTTTCAGCCAATTGTTGTCTGTGGAGCCTTTCAGGAACCAGAGTAGCTCATAGATGATGCTGCGCAGGTGGACTTTTTTGGTGGTGACCAAGGGAAAGCCGTCTTGGAGATTAAAGCGGATCTGGCGTCCGAAAACCGAGCGGGTGCCAACGCCGGTGCGGTCGCCTTTGTCGAATCCGTTGTCCACTACGTCGCGCATCAGGTCGAGATAGGCTTTCATTCCGCGTTTCTCCGGTAAGCAATGAACATCAAGGCCAGGCCGGCCAGAAGCATGGGTAAGGACAGCACCTGCCCCATGGTGACCCAGTCAAATGCCAGGTACCCCAACTGCGCATCTGGCTGACGTACAAACTCAACCAGGAAGCGGAAAATACCGTAGCAAACCAGGAACAGGCCTGACACCGCCATTCTTGGGCGTGGCTTGGATGAGAACCACCAAAGAATGATAAAAAACAGCACGCCTTCCAGGGCGAACTGGTAAAGCTGGGAGGGGTGTCGTGCGAGCGCATCCGGAGCCTGACGGAAGACCATGCCCCAGGGCACATCCGTTGGTTTGCCCCAGAGTTCACCGTTGATGAAGTTGCCAATTCGCCCTGCCCCCAGGCCCACAGGCACCAGAGGTGCAACGAAGTCGGCAAGGTGCCAGAAGCCGGTACCGATTTTTCGACCGTACCACCACATGGCAAACATAACGCCCAACAGTCCGCCGTGGAAGGACATGCCCCCTTCCCATACTCGCAAAAGCCATAGAGGGTCTGCCAGGAAGGCGTCAAAATTGTAGAAAATTACGTAGCCAAAGCGCCCGCCCAGGATAACCCCGAGCGCCAGATAGAACAGCAGGTCGCCCATCTGCTCCTCGGTAATCGGAGAGCCGGGTTTGCGGGCGCGTAGACGGCCCAACCACCAGCCTGCAACAAAGCCGACGAGATAGGTCAATCCGTACCAGTGTATCTTGAGCGGCCCAAGGGAAATGGCCACCGGGTCTATCTGTGGATGCTGGAGCATCAATAACCTCTCAACTTAAAAGAAAACGTAGGCCAACCAGTAGCAGCAGGATGGCGAACACGCGTTTCAGGGCTTTGGCGTTAAGCCGGTGTGCCAGGTTCGCTCCCACGCGAGCAAACAGCACACTGGTAAGAATAATCCCGATCAAAGCCGGCAAATAAATATAACCAAGGCTGTATTCCGGCAGGGCCGGCTCGCCCCACCCTGTCCAGGCATTGCCCACAGCACCGGCAACCGCAATTGGCAATCCGCAGGCGGCGGAGGTGCCTACCGCCTGCTGCATACGAACATTGCTCCAGCTCAGGTAGGGCACAGTAAGCGTTCCGCCGCCTATCCCGAAAATCGCTGAGGCCCAGCCAATACCTGCACCCGCACTTGCAAGGCCGGCTTTGCCTGAAACATTTCGGCCTGGCGAGGGGTTTACCTCGAACAGCATTTTCAGCCCGACCAGAATGACAAACACACCGATAATAAGTTCCAGCATAGCTCCGCTTAACAGGGCCGCTGTCCAGGCGCCTATAAGCGCGCCAGCAACGATACCGCAGGCCATCGGCCGGAATACATCCCAGCGGATAGCCCCATGACCGTGATGCGAACGAATGGAGCTGAGGGATGTAAACACGATGGTCGCAAGTGAGGTGCCAACGGCCATATGTGCCGCAATTTCCAGACTAAAACCCTGAGCCCCGAAACTGAAAATCAGTACCGGCACGATAATAAGGCCGCCACCAATCCCGAAGAGGCCTGCAAGAGTGCCAGCAAACGCGCCAAGCACCATATAGATGGCAAATACGGATAACAGGGACATACACTCTCACACATCCGGTAAAACAAGGCTGGTATGATACACACCGGCCGTGGCAACTTCACCACAAGCAGCACCCCCATCACCCACTGGAGAGCAACGTCGCATGTGCCTGATCGCATTTTCCCTTGGCCAGAGCGCCCGATATCCTCTGGTGGTAGCCGCTAACCGGGATGAGTTTTTCCGAAGGCCCACCGCACCTCTGGACTGGTGGACTACTGAAAACGGCAACCGAGTGCTCTCCGGCAAGGACTTACAATCCGGCGGCACCTGGCTGGCCGTTTCCCCTGAAGGGCTTGTCACTGCGGTAACCAATGTTCGCGAGGGGTCGCCGGAAGCCGGGCAAATCAGTCGCGGTGAGTTACCGTTGCGAGCACTTGAGGAATCGGAATTGCAAATGCAAAGGAGCCTTGAAGGCACATCTTCCCGCTACGCAGGGTTCAATCTGGTTCGTATCGGTGACACGTCTGGTTGGTACTACAGCAACAGAGATGCTCACCCGGGCCGCAGAATTTTTCGTGGCACCTATGGCCTGAGCAATCACCTGCTCCAAACGCCCTGGCCCAAGCTTTTGCGCCTCAGGGAAGTGGTTGGCCACACAGTTAAATCTGCAGGGAAGAATACAGACACTCTGCACAAAGATCTTACCAGCCTGCTGCAAGACACCACACCCGCACCAGACCACCTGCTCCCGAACTCCGGCGTGCACCGTGATACCGAACGTTTTCTTTCATCTCCATTTATAACAGGAACAGAATACGGCACCCGCGCAACCACCGTAATCAGCGTCTCGATCACCGGCGACATCCACGTTAGTGAACAGAGTTGGGTACCCGACGGACGCCCTGCAGAATACCGGCAATTCCACTGGCAGCGATAGCGCTCAGCCTCTGATATAATCGGCGAAATTCGTCCACCCGATCGGAGGGCCGCCAATGGCCGGTCAACAAGGCGCAACATCCATTGCCGACTTTGAAAAGTCTCTTGATGAGCTGGAAACACTTGTTCGCAACCTCGAACAAGGGGAATTGTCTCTCGAACAATCCCTGACAGCCTTCGAGCGCGGTGTAAAACTTACCCGCGCATGCCAACAGGCTCTTAAAGGCGCCGAGCAGCGGGTTGAACAGCTGGTGCAAAATGACGACGGAACCCTGGAAACCCGCCCATTTACTCCGGACGACGCCGACTGATGCCTAACCGGACTCTGCCCACCATGGATTATCTTGAAACCTGCCGCAGCCGCGTGGATGCAGAGCTGGATCGCCTCATTGCGTCCGGGTCGACCTCTGAGCGGCTTCAGGAGGCCATGCGCTACAGTGTTCTGGGCGGTGGCAAACGTATCCGGCCGGCATTAAGTCTGGCCGCTGCAAGTGCTCTGGGGCAGAACATGGAGATCGCGCTGGTACCTGCCTGTGCGATCGAGCTGATCCACGCTTATTCCCTTGTTCATGACGACCTGCCAGCCATGGACAACGACGAACTGCGTCGGGGCCGGCCAACCGCCCATATTGCCTTTGATGAGGCTACAGCCATTCTTGCCGGCGATGCCCTGCAGGCATTGGCATTTGAATGGCTGGCGGAGGCTCCCGGCATAGAAGCGCCAGCACGGCTTGCCATGATTCAGGAACTGGCCCACGCAAGTGGTCATAGCGGCATGGTAGGTGGTCAGGCTATTGATCTTGAATCTGTAGGCAAGAGCCTGACTCTGGCACAGCTCGAAAACATGCACCGACATAAAACCGGAGCATTAATTGAAGCCAGCGTTCGTATTGGTGCACTGACCGCGCCCGGAGTATGTGATCGCTCACTGGAAGCGTTGACAGCCTACGCGAAAGCCCTCGGGCTCGCCTTTCAGGTTCAGGATGACCTCTTGGACATTGAAGGCGACACCGAAACTATCGGGAAGCCTCAAGGCTCGGATATCGCCCGTGCCAAGCCGACCTATCCGGCTCTGTTGGGGCTAACCGGAGCACGTGAGCACCTCTCCTCTTTGCTGGACAGCGCACTTGAGAGCCTGAAAGGCTTCGGGCCGGAAGCCGATCCTCTTCGAGCCATGGCGGATTACGTGGTGGCAAGAACTTACTGAACTTGCTGACATGTGTGAAACAGGCCCCCCTGTTCCATTATAATGGCAGCCAGTTATCGAACATCCCGGAAAAGACCCGTATAGATGCAGGACACTTATATTTTCAAGGAAATCCCCTCACAGCGGCCCAACACGCCGTTGCTGGACCGGGTTGACGTACCCGCCCAACTGCGTGAGCTAGCCTCTGATCAGCTTACTCAGTTTGCGAGAGAGCTAAGGGCATTTCTGCTGTGGTCGGTTGGGCAGACCGGGGGCCATTTTGGCGCCGGGCTTGGCGTGCTCGAACTCACCGTAGCATTGCACTATGTTTTCAACACGCCGGAAGACCGACTGGTATGGGATGTTGGCCACCAGGCCTACCCACATAAGATTCTCACCGGCCGACGCGAACAGATGGGCAGCATTCGGCGCAAAGATGGCCTGGCCGGTTTCCCCAAACGCTCGGAAAGCGACTACGACACCTTTGGCGTAGGCCATTCCAGCACGTCCATCAGTGCCGCCCTAGGCATGGCGATCGCCGCCCGACAGCAGGGTACTGGTCGCAAGAGCATTGCCGTTATTGGTGATGGCGCCATGACCGCAGGCATGGCCTTCGAGGCACTGAATCACGCCGGGCATCTGCGCGCTGATATGCTGGTAATTCTGAACGACAACGACATGTCGATTTCGCGCAATGTTGGTGGTCTGTCCAACTATTTTGCCAAGCTGCTATCGAGCCGCACCTATAATCAGGTTCGCGATAGCAGCAAGAAGGTTCTCCAAGGTGCGCCACAGCTGATGGCGCTAGCCAAGAAAACCGAAGAGCACTTCAAGGGCATGATCGTGCCGGGCACCCTGTTTGAAGAGCTGGGCTTCAATTACATCGGGCCCATCGACGGCCATGACCTACCCTTGCTGGTCGAGACTCTGGAGAATATCCGCGAGCTTGAGGGGCCTCAATTTCTCCACGTGGTAACGACCAAGGGTAAGGGCTTTGCCCCTGCGGAAGCCGACCCCATTGGCTACCACGCAATCAACAAGATTGAACCTGTGCCCACCAGCAAGCCGGAGCCGGTTAAACCTGTCGCCACTAAGCAGAAGTACGCGAACGTATTCGGCCAATGGCTGTGTGATGCAGCTGAGCTGGATGAGCGCGTGAGCGGCATTACCCCCGCTATGTGCGAAGGCTCGGATTTGCTGGCATTCTCTGAACGCTTCCCGGATCGATATTTTGATGTGGCCATTGCGGAACAGCATGCTGTAACGCTTGCAGCGGGCATGGCCTGCGATGGTGCTAAACCAGTGGTTGCAATCTACTCGACTTTTTTACAGCGCGGGTACGATCAGCTGATTCACGATGTGGCCATCCAGAATCTGGATGTGTTGTTCGCGATCGACCGTGCGGGACTGGTTGGTGAGGACGGCCCTACCCACGCCGGTGCTTTCGATATCAGCTATCTGCGCTGCATACCGAATATGGTACTGATGACGCCTTCGGACGAGAACGAAACCCGTCAACTGCTTCATACTGGTCTGATGTTCGATGGCCCAGCAGCTGTGCGGTATCCACGTGGAACCGGGCCAGGTGCAGATATCCAAAAAGAACTTACCCCTCTGACAATTGGCAAGGGACGCAAGGTTCGCGAAGGCAGCGGCATTGCTATTCTTAATTTTGGCACGCTGCTCACACCAGCTCTGGAAGCTGCAGAGCAGCTTGGGGCTACCGTAGCTGACATGCGCTTCGTCAAGCCTTTGGACGAGGCGCTGGTTCTGGAGCTCGCGGAGCAGCACCACCTGCTGGTCACCCTGGAAGAGAATGCCATTGCGGGTGGCGCAGGAAGCGCTGTTACGGAATTCCTGAACAGCCAAGAAGTTTTGATGCCCGTGCTTCAACTCGGATTACCGGATACTTTCATTGATCACGGTAAGCACGACGAGCTTCTGAAGGATTGTGGACTGGACGCCAATGGCCTATTCGCTGCCATAAGCACTCGCATGGAGCGTCTTCAGCACCAAAGGCTCAAAGCGGTCAAATAACACTGCCAGGCCAATACGAAAAAAGCCCGCTCAGTTCATCAGGCGGGCTTTTTTCGTGTCTGCGTGTAGCTCAAGGCTGGCGTTATTGCTGGGGATCATCGTCCTGATGAGTTTCCAGCCAGTGCCCGAGTTTGCTTTGCTTGGTGTCGAGGTAATGCTCATTATGAGGATTGCGACCAACGTGCAAGGGAACGCGTTCGGTGACTGCGATGCCATATGAGGTCAGTGCTTTGACCTTGCGAGGATTATTCGTCATCAGACGAAGGCTTTTGATACCCAGGTGCTCCAACATATCCTTGCACATGCTGTAATCGCGCAAGTCTGCTGCAAAGCCAAGACGCTCATTCGCCTCCACAGTATCTGCGCCCTGATCTTGCAAATGGTAGGCGCGGATTTTGTTAAGCAAGCCAATACCCCGACCTTCCTGACGCAGGTACATCAAAATACCGCGACCTTCGCGGGCGATACTGCGCAAAGCTTCTTCCAGCTGATAACCACAATCGCAACGCATGCTGTACAACGCATCGCCCGTAAGGCATTCAGAGTGCGTGCGGGCCAGCATGGGCTCGTCGCCGTCCAGCGACCCCAGGGTCAGGGCAACATGCTCCTTTCCCGTGTCCGGTTCTTCAAAGCCATGCATATCGAATACCTCAAACGGGGTCGGCAACCGGCAGGTCTCGATGTAACGAACAGCCACAGTACGTCCTCGTGGTTCAGTAAATCTGGGCGCGTATTCTATCATGGGCGCGCCCATCAGGCATCAGTGGTCGTCAGCAATCCAATGCCCACTGCGCCCGCCTTTCTTCTCCAGCAAACGCACCTTGCCAATTTCCATGCCCTTATCGACGGCCTTGCACATGTCGTAAAGGGTCAGTGCTGCGATACTGGCGGCTGTCAGAGCCTCCATTTCGACGCCTGTCTGCCCGGAAAGTTTGCACCGGGTCAGTATGTGTACCGATGCGCCGTCTGCCCCTGCGGTTAGCTCCACCTTCACTGATGTGAGGTTCAGGGCGTGGCATAACGGAATCAGATCGTGGGTTCGTTTGGCGGCCATGATTCCGGCGATACGGGCGACGGCCAGCACATCACCTTTCGGGTGCTCCCCGTCGATGATCATCCGGAGGGTTTCTGCCGCCATGTGAATGGTCGCTTCGGCGCGCGCTTCACGTTCCGTTACGGCTTTCTCCGTAACGTCCACCATGCGGGCTTCACCCTTGTCGTCAAGATGGGTCAGTTTACTCACGGTGTCTCCCGGGGTTCAGTGTCAGTAAGTAATGAGTGCGTAGTACTAAAACGCAGTACCAAAATAAGTATCGAGCTGCAGGAGCATACCAGAGATGCAGGACAGCGCGGCGAATCCAGGTCAAGCCTGAGGCCACCAGTATCGGATCCCGGCGATACCTTGAGCGCCTGCCTGCTGAGCTTCATCAAGATCTTCTGGCTGCAGCCCTCCCAGCCCGAAAACTGGAATGGGTGCGCTTGCGACCAGATCACGGAATCCCGCCCAGCCCAGCACGGGAGCGCCCGGGTGCGTCTCTGTGGGCTTTACCGGGCCAAGCGTCACATAGTCTGCCCCAATCGCCACCGCATGATCTATCTCACGGGCGTTGTGGCAGGAAACCCCAAGCCATACCCCATCGGGCACAGGCCTTGCCTCAAGTTTTTGGGCCTCTCGCCATGGCAGATGCAGCCCGGCCGCATCGGGGGCATCATCAAACGCAGCAGGCGAGCCATGCACCACAAGGCCGACACCGGCCCCCTCACACATGTCTAACGCAGCTTCGGCAAGAGAGGCATAGCTTTCTGTATCCAAAGCCGGTACCCGCAACACAATCAACGCTGAATGGTCTTGCTCTGACAAATTCACAAGTGCCCTGCTTAGGAGCTGGCCGGGGTTGTCATCAGAACTGAACCCGCCGGTTATCGCCAGCAAGCAAGGGAGCTGCAGGGCCCGGATAATTGGTCGGTTAGCTGCCGGAAAATCCTCATCCCGTAGGCTTTCAGGGCGAACCCACTCTATGGGCTGCCCTTCGCGGCCATGAGCGTCACCCTCGGCCTGATCCGTTCGCCAAACATCCAGAAACACCCGCTTGTCGCCGTAGTCGTGGCGGATACCAATCACTGGTCGCAAGGAGCTCTCCGGTATGTTTAAACCGGTTTCTTCGGCAATCTCCCGAACCAAGGCAGCCTGTACCGTTTCATCCGGCTCAACTTTTCCACCGGGAAATTCCAGCAAACCACCTTGATGGACATGGTCGGGGCGGCGGGCAATAAGCACACGCCCCTGGCGGACAATGACGCCCACCGCGACATGAACTTCCCGAGTCTCACTTTCTGCCTGGGCCATACTTAGCTGCGATAGTCTGCGTTGATGGTGACATAGTCATGGGAGAAATCGCAGGTCCAGACGGTTTCGCTGATATCGCCCCGCTTAAGATCGATAGCGATAGTTATCTCTTCCTGATCCATAACCGCCTGCCCTCGCTCCTCGGAATAATCCTCAGCGCGTCCACCGTCGCTCACAAGACATACGTCTCCGAGATGAATTTCCAGGGCGTTAACGTCCAGATCCACCACCCCAGCCCGGCCTACGGCGGCCAGAATGCGCCCCCAGTTGGGATCTGATGCAAACAACGCGGTCTTCACCAGAGGTGAGTGAGCGACGGTATAAGCCACATCCAGAGCCTCCTGCTGGGCCGCTGCACCATTAACCTGAATGGTAATGAACTTGGTGGCACCTTCACCGTCACGCACGATGGCGTGGGCGAGATCCATATAGATATCTTTCAACGCCGCCTTAAGCGCCGGCAAGTGCGGGCTGTCGAGAGTAATTTCCGGACCGGCGTACTGACCGCTGGCGATGAGCGTACAGGCATCGTTGGTGGAGGTGTCACCATCAATGGTGATTCGGTTGAAGGATTGCTCCCCTAACTCTGATGCCAAAACCTGCAACGCATCTTGCGCAATACGCGCATCGGTGGCGATAAAGCCCAGCATGGTGGCCATATTGGGGCGAATCATACCTGCGCCCTTGCTGATGCCGGATATAGTCACTGTGTGGCCGTCCAGATCAACCTGAACCGATGCGCCCTTGGGCCGTGTGTCTGTGGTCATTATACCGCTCGCCGCTTCCGCCCAGCGATTGTCCGCCGTGCTGCCCAAGGCTTCTGGCAAAGCGCCCACAATCTTCTGAACCGGCAAAGGCTCACCAATCACCCCTGTTGAGTACGGCAGCACCTCTGCAGCAGTGACGCCGGCATGCTCTGCCAAGGCCTGACAACACGCAAGCGCATCATCCATGCCACGGGCACCTGTACCCGCATTGGCATTACCTGTGTTGATCAAAAGGTAACGCGGGGCTTTTTCAGCCAGATGCTTGCGACTCAAGGTTACCGGGGCAGCGCAGAACTGGTTGCGGGTAAACAAGCCGGCAACACGGCTTCCCGGTGCCAGTTCAAACACCACTATGTCCTTGCGTCCAGGCTTCTTGATCCCTGCGCTGGCAATACCCACCTTGACACCTGCTACCGGGGAAAACTCGGGTAAGGTTCCTGGTCCAACCGCCATCCTGCCGCTCCTGTTGAGAATGCTACTTGTATGAATAGGTCTGAAAACGAAAAACCCGCAGTCTGCCAGTTAACTGGTCGATTGCGGGCTCCGTACTTTTTTGTGTCAGTGCAGGGTAGTCAGCTCACCTTGCCACAGCACTGTTTGAATTTTTTGCCGGATCCGCATGGGCAAGGTTCGTTACGACCCACTTTACGCTCCTGGCGCACAAAGGTTTCTGGCGCACCCTGCTCTTCATCCCTTCGTTCGCCTTCGCCTTGCGCTGTCGCACTGGTTTCATCGTGACGCAGGCGTGCCCGGGCAAGCTCTTGCTCGAGTTCTTCCTTGCGGCGACGCTCAACCTCTTCCATTTCTTCCCGGCTCTGAACCCGAACATGGCAAAGCACGCGGGTTACATCACGCTTCATGGTATCCAGCATGGTTTCAAACAGGTTAAACGCTTCGCGCTTGTATTCCTGCTTGGGGTTCTTTTGAGCGTAGCCACGCAAATGGATACCGCGACGCAGGTGATCCATGTTGGAAAGGTGTTCTTTCCACAAGGTATCCAGAACCTGCAGGAACACCTGTTTTTCAAATCTGCGCATGGACTCAGCGCCGGCAATCTCTTCCTTCGCCCTGTATGCTGCAACGATTTCGTCCAGAATTTTTTGACGAAGATTGTCTTCGTACAGCTTCTTATCCTCATCCAACCAGGACTGAACTGGCAGATCAACAGCCATTTCGGACTGCAACTGGGCTTCCAGACCTGCTACATCCCACTGTTCAGGCATGCTCTGGGGTGGAATATGCTCGCTGACCAGCGTATCAACAACATCCTCACGGATGGTATCAACCATCTCGGAGACATCCTCTGAAGACATCACTTCATTGCGCTGGTCGTATATAACCGTACGCTGATCGTTCGCTACGTCGTCGTACTCAAGCAGCGTTTTACGCATGTCGAAGTTACGGCCTTCAACCTTGCGTTGGGATTTCTCAATGGCGTTGGTAACCATCCGATGCTCAATGGCTTCGCCTTTCTTCATTCCCATAGCCTGCATCAGACTCTTGACGCGATCCGGCGCAAAGATACGCATCAGATTATCTTCCAGAGACAGGAAGAAACGAGAAGAACCCGGGTCACCCTGACGCCCGGCACGGCCGCGTAACTGGTTGTCTATACGGCGGGATTCGTGGCGCTCGGTGCCCACAATGTGCAGGCCACCCGCTTCCAGAACCTGATTGTGGCGTTCTGTCCACTCAGCCTTGAGGCGAGCAACCTCTTCTTCGGTGGGATTATCCAGGGCAGCAACCTCGTGCTCCCAGTTACCACCCAGTACAATATCCGTACCACGACCCGCCATGTTTGTGGCGATTGTCACAGCACCTGGCCGCCCCGCCTGAGCAATAATCTGTGCTTCCGATTCGTGCTGTTTGGCGTTAAGTATTTTGTGCTCAATACGCGCCTTTTTCAGCAGCATGGAGAGCAATTCAGAGGCTTCAATGGAAGCGGTACCCACCAGAATTGGCCGTCCCTCGGCTGTAACATCCTTGATTTCATCAATGATGGCGTGGAACTTTTCATCCTGGGTAAGATAGACAAGGTCGTTGTAATCAATTCTCTGGATCGGCTTGTTGGGCGGTATAACCACCACGTCAAGGCCGTAAATCTGGCGAAATTCGAACGCTTCGGTATCCGCGGTACCCGTCATGCCGCCAAGCTTTTCATACAGCCGGAAATAGTTCTGGAATGTTGTTGAAGCCAGTGTCTGGCTCTCAGCCTGAATTTTGAGGCCTTCTTTGGCTTCTATCGCTTGATGCAGTCCTTCGCTCCAGCGACGGCCCGGCATTGTGCGCCCTGTATGCTCGTCAACAATGACAACTTGGCCACCCTGAACAATATAATCCACATCTTTCTGGAACAGGTGATGAGCGCGAAGGGCTGAATGCACGTGGTGCAGCAAGCTCAGGTTGGCTGCAGAGTAGAGGCTCTCACCCTCTTCCAGTAGCTGACGACCCAGCAGAAGCTCTTCAACACGCTCATGCCCCACTTCAGTCAATTCAACCTGACGGGATTTTTCGTCGATGGTGAAGTCGCCGGACGACTCGCCCTCCTCACTGACCTCTCCTTTCTCAAGGCTGGGGATCAGCTCGTTGATAGCCAAGTATGCTTTGGAGCTATCCTCCGCAGCGCCAGAGATGATCAGCGGCGTACGGGCTTCGTCGATAAGGATGGAGTCAACTTCGTCGACAATCGCGTAGTAGAGGCCACGTTGCACCTTATCGTCGGTGCTGAAGGCCATGTTGTCGCGGAGATAATCAAAACCGAATTCGTTGTTGGTACCGTAGGTAATATCGGCCTGATAGGCGGCGCGCTTCTCTTCGGGAGGCTGGCCTGCAACAACCACACCCACCTGCAAACCAAGAAAGCGATAAAGCTTGCCCATCCATTCAGCATCACGGCTAGCCAGATAGTCGTTTACGGTTACTACGTGCACGCCTTTGCCAGGCAAAGCGTTCAGATAAACAGCAACAGTGGCGACCAGGGTTTTACCCTCGCCGGTCTTCATCTCGGCAATCCTACCCTCATGCAGGGTAATACCACCGATCAGCTGCACATCGTAGTGGCGCATGCCCATAACCCGGCGCCCGGCTTCGCGGACGGTGGCAAAAGCCTCAGGCAGCAATGCATCAAGGCTCTCTCCATCATCCAGCCGACGACGGAACTCGGCAGTCTTGCCCTGCAACTCGGAGTCCGTAAGATTGCCAAACTGCTCTTCAAGCTCATTAACACCCAAGGCCAGCTTGCGCATTCTCTTGATTTCTCTGGCATTTTTACTGCCGAACATCTTGGTTGCAAACTTTGAGAACATAGACCACTGCTTCTTTGATTAAACGGAGGAAGCCGGCATTCTAACCTTATTTTGCGGGAGTACAAAAGGCAGGGCTCACATAGCCGAAGTTATGCGGCTATCCTGTGCCAAATACCGGGAGTTAAAGAACCTGATGAGGCTGGCGGGGGCTTAGCGAACGTCAGGCGATACCTGAGCTATTAGCGACTGGCTCTCTTGATGTAGGTTTCAGGATTTTCGGATTTTCCGTTGCGAATAACCTCGAAGTGCACATGGGGGCCCGTAGAACGTCCTGTGCTTCCCATAAGTGCGAGCACCTGTCCTTTCTGGACTACATCACCCACCTTCACCTTGATTGTCTTGCTATGGGCGTAACGGGTAACCAAACCCTCACCATGATCAACTTCAACCAGATTCCCGTAACCATGACGCTCGGAGGCATAGGTAACTACACCGCCAGCAACAGAAATAATGTCACTGCCATCCTTCCCTGCAAGGTCAACCCCGGCGTGCCAGGTACGCTTACCCGTGAACGGATCAGAGCGGTAGCCATAGCGTGACGACAACCAACCCCATGTGATGGGACGGCCTTCCAGATACAACTCATCCTCGAGCTTTTGACGGGACGATACCTGATCCAGCAAGCGCAACTGCTGCTCGCGATCAAGCATTTTGCGCTCCAGTTCATCAATCATCCTGGTCAAATCGGGCGCTGAGAATGAATCTGCGGGAAGTGAATCTTCCGGGCCACCAACCGCTGCCGGTTGATTAAAGTCGAATTCATCACTGGCAATCAGACCGGACTCCACAAAGCGCTGACCCAAGGCATCAAGGCGCAACAGACGACCCTGAATCTCACCAAGGCGCAGTGTCAGAGCATCTACTTGATCCTGAACATTCTGCTGCAAACCGGCGAGCTCGGCTTTTTGTTCTCCCAGCGTGCCCTGCCAATGGGAAACAAACTCAGAGTCCGTCGGTTCGCGGGCTTCAGCCTGGCCTACCGCCACGCTATATCCCACCCAGCCTGCAGCTGCTACCAATGCCGCGCCCAAAAGCGCCATGGCAATAACAACCGTGCTATTCAGCGCCAGCACACGGGACTTGCCGTGACTCTTGCCAACAAGAATGATATTCATAGTGTTTTCTGATTTCATCAATGAACCGCAACCGTTTCCTGTAGTGTTGCAGCCCGGAATAATCCGAGTGGGTTTGCCATCCTTAGCAACTACTACGTACTGATATATCGCAGCGCCCGGTAGACATACTGATTTACAACAAGGTAAAACAACAGTAACACCGGCGCTACGCACAAAACGTGCCGAAGTGTAACCAATCGTTATCGTGGTCGTCGAGAAGAAAACGCCTTATGAAACGAAAAAGTGAGCAAAAAATGACCTTCGACAACCTGGGCCGGACGCCGGTTCTGCGCGAACTGGTTGCAAAAGCCAATACCCACCGCCAGGCTGAAGAGGAAGTAATCGCGCTACTACCGCCTGCGTTGGCACAAGGCACTCGCTTTGTGTGCTGTATCGAGGGCGAGCTAACACTTTCAGCCGATAACGCCGGAAGGGCCAGCCAGATACGTTTCCGTCAGCATGAAATCATGGATAAGTTGCGGGAGCACGAGCTGTTCCGATTTGTATGGAAGCTCAAAGTAAAAGTAGTACCACCAAGATTTAAAGAAAAACCACCGGCGAAAAAGTTAGTCCTCAGTAAAGAAAATGCCCAGCTCCTCACAGAGGAAGCCGGGCACACGAAGGATCAAAAACTACGCGAGGTTCTCGAAAAACTCGCAAGCCACGTCCGGGATTAAGGCATCCAGCCTTATGCCGGTACCGCCAGCACAGGTTTCATATAGGAGATGGGGGCAGTTTCTTCGTTATCGAAGGTCACTACTTCCCATGCATCTTCTTCCGCCCTGAGCTTGCGCAGCAGCTTATTATTCAGATCGTGACCAGACTTGATGCCACGGAATTCACCAATCAGGCTATTGCCTAACAGGTAAAGATCTCCGATTGCGTCCAGTACTTTGTGCTTGACGAATTCATCATCATAACGAAGACCGTCTTCGTTCAGGATTTTGTAGTCGTCTACCACAATGGCGTTATCTACACTGCCACCCAGCGCCAGATTCATCGCTCGCAGCTTTTCAATATCGCGCATGAACCCGAAAGTTCGTGCGCGGCTGACTTCCTTCACGAAAGACGTGCTTGAAAAATCCACGGTCGCAGTCTGGGCACGGCCTTTGAACACAGGGTGGTCAAAGTCGATGCCGAAGCTCACTTTGAAGCCTTCAAACGGCAGGAAGGTAGCCTTCTTGTCGCCTTCTTCAATCGTGACTTCCCGCTTGATGCGAATGAATCGCTTGGCCGCTTCCTGCTCGGCAATGCCGGCAGACTGCAGCAGAAACACGAATGGACCGGCAGAACCGTCCATAATCGGCACTTCTGCAGCGCTCAGTTCTACATAGCAGTTATCGATACCGAGACCAGCCATGGCTGACAACAAGTGCTCAATTGTCGCCACACGGACACCGTCTTTTACCAGCGTCGTGGACAGCATGGTCTCACCCACATTTTCAGCGCAGGCCAGAATCTCGACCACTGGGTCCAGATCGGTGCGGCGGAAAATGATTCCCGAATCTATCGGTGCAGGCTTGAGAGTCAGGTAAACCTTTTCACCTGAGTGCAGCCCGACACCGGTAGCACGGATCGTGTTTTTAAGTGTCCGTTGTCTGATCATCGGTTCGTTATTCCGTAAAAATTGGCGATATTCTAAACAAAATCGTGCGTCGAGAATACCAAAAAATACGACTGATTGCTATTTGCGCGGCCCAACACTGCCTAAACTTTAAGCAACGTAGCTGCAGCAGCCAGCGTTTCGTTATCCGGGTTCATGATTAAAAATTGCAACAATCACTCCCAACCGGATGTCATTTGCAACAGATTATCAGTCAGCTTGCCTGCGAAGGAATGCGGGAATATCGAGATAGTCGACACCCTGCTCTTCACTTTCCTTGCTCTGATCAATCGCAACATTACCGTGAGATACCGCACGGCGACGCAGGATTGCGGGGCGGTCCAGCTGTTTGTAATCTGTTTTACCGTCCAGGGAGCGGGTGTTATCCACCACCTTGGTAGGCTTTTCACGGTCTCCGCCCAGGCCTGTCGCAACAACCGTTACCTTAAGCTCGTCGGTCATCTCTGGATCAATAACGGTACCAACAACAACGGTAGCGGTATCCGATGCAAACTCACGCACAATGTCGCCAACCTCGGAGAATTCGCCCAGGTTCAGGTCCATACCCGCAGTAATGTTGACCAGAATGCCCTTGGCACCCTGCAGGTTGACGTCTTCCAGCAATGGGCTGCGGATGGCGGCTTCGGCGGCTTCCCGCGCGCGGTTCTCGCCGGTGGCGGTCGCCGTACCCATCATTGCCATACCCATTTCGGACATAACTGTTTTTACATCAGCAAAGTCGACGTTGATCATGCCGTTGCGAGTAATCAGATCAGCAATACCCTGAACCGCCCCAAGCAGAACGTCATTTGCAGCTGCGAAAGCATCCAACAGGCTGGTCTTCTTACCCAGCACCGCCAGCAGCTTTTCGTTAGGAATAGTGATTAGCGAGTCAACGCATTCTTCCAGTTCTCTGAGCCCTTCTTCGGCCAGGCTCATACGTTTGCCGCCTTCAAAGTTGAACGGCTTGGTTACCACGGCAACGGTCAGAATGCCCATTTCCCGTGCAACTTCAGCAACAACAGGGGCGGCACCCGTGCCAGTACCACCACCCATGCCAGCGGTGATGAACACCATATCCGCGCCTTTAATAGACTCGGCGATACGATCGCGATCTTCCAGGGCAGACTGGCGCCCGATTTCCGGGTTTGCCCCTGCTCCGAGTCCCTTTGTGATGTTACCGCCCAGCTGAATGATCTGGCGCGCATCCATTCCAGCCAACGCCTGAGCATCTGTGTTGGCGCAGATAAAATCTACACCCTCAATGTCACTGTTCAGCATGTGCCGTACGGCGTTACCGCCACCACCGCCCACACCGATTACTTTAATGACAGCGTTTTGTTGGACATTATCGACTAGTTCAAACATACCCTTCCCCTTCGTGCTGTTTTCAGCCTTGTTCCAGGCTGTTAATTCGAGATCGTTTTTTTCGAGATACCTTCGTTTACTGCTTGCCCGGAACCGTCAGAAATGACCGGTAAACCAGGCTTTCATGCGCTCAAACAGCGAGGGTGCGTCTTCACCCTTGAGCACCGGTGCCCGGCCAAGATCCATCTGCCGGAAACCATGAATCAATAACCCGACGCCGGTGGCGTAGATGGGGTTATTAACAACTTCTGTCATGCCGGACACTGCGTGCGGACACGCCAAACGTACCGGCATATGGAAGATTTCTTCTGCAAGCTCGACCACACCTTCCATGGTTGAAGATCCGCCTGTAATCACAATTCCCGCCGGAATCATGTCTTCAAATCCTGACCTGCGCAGCTCTGATTGCACGAGGGTAAACAACTCCTCGTAACGGGGCTCCACCACCTCTGCCAAGGCCTGTCGTGAGAGGTCCCTCGGTGCCCGGTCGCCAACGCTGGGCACTTTGATGGTTTCGTCAGCGCCAGCCAGTTGTGTCAAAGCACAGGCGTATTTGATCTTGATTTCTTCTGCGTTCTGCGTGGGCGTACGCAGAGCCATGGCGATGTCGTTGGTAACCTGATCACCCGCAATGGGGATTACCGCGGTGTGGCGGATGGCCCCGCCGGTGAACACGGCGATATCCGTGGTGCCACCACCCATATCCACAACACAGACACCCAGTTCTTTTTCGTCATCTGTGAGAATGGCGTGGCTCGAAGCCAACTGCTCCAGAATGATGTCGTCGGCTTCAAGACCGCAGCGGCGAATGCACTTTTCAATGTTCTGGGCTGCGTTCACGGCACAGGTAACCAAGTGAACCTTCGCCTCCAAACGCACACCGGACATGCCCATTGGCTCTTTGATGCCTTCCTGGTTATCGATCACAAACTCCTGCGGCAAAATGTGCAGAATTTTTTGATCGGCAGGAATGGCTACGGCCTGTGCAGCGTCGATAACCCGGTCGATATCGGCCTGAGTCACCTCGCGGTCGCGAATAGCGACAATGCCGTGGGAATTGAGGCTCTTGATATGACTGCCTGCAATCCCTGCATACACAGAGTGAATGCGGCAACCGGCCATCAGCTCTGCTTCCTCAACCGCTCGCTGAATCGCCTGAACCGTGGTTTCGATATTGACCACCACCCCCCGCTTCAGACCCCGGGAAGGGTGGGAACCAATTCCCACCACCTCAATGGTTCCGTCCATCTTGCGTTTGCCGACGATCGCAACCACTTTAGAGGTTCCGATATCGAGGCCGACAATCATGTTTTCCGTTTCAACCGATGACATGTGTTCCACCAAACCGTAGGTCTGAATTTACTGTTTCTATGTTTTCGGGCCGGAAGCGGCCTGCGCCAACTTCCATTGAACCGCCACACCGTTCGTGTAGCGGGCATCCACCCGGCTAACTTCGTCCGACCGTGATATCAGCCGGTTTTCATACACCGTAATAAAGCGCTCAAAGCGTTTCGCGACCTGATCCCGGCCCAGCACCACTTCAATTCCGTTTGAGAGGCTAAGCGTCCAGGCGCCGCGCCGCTCAAGCGAAAGCCCTGCGAATCCCAAGCCGTGCCCAACCAGTTTGTCGCTCATAGTGCGCGCCATGTTGATCACATCACGCACCCGCTCATCCGGACCAGCCAGCTGCGGCAATCTTCCTGCAACTTCCGGGTTGGGCGGCATAAACAGCTCACCCGTTCGGCTGACCAGGCGGCCGTCAGTCCAGTAAGCCAGCGGCCTCTTTTCCCGGATGTTAATTTCCAGTCGATCCGGCCATACCCGACGCACTGCTACAGTTTCAATCCAAGGACGCCTCTCAAGATTTGCTTTTATGTCCGAAAGGTCCGTTGAAAAGTAGCTCTTGCCAATCCAGTTGCCGGCCTGACGCTCAATGGCAACACGGCTGTCGCCGACAAAATCACCATTCACATCAATGGCCAGAATTTGCTGGTCCATGGCCCCCAGCACCTTGCCTGTTGCCCAAGGCACAAGGCCCGCCACAAGCAGAATCGCAATGCCCATGCCCGCCTGGAGCCAGGGCACCGCTGCCAGAATTGCCTTCAACACTCCAAACCGGTCCTTCTCGGGACCGAGGGTTGTTGCTCCCCGGCGCCGGGGAGGGTCGGACGGTATCGCCCGGCTCCGGATTAGTAGTGTTTCAAGCATTGGCTCCCTCCAGCGTGTCGCTCAAGATCCGCACAACCAGCTCTTCAAAGCTGATGCCCGCAGCTTTTGCAGCCATTGGTACCAGGCTGTGATCGGTCATACCCGGGACGGTGTTGACTTCCAGAAGCCAGAACTCACCCTCTGCATCCTGCATGATGTCTACACGTCCCCAGGTCCGACAGCCCACGACCCGAAAAGCTTCCAGCGCGAGGTTCTGTAACTTCGCTTCATCCTGAGGCGACAAGCCACAGGGAATCCGGTAACGGGTATCGTCCGCCAGATATTTCGCGTCATAGTCGTAGAACACGTGATCGGTACTCAATCCGATGGCTGGTAGCGCTCTGTCCTGCAACAGACTGACCGTAAACTCGGGGCCTTCAACCCACTCTTCTACTAACACTTGGGTGTCCAGTGCTGCAGCAGCCTCATAGGCTTCCACCAACTCTGCTGTGCTGTTCACTTTGCGGATGCCAATGCTGGAACCTTCCCGCGACGGCTTAACACTCAAAGGCGTGCGTAATTCCTGAACAAGTTTTTCAGCATCGCCTGCAGCCGTCATGGTTCTGAATTTAGGCGTTGGCAAACCGCAACCGGCAAAGACGTATTTGGTTCGCAATTTATCCATTGCCAGGGCGGAAGCCATCACTTCACTTCCCGTATAAGGAATTCCCGCCTGAGACAGAATCGCTTGCAAGGTTCCGTCTTCTCCACCACGGCCGTGCAGAGCAATGAATACCCGGTCAAAGTCCGGATTTTCTACACTTTTCAATAGGCATCCCTGAACATCCATGGCAAAGGCGTCTACGCCTGCAGATACCAAAGCGGCTAGTACCGCTTTGCCGCTTTTGAGAGAGACATCGCGCTCAGCAGAATCCCCACCCATAAACACAGCCACACGCCCAAGCGCCTTAACCATCTCTGGCTCGGCCTGATACGCCGGTATTCCGGGATGCTTCACATCACTCACCTGAAATAACTCCTTGCGCCGCTAACCGGATCGCTATCCCACCTATGTCCCCGGCACCCTGAGTAATCAAAAGATCGCCGTCCTGTAAAACAGTGGACAACAAGCCTTCAATCTCTCGATTATCTTCCACAAACAAAGGCTCAACTTTGCCCCGCTGTCTTATGCTGCGGCATAGCGCCCTACTATCAGCGCCAGGAACCGCTGTTTCTCCGGCGGAGTAAACATCCATGAGCAACAGGCTATCAACCTCCGACAAAACCCGAACAAAGTCCTCATACAGATCACGGGTTCGGCTAAATCTGTGGGGCTGGTACAGCATCACTATGCGGCGCTCGGGCCAGGCACCCTGAGCGGCACGAATGACCGCTTCAACCTCTGTAGGGTGGTGACCATAGTCGTCCACAAGCGTGATGGTGCCTTTGGGTATTTTGTAATCCCCGTAAACCTGAAAGCGACGACCAACGCCGGCGAAAGCTGCCAACCCGCGACAAATAGCTTCATCTGCTATGCCGTCGTCCGTTGCCACAGCGATCACGGCCAAGGCGTTCAGAACGTTGTGCCGCCCAGGCATTTTCAGCTCCACAGTAAGGTCGCTTCGACCGCCCGGCCGCTTCACCACGAAGTGAGTTCTCAGGCCGTCAGAGACAATGTTCTCGGCCCGATAATCCGCATCCGGATTACTGATGCCATAGGTGATGATGGCCCGGGAGATTCGGGGGATGATTTCGTTCACATAGGGATCATCCACGCACATTACAGCCAGGCCGTAAAATGGCAGGTTGTGGAGGAAGTCCACGAATGTTTGCTTGAGCTTTTCCACGTCGCCGTCGTAGGTGTCCATATGATCGGCTTCGATGTTCGTGACCACTGACACGGTCGGCGTCAGATGCAGGAAGGAGGCATCGCTCTCATCCGCCTCAGCCACCAGGTAGCGCGACCCACCCAGTTTGGCATTGGTACCAGCACTGTTCAGCTTGCCGCCGATCACGAAAGTGGGATCGAGGCCGGCCTCACCCAGCACCGACGCAATCAGGCTGGTGGTGGTGGTCTTGCCATGGGTACCAGCTACGGCGATGCCGTGACGGTAACGCATGATCTCTGCCAGCATTTCAGCACGGGGCACTATGGGCACCCGCCGACTGCGAGCTGACACCATTTCAGGGTTATCTGACGCCACAGCAGACGACACCACAACCACGTCAGCTTTGGCGCTGTTTTCCTCACGGTGGCCAATCTGTATCTCAATGCCCATGGCTTTGAGGCGATCTGTGACGACACCCTGCTTGATGTCTGAACCAGACACGTCGTAGCCCTGGTTTTTCAGCACTTCTGCAATGCCGCTCATGCCAGCACCACCGATACCCACAAAGTGAATGTGGCGAATCCGGCGCATTTCCGGTACTTGAAAAGCAAGCGGCGGATTGTTTGTATCAGCCATTAGCGGCCTCCAGACAATAATTTACGACTCGCTCCGTTGCATCGGGGCGAGCCAAAGTACGTGCAGCCTTGGCCATATCCATGACCCGGGCGCGGTCCCTGGCGAGATCGCCAAGGGTTTCTGCCAGCACAGCCGGTGTCAGCCGTGACTGTGGTATCAGAATGGCCGCCTTGGCATTTACCATTTGCTGACCATTTTTTGTTTGATGATCGTCCACCGCATGGGGGAATGGCACCAGCACTGCGCCGATTCCTGCGGCACACAGCTCAGAAACCGTCAGCGCGCCTGAGCGGCACAACACTATGTCGGCCCAGCTATAGGCTTCCGCCATATCCTTGATAAACGGTTCAACATTGGCACTCACGCCGTGCTGCTCATAAGAGGCGCGGGCATCTTCAAGATGTCGTTCCCCACACTGATGCCTAACCTCTGGCCGCTCTTGTTCTGGCAGCATTGCCAGGGCTTCTGGCAACTGCTGATTGAACACCTGTGCACCCAGGCTGCCGCCAACCACTAGAATTCGCAGCGGGTTGTTCTGACCTCCGGTTTCGTTCGAGCGCCCGGCCATTCTTTCTTCCGGGGCCGGCAAGGTCGCCAGGTCTTCCCGCACTGGGTTACCGGTGCACCGGGTGATCACTTCCGCTCCAAAACTTCCCGGGAAGGCTTCCAGTACCGTTTTGGAAAAACGCACCAGAATCCGGTTTGTCATGCCTGCGATGGCATTCTGCTCATGAATCACCAGCGGCGTTTTCGTAAGCCAGGCGGCCAAGCCGCCAGGGCCAGTCACAAACCCACCCATGCCAACTACGCAGTCCGGGCGAATGCGACGCATGATGGTAAAGGCCTCCCCGAGCGCGCGCATCAGGCGGAATGGCGCTGCCAGCAACGCGAGCTTGCCTTTTCCACGGAGCCCGGAGATGTGGATCAGCGACATGGGTATACCAGTGTCTGAGATCAGCCGCTCCTCCATGCCGCCGACAGCACCCAGCCAGTGAACTTCATGCCCCTTGGCCTCTAGTGCCCGGGCGGTGGCAAGTGCGGGAAACACGTGGCCTCCGGTGCCACCAGCCATCATCAGAAAGCGGCGAGGTTCACTCATAGCGCGCACCTCCGCGTTTCCGGGGGGCCGTCTTTTCCGTCGCCTGTTTTTCTTTATCCAGCCGCTCCATTTCAACTCGAGCGAGAATGCCGATACACACACAGCTGATCATCAGGCTGGAGCCCCCATAGCTCACCAATGGCAAAGTAAGCCCTTTGGTAGGCAGCAATCCGGTGCTGACTGCCATGTTGATTCCAGCCTGCAAGCCGATCAGCAATGTGATGCCGTAGGCGAAGCAGGCACCAAACGGCATATCCGCCTTTTCAGCCCGACGTGCAATCACAAATCCAGTTACAACCAGCACAGTAAACAGCCCCAGCACGATCAGTGAGCCAATCAACCCGAACTCTTCCGCGATGATGGCGAAAATAAAATCTGTGTGAGCCTCCGGCAGGAAGAACAGTTTCTGTATTGAGTTTCCGAGGCCAACGCCACTCCAATCGCCGCGGCCAAAAGCAATCAACGACTGCGTTAGCTGGTAGCCGCTGTCGAATTGATCTTTCCAGGGGTCGAGGTAGCTCACTACGCGCTTCAGCCGGTAGGGCTGAGTCAGTACCAGAATGACTCCGAGCACCACCAGAATGGCGATCAGCGGCACAAACCGGCTAAGCCGCACGCCGCTAAGGAAAATCATGCCCGCTGCCGCTGTCACCAGAACCACCGTTGCCCCGAAGTCGGGCTGTATAACCAATAAGGCAGATGCCACGCCAAGAACGACCAGCGGCTTCAAAAAGCCCGGCCAGGTATTCAGCAACTCATCGCGGCGCCTTACAACGTAGCCGGCCAGGTATGCAATCAGGCATAGCTTTGCCACTTCCGACACCTGCACGTTGAATAGACCAAAGGGGATCCAACGCGTAGAACCGTTCACGGTGCGGCCCAGAGGCGTAAGAACCAGAACCAGCACCAGCAGGCCTATTCCGAGCAACAACCAGCCGCTGCGCTCCCACCAGGCCACTGGCACATTGACCGATACCAATGCCAGCATGCAGCCCATAACCGCGAACATAAGCTGACGAATCACATAGTGATAACCATTGCCCATGGTCTCTACTGCCAGGTCCATGGAAGCAGAGGAAATCATCACAACCCCGATAATCAGCAAGGCGACCGAGCTGATAACCAGAACCGGCAGGGGCTGAATTTCGACCAACCATTGGGTCCTTACGGGTGCTGCTGATAGCCCTAGCTGCATCAGCTCACCTCCCGCAGTGATTGGACCTGGGTGCGGAATTGCTCACCACGATCCATATAGTCCGCAAACATATCGAAGCTCGCGCAAGCGGGGGAAAAGAGTACCCGATCGCCCTGCTGCGCAAGCTCGGCAGATTTTTCCACCGCAGCCTTCAAGGTTTCGGCCCGGTACACGGGTGTATCTAAGGCCAGGGCGCCAGCAATCCGATCTGCGTCCCGGCCAATCAATACGACAGCGCGGCAACCGTCACTAATGGGCGCCGCCAGCTCTGTAAACTCGGCACCTTTGCCTTCTCCACCAGCAATCAGCACGATCCTGCCCTCGCCTTCCGGCATCAGGCTTTTAATTGCCGCGACTGTCGCTCCAACATTCGTGCCCTTGGAGTCATTGATGTAATCAACGCCAGCAAGCCTGCGCACAAGCTCACACCGGTGCGGCAACCCACTGAAGTTCCGCGCACTATCCAGCATGGTGTCCATTGGCAGCCCAGCAGCCTGCCCAAGTGCCAGCGCAGCCATTACGTTGCTGAGGTTATGCCAGCCCATCAATTCCAGCTCGCTGGCATTCAGCAGGTTATCGAAGCCGAAGGTCAGCCATAGACCCTGATCGTCTTCCCGGGTACTGAACGTTTGCGGGTTCACCCGATTAAAGCCGAAACATACAAACCGCAGGTTATCCCGCGCCATGGGAGTGCTGAGCGCATCGTCAAGGTTTACGATAGCGTTCTTGCATCCTTGGAAGATTCGTTGCTTGGCCTGAAAATAAGCCATCTTGTCCGGGTAGCGATCCAGATGATCGTCACTCACGTTCAGTACGGTTGCCGCCAGCGCATTCAGACCAGTTGTGGTTTCCAACTGAAAGCTGGAAAGCTCCAGCACGTACAAGTCGGCGCCCAGTCCCAGCAAATCCAGTGCAGGCGTGCCGATATTCCCGCCGATCTGAACCTTGCGACCCGCAGAGCGAGCCATCTCGCCCAATAAGGTGGTAACAGTGGTCTTCCCGTTGGAGCCTGTTATGGCCACAACCGGCGCATCGGCAGCTTCAGCAAACAGATCAATATCGCCCCGTATGCGCACACCTTGTTTGGCGGCATAGGCGATGGCCGGCTCAGCAATGCTGATTCCCGGGCTTACGATCAGTTCGTTGAACCCCGCAAATAGCTCCGGGCTGAACGATCCAAGATGCACAGAAACATCAGGCCACCCGGCACGAAGGTCATCCAGGCACGGCGGTGCTTCGCGGCTGTCAGCCACGGCAACCTCTCTTCCCTGTGCAGTCAGAAAGCGCACGCAGGAGAGCCCGGTTTTACCGAGCCCTACTACCAATATGCGACGATCTGAAGTGATGACACTCATAATCAATCCGGCTTCCTATCGCAATTTCAAACTGGACAAGCCAATCAGAACCAGAATTACAGTGATGACCCAGAAGCGCACGATTACGCGCGGCTCCGGCCACCCTTTAAGCTCAAAATGGTGATGCAGTGGCGCCATCCGGAATATCCGGCGGCCGGTCAACCGGAAGGAAGCCACCTGCAAGATCACTGACACTGTTTCCATCACAAACACACCACCCATGATGAAAAGGATGATTTCCTGGCGCACGATCACCGCAACCACACCCAAAGCGGCACCGAGCGCCAGCGCACCAACATCACCCATGAACACTTGTGCGGGATAGGTGTTAAACCACAGAAAGCCAAGACCGGCGCCCACCAGAGCTCCGCAAAAGACAATCAGTTCGCCGGTGCCCGGCAAGTGCGGGATCAGCAGATAATTTGCGAACTGCACGTTACCGGATACGTAGGCGAAAATGCCCAAGGCACCTGCAACCATGACTGTCGGCATGATTGCGAGGCCATCCAGACCATCTGTCAGGTTCACCGCGTTGCTGCTACCGACAATCACAAAATAAGTAAGCAGGATAAAGAGCACCGGCCCGAGGGTCAGTGACACATTTTTAAGGAATGGCAGGTACAACGAGGTTTCCTGAGGCAAAGCGGAACTGAAGTACAACACTATGGCTGCGGCTGCACCAATCAACGACTGCCAGAAGTACTTCCAGCGTGCAGGCAGGCCACGGGGGTTGCGCTCGACAACTTTCCGGTAATCATCCACCCAACCAATGGCGCCGAACAGCAAGGTAACCAGCAACGTCACCCACACGTACCGGTTGGACAGATCCGCCCACAACAATGTGCTGACGCCGATAGATACCAGAATCAGCGCTCCGCCCATTGTTGGCGTTCCAGCTTTACTGAGATGTGTTTGAGGGCCATCATCGCGAATCGCCTGACCAATCTGATACTGGCTCAGCTTACGGATCATCACCGGCCCGATAACCAAAGAGATCAGGAGCGCGGTTAATGTGCCCAAAATTCCGCGCACGGTCAGGTACTGAAACACCGTCAGCGCCGAGAAATATTCTGAAAGAACCCCTGTCAGCCAGAGCAGCATGCTTTATTCACCTTGTTTATAATTCCATCCGCCACGAGATCCATGGCGGAACTTCTGGACCCTTTAACCAGCACAGTCATTGGCCGCTCTTTAGCCCGATAAATGACCTGCACGGCTTCATCGTGTGTTTCATACATCTCTGTCGCGTCGCCAAAGCCCTCGGCGTAGCCTTCGCAGCCAGCTCCTACCGTTACCAGGCGCGCAATCCCCAACTCCGAAGCAAAAGCGCCCACTTCACGGTGAAGTTCGCGAGCAGTTGGCCCGAGCTCGCCCATCGCTCCTAAAACCGCAATATGCGCGCCCTGGCGCTTTGCCAGAACACCCAACGCTGCTTTCATGGAGGCCGGGTTTGCGTTGTAACTGTCATCAATAACTGACAATTCTCCCGGAAGATTGACTACCTGGAGGCGCCCACGTGCGGGCTGAACCCCGGCTAAACCGTCTTTGATCGCCAAATCCGTTGCACCCAGCTCACGGGCTGCTGCAATCGCCAGCAGAGCGTTGGTTACGTTGTGCTCGCCTTCGAGGGGCAACAGGAACGTGAGCCCCCATCCGTCAGGCCCTGCACACACAACTTCCGCCTGCGGGCTTTGCTTTGGTTGGATAACTGCGCTGTAGTCCGCCTCGGGGTTTCCCAAGCGGCTAACACTGACAACCCGCCGGTTCCCGGCTCGGGCACGCCACCGCTCGAACGCAGGATCATCCCGGTTCAAAACCACCAGACCTGCATCGTTTACGCCTTCAATAATTTCACCCTTGGCCTGCACGATATTCTCGTAACTGCCAAAGCCCTCGAGGTGTGCTTCTCCTGCATTCGTGAGAATCACAACCTGAGGCTTTGTAATGGCAACGGTATGAGCGATTTCGCCGAGCCCGCTGGCACCTAACTCAACTACACCGTATTCGTGCCTGGGCTCCAGGCCGAACAGGGTCAAGGGCACACCAATGTGATTGTTCAGGTTGCCGCGGGTAGCAAGGGTTTCCCCCATTCGCGCCAGAATGGCAGCGACCAGCTCTTTAACGGTGGTTTTGCCACTGCTACCGGTAATCGCAACCAGCTTCGCGTCGCTTTCACTGCGATTGCCCGCAGCAAGATTCGCCAGCGCTTTAACGGTGTCCGCCACAACCATCTGCGGCATATCCGGACTGCTGCCAACCGGCGTATCAACTACGGCAGCACTCGCACCCAGCTTCTGCGCAGCCTGTAAAAATTTGTGGCCATCGAAGTTGTCACCGCGCAGGGCAACAAACAGGTCACCTGCGTTCAAGGCGCGGGTGTCGGTAGACACGCCAGTGAACTGAACCGTATCCAGCCCCTGTGACACACACTTGGCACCGGTAAAACCTACTGCCTCGGCAAACGAGAAGGCGCGCATCATAGGTCAGCTCCTTCAATACTCAAGCCTTGGCGCACATGACTTGCATCACTGAACGGAAGCTTTTGGCCCGATATCTCTTGCCAGGATTCATGGCCTTTGCCAGCCACAAGAACAAGGTCGCCCAGCTCAGCCATATTTATGGCCGTGCGAATCGCCTCAGCGCGGTCATGAATAACTGTGGCGGCATCCGGCCGGGAGAAGCCCGCCAGAATGTCCTGCACAATCTCCACCGGGTTTTCTGTCCGTGGATTGTCATCTGTAACGATAATGACATCGGCGCACGTTTCAGCTTCCTTCGCCATTTCAGGCCGCTTGCCGCTATCCCGGTCGCCACCGCAACCAAACACACAGATCAGCTTGCCTGTTACGTGAGGCCGCAGCGCAGCTAAAGCATTCGCGAGCGCATCGGGTGTGTGAGCATAATCAACCACAGCACGAACGCCGCTTGCGCCACAGAAACGCTCAAGCCGCCCGGGTGGCGGTGTTAACAATTCTACCGCCTGCTGCACCTGTTCGACCGTCACATTAAGGGTCATCACCGTTGCAATTGCCGCAAGCACGTTGCTGGCATTGAAACTTCCCATCAGTGGCGCGGAAAAGCCAAATTCGCCCCACTCGCCATCAACCACAGCATCAAAGCCGTTATCGGTAGGACGGAACTCTTTAAGCCATAGCTCGACTTCGGATTCGTGAAGGCTATAACGAATGCGGTCACATTTACCTTCAAGCTTTTCATAGAGCTGACGGCCAAAGGGATCGTCAAAGTTGATCACCGAGAAGTGCACATCCTCACGCTCGAACAGTCGAGCCTTGGTAGCACCGTAGGATTCCATTGAACCGTGATAGTCCAGATGGTCCCGTGTCAGATTGGTAAACACGGCACCGGTTATGGCCAGGCCGTCCACTCTTCCCTGATCCAGACCATGGGACGACACTTCCATCGCTGCTGCACGGCCACCGCTGGAAAGGATGCCCGACAAAGCACGGCTAATCTGAACTGCGTCAGGCGTGGTATGGCTGGCCTTTTGCAAGGCGCCGGGCATGCCGTAACCCAAAGTTCCCAAAACACCACAGGGCGTGTCTGCCGCGCCTAGTAATTGTGCGATGTAATGGCTCACCGAAGTTTTTCCGTTGGTACCGGTAACACCAATCAGCCGCAGCCTGCGCGAAGGGTGCTCGTAAAAGCGGGCTGCAATTTTCCCCAGTAGTTGCCGGAGTTCCGGAACAGGCACAATCAATGCACCCCGATGTTCATGGCACTCGCCACTGCTCTCCGTTTCCAGAAGCACAACTGTGGCGCCTGCCGCTATTGCTTGATCTACATACTGGTTAGCGGGCGTCTTTGCGCCTGCCAAAGCAACAAATGCATCTCCGGAACGAACTTCACGACTATCCGTTTGCAACCCGTGGATGGTCACATCGAAAACAGAAGGCACGGGTGCAATACCCTGCAACAACGTACTGAGAGATGTTATGCACATAGGCCTACCCCCTCGCTCCGATGTTTGCTGGCGGTCGACCTGTTGCGCCAACCTCCAGTTCAGGTTTTACGTTTAGCAGTCGCAGCGCATCGCTCATCACCCGGGAGAACACTGGCGCAGCCACTTCGCCGCCGTAGTATTCGCCTGACTGAGGCGCATCCACTGCCACAACCGTGACAATTCTCGGATTATCGATGGGCGCCATACCGGCAAAAATTGCCTTGTACTGACTGTCTTCATAGCCTTGGGCACCCACCAAATGAACGGTTCCGGTCTTGCCTCCGGCACTGTAAAAGCCAGGCTGAGCACGCTTACCAGACCCTCTGGACACTACCTCTCCCAGCATTGTCCGCACATCACTTGTTACCCGCTCGGAAAGAACCCTTTCACCAACAGGCTTTTCGTTCAGCTTCATCAGACTCAGGGGGTAACGCACACCGCCATTGGCGATAACCATGTAGGCCTGAGCTAACTGAAGTGCGTTCGCACTCATTCCGTAACCGTATGAGAGCGTTGCTTCTTCGGAGGGGCGCCACTTCGGTGGTGCTGGCAATACCCCTACAGCTTCTCCCGGAAATCCAATACCAGTTGGCTGACCGAACCCGAGGCGGGCGTAGAGGTTGCGAATCGTGTCACCACCTAGTTCCGTGGCGATCTTGCTGATACCTACGTTGCTCGATTTCACAATAATGTCTGTAAGGCTAATAACGCCGTAGTTCCGGTAGTCGCGAATTGTGAACCTGCCGAAGCGCCGATAACCTGGTGAGGTATCAATGGTTTCATTCGCGGTGTATTGCCCGGATTCGAGCGCAGCTGCCATAGAGATGGGCTTCATGGTTGAGCCGGGCTCAAACAAATCAGTAATGGCTTTGTTGCGGAGATTTTCCGATGCGAACTGGCTGCGATCGTTGGGGTTATAGGACCCCTGATTGACCATCGCGAGCACTTCACCTGTCTCGACGTCCAGCATCACAAGAGTGCCGCCACGGGCCTTATGCGCACTAACCACAGCTTTCAGCTCGCGATAAGCCAGATACTGCAGGCGCAGATCTATGCTGAGTTCAAGATTGTGACCAGGAGCCGCATCACGGATCAGCGCCAGATCCTTGATGATCCGCCCCCGATTATCCTTCAGAACACGTTTGCGTCCCGACTCACCAGATAGCCAATCGTTATAAGCCAGTTCCAAGCCTTCCTGGCCACGCTCGTCGATGTTGGTAAACCCGACGATATGCGATGTCACCTCGCCCGCAGGATAATAACGGCGATATTCCTGCCGCGTGTAGATACCGGGAATATCCAACTCCATCGCTTTTGCAGCCAGCCCGGGCTGCACTTTTCTGCGCAGATAAATGAACTCTCTACCAGCGTATGTCGCGAGGCGCTCCCGAAGCCTGGCTTCACTGATGTCCAGCACCCGAGCCAGGTTGGTCAGGCGCGGTTCGGCAGGATCGGTCTCGGAAGGGTTAGCCCAGAGTGTCTGAACCGGGGTACTTACAGCCAGTGGCTCACCATAACGATCGGTAACTACGCCGCGATGGGCATCAATCGTTTCTACGCGGATGGTGCGCACGTCACCCTGCTTACGCAAAAAGTCATTGTCCACAACGTGCAGATCAACCAGGCGCCAGCCAAGGGCCAGCACGACAACCAGAAACACACCCAGCACAGAGCCAAAGCGCCAGGCTTTCAGGCCCGCCGCGACTCTCTGGCTCAATGTTCTTGCCGACTCCTGATTGGACAATCAGTTCACCTTGAGGTTGTTATTGTTGTGAATTAACGGGAGGCCAGCGGCGACATCAGGGGCACAAGAACAATGTCCTGACGCCCGGGCACCACCATATTGAAGCGCTCTGCCGCAAGTCTCTCTACACGGCCGTGGCCACCCATGGCACTTTGCTCCAGAAGTAGCTGACTCCATTCGGCCTGAAAGCTGTCACGCTCTGCCTGCAGTTGAGACAGGGTATTGAACAGCGCACGGTTCTCATGGGCGCTCACAACAACACCTATGGACGAACCCACAAGCACCACGGCCAAGCCCAGAGACACCAGTACATTTGTCTGGCGCGTGGCATCGAAAACCTGCCGGGAGATTCGCACAGCAGCTACAACGCCCTCGCGAACCTTTTCCTTGTTCAACTTTGCTGGCTTTACAGCCGTCTCTATGGCTACGGCGCCCATAATTACGCGCTCCCCTGTGATGTCTTTGTGTTGTCGATACGCTCCAGAACCCGCATAACAGCACTGCGAGCGCGAACATTCTCACTAACTTCACCGGCACCGGCCTTGCTCGCCTTGCCTATTAACCGAAAATCCGAAGTCTCCTGCGCCGCCGTTACTGGAATACCCTTGGGCAACCTGGGGCCGCGAGCGAGATCTCGCATAAAACGCTTTACGAGCCGGTCTTCCAGCGAGTGGAAGCTGATCACAACCAGCCGGCCGCCGGGCGCGATCCTGTCAACTGCCGCCTGCAGCCCCACCTCCAGATCTTCCAGCTCGCGATTGATAAAAATCCGTATCGCCTGGAACGTCCGGGTTGCCGGGTGTTTGTGCTTCTCTTTTTTTGGTACGGCCTCACTAACCAGCGCAGCCAGCTGAAGCGTTGTTTCGATTGGATTTTCTTTGCGACGCTCAACAATCAGCCGGGCGATGCGACGGGAAAACTTCTCTTCGCCGTAGCGAAAAATCACATCGGCAATGTCCCGCTCTTCCGCATACATCAACCACTCTGCCGCACTTGGCGACTGTTGCGGGTTCATGCGCATATCAAGGGGACCATCACGCATAAAGCTGAAGCCTCTCGACGCATCATCCAACTGTGGCGACGACACACCAAGATCCATCAGCACGCCACCCACCAGTTCCCAGCTAGCTTCGGACACAGCGCGGTCGAGCTCTGCGAAGGAGCCGTGGAAATACTTGAAACGGGAATCGGTTTTCGCAAGCTGTTCTGCGACAAGAATCGCTTCGGGGTCCTTGTCGATGCCCAGCAACTGACCAGAGGTGCCCAATTGCCCTAAAATGAGCTGACTATGCCCACCACGACCGAATGTGGCGTCCACATACCTGCCTTCGGGGTCACTAACCAGATAGTCGACCGCCGAATCCAGGAGCACCGAACGATGGGAGAACTCCCCTCCGGTCTCCGGCTTGCGATCAGAGGTCATAGGGAAAGCGCCTCCATCTCGGGCGGTATATCTTCATCGCATGAAGTCTCATCAAGCCACTCGAACCAACGCTCTTCACTCCATAGCTCCAGCTTCTTGCCCTGCCCGACGAGCATCAGCTTTTTCTCCAGATTAGCGTGTCTGCGCAAGGTTGGTGGCACCAGAATGCGCCCGGCCGAGTCCATTTCCATGGGTGCAGCATTACCGAGCACCAGGCGCTGCAGGCGTCGGACTGGCTTTTTCATATTGGGAAGATCTTCGATCTTAACCCGCAGAATCTCCCACTCAGGCTCGGGATAAACCAGTACACAGCGTTCTTCATCAGCATTAGCAGTCAATACAATGCGACCACCACAGGCTTGCATGAGGATCTCACGCACCTTGGCCGGGATCGCCAAGCGCCCCTTTGCATCCATATTGATGGCATGACTGCCGAGAAAATTGCTCATTTACACCGTCTCTGGAGACTCAAATTCCACAAATAACCACTAGAAACCACTTTTTCCCACTTGTGCACACTATAGAAACACGCAATTCACAATGCAAGCGCCGTCAACGACGCCACTCTTGGGAAAGTTCCTTTTATGACAACAGGTTACAGAGACTAGCGAGAGTCAGAGATGACATTACGGAAAAGAAAAGAAGGAAAATCAAACACCTGCAAAAATGTCTGAAGAAGACAAGTGAGGTTTAAGATTTTTTGGCTATAAGAAACGCGCAATGATAATTAATGCGCCTCATGAAGGAAAAAAGGCGAGCTCGCCGATAAGCCGGGTTCTGTCTTGGACAGTCATTCATCTAGGGCCTGCGTCACCACAGGCCTCAAGCAACCTACCCGAGTCCAGCGCGGGCCACGCCATAGGACTCCTATTTGGTCTTGCTCCAGGTGGGGTTTACCATCGCCGTGAACTGTTGCCAGCCACGCGGTGCGCTCTTACCGCACCGTTTCACCCTTACCGGTGCTCGCGAACGAGTCACAAACACTTAGGCGGTCTACTTTCTGTTGCACTTTCCGTCGGCTCACGCCGCCCAGGAGTTACCTGGCACCTTGCCCTGCGGAGCCCGGACTTTCCTCCCCCGGTAAAACCGGCGGCGACTGTCTGGCGAGCTCGGGCGAGACAATACTATTGCGCCAAGCACCATGCAAGGAAAAGCGCAGAACAAGGGGTCAACCCTCCTTGAGCTCCAGGGAGCGCTGATACAGTTCGTTCTTGCTCAGCCCACTCAAGCCAGACGCTATCTTTGCCACTTTTTTCAGCGGCAGCTCCGCCATAAGAAGGCGCAGCAAATGATCCACATCCAACTCACCGGCCATCAAACCTGCCTCAGCCTTTTCCGCACCCCGCACCATCACAACGAACTCGCCACGACTGCCGTGGGGGTCATCCGTCAATGTGGCGTGCACTTCTGCAGCGGTACCAGAATAAAACGTTTCGAAGGCCTTGGTGATCTCACGACCGAGCACAATCTCCCGCTGCGCGCCCATAACCTCCGCTATATCCGCTACGGTGTTCAGTATCCTGTGAGGAGACTCATAGAACACCAATGTTGCAACCTCTTTGCGAAGCTCCTCCAGAGCCGCTCGCCGACCAGCACCTTTTGCCGGAAGGAAGCCCGCGAACAAAAACCGGTCGGTGGGCAGGCCTGCAGCACTCAGGGCAGCTACCAATGCGCAGGGCCCAGGTATCGGGCTAACCCGCAGACCTTCCGCTCTCGCCTCCCGAACCAGCACATAACCCGGATCAGAGATTAACGGCGTGCCAGCATCTGAAATCAAGGCAACATCAGCGCCAGCCCGCAACTGCTCCAGTATATTCTGAACCCTGCCACGCTCGTTATGATCATGTAACGCGATCAACGGTTTGCTTATACCAATATGCTGTAACAATCGCCCGCTGTGGCGAGTATCCTCGGCTGCAATAACAGCCACATTCGAAAGCGCCTTAACTGCGCGCGGTGATAGATCGTCCAGGTTGCCAATAGGGGTCGCAACGATATAGAGCGTTCCCCGATTATCACCTGGCCTTATTACCTGCACAGCAGGCTGATCCGATTCAGATTTCAAAATGTGTGCCTCGCGTGGAGAGATGGCGCCACCATGACACCTGCGTCATGTGAATTGCCCCGGGAGCTGTTAAACTTGCCACCATCAGATCGGCGCCACAAGCCAAAACCCCGGAATCTATAGAGCTTGCCATGACAAAGAATCCTGCTAATTATCGTGCCCTGGCCGGTATATTCATGCTCACCCTGCTGTTTGCAGGTTGCGCCAGTATCGACCTTGACTCGCACATTGCCCAGACTCCTTCCCAGGCACTTGAGCTTGCAGCAAAAGAAAGTAACGCTGAAGTCGCGCAGCGATACCTGCTGAAGGTCGCTAGCCAGTTTCAGGATCAAGGCGACCACCGCGCCGCCCGCACATTACTGCAGAGCACTCAACTGGCGCAACCTGCACCTGCCTTGCAGGCTCAAAAGCAGTTACTCGCCATGGCCAGCGCAGTGGCACTCGAAGATCGCGAATGGGCAGCCAGCATTGTCACGAAAATCTCGCCAGACAACTTCAAAGGCTACAACTCAGAATTTATTAACCGGGCCGCCAATCTTCAGGCCGACACCTACGCCCTCGTAGATGACAGACTGTCAGCGGCCATGACCCTGATGCTACTCTCCCAATCTGACGGCAATGTAAATCCACAGCAGATACATGACCGGATCTGGGCATTCCTGAAAGCGGTTCCAGATAACAAACTCGCAACTGCAAGCGAACAAAGCATTGGCTTTGAAACCGAAGGATGGCTCGAACTTGCAGCCAACATTCGAGCACCCGGACTCAGCATTGACGACCAAGGGCGCACTATTCGGCGCTGGCAAAACAGCCGGCCCGGCCACCCTGCCGCACAGATACTGCCTTCCGAGTTACAGCTCATTGCCAATCTGGCAGAAAGTCGCCCCGAAAAACTCGCACTCGCCCTGCCACTGAATGGCCCCCTGGCCAGTGCTGGCAAAGCCATTCGAGATGGTTTTCTAGCGGCTTACTATCAGGACAAATCGGCGGATCGAAGCAAAACCGACATTCGGGTGATCGACACATCTGGTCAACCGTTTGAAAAACTATACAAAGAACTCGCTGCGGAGGATATCGACCTGATCATAGGGCCCCTTGAGAAGGAAGCCCTGGCAAGCCTTACAAACATGAAAACCCTTCCCGTTCCCGCGCTGGGGCTTAACTACCTGGCTGACGGAACAACGCTGCCCGATGGCCTGTACCAATTTGGCCTATCGGCTGAGGACGAAGCCCGTCAAATTGCAGACAGGCTGTCCGGGCAAAACATCAACCAGGTTCTGGTACTTATCCCTCAGGGTGAGTGGGGTGACCGTGTCGAGGCTGCACTGCTGAGGCGCATGCAAAAGAACGGCGCAATTGCTCTGGATATAGAACGTTTTTTCCGCGAGGACAACCTGCGGGCTGTCACTGCAGACCTTCTGGGCATATCCGTATCACGGGACAGGGCCATACAGGTTGAGCGCACCATTGGGCTAAACGTAGAGTTCGAGCCGCGCCGTCGGCAAGACGCAGAAGCCATTATCATGGTCGCCGAACCGGCTGTTGCTCGCCAACTAAAACCCTTGTTTGCATACTATTTCGGAGGCGACCTGCCAGTATATTCACCTTCGATTATTTACGAAGGTGTACCAGATGCCGGTCGTGATCGTGACCTGAACCAGGTAATTTTCACCGATATCCCCTGGGTACTTAACGACAAAAACCCGCTGCGCGAAGAAGCAGGTAACGCCTTGCCTGGCACCCGCGGCCAACTGGGCCGCCTGTTTGCCATGGGCGCAGACGCATGGCAACTAAGCAAGCGCCTCCCCTTGCTTCGTCAAATCCAAACCGCTTCTGTTGACGGACAAACAGGGCAACTTACCATGACCCCCGAAGGGAGCATTCACAGGCAGCAACTGTGGGCTCAATTCCGGAGCGGAACACCCAAGCTGCTCCCCGAACCTGCCCGTGAAAACAATACAGACGCTCAAACGCTGGCGAACTGACCGCCGCCTTCACAAGGATAACAAGAGCCATGGAAGGCCGAAAAGCGATTGGAACATATTTTGAAGGTGTTGCCGCACGATACCTTGAGTCTCACGGTGTACATATCCGGGAGCGGAACGTCTACAGCCGTGGTGGCGAGATTGACCTGATAGGACAAGACCAAGACACCCTTGTATTCTTTGAGGTACGGTACCGGGGCAGTGGCAGCCTCGTCGATCCGGCCAGTTCAATTTCTTATCCGAAACAAAAGCGGCTCATAAAAGCCGCATCGTTCTATCTGCACCGCCACCAACTCTGGGACACAGTTACCCGAATAGACGTAGTGGCAATCAGCCCGGGAACGGTTAAAAAATACCGGGTACAATGGATCAAAAATGCAATTCAGGCGGATGTATAGACTCTGATGAACGACGACATGGGCAACCTGATCAACCAGTTATTTGCGAGCCACATGGAGCATACTGCCCAAGCGGCCAGCACCGTCGGCCCCGCCATAGAGCAGGCAGCAGACGCCTTCGTAAACGCCCTTCTAAACGACGGAAAAATCGTCACCTGCGCCAATGGCAATGCCAATGTAGTAGCCCAGTATTTCTGTACGGCTTTTCTCAACCGCTTTGAGCAAGACCGACCAGCCCTCCCTGCCATTAACCTTGGTGCAGACGCTACAACCTATTCCGCCATTTGCCGTGACAACCGCTTTAATGACACCTTCTCGCGCCAGGTTAAAGCCATAGGCAAACCAGGTGACCTTCTGTTCGTGATCGTTGACGACGGCCACAAAGCCAACCTCATCCAGGCCATTCAGGCGGCCCATGACCGGGAAATGAATGTGGTTGTGCTGAGCGCACGGGAGAAGTCCGATATAACCTCCCTCATGCACTCGGAAGACCACGAGATCGCCTTGAACGACCTGTCGCCCACAGAGGCCACACCCTTGCTGATGCTAGTGATCAACGCCCTGTGTTCGCTGGTAGACGGAAAACTATTTGGAGGCTGATAAAAATGCCGGCTTACGCCGGCATTTTTATCAGAGCTTGAAACTACTATCTGATACTTATTTAACAACCTTGAGCGTAGGCCGCCCGGTTGGTCGTTCTTCCTGGCCATTCTGCCTGGAGCTTTCGCGATCATTGGTGCCATCGGGATCCGGAGAGCCGGGCTCACTGCCAAACACCATGCCCTCACCATTCTCTTTCGCGTAAATGGCCATAACCGCCTGCAGAGGAATGAACACCTGCATAGGTACGCCACCAAACCGCGCGCTGAATTCCAACGCACTATTGCCAACAACGAGTGCACGTACAGCACCAGGGCTAATATTCAGAACAATCTGACCATTCGCCACATGTGCTGTCGGCACCTGAACACCCTGAATACCCGCATCCACAACGATATATGGCGTACAGTCGTTATCCAGTATCCACTCGTTGAACGCGCGCACCAAATAAGGGCGACTGGAGGTCATGGTGATCTTGTTATCAGGCACTGCTTGTCTCCTGTTCCCTATCGCGGAAGCCAGCCAAATCAGCTGCGAATGTCTTCTTCGAGATCAGAAAGGCTGGCCTTGAAACCCTCACGGGCGAACAAGTTGTCCATGTACTTCTGGAGCGGCTTGGCCTGCTTATCATTAAGTTCGATGCCAAGGGCAGGCAAACGCCAGAGAATAGGCGCAATGCAGCAGTCCACAATTGTGAATTCCTCAGAGAGGAAAAACGGCATTTCGCCAAACAAGGGCCCGGCTGCGAGCAGCCCTTCGCGCAATTCCTTGCGAGCAGCCTCCGAAGCCTTGGCATTTGGCTGAGCCAGAATCTGATCAACTAAACCACACCAATCTCTCTGAATCCGATGGATCATCAAGCGACTGTTAGCACGGGCCACCGGATAAACCGGAAGAAGAGGCGGGTGCGGAAAACGCTCATCAAGATATTCCATCATGATGTTCGGCTCATACAGAACCAGATCACGATCCACCAACGTCGGCAGGGCGTTATACGGATTCATATCAGCCACTTCAGCTGGCGGATTGTCCGGGTCAACATCAACGATATCAACGGTAACACCCTTCTCTGCCAGCACAATGCGCACTCTGTGGCTATAGTGGCTGGCCGGGTCTGAGAAAAATGTCATCGATGACCGCTTAGTCACAACGCCCATAGAATTACCTCACGAGTAAACAAACCGAAATGGACCTGAAAAACGCAAAAATTCCAGCGGGCCGATTAACACCCACTGGAACTCAGGGAACAGGATTATACCCTATTTCTCAGTGTACGTCCTTCCAGTACTCACGATTGAGCAGGTAGGCGAAGACAAAGAAAATAGCGACAAAGATCAACACAAATATACCGAGGCGCTCACGCTCGACTTTGATCGGATCAGCCATGTAAGACATAAAGTTCGTCATGTCGTACATAGCCTGATCAAACTCAGCACCAGTCATGCTGCCTTCAATGGCATACTCCGGACAAGCATCTGCATTCCTGACATTTCCGCTCAGCGGCTCAACACTGGCTTTTTTGCCAATATTGGGCTTAACCGCGCACAAACCCTGGAGATCGACCAGCACATGAGGCATGCCTACCTTGTCGAACACCACGTTGTTTACACCCAGCGGGCGAGACTCATCTTTATAGAATCCACGCAAGTAGGAGTACAACCAGGATTCACCACGCAAGCGGCTCTCCAGAGTAAGGTCCGGTGGCGGAGCACCAAACCAGGCAGCTGCCATGTCCTTGTTCATGGAGTTCTTCATCAACTCACCGATCTGGGCGCCGGTGAAAATCAGATTCTCCTCGAACAATTTGGCGGGTATCTCAAGATCATCAGCAACCCGCTTGTAGCGGGCATACTCCATGGAGTGGCACCCCATGCAGTAGTTGGTAAACATTGCAGCGCCACGCTGCAATGATGCCTTGTCTGTGTGATCCGTTTTGATGTGATCAAGCGGAACGCCGGCACCGGCTGCCAGTCCGAGAACCGGCAGGAATGCGATGAAAAGACCAAAAATCAGCTTTCTCATTATCCTGTCACCCTCTCTGGTACTGGCTTGGTTTTCTCCATGCGCGTATAAAACGGCATCAGAATGAAGTAGAGGAAGTACACCACCGTCAATATCTGAGCCACAGTAGTACGACCTTCGGTTGCAGGCACAAGCCCCAAATAACCGAGAATAACGAAGCTTACTGCAAATAGTGTCAACGCAATCCTGCTCAACCACCCCTTGTAGCGAATGGAGCGTACCGGACTTCTGTCGAGCCAAGGAAGCACAAACAGGATTGCTATCGCACCACCCATCACAACAACACCCCAGAACTTCGCAGACAGGCCGAACAGATCAACCGTTACCGCACGCAACATGGCGTAAAAGGGTGTGAAGTACCACACAGGCGCAATGTGCTCAGGTGTTTTCAGCGCGTTTGCAGGTTCAAAGTTTGGCTTCTCGATAAAGAGACCGCCCATTTCAGGGAAAAAGAACACTACGATAAAGAAGATAAAGAAGAATACCGCCACGCCCACGAGATCGTGCACGGAGTAGTATGGGTGGAACGGAATACCGTCTTTCGGAACGCCGTTTTCATCCTTGTTCTTCTTGATATCGATACCGTCCGGATTGTTGGAGCCCACTTCATGCAACGCAAGAATATGGAGTACCACCAAGCCAAGGAGAACAATTGGAAGCGCAACCACGTGCAAGGCGAAGAAACGGTTCAGTGTAATACCGGAAATCAGGTAGTCACCACGAATCCACAGGGATAGATCTTCACCTATTACAGGAATAGCACCGAACAGGTTTACGATAACCTGAGCGCCCCAGTAAGACATCTGACCCCAAGGTAGCAAATAGCCCATAAATGCTTCAGCCATAAGCACCAGATAAATCAGCATACCGAACAGCCAGATCAACTCACGCGGCTTCTGGTAGGATCCATACATAAGGCCGCGGAACATGTGGAGATAGACCACAATAAAGAAGGCAGATGCCCCCGTAGAGTGAAGATAGCGCAGCAACCAACCCCACTGGACATCACGCATGATGTACTCAACGGATGCGAATGCCCCCTCACCTGTCGGGTTATAGCTCATAGTAAGCCAGATACCGGTAACTAGCTGGTTAACCAGTACAAGCATCGCCAGAGAACCGAAAAAGTACCAGAAGTTAAAGTTCTTCGGCGCGTAATATTTTGCCAGGTGCTTATTCCAGGCATCTACAACTGGCAGACGCTCGTCCACCCAATTAAGTAGCTTCTGCATTACGCTGCCTCCGGATCAAGACCAATCGTGAGTGTCTCATCATCGTCATAGCGATAAGGCGGCACTTGCAGGTTGAGCGGTGCAGGCTGCGCCTTGTAGACGCGGCCAGCCATGTCATAGCGCGTGCCATGGCACGGACAGAAAAGACCACCCAGCCACTCATCACCAAGATCCGCCGGTGCCACTTCAGGGCGATAGGAAGGCACACAACCCAAGTGAGTGCAAATCCCTACCAGCACAGCTATCTCAGGCTTCAGCGAGCGCAGTATGCCATCTATGTATGGCGGCTGCTGCGGAGATTCAGACTGAGGATCTTTCACCTTGTCGTTGAGCTTCTCGATGTTGCTCAGCATTTCATCTGTGCGGCGAATAAGCCAGACCGGCATACCCCTCCACTCAACAGTGACCTGCTGGCCTGGCTCAATCTTACTGATATTGACGGTTACCGGTGCACCAGCCGCTTCCGCTTTGGCACTGGGATTCCAGGATGCCACGAAAGGGACTGCCGCACCGACGACGCCGACCCCACCTACCGCAGCCGTAGCGCCGATAAGAAACCGGCGTCGACCTTGGCTCACGTCGCCATTATTCATTATGGTTCTCTCCCATCAGGCGATGTCACAGCCCGCCGAAAAGCCGACAGCGTGCATCGAAAAGGACTTCACAATCCAAAATTATAAGCGAACAAATGGTAATGAAATTACCATGTCCTTACAAGTCAGAAAGCCGCCACCAGAGCGACTTCTCTGCTCCAGATCAATTTGACTATCATTGCGCCCCAAACAAAAAAACCCGACCAAATAGCCGGGTTTTCCTGAGATCTGCTCCAGCGGAACTTAACGCTTGGAGTACTGTGGACGCTTACGCGCCTTACGCAGACCAACCTTCTTACGCTCAACTTCACGAGCATCACGGGTAACATAACCCGCTTTACGCATCGCTGGGCGCAGAGCTTCGTCGTAATCCATCAACGCACGGGTCAGGCCGTGGCGGATTGCGCCAGCCTGACCACTGCTACCACCACCTTTGACAGTAATGTTGATGTCAAAACGATCCGCAGATTCTGCAACAACCAGAGGTTGACGCACAATCATGCGCAAAGTCTCACGACCGAAAAAATCTTCGATTGTGCGACCGTTGATTGAAATATTACCGCTTCCCGGCTTGATGAACACCCGAGCCGTGGACGTTTTGCGGCGACCAGTACCGTAATTTTGTGCTACAGACATATCCGCCTTCCGTTAAATGTCGAGTTCTTTGGGCTGCTGGGCTGTGTGAGGGTGCTCAGCGCCGGCATAGATTTTCAGCTTCTTGAACATGGCACGACCAAGCGGGCCTTTCGGAAGCATGCCTTTGACAGACTTCTGAATAACTTGCTCAGGCGCCTTATCAACCAGCTTCTCGAAGCTGATGGACTTGATCCCACCCGGAAACCCGGTATGACTGTAGTACATCTTATCAGATGCCTTGTTGCCGGTAACCCGCACCTGGCCCGCATTGATAACTACAATGTAATCGCCAGTGTCTACATGAGGGGTGTACTCAGGCTTATGCTTGCCCCGCAGACGACGGGCGATTTCGGTTGACAGACGACCCAGCGTCTTGCCGGCTGCGTCTACAACGTACCAGTCACGTTTTACGGTTTCTGGTTTCGCACTCAGAGTCTTCATTGATTCCGCCTTGAACGCTATACAAAGAAACGTTAAAAACCGCCACCGGAAAGTGTAGTACACCCGGAGGAGGTTCTGTACCTGTAATTTGATCGGCAGTGACACTATTCGGGGCTGAGATAGTGACATCGCCTTGAAAAGCCAGGGCGCGAAGTATACTCGAACAAATAATGAAATCCAACCCTGCAGGTAATAGTTTTATCACCCTGTCATTACCACAAGGTTTCGCCATAAAGCAGCTTCGTATTGGAAAACACTACGGACGCTACATAATCCACAGATTCCCCCCGAATATCAGAGAGACACTCAAGAATTCTGCGGAGATGCACGGGCGAGTTAGCTCCGACCTCAACCCCCTCCGGCGCCATATCCGGCGCGTCTGTCTCCAGCACCAAAGCCTCTAGGGGTAAACGAGCTATGGTATCGCGAGTTTTTCGGGACCGAGAGTGTGTGATTATCCCACCTACACCAATAGAGCAGCCCAAATCGACCAACTTCGAAGCCTGCTGATAGCTGCCAGAAAAGCCGTGCACCAATGCCCTGCCACTCCAGTTCGTACGCCTCAGTGTTGCATGAACCTCATCGTGGGCTCTGACGGAATGTATAACAAGAGGGTAACCCAACTCGGAAGCCAGCCCAACCTGAGCCTCAAACCACGGATACTGATTGCTCATATTTCCGTAGAGGCGGTCCAACCCGCATTCACCAATCGCCACACAGCGCTCAGGCCTTGCTCGCAAAGCCCGGTCAAGGGCCATCAAAGCTTCGTCAGAGTGCTCCCCGACATACCACGGATGGACTCCAAGACAATAATAGAGGCCAGCGTACGCCTGGGCAGTATCGCGAACACGGACCCAATCCCGTTGCCGCACACCGGGAATCACCAGCCCAACGAGACCTTCGTCAAAAGCGACCTCAAGCTCCCATGCGCGCCGCCCATCAAAAAATGGGAAGTCAAAGTGGCAGTGGGCATCAACCAGTTTCAAATCAGCCTCCACCCGCTAATGGATCAGTGCTCCCGGGTTTTATGGAACTCGATATCCGGATAGCGCTCCTGGGCCAGATTGAGATTTACCATGGTGGGGGCGATATAAGCCAGGCGATCACCGCCATCAAGTGCTAAATTGTCATTGTTCTTGCGCTGGAACTCATCCAGCTTGCGATCATCCGAACAGGTTACCCAGCGAGCAGTTGCGACGTTGATCGGCTCATAAACGGCTTCAACCTTGTACTCGGTCTTGAGGCGACTGACGACCACATCAAACTGCAGGACACCAACCGCGCCGACAATCAAATCGTTGTTACGCAAGGGTCGAAACACCTGAACCGCACCCTCTTCCGACAACTGAATCAAGCCCTTCTGAAGCTGCTTGGCCTTCAATGGGTCCTTCAGGCGGATACGGCGGAAGAGCTCGGGCGCAAAGTTTGGAATGCCCTTGAACTTCATGTCCTCGCCAGCGGTGAAGGTATCCCCTAACTGAATAGTCCCATGGTTGTGCAGTCCAATGATGTCGCCAGCGTAGGCTTCCTCTGCGTGCTCCCGATCGCCTGCCATAAACGTCAGTGCATCGGAAAAACGCACGTCTTTTGCTATGCGCACATGCCTGGCTTTCATACCCTGACTGTACTTGCCCGACACTATGCGCATAAATGCAACTCGATCCCGGTGCTGGGGATCCATATTGGCCTGAATTTTAAAAACAAAGCCAGAGAATCCCTGATCATCCGGCTGCACCAACCGCTGATCCGTCTCGCGTGGCTGTGGCTCAGGGGCCCAGTCCACCAAACCGTCGAGCATGTGATCAACGCCAAAATTACCTAGCGCCGTACCGAAAAATACCGGCGTAAGCTCACCAGCCAGAAATGCTTCCTGATCGAATTCGTGAGACGCTCCTTTTACCAGCTCGACCTCATCGCGCAAATCGCTGGCGTATCCACCAAGAGCATTATCAAGCTCCGGATTGTCCAACCCGCTGATAGTTCGAACCTCCTGGATCTCGTGACCGTGCCCACTTTGGTAAAGAATCACCTCGTCACGCAGCAAGTGATAGACACCCTTGAAGCTCTTGCCCATACCAATAGGCCAGGTAATCGGCGCACAGGCAATGCTAAGAACATCTTCCACTTCATCCATAAGCTCAACCGGGTCCCTGGTATCCCGATCCAATTTGTTCATGAAAGTGATAATCGGCGTGTCTCTTAGCCGGGTAACTTCCATCAACTTAATGGTACGTTCCTCAACGCCTTTTGCACTGTCAATCACCATGAGACAGGAGTCTACAGCTGTCAGGGTACGGTAAGTATCTTCCGAAAAATCCTCGTGACCTGGCGTATCCAGCAGGTTCACCAGCTTTCCGCCGTAAGGAAACTGCATGACAGACGTGGTAACAGAAATACCCCGCTCCTTTTCCATTTCCATCCAGTCAGACTTTGCATGCTGCCCGGACTTCTTACCCTTGACCGTTCCCGCCCGCTGCAGAGCATGCCCGAATAGCAGTACTTTCTCGGTAATCGTGGTTTTACCGGCGTCCGGGTGAGAGATGATTGCAAAGGTGCGGCGCTTGGCCACTTCCTGGGAAAGGTGAGACATAGTCGAAGAGAAACCTGCGTCAGATGTTCGGAGAAGGCGGGTATTATAGGGGCTAAGAGGTTATTACGCGAACACAAGCGGTAATATCAGGGGTACAGAAGCAACGACATTACCCGCGCATCTTCGCGGCCAGAGGCTGCAGGATAGTATCCGGGGCGCCGTCCTATTTCTACAAACCCTTCATTGCGGTAGAGCTTGCTTGCCACACTGTTACTTAACCGCACCTCAAGAAGCATCTGATTCATGCCTTCATGAGTAGCTTCTGCGATGAGGTGCCTCAACAAATACCGCCCAACCCCATGGCCTCGGCTTCGAGGATGAACACATATATTCAGCAGATGCACTTCATCCAGCATATAAGTTCCGACCACAAACCCCGCAAGAGAATCGCCGAGGCAGGCACCCCATAAGCGATAATTCGGCTTGAAGCAATCGAGAAACACCCCTTCAGTCCAGGGGTGGGAGTGGCCCTGGCGCTCGATCTCAAGCATCTCCGGAATATCTTCAGGCGTCAGAGGCCGAAATCCCAGCTGAAGACCTTGCATACAGTGGTATCGATCAGAACGTCGCTGTGTCATTTCTGAGCCAGGGGCTTAAGCTGTTCCCATAAAGACCGCTTCAGCGGAGGGTTGCTGGCAAGAGCCGCCAATGAGTGAATAGATTTTACGTCAGGGGCTCGGCCAAGAGCTTTGAACAGCCAACCAGCTTCGACACCACTTCTATCAAGGCCCTCACCTGTCCCAAGAACAATCACCTTCCTGTCATCTATATCTCGCAACACGTACTGCACCACAGCCTTTAAATCGGACAAGGAATTTCCGGGAACTACACGATTATTGAAGACGGGCCAGTGAACCCAGTCAACAGGCTTTAACTGCCCATCTCCCAGACTCTTCACAATATTCGCGGCAAGAGTTTCCTGGAGGCTCAGGCTCGCTTCCCGGGTTATATCCGCGATGAGAACGTACTTTGACCCAAAAAACACTCCCAGACTTACGGCTACTGCTGGCGCTTCAACTTCCTGCGGCGATGCAACAGTCACCTCCGAACCTTCAGGAGACGGAACAGAAAGCTCCGACAAGCCCTGATCTGGTGGTTGCTTCGGTTGCGCAGATGGCTCTTCCTTACCCTCCATTAGAGCCTGAAGACTGGCAATTCGCTGCACACCTTTCTTGTTCGCGGCGACGCTCGCCGCCGGCGAACCATTTTTTTCAGCCTCTACGGGCGCGCGGCTTGGAGCAAATGAGGGGGAATGTACAACCTTATCTGGCTCAGGAAATACAAACGCCGGGCTCGAAGCAGCACCCGGCAGTGGTTCACGGGCATACCACAACCGGATTCCCGCCGAGCCAAGATAGAACTGTCTTTGAGCCTCAGTCTGAATCATTCAAACATCCGCCACCTGTGGATGTTGCCGAATCCCACCACGGCTAATCAGGTTAAGCGCTTCGATGTAGGCCTTAGCTGAAGCAATGATAATATCTGTATCGGCGCCGATACCATTTACGATACGCCCACCACGTTCCAGCCGAACAGTAACCTCGCCTTGGGAGTCCGTGCCGCTGGTGATATTGTTTACTGAGTAAAGTTGCAAATTGCAGCCCGAATCAACCAGCGACTCGATCGCTTTAAAAGTCGCATCTACCGGACCACTCCCTTCCGCCTCTACCTTATGCTCCTTTCCATCCATCGTTAACGTCAGGTTAGCCATTGGAACAACACCTGTTTCTGAGCAAACCTGCAGGCACACCAAGCCATAACGGCCCTCTTCATCTTTCTGCCGAGTGTCACTGGCGATTGCCTGCAAGTCCTCATCAAAGATTTCGTGCTTCAAATCAGCCAGGGCTTTGAAACGGGTAAATGCTTCGTTCAACTCCGTTTCAGTTTCAAACTGAATACCAAGCTCCAGGAGGCGCGTGCGGAAAGCATTTCGGCCTGAGTGTTTACCAAGCACCAAGCTATTAGTGTGCCAGCCCACGTCTTCTGCGCGCATGATTTCGTATGTTTCGCGATGCTTGAGCACTCCGTCCTGGTGAATACCCGACTCATGGGCAAAGGCGTTAGCGCCCACAATGGCTTTGTTGGGCTGTACCGGAAAACCTGTGATCGTAGACACGAGTCGAGAAGCAGGTACGATATGGTTGGCATCTATTTGCGTATCGAGATTGTAAAAATCCTGCCGCGTGCGGACGGCCATCACTATCTCTTCGAGTGAGGCATTGCCTGCACGCTCTCCCAGTCCATTGATGGTGCATTCGACCTGACGGGCACCACGAGTTACCGCTGCCAGAGAGTTTGCAACGGCAAGCCCCAGATCGTTATGGCAATGCACAGAGAAAATGGCTTTATCGGCATTAGGGACACGATTAAGGAGTTGATGAATGGTTTCTGCAAACTGCTCTGGCACAGCATAACCAACCGTATCCGGAATGTTGATCGTATTGGCACCCGCATCGATGGCCGCCTCAATAATTCTGCAGAGAAAATCCAGCTCGGACCGCCCTGCATCCTCACAGGAGAACTCAACGTCATCCACGTGACTTCGGGCACGCTTTACAGACCGAACTGCCTGCTCAATCACCTCATGCGGTTCCATCTGCAGCTTGTGCTGCATGTGGATTGGCGAGGTTGCAATAAACGTATGTATACGCCCCCGCTCTGCGGGGCGAATCGCTTCAGCCGCCCGATCAATGTCCTTGTCCAGCGCACGAGCGAGACTACAAATCGTTGAGCCTTTGATCGTTTCTGCGATGGACTTAACGGCTTCAAAATCTCCCTGACTCGCGATCGCAAAACCTGCCTCAATGACATCCACACGAAGCTTTTCAAGAGCCCTGGCAATACGGAGCTTCTCGGCTTTATTCATCGTAGCGCCGGGACTTTGCTCGCCATCACGGAGAGTTGTATCAAAAATAACCAGATGATCGTTGCCAGACATTGAATTACTCCGTATCGCATTTGGTTTCGTGAAAACAGTATATCACCGGGATGCAAATGAGGGAGCTTCCACACTGCTCGCAAGACTAATTTCGGACATAAAAAAACCCCAGCTTCGCAAGAAGCTGGGGTTTGGTATTAAGAGTCTGACGATGACCTACTCTCACATGGGCAAATGCCACACTACCATCGGCGCAGGCCTGTTTCACTTCTGAG
>NZ_JAVIXR010000007.1 GCF_031157525.1 Marinobacter sediminicola
CTTTAGCTCATCCAACCTTTCTTTGGCCAAATCTAAGCGTGAAATCTTGGTATCAGCATTTTTTGAGTCATTGGCGATTTGGAGAGATTCGTTGATGATCTCAACTAGCCGTTGAGCAGACGATGCGGCTATCTGTTGGGTTACATCGAGTTGAGGTTCTTGGGCTGAGTGCGGCCTGCTACCTTTTTGAGAGCTGCCAGGTCTCGATTTGAAGGACCATATCAGGACGAACAACAGAGCCACGACGATGATCAGAACAACTAAACCTTCCACTCACTACTCCATATTGCTAAACGCCAGACCATTGACGCAGTGGTTAGTGTGGGATCATAATATAGTTGGTAACTTAATAATAAAGTCGGTAACTTCGTAATAAAGTTGGTAACTACCGAGCGTTGTGGCAAAGTCGGGTCATTCTTCTCAGGAATCTAGTGTCTCGTTTGGTTAATTCGCTCACTTATTATCAATTAGACTCAGCTTTGCTTTCGCCACCGATGTCATAATGGACTCGGCACTTTTATGCCACCGGAACGGCTTTGCCAGTTTTTCGTTGTGAACCTTGATGAACTTTTTAATCGCAGACTTTAATTCGCCGACACTGGTGAAAATGCCTCGATAAAGTGCCCGTCGCTCCAGTTGGCTAAACCAACCCTCCACCGCATTGAGCCAGGACGCGCTCGTGGGCGTGAAGTGCAGCTTGAATCGAGGGTGCTTGGCCAACCAAGCTTTGGCCTCTGGCGTCTTGTGAGTCGAGCTGTTATCCAGAATCAAATGTAGATCCATACCCTTCGGAGTTTCTCGATCAATCTGTCGCAAGAAATCCAAAAACTCCTTGGCCCGGTGGCGCTGAGTGACTCGACCAATCACCTGGCCCGTCAGTGTATTAAACGCAGCGTACAGACTGGTTGTGCCATGACGCTTGCAATCGTGTGTGCGACGCTCCACTTGTCCTGGACGAAGCTGCAATTTTGGCTGAGTTCGGTCAAGAGCCTGAATTTGGGTCTTTTCGTCAACAGACAGAACCAGTGCATTGTCCGGGGGATTCATATAGAGCCCGACAACATCACAAACCTTCTCGGCGAAGTGAGGGTCGTTGCTGATCTTGAACGTTTTGATCCGGTGCGGTTTCAAATCGGCTGCTTTCCAGATTTGATGCACTTGCCACCGCGTCACCCCGGCATGCTCGGCCATAAGGCTGATGCTCCAGTGTGTGGCTTCTTTCGGAACCTTATGGACCGTGTCATCTAAAATCTTCTTGACGGTTTTACCGGCCAGCTTTCGCGGCTGACCGGGTCGCGGCGCATCATAAAGCCCCTCAAGACCTCGCTCACTGTAGCGTTTGCGCCACTTGAAGACGGTTTGAGTGCTAACCTGAAGAGAGTCTGAGATCCCTTTTGGTGTCTCACCTTCGTTCAGTAACAAAAGAATCTTGGCGCGTTGCGCCAGATGCTGGCTCAGGGTATTGGTTCGGCACCAACTTTCGAGTTCCAACTGATCGTTTACAGTTAGATTAAACGGCGCTGCGGGTTTGGCCACGATGGGAGCCTTTTATTGCTGATGTATAGCTCTTATTATACCCAACATGAATAAGCGAATTAAACAGACGAAACACTAGGCGAGGGAATCTCAGTCTTCAAGCAGTCACTGATCGGATGTCGCGCACCAACCTGATCAACGTTTCGGTGTTGGGATTATCCAGCAGGTGCGTTCGGATGGAGGTTCCATTCAGCCTCCACAAACGGGTGGGTTTGGTGAACCATTCTGCAGCCATTTTTTCATGGCCAGCAGGTGTTAGGAGCACCAGAGCTTTATGCAGCCCAAGAAACAGACCGATCCGCTCGACGACTGGCGCGGGTAATTCGAAGTTCTGATTGTTAGGAGCTTGTATCTCACATGACCAGTGATGCAGGGTCGTTGTCGTGATATCCAACAGTGTTGCTAGCTCGGCGTCAGAAAGATGCCAGCTTTTAGCCTGATCGAGAATCCATCTGAGGCCAGCACTACCGTGGCTATTGGTGATGTTAGGAAGTTGATTCATTGGCATTAGCTCTCCGGAAAGCCTGAGATCAGGCCGGCGCACTGTAGACAACTTAACTTTAACACTTGAACAAGCCCTGCTACATACTCGTGCAGGCCTGATAGGGTAGTTGCGGCGATGGCGTGATGGTGATTAATTGTTGTGAAATTCGCGGGGCCAATGCGAGTAGACGAGATCTCTGAGCAGGTCACTCAGAGGGTTGTCCACGATACAAGCGAGTATGAGGGGCTGGGAGAAGCCCTCATCGGTAAGCGGTATAGCAATCAGTCCGTGAGCCATAGACGCGACGCTGGCAGGAAGGATCGCGATGCCAATATCGGATACCTCTAGAACACGGCTTATGGATATTCCTGCCTTGTTTGCTAATGTCTCCAGTTGTCGCCTCAGAAAGGTTCTTTGGGTAGCCGGCTGAAGCAAAACCGCTCCCCATCAAGCTCCCTAAAACCGATTTTTCCTGCAATCTATGACCCCGGTTCAGAATCACAAAAAGCGGCTCATTTCCTAACCTGGAAACTAATAAGCCAGACAGGGCGCCTTCATCCAGATCTGCGCGGGGAACCCCAGCATCTAGCTTGCCAGCTTTCAGCGATGCGATATGAAAGAGGGCGTTCCCTTTGTGTAACTCCAGATTGGGCATTGGGCGATTTGCGAGTAAATCAGCCAAGACTGAAGTAAGTGTTTTGGAGAAGATGGCGCTTGCCGAATAACCGACCCGCAATGTGCCTCCTCTGGCAGGCCACCGAAGTAACGCAGGGCTTCATCGTGAAGCTGGATAAAAGTCTGGGTATCCAGAGGGCGAAAGGCCAGACCCACGTACATCAACCGCGAGTACGACAGCACGAATACTACAAAATGCAGCGCGCGCTCGTCGCCACCGATCAGCACACTGCGCAACTCACCGGGGTCCACCTGGCACTGAACACCGGGCACGTCGTCCAGAATGGGCTCGTAGTAGCATATCTGAGCCGAGGCCACTTCCTCCTTGAGCATTCGCTCATAGCGGCGAATGGACCGATCTGAAGCTAGCAATTCACCCACCTTCGATTGCAGCTTGCGGGCACTCCTGACGACGCTGGGCTTGGAAAACTTCTTGAGCAAATGCACCAAGTAATCACGGTGGTCGTCGAGGCGCTTTGTGCGCGAGGGATTCTCAATCTGTTCCGAAATCGCGTTCTCATCCATTCGCAGATACTTGCGAACGGTATTGCGGGACAGCACCAGTTCCTGACTGATGGCGCGAATCTACGATCCTTTACCGTTATCGTGCAGTGCTTTGATCTTGTGTATCACAACCCACTCCTTCACTGACATGCCCCCGGCCATCGATAAAAGCGGGGGACAGTAGCTGGTTCTGTGGTTTGACGGTCACTCGGAGGTGGGTCACTTTAATTGGCCACTAACAGTCCATAGCCACTTTATGATTCAAGTGCTGTGGTCTTAGTCAGTTGGAGCAGGCACGCTTTTTGGATTAGGCCCTCCCTGCTGTCGGTATTGAGCTTCCTGAAAATACTGTTGATATGCGTTTTTACCGTACTGATACCAATGAATAGGAACTCGGCAATCTCCTGATTCCTACGGCCTTCAACTATATGAAACAACACGTCAAGCTCTCGTTTCGAAAGTTGATCAAAAGGGGGTGGCAGTGGTTGCTCGCGAAAGGGGGAGGGTGAGGATGCTTCGCTCTTGAGTTCGAAAAGAAGCTTTCGTATTGGGCCTGCATTTTTAAGTAGTTGTGTTGTGCCCTGTTGTTGGAAGGCTTTTTCTGAAAGGCCGAGCTGGAAAAGCTCGAAGAGGTTTTGTCTTTCATGAAAAAATAAGCGATGTAAATTACTTTCTGCTGCAAGTTCTACTGCTTTGTCCAGGCTGTGAAGCGCTATTTCCTCAAGATCCTTACTCCACTGCAGTCGGCTTTGTAGCAGGTAAGCGTCGATCAGCAGCTGCTGGTGGTTTTGCTTATCTAGTGCGGAAATCAAAAGTTCACAACTACTATGGGCATCTTGCCAGTTGCGGCGATGATACTCTACCCAGCAGTAGGCAAGCCGCTCTTCCGGCATAGTGTCTATACCATAGAGTCTTAACACCCGATCCCACTCGCTCAGCCAAACATTGATGGCAGTCTCATCGTCACGCTCTACTGCCAAGCGGACTCGATAAGCGCCGCATAGCCGGTAAACTCCCCAGAGCTTATTTTTAGTAGCGACTGCCTGGGCTTCCGCCCATGCTTTATCGGCCTGCTCAGGTTTGGCTTGAGCCCAATAGAGTCGGGCCTGATGGTGAAGGACCCAAGGCAAGATAGCCGCTGGACGGAATGCCATGGCGATCAATGCGGCGCGATCGAGTAAGCGTTCGGCGCTGTCTAGTCGGTTTATTTCCAGGCGGGCCAAACCCAAACCCAAGAAATAGAAAAGATCGTAGAAATTACGTGCCACGGCCTCCAAATCGCCACTGGGCCTTAATCCGACAAAACGAGCCTCTGCCTGTCGGACCTGACCTTGAGCAATCTCGATCTGGCCGAGCAGGAAATCCAAATAGTTGGGTAATCCTCTAACGCCGAATAACCTTAGTTCATGGAGTGATTGCTCGGCGTTTCTTTTCGCTGTAGATAGCTCGCCAAGCCCGAAGTGGGAACTGGCTCGAAAGAATTTTAATATTGACAGGGCAGCGTTATTGTTTTTTCCGCTTAGCAGCTCAGCGTCACAAATGGATATACAATGGCGCAGGTTGCCCCCGAGATCCGCCTGTCTGGCTCGCAAATAGGCAACTGTTTGACTAAGGCGCTGCTGAGGATTGCTGTTAAGGGGGTGCGGTTTAAGCAAGCGCTTCAGTCGGCTGAGGTTGCTTTTTATACGATTGAGATCGTTGCTAATAATAATTGCCGAGGCTTCGATGATCGCCAGAGTGTGGTGGTCATCTGTTAGCTCCTGAGGGATAGTCTCGATCAGATTAACGACGTCGTTTACTTCGCCCTCACGAACCAAATCGAAAGTGTGCTTCTCGATAAAGCGGAGCAGAGCTTTGAAATCATGACAGCGTCCATACTGCTGAAGTCCCTCAGCATAACGGCCCTTTTGTAGAAACCACTCCACTGCCAGTCGGTGGAGTTCTTGGGTACGGGCTAAATCTGTCTGTTTTAACTGCTTGTATAGGTAGCACTGAAACATAGGGTGATAGCGGTGCCAGCCAATCTCATGGCCATGCGGCTGGACAAACAAGTTGTGTTGCAGTAGCCGTGCTATAGGGTCACGCTTCGATTGGGGATTCAAATGCTTTACAAGGCCTACATTGAATGCGTCGACAACGCTGGTGTCATATAATAGATCGCGCAATGATTCGTTCAGCTGTTCGAGGATCTCCTGTTGGAAATAGGTGCTTATATATTGCTCGGCAAGCGCAGCAACATGTGAGTGGTCGAGCTCAAGCTCATCGCTTTGTCTGAGCTTTTGGTAGGCGCTACCCCAGAGTTGAATACCGGTAATCCAACCTTCGTTGCAAGAGTTGAGATGGCGAACTGCGGCTGGTGTGGTCTCAAATCCTGATAAATTGCAGAGCTTGGCGGTGTCGTCAGCATTAAAGGCTAAATCCGTGAGTTCGAATTCAACCAGCTGATTTTCAGTGCGTAACCGGCTGAGTGCAATGTTGGGGCGGGCGCGAGAGGCAAGTGCCAAGTGCAGATTATCAGGTGCTTCATCCAGAAGGCGTTGAATTCGTTGTTTAACACGAGGAGCTTTAATCTGATCGACGTTATCCAGCACGAGTGTAATAGGGTGCATGAAGTGTTGTATCTGGTTAAGCAACTCCGCCCAGACTCGCTCGGACACCGCAGGCAGCGATTCTTGTGCCTCTTTTAGAAGTTGCTCCCCTACGACCCCGGCTTTTTTGAAGGCGGCAACCAAATAGGTCAGGAAAAGGTTGCTGTCGTTGTCCCGGCTATCCAACGTATACCAGGCGGTATGCAGGTCGGCGCGATGGGCCCATTGGGTTAGCAGCACCGTTTTTCCGTAACCACCAGGGCAGCAGATCATTATTAGTCGATGATGTTTTGCCGTGCTCAAGCGTGCGAGAAGACTGTCACGAACCACCCAGGTCGAAACCTCAGTGGGAATTTTGACTTTATTGATAATAACTGGCACAGGCATAAACATGTCACTCGAGAGTAATTTGTTATCAGGTAAACATTTTTATTCTTAATTAATAAGATGAAAACTCTGTCATCAGTTAACAAGGGTTAGATGGCTCAGTCAATATGCCTTGGTGATTGTCGCAGTTCCGGCAGTGCGCTCTGAATGCTGCGCCCCTCGTAAGGCCTGCCGGCGTCCAGTTGTGCGGTAGCAACTCATCAATGGCATTTTTTTCTGCATCGGCTGTCTCGTCAGCACGTCTTTAAGATAAGCGTACGGATAGTGATCATTGAGCTTTGCAGACTGGATTAAAACTATCACTGCAGCGGCACGTTGAGACTGTAGCAAAACCCCAAACCAGACCGGTTTCGGTAACATTGGGCAAACAGACAAGGAGCAGTCGGAATGCCCTGCTTCAAGTACTACAACTACGACCAGGATGCTATGGTCGTCAATTATCAGGAACAGCTTCAGCCCGGCACCTTTGAACACAAGTTAGATCTGTCGGTGTTTCACCCCAAGTATTGCAACGACGACACAGGCAGCACGGCCTACGATCCTGCCATTCTCCTGAAGATCTTTGTGTTTGCTTACTCCAAGGACATCACCTCCAACCGCGAGATCCAGTGGTGCTGAGAGATCAACAGCACCAGCGCTCGATCTTTCAGGCTCAGTGCCTGTTCTTTGGCGTCTAGGGACGTCATCAACTCCGTCGCTAAGGAACGGAGTTGATCGGCAGAGAGCTGGTTAAGATCGGGATGTTTTTACATACCGAGCAGCATGCCAAGCCACGACCACCAAGACGATGCGCTATTCTGATGATGTTCTGGGTAACCGGCTTATGGTTATAAAACCGAGATCACTCCGGCCTCACCGAGGCGCTGCCATGGAAGTCCTTGAACCAGTGCAGCCAACTGTTCGTCCGTTAACGTCACTTACTTACCACGCCAGGCTTCGCCCCAGTGGAATTTGCCGTGATTCAATCGTCTGGCACAGAGCCAGATGCCCAGGCCATTGTGGATCAGCACTTTCATCTGGTTGCCCCGCTTGTTGGCGAATAGGTACGCACAATGGGGTTTGGTTGAGTCAAGCACCTGAACCACACACGCCAACGCCGTATCTGGCCCGGCCCGCATATCCAGCGGTTTGGTGGCCAGCTAGATCTAGTCAATGCGGATCATGACAACAGCTTACGCAGAAAAGCCGCGCACTGTTGGCCTTGATCGGCGGGCCACTCCACCACAACCGAGCCGCCGGCTCGTGGGGTCTCGATGCGGATGGTGCGATCGGTATCGGCAGGATTGGTGGTATGCCCGCCCATTGCTGGCAAACGAACCGGTACAAAGGCTGGAGGCAGTCCTCCATCTGCTTGTTTCGTCTCCCTGATCCAACGCCGAAGTTGGTTGGCGTTGAGGTCATTATCCAGGGCAATACGTAAAACAGACGCACCCGGACTATGATACTCGGCCACCAGCCGAGCTTTAAATTCCGGAGCGTGCCGACAACGTTTTCGGTAAGGGCGGGGTACGCTTACGTGGTTCATAGATAGTGTCCACTAAAGAATAAGTGGACACTATCTTGAAGGCTTCAGCATCAGGCTCAAGAGGGGTTTGGCGGACGGTTACCGTAAGAGGGCCTAACATAGCGCTTGACGCGCGCACGCAGCTCGCGCTTTCCACCCCGGTTCATATTAATTCCACCCACCTGGTTACGCAAAACCAACCCGCAGGTTGACGCCTCGGTGTGCCTGTCATTGTTATAAGTAGATGTAGGTTAAGCGACGGTGTAGGGCGACTACGGGAAAATAAAATCGCCGAGAAAACCCACATGAGTTCGGAGCCGCAGAGGCAGGAGCTGATTTAGCATCATCGAAGCGCGTTGACCCTAAAGCTAAAGTAACAGAATCAAGAGAGAGTTTTATGGTTGAGTTTCTGAATTACCATACCGAAGGTCCAATAGCGGTGATTAGTCTAAACCACCCGCCAGTTAACTCCTTGGGGCACGGGCTGCGTGTAGCAATTCTGCAGGCTTACCAGAATGCGATTTCTGACTCGGACGTCCGGGCGATCGTCCTGAATTCGTCTGGTCGTATCTTCAGTGGCGGTGCGGATATAAGCGAGTTAGGCAGTGATCTGGCGTGGAGTGAGCCTGCTTTGCCGCATCTTTGCAGAATGCTGGAGGAGTCGCCAAAGCCGGTCATCGCGGCGATCAACGGCATGGCTCTTGGTGGTGGTTTTGAGTTGGCACTGGCCTGCGATTATCGTATCGCCGAAGCCGGCGCTCAACTGGGGCTCCCTGAAGTCCAGCTCGGTCTCATTCCTGGCGCCGGCGGTACCCAACGTTTGCCGCGCTTGGCCAATCCCAAAATGGCGGTAGAGATGATTACTTCCGGCAAACCGGTTTCCGCAGAGCTGACTGTACTCTCTGGGCTGATCGACGAAATCGCCGACGGTGATCTCGCCGATGCCGCGATTCAATTCGCCAATAAGCTACTCATTAATGGGGCACCGGTACGTTCTTGCGTTGACATCCCGGTCGATATTCGCGAGCTAGACGCGAATTACTTTGATGATTTTCGCGCCTCTCTCGGCCGCAAAACCCGCGGTTTCTATGCACCTGAAAGAGGGGTTCAGGCGGTCGAAGCAGCTTGTCGATTACCGCTGACAGAAGGTCTGGCTAAAGAGGCCGAACTGTTCGCTGAGTGCCTAGATACGCCACAAGCCCGAGCTCAGCAACACCTGTTCTTCGCCGAGCGCGAAGCCAGGAAGATCCCGGGGGTCGACCACAAGGTTCCACCGCGCAACATCAAACAGGTTGCCATCATTGGCGCGGGAACTATGGGCGGTGGTATTGCAATGAACTTTGCCAATGCTGGTATCCAGGTCAAACTGCTGGAACAGCAAGAAGATGCGCTCACTCATGGCCTGAACCAGATTCGTAACAACTATGAGAAATCAGTAGAGAAAGGTCGTATAACCGGCGCTCAAGTCGAAGAGCGCATGGCGCTGTTGCAAGGAACTCTAAGCTATGAGGATCTGGCTGACGCCGACTTGGTGATCGAAGCGGTATTCGAAAGCATGGAAGTTAAGCGCGCAGTCTTCAAAAAGCTTGATCAAGTCTGTAAGCCTGGAGTCATTTTGGCCAGCAACACCTCGACGCTCGACCTGGATGCGATCGCCGATGCGACCGACCGACCGCAGGATGTTATCGGCCTGCACTTTTTTAGCCCTGCCAACGTGATGCGCCTGCTTGAAATCGTGCGTGGCGAGAAGACATCAGATGATGTCATTGTCACCGCGCTGAACTTGGCCAGGACTATCAATAAGCAGCCTATCGTGGTCGGTGTCTGCTACGGTTTTGTCGGTAATCGTATGCTCGAGCCCTATGCCCGCGAAGCGAACCGCCTGGTGCTCGAAGGTGCTTCTCCGACGCAGGTGGATAGTGTGCTGACTCGGTTCGGGCTGGCAATGGGGCCGTTTTCAATGTTCGATCTTGCCGGTATTGATATCGGATACATGGTGCGCGAAGCACGCCGCGACATCATTGCCCATGATCCTTCCTACTGTCTCATCTCCGACAAGCTCTGTGAACTGGGTCGCTACGGACAGAAGACCAAACGTGGTTTCTATCTCTACCAAGGTCGCGATAAACAAGAGAACCCCGAGATCCTCGAGTTGGCTGTGCAGATTGCCAGCGAGCTCGGCATTGAGCGACGTGAGATCTCTGACCAAGAGATCTATGAGCGCTGCATTTACATGCTGATCAACGAGGGCGCCAACATTCTGCAGGATGGTATCGCTTATCGCTCAGGTGATTGCGACTTAGCCTGGGCGAACGGTTATGGTTTCCCGATCTGGCGCGGTGGTCCGATGCAGTACGCGGATGAAACAGGACTCAGGCAAATACTCGCTAGCATCGAGAAGTATCGCACCGCACTGGGCGCATACGGCGACATGTGGTTCCAGCCTTCGACCCTGCTAAGGAAGCTGGTTGCAGAGGACAAGACCTTCGCCCAGTTCCAGGTTCAATAACTTTTACGACGAGAATGTATCATGAAAGAAGCCGTTATTGTTTCAACCGCCCGTACACCGATCGGTAAGGCCTTCCGCGGGTCGTTGAATAACATCAAATCGCCGACATTGGCTGCCCATGCAATCCGTGCTGCTGTTGAGCGCGCCGGCATCGAACCCGGCGAGATCGAAGACGTGGTTATCGGTACCGCCCTGCAAGGAGGCACCGCTGGCTGGAACCTGGGCCGAATGAGCGCCCTGGCTGCAGGCCTGCCGACCGGCGTCAGCGGCCAAACTCTGGACCGCCAGTGTGCCTCTGGCTTGATGGCGATCGCCACCGCCGCCAAACAGGTCATTGTCGACGGCATGGACGTGGTGATCGGCGCTGGCCAGGAAAATATCAGTGCGGTGCAAAACCGGTTTTTGGACTGGGCTCTGACCGAACAGGACGAGAACGTCCTACGTCATGTTGAACACGCGTATATGCCGATGCTCTACACCGCAGAAAACGTGGCGAACAAATATGGTGTTAGCCGCCAGGCCCAGGACGAATACGCACTGCAGTCTCAGTTGCGCACCGCCGCCGCCCAGGAGGCGGGCCTTTTCGACAGTGAAATCGTGCCGGTCCTCACCACCAAGGCTGTAGCCAATCGCGAGACCAAAGAGATCAGCTACCAAGAGGTGACCCTGACCAAGGATGAGTGCAATCGGTCTCAGACTACGCAGGAGAGCCTCCAGGCACTGGGCCCGGTAGTCGAAGACGGCACCATCACCGCCGGGAACGCCAGCCAGTTGTCCGACGGCGCTTCGGCTAGCGTACTGATGGATCGCACACTAGCCGAGCGACGCAACCTCGATATCCTTGGGCTTTATCGAGGGATCGCCGTTGCTGGCCTGGCACCGGAAGAGATGGGTATCGGACCGGTCTATGCGATACCCAAACTGCTCAAACAGCATGGCTTGACCATTAACGACATCGGCCTCTGGGAGCTCAACGAAGCTTTCGCCTGCCAGGTATTGTACTGCCGGGACAAGCTGGGTATCGATAATGACAGGCTCAACGTGAACGGCGGCGGTATCTCTATCGGTCACCCCTATGGCATGAGTGGCGCCCGTCAAGTTGGTCATGCCCTGCTCGAAGGCAAGCGGCGCGGTGTGAAGTATGTGGTCGTAACTATGTGCGTAGGAGGGGGGATGGGAGCCGCCGGGCTATTCGAAGTGGCCTGACCTCATAGAACATGGGCTGACAGGTTGTGCTTTGACGCAGAGTCTAAAAGAGATGGAATTGTAAAAGCCTGTCACTAGTTTGTTGAAATTAAATAAAACGGTTGCTTTTATGGAAAGTTCAATTAATCACGGCGTTTTAGTTGTGCGTCGTGGCAAAGTGCTTGAAATTACGCTCGATCGCTCTCCTGCGAATGCGATTAATCGCGCCGCTAGCTATGCCCTCTATGATGCATTCAAGATGCTGAATGACGACCCTGATCTGTTGGTAGGCATTATCACCGGCGCCGGAAAAATGTTTTCGGCCGGCTGGGATATGAAAGAGTTTGCCGGCGAGTCTGAGGTTGCAGACCCTTCATCACTTGACCTGGGGCCAGGCGGTATTGGTGGTCTGCCTGAGTTTGAAGGGCTGACAAAGCCTGTCATTGCCGCCGTTAATGGCTATTGTGTGGGCGGCGCGTTTGAGTGTGTGATGGCGGCAGATTTGATCGTAGCCTCTGAGACAGCTGAATTTATCCTGCCGGATATACAGCTTGGCTTCCTACCCGATGCCGGTGGCTTGCAGCGCTTGCCCAGTATCTTGCCCAAACAGGTCGCCGCTGATTTGTTGTATACAGGACGTAGGATGGGAGCTGCTGAAGCGCATCGCTGGGGGATGGTCCGTGATGTGGTACCGACGGATCAGCTGATGGCTAAGGCCCGTGAGATTGCCGATACGATTGCCGATGGTGCGCCTTTGGCCGTGCAGGCACTCAAAACCGTTTTAAACGCCTTAGAGCCACTCTCGGTCGAGGAACGGTTCGTAAAAACCCACCAGGCCTGGAAGGGCGAAAGTGATTTGACGATCTATGAGCGGATGTTGCGCTCCGAAGACTACTTGGAAGGTCCTCGGGCCTTCGCTGAGAAACGTAAACCTGTTTTTAAAGGGGCCTAAGTATGAAGAAGAGAATTGACCATCCAGTTGTGTTGAACAAAGTGCATAAGCTAGATGCGTTGTTGACCCCGAAGTCTATTGCCTTTGTCGGCGCGTCGCCCACTGAAGGAACCATCGGCAACGATATGATTCGTACATTGGTAGCCGGCGGCTACGAAGGCGATATCTACTTTATCAACCCAAAATATTCGGAGATTGATAATCGGCCTTGTTATGCCTCTCTCTCAGCGTTGCCGCAGACACCAGATCTGGTCGTGCTCAGTGTTGCCGGCCATCGGATTGAAGGGCTTTTTGACGAAGCCATCAAGATAGGCGTGGGTGGCGTCGTTATCTTCGACGCATGCCATATGGTGGAAGAGGCTGACACTACATTACTGGAGCGGCTCAAAAGCAAGGCCCAGGCTGCGGGTATGCCCGTATGTGGCGGTAATGGCATGGGTTATTTCAATTTTATCCATAATACCCATGCCGGCTTTCACGCTCCGAGTGAAAGAAAGGCTGGCAACATTACATTGATCGCACACTCGGGCTCGGTATTTATCTTGCCTGTAAGCAACGATCCGCGTTTTCGCTTCAATCTGGCGGTATCGGCGGGCCAGGAGATCGGTACAACCGTTGCCGACTACTTGGATTATACCCTCGAGCAACCCTCAACCGGCGTTGTTGCGCTCTTTCTGGAAACCGTGCGTGATCCTGCAGGTTTTGAGGCTGCATTGAAAAAAGCCAATGAACGAGGTGTTCCGGTGCTGGTCACCAAGGTTGGGCGAACCGAGGCCAGTGCGCGCCTGGCGGCAACCCACTCGGGGGCGATCGCGGGTAACGACGCCGCTTATGAAGCCCTGTTTGACCGTTATGGAGTCATCCGCACAGCATCACTGGATGAAATGCTGGCAACCGCGCAGCTGTTGTCACAGCCACAAAGGGTCGGTCCGGGCGGCATTGGTTATGTGAGTGACTCCGGTGGCCTGCGAGAGCTGGCGATCGATATTGCCAGCGATATCGATGTTCCCTTCGCGCAGATCACCGATGAAACAACCGATAGATTGCGCAGCTTCCTACCCATGGAGCTGGCGCCGGTCAATCCTCTCGACTGTGCCGGGCCGATGGACGCTAACTATCTCAATGTCTTCGAACAGGGTGTTCGCACCGTGATGGAGGATCCGAATGTTGCTATTGGCATCCTGGAAGTCGGTATGCAAGACAGTTTTATCTATGAGCCAGGTTTGATCGCACTCGCTAAAGAGGTTCAAAGGTATTCCGACAAGCCCTTTGTGGTCATCAACACCCTATCCAGCGCGCAAAACTGTCGAATCGCTGAGGATCTCGCCGACAGTGGCGTCCCATTGATCAACGGTGTCGAGCATGCCTTGAAGGCCATTAGCCACGCGATGAAATATCGGGAGTTCATGGCGCGCCAGCAAATGGTCACTGCCAGTGTGCCTGATGAGGACATCGTCCTGCGTTGGCGGCAACGGCTGACGCAGGGTGAAGCCCTGGGTGAAGCGGACAGTCTGGCCTTATTGTCTGACTTCGGCGTGCCCACGGTAAAAGCCCAGGTTGCCAATGATCGTAATGAGGCGATGGCTGTTGCTCAGGCGGTCGGCTTTCCGCTGGTGTTGAAAACCGCGATGCCTGGTATCCATCACAAGTCCGATGTCGGGGGGGTTGTGTTGGGGCTGGCGGATATCGATGCGTTCACCGAAGCCTATGACGACCTGGTTGAACGACTCGGGCCGCGTGTGACGGTTGAACCGATGGCCGATGAAGGGGTGGAGTTGGCGTTTGGGCTGGTCAAGGATCCGCAATTCGGACCGCTGGTGATGGTTAGTAGCGGAGGTGTGCTTATAGAGGTGTTGAGTGATCGTGCTTTTGCCCTGCCTCCTTTTGATTTGGCGCAGGCACACCGCCTGCTGGATAAGTTGAAAGTTAAGGTGCTATTAGATGGCGTTCGAGGCCGTCCTGCAGCCAATATCGAACACTTGGCCGAATCGCTGGTTCGTTTTTCGGAAATGGCAGCGGTCCTTGGCGATGTATTGCTTGAGGTAGATGTGAACCCTGTTCTGGTCGGACCTAGTGGCTGTATAGCGGTGGATGCCTTGGTGATCGCGGATTCTATTTCCGAGGCGTTCTTGGTGTAAGCCTGGCACGCCATTGCGAGGTCGTAAACAGGACTGTCGTAAAGCTATTAAACAAGTGCAGCGAGGAAGGAAGAATGAAAATAACAAGAAGTGTTAAATCAATTATTGTTGGTATGGGTCTTTCGCTTGGTCTTACAGGTACAGCTTACGCCAACGATAAAGTAGTCATCGCCGATTCAGGTTGGGCCAGTTCTCAGGTCATGCAGCTGGTGCTCGCGGAGGTAATAAAAAACCGTTTAAATGTGGATGTTAAAACGCTGAGGCTTGATCTGAATCTCACCTATCCTGGAATGGACAAGGGTGATGGTACCGTCGATATCCTTAGCGAATTCTGGCTGCCCGCACAACAGCCAGCTTATGATAAATATATTGCCAAGGGATCACGCGAGACCATCGTGCGGGGAAAGAAGTTTACAGGTGAGCAAGGCTGGTATATTCCCGGATATATCCAGGACGAGTATGGCATCAAGTCGATCTATGACCTGGTCAACCCAGAGACCGCTAAACTATTTGATATGAACGGTAATGGTAACGGCGACTTCTGGGCCGGCGCTCCGGGCTGGGAATCAACATCTCGGGGCTTGGTCCAGGCGAAGAGTTACGGTATTTCCGAATATTTTGAGCCCATGGAAGTATCGGACGCCATCATGAAGTCGCAGCTAAAAAAAGCGTTCCGTAAAAAGCAAGGCTTTTTATTTGCCTATTGGAAGCCCGAAGGTGTGCATGCTGAGTATGATCTGCGAAGACTGGAAGAACCGCCTTTTACCGGCTATTCACACGAAAGCGCCAAAGGTAGCCCGGACTATAACCCCGATGGTTGCTTCTACTATATCACACCAACAGAAGATCCTGAGTGGTATGAGAAGAGCGAAATCAACTGTACCTGGCCGGTAATTGATGCTTCGGTCGCTTACTCAAAAAGCCTGGAAACGCGGTTGCCTGAAGTGGCCCAGTTCCTGAGCCAGGTAAGCATGGATTCCGACACAGTGTCACAGTGGAGCTACGAGGTCAGTGCGAATAAGAAGGAAGCTTTAGATGTCGCCCGGGAGTGGATCGCAGCGAACCCCGATGTCGTGAATGGCTGGTTAATAGGAGTAGAGAAATGAAAATAACAAGAAGTATTAAATCAATTATTGTTGGTATGGGCCTTTCGCTTGGTCTTACAGGTACAGCTTACGCCAACGATAAAGTAGTCATCGCCGATCCGGGGTGGGACAGCGCTCAGATCATGCAGCAGGTTCTCGCGGAGGTAATAAAAAACCGTTTAAATGTGGATGTTGAAACTCCGAGGCTTGATCAAAACCTCATCTACGCCAGTATGGATAAGGGTGATGGGAACGTCGACGTTCATAGTGAATTCTGGCTGCCCGCACAACAGCCAGCTTATGATAAATATATTGCCGAGGGATCACGCGAGACCATCGTGCGCGGAAAGAAGTTTACAGGTGAGCAAGGCTGGTATATTCCCGGATATATCCAGGACAAATATGGCGTCAGGTCGGTTCATGATCTGGCCAAACCTGAGATTGCTAAGTTGTTTGATGTCAACGGTAATGGTAAAGGCGACTTTTGGCCCGGCGCACCAGGCTGGGGAACAACGCCTCAGAACTTGGTCCAGGCAAAGAGTTACGGCTTTTCCGAATATTTTGAGCCGATGGAAGTATCGGACGCCATCATGAAAGCACAGCTGAAAACAGCGTTCCGTAGAAAACAAGGCTTGCTACTTTATTATTGGAAGCCTGAAGGTTTGCATCTTCATTATGATCTGCGACTTCTTGAAGAACCGCCTTTTACCGGTTATTCACACGAAAGCGCCAAAGGTAGCCCGGACTATAACCCCGATGGTTGCTTCTACTATGTCTCACCAACAGAAGATCCTGAGTGGTATGAAAAGAGCGATATCCAGTGTGCGTTCCCGGTAATTGATGCTTCGGTCGCTTATTCGAAAAGTCTGGAAACGCGATTGCCTCAAGTGGCCCAGTTCCTGAGCCAGGTGAGTGTTGACCCCGATATAATGTCTCAGTGGAGCTATGAGGTCAGTGCGAATAAGAAGGAAGCTTTAGATGTCGCCCGGGAGTGGATCGCAGCGAACCCCGATGTCGTGAATGGCTGGTTAGCAGGAATTAATCTATAAACGAGTTAAAAAAGCTCTGAGCATGCCTCGCATAGTTTGTTCAGAGCATGGGCTAGTCCCTCTGAATTAATCAGAGACATCTTAGCCGCTTGAAATCAAAAAGCGGATAACAAAAACAAGAGGTCTAACATGACAAACTTGAGTACTCCCTTGCCTGCCATAGAATGCCGAAATGTCTGGAAGGTCTTCGGCAAACGGAGCGATGAGGCCCTCGCGGCGATCAAAAGCCGTGGGCTGACCAAAGAGCAAGTGCTTGAGGAGTTTGCCTGTGTGGTGGGGGTGGCCGATGCTACCTTCCAGGTCCGAGAGGGTGAAGTGTTCTGCATCATGGGCCTATCCGGTAGCGGCAAGTCCACCCTGGTCCGCCATATTAACCGGTTGATAGAACCCACCGCAGGAGACATTCTGGTGGGGGAAGACAATATCAACGCCTTGAATCAGCAAGATCTGCGGCGCATCCGGGCTGAGAAAATTGGCATGGTATTCCAGCACACTGCGCTACTGCCGCACCGCAATGTGAGAGAGAATGTGGCACTCAGTCTCGAGCTGCGCAACATGGATGAGCAACAGCGCCTCAAGATCGCCGATGACAAGCTCGCGCTGGTGCAGCTCACGGGCTGGGGCGACCGTATGCCCGCCGAACTCTCCGGCGGTATGCAGCAACGAGTCGGTTTGGCCAGGGCGATGGCTGCCGACCCTAAGATCCTGCTAATGGACGAACCCTTCAGCGCTCTGGACCCCCTGATTCGGCGGCAGTTACAGGACCAGTTTGTCGAACTGGCTCAGGTGATGAAGAAAACGACTCTCTTTATCACTCATGATCTGGATGAGGCGTTCCGTATTGGTCATCGCATCGCCATCATGAAGGATGGCGCGTTCGTACAGATTGGTACTCCTGAAGAAATTATTACGGCGCCTGCCGATGATTATGTCGCGGAGTTCGTTAAAGATATCTCCCGACTGAAACTGGTCTTTGCCCATACGGTGATGCAACCGTTACAGGCCTATCTCAAAGAGCATAACCTCAAGGCAGATAACTTGGATCTCAGCCAATATCCCACCGCTGCCCGAGATGTGGACCTGAACCAGCTGATTGATCTGGCGGCGGATCATGACGAACCCATCGTGGTGCTAGACGGAGATACCGCAGTGGGTATTATCACAAAGCGTCAATTACTGCGTGGTATTCAAGGTGAGTCGAATGGGAAGTAATGTCATGAGTCAAGATATTAACGACAATGAAACGAAACAGCTGAAGGATTTCCTGGGCAGTTCCATCGATTATTATCAGCGTGAGTTCGAACGGATCGCGAAGGAACAGAAGTTCAGCTTTAATCTGGCGGCAGTGTTGTTCGGTCCTCTCTGGGCGGCCAGTCGTAACGTCTGGGCACTTTTCTGGATGCTGGTTGTTGCTGATGTAGTGGCGCTGGTGATCATTGGCCGGAGCCTGTGGGGCAGTGAAGCTTATCCTGAGGCAAGTCTGTTGTTTGGGTTAAGTTTGTTGGCCCTGTGCCGCGGTGTCGGAGGCTGTCTGGCTAATCACTTCTACCGTAACTATTTTAGTAAATGGTGTACAGGTCAGGAACAGTCTGGTGGTTTGAGCGCACATCGTATTGGTATTGGTGTGGTGCTGATGTTGGCCACTTACCCTTTAACTGTTTATCGCTTCAGCGCTGCTAGTGTAGTGGAGTATTTGGAGACCTTCCCTACCTCACGTGATGTAGCTTTGAAATCAGCTTATTGGATTGACGAAGTGTTCGATTGGCTGACTCTTTCACTGGAAACTTTTTTTGGTTCCATCACCGATGCAATCCGTGGGGTGCTTGATCTGTTGGATCTGCTGTTAATCGGAACTCCCTGGCCGGTGATGACCTTGCTGCTGCTGTTGTTGGCCTGGAAGAAGGCGGGTTGGCGGGTAGTGGTCTTTACTGCGGCAGCACTGGCTTATCTTGGCTTCTTCGGGTTTTGGGATAAAGCGATGAGCACTATGGCGTTGGTAGGGACCTCGGTTTTTGTCTGCCTTCTGTTTGGCATCCCGATAGGTATCCTCGCTGCAAAAAAACCACGTTTCAACGCGGTGTTGACCCCGGTTCTGGACATGATGCAGACGATGCCAAGTTTTGTTTACCTGATCCCGGCAATCGCCTTTTTCTCCATCGGCAAGCCGCCGGCAGTGTTGGCTACCGTTGTATTTGCCATGCCGCCAATGATTCGTCTTACCACTCTGGGTATCCAACAGGTGAGCCCCTCCGTGGTTGAGGCTATGCTGGCCTTCGGCGCTAGCCCCCGGCAGGTATTGTTTAAGGCAGAGCTGCCACTGGCTGTAGACTCCATCATGACGGGGATCAACCAGAGCATCATGATGAGTCTGTCGATGGTGGTGATCGCCGCTCTGATCGGTGCTGGTGGTTTGGGGTATGACGTGCTCTTCTCCCTGCAACAGCTCGAAGCAGGCAAGGGGCTGTTAGCGGGACTTGCCATCGTGCTCTGTGCCATGATTTTGGATCGGATTATTCAGGGCAGAAAAAAAGAATAGCCTACCTCGAAACCCTATGGGCAAAAAACATAGTGCATAGGGTTTCTCAGAGCGCTACCCGCTTAAGTGCACTGAGAAACGGTAAGTGCCACGACCTGAAAGCTGACTTGCTCCGGACTACAATCCAATAACGACGCAAGGACAGCATAGTCACTAATGGCTTTGTAGATTTTTTGTGGGATCGCTGGTTTACGCCAGCTTACCGCCAATTTGTAGGGCACACATCGCACCAATCGACCCAATAATTCTGCCTTGGAGCTTAGTTCATGCCAACACAGCGCAAGTGGAAAACTCTTACCTGTTACCAGAAAGGGCGGATACTTAACGTCCAGTTTGACACAGGGAACCGGCTCAACACTTGTAACTTTACTCTAATGGAGGAGTTGATCGAGCTGGCTCAGGCTCTTCACGACGACAGCGAACTTTCCGCCATCATCCTCCATGGCCAGGAGCAGGTCTTTTGCGGTGGTATGGATCTGATGGCCATTACGCCAGAACGGGCCCAAACTTCGGCACTGGGAGTATGGCGAAAAAAAATGCAGCTGGGACCCAGGATGTGTGAGCTTTGGGAACGACTTGAACCCATCACTATCGCCGCTATTGAGGGCTGGTGTATTGGTGCCGGTGTCGCCTTGAGCGCCGCTTGCGATCTACGTGTGCTTGGACGAAATAGTACTCTCTATGTACCTGAGATAGAACGGGGTATGAGCATGAGCTGGGGTAGCATTCCCCGTATGGTTAGTCTGATTGGCCCAGCCAAAACCAAACGTTTTTTCGCCTTGGCGGAAAAAGTTGATGCTGAGCTGGCGCTGGATTGGGGTATCGCCGATGAGGTGGTACCAGATGGACAAGCCTTGCTAAAAGCGCTGGAACTTGCTGAACGGGCTGCCGCCATGCCGCCAGTGCCACTGCGCATGTGCAAGCAGGGGATTAACGCCGCTGCTCAGGCCCTCAGTCATTCGGTGAGTTATATGGACACCGATCAACTGATACTGACTCAGCGTTCGGAAGACTTTGAAGAAGGAGTTGACTCTTTTCTTGAAAAGCGCTCACCGTCATACGAGGGGCGCTAGCCCATGGCTCGTCGAAATTGTTAGGGAGACTCTAAATAAGTCTCAAAATCAGCGATAATTCCGCCATCGTCAACCGCACAGAATTCATCACCACCATGGATCAGATCACCTTCTCCGAAGCCGAGTACCATAACAAGAAGCACCAGATTCGCCGCGCGGTCTTTCTGGAACGGATGGACAAGCTGATTCCGTGGAAGCAGTTGGAGAAGAAGGTAGCCCGATATTACCCGAAGGGCCAGTTGGGCCGACCACCGTATCCGCTGCCCACTATGTTGTGGGTTCACTGCATGCAGCTGTTCTACAACCTCAGCGACCCGGCCATGGAAAACGCATTGTACGAGATCGAATCCATGCGGTACTTCGCTGGCTTGAAACTGGATCGTTTGCCGGACGAAACCACCATTCTCAAGTTCGGTCATTTTCTGGGGCGCCACGGCCTTGGCAAGGTGTTGTTCAAGGAGGTGAACAAGCACATGGAGAAAAATGGGTTGATGCTGCGTGAAGGCAGCATTGTGGATGCGTCCATCATATTTCTGCCCCAAGCTCCACCAAGAATGAGAGCGGCGAGCGCGATCCGAAAATGCACCAGACCAGAAAAGACAAACAGTATTACTTTGGCAGGAAGATGCATATTGGCGTCGATGACACGCTCGGATTGATTCACAGCATCGACACGACGGCCGCCAATGTCCACGACCTTGTTTCCGCCGGCAACCTTCTTCATGGCGACGAGCAGCGCGTGTTCGGTGATGCCGGTTATCTTGGCATTCAAAAGCGGGATGAGCATAAAGATCGCCAAAATGTATTCTGGTTCGTTGCCAAACGCCCCGGCAGTCGGAAGAAGCTGGACGCCCGCAAACTGAAAGCCGAGAAGCTCAAAGCCAGCGCCCGGGCCAAAGTGGAACACCCGTTCCGGTACATCAAACAAGTCTTTGGCTACAGCAAAGTTCGCTATCGCGGTTTGGCCAAAAATAGTACCCGGTTGAATTTGCTTGCCGCATTCACCAACTTACTGATCGGTGAAAAATATCTACTGACGTAAGGCCAGTGCGCCCGAATTTCGCCGAAATAGCGGGAAACAGGAAAAAATGAACAAATAGAGGGGCTGGATCCTGCCTAAATTGCCTTTGAATAGCTTTTTTTCGAGCTAATAAAGTTATTCAGCAAGAAATCAGGCATTAATCAGACCTTCCTTAGCACTTGAAGTGCGGTTTTTGCCCTCTATATCGACTCATTTCCGGGCACCTTCAGCGACCATTGAAAGTAAGGGCTTATACCATATAGTGCCATATCACTCGGGGATAGGGCTTAGAGAGAAAAGTTACCAACTTTATTACGATGGAAATTGGTCGGTTTTGTGCCAGTGACTTCGAAAGTTACCAACTTTATTTATTTTTATAAGTGATCTGATGTCGTAAAGTGCAGGCTATAGATGTGTTTTGTTACCAACTTTATTACAAGACCACAGTTAGCTGATTTCATGCATCCGCACCAAACAGCATAGAGTCCAAACGGTCACTCGTTGGAACAGAACCAAGCTCAATGACCTTGCACAACACTTCTCTCAGCAAATTGAATGTATCTAACAAATGCAGCTGGCTGTGCTTCGGACGACCATGGGCCGCTTTGGACCGTTCGTCGTAGAGCTTTGCAATTTTCTTTTGACGCTCTCTTCGTCCAGTGCCAGGAGGCTCCAGAAAAGAGGCGATGAGAGCAGAAACCCTAAACCGAAGTTCAGACGAGCTTGGTGAAAACAATGCTTCTAGAGCACCCCACAACGACACAAGGGTGAGAGCTGTATTTTGAATGAACTGCCCCTGGTCAATTGAGTCGCTAGCCAGCGCAAATTCAGAGCTGCTATCCACTAGCTTTTGAGTTATTTCCCAATGGTTCCGAACCCACTCCAGGGATTCGTAGGCTGCTGTACTATCACTTACCGCCAATGGGAAAGAACGCCCTTGAACTTCAAAGGGGTGGAGCGTCTGATCTTTTGCACCTGCGTTTTCTTCCGAAAACGCCATGTTAGAAAATACCGGCAAGGTAATAGCTGGATTAACCCCAAGTCGAAGCAAGAACAATATGACGCGTGCGGTTTGAAGGGACTTTGCGGGTTCATCTTCTTTTTCGAGAGGGATTACGAGCTCTGCCGAGATGTCGTAAGAGACACCACCTGAAGCCGCGGACCATGGACCGGGGTGGTGCGTCTCTGGGGATTCTGGAGGAGCGAAAGCAACCATAAATGGGGCAAAAATACTGGCATAGGTCTTTCTAATTACTATGCCTTTGCCAAGTTCTATTTGCGGCTCAGTTAACTGAAGGCCATGAAGTCCAAAAAAAAATGACTCATTTTGCACAGAGATCCTTTCCTCCTTCAGCTAACACTGAAATAAGCAGCCCGTCAGGGGCGTCCGGTGGAGGCCGCAGGCCGGAACGTACTTAAGTGGTTTGCCCCCGTTTGACTTGATCTCCGGCCAACTGCAACGGAAGCAAACCATGTAAGAATCAGTTTTTGCAGCCGTTTTTGCCGCACGTGATCCTTTCATGCGATGAAACCCAATGGCTGGCGTTTTCACGGGTATCGAAACCGCAACCAGTTTTACCGCCCTTGTTACCGCTGTGAACTTCACCTGTTGGTGTATGCTTGACAGCCATCTTGAACCCTCCTCAAGGGTGCGAGCATTCCAGGATTACCCTGACCGATTGGTGTACGATTTTAGTACACAAAATAAGCCTACACCCTGATCAAAAACTGTTCAAGCATACAGCCTGTATAAATACACATAATGCCTTCCGTCACCGGTGGCAAAACTGAAGCGAAGAGCAGGTTTTGGAATCCGGTGCACGGCCTGGTTATATGTTCTTTCGGTCGTCACTGGACTCGACCTCATCTATTTTTTGGACCAAATCCTGTAGCTCTTTAGCAACATCACCACCACCTCGGACAGTAACTCGGTGTCCTTTATAGTCAACCGTGACCTCTTTCTGAGGGCGGGTTTTGAGGTACTCGATTATCAGGGGGGGCGAGATGTTTTAGGAGGAACCCAGCAGAAGTGATGACCGCAGGTATAGAAAACCCAGAGATCAAATCACTGGCGATCTGAGCGGAAGAGCTATCAGCACGAAATCCCGAGGTAATGAGGTTTGGCTTTTGCTCACCCTGAGATTCGCACTCGTGCATCAGTTGCTTAACAACTTTTGCCTGCCTCTCTTCATCGGTTGGCTTCCATTGATCAACATCATGCAGCGAGACCGCAAACCTGTTCTCCATGGCTATCTTTCCCTCATATAACAGAAATTAGGCCGCACGCTTTATGCTCGCAGAAATTCGACTGCGTCATTATTGCTGACTTTGAACCATCAAACACGTCGCACATGAATTTATAAAACAATAGCTTAGGCGAGCCCGGACATTTCTGCCATGCCATCATTCAGCGTCCCGTATTCGCTGTCCCAAACATACTGGATGAAATCGCTGTGATTAGCCTGGAGGCTCTGAAGAAAAGCCCCGACTCGAATGTTCGCTTTTGTTTAAAAGAAAACATTGCGAGAGGCCACAAGCGGTTGTGCGTTCGAACATAAATTGGCCATGCTGGCTAACTTATAGTTCCAACAACAGGCAAAACAAATAGCCTTTGAAAGAAACGCCAGCGAATCTCTGTTGAATGCGATCTACATCATTACCAAGCAACGCCTACCGAAAAACGCTCTTTTAGCGGGGTGATAGTTAAAGGCCAGGGTAATGCCTGAAAGAACCGGGAGCATTGTTATACTGCGGTATTGCATGGGGCGGGCGAAGCCCTTTCTGCCGGCCGTTGGCCTCTCTTCCCAGCCAGGCATAGCCTGTCCGGTCAGCTATCGGCTCGGCTTGCGCCTCCCCTCATAATAATTTGGCGCTAGTTTTTAATGTAATGCTCCGGCACCAGATAGTTCGCAGCATTAAGCAAGTTTTACAGTTGCTCGGCCGCTCAGGCTAGAAGCCTTGAAACAGCCATTCTAAAGAGCAAAACCAATATCATGTTGCAGCTTCGGCCGGCTAAGACTACAACAATGAGCAAGTCATCAATTTTTTAAAAGGCACATTATGAGCGCTACACATATCACAGAGGAGGAACTCCTCAAAGATCTTGATGCGTATGGAGCCCATGCGGACGAGTTAGCGGAGCTACTAATGCATGAGTTGACGCCGCTGGAGCGGCTCAAAGGGTTGGTTGTACGCTATGACCGACCGTTTGATTCTGTCTGGGAGGAGCACTTTAATTCTGATGAGGATGAACGCGATAAAGTTGCAGAAGATTGCCATAAAGAGGTTAGAGATCGGTAATGGCGGGGTCTTACATCACGGGCCTGACAGCTCTTTGCATCCCGCATCCTGGCCGGCACAAGCCCCTCTGGCACCACTTTGGACCGCCAGATAGATGGCAAATTGCAGGTGCGGATTACCCAGATACATCCTTCCTGTTTGGCAATCGTGAACTGGTTGATTTGACAGAGACTTTCGCGCTCTGGGGTATTGAGCCACCTTTATGTGTGAGTGCTAGCTATGAACGGGCGGTTTTTGACCTGTTATTTTTTTACGTTGAAAAAGAAGGCCGGGTGGTACCGAATGTGCAGCCATCGGATATTGATGATGTGGTGGATTTTCAAATAGTTGTGGATTGGATTAAGCAGTGGGAGCAGGCAGGCCAGCTTCAACGTGGGCAATCGATGCGGGACTGGTTGAACCCTAAAAATCCTTGGGTAGCGATGCAAAAAGATTACTTATAGTTTGGATTGGCGAGAGCTTCTTCATCGACATGGCTGTTGGCGAAAACCTCCAGCACTACAGGGGCGTTGTCTGGCTGGTACCGGACAGTACAAGTGCTGGCGTTGATCAATCGGGTTTTACCTAAACTGTACTCCCCATAACCCTCATGAATATGGCCAAAAATGTGTGCTTTCAGGGCAAGCTGTTGGATCCGGTCCAAGAGCTGATCACACCCTACGTTCTGGCACTGGAAACCTAGGCTTGCCTCATCACCAAAACCCTTGGGCGGGCCATGGGTGATAAGAACATCTGTGTTATCAGGAATGAGCTCCCATTTCTCATGCAGCGCTTCACCTCGGTCGAGCATAAACGCCCAATCCATGAAGGTGGGTGTCCAGGGCGAGCCCCAGAACCTTAGCCCCTCGATTTCAACGCCACTATCCTCGAGATAAGTGGCATTCGTCAGCAGATCCCGCGCGAGGTCTGGAGCTTCTTGAAACACCCAGTCGTGGTTGCCGGCGATGATAATCTTATGTCTGTGGGGCAGGGTGCCCAGCCAGTCGTTGAGATCTTCCAGGTTGTCCAATGTGCCAGCGCCCAGACAGTCGCCAGAATGGATTAAGACATCACCCTCTGGAATCTCTGGTATCCGACGATGCATGCTATGGGTGTCAGAAATACAGACGAGTTTCATAACCATCCTATCGCAGATTGCACTTGCCAGCTTTCTCGCGGATTGCCGAGGCCATATCTTCACCGCTGACAATTCGATCTGACGCAAAACTGCCTCTCAGGCTGAAAGCGCTGGGCAGAGTCAGCAGTTCCCTTTCAAGCGACCAGTCCATAAAGGGAAGTAACCGAACCATGTTGCGGGCATCATCTATGCCACGATGGTGGTGACCCTCTAATGTCAGTCCGTGATACTCCAGGGCATGAATCATCCCATTCTTGCGCTTCTGCCCCGTTGTTCTGCGCCAAATGCGCTTCAGATTCAGGTGCGGATAGTTCATTATCACCGGAAGCGCGCCATTCTTTTCTCCATCTGCCTGAATATGCAAGCGATCATAGTTGCCCCAGCTGCACCAGATGAAATTTTCATGGGGTTGCCCCAGCCACGCGTCGATCATCCGGCACACCTCTGGGAATAGCGGTGCGGCTTCGATCATTGATTGGCGGATACTGGTTAGCGACGTACAGAACTCGCTAATTTGAGGGTTTTTCGCAGGCTGCACCAGAAACGATTGGCTATCCAGTAACTCGCCATTTCTATTGGCCAGAGCGCAGCCAAACTCGATGATTTCCATGTTGTCGGTATTCTGGCCTTCTCCCGTTGGGGTAATCCGGTTTTCCCAGCAAGTTGCTTCCAGATCAACGACTAACAAAGGGCGCTCATCCATCTGTTGTTTGTCCTCTAATCCAGTTAATAATTTCGTTAGCTTGCACTAGGGTTATGTTCCCGGTTTGCTCCAGGGTATCAATCCAAACCTGATTCCCTTTTTGAACCACTTCTGCTGTGCCAATGTGGCCAGAGACAACGGCTGTCACACCGGTTATTGTCTGGTCAGGTCCTTGGGCTCGGTCCCATGGCCAGGTGCAATCAATCGCAAAGCCATCAGATGGTGTGGCCTGGAGAACATCCTGCCAGTTATCTACGGGGCTCTGTGCATGTACCAGCCCAAGGCTGCCATTTTCGCATTCTAGCGTGATCGTCAAGGGCATTTGTTTTATGCATTGGGTAGTCAGCTTCCGATACTCAGAAAAGTCGATTTTATCGACCCACTCTCCTCCAATAGCTCGGTGTTCTTCCCGATACCGGAAGTCGAACGAGCTGACAACAAACATCAGCTCGTGGTTTCCCATGGCACTCTGCACACAATCCGTGGATAGCACCCAGTTCAGCATCTCCCTCGATTTTGGTCCACGGTCTATTACATCACCCAACAAGAAAAGCCGATCCCGAGTTGGTCGGAAGCCCTTTGCTGCCAGTGCCAGTTGAAGCGCGTCAAACTGCCCATGTATATCACCACAGAGCCAATCAGTTCCGTATACGTTGCGCGAAATAGGCTTGTGCGTTGTAAGTTTCGAAATCAAAGTAGATGCCATACCGCTTAAGAACCAGAGGCCATTTTCATTCAACGATATTTGTCAGGGAGCCGTTTTAGCATAGCGTGGAGATCGAGAGTTAAGCCAAGGAAAAAGCCATTTGCTGGCAAAATCCTCTCCCGATTATCAAATGGTCTATAACCGATTTGTGATTGAGGCAGTTTATGGCCAACAGCGAAAGCTGATTGAGAGTACATGAGCTGTTTTAAGTCGAACCAAGTCTAAAACCATGTTGGTGCCAAAATCTCGTGTTTATTGGCCAGAGTTGTCGGATAGTACCCAATCATTACAAGAAATCCTCATCATTGTTCGCAACATGGTTTTAGACTTGAACTGTATACGCAACTTGGTGCTTTGAAATGGGCTGCAAGGTTTTGGGCACTTCTAGAAACGCTCTATTTGGGCCGGATGGTTGGCAGGTTCTGAAAGCTCCTCTTGGCCAAGTACATCAAGACTATAAGGTGGGGGGGTGAGCTAAGCCTGTGTCCGGAATCATTGGCTCATATAAGAGCAAGTCTAAAACCATGTTGATGCTAATGCTGAGTGTTTATTGCTCAGTGTTATCGGATAGTGCCCATTTGTCACATGAATAACGCTTTATTCTCGGCTTAAATGGTTTTTGGCCGGCACTTTTGACGCAACTTGCTTTGGGCGATGGGTCTATAAGGTCACAACATGGTTTTGGTAGGGTGCTCCTCACGCAACTTGAACAAAAACGCAAGAAACTGAAGAGATGAGGCTGTATAACCAGACTATCATCCTGAAAGGCATGCTGTTCACAAGGTGGGGCTCTGCGGCCGTACGTTCTTCGGGATAATGTGGCATGAATGCTCTCATGCGGCCACGACTAGTGACATTTAGGTACAATCGCCAGCTGGACAACTAATTTGACAGCGGGGTACTCCAATATCTGATATTGGTGAGACCCAGCCCTGGTCCCCGCATTCATATTTCCGAATAGGCAAGGCCTACAGCCTCAATGCATTGATCGATTGGGAGCCAAAGTGCTAATGGATCGCCGTCAACAATACGCTTTAAAGACTCAAGTAAAATCTGCCTTGGTACATATGTAATAAATTTCTGGCCAAGGTCTGCAGATAGCTGCCTAGGACTTCAGCATCCGAACAGGCAGTGCAATTTTGGGCAAGTTCATCCTGAGAGATTGTGACATCACAAATTCACGCCAATAGGGCCATAAGTGATAGCTCGCATTCTCGAGAGCAAAAGTATCCAGTGCAGCCTTGTCCTCGATAAGTGAGGTCTCGGTTATCCGATAATCAACCCTATATGAGGCTTCAATTTGAGCAATAGGTCGCTCTTCTGTCTTATCTCCTGGAAGTACAAGCCTGGCGCCAACGTCTATATAGACACGAAAGATATCGAAGGGGGACTCATTACCTTTGATTTCGATTAGGTTGGACTCGACAACGTGGTGTTTGAGCTGAAGGCGGCAGTCTTGCCCCCCTAAACCGAACCGAGGATCAAATTTTGGCTCAACCCAAGCATCTACCCTGGATTGAGATACATCCTCAAACTGTAACCCCTTCTTAGCCTTTTCTAATGGCTCATTCACGACGACCATTGTGCTGCAGATTCCCGGTACTGGTTGATATAAATCACTTCACCTGCCATGGTTTTGTGGTCATGGCTCTGAGGTTCGCAAATATTGATCCAGTTATCACGATCATGCATCAAAACTGCATCAAAACCGCGAAATGTTGCGAGTGCTGCCACTAAAAGCTGGTTTAGACTCACGCCTTCTCCTTCAGCCTTGGTTGCCAAGGCCCGATGCAATGTCTTTGGAAGGCGAAGAGTAACTCGACCACTGAAATTTTCTTCAGGTTCGCAGGGCAGAGGCATTTTTCGCCCTTTCTCATTGAGAACTGCTGCAGTCGTTTCAATAGAATCCAGAGCTAGCTCATAAGCCTCAACATGTGAATCTCCGTACTCTGCAATGTCTGGCAGCTCCTTCACCCGGGCCTCAAAGCATTCTTCACCTTCGAAAGTACCTTGGCGAACAGTAATGTTGTATGCATACGCATTCATTTTATTTCTCCTCCTCAAAATATTTTCTGAGGGCCGCCTCATGGTTATCAATGGTTCTGACAATCTTGGCTATGTAGGCTTGTTTAATTTCTGGGTTTTTCCCGTGACCGCAATTAAAACTGCCACTGTGAAATTCGGGAAGTCCATCATGGAAATATAGCTTGTGACCTCCACGCTTACCGTCGCGAACCTCGAAGCCTAGCTGCTGAAGTAGTGCAATTACTTCCACGCATCTAAGGTTTCCCTTGCGACTCAAGAGTTCCTGCTTCACATCAAGGACTGTCATCGTACCACTCTACTGACACCGTATATAGTGTCACCCTCCGAAAAAGACAAGTTCCTCTCCCTTTAATTACGAAACGTATAGCTGCCGATCCGGCTGTGTAAGCGAGAAGTTATCTTCGCTCAAGAGCGGATGGAAAGCATAGTGAGAGATGCTCTGCATGATCCGGCGCAGCTGATAACTTGTAGGCCCAAACTTTGTTGTGCCAGCATTGTACCGATGACCGCATCCAGCGCCAGCGATTCAAGCGCTCAAGTTCTAAGAGTGTGAAAAAAATCATTCTGTTAGTAATGTCGATTCTGAGAGATTAATCTGGACTAGCATTGCTTGCCACCATTAGAGAACAGGTATTGACCTTCTCGCTCGCTTTTTTTGATAACTTTTTAAGCAGTTAATAAACGGTCGTTTTCTGGACACTTGCCCGCTCTCTCAAAAAACCCGTTATTTCTCTTGTTTTGCGTCCAACAATCACGTACAACAATCTATGAACAGAAAAGGCACCTTTTATGATCGTAGGTTATGCACGAGTCAGCACCCAAGACCAAAATCCTGAGTATCAGGTGGACGCTTTAGGAAAAGCAGGGTGCGAACAGATCTTCCAGGAAAAAATTACCGGTAAGCTTCGAGAGCGACCGGAGCTGTCGCAATGTCTTCGTATGCTCCGGAAGGGAGACACCTTAATTGTTTGGAAGCTGGATAGACTCGCCCGATCACTCAAAGATCTGGTTGAGATTATTCAGGATCTCAACGAAAAAGAGATTGGGTTCAAATCGCTTACAGAGTCCATAGACACGACTAGCTCCGGTGGCCGATTGGTTTTTCATATTTTTGGCGCCCTAGCCGAGTTCGAGCACAGTCTGATTCGTGAGCGCACAATCGCCGGTCTTGCAGCCGCTCGGGCGAGAGGACGGAAGGGTGGTCGCAAACCCTCCATGTCCGACTCCGACATCAGGAAAGCGGCGGCCATGTTGTTGGACCCCAAGATCACGAAGAAAGAAGTCGCTGAACATTTTGAAGTGAGCAGAACAACATTGAACGCCTCACTTCAGCGGCTCGCCGAGCCGGCCGAAACACGCTAGGCACCTTTTACTATTTATCTTTTTACCCTTTAACGGAGTTCCACGGATGAGCCAGGACAAAACCAGCCACTCGCAAACCGCCGCTTTTATCTGGTCGGTAGCCGACCTGTTGCGCGGGGACTTCAAGCAAAGCCAGTATGGCCGGATCATTCTGCCCTTTACGCTGCTGCGCCGTTTGGAGTGCGTTTTGGAACCCAACAAGGCACGGGTACTGGCCGCGGCCAACGAGCATCAGACCAAACCGGACTCAGTGCGCGAAAAGCTGTTGCTTCGGGCCGCTGACCAGCAGTTCTTCAATGCCTCACCTCTGACCCTGGGCACTCTGTCGGACAGCCAGACGGCTGATGACCTGATGAGCTATATCCAGTCCTTCAGTAAGGAAGCACGGGAGATTTTCGAACACTTCAACTTTGAAGACTTTGTTCAGCAGCTCAACGCGAATAACTTGCTGTACCAGGTGGTGCAACGGTTCGCCAGCATCGACCTGAGCCCCAGTATCATCACCAACTTCGGCATGGGGATCATCTTTGAAGAGCTGATCCGCAAGTTTGCTGAAAGCTCTAATGAAACCGCCGGGGAGCACTTTACCCCACGGGACATCGTGCACCTGACGACTTCCCTGGTTCTGACCGGACAGGAAAAGAAGCTCGCACCCAACAGCATCGTGACCATCTACGATCCTACGGCGGGCACCGGTGGATTTTTGTCTGAGGGCGACGAGTACATCCAGCAAATCAGTAAGGGTGTAACGGTTTCCCTGCACGGGCAGGAGCTGAACCCGGAGTCCTATGCCATCTGTATGGCTGACATGCTGATCAAAGGGCAGGAGGTCAGCAACATCAAACTGGGCAACACCCTGTCGGATGACCAGCTGGCCGCCAATACGTTCGACATCATGCTGTCCAATCCCCCGTTTGGCGTGGAGTGGAAGAAGGTTCAGAAACAGGTGAACGACGAACACAAGCACCGGGGCTTTGATGGCCGCTTTGGCCCGGGCCTGCCGCGGGTGTCTGACGGTTCACTGCTATTCCTGTTGCACCTGGTCAGCAAAATGCGCGATGCCCGTGACGGTGGTTCCCGTATTGGCATTATTCTCAATGGCAGCCCCTTGTTTACCGGTGGCGCCGGCAGCGGTGAATCGGAAATCCGGCGCTACCTGCTGCAGAACGACATAGTAGAAGCCATCGTGGCCTTGCCTACCGATATGTTCTACAACACCGGTATTGCAACCTACATCTGGGTGCTATCGAACAACAAGCCTGCCGAACGCAAGGGCAAAGTGCAGCTGATCGACGCAACCGATCGCGCCACCAAGATGCGCAAATCCTTGGGCAGCAAGCGTCAGTTTGTCAGTGACTCGGATCAGGACGACATCGTGCGTCTGTACGGTGATTTCCAAGAAACCAAAAAGAGCAAAATCTTCCCGATTGAAGCCTTTGGCTACCGACGCATTACCGTTGAACGTCCGCTTAAGCTGAACTTCCAGGCCTCGGAAAATCGAATTGCACTCATTGCGGGTGAGAAGGCCATTCAGAAGATGGATCAGGAAGACCAGGACAAGATTCTGGCCGCCTGCCGCGCTATGGACGCCGATACCCTGTACCAAAACCGCAAGCAATTCCAAAAGGCATTGAAGGCCTCACTCACTGACCATCAGGTGTATTTGAGTGCGCCGCAACTGAAAGCACTGCTTAACGCCCTGAGTGAGCGCGATCCAGACGCCAATACTTGCACCGACAGCAAAGGCAATCCCGAGCCAGACACCGGCCTGCGCGACAACGAAAACGTACCGCTGGGCGAGTCCGTGTACGACTACTTTGAGCGGGAAGTCATACCCCATGTGCCGGACGCCTGGATCGACGAGTCAAAGCGCGACGAGAAGGATGGTGAGGTCGGCATTGTTGGGTTTGAGATTCCGTTTAACCGGCACTTTTATGAATTCACGCCACCGAGGCCGTTGGAAGAGATCGACGCAGATCTCAAGGAATGTACTGACCGGATCAAGCAGATGATTGAGGGGTTGTCGGCATGAGCATTCCCAAGTATCCAGAATACAAGGAATCAGGTTTTGACTGGATCGGGGCGTTACCCAAAACTTGGGTTCAAAAAAGACTTGGGCACTTTTTTACGGAACGTAGAGAAAAGGTTAGCGACAAAGAGTTCCAGCCTCTTTCTGTTACCAAAAACGGTATTGTACCGAGGCTCGAGACAGCAGCTAAAACTCAGGACGGTGACAACAGGAAAAAAGTTGTTGCGGGTGACTTTGTGATCAACAGCCGATCTGACCGGAAAGGCTCATCAGGTTTATCTCGGCTCGATGGTTCTGTTTCACTGATTTGCATTGTGCTTGAACCAAAAGAAATATCTGGTCGCTATGCTCACCACTTATTTAGGTCAGAAGTTTTTCAAGAAGAGTTCTACAGAAATGGCAAAGGGATCGTTGCGGACTTATGGAGCACAGGTTTTTCAGAGATGAAAAATATTGTTGTCCCTGTCCCTGGTGAGTTTGAACAAACCAAAATCGCCCGCTTCCTAGACCACGAAACCGCCAAAATCGACGCCTTGATCCGCGAGCAGGAGCGCCTGATAGCGCTGCTTCAGGAAAAGCGCCAAGCGGTGATTTCCCATGCGGTGACCAAGGGGCTTGATCCGAGTGTGCCCATGAAGGACTCTGGGGTAGAGTGGCTTGGGGATGTGCCAGGGCATTGGCAGATTTCAAAATTAGGCCACTATGCAGACATATTGACTGGTTTCCCTTTTCCTTCTGCATCGTTTTCGCATGATGAATCAGACGTTCGGCTTTTACGTGGTGTCAATATCGGTGTTGGCTCACTCAAATGGGTTGATGCCGTCTATTGGCAGCTCGATGAAGGCGGGGAGCTTCTAGGTTATCTCATGAAAGAGGGTCAGATCGTTTTAGGGATGGACAGGCCTTGGATTAGCGAGGGAATGCGGATAGCGCGGGTGGCTCAAGCAGATATGCCATGTTTACTTCTTCAGCGAGTCGCTGCAATTACCCCCAATTCATGGCTTGATGACGGGTATCTATATTACTTTCTTGCTTCAGAGATATTCAAGATTTATGTGGAGCCTGATCTCACTGGAGTGAGTGTTCCCCACATTAGCCCTGAGCAAATACTGGGTTTCAAAATACCCATTCCGGATCTCGACGAGCAGCTCAAGATTGGTCGCTTTATCAAGGTTCAACTTGATCAGATGGCAGCACTTTTTAAGCAGACTAACGAGAGCATTGAGATACTACAAGAACGCCGCTCCGCCCTAATCTCCGCCGCAGTCACTGGCAAAATCGATGTGCGCGATTGGCAGCCACCTGCCGATGAAAGTGCCTTTGACCGGGAAGTATTAGAAGCAGGATCGGAGGTCATAGCGTGAGGCACGGTCGCGGTATCCGGCTGTTCCTGGTGGGGGCCAGACCCTGACAATGCCTTACGCCCTCTGATGTATATCGGCGAGTCCGACGACGTAGCCAAGCGCCTGAAGCAGCACAACCAGCCGGAAGACAAGGGCGCACCCGGAAGACGAGGGCGGCAAGGATTTCTGGGAGCGGGTGTGTCTGATCACCAGCAAAGACCAGAACCTCACCAAATCCCATGTAAAGTATCTGGAAAGCCGGCTCATTGCGCTGACCAAGCAATCAGGCCGGTGTGGCTGGGCTGATAGCCTGGATTCTGATTAACCGTTACCTGTTACTCGCTAATAGACTCCGGGATTCCGGGATAAGGTGATATGTAGATTGAGATCGTCTTATCTGTAATGACATTAGCAGTACGTCCTGCTACGCTTGGAACTATCAAAAGAGGAATCTCATCATGATTTCAGCAAACACGGATCAGCCCAAGCGTGAAACTCTGAACATTCGGATCAAACCCGAAGAGCGTGGTTTGATTGATCGCGCCGCCAAGGCTCGGGGAAAAAATCGCACAGAGTTTGTTCTTGAGGCAGCTCGCATTGCCGCCGAGGAAGCCATTATGGATCAGGCTGTTATCTCGGTAACACCGGAGGCGTATCGGGCGTTTCTTGAACAACTGGATATGCCGCCGACACCGAATGAGCGGTTGCGTAAAACCTTGCAAACTCCGGCACCTTGGGACACGGAATGACACTATCGGCGCCCACACCCATTGGGCCTGAGCATGACGCGGAGAGTTTTGATTCCTCGGAGCCCAGTTTGGACTACTGGCTCAAACGCCGTGCATTGAAGAACCAGGCCAGTGGCGCATCCCGAACCTTTGTGGTCTGTGAAGGCAATCAGGTGAAAGCCTATTACGCCCTGGCGTCCGGTGCTGTGGTTGCAAGCCATACCTCGGGTCGCTTCAAGCGCAATATGCCAGACCCGATTCCGGTTGTGGTACTTGGGCGGTTGGCCATTGATCGTTCGTATCAAGGCGCAGGCTTGGGCCGTGCCTTGGTTCGCGATGCAGGATTGCGGGTTATTCAGGCGGCGGATGCCATTGGTATCAGAGGAATGGTGGTTCATGCCTTGTCTGAGTCGGCTAAAGAGTTTTATCAACGGCTGGGTTTCAACCCTTCGCCCCTTGACCCAATGATGTTGATGGTCACGCTGAGCGATTTAAGAGCCAATGTTTAAGCCACGCCAGATCAGATTTGGCGCAAGCCTTTAGGGAGCAGTTATGGTGGACACCCGCGAGCGCGTATTCCAAAACGACATTCTTGCCGCACTGGAAAGCCAGGGCTGGTTAGTGGGCAAAGCGTCCGAGTACGACAAGGCGAACGCTCTTTATCCGGAAGACTTGATCGGGTATTTCAAAGAGGCTTGGCCCGAGCGCTGGGACAAGTTCGCCAAAGCCAATCCGCAGGCCCCGGAAAACGTGCTGATCCAGAAGACCGTTCGGGAGCTTGAAAAAAAAGGCACGTTGGATGTGCTGCGCCACGGTTTCAAACTGCCTGGCGTTAAAATCGATCAGTGCAGCTTCAAGCCCGACCACGGCATGAACCCGGATACGGAACGTCGATACAAAGCCAATCGCCTGCGCGTGGTGGAAGAAGTGTCCTATTCCCCTCACGCCAAACCCGAAGGCAAGTACAACCCGAGGCTGGATCTGGTGCTGTTTGTGAATGGCATACCTACGGCCACGCTGGAGCTGAAAAGCGAGTTCAAGCAAACCGTTGAGAACGCCAAGCGCCAGTACAAACAAGACCGTCCGGTAAAAGACCCCATTACCCGCAAAGCCGAGCCGCTGCTGACCTTCAAGCGCGGTGCCCTGGTGCATTTCGCGGTCAGCCAGGACGAGGTGGCCATGACCACCAAGCTGGCCGGTAAAGACACCTTCTTCTTGCCGTTCAACCAGGGTTCCTCCGAAGGCGGCGCCGGTAACCCCCGGGCCGAACACGAAAACACCTACGCTACGGCGTACCTGTGGGAACGCCTGTTCCAGAAGGATGCCTGGCTCAAGGTGATCAGTCGGTTCCTACATCTGGAGAAGAAAACCAGCGAGGACTTCCACGGTAACCGCAAAACCAAGGAAACCCTGATCTTCCCGCGCTACCATCAGTGGGATGTGGTCAACTCGCTGGTGAATACCACCCGTGCGGAGGGGGCAGGGCAACGCTATCTGATTCAACATAGCGCCGGTTCCGGCAAATCCAACTCCATTGCCTGGACAGCTCATCAGTTGGCTCAGCTGTACGATGAGAACGGCCAGAAGCTGTTCAACTCGGTCATTGTGGTCACCGACCGTACGGTGCTGGACAGCCAGCTTCAGAACACCGTCTACCAGTTTGAACACGCCCAGGGGGTGGTCTGTCCGATTACCCGGGATGTGGGCAACCAAAGCAAATCTGAGCAGCTGGCCGAAGCACTGGCCGAGCAAACCCGCATTGTTATAGTGACCATCCAAACCTTCCCGGCGCTGTTTGATGCGCTGGATAAGTACCCCAGGCTTGCCTCTGGTCGCTATGCGGTGATTGCCGACGAAGCGCATTCCTCCCAAACCGGCTCATCGGCCTCCAAGCTCAAGGCGATTCTTGGAAGCGACCGGCCCGAAGGCGAAGACATCAGCGCCGAGGACATGCTGGATGCAGCGGTGTCCTCGCGCAAACCCAGCCAGCAGATCAGCTACTACGCTTTCACCGCTACCCCGAAGGCCAAAACCATCGAACTGTTTGGCCGGGTACCCGATGCCTCACTGCCCAGAAGCGACGACAACAAGCCCGAAGCCTTCCATGTGTATTCCATGCGCCAGGCCATCGAGGAAGGCTTTATTCTGGATGTGCTGAAACGCTACACCACCTATGCGGTGGCCTGGAAGTTGGCTCATCCAGACGAAGACGACGAAACCGTGGACTCCAAAAAAGCCCGCACCACGCTGGCCAAATGGGTACGCCTGCATCCCTACAACATCAGCCAGAAGGTGGAAATCATCGTTGAGCACTTCCGGGCCAACGTGAAGCACCTGCTCGACGGCCAGGCCAAGGCCATGGTGGTCACCAGCAGCCGGCAGGAAGCGGTGCGCTATCAGCTGGCGATGCAGAGTTATATAAGCGACCAGGGCTACACCGATGTTCATCCCCTGGTGGCCTTTTCGGGCAGCATCCTGCCCGATGACCATATCCCCGAAGAGGTAACCGAAACCAGCACCCTGCTGAACCCGGATCTCAATGGTCGTGATCACGCCAAGGCCTTCGATACCGAGCAGTACAACGTGATGATCGCCGCCAATAAGTATCAAACCGGCTTTGATCAACCCAAGCTGTGCGCTATGTACGTAGACAAGAAGCTTAAAGGCGTGGACTGCGTACAAACCTTGTCCCGGGTGAACCGGATTTTCCCGGGCAAGGAAACCTTTATTCTGGATTTCTTCAACGACGCAGACGATATTCTGGCGTCTTTCCGGGAGTATTACACCACAGCTGAATTGTCCGGCGTGTCGGACGCTCAGGTGGTCTACGACCTTCAGGAAACCCTGGATGCCGAGGGCATTTATCACTGGGGTGAAGTCGAAGCTTTTGCTCAGGCGTTTTTTGACCCCAAAGCCCAGGCCTCCACACTGAGTTATTACTGCCACCCGGCCCGCGAGCGTTTCACCAAACGCTACAAGCTACTTCGCGACGAACGCGCCAGCGCCCGAGCTGCCAGAGCCCAGGCTGAGGCAGACGGAAACACGGTGGGCCTGAAACAAGCCGAGACATTGTTAACCGAGATTGGCAAAGGGCTGGATCAACTCGACTTGTTCCGCAAGAACCTCACCGGCTTTGTGCGCTCCTACGAGTTTTTGTCACAAATTGTGTCCTTTGAGGACGCCGAACTGGAACAGCTGTGCGTGTTCGCCCGAACCCTGGCGCCACTGCTGCGGCAGGAGTCGTTGGATGATGATGACATCGACATTTCCGAGGTGGAGTTAACTCATTACCGGCTGACCAAGCGCAAAGAGCACGAACTGAAACTGGCGGATGATCAGGGCGAGTATAAGCTGGATCCGATTACCGGTGTCGGAACCGGAAAACCACACGATCCGGAGAAAAAGCGCCTTTCAGAAATTATTGAAACACTGAATGATATTTTTGGTGCTGAGGTGAGTGACGAAGATCAGCTACATTTCGCACATGGGATTGCAGATCGAGTTCGCAGGGATGAACCTGTGATGGCGCAGGTAAACAGCCATTCCACGGAACAGGTCATGCACGGGCTATTCCCCAAGCGATTGACGGATCTGGTGCTGGACTCCATGACGGATCATGAGAAATTATCGATGGAGATCCTTGAAAGCGAACCAAAACAGAAAGCTTTTGCACTACTGATATTGAGTTTGCTGACGAATCAGCAGGCTCACCGGGAAGTGAGCGACCCATCCGTAGATTTATAGTGCTATCTCGGAACTGCCCAGGGAACAATGATGAACGGAATAGTATTTGATGCCGGAATCCTCATCACAGCAGGATTGGCCGTTATTGGTTATTTGTGGAAATTAAGTCGCGAACGCAAAGAAAGCGCGCGTACCCTGTTGTTTCACTTGATGGAAATACGGCAAGAATTACTTATTGAGCGCCCTAAGCTCGCAGCTGCTGTTGATGCATTTCAAGCGGATTTCCAGGAAATCCTTGGGGACAGACCTAACTTGAGGAGCGTACTGGACAAGGGTTTCCCAAGAGAATACGTCGCAACTACTTTAACTTCATTAATGGATGGGTTGGTCAGGGCAGACCCAAAACTGCTTGAGAGCTATGAAATAGCGCTTTATGACTACTCCCGGATTAACCCTCTGCTGGCCCACCGCGTCCGCGGTATGAAATTGCTTCCTAAGTTATCGCAAAATCTAACGGGTATCATGGCTGACCTGACTGGCGCGTTGCCTGATGATGAGGGGGCGGAGTTAGTAAGCTCTCTCGGTAAAAAGGAACTCGAATCGTCCAGCGAGAAAGCGCTCCAAGAATTTGTGCTAGACCTTGAAAAAATAATTCGTCGTATTAGCTTTAGCGCGGGAATGTGGTTTTGGGCGTGTAGCTGGTTTTTAGGAGCAAGGCGCAGAAGAGACGCTATCCAAGATAAATCTGAAAGTATCGACCTACGCGGATTTATGGAATCCTTTTTCAGGGCGATTGCGCTGGCTAACAACCCTCCGGGTGAAGTCAGAGAACAAATCCAGCACGCGAAACTGGACGATATCCTGGATCTGTGGGAAGCCTCTCTGGAGTGATTAACCAACTAGGCGCTTGCCAGGGAACGTCGCAGCGTAATAGTTTTGCCGAGTTGTAATCCCTCCAGCCAGAGAAGGGGCTATGGGCAGTCTTGGCTATATTCTGCTTATCCTAACACCTTTCTCATCAAGCTGATGGCTGTTTGGAGTTCTCTTGGCGATAAGCCCAGTCTGGCGCTCACTGCTGCTTGGTTTGCTCCGTCCAAGCAGTGGCACCAAAGCAGAGCATGAGCGGTCTCCAAAGATCTAAGGCGCTCCTTTTTTTCCTCGACATAAATCCTGTCGTGGCGCTCTGCCAAAACGTCGATTATCACTTTCGCTACCAGGCTGTTCATTTCATCGGCCTTCATAAAAAAATCCTGCAGTTTTGGTCATGTTGGTTGTAAACAACAATAATTATACGAGCCAAAAGGGCGCTAAATTGGCGTTGTACACACTTGTAGAAATATGCGCGGCAGAATAGAGGAACTGTTACTGGAGCGTTCTTTTAAGGGGCAGGACGCCTTGTTCATGGCAACGAATCTTGGAGAGACCAATTCACCAAGGCGAAGTTAAAGCAATGAGCGAGGCCGGAGTGGTCAGTGAGGGCAGGGTGGGTCAATGTGGACAGAGTGGACAGGGTGGACAGGGTGGACAGAGTGGCCACCCTGTGGATAACTTGCGATGACCCCTGCGTTCGGCTCCATCAAAAGGCTCCACTAACCGGTGAGGGCTGGTTCCGATTTGATCTATGCCCGCATTAGGGCGTTTGTGGCTGCAGTTTTGGTCAGCATGCACGTTGACTGCGTTTGCAGCGGTCTTCAGGAGGTGTAATTTGACTTTGTGTCGTGTGGTTACAAGTGTGGTTATTTTTTAGGGTTGGAAATAAAAAAGGCCCTACGCTTTCACGTAAGGCCTTGAAAAATATGGCGCGCCCGACAGGATTTGAACCTGTGACCCCTGCCTTCGGAGGGCAGTACTCTATCCAGCTGAGCTACGGGCGCATTCGAATGCGACGGCTGTGCGTCAATTTCGAGAGCGCAATCTTACGTGCGCAGGCCCGTGCTGTCCAGCCCTCGGTGCGTTCGCCGGGGTTCCTGTGGGTTACGGGAATAGAAGGGCTGGAGTGATGTTTGCTAGCGCATCTTCATTGCTGAACGACACCTCGCCATCCTGAATAGTTACCTGATAACTCATGTTGCGCTCCGCCAGCTTAGCCAAGGCTTCAGTAGATTCGCTCGGCAGTTCAATAATCGTCAGATTTTTGAAGCGGCTCAGTTTACTTTTGTGCTTCTCCAGCCATACGGGAACAGCGCGAGCGCCATAAGCGTACAGGATAACCTGGCGCGCACGGTTGCAGGCTTTGCGTAGGCGGCTTTCGTCGGGTAGGCCCAGTTCAATCCAGAGTTCAATCTCATCACTCAGGCTTTTCTGCCACAGTTCCGGTTCGTCGTCTGTACTTAAGCCTTTGGTGAATTCCAGATCGTCGCTGGCATTCAGGGCAAAGGCCAGGAGGCGAATCATCATGCGCTCATCATTCTCTGACGGGTGTTGCGCTATGGTGAGCTGATGGTCCGCATAATAGTGCCTGTCCATGTCGGCAATATTGAGCGTGGCTTTTAATATAGTTGCTTTGAGCGCCATGGCTGTCCTGCATTGGTATCAAGATGTTGATTTGCGGTAGTGTAAAGCAATTCTGTAAGTGGTGAGTAAGACGACATGCCGATGTTGCGTGGTTTTCTGATTCTGGTTTTGTTTTTCCTGCTTGGTGAGGCCTTGCGGGTACTTTTCCTGTTGCCGGTCAGTGGCGGCGTGCTGGGCATGATTCTTATGACATTATCATTAATGCTGCGGGGCAGGGTGAATGATGACCTGGCAACGGCAAGTCAGGCGCTGATCTCCGTGCTGGTGTTGCTGATCATGCCGGGTGTGGTGGGGGTGTTCTTCCTGGCGTCACAATTCTCAGGGCAGTGGCTGGCGGTTGCTGCTGCCTTGTTGCTGGGCACCTTTCTGAGCGTCCTTACAACACTGCTGGTCATGAAGGGCGTGCTTCGTTTATCGGCACAGAGACGCTCCAATGACTGAGTTCGTCAGCCGTTTTATCGCGATTCCCGACTTGCTTGCGGCCAGCCCGATACTCGCAATCGGGCTTACCTTGACCGCATTTTTTGTCGGAAACTGGCTGTTTGCGCGCATTGGCAAGCCATTATGGATGCCGCCAGTATTGCTCTCCGCAGTAATTTTATCGGCAGTGATTGCGGTGTTATCCATTGATTATGTTCGTTATCAGGAGGGGGCGCTCTGGATTACGGTGTTGCTCGGGCCGGCAACTGTCGCTTTGGGGATTCCCCTGTATCAGCAAATCCATCATATCCGGGCTCTGTGGCTTCCGATTGTGGTTACACTGCCGCTGGCGGCCACAATGGCGGCGGTGTATGCCGTGGTGATCGCATGGACATTAGGTGCTACGCCTGAGGTGCTGGCGTCACTGGCCCCTAAGTCTGTAACCGCGCCGATTGCCATAGGTATTACCGAACAACTGGGTGGATCTGTGGCGCTGATGATGGGTGGGTTGCTGATTACCGGAGTGGTTGCAACGTTGTTTGTTGATCTTTTGGCGAAGTGGTTGCCGGTGGAGGATGAGCGCATTCTCGGGTTTGCCTTGGGCCTCAATGGTCACGCGATAGGCACAGCCAGAGCCTTCGAGATCAGCCATACCGCTGGCGCTTTTTCTTCTCTGGGGATGGGGCTTACAGGCGTGTTTACGGCGCTGATCCTGCCGTTGGTGTTTCGCCTTTGAGAGCGCGATACGCCTATCGAATTCGCCGTCATTCAGTTCGCGCATAGCTGCAAGTTGTAATTTCGATTGCCGTAAGTAGTTTCCGGGACTAGTTTCTAATACAGGCGTCCGGTGCGCCCGAGGTTCGGTGCGCCGTAAAAACTCGTAAAACAACGACGGAAAACGCAATGAAAAAACTACTCGCAGCTTTTATTGGTTCCCTTGCGCTGGCTAGCGCGCCAGTTGCTCTGTCTGCTGAGGCGACAAAAGAGCTTAAAATGGCGTACGACGCCGATCCGGTAACCCTCGATATTCATGAGCAGCTCTCCGGCGGCATTCTGCAGCTATCCCATATGTCTTTTGATCCGCTAGTACGCTGGACCAAAGACCTCGATTTTGAGCCCCGCCTTGCTGAAAGCTGGGAGCGTGTTGATGAGAACACCATGCGCTTCAAGCTGCGTGAGGGGGTGAAGTTCCATTCCGGCAACGAACTCACCACCAAAGATGTGAAGTTCACCTACGATCGCCTGAAGGAAAGCCAGGACTTCAAAGCCATCTTCAAGCCCTTTAGTGGCATTAATATTATTGACGATTACACCTTTGAACTGGTAACCAGCGAGCCATTTCCGCTACTGCTCAATACCGCCACCTACATCTTCCCGCTGGACAGCGAGTTTTATTCCGGTGAAACAGAAGACGGCAAGATGAAGGGCGCTATCCTGAAGCACGGTAACTCTTTTGCTTCCGGTAATCTGTCAGGTACTGGTCCCTACAAGGTGACATCCCGCCAGCAGGGCGTGCGTATGGAATTTGAGCGCTTTGCGAACTATTGGGATGAAGAGTCCCCAGGTAACGTAAAGAAAATCGTGCTGACACCAATCAAAGAGAACAATACGCGGGTTTCGGCACTGCTGTCTGGCGGTGTGGATTTTATCGCCCCGGTACCACCTACCGATCTTGATCGCATCAAGCGTGATAAGAACTCGGAGCTGGTTACCATGAGCGGTACCCGCATCATCCTGTTTCACATGAATCAGGATCGGGTTGAAGCCTTCAAGAACCCAAAGGTTCGCCAGGCGGTCGCTTATGCCATCAATCAGGAAGGCATTGCAGCCAAGATCATGAAAGGCTTTGCCACACCTGCAGCTCAGCTGTCACCGGCTGGCTACCAGGGTTACAACGAATCCTTGAAACCACGCTATGACGTGAAAAAGGCCCAACAGCTGATGAAAGAGGCCGGCTATGAAGACGGCTTCACCATCACCATGATGGCGCCGAACAACCGCTACGTGAACGATGACAAGATCGCGCAGGCAGCAGCTGCCATGCTGGCCCGTATCAACATCAAAGTGGATCTGAAGACTTTGCCAAAAGCTCAGTACTGGCCGGAGTTTGATAACCGTTCTGGCGACATGATGCTGATTGGCTGGCACGCAGATACGGAAGATTCTGCCAACTTCTACGAGTTTCTGACCTTCTGCACAGAAGCGGGCAGTGGCGCAGGCCAGTACAACGCCGGTAACTACTGCAACCCGGAAATCGACGCCTTGGTAGCAAAAGCCAGCGTAGAGACCGATATTGCCAAGCGCACCGCCATGCTGCAGGAAGTTGAGCAGCGCCTATACGACGATGCCGCGTTCATTCCGCTGCACTGGCAGGATCTGGCTTGGGCCAGCAAGAAGAACGTGAAGATTGAGCCGATTCTGAACGTTATGAACTTCCCTTATCTGGGTGATCTGGTCGTAGAGTAAAGGGGAAAACTGCCCCCCTCTCTCCAACCTCTCTCCCGCCTTTCGTTAGGTAAAGGGAGAGAGGCTTTTTAAATACTCATCAGTGGTAATTCCTGCATGTTAGCGTTTTTGGTTCAACGCATTTCCCAGGCAGTGTTGGTCATGTTCGTGATCAGTGTGATCGCCTTTGCCATTCAGGATGGCCTTGGTGACCCGCTTCAGGAAATGGTCGGCATGTCTGTTTCCATGGAGGAGCGCGAAGCCCTGCGTGAAGAACTGGGGCTGAATGATTCCATGGTGGTTCAGTACCTGCGCTTTGCGGGCAAAGCCATTCAGGGCGATTTGGGCAACTCCTATTTTTACGGCAAGCCAACGCTCACAGTGATTGCAGAGCATCTGCCGGCCACTCTGGAGTTGGTGATCGGTGCCAGCCTCATCATCATGCTGTTGTCTGTACCCATTGGCGTTTATGCCGCCATCCGGCCTCAGGCCTGGTTGGCCAAGTTTTTCATGGGCGTGAGCACGGTAGGAATCTCCATTCCTGTGTTTCTTACGGCCATTGTTCTTATCCAGATATATTCCATTGGCATTACCGTTGAGTGGTTTCCTGTAGATTCCGGTTGGGGCCAGTGGCTGAACGGTGCCTTGAGTACTGATGGCGGCATGCCCTCCTACGGGCGTGGCGATGACCTGAAGCACCTTTTTGGAACCTGGAATTCCGGCTTTTTCTCAGAGCTCGGGCTGATGCATCTCGTATTGCCCTGCGTCTCCTTGGCATCCATCATGCTGCCGCTGTTTATCCGCCTGATCCGTGCAGAAATGATGGAAGTGCTGCAAAGCGATTACATTCGTTATGCCCGGGCAAAAGGCCTGAGCTCGGCACGCATTAACTTTCTCCATGCTCTCAAGAACACCATGTTGCCAGTCATTACCGTAGGTGGTGTGCAGGTGGGTGTTATGGTGGCTTACACAATTCTTACGGAAACCGTGTTCCAGTGGCCCGGCGTTGGGTTGATGTTTCTGGAAGCCATTACCCGAAGCGATATTCCTCTGATCGTCGCCTACCTGATGGTGGTGGGGCTGATTTTCGTGATCACTAACACACTGGTGGACCTGGTTTACGGGCTGGTGAACCCCACGGTGAAACTGACAGGTAAGAAAGCATGACAACGGCGACCCTCTCCCGCTGGAATCGCTTTCGCGAGTCCTTCCTTTGGTACAGCTTCAAGCGCGACAAGGTGGCGATTGCCAGCTTTATCGTTTTGCTTTTGATGGTGTTTGCAGCTGTATTCGCGCCACTGTTCGCGCCAACGAATCCTTACGACCTGGCGCAGATCGATATCATGAACTCGGAACTGCCGCCGGTGGGTATGTCCGGGGCTGATCCGGCCTTCCCTCTGGGTACTGATGCCCAGGGCAGGGATATGCTCTCTACCATTCTTTACGGTACACGGGTGTCCTTGTTGATCGGCTTTGGCGCGGTGGTGCTGCAGGCGGTGCTGGGTATATTGTTCGGCCTGCTGGCGGGCTACATGGGCGGCAAAGTCGACTCTATCCTGATGCGGATTGCAGATGTTCAGCTTTCCTTCTCCACCCTGATGGTTGCCATCATTGTGGGCGCGGTGTTCAAGGCCAGTTTCGGCAACCTGATGTTTGGTGAAATCGCCATTTACATGCTGATTTTTATTATCGGTGTAGCTGAATGGCCGCAAATTGCCCGAACCGTTCGGGCGTCTGTGCTGGCGGAGAAAAAGAAAGAGTACGTAGATGCGGCCAAGGTGATGGGCTTTCGCACCAACCGCATCATGTTCCGTCATATTCTGCCCAACACGCTGTCGCCAATTTTTGTTATCGCAACGGTGCAGATTGCTAACGCGATTATTTCCGAAGCGGCTCTGTCGTTCCTTGGCTTGGGTATGCCTGAAACCCAGCCGTCGTTGGGTTCTCTGATCAAATCCGGCTTTGATTACATTCAAAGCGGTTCCTGGTGGATAACTCTGATTCCCGGCCTGGTGCTGGTCGTGCTCGTACTGGTCATCAACCTTTTGGGTGACTGGTTACGGGATGTGATGAACCCACGGCTGTACAAGGGCTAACTATGAAAAGCGACACACCACTGTTGGAAGTAAAGAATCTGGATGTTCGCTTTGCCGTTCGCGGTGGCGATCTCACGGCCCTGCGCGGAATCAGCTTCAGCCTCGATAAAGGGGAGCGGTTAGGATTGGTAGGGGAGTCTGGTGCCGGTAAATCGGTTGCAGCCTTCTCGATCCTCAATCTGATTGCCCGCCCCGGTTATATTGCTGGCGGGCAGATTTTGCTGGAAGGCAAGGACTTGGCGGCCATGAGCGAGCGCGAGCTGCGCAAGATCCGTGGCAATCGCATTGCCATGATCTTCCAGGACCCCATGATGACGCTCAACCCGGTGCTGACCATTGGCACCCAGATGGTTGAAGCTATCAAGGCGCATCGCCGAATCAGCACCAAGGCAGCGCGGGATATAGCACTGGATAAGCTGCGCAAGGTGCAGATCCCCTCGCCGGAAAAGCGTCTCGACCAGTACCCTCACGAGTTATCGGGCGGTATGCGCCAGCGTGTGATCATTGCCATCGCCTTGCTGCTCGACCCGGAAATTATCGTGGCTGATGAGCCCACTACCGCACTGGATGTGACCATTCAGGCGGAAATCATGGCGCTGCTGCTGGATTTGTGTGAACAGGAAAATGTGGCGCTGATGCTGATTACTCACGATCTGGGTGTTGTTTCCCAAGTCACCCAGCGCATGTTGGTGATGTATTCCGGGCGCATTATTGAACAAGGCCCCACGCGGGAAATTATTAACGACGCCCAGCATCCCTACACTCAAGGGCTGATTAATGCGTTGCCGCAGATGGGCGAGCCAGGTGCGCGTTTATTCCAGATTCCCGGTTCCATGCCCTCTCTTAAAAACGTACCTACTGGCTGTCCCTTCCACCCGCGCTGTGATTTTGCAACCGACCAGTGCCGGCAAACCATGCCGGAGTATGTGCGATCGGGGAATGTGGATGTGGCGTGTTACGAAGTCAGCAATCTGATTGAGCAGGAGAAACGCATGCAGGAGGCCGGATCATGACCTCCCCGTTGGTAGAAATTCGCGGGCTGGAAAAACGGTTTGATTTGTCTGGCAGCCTGCTCGAGCAGATAACCTTCAAGGGCGGCCGATTCCAGCGCAAGCAGGAAGCCGTTCATGCCATTAACGGTGTGGATCTGCAGGTGCACAAAGGTGAGGCTTTGTGTGTGGTGGGTGAATCCGGCTGCGGCAAGTCTACGGTTGCCCGAACGGTGATGGGGTTGTTATCACCCAGCGCAGGCGAAGTTCATTACGACGGCCAGCGTATCGACAACCTCAAAGGCCGGGATGTACTGCCGTACCGCCGCAAAATGCAGATGATCTTCCAGAACCCCTATGCCTCCCTGAATCCCCGCATGACGATTCAACAAACGTTGGAAGAACCGATTCATTTCCATCGTCCTGAGCTGTCCCGAGATGAGGTGCGCGGCAAGGTGCAGGAGGTTATGGCATCTGTGGGTATCGACCCGGATTGGGGTAGCCGGTTTGGCCACGAGTTCTCCGGCGGTCAGCGTCAGCGTATAGCCATTGCCCGTGCTCTGGCGGTAGACCCTGAGTTTATTGTGGCGGATGAGCCTATTTCGGCTTTGGACGTATCCATTCAGGCTCAGGTGCTGAACCTGCTGATGGAGGCGCAGGAAACCCGCAATCTAACGTATCTGTTCATCACCCACGATCTGGCCGTAGTAGAGCACTTCGGCACCCGTGTGGCAGTGATGTACCTCGGGCGCGTGTGTGAACTTGCAGAAACAAAAACTCTGTTTGCCGAACCCCGGCACCCATACACCCAGGCGTTGCTTTCGGCTATACCCAAGCTGGAAGACGACAGGCCTAATTACATTCGCCTGCAAGGTGAAGTGCCAACGCCAGTGAACTTGCCTTCTGGCTGTGTGTTTCATGGTCGTTGCCCCTACGCCAATGACCGCTGCCGCCAGCAAATACCCCAATTGATCACTACGGATAGCGGCACACAAGTAGCTTGCCATGCGGTGGAGGAAGGGCGGCTGTAAGCGAGCAGGTTTTAAGTGTGCGGTAGCAATAGGCTATGATGCGCCCAACGATTAAGCCTTAATCGAAATCGCCTACTGCACACTTACCTGTCATTCGCTGGGGAGCCCATGGAAATACGTTGGCTGGAAGACTTCATGGTGCTGGCCCGTGCGCGCCATTTTTCCCGTGCCGCTGAACTGCAGCACGTAAATCAGCCCACGTTCAGTCGCCGAATCAAACTGCTTGAAGAGGCCATGGGTGCCACGCTGGTTAACCGGCAGACATTGCCCTTGTCTCTGACACCCGCCGGGGAGATGTTTTTAGAGCTTTGCCAGCGAACGACTCGGGACGTTCGGGACGTTCGGGGGCAGATTGCCAGTATGGAGGCAGAAGTCTCTGCGCGAATCAGTGTGGGCTCAACCCAGGGACTGTTTTCTCACTTTTACCAGAGCTGGGCCCGTGCAGCGGGCGTAGCAGACAGGCTTCAGCTGAACCTGAAGGCGACCAGCTGGATCGGGGAGCAGTTTCTGGATGCTCTGGATAGTGGAGAATGTGATCTGGTGCTGTGTTATTGGCATCAGGATTTGCCTTGGGGTGGCCGGTTGAGTCGTGGTGAGTATGAATCTATCACCCTGGCCAATGAGTCATTGGTCCCCGTCAGTGTTGTGGCAGAAAACGGTGAGCCCCGATTCTCCTTGCCGGGGGCCGCAGGCCAAACCGTACCGCTGATTGCCTATCACTCACGGGGCTTTTTGCAATCTGCCATTGAGGCGCATCTGTCACGCTGCGAACAATCCGTAAACCTGCTGCCGCTGAATGAGAATACTCAATCGGCCAGTATCAAAGCACTCGTGAAACAGGGCTTTGGTATGGGTTGGCTGCCCAGTCGGATGACAGAAAAGAGCGAGCAGTTCGGCAGTTTGACCCGAGCCGGCGACGAGCGCTGGGATGTGCCGCTGGAGATTCGTTTGATCCGGTTGCGGGAACCTCGTTCAGAAGACCTTTTAACCCTCTGGAAAACACTGGATAACCACCATGCCTGAAACCGACCTGCTATCTCTTCAGATTGATCACGTGGGTATTCTGCAGAAGCGCTATGAACAGGTTCTGGAGGATCACGGTTATGACGGCCTGCTGATCAGTTCCGGTGCTGCCCCCATGCGCTACGGTGATGATCAGGCCTGGCAGTTCCAAGGTTATGGACCTTTCCTTCACTGGACAGGGCTCACGGGTTTTGAACATGCCTGGCTACTGATTCGTAAAGGCAAAAAACCAGTGCTCTCTCTGCATAAGCCCGAGGATTTCTGGCATGCAAGCCTTGAAATCCCACAGGAGCCTTGGCTGGAAAAGTTTGATCTTCGCTTCAATGAAAGCCAGTCGGCGCCTGAGCTGAAAGAAATGAGCCAGCTTGCGATTATTGGCGATCCTTCTTTGCTTGCAGGCTTGCCGGGTGATGAAAACCCCGGTTCTCTATGTGCAGCGCTGGACGAAACGCGGGTGCACAAAACAGCCTACGAAATAGCCTGCCTGGCCCAGGCGAACAAACTGGCAATGGCTGGCCATCATGCTGCTCGCGATGCATTTCTGGCGGGCGCCAGTGAATTTGAAATCAACCTTGCTTATCAGCGAGCAACGCAGCAACGTGAAGCTGAGGCGCCCTATAGCAGCATTATTGGAGTGAATGAGCACGCAGGCACTTTGCACTACCAGTATTACGATACGGCAGTACCCGTTAAATCCCGCAGCTTGTTGATAGATGCCGGGGTGCGCTACCGGGGCTATTGTTCCGATGTTACCCGTACCACCGCGGGTGTTGGCGAAGGGCGATTTGCAGCACTGGTGCATGGTCTTGAGCAATTGCAGTTCAGGCTCTGCAAGATGGTTGCCCCGGGTGTTGATTACCTGGATATTCACCGCAAAACCCACTTTGGCATTGCAGCACTATTGAGTGCAGCAGGGATAGTGGACGGCTTGAGCGATGAAGAGTTGGTTTCTGAAGGCCTTACCCGGGCCTTTTTCCCCCATGGCATTGGCCACTTCCTCGGCGTGCAAGTGCACGATGTGGCCGGCAAACCGGTAGCGCCCCCTGCCGATGCACCTTTCCTGCGCCTCACGCGCACATTGGAGCCCGGTATGGTGGTGACCATCGAACCAGGCTTGTATTTCATACCGTCTTTGCTGGAGCCATTACTATCTGGCCCACTCGGGCACCACATCAACCGGCCGTTGCTTGATGAGTTGCAGGGGTGCGGCGGCATACGCATAGAAGACAACGTAGTGGTAACCGACACAGGGTGCCGCAACCTGACTCGGGAGGCCGAAGCCTGAAACAACCCGTTGCACAAAATTAACACAACACGCTTGCAATCTTTGATGCTAATGATAATAATTATCACTATCTTTAGTGTTGATGGTGAGATTGCATTATGTACGTATGCCTATGCCACGGAGTGACAGACAGAGACATCCGAGCAGCCGCAGATAATGGTGTTTCCTCGATGCGTCAGCTTGGTAAAGAGCTTGGCGTAGGCACCCAGTGCGGGCGTTGCGCCAGTATGGCGCGGGGCATACTGCGAGAAAGCCGCTCACCGGATTACCTGGCCCTGGCGAACATGCTGGCAAGCCCCGCCTGACCCGACTGGCCTTTATTTCCTTTCTGCAATTTTGTAATGCGCCGTAACGCGCTATCCTTGTCGGGTGACGAGAGAGTTAGTCAACCAGAGCGTTGAAGGCTCACCGAACCCGAATCAAACAGCCGGGCAGGCCTTTCGTCAGTGAAGGGAGAATGAGCCGGCTGAGATCAAGGAGTGCTGCAATGAAAGGCGACAAGAAAGTCATCCAGTATCTGAACAAAGTCCTTGCCAACGAACTGACGGCCATCAACCAGTATTTCCTGCATTCGCGCATGTACAAAGATTGGGGCATCACCAAACTCGCGGCCAAGGAATACGAAGAGTCCATCGATGAGATGAAGCACGCTGATCAGTTGATCGAGCGCATCCTGTTCCTGGAAGGCCTGCCCAACCTGCAAGATCTGAACAAGCTGATGATTGGCGAGAACGTTGAGGAAATGATCGCCTGCGACCTCAAGATCGAACACATCGCCCATGTGGATCTGAAAGAAGCCATTATCTACTGCGAAGAAGTGCAGGACTTCACCAGTCGCGAGTTGTTCCGCAGCATCCTCGATAGTGAAGAAGAACACATCGACTGGCTGGAAACCCAGCTTGAAATGATCAGCCAGATGGGCATCCAAAACTATATCCAACTTCAGTCTTCTGCATCGGAGTAAACCAGACAATGGATTTGTCCTGTTTCAAAGCCTATGACCTGCGCGGCAGTGTTCCAGAGCAGTTGAACCCGGTTCTGGCAGAGCGCATCGGGCGAGCCTACGTGGAAATCACCGGCGCCAGGAAGGTTATTGTCGGATACGACATTCGCCTCTCAAGCCACGAAATCACTGAAGCCTTGAGCTCGGGCTTGATGGCCGCAGGTGCGGATGTATTCGATATTGGCTTGTGCGGCACAGAGCACGTGTACTTTGCTACCAACCATTACGGAATGGACGGCGGCATTATGGTGACTGCCAGCCACAACCCCAAAAACCACAACGGAATGAAAATGGTTGGGCCGGGATCCCGCCCTATCAGCTCTGACAATGGTCTGAACGACATCCGCGACAGAGTGCGAGAGCCCTTTGGGGATGCGCGGGTGCAAGGGCGTTATGAGCCACTGGAAGTCACCAGTGCCTACATAGATCATCTTTTGGGTTATGTAGACGCGGCTGCCCTGAAGCCCATGAAAATTGTCGTTAACGCCGGCAATGGTGGCGCTGGCCTGGTGATCGACCAACTCGAAAAGCATCTGCCTTTTGAATTCATCAAAGTGCACCACCAGCCAGACGGCAACTTCCCTAACGGCGTACCCAATCCCATCCTCGAAGAAAACCGCGCGGCCACAGCCGACGCCGTCATCGAGCACGGTGCCGCCATGGGCATCGCCTGGGACGGCGATTTCGACCGCTGCTTCTTCTTCGACGAAAACGGCCGCTTCATTGAAGGCTACTACATCGTTGGCCTGCTGGCAGATCAGTTCCTGCGCAAAACTGGCCCCGGCAAAGTCATCCACGACCCAAGGCTGATCTGGAACACCCTGGATCTGGTAGAGGCTGCTGGCGGCAAAGCCATCGAAAGCAAAACCGGCCACGCCTTCATCAAACAGCGCATGCGCGACGAAGACGCCGTATACGGCGGGGAAATGAGCGCCCACCACTACTTCCGCGACTTCGCATACTGCGACAGCGGCATGATCCCGTGGTTGCTGCTCGCCGAACGCCTGTGCCAGTCCGGTAAGCCGTTCTCATCCCTCATCGACGCCCGAATCGAAGCCTACCCGGCCAGCGGCGAAATCAACCGCACCATCGATAACCCCCCTAAGGTCATCGCTGCGATTGAAGAAAAATACGGCGCCGACGCAAAGAGCGTGAGCTATGTAGATGGCTTAAGCGTGGAATTCGACAACTGGCGCTTCAACCTGCGCATGTCCAACACAGAGCCCGTCGTTCGCTTGAACGTGGAATCCCGTGCTGACATACCACTGATGAAGGCTAAAACTGAAGAGTTGCTTGCAGAAATGGAGCGGTTGAATAAGTAGTTGCGATTGATTAAGTGGCCGTGAGTGGAAGCTAGGTCGGCCACCTGATCTGGCGCTGGGATGTCGGTGGGGCGGCGGTCGGAAACTGTGCGAAGCCATGGATGGCGTAGCCAAGCGTACACGGACGTATCCACAGCGTGTTTCCGACCGCCGCCCCACCGGCAGCCCGGCCAGGCACCAAACTCAAAGCCAATCGTTCAGCATAATCCCAAGCCCAAACCGCTCAATCCGATGATTGTAGTCAATCAGACTCTCCCCATACCCATTGTAATACTGGAAGAACCCCTTAATCGTACCCCCCAACGGAAAGCTATAACCAAACTCCACCGACGTGCGATTATCCGAACGCAAATTGTTCATCAGATTCAAAGAGAATGTCCGATCCTCGGCAAGCTTATAAATCACGCCGTAGTTCGCATGCCCAAGATACCGCTCGATATCCTCATTATCATCTTTACTGTCTTCAGGAATCCGATACCAGGGCTCAACAACAAATAGCCAGCGCCCACTCGTAAAGCCGGCGCTGGCTTTCACCCTGTTCCAACTCCGTGAACGGGGCTCCGACTGCCCATTAGACTGGTGATTCATCCCAATCGTCACACCACTCAGGGTTACCGCTCCCAGATTCCAGTTGGTCTGATGCCGCAAAAAAACCTCCGGCTCATAGTTGGTCTCTCGGAACGGCGCAGAATCATCCTTGTTATACACCTGCCAGAAAGAACGCTGTGTATAACCGAACCATAACGTCGTGCGGTCCTCCAGCCAGCCCGTCAGCAAAGGAACCTTGAAACTTATTTGATACTTGGCTTCCTCATTTTCGAGTTCGTAATCGTAACCTGTCGTCCCCAGTCTGGGGCTGGTTGGTGTTTGGTTGGTGTCATCCATCCAGGTAACCGGGAGGATATAAGAGGGGCGGTGGCTGATAAAACTGCCTGAAAAGGAAAACAGCGCTTTTTCTGCATTAACGCTGCGATCCACCATGTTGCCCATTACGTTTCGGTCAGGGTCATCTTCGTCTGATGCTGTACCCGTATTCTCCAGATTCTGACGGTCAGGCGCTAAATTGTCAGCGGCCTCCTCGGCTTCCTCAATCTGTTGCTCCGGTGCAGTGTCTCGTGCCATTTTGGGATTATTGAACGAGTCGTAACAGGCTAGGCGCGGCACGCCTTCGTTTATCAGCGCGCAGTCTTTCGGGGAGGAAAGCCCGTGTTCTCCGGCGTGCGAATCCCCCTGTGCAACCGCCAGTGTTGGCCACAGACAGGCAAGCGCAGCTGCCTTTGAAAGCATGGCATAAGGGCGTTTGAGCATATTCGAGGTCTCTCTATGTTGCATTGAGGCTGAGCCAGGTACTGGCAATGCCGTAAACCCAAACTCCGATAAGGGTGAGGGCCAAGAGCGCAAAAACAAGCTTATGTCGGAGCTGGTTTTCGGCACTTGCTGCCACAACCCAGCGTAGATACATAAGACCAATAAAACTGATGAAAACACCAAGGCTTGCAATAGCGGGTATCAGCAGCCACGCCGGATTGATACTATGGCCGGTATCTGTCTGACTTGAGAACCAGCCCATCGATGTCAGCAACACTGCCAGCGCGCTGAACTCTGTGATCAGCAGCGCCTTGCGCAGGGGATGTGGGGAGGGTTTCTCCGGGTTATTCATGGGTCGGATCCTGGAAATACTGAGTAAGCTGCAACATGGTAACCGGATGGCCAGAAAGAGTCTCCACGCTTACGTAATGGCAATATAAATGGTGGAAATCAATTTATGATTTTGCTATTCGGTTTTTTTGCCGGGATTCAGTCGCTATAATGCGGCAACCAAAGATTATAACGCTCAAAGGCGAGGTGCATTGTGAAGATGAAGAGAGTCCTGGCTGTCGTACTGCTTGGTTTTGGCATTACGGCCGGTGCCGTCATGGCAAGTGTTGATGATGAAATCCGTGCGCGCATTCAGCCAGTTGGCGAAGTGTGCCTGCAGGGTGAAGAGTGTGGCGAAGCTGCGGCAGCTACCCAAACGGCAAGCTCCGGACCTCGCTCAGGTAGCGAAGTCTATGGTGCTGTATGTCTGGCATGCCACACCACCGGCGCTGCAGGTGCACCGGTTATCGGCAACGCCGGTGACTGGGCTCCTCGTATTGACCAAGGCATGGATACTTTGATCGATCATGCCATCAATGGCTTTAATGCCATGCCAGCTAAAGGTGGCTGTGCCAGCTGTTCAGATGAAGAAATTGTTGCTGCGGTCGAGCATATAGTGGCTGAGAGTAAGTAACGTCAGCATCTTTATTACAAAAACCCCGCTCCGGCGGGGTTTTTGCGTTTTATAACCCTAAATCACCAATCAGGGCGCTTAAGGTTGCTTTGCCCTTTTTCTGGTTCGCTTCAACATCCAGATCGCCTGTGCCCTCCCAGCGCACGTCGTCCGGGGGCAGTTCATCCAGAAACCGGCTGGGAATAGTTTCGATTTTTTCGCCATATTGCCTGCGTTGGGCGGCGTAGGTCAGGGTGAGGGTTTCTTTTGCGCGGGTAATGCCCACGTACATCAGGCGTCGCTCTTCTTCTACGTTGCCTTCTTCAATGCTGGATCGGTGCGGCAGGATTTCTTCCTCCAGCCCCAGAATAAATACGTGAGGGAACTCCAGGCCCTTCGATGCGTGGAGTGTCAGCAGTTGTACTTTATCGCTGTCATCCTCTTCTTCTCGCTGCTCCATCATATCGCGTAGAATCAACTTGGTGATGGCGTCTTCTATGCCCAGCTCATCGGCAGTGCCCTTGCCGTCCTCCAGCATGCGCTGGATCGACTCCACCAGATACCAGATGTTCTCCATGCGGCGTCCGGCCTGTTTCGGCGTGCCGGAGTGCTGGTGCAACCATTCTTCATACTCGATATCCGTGAACAGCTGCTTGATAACCGGCACCGGGTTTTCGCTGTGCAGGCGCTCGCAGGTGACATCCACCCAGTGGGCAAAGCGGCGCAGACGGTCCAGCCCCTTCTCGGTTACGTGGGATTCCGCCCCCATGTCACTCAGGGATTTAAACAGGCTGACGTTGCGCGCCCGGGCGTAGTGGCTCAGCTGTTCAAGGGTGCGAGGGCCGATTTCACGCCGCGGTACATTCACTACTCGCAGGAATGCGGCGTCGTCATCCGGGTTAATCAGCAGGCGCAGGTACGACATGGCGTCCTTGATTTCGTTTTTTGAGAAAAACGATTGCCCTCCCGAAATGTGATAGGGAATCTGGTAAGCCTGCAGCTTCATTTCCAAAAGCCGGGCTTGGTGGTTGCCTCGGTAAAGCACCGCAAAGTCCTTGAACGCCAGCCCCTTTTTCAACTTTTGGTCGAGGATTTCCGTGGCCACCCTTTCGGTTTCTGCGTCTTCGTTACGGCACCGTACAATGCGGATTTCGTCACCGATGGTGTGGTCGCTCCAAAGGGCCTTTTCAAACACGTGAGGGTTGTTGGCAATAACCGTGTTGGCAGCCCGCAAGATGCGCGATGTGGAGCGGTAGTTCTGCTCAAGCTTTACAATCTTCAGGCTCGGGAAGTCTTCCTTCAATTGCGCCAGGTTTTCTGGCCGTGCCCCTCGCCAGGCGTAAATGGATTGGTCATCATCGCCAACAACGGTGAACGCCGCGCGCTCGGCAACCAGCATTCTCACCAGTTCGTACTGACAAATGTTGGTGTCCTGGTACTCGTCCACCAGCATGTAGCGTATTTTTCTGCGCCACTTGGCTAGCACCTCGGGGTTGTTTCGGAACAACTGCACGGGCAGCAAAATAAGATCGTCAAAGTCGACCGCGTTGTATGCCTTCAGGTACTCGTTATAATGCTTGTACACAATGGCAATACGCTGCTCCCGCTCATCCGCCGCTTTGCTGTAGGCTTCCGCTGGCCCCCGCAAGGCGTTTTTCCAGGACGATATGGTCATCTGAACATCGTTGAGCTCGTCGCCGGCATCGGCGCTGGCCTCCCGAAGCATCAGGTCCCGTATCAGGGCTTTGGCATCTTCTGCATCGAAAATAGAAAATCCCGGGTGGTAGCCCAGGTGGGCATGTTCCTCCCGGATCATGTTCAGTCCGAGGTTGTGGAAGGTGGAGACAATCAATCCGCGAGCCAGTTTACGGTCGACAATCCGGCTCACCCGTTCTTTCATCTCACGGGCCGCCTTGTTGGTGAATGTAACGGCCGCAATGTGGCGCCCCGGAATGCCAAGGTGTTCAATCAGATAGGCGATTTTGCGGGTGATTACGCTGGTCTTCCCGCTGCCGGCGCCGGCCAGCACCAGCAAAGGGCCGTCGGTGTAGCGGACTGCTTCATTTTGTCGCGGGTTGAGTTTGTTCACAAATACATTGCCAGAATGGTTTGAGACGGGGGTTGTCTTACTAGGACATTAGTCTACACCAGCCAGACTTCCTGTACCTTGTCGATCTATCAGCTATTCTTTTAACAGAACAGGATTGTTGTTCACGTACCCATGGATTCTGCTTAATGACCTTGCCACTGGAAACTGTTGGCTCAGACCAGCTTCGTCTTCTGGTTCTGACACCGGATTATACCGATTTTCTCTGGCTCAACGCTTTGTTGGCGGATGAGCCTGAGATCCGTACGGATTTAACCTGGTGTCCGGAGCTTTTGGATTGTGACGATCTTATCCGCAACGCGAAGTTCGATGTTCTGGTTTGGGATGTTGCATTCCATGGTGGCCCTGAATCCTCATTTTTGCAGTATCTGGCGGTTGCCAGCGGCGATCGGCCGATATTGGCGCTGGGTGCGGAAACGTCCCGTGAGCGTGCGGCAAGCCTTATTTCTGGTGGTGCATCCGATTATTTGAGTCGTCAGGAACTTGATTCCTGGAATTTTCGCCGAGCAGTAAAATGCCTCTGGTATCAGGAGCAGTTGGCGAACTCGGCCCACAGCCTCTTGGGTCGGGGGGTGGCGAGTGGGTTCATTAACCGGGATCTGTTTTTTGACAGACTGCAGCAAGCGTTACACAGGGCTCAGCGCGGGAACCACCGGCTGGCGCTTTTGCATCTCAACATTGATGATTTTCGCAGTATTAACGAATCCTTTGGTTATCAGAAAAGCGATCAGCTGATGATCAAAGTAGCTGCTAAGGTTCGACTGGCGCTGCGTCGTGTGGATTCTCTGATGCGCATCGGCGGAGACGAACTCGCCATTATTGTTGAAAAGCTTGAAGATACTTTGGACATCACCCAGATTATTCGCAAGATTGTGCAGGTGCTGGATGAGCCAATATCAATTGATAGCCAGAGTGTAGTTGTCAGTGCCAGCCTGGGAGTGGCTACTTTTCCGGAGTCCGGAGACAGCCCCGAAAACCTCATGCGCCGGGCAAACCGGGCGATGTTTGAGGCCAAGCGGGATCCTGGTAGCAGTTACCGCTTTTACGACCGACAGCTGCACATTTCTGCCGGGTACCAACTCAGACTGGAAGCGGACCTTCGCAATGCGCTCAGGGGCGATGAGCTGGAGCTGTATTATCAGCCAAGAATCGATCTGGCCAGTAACGAGGTGCGTGGTGTTGAGTGCCTGTTGCGCTGGAACCATCCAGAGCGTGGTTTGGTCGGGCCCGACGAGTTCATTCCTGTTGCCGAGCGCAGCGGCTTGATCGTTCCGATTGGTTATTGGGTGATCGAGCAGGCCTGCAAGCGCCTGCAGGAGTCTGCAGAAATCGGGTACCCCGGTTTGGTGTTCGCGGTGAACCTTTCGTTCCGCCAGTTTCATGATAGAAAAATGACAGAAACGATATTTCGCATCATTTTCAATGCCAACGTTGATACCAGTTTGCTGGAACTGGAATTAACGGAAAGCGCAATGATGCACGACCCTGAATACGCACAACGTTGCCTGCGGGAGCTTAACCAGCTGGGTATCAGTTTCGCCCTGGATGATTTTGGCACTGGCTATTCCTCTCTCAGTAATCTTCAACACCTACCAATCTCGCTGGTCAAAATTGATAAGTCGTTTGTGCAGGATCTTGGTAAGTCTGCGGATGCCGAGCACATTATCCGTGCGATTATCAGCCTGGCTCATAGTCTCCAGATCAGTGTGGTCGCCGAAGGCGTCGAAACGGAAGGCCAGCTTGAGTTTCTGCGCCAACAGCACTGTGATGAAATACAGGGTTACTATTATGCCCGCCCCATGCCCTGGGTTGACCTTGTGCAATTCCTGAACAAGCGTGGCGAGTCCGCTTGCCTGCAACTGTAAGCCGCTGTACCTTTGCTGCTTTATCAGAAACGCATCACAGAGGTTGCATGAACAGTATCTCCAGGCGCATAGCGGACGAACTCGGCGTACGCGAGCAACAGGTTAATGCCACCGTCGCCCTGCTGGACGAAGGCTCCACCGTTCCTTTTATTGCCCGCTACCGAAAAGAGGTGACGGGTTCTCTGGATGATAGCCAGTTGCGGTCGCTTGAAGAGCGCCTGCGCTATCTCCGGGAACTGGAAGATCGTCGCAGCACCATTCTCAAGAGTATTGAGGAGCAGGGTAAACTGACCGACGAACTGCGTAGCAGCATTGAAAGTGCGGATGCCAAGAACCGGCTAGAGGATCTGTACCTACCCTATAAGCCAAAACGCCGCACCAAAGCCCAGATTGCCCGGGAGGCAGGTCTGGAGCCTCTGGCCGATGCGTTGTATGGCAATCCTACCCTTGAGCCGGAAGCCACAGCTGAAAGTTATATCAATGCGGATGCAGGCGTTGCAGACACCAAAGCTGCCCTCGACGGCGCCCGCTTTATCCTGATGGAGCGCTTCGCCGAGGATGCAGAGCTGTTAGGTGAGCTGCGCGATCTCATCTGGCAGCAAGGCCAGTTAAGAGTCACCGTGATTGAGGGCAAGGAAAACGAAGGTGCCAAATTCCGGGATTACTTCGATCATGTAGAGCCCTTGAAAAAAGTGCCTTCACACCGTGCTCTGGCAATACTGCGCGGTCGCAACGAAGGCATTCTTTCCTACACGCTGGCTGTAGGCGATGTGGAAGATGATCGCCGTCAACCGCACCCCGCTGAGCAACGTATTGCAGCCCGCTGGAACATCCGGGACAACGGCCGTGCCGCCGATAAATGGCTGTCAGAAGTGGTGCGCTGGACCTGGCGGGTAAAGCTGTCCACTCAGATCGAAACAGATCTTATGACCCAGGTACGTGAAGCGGCCGAAACCGAAGCCATCAACGTATTTGCTGCTAACCTGAAAGATTTGCTGTTGCTGGCGCCCGCTGGGCCCCGTCCGACCCTTGGCCTGGACCCTGGGCTACGCACTGGTGTGAAAGTTGCCATCATTGATGGCACCGGCCAGGTAGCAGGGCATGGGGCTATTTTTCCCCACGCGCCTAAAAATCAGTGGGACAGCTCAATCGAAAAACTCGCAGCCTGGTGTCGTGAATACAAAATTGAGTTGGTGGCCATCGGTAATGGCACAGCTTCCCGTGAGACCGAAAAGCTGGTGGGCGATCTTACCAAGCGTTACCCGGAGCTAAAACTGGCGCGCATTGTTGTGAGTGAGTCTGGAGCATCAATCTATTCTGCTTCCGAGTTTGCGTCCAAGGAATTGCCCGATCTGGATGTGACCATCCGTGGTGCTGTCTCCATTGCCCGGCGGTTGCAGGACCCACTGGCCGAACTGGTGAAAATTGAACCCAAGTCAATTGGAGTTGGCCAGTATCAACACGACGTATCTCAGGTTCAGCTTTCCCGCAGCCTGGACGCAGTGGTTGAGGATTGTGTGAATGGTGTTGGCGTTGATCTGAACACAGCCTCCACACCGTTGTTGGCAAGGGTGTCGGGTCTGAATCAGACCATTGCGCAGAATATCATCGAATTCCGCAACCAGAACGGCATGTTCCGCAACCGCAAACAGCTGTTGAAAGTGCCCAGGCTTGGCGCACGCACGTTTGAGCAGGCTGCAGGCTTTCTGCGCATCGCCAGCGGTGAGAATCCATTGGACCGCTCATCGGTGCACCCGGAAGCTTACGGAGTGGTTGAGAGCATTGCGGCAAAGAATAACCGGAAAGTTGATAACATTGTTGGCGATTCCGCGTTCTTGCGAGGTCTGAATCCCCAGGATTACGTAACAGATCAGTTCGGTGTGCCGACCATTCGGGATATTCTCTCCGAACTTGAAAAACCTGGCCGTGACCCGCGCCCTGAATTCCGCTCTGCAAGCTTTGAAGAAGGCGTGGAAACACTGGGCGATCTCGTACCAGGCATGATTCTGGAAGGTTCTGTTACCAACGTGACGAATTTTGGCGCGTTTGTAGACATTGGCGTCCATCAGGATGGGCTGGTGCATATATCGGCACTTTCCCATACCTTTATCAAAGACCCCCGGGAAGTCGTCAAGGCCGGGGATATTGTTAAGGTCAAGGTGATGGAGGTGGATATCCCTCGCAAGCGGATTGCACTTTCCATGCGTATGGACGACCAGCCAGGTGAAAAGTCGGAGTCGAAGCGCTCGGCGCCGGGCAAGTCAGCCAGCAACCGTGCGGGGCAGCCGGCAGGCCGACCAGCACCACAGAACCAGAATAAGGGTGCTGGTCAGAACGCCGGGCAGGGTGCCATGGGGGGCGCATTGGCTCAGGCATTTGCGTCGGCTCGTAAAGACAAGCGTTAGCTCGTTTAAAATATATCCAACAGCCGGCACCGCCCACAAGGCACCGCCGGTTGCAGCAGGAGTCAATCATGGCTGAATCCCGCCACTCTGTATTCCGCCAGTTCGCAGCCAGCGACTGGAACGGGTTTCTGAAAGGGGTAGAGAAAGAAGGTTTGCGCGTTGACCGCAACGGTTTCATCGCGCAAACACCACATCCGGAGGCCTTGGGCTCTGCGCTCACGCACCCGACCATCACAACGGACTATTCCGAAGCCTTGCTGGAGCTCATAACACCCGTTTGTAGCAGCACGTCTGAGATGATGGAGTCCCTGCGCAACACCCATCGGTTCGTACAACAGAATCTGGGAGATGAGGTTTTCTGGCCGGCCAGTATGCCCTGTGAGCTGAATGGCGATGCCAGTATCCCCATTGCCGAGTATGGCTCGTCCAATACCGGGCGGATGAAGCATGTATACCGTCAGGGGTTAGCGGTGAGGTACGGGCGGATGATGCAAAGCATCGCCGGCACTCACTACAACCTTTCGTTGCCGGACAGCTTTATGGAAATCTGGCAGCGCGCGCTGGGTGACCAGCAAAACATGAAGGACTTCAAGTCCGATCAGTATTTTTGGCTGATTCGCAATTTCCGCCGCAGAAGCTGGTTGCTGATGCTTTTGTTCGGCGCCTCACCGGCCCTGGATGCGAGCTTTGTAGACGGCGTGCGTCATGAGCTGGCCAGATGCGGTGAGCGGAGCTGGTTTGGCGAGACAGCCACCTCGTTACGCATGAGTGACCTGGGTTATCACAACAACGCTCAGTCATCGTTGAATATCTGTTTCAACAAGCTCAGCACCTATACCCAAACACTGGATAGAGCCATTCATACCAATTGGCCGGCATACGAAGCGATTGGCACGCAGCGTGATGGAGAGTTTATCCAGATCAACACCAGCGTTTTGCAGATTGAAAATGAGTATTACAGCGCCGTGCGTCCCAAGCGCACTGCCCGAAGCGGAGAAAAGCCGATTCACGCGCTCGAATCCCGCGGTGTAGAGTACATTGAAGTGCGCTGCCTGGATCTCGATCCCTTCTCCCCAGTGGGTGTCAGCGAGGCCCAGGTCGACTTTCTTGATCTCTTTCTGCTGGATTGCTTGTTGTCCGAATCGCCGAAAATCAGCGATGCGGAGTGCGTCTTGCTGGATGACAACTACAAAGACGTTGTCTCCAACGGGCGTCATCATGAGCTCAAGCTGTGCCGAGCGGGTGAGCGCACGCCCGTTGGTGAAGCTGCAACAGCGATTCTGGATGGTCTTGAACCGCTGGCTGAAATACTGGATGGCTGGAACGGTGGAGAGGTTTATCGCAAGGCTCTATCAGCCCAGCGAAGTGTTCTGTCGGGTGATCGTCAGGTGCCGTCTGCCAGGGTTGTTGATGCGATGCAGGCGTCTGGACTCGGCCACCGGGACTGGACAATGGACATGGCTCTCAAGCACCAGAATATGCTTCGCAAGGAAGGTATGGATACTGGCGTAAAAGCTTCATTTGTCGCCGCGGCCAAGGACTCACTGACGCAGCAGCAACAGATTGAAGCCTCAGATACTTTGGCGTTCAGTGATTTTCTGGAGCAGTATCTGCGCTCCTGACCGGAATGGGCTATTGCTTTTGAAAAATGCGGATTTTGCAGAATTGTAAAATCCGCGGGCCTGCTTCACAGAAGGTGTGCAAATATTTGTCACTTTCTGACGCTGGTGCTAGATTCATTAGCATTGGCTTAAGGGAGAATTGGCATGGCAAGGGATATAAAGCTCGGCTGGGATGTTGAAGCGCTGAACAAAGCCTATCGCCAGGGATATATGGCAGCGTCCATGGGAATGGACAAAACTCGCTGCCCCTATCGTGGCGAAGTTGTTGTAGCCGCCTGGGAATCTGGCTGGGAGGATGCCGGTGAGGTTGTCCGGGAAGAAAATGCCCTCGGGGATAACGGCCTGTACTCCCGGATTGCCTGAAGCGCGCTGGTTCTGTATCAGTTCGCGCTTAGCTTGTACTACTTCTGTACAACAAATTCTGTAAACAGCACGCCGGTAATGGCTTCGCCGGTTTGCTGTTCTTCCAGCACCCCGTTTATTCGTGATTTGGCTTCTTCTCGCAGCGCTTGCTGGCCTTCCATCGTGGTCAGCGTGGCCGTATCTGTCTGCTCACCAAACAGCATTACAAGTTCATGGCGCAGCCGTGGCATGTGGGCTTCCACAGCAGATCGTGTTGTCTTCTGAGAGGCTCTGAGGCTCACCGCTGCTTTCAGGTAAGTCAGCTTGCTACCCGGGGTGCCAACATGGGTTACAAAGGCAGGGTCCATGGCAATATAATCCGTGGTACCTGATTTTTCGGTGGTTTCCCCTTCCTCGTTGGTAGCTTCTTCCGCCCAGGCTGTGGAGAGTGCAAAAAGCAGTAGGGCGATACTGAATAGAGCGAATTTTGGCTGGGGTGTCATAGGCTTGCAGTTCGTTATGGTTTAGGGTTTAGTGACAAAATCAGCAGCGGTTCCGCCGGATAAGCCGAGAATAGCAGGCTGGACAGCGCATTTGTGTAAAACTGAGGAATCTTTGTGAAAGTAAGAGCAATTTTTGCACTCATTTTTGTTGTCTGCGCCGGGTTGTTGGGTGTGGCGTTTTATATGGAGTACGTAATGGGGCTTGAGCCCTGTCCCTTGTGTTGGCTCCAGCGCTTTGGCTTTATGGGCGTGGGTCTGGTGAGCTTGCTGGCGGCGTTGCATGGCCCCGGGGAAGTGGGGGTGCGTGTATACGGCTTGCTGCTGGCAGTAACGGCAGGTGCCGGGCTGGGCGTGGCGGGTCGCCAGTTGTGGCTGCAGAACTTGCCTGCTGATCAGGTGCCTGCCTGTGGCCCCTCTGTGGACTATATGCTGGAGGTGCTGCCTTTTATGGAAGTGTTGTCTACGGCACTCAAAGGCACAGGAGACTGCGCTGCCGTGGTTTGGCGCTTTCTTGGTTTGAGCATTCCCGGATGGAGTGCTGTGTTTTTTGTCCTGTTAGTGATTATGGGGCTGACGATGCTCTTCCACCGGGGGCGCGTGAAAACCTGGCTGGTGACCTGAAACGGTTGCGGCCGGTGGCCAGCATAGGGTAACTTGATCCGGACTTAGCCAATATCAGCGTCAGGCCCATTGTTAGGGTTTCCAAGCGGAGAGCGGGTGTCATGTTGGAAAATTGCCGAAATGCCAGGGAACGCTGGGGTGGCGTCAGCGAGCTTATTGATCGCTGGCTAAAGGACCGCCAGGAGTTGCTGGTTCATTACTGCGATTTGTCTGCAGAAAGCGACTTCTCGCAAACCGAAGCTCTGAAACAAAAGTTTGTTCGCCTGTGCGAGGTATTGGTGGACTATGTTTCGACAGGCCATTTCGAAATATATGAGCAGTTGGTCAGGGAGGCCCGGGAGTTCAACGACGGAGGTCTGGAACTGGCAGGCAAGGTATACCCCCGCATTGAGGAAACCACAGAGGTGGCACTCAACTTCAACGATCAGTTGGGGGAGGGCGATTTATCCGAACAGGGCATCACAGCCCTGTTTGAACAGCTTTCTCATCTGGGTGAAACCCTGGAGAGCCGATTTGAAATGGAGGACTTCCTGATACAGCACCTCCATACTGTGCATGCAGATAAAGTCGCATCGGTCTGAACTGTTCAGACATCTGAAGGGATTAAAAAAAAGCCTCAGTAGCGCGAACGCTCTGAGGCTTTTTTGTGGCTTCAGACAAGCTGAAGCTCGGCTTTTCGGATTACTCGGAGGCAGAACCTTCTTCGTTTGCATCCGGGTTAATGGCTAGCAGCTCTACATCAAACACCAAGGTTTCGTTAGGGCCAATCGCTCGGCTTCCGCCTGGGCCGTAAGCCAGGTCAGAAGGGATGTATAGCTTGTAACGGGCACCCTCGCTCATTAGCTGCAGGCCTTCTGTCCAGCCCGGAATGACCTGGTTCAGGCCAAAGGTCACAGGCTCGCCGCGTTCACGGGAGCTGTCAAAAACCTCACCAGAGAGCAGTTCGCCGGTGTAGTGCACCTGCACCATATCGGTTGCACCAGGTTTAACGCCATTGCCTTCTTCCAGAATTTCATACTGGAGGCCGGATTCGGTTGTTTCTATGCCGTCGCGTTCAGCGTTTTCGGCAAGGAAGGTATCACCGGCTTCGCGGTTTTTCTGGGCCAGCTCTTCAATTTGCTTACCCTGCTCTTCCTGCAGAGTCTGCTGGTATTCCATCAGTGCTTGCTGGATTTCTTCACGGCTCATGCGCTTGGTTTCGTCATCGCCTGCGTGTCCATGCTGGATACCCTGAAGGAACTGATCCATTTGCAGGTTTGGCAGGTCGTTGCCCATGCGTTCGCCCAGTACCAGGCCCATGCCATAGCTAACCTTCTGATCGGTAGAGTCCAGCTTTGGATCCGCCGGAGTTTCAGGAGGAGTTGAGCAGCCGGCAACCAAGCCGGTTATCGCCAATGCAAGCAGCGTTTTCTTCATTACATCATCCTTTTGGGTTATGACGGTTTTATAGCGGAGAGGGCCGTGGCCCACGTATTGTGTTTATCAGGTGGGAAAAGGTAACGGGTTCTGAGCGCAGATTCCACTGAACATCTGTTAAGGCGCTACAGATTGTTCCTTGTCGGGGCTGTTAGATCCTTAACTTTCATTATTCACGGCGCCAGTAGGGCTAAGGGAGAAGGGTGCGCTGTAAGGAGATTGCCAGTCGGTCTCTGGGTTCGAGATTCTCGAGGGCGACCGTTGCTTGTCCATCCTTTCAATGGCCAGCGTGTTCCAGGGTCCGTGTTCTGGTGGTTGATCGGCGTAATGCCAATTGCCATCAGTATCCTGCCATTTGAATACTATGTCGGGGCCTTCAGTTGGCACTGGAGAAGGAACCAAGCCTTCAAACGCAGGTATTCCTGACTGGGTCTCTTTGGCGACAGGCTCCGATGCCTGCTCTGCTTCATTCAGACCAAAGAACATAAGTAGCATTAGTAGCCCAAGAGCCGGGAACGCCAGCCGGACAAGCCATTTGATCAGCATGGCTGTACCTCGCCCGAAGCAAAGGCGGAAAAAATATCGACCAGTGTATTGAGTCGCTGCCTGGTGCCTTGCGTTATGCCGGCTGCTGGTGCGGCCGCGGTAAGATTGGACTGGATAAGCTCGTCACATACGTACATGTTGCGTTGTTCCAGTTTGGGGGCTGAAAAAGACCGCCAGGTTATAGCCAGTTCTATGCGCTCCGCCTCCAGCTCAAGGCTGGCCAGGTTTGTGCGCAGGGCACTATAAGCTGTCTGCGCCTTGGGCACCGACATGCGAATGGCTCGCAAGCTGCCGGTTACACGATCGCGCCACTCTGTTACCGTAGCCTCTTCGATACCGGTATATGCCCTGCCGTTGAGTGCAAGCCATCCCGCGCATAAAATTCGTGTTACGCTCCAGCCCTCATTTTGTAAGGCCAGACACGTTTCTTGCGCCAGCGAATGCTGCCAGAACGCCAATGCAAATTGCCAAAGGGGGTTGTCTGGCTCCAGGTCTGCCGGCAACGCCATGGTTTTTAACGGTAAACCCTGGTTGGCTTGAGAACGGGCTGGCATGGGCAATGAACCGACTCTGACAATTTCACGTTGATTATATGACAACATGTTAACGATAACCGATCTCAGTTTACAACGGGGTGGCGTCTGGTTGCTAGATGCTGTTGCTCTGACAGTGCAATCTGGCCAGCGTGTGGCAATTGTGGGTGCCAATGGTGCCGGTAAATCCAGTCTGTTTCAGTTATTACTGGGCCAACTGTCACCCGAGCAGGGTAGTGTGTCACTTCCTGGCGGTACCCGTATTGCCCATATGGCGCAGGAAGTTGAAGCAACAGGGCGAAGCGCGAGAGACTTCGTTCTTGATGGAGACATTGATTTGCGTCGGCTTGAGCGAGAGCTTGAACAAGCTGAAGCCCGGGGCGACGACAATGCCGTTGCGCACATTCACGGTGAGTTGGATATACATGAAGCCTGGTCTGCCGCAAGGCGCGCAGAATCCCTGTTGCGAGGCTTGGGTTTTCAGAATGAAGATGCAGACCGGCCTGTCTCCGCTTTTTCTGGTGGCTGGCGCATTCGCCTGAACCTTGCTCAGGCACTGATGCGCCCTTCAGATCTTCTGCTCCTTGATGAGCCAACCAACCACCTGGATCTGGATGCCTGCCTTTGGCTCGAAAACTGGCTGCGCCGTTATGATGGCACCCTATTGTTCATTTCCCACGACAGGGACTTTATGGACCGGGTGGCTACCCATGTGGTGCATTTTGATCAGCGCAAGCTGGAGGTGTATACGGGTAATTACTCTGGGTTCGAGCTGCAACGCGGCGAAAGGCTTGCGCAACAACAGGCAGGTTTTGAAAAGCAGCAGGCGAGAATTGCAGAGATACAGCGCTTTATTGATCGCTTTAAGGCCAAGGCCACCAAAGCCCGCCAGGCTCAAAGCCGGGTTAAATCGTTGGAGCGGATGGAGAAGATTGCCCCTGCACATATCGATTCGCCGTTCAGTTTCGAATTCCCGATGGCAGACAAAGTATCGAACCCGCTGCTATCAATAAGGCACGGGCAGGCGGGACACGGTGACACCACCATTCTCGGCAACATTAACCTGACTCTTTTGCCGGGCAGTCGCATAGGCCTGTTGGGGCCGAACGGTGCCGGCAAATCCACCTTGATGGATGCCTTGCTTGGGCAGGGTGAACAGGGCGTTTCTAGCACTCTGCTGTCTGGTGAGCGAACCTGTGGTGAGCATTTGGCAATAGGCTACTTTGCCCAGCATCAGTTGGAATCTTTGGACCTCGATGCCAGTCCTTTTCTGCATTTGCAGCGCTTGTCGCCGCGAGCTTCCGAACAGAGCATTCGCAACTTCCTGGGTGGGTTCGATTTCCATGGAGATGAGGCCTTAAGTCCTATCCGGTCTTTCTCGGGTGGTGAAAAAGCTCGAGTTGCCCTGGCGGTTATTGCCTGGCAAAAACCGAACCTGCTCTTGCTTGATGAGCCGACCAACCACCTTGATCTGGAAATGCGCCAGGCATTAACCATGGCCCTGCAGAACTTTGAGGGCGCCATTGTGGTGGTATCCCACGACAGGCACTTGCTGCGTAATACAGTTGATGAATTCTGGTTGGTTAATGATGGCCGCGTTGTGGAGTACCAGGGCGATCTTGAAGATTACGAAAGTTGGCTGGCAGACCGCCGAAAAGACGATACTGAGGCGCCAAAGCGACAGTTGACCGGTATCCAGAATGCCGAGGATCCGCCAGGGGCTGAATCAGACATCGCAGTAGGAGAAAGTGCCGACGACAGAAAAGCCCGCAAGCGTGCAGAAGCAGCACTACGGCAGAAGCTGAGCCCATACCGCAAGCGCCAGACTGCACTGGAAAAGCAGATGGATTCCCTGAATGAGATACTAAGTAATCTCGAAACGGAGCTTGCCGATCCAGCTGTGTACGGTGATGGGTCTAAAGTCCGCTTGAAAGAGCTGTTGGCCAAACAGTCAGAGGCGAAAGGCAAGCTCGAAGATACCGAAGCGGAATGGCTGGAGGTCAGTGAAACGGTCGAGGCGATGGAAGGGGAGCTGGGAGGGTAATTCGTATCCCTCCCATCAGTCCACCAGCCTGTTAGCCGCCCGCTAGCTCAAGTACAAAGTTCTGCTTGGCAAGATATTCCTGCTCGTTCATCAGATCGGCATAGGTGAGCGGGCGCTCATCAAACCAGCATTCCGGGAACGTCAGCAAAAGACCATTTTCTCTTGGCTCCAAGGTGAAGTCCGGTGGCGGCTCCAGATTTCGTGAATGCTGGATCAGCACGGCCAATCGCACCAGAATGCAGAGATGCCTCAGTCGTTCCAGATCACCAGGGTCGACTCCTTCAAAAATGGACGAACTGAATTTCCGCCGATGGCCACGCACCAGAATCGCCAACTCCATTTGTGCCTGCTGGGTAAAACCTGCCAGATCGGAGTAGCGCAGAAGATAGCCACCGTGTTTGTGGTACTGGCTGTGGGAAATAGCCAAGCCAATTTCGTGAAGCCGGCAAGCCCAGCGCAGAGCCTCTTCGTCGGCAAGGGTGTTCAGCCCCCAATGCTTTGCAATTTGCGCCCATGCAGCAACAGCGGTTGCTTCCACTGCAGCCCCGTGGTTCTGGTCTGCTTGATATCGCTCTTGCAGCGCTGAAATACTGCGCTCCCGCACATCTTCATGTTTGATTCTACCGGCGATTCCGTACAGGAGGCCTTCCCGAAGTGCGCCGTCTGTATAGGTCATTTCCTGAATGTTCAGGGATTGGAATACACCCATAAGAATGGCAAAGCCGGCGGGGAAAATGTTTTGTCGATCAGGCCGCAGCCCCAGTTCACCCAGTTTTTCGACGCTGCCCATATCCACCAGTCGCCGACGTAACTCCTCCATGGCGCTCCAGGTTACGGTGCCATCGGTGATCTTCAGGGTTGCCAGCACGTTGCAAATGGCTTTGATTGAGCCGGATGCGCCGACAGAACTTTCCCATCCAACTGATCGAAAGCGCCGGCGAATACCCAACAGCTCCTGTTCCGCATGAGTAATGGCGTTATCCATTTGCTTGCGGGTAATCCGGCCGTCGGCAAAATACCGGTTTCGGAAAGACACGCAGCCCATGTGCAGGCTTTCCAGCTCCTGGGGTTCAAAGCGTTCACCAATAATCAGCTCGGTACTGCCGCCACCTATATCGACCACAAGGCGCCTGCCAGCATCGTCAGACAGCGTGTGCGAGACGCCTAAATAGATAAGGCGAGCCTCCTCCCGGCCCGCAATAATCTCCGCCGGATAGCCCAGGACTTCCTCCGCCCGGGCAATAAATTGGTTGGCGTTGCGTGCCACCCTCAGGGCATTGGTGCCCACTATCTGAACGCCTTCCGGTGGTGTGCCGTTGAGGCGCTGGGCGAACCGCCGCAGGCAGTCCAGGCCGCGTTGCTGGGCTTCTTCCGTCAGGTTGTTGTTGGCATCAAGACCGTCGCCCAGCTGAACTTTTTCGCCCATTCTTTCCATGGTTCGGATTTCGCCCTGAACCAGTCGGGCCACAACCATATGGAAACTGTTCGAGCCCATATCAATGGACGCAAGCATGTCTGGTGGTGCAGCTGTGTTTTCGGCGGAAGAAGTGTCCGTCACGGTGGTCAGGATCCTTTGGTAAGAACTTGCGCGTACTATAAGCGATAATCCCGGTATATGTCAGTCAATGCACCGCTGTACGACAAGCGGAAAGATGATCAATTTGATTGAGGTCAGAAGATTGTGGATTCAAGCCGGTGGATCTACTGCTTCACATCCGCGGGACCAATCGCGTAAAGTAGTCACCAAAGCATTAATCAGGAAAATTGAAATGAGCGGAAATATTGTAAATGTAACGGATGCATCTTTTGAACAGGACGTACTTCAGTCTGACGTGCCCGTGTTGGTAGATTACTGGGCTGAGTGGTGTGGACCTTGCAAAATGATTGCGCCCGTACTCGAAGAAATTGCTGACGAATACGCTGGCAAACTGAAAGTCTGCAAACTCAACATCGACGAAAACGAGCAGACCCCGCCCAAGTTCAACATCCGCGGCATCCCGACTCTGATGTTGTTTAAAAACGGCAACGTTGACGCCACCAAAGTCGGCGCACTGTCCAAATCCCAGCTTGCGGCATTCCTGGACAGCAATCTCTGATTGCATCCTGATGGCCTGAAAACCGCCCCTGGGCCACGCTCTTGGGCGGTTTTTTTTGCTTGGACCTGTGATGACCCAAATAAATTTGGAAAAAGTCTGCGCCCTGCTGCTCGCCGGCGGCGCCGGAACGCGCATGAACGGCCAAGACAAAGGCCTCATGCTTTGGCGCGAACGTCCAATGGCCCACTGGGTAGCCGAAGCCTTGAGCAGCGTTGCCGCCCCATTACTCATCAGCGCTAACCGCTCCTTGCAAGATTACCGCCTGCTGGGCGACGTACTGCAAGACACCCCTGAATTCAAAGGCCAGGGCCCCTTGGTCGGATTGCTCGCAGGCCTGACCGAAGCAAGAAAACGCGGCTTCGACGCCGTGCTTGTCTGCCCCTGCGACACTCCTGGCATACAGCCCAGCGTATTCAAACGTTTATTAACTGTCTGGGAAGAACAGCCTAACGCCCCGGTTATCGCCCAATGCAAAGGAAAATCCCACCCCTTGCACGGTGTGTTTCCTGTTTCACTTATCAACCGGCTGGAAGCCCAACTTAGAGACGACAATCGAAGAGTTATGGTATTCGCTGAAAGCGCCGGCGCCAGAATTCTGGATTGCGCAGATGCCGAAGAAGCGTTCAAGAACCGAAACCGGCCAGAAGATTTAATAAGCTGAAGGCAGTGCCAGCTAGAGGAATGGGCACAAACCAGGGCTTTGGCGGGGAACCTCTTCCCGAAAATGTGCGGAGCCATGGATGGCGGAGCCAAGCGTACAAGGACGTATTAACAGCGTTTTTCGGGAAGAGGTTCCCCGCCAAAGACCGACCAGCCAAGCACCACTTAGGGGCTAGCTACTTACCCCAAGCCTTACCGCGAGCAACATCCGAAGCCTTCTGCTCCACCCAATGCTCCCCAGCCTCAGAAAGCTCCTTCTTCCAGAACGGCGCCGACGTCTTCAAAGCGTCCATAATAAACGCGCAAGCCGCAAACGCATCCGCCCGATGAGCGCTACAAACCCCCACAAACACAATCTGCTCCTGCAACAACAAACGCCCAACCCGATGAATAACCCGAGCCTTCCGCACATCCCAGCGCCGCGAAGCCTCCTCAATCAGCCCCGCAATCACCTGCTCTGTCATCCCGGGATAATGCTCCAGAAACAACCCGGATACATCCGCCGTATCGCCATTGTCACGAACCAGCCCCGTAAATGTGGCAATAGCACCCGTGCCCGCGCCACTATCCCGCAGAGCGGCATATTCAACGCTGGCATCAAAATCCTCAGACTGAACACTGATCATCTCAACCTCCCGTTACCGGCGGGAAAAAAGCCACCTCATCCCCGGCCTTAACCGCCGCTGCAGGCTTCGCTATAGCCTGATTGATCGCAATCATCACCGGTTGCCCGCCTTGCAGCTGTGCCCAAGGCCCGCCGCGACAAGCCAGGGCTGCCAGCAAATCACCGGCCGTCTGCTCCTTCTCTGCCGGTAGCGTGAGTTCCTCCGTACCCAACTCCTCCCGGAGGCGGGCAAAAAAACGAACAGTCAGGGTCTGGTCAGTCATATCAGCTCAATAACTCAGTAAATGGGTAGTAGGTCAGCAGGTCACCCTCTGCCACTGTGGCATGCTCCGGAACCACGGCCAGGCCACCAGCCCAGCAGGCAGAGCTCAACACGCCAGAACTCTGGTTCGGGTAGGCGCTGACCCGTGCGTTGCCGTTAACAGACTCGGTGCGTGCACGGACAAACTCCCTGCGCACGGAAGCCGAAGCAACCGTAAACGCAGCAGGCACCTGTTGGCCCATAGGGTGAACCTGCATGCGCCCTTGGCAGGTGCGGATGTAAGGCATACCTACAACCAGAAATGTCACCAGCACGGCGGCGGGGTTCCCGGGCAGACCCAGTACCGGAGTACCCTTGATCGAGCCGAATGCCAGAGGTTTCCCGGGCTTGATGGCCATGCGCCATAGTGACAGCTCGCCAGACTCTTCCAGCACCGCCCGCACGTGATCCTCCTCACCCACGGACACGCCTCCGCTGGTGATAATCAGGTCTGCTTGCGCTGCCGCGCGTTCAAGCGTGTCGCGAGTAACCGAGCGAGTGTCTCTCAGGGTCTCGCATAGCACTGCATCACAACCGGCGTCTGCCAGCAGTCCAAGCAATGTAAAACGATTGGTGTTGTAAATCTGCCCCGGCCCCAGTGGCGTGCCCGGGTCTACCAACTCATCGCCGGTAGACAGAATCGCGACACGCAATTTTTTCATCACTGTAACGTCAGCCACGCCCATGGACGCCAGAAGGCCCATTTCCTGCGCTCTGATCTTCGTGCCCTTTGCCAAAGCAAGGCTGCCCTCGGCAAGATCCTGGCCGCGCCTGCGAATATTCTGATCGGTTTTCACCTCGGCATTGATCAGGATGCCCTTATCCGTAACATCCACTCGCTCTTGCATGATCACCGTGTCGGCGCCCTCGGGAACCTCCGAGCCTGTAAAAATGCGGGCAGCCGTGCCGGGTTTTAGAGGGCTGGGAGCAGAGCCAGCGGGGATGCGGTCTGAGACTGGCAGAGCCTGGCCAGGAATGTAATCCTCGGCGCGCAGAGCGTAGCCATCCACCGCGCTGTTATCTGCTGGCGGCACATCTGCCGGCACCTGATAATCTTGAGCCAGTATTCGCCCCAGGCTTTCAGTGAGCGGCAAGCACTCGCTCTCTGTGATCACCGGGGCCTTACTCAGAAGGTGGTCAATAGCCTCTTCAACCGGTGTCAGATTGGCGGCCATGGTTCTCTCTCCCTAGTCAAAATTAGCGCGCGGCGCGAGTTCCTATAACCTGATGAAGACGCTCAACGGCGCGTTCAGGTTTGCGGCCAACCAGCGCGGAAAAGTTGCAAGGGCCATGGCGGCTATCGAGCTGAGTACTTAAAATGCCGTTCCAGCCCGTGCGGCATGCTCCGGTAGAACCGGGTAGACAAAAAATCGCTGTATGGTTGGCAAGGCCACCGAAGGCTCTGGACTGAATAGTAGAGGTGCCGATCTCAGCAGCCGACTGGCGTCGGAATTCTTCGCCAAAACCTTCAATAGTCTTGTCCAGCAAGGGCGAAACCGCCTCGGGGGTGCTGTCACGCTCATGAAAGCCGGTACCGCCTGTAATGATCACTACATGCACGTCGGGTTCCGCAATCCAGGCCGACATGGCTGCACGCACGAGATAAACGTCGTCCGGTAGTATGCGCCGTGAAATCAGCGTGTGCCCGGCTTCCAGTACGCTGTCTTCAAGAAACTGCCCGGAGGAGTCCTCCTCGGGCCCACGAGTGTCGGATATTGTGAGAATGGCGATATTGAGTGGGTTAAGTTCGCTGGTGCGTTCACTGCTCATGATCGGGGCTCCGAAAAAACACGAAAAAATTCTATGGTGCCAGTATCCCCATCAGGGCCGGACAATGGAAGGGAGTAACCCATCAGGGGGAGGTTCCGGCCCTTGTGCGCAGGCATGGCGGCTGAAAAAACTGGCGTTAATTTGGTTGGTGCTCTTGACATTGGCCAGCAAGGTAGATGATTATCGGTCTCGCCCTACGAACGTTTGTACCCACTCTATACTGGCTTCTGTTTTTTTCCGGCTCTCATTCGCACCGGTTGCTCCATCTGCCAGCATCTGTTTTGACAACGAATTACACAATCTGTTCAGGGCACCCCTGTCATACCAACGTCCGTTTAATTCCATTCCTGAAAATCTAATAACCTATGAATCTTACTGAACTCAAGCAGAACTCCATGCCCGAATTGCTCGAAATCGCGCAAGAAATGGGCCTCGATAACCTGGCACGCTCGCGTAAGCAGGATGTTATCTTCACGATATTGAAGAAACATGCGAAAAGCGGCGAAGACATTTACGGCGATGGCGTATTGGAGATTCTGCAGGATGGTTTCGGCTTCCTCCGGTCTGCCGACGCTTCGTACCTGGCTGGACCAGACGACATATACGTCTCCCCCAGCCAGATTCGCCGCTTCAACCTGCGCACCGGTGATACCGTTGCCGGCAAGATCCGGCCCCCGAAAGACGGCGAGCGTTATTTTGCTTTGTTGAAAGTGGCTGAGATCAACTTCGACAAACCGGACAACGCCCGTAACAAGATCCTGTTTGAAAACCTGACTCCGTTGTTCCCGGACGAGCGCATGCAGCTGGAAACCGGTAACGGCAGCACCGAGGATCTGTCATCCCGCGTGTTGGACCTGGTTGCGCCTATCGGTAAAGGCCAGCGTGGTTTGATTGTATCGCCACCCAAGGCAGGTAAAACCCTGCTGATGCAGAGTATTGCCCAGTCTATTGCGCGTAATCATCCTGAGTGTCACATCATTGTTCTGTTGATTGATGAGCGCCCGGAAGAAGTGACCGAAATGCAGCGCACCGTGCGCGGCGAAGTGATTGCTTCTACTTTTGATGAACCACCTGCGCGCCACGTTCAGGTAGCCGAGATGGTTATCGAGAAGGCCAAGCGCCTGGTTGAGCATAAAAAAGACGTGGTTATTCTGCTGGATTCCATCACCCGCCTAGCTCGCGCCTATAACACGGTCATCCCGTCATCTGGCAAAGTACTGACCGGTGGTGTTGATGCCCACGCTCTGGAAAAGCCCAAGCGCTTCTTCGGTGCAGCCCGTAATGTAGAAGAGGGCGGCAGCCTGACTATCCTGGCCACGGCTCTGGTGAACACGGGTTCCAAAATGGACGAAGTGATTTACGAGGAGTTTAAGGGCACAGGTAACATGGAAGTGCACCTGGACCGTAAAATCGCCGAGAAGCGGGTGTATCCTGCGCTCAACGTTCGCAGCTCCGGCACGCGCCGCGAAGACTTGCTGATGAGCGAAGCGGATATCCAGCGTGTATGGATTCTGCGTAAGCTGTTGCACTCCATGGACGACGACACTGCGGCCATCGAGTTCTTGCTGGACAAGCTTAAAGACACCAAGACTAATGACGAATTCTTCCAGTCTATGAAGCGTCGCTAGAGTCGAAGTTTTGGGCGTGCGCCTTTATTGGATTACAGTTCAGCTTTAGCGAGTTTTTGCCTTGAGTTAACTGGTGATTCCGTGAACGCGGTGAGGGCCTGCTTTCCCAGACTGTGTCTTGCCAAGGATGGCAAGACCAAGCCCCCAGGGATGGGTTTACGGCGTGTCTGGGAAAGCAGGCCCTCATTGCGTTCTGGCACTGGCTGAGAAGTCTGGAAGGTGGCGAACTCCGTATTAGAAGCTAACCGTGAACGGAGCCAACGATGAAATACAACGATCTGCGGGACTTCATTGACCAGTTGGAGAAACTGGGTGAGCTGAAACGCATCTCAGTGGAAGTAGACCCCCACCTGGAAATGACCGAAATCTGCGACCGCACGCTGCGGGCAGGTGGTCCTGCGTTGTTGTTTGAAAACCCCAAAGGCTACGACATGCCTGTGCTTGCCAACCTCTTCGGCACCACCCGAAGAGTGGCTCTGGGCATGGGGCAAGAAGACGTCACTGCACTCCGGGAAGTGGGCAAACTGCTTGCCTACCTCAAAGAGCCAGATCCCCCCAAAGGCTTCAAAGACGCGATCGAAAAGTTGCCATTGCTTCGGCAAGTGATGCGCATGAGCCCGAAAGTGCTCAGGTCAGCGCCCTGTCAGGACGTGGTGATAGAAAAAGACAAAGTTGATCTTTACCAAATCCCCGTACAGCACTGCTGGCCTGGGGATGCCGGGCCACTGGTGACATGGCCACTGGTGATTACCCGTGGGCCCCACAAAGAACGGCAGAATCTGGGGATTTATAGGCAACAGGTGATTGGTCGTAACCGGCTGATCATGCGGTGGTTGAGTCATCGTGGTGGCGCATTGGATTTTCAGGAGTTTCAGAAACAGAACCCTGGCAAACCTTATCCCGTTGCAGTCGCCCTTGGCGCCGACCCGGCAACCATTCTGGGTGCAGTGACGCCTGTTCCTGATTCTCTTTCCGAGTATGCGTTTGCAGGCTTGTTGCGGGGTAGTCGGACCGAGTTGGTGCAGTGCGGCCTCAGTGATTTGCAGGTGCCAGCCAGTGCCGAAATTGTCCTGGAAGGCTTTATTTACCCGGATGACAACGCCCCGGAAGGCCCGTTTGGTGACCATACCGGTTATTACAACGAAGTGGACGAGTTCCCGGTGTTCACCGTTGAGCGGATCACCCACCGCAAAGATCCGATTTACCACAGCACATATACTGGCAGGCCGCCCGATGAGCCGGCGATTCTGGGTGTGGCGCTGAATGAGGTGTTTATCCCCATTCTGCAAAAGCAGTTTCCGGAGATTGTGGATTTTTATCTGCCGCCCGAAGGCTGCTCCTACCGCTTGGCAGTGGTGACCATGAAAAAGCAATACCCTGGCCATGCGAAGCGCGTGATGATGGGGGTATGGTCTTTCCTGCGCCAGTTTATGTACACCAAGTTCGTGATCGTGACCGATGACGATGTAGATGCCCGTAACTGGGAAGATGTGATTTGGGCCATTACCACCCGCATGGACCCGATTCGCGATACCACTCTGGTCGAAAACACGCCCATTGATTATCTGGATTTTGCATCGCCGGTGTCTGGCCTTGGCTCCAAAATGGGGATGGACGCCACCAACAAATGGCCGGGTGAAACCACCCGCGAGTGGGGCGAGCCCATCGCCATGACCGACGCTGTAAAACAGCGTGTGGACGAACTCTGGGACAGTCTGGGTATTGAAACTTCGGCTGGCCGCCCTGATTGATATGAGCAACAGGCAGTGGCAGGTGACTATTGAGCCCTCCGGCATTCGCTACCTGGCGCCCGCTAACGGGGATCTGTTAAACGCAGCAGGCAGTGCCGGTATTGCTGTTCCCCACGCCTGCAAAAATGGTGTATGCGAACTTTGTGAAGCTCGCCTGAAAAGCGGCTCCGCTCTGAACACCCGAAACCAACAGATGATTCCGGTCGGCGCGCGACTGATGATGTGCAGAACCGCCGCGCTTGACCATCTAGAATTGGAGATGAGTGCCGTTATGGCAGCAGGACAGAATCAGCCCCGAAAGTTTCAGGCAAACGTGGTGGATGTGAGCTCAATCAGCCATGACGTGTATCGGGTTGAGCTTCAGTTGCCGCGGCGGCGGGAGGTGGCTTTTCATGCGGGCCAGTATTTGTCCATCAACCTGCCGGATGCTGAGCCCTGTTATTTTTCCATTGCCAGCAGTCCGTCGGAGCAGAATATTGAGTTGCATATTCAGGCGTCCCCGGAGTGGCTGTCGGCGCAAAAGGTTATTGATGCGCTGACTTCGGGTGAAACCGTCAGCCTGGAATTACCCCACGGCAAAGCCTGTCTGGCGAGCACTCCTGAGAAGCCATTGCTTCTGGTTGCAGCAGGTACGGGGTTTGCGCAGATGAAAAGCCTGGTGGACTATTTGCGCGGCATAGCTTCTAGCCAGCCGGTAAGATTGTTCTGGGGCGTGCGTCGCCACGAGGATATGTACCTCAGATCCATGGCTCGACAGTGGGAACAGGAGTGGCCTGTTTTCAGCTTTCAGCCAGTGGTGGGTGATGACGAAGACAGCGAATGGAGTGGGCACCACGACCAACTTGTACGCGCTGTGTTGGCCTCAGGCATGGATTGGCAAAATGTGGAAGTACACGCCAGTGGCTCGCCAACGATGGTTTACACGTTGATGGACGCTCTGGTGGAAGCGGGGCTTCCACCTCAAGCGTTCTTTTCTGATGTGCTGGAGTATGCACCTCGCAGTTGAGGTGCTGGGTAAATGGTCAAATCTTGCAGGCTGGCCGCTGCTCAGGCCCTTGGCATGGGCAGTTCCGGCAGCCCGTTATCGGTTGCCAGCCCTTGCATCATAAGCTTTATGCTCATTTCTTCATCGCCCATATGAGCGCTCAGTCGGCTCAGTTCTGCCAGAGTGTCCCGGCTGCGGCGTAATCTCAAGCTGGTTTCAAAATATTCCCGGGCTTTTCCCCACAGCTCATTTCTCAAGCTGAGCCGGCCCAGTGCCAGTAGCAACTCCGCATTGCTGGGGCGATCTTTCAGCCACTGCTCTGCGGTAAGAAGCTGCTCGTCGGGTTTGCGACCTTCTATCCGGCCATAGAGGTTGACCAGGTCATCGCTCCAGTGATTGTGTAAAACTTTGCGTAGCAGGGTTTCGGTCTGTGCTTCATCGCCAAGATCGGCCAGCAGGCGGGCATAATCAGCAATGGTTTTTTCATCTCTGCGCAAAAATCCGGGCAGTTCATCCCAGAGGCGGGTGAGTGGCTCCAGGGATGAGTTCGGATCAGCCTGTTGCTGACGCCGGCAGTCTTCGGCAGCCTTTTCCAGCAGGTTGTGCCAAACAAGCCGCTCAAGCTCACCAAGTTCTGATTCGGGGAGCACGCTACGCTTACGCAACTCTGGCAATAGCCTTGAGAGTTCGCGCCAATCTTCAAGACGAAGATAGGTGGTTTTCAGTAGCTTCAGAACGAAGGGGTGGTGTGGAGATTGTTTGCGCAGGCGCACCAGTGTTGCCAACGCTTGTTCCAGACGGTTACCTGCAAGCTGCAGCTGAGCCTGGGTGATGCCCACGGCCATGTCCGATCCTGGAGTGCTTTCAAACGCTTTTCTCAGCAGTTCATCTACGGCTTCATGGTCGCCACTCTCAAACGCTGCCTGGGCAGCTGCCAGATAGTTAATAAGGGGCGTGTCTGCGTGGCTGGCGGCTGAGGTCAACATCTTGCGGGCTCGAGGCCAGTTGCCTTCTGCCAGAGCCAGTAAGCCGATTGTGGTGCGGCGGCGGGCCCTTCGCTCCTTGCCCCGGGAAACCCAGTTGGCAATCAGCCCAGTGCCTTGTCGCATGCGGCGGATCAGGTTTGTAGTGAGCACGATCAGCGCAACCACAACCACCAGGAGCAAAAGCCCAACCCAGAAGTTGGTTTCTACCAGATAGTTGCCCAGGCTGATGCGAATGTAACCCAGGTCGTATTGCAGCCCGAGTGAAAGCGCGGTGCCAATGAGCAGGGCAAAAAGAATGATCAGAAGCAGGCGAATCATGAATCACTGCCTTTGTTGAGTCGGCCTGCCAGCCGCTCTTTGAGCAGGCCCAGAGATTGGCTTATGTCGGGTAGATCCGGTGCTACGTTCCGTGTAGTCAGTTCGCCGAGGGTATTGGTCAAAGCGCTGACTCGTGGATTGCTCCCGTCGTACCAATCGTCAACGGCGGCTTGAGCCTTGGCTAGAGAGCGCTCGTAAAGTGGTTGGTTGCCTCTGAGTACAGCCATCTCTGCTTCTTCAAGCATCAGCTGCAAATTCAGGCGTGCGTATGCGCTCTGGTCTGGCGATAACAGTGGTTTGACAGATTCGTCCAGGCGGCGAACCACAACCACTTGCATCAGGGTAGATTTGAACTTTTTCCAGGCCCTGAGTAGCACGCCGGGTTCGCCGCCTTCTTCGGAAGTTTCCTCAGACTGGGCGTTACCAACAAATCCGGGAGCTTGCTCACTGATAAGTGCTTGATCGGTTAGCTGATGAACGCTGTCTATGACCGCTTCAAGGGTGAGATAGAGCCCGGTTCTGTCGACACTGGAAATGCCTTTTAGTGCCAGAATTTCCCGCGCCAGTTGCTGACGTACAGGGTACACGCCAACATCATCGGATTCGGTCAGCACTTCGTCTGCAGCTTCAAGGGCAGACAGCGCGCCGCGAATGTCTTTTTCAATCAGCAGGCGCTGGTTGGCTATGCGCAGTAAGTACTCTGCCTCTGCCAGTAACCAGTCTGTACGGGTGCGGTTGCCGGCTTCGAGTAATTCGCGGGCAGTGTGATCAATTTGCCGCTGCTGGGTGGCGATCAGTTCGCGCTGGGATGCAAGTTTATCTTCCAGAGCCTGCAAGCGTTGGCTTTGCTGGGTTCCCTGGTCGCCATACATATTCTCAAGCTGCGAGGTATCCTGCTGCAAGCTTTTCAGCGTTTGTAGGGTGGACTGGTTGTCGTTCCATTGCTGCCAGTTCCACAGTGCCAGCGCGGCAACACTGACCAACGCAATGATGGCGATAACCCAAACCGGCCAGACTTTCTGTCGGGCAAGTTGTTCTTTGGCAATCGGGACAGGTAATTGTTTTGTTGTTTCAGTCACGGGCGTCCTTACTTGGCTTTTCCGGAGCCACCGTCCAGGCCTGCCAGTTGTTCTGCGGCGGCGGCCACGATGTCGTTATCGGCAAGGCTTCCTGGTATACACGGAGCCTTGAATCCCGCCGCAAGCGCCTGATCGGCGATACGCCGAGCGGGCACGATGACGGGTCTGTCGTATAGATTATGGCTGCAATTGGCACATAGTGCGATGAGATTGTTCAAGGTTTCTCCAGAGAGCGCAACAATAGCATCCGGGGCGAACGCAATCAGGGCGGTGTTGATCTGCGCAGGCGTGTAATCCGGGCAGAATCTTCGATAAAGAGGCAATATGGTGACTCGGGCACCACGCTCTTCCAGTGTTCTGCGGGTCAATTCTCGCCCTTCCTCGCCTCGGGCAACAAGTACCCGCTCCCCTTCGATATTCGCAAGGCGAGGTAGCTTCAGCAAAGCTTCGCTGGTCCAGCCTTCATCAGGTTTGCGCGGGTTTATGCCATATTCCGCGAGTGCTCTGGCCGTGCCGGCCCCCACGCCATACCAGTCTAGTCCGGTAGGTAGTTGCGGCCACCAGGTATCCAGCTCGTCGAGCAGCAGGCGTGCAGCGTAGGGGCTGACGGCAATAACATGGGAGAACTCGTCGAGGTTGAGAAGGGTGGTGCGCCGTTCGGGGGTTTCTGGCAGAGGCTCTCTTTCTACCAGTGGGAATACGTGCGTCTCGGCGCCGGCAGCCTGAAACTGCCGGGCCAGCCTGGATGCTTCCGGTTCCGGCCGGCATATAAGAATACGCCGGCCGGCCAGGGTGGCTGGATTAGTCTGGAGTGTGGCCATAAACTTCAGCCAGGATTTTGTCTGCACCTAACGCTAAAAGCTCTTCCGCCAATTCACGGCCAAGGCGTTCGCCTTCGGCGCGCGGCGCGCGGCCTTCCACACGGAGAATCTTTGTGCCGTCCACAGCGCCAACCAACCCACGCAACCACAAGGTGTCGTCGTCTTCCAGCAGGGCATAGGCCGCGATAGGCACCTGGCAACCACCTTCAAGGCGACGGTTCATTGCTCTTTCGGCTTTCACCCGGTCGGAGGTGTCAGCGTGGCTCAGGGGTTCCAGCATCGCCCGCAGTTCGTTGTCATTCAGCCGGCACTCAATGCCAAGGGCGCCTTGGCCAACCGCTGGCAGGGATACTGTGTCTGGTATGGCGTAGCGAATTCGGTCATGGAAGCCCAAACGCTTCAGGCCAGAGCTGGCAAGAACGATGGCGTCGTAGTCACCGGCGTCCAGTTTTGCCAGCCGGGTGTTTACGTTGCCCCGTAAAACCCGAATTTCCAGATCTGGCCGGTAGGCACGCAGCTGGGATTCTCGGCGCAGGCTGGCGGTGCCTACCACAGCGCCTTGTGGCAAGGCGTCTACGTTTGCGTAGTTGTTGCTGACAAAGGCATCGGTAGGGTCGTCTCGCTCGCAAATAGCGACCAGGCCCAAGCCTTCGGGAAAGGCCATTGGTACATCTTTCATGGAGTGCACGGCAAGGTCTGCACGGCCGTCAAGCATGGCTTCTTCCAGCTCTTTTACAAACAGACCTTTACCGCCAATTTTAGCCAGAGGCACATCGAGGATTTTATCGCCCTGGGTTTTAATCTTGATCAGTTCCACAGCCACGTTGTCGTGGAGCCGTTCCAGTTCGGCCTTGATGAATTCTGCCTGCCATAGCGCCAAGGCACTACTTCGGGTTGCGACGCGAAGGGTTCGTTTGGACATGATGCTCACTGCCAGTTATGAAAATGTTCGCCAAGGTTACCCTGTGGCGCCGTAAAAGTCCCGTGGATGGCCGCGCTGCAGCGCCTGCAAGGTATGTGGTTGCCTCAGCCCGGCTGTTGTCTTTGTAGCCACTGGCGCACATTGCTGGTGTGCCTTCGGCTTACCTGCAGTTCACCCAGACCGTCTCTGAGTGCTAGCAGGTTTTGGCCATCCGGTGTGCGCCTGAGTGCCTGGATATATTGTACGCCCACCAAAGTGTTGCGGTGAATCCGGAGCAGCTGGTTGGGGTAGGCGCTTTCCAGTTCTTTGAGGGTGTAATCAGATACAGTCTCACCACGGGTATGGTGAATGGTCACGTATTTCTGATCTGCCTGACAATAGCGGATCCCGGCTATATCAATTAGTTCTGTACCTCGATGGGTTCGAACCGACAGCTGCCCATCTTCCACAGTTTCCCGTTCGGCGGCGCTGCCCGCCATGCTGTCAGAAAGTGTGCGTAGCTGTACGCGATTAATCCGCCCCGCACGGGCCAGGGCCTCAGTCAGTGCATCTTTGCGCACGGGTTTGAGCAGGTAGGCTACAGCCTGAACCTCGAAAGCCTGAATTGCATAGTTGTCGTAGGCGGTGCAGAAAATGATTGCTGGCGGGTTGCTGAGCCGGCTCAGGCGCGCGGCTGTTTCCATGCCATCAAGACCGGGCATGCGTATGTCCAGTAAAAGAATATCAGGCTGCAGGCCGGCAACCTGAGTGAGTGTGGTGTCGCCGTCCCCGGCTTCCCCGCAAACCACGTATTCAGGCAGGCTCTCGGCAAGACGCCTCAAGCGCTGCCGGGCTAGAGGTTCATCATCCGCGATTAGAATCTTCTGTTTGGTCATGAGTACTGTGTAGTTTTGGGCAGCCGCAAGGTGACGGTATAAACGTCCCCCTGATGGCTGTGTTTAAGTACAGCGGCCTCCCCGAATAGAGCCTGCAGCCTTGCCTGAATGTTGCTCAGGGCCATTTGGTTGCCGTTGTGCTGACTGCTGTTGTTGTCCGGTTTGGGGTTTTGAACGAGCAGGTACACGTATTTGCCCCGAGCTTCGGCCTCTATGCGCACCGTACCACCCTCGGGGCGAGGTTGTATGCCGTGATAAACCGCGTTCTCAACCAGTGGTTGCAAGGTTAGCGGTGGTATCGCCTGGCGCTCCAGCCCGTCGGCAATGTGCCATTCGAGTTTCAGGCGGGGGCCAAGACGCAGGGATTCGATTGCCAGGTAGCGCTGGCAGAGATCCAGCTCCTTTGTCATTGGAATGAGTTGGTCGCCGGTGCGCAAGCTGGCGCGAAAGAGTTCAGAAAGATCAAGCACGGCTTCTTCGGCCTGTTCCGGATCCGAGGCAATAAGGCTGGCGATGGTGTTCATGCTGTTGAACAAAAAGTGCGGCTGTATTCGCGCCTGCAGGGCAATCAAGTGTGCCTGCATTTCGGCTTCCCGCTGCTGTTGCCACTGGTGCTGCAGGTAGAAGTAGCGAAGAACGATGAGCGTAATCAGCAGAGCCAGCAGGAGCTTTTTGGCGATAGCCTGCCAGTCGACAATGCCCGGTTTCGGATGCAGAACGCTGTCGGCAAACAGGCTGAAGGCGAGCACATCTATGAGCACTATGGCCGCAATAGCGAAGGTGGCCCGGGAGACGGGCATTCGAGCCAACCGGGTGCGCAGGAGGCAAATCAGCGCGGCACTGGTGAGGGTGGTCCACTGTACAAATAGCGAGAGAAGTGCGAAGTAGTTCCAGTCAATCCAGCCGTCGCTGGCCTGAACAATTGCCAGCACCAGCACCAGCAGTTCGCTGGTGATCAGTAGCATGAATACAGAGCGTACCCGACAAAGATCGGGCACGAAAAAATTCTGTATGGCGACAGTCTTGTCCCTGCTCAGGGTAGTCACTTTTCTGCGGGTCAGAATGTTATACTCCCGTCACGATCATTGTGCCCATTCCGCGCGAGATAGTGTTGGGCTGTCAGCACAAAAGATAGACTATATTCAGTACTCACTAAAGCGTTCCCTGTTGCGGCCAAATAATTTGATCCTTCTTCTTCAGGCTCAGGTGGGTTCCGCCGGTTTTTGCGGGAATGACAGTTCGATCTAAATCAAGAGTTAGGCGGAGCCCATAATGAGACAAGCCACCAATAACTCTGAATCTGCAACATTGTTGATTCTGCGGGGTGCTTCGTGCGCAGGACTATTCAAAGCGGTTGTTTTGGCTATTTCACTGCTTGGGTACGCAGCGCAAAGCTTTGCTGAGTGCAGTATAACGCTACGCTGGGATGATGACGCACCTTACTTCATCCCGCAACGGGGCCGTGTTGCGGGCATCGATGCTGATATTAGTCGTGAAGTCATGCGACGAATGAACTGTAATCTTACGCTGGTTAAGCTTCCTTGGGCGCGTGGGCTGGTAGAATTGCGTCAGGGGCGTATCGATATGGTCTCAGGAGCCCATCGCACACCCGAACGGGAAATATACGCTCACTACGCTAATACAGTGCCGACCATCTCGCCCAATCTGCTGTTCATTCGTCGTTCTGACAAAGCTGAGTTCAGGTTTTCGGGATTGCGAGAGGTTCTGAACTCGGGGTTCAAGCTAGGGGCACAAATCAACGTATCTTATAGTGAGGAATACGGCGCCCTCGTCCAGGATTCAAGGTACAGAGGAAATATCGAGTACACGTCCCGCCGGGATTCGCTTTGGAGAATGCTGGCCCTGAGTCGTGTTGATGGGGTAATTGCGGATAAACTGACGGCTATGCACGAGATCCAGGCGCTGGGGCTTTCTGACCGGATAACACACAGCTCGATGGTCGTCTCGAGCATAGAAGCCCATTATATTTTCTCGAAAGAATCAGTCAGCCCGGAGTTTGTCGCGCACTTTGATCGTGCGTTGGAAGCCATGCAAAATGACGGTACCTACGCAGCCATTGTTCATCGTTATGTTTGCCCCTCCTGTCGAGATATGCCCGATTGAACGCACGCTGATATATGAATCTATTTGACTCATTACATGTAACGAGAGTACTTACACCATGACGGACAAGAAACAACCTGATCAGGCCGCAACCTCCGAAAAACCATGGGGTGGACGCTTCAGTGAGCCCACCGACGCATTTGTGGAGCGTTTTACAGCATCTGTCGGGTTTGATCAGCGCCTGTATCACCACGATATTACCGGTTCCATCGCCCATGCGACTATGCTCGCAGAGGTTGGCGTCCTGACGGTGGATGAGCGCGATCTCATTATTGAAGGCCTGAACGGCGTAAAAGAAGACATTGAAGCCGGGCGCTTTGAGTGGTCGGTCAGTCTCGAAGATGTTCACATGAATATCGAGGCCCGGTTAACGGATCGTATTGGTATTACAGGTAAAAAACTGCACACAGGGCGCAGTCGAAATGATCAGGTAGCCACCGATATCCGCCTGTACCTGCGTGATGAAATTGATGTGATTGCCGAAGAACTCAAGCGTCTGCAAGCCGGCCTGCTGGATCTCGCCGAGCGCGAAGCCGATACCATCATGCCGGGCTTTACCCATCTTCAAACGGCACAGCCAGTCACCTTCGGGCACCATCTTCTGGCCTGGTATGAAATGCTGGTGCGTGATGGTGAGCGTTTGCAGGACTGCCGCAAACGCGTGAATGTGATGCCTCTGGGGGCCGCGGCACTGGCAGGTACCACTTACCCGATCGATCGCGCCATGACCGCAAGGTTGCTGGGCTTTGAGCGTCCTTCTGAAAACTCGCTGGATTCGGTCAGTGACCGGGATTTTGCCATTGAGTTTTGCAGCTTCGCGGCCTTGCTGATGACACACATGTCCCGCTTCAGCGAAGAGCTGGTGCTGTGGACCTCAGCGCAGTTTGATTTTATTGATTTGCCGGATCGTTTTTGCACCGGTTCTTCAATCATGCCCCAGAAAAAGAACCCCGATGTGCCCGAGCTTGTCCGCGGAAAATCCGGGCGGGTGACGGGCCATCTGATGTCTTTGCTCATGCTGATGAAGAGCCAGCCGCTAGCGTATAACAAGGACAATCAAGAGGATAAAGAGCCTCTGTTCGACACGGTCGACACTATTAAGGGCTGCTTGAAAGCCTACGCCGACATGGTCCCGGCTATTCGTGCGAAAGCCGATAACATGCGTGTTGCCGCCAAGCGCGGGTTTTCGACGGCAACAGACCTGGCGGATTATCTGGTCAAAAAAGGCATGCCGTTCCGCGATGCCCATGAAGTAGTAGGCAAGGCCGTGGCCTTTGGTGTTGCCGAAGAGCGGGATCTTTCTGATATGACTCTGGTAGAGCTGAAGCGTTTCTCTGACACCATCGATGAAGATGTCTTTGATGTGCTCACACTCGAAGGATCAGTTCAGGCCCGTGACCATTTGGGCGGAACCGCTCCAGCTCAGGTGCGGGCTGCTGTAGGCCGCGCTCGCAAGTTGCTGGGCTGAAGCCTTTGCCCCCGAGCTTGTTGTTACTGAGTTTGGGGGCTTAGCCGCCTATCCGTCCGGTGGGGAGATCTACCGCCACCGGCGTCAGCTCCGCCAGGGGTATAGGTGGCCCAAGCCTGAATCCTTGGCCAAAATGAATGCCCAGTGTCCGGACCTTCCGAAGAATGTCATCGTTCTCGATAAACGTTGCCACCGTTATTTTCCCTGCTTCCTGTGCGATCCGATGCAGCGCTTCTACCATGATCTGCTGAACCGGATCGGTTCCCAGTCTGAGCATCAAACTGCGGTCGAGTTTGACAACGTCTACTGGCAGTTTTGCCGCAAGCCTGTAACTCTCCACAGACGCGCCGGCACCATCCAGTGCTACTCGACAACCAATCCTGTGTAGCGCGTCGCACAACACGGCAACCTCATCCGGGTATTGTGTTGCGTGGGCTTCACGAACCTCAAGGCAAAAGGATTCTGCCGGGTAGTTTGACGCTCCGAGGACAGATTCCATGAAGTCCGCAAAGGTGTCATCCAGGACGCTGGCGAGGGACAGGTTGAAACCACAATATTTCAGCCTGGGCTCCAGTAATTTGTGCTCGCCAAGCCAGGTAAACGTTTGCAGTATGACTTGGCGATCCAGTCGCTTGGCCAAATCAAAACGTTCGGCTACCGGCAGGAACTGCTCCGGCTGCAACCATTGCTCATGCACACCGTTACCTGGAATTCTTGCGAGAATTTCGATGTGATCACCCCAGGTAACGCTGGAGACCGGCTTGAGTGGCTGGAACTCCAGAAACAACGACTGCTTGTCCAGGGCTTTTCGGATCTGGTCGACAAGTTCATTGCTGTCGCTGTGATCCGGTTTCGGGCGTGTGGCGTGGGCAGTGTGAACTCGGTTGCGACCGGATGTTTTGGCGTCATGACACAAATCTGCAGCTTGTCCCAGCAATTGTTCGGAGTTGGTAGGCGTGTTTTTTCCGATTATCAGCAGGCCACCGCTGGCGGTGGTTTGTAGCTGGTGTCCTTGCCACTCGAAAACAAAATTTCGGATGAGGCATAGAAGGTTGTCTGCAAGCTTGCGGGCTGCCGACTCTGTACAGTCTTCGATGAGCAGCGCGAAGGTATCACCGGCAAGCCTCGATACCGTATCCTGTGGCCTACTGCGCACATCGAGAATGCTGGCCAGCTCCCTGAGGTAGCGGTCGCTGGCGCCGTTTCCGGCGATGCTGTTGAAGTTGCCAAAGGCGTCGAGGTTCAGATATAAAAGGCAGCTGTCGGTAGCTTCTTTGCCAGCTTGGTCCAACTGGCGCTGAAGGCGTGCGATAAATTCTCTTCGGTTTGTGAGGCCAGTTACCGGGTCGTGCCGGTATCTGTATTCGCTGTCCCCTGTTTTGCTGGCGCGGTTGCTGATGTCACTGGCTACAACCACAGCACCCGCAGTTTCGCTTTTGTCCGTGCCGGGGTCCCCGATTTTGCTGTCTGTCAGGCGCTGGTAGTGAAACTCGTAGACCGGCCACTCACCACTTTGTTGCGTGACAGGCATGTCCACAATAAAGCTGTCCTGCTCAAAGGCACGTTGCCAGAGCTGTTCCGCCAGATGTCGTTCATTCGGGTGTTTTTCAAGTAACTGACGCAGGTTGTCGCCCACTTTGGGTGTTGCGCCAAACAGGCTGCCAAACAAGCGGGCATAGGGCGCGTTGAAATGCAGCAGATTTAGGTTTTTATCCACGGCAGCGATCAACCCGGGGCTCGCGGCCGTGGTGGCATTCAGTATGTTTGTAGCCTTCAAGCGGGCATGATCGCGTTGCATTTCGCCGGTACGATCTACCAGAGTCCCCCCGAGTTTACGTAACCTGCCGCCGGTTTTAAGGGCTCGGCCATTTAGTGTTGCTCGAATGTTTTTTTCTTTGGCAGTCAGCAAATGAAGCTCAATTGTGAAGGGTGCGCCGGTGCGTGCGCATCTGCGGAAAAGTGCCCGAATACGTTCCTGGCCACCCTGGCAGTAGAACAGTGCTTGTTCCGGTGTAATTTCCGTTCCCGGTTTCAGCTCCAGCAACCGATATAACCCTTCTGTCCAGGTCATCTGGTTGCTGGTGATATCCAGTTCCCATATTCCGAAGCCCGCTGCGCTTTCAGAAAAGCGCAATAGGCGGGTGTCTATGGCAGAGCTTTCCTGCTGAGCAATGCGGGCGCTCGCAGCCCCATCTGAATCGCGTATACTGATGCGCAATGAAAGGCTTGCCGTGTAGAAAAAACCTTCCTTGTGACGAAAGGTGACCAGCACAGTTTGGCCACTCTCGATACGGTGTCGATTGGCTGGTGCAAAGGGGTCGTCTTCTCTGGATGCCAACACCCGGTGTACCATAATGCCTTCCAGTTCACTGGCATCGTACCCAAGTACAGCCTCGGCATTGCTGTCCGCGTATAGAACCTTACCTTCATCATCAATACGCAACAGGGTCTGGCGACCGGTGACACTGGATGTATCAGTGCGATAACGCTGTATGACAAGCTCTTTCACTGGGCCGGGCCTCGGGTTTACTTAAGCGTATGCCGCTTTTATTTTTTGATGATTGTGCCACGATGAGTTCATCATACTGATAATTAAACCGGAAAGAACCTCTCCCCCGGAGCTGCCTTGACTGCTCACGCTGCACCGATTGCCCTGGATTTTGACGAGGGCATTGACCGCAAAATCCTGCGCCGCCTGCGGGACAGATTTCTCATGCTTAACCGCCAGCGCTGGGAGCGAGCCCACTCGTCGCTTACCTACCGGCAGCAGGTGGTGCTGGAGATTTTGCCATTGGTGTTTCACACCAATCATCCAGCGCTGCCGGGCTATCTGGATGTCCAATGCCCCTATGGCCTAAGCCATTACCAGCCGGATTCCGCCACCATAGGCGCAGCACGACGCCTGGCTCGCACCTTCAGCATGCGGGATGAAGGCAGGCGCAGAGCCGATCTGGAAGCGCTCTTTCTAATGGGTAGCCCTGGTACCTTGGGCCATTCTGTTACCAGTGATCTGGATGTGTGGCTATGTCATAGGGACGACCTTCAGGAGCGGGGAATCAGGCTTCTGGAACGTAAGGCGGAACGGTTGACTGAGTGGGCCTTGTCGTTTGGCATTGAACTGCATGTATTTGTGTTTTCTGCCGCCGAATGGCGTGAAGGTCGGCAGCGGATTGAAGTGAGTGGGGAAAATTGCGGTAGCTCCCAGCATTATTTGCTGCTGGATGAGTTTTATCGCACGGCCATTCATTTAGGTGGGTGTTATCCCATGTGGTGGTTGATTCCCCCGGAGCAGGAAGAGCGGTACCAGAAGTGCGTCGATATGCTGGTGGACTATCGCTTTATTCGTGGTGATGCATACATTGATTTTGGCGCTGTGCCATCCATACCCGCCAGTGAGTTTTTGGGTGCGGGTGTGTGGCAGCTCTACAAGGGAATTGATGCGCCCTGGAAAGCAATTTTGAAACTGCTGCTTATTGAGTGCTACGCCCATACGCAGGATCTTCCGGTTTTATCGCTTGTTTTCAAGCAGGCAGTGTTCGATGGAGATACGAACGCGGATGATCTGGATCCGTATGTGATGCTCTACCAGCGCCTTGAGCAGTGGCTTCTGAATGATGGTGCCAGTTCGCGGTTGGATTTGGTGCGTCGTAGCTTGTATATCAAGGCGGGCCTGCCACTGACTCGCACAGGTATGGTGGGGCAGCAGGGGACGGAGCCCTGGAGAGCTCGACTGCTGAGGAGCCTGGTTGATGACTGGGGGTGGCAGCAAAAGCAGCTTGAATTGCTGGATAATCGACACCGTTGGCGGGCGGAGGAAGCATCTTCCCTGCGCCGAGTAGTGGTGTCGGAACTGACTCACAGCTATCGGTTGCTGTCGAAAATGGCCCGTGATCACGGTGAGCAATCAGCCATCAGCGCAAACGATATCAATTTGCTTGGCCGCAAACTCTACGCAGCGTTTCAACGCAAGGCCGGCAAAGTAGAGCTGATCAATCCGGGGTTAGTGCCATCATTGGCAGAGGAAAATCTGGCCTTTCACCATCAGTCAGAACAGGGCGGTACAGGAACCGGCTGGCTGCTATATCGGGATCTGGAAGACCCTTCGGATGCCTTCTGGCAGCCGGTTATCCGGCGCTCCGGTAATCTCGCCGAGCTGGTGGTCTGGTGTTACTGCAACGGCTTGCTCACCCGCTCCACTCGACTCAACGTCCGCACCGGGCAGGGCATTGCCTCGGTTAGCGAGCTGCGGGAGATGCTGGATGCGCTTGCGGGGTTTTTGCCGTTTCCAGTCGAACCTGCCGAGCGAGATGCTCTTGCCCGTGGCGTCCGCCCTTTGCGCAACCTCCTTCTGATCAACGTGGGTGTTGACCCCCAGTCCCATCTTACTGAGCGAGGCCTGCACAAGCTCAGTGCCAGGCACGATTCATTGGGGTTCAGTGGCGGTCGCGAAAATCTGGTTATTTGCATTGATCAGATCACACTCAACAGTTGGCAAGAGGTCAGCCTTCAGCATTATGCATCCGGGGATACCTTGATCCAGTGCCTGAAGAATGTTCTTGCTTCTGTGGCCGTGGCGCCCCACAACATACCCGGTCTTGAGGTGCACAGCCATAACCGGGGGCACGGCAGTGCTATTGCCCGGAGGGTGCGGGAGCTGTTTGCCGACGTGTTGCGCCAGTTCTTTGCCGGAGGCTCAGGCCCCCACCCCTTGCGCTATGTGATTGAAATGGATCGTCGGTATTTTCTGCTGGAGTTCAGCGGCACCGAGCCCGGGTTTATGGCCCTTGAGAATCGGGCTGCCTTGCTGGAGTGTCTTGCTCAACCCCGCGACACTTATCTGCCTGTCGTGTTTGATCGCCACGCACTGCTGGACGATCCGGCTTTGCGGGTAGCCTGTCAGGCAAGTGAGCCAGACAGCATCCAGGTGTTCTATATGCTGCGGGGCGAGGGGGTTCAGATCCGAGTGATTGATGAACGTGGATCTGTTTTTGGTTGGAGTCAGCAAGCCGCTGGTCGACGCCATCTCTTGGCCCCGTTGTTGCGGTTCCTGGAAAATCTGGTGGAAAGACGCACCCTGCGCAATACCGAAATGCCCGTCGGTCTCGCTGGAGTTCGCTGTTATGAGTTGGTTTCAAACAACGGAGTCTGGCGCTCGGAATATCGGCCGCAGGCAGATGCTGGTGCGCCTCTGCCGGGATTCGAGGTGCAAGCGGTGGGCGTCCAGGAAGGAGATAGCCGCGTTCGTTTCGACCTTTACTGCGGTGAGCAGGAGTTTACGGTTCTGCAATACGGTGATCAGCTGATTCCGGCTGTTGCTCACTATATCCATTCTCTTCGACAGAGTCGTGATCGCTATCCGGTTTACCTGACGGATCTGCACTTGCCCCACGATCTGGACCCAAGGGTGTACCAGCAGGATATACAAACCAGTCAGTACCTGTATTACCGGGCTTTTCTTGAGGATTCCCTGAACCGTGAACTGGAGGCATTTCTGTAGCGCTCCGGCCTCGCCGTGCAGGGCGTGGGTCAGGTATACTTTGGACATTATGAACTCAGAGGTGTCAAGTATGCGCGTGAGGAACATGCCGATCGTGATACTGGTTGTGGCAGCAGCACTTGGTGGCTGTGGTCAGAAAGGACCGTTATACCGGGAGAATCCGGAAACATCGTCCAAGCCAGTCGAGCAGGCAAACAGCGCTGTAGCTCAAAGCGGGCACGCGGGCGGCCGCAGCACTCGGGCTGACACGCAAGCTGAATAGCCCCACGCGCAACCAGACACCGCTAAACGAATCAGGAATAAAATGGATTATTTCAACTACCGTGACGGCGAACTTTACGCCGAAGATGCACCTGTTTCCTCCATTGCTGAGCGTTTTGGTACGCCAGCTTATGTGTATTCCCGTGCTACGTTGGAACGCCATTACAGGGCCTATGATGAAGCCCTGAGTGAGCGCGAACTTCTCATTTGCTATGCCGTTAAAGCCAATAGCAATATTGCCGTGCTGAATGTTTTGGCACGCATGGGCGCCGGTTTTGACATAGTGTCTGCGGGTGAGCTGGAGCGGGTTTTGCGTGCCGGCGGCGACCCGGGCAAGGTGGTGTTTTCCGGGGTTGGCAAGCAGGAATGGGAAATGCGCCGTGCTCTGGAAGCGGGCGTTCGTTGCTTTAACGTGGAGTCTGACACTGAGCTCGACCGACTTAATGCCGTAGCAGGCGAGCTGGGAGTGAAGGCGCCTGTCTCGTTGCGGGTGAACCCGGACGTTGATGCAGGAACACACCCATATATATCTACCGGTCTGAAAGAGAATAAGTTTGGTATTGATATCGCGGAAGCGCTGGCCGTTTATGCCCGTGCTGCAACCTTGCCAAACCTGGAAATTATAGGTGTGGATTGCCACATTGGTTCTCAGCTTACCTCGGTAACGCCGTTCCTGGATGCACTGGACCGTGTATTGGAGCTGATCGATGCTTTGGCAGACAACGGTATTCATATTCGGCATCTGGATATGGGCGGTGGCTTGGGTGTTACTTACAATGATGAAACACCGCCTCAACCTGCTGAATACGTGAAGGCGCTGGACCAGCGTATCGGTGAGCGCAACCTGGCGCTCGTTCTTGAGCCTGGCCGCTCTATTGCGGCCAATGCCGGCATACTGATTACCCGGGTTGAGTTTCTGAAGTGCACCGAACATCGGAACTTCGCGATTATCGACGCAGCCATGAACGATTTGATCCGTCCTGCGCTATATAGCGCCTGGCAGGCGATTGTTCCGGTGCAGCCTCACGAGGATGCAGAAGAGAAAATCTGGGATCTGGTTGGTCCAGTGTGCGAAACCGGAGACTTCCTGGGCAAAGATCGCCCGCTCCAGCTCAAGGCTGGAGATCTCTTGGCGGTGCGTTCTGCTGGAGCCTATGGTTTTGTGATGAGCTCAAACTACAACACTCGGAACCGGCCGCCGGAATTGATGGTTGATGGTGATGAAGTACACATTGTTCGGCACCGCGAAACCATTGAAGAACAGCTCGCGCCCGAAAACTGCCTCCCTGAATGAGTGATGGGCAGGATATGAACTCGCAGCGTCGACATCAGGGGCCATTGCTCCGGTTCAGTAAAATGCATGGGCTGGGGAATGACTTCATGGTTGTCGACGCCATTAGCCAACCATTCAGGCTGCGCCCGGAAATGATTCGGGAGCTGGCAGACCGCAACTTTGGTGTCGGTTTTGACCAACTTCTGGTTGTGGAGCCACCGGGATTGCCCGATGTGGATTTCCGTTATCGGATATTCAATGCCGACGGCTCTGAGGTTGAGCAGTGTGGCAATGGCGCCCGGTGCTTCGCAAAGTTTGTGCGCGATCAGCGCCTGACGAATAAGAAGACCATCCGTGTGCAAACAGCCGGTGGCGTAATTGAGTTGCGAGCAGCTAAAGACGGCATGGTCATGGTCAACATGGGCGTGCCTGAGCTGAACCCCCAGGCTATTCCCTTCGCCGCTGACAATCGTAAGAACGTATACACGGTGGAAGTGGGGGCAGAAGCCGTTGAACTAAGCGCGGTTTCCATGGGCAATCCCCACGGTGTTATTGTCGTTGAGGACGTGGATACGGCGCCAGTGGAGCGCCTTGGGCCGCAACTGGAAAGTCACTCGCAGTTTCCCGAGCGCGGCAATATAGGGTTCCTGCAGATCATCAGTCGGAATCATGTGCGCCTGCGGGTATACGAGCGCGGTTCTGGCGAAACCCTTGCTTGTGGCAGCGGTGCCGGTGCTGCAGTTGTCGCAGGGCGCTTGCGCGGTCTGCTTGATGAGCGCGTAGAGGTGGATCTTCGTGGCGGTCGGCTGGTCATCGAATGGAAGGGCGAAGGGTCGCCTGTTATGATGGAAGGCCCCGCCACAAGTGTATTTGAGGGGCAGTTGAGACTGCCCGGTGAACCAGGTGGCGCCCGGCGTAGAAGGCCCAGCCGCCCACACAAACAACGGATCTGATAGCCAGGAGAGCGCGATGACAGACCAAACGGCCCACCAGAAGGCCGGTGAGCTCACCCGGGAAGCGGTGGTTGAGTACCTGAAAGACAATCCTGATTTTTTTGTCGATCAGGACGAACTCCTGCGCAGCCTGACCTTGCCCCACGACAGTGGGCGGGCAATCTCGCTTGTAGAGCGCCAGGTGCACCTTTTCCGCGAACAGCGGGACACGCTTCGCCATGAGCTGGTTGAACTGGTATCCATCGCCCGTCATAACGACCGTTTGTTTGAAAAGAGCAAGCGGTTGCTGATGCAAGTAATCGAAGCCCGCAATCTTATGGATATGGCTTCTACCATTGATGACAGCATTCGTGGTGACTTCGGGCTGGATGCAGCCTCCGTGATTCTGTTTACTGATGCGGCGGTGGCCGGCAGTGCCCAGGGCGCACTTCACGTTGTTACACCGGCTGAAGCCCAGGAACATCTCGGTAACCTTTTGGAGGGCAGTAAAGCGGTTTGCGGCCAATTCCGTGAAAACCAGCGGGAGTTCCTGTTTCCGGATCGCGACGAACCCATTGCGTCCGTTGCTCTGGTGCCTTTGCGCCATGAAGAGTTGGTGGGCGTTTTTGCGGTCGGTAGTTGTCAGCCCGGTTATTTTGATGAGCAGATGGGTTCTCTGTTTCTCAGCTACATCAGCGACACATTGAGCCGACTATTGCCTCCGATGGTTCGTCGCCACACAACTGCTGCTCCGGTCGCCGACCTTGCGACGGAGTCTCGCTAGAGTGGTCGTTTTGCCTGGTTCAGTTCAAATACCTGATGAGCTAGCCAGGCACATGGCAGATTTCCTGCGACACATGGCCTCTGAGAAGCGCCATTCCCCCCGAACGTGTGACAGTTACCAGCGAGATCTGCATCGCTTTGCGGTTTGGCTGGTGGAGCAGGGCGGCGCTCAGTGGTGCGCCGTTAATAGTCATGACCTTCGCCGTTACGTTGCTAACCTCAGTCGCCAGGGGCTCAGTGGCCGAAGCATTGCCCGCCACCTGTCAGCCGTAAGACGTTTCTATCAATACCTGTTACGTGAAGGGTTGGCCAAAGATAACCCCGCACTCGATATACGGGCGCCGAAAAGCAGCCGGCGCCTGCCCCGCGTGGCCGACGTAGATCAGGTCAACACTCTTCTTGATGCAGCACCGGATGATCCTCTGGAAGTGCGCGACAGGTGCATGTTCGAGCTGATGTATTCTTCAGGCCTGCGTCTTGCGGAGCTGGCCAGCCTGGATATTGATGCTGTTGACCGCCAAGGCGGCGAGGCACGGGTCGTCGGTAAGGGTGGGAAAACGCGGTTGCTCCCTGTTGGTCGAAAAGCGCTGGAGGCCATAACCCTGTGGCTGCCCATCCGGGCTGGGTTGGCTCCCGAGACTGAACCAGCCCTGTTTGTAAGCCGCCGGGGTGACCGAATCAGCCATCGCAGTATTCAGGCTCGGCTGAGTCGTTGGGGCATGGTAAAAGGGGCTGATCAGAAACTCCATCCCCACATGCTCAGGCACTCGTTTGCCAGCCATATGCTGGAATCCAGTGGTGATTTGCGTGCGGTACAAGAATTGTTGGGCCATGCGGACATAGCCACAACTCAGGTCTATACTCATTTGGATTTCCAGCATTTGGCTCGGGTTTATGACCAAAGTCATCCAAGAGCGCACCGACGTAGTCCCCGGGGCCACGACGACCAGAACGCCGGACAGGAAGGAAACACTTGATGTCATCGGATCAAATCTGGAAAACAAAGTACTTCCAGGAGCTTGAGACAGCCGAGCAGCGGGAAGTGCAGTGGAAAACCGAGCGCAATGTGCTGGAGCGTATGTTAGTGCGTACGAGTCTCGCATCCGCGGGCCAGACGCCAGAGTTGGATCGCCTGCTGGATCAAATACGGTCTGATCTACGCAAGAACCGAGTGGATGTGGAAAGCTGGCGGCAACTGCAAGAACAGATAGATCGCCAGATTGCTCTGCTCGACGATGCCGCAATCTCTGAGGCCAGGAGTGTCCAGCAACCTCCTTGTGTGGCACCGTCATTAGTCGCTGAACCTACCGATGAAGGTGTGGGTGAAGCCGATCAGCCCGAGCCTGTCGTGGATGCTGAAGATCAGAGCCAGCGCCTGCGGATTGCCCGGCGTGTCGGACACCTCCTTGGGCAGTTGCTCAACCAGGTTTCCCTTGAGCCTGATGCCGAGGCGCGCGCGCGAAACCTGCAAAGGGCACTTCTCGCCAGTGATGATTGGGACGAGTTGCGAGAAGGTCTGAATCAGGTGGCAGATCTAATTGTTGCCGCTGTAACCCGAAGCCAGAGGGAGTTTGAGGCATTCCTCAAGCGTCTTGATGAACGCCTGGCGGTGCTGCAGGAGCATTTTTCGGTGCAGTCGTCGGCCCAGTCGGGCCGCGAAGCTGCAGCTGAAAAACTGGATCGTAGCATCCGAAATGAAATTGAGCAGGTTGGCCAGCAGATCAAAGCAAGTGGTGACCTTCAGGAGTTGAAGCAGTCGGTCAGCAGCCATCTGGAGTCTATTGGTCAAGCGGTCGGTCGTTTCCGCGTTGAGGAAACAGAACGGGAAAAAATGCTTTCCGAGCAACTGATGGCCATGAAAGAGAAAATGGTTGTCATGGAAACACACTCTGAACAGATGCGTGGGCAGATGCGCAAGGAGCGTGAGCGAGCTGTGACAGATTTGCTTACACAGCTGCCCAATCGTGAGGCTTGGCAAGAACGCCTTTCTTTTGAATTCAACCGCTGGAAGCGCTACCAGTATCCACTGACAGTGGGTGTTCTGGATGTTGATCTGTTTAAACGTGTGAACGATTCATACGGGCACAAGGCAGGGGACAGGGTGTTGCAGCTTGTGGCCAAGGAAATTAAACACCGGCTGCGCAAAACGGATTTCGTCGCCCGTTTTGGCGGTGAAGAGTTTGTCTTGCTGTTTCCGGAAACCCTCCCTGAAAATGCTCAAGTCGTCTTAGACAAGCTTCGCGTCCACGTCAGCGCCTTGCCGTTTCATTTTGGTGGGGATCCGGTGATGATTACTTTCTCTGGCGGAATTGCAGGCTTTGGTCCTGATGATACTGAAGAAACCGTTTTTGACAGAGCTGACAAGGCGCTTTACCTTGCCAAGGACAGCGGCCGGAATTGCATCAGAATCGGCTAATGCAGCGCAACCTTTTAGGATATCCAGTGAAGGCCTCCCTTCTGTTTTCGATTTACCTGTTGTTGCTGGTTTTTCAGCCGTCAGCACTGGCAGACCCTCCCCAAGCTTCACCAGCCCCGGTGCTGGGCAGCAAAGATCTGACCTGGGTCAGCGAGCAGGACAGGCTCAGTATCGGTGTGCGCGCTGATCAGGTGCCTCTGGTGTTTGATACCGGAAACGGCGAGCTTGCCGGCACCTACATTGACTATCTTGCCCGGTTATCCAGCAAACTGGGTCTGCCGATTGAACCTGTTGTGATGGGCGGCACCAATGCCGGACCGCTGCTCAATGTGCCCAAAATTGATGCGCTGTTGACCACCAGAATCCCTGGCTCACCTGTGCCTGAGGGCAAGCGCTTTACCAGCCCGCTGATGACGCTTACCTATGGTTTGTTTGTGAGCGCAGGCGATGCGGCCATCCGTTCGCTGGCAGACCTTGAAGGTGGTCGCATAGCGGTTGTGGAAGGCGACCCTAACCAATACAGCATGCTGGACTCCGTTGAAGAGTTTACGCCTGTGCCCATTCAGAGCTTGGGTGAAGCTGTCAGCCACGTGTTGTCCGGCCAGGCCGATGCTTTTTTGGGGCCAATTCCAGTGGTTTCGGACTACCTGCAGTCAGCCATGATTAATGGCATTGGCTTGTCGGTATTGCTCGATCAGAAATCGGTCGACGTGGTGTTTCAGGTGGAAGTAAACAATGCGCCTTTGTTCCAGGTTCTGGATAAGTCCGTCGAAGCCATAAGCCACAACGAACACCGTGTTATCCGGCAGTCCTGGTTGCAGGTGGATCTTACCGAGCTGGAGCAGAACGGTGTGGAACTCTCCGGTTCAGACGTCGATTGGCTCAAGCGCCACCCTGACCTCAAGATCGCTTTCCGTTCAGACTGGCCCCCTTTTGAATACGCGCAGGACGGCCGCGCCACAGGATTGGTGCCGGACCTTGTCGCGCGGTTGGAAAACCAGTTGGGCGCTCGGTTTGAACGAAAAATTCTGGAAGACCGCGTGGTCGCAGAACACGCCCTGATGTCTGGAGAGGTGGACATTCTTCCCGGTCTTTCGCGCACCCCGAGAACAGAAGAGTCGTTCCTGTTTACCCGGGCTTATGTGAATGTTCCGATTGCCCTGGCAATCCGGGATGACGGTCGTTTTATTGGAGACCTGAGGGAGTTACGCACAGAGCGTGTGGGCGTAGTCAACCGCCATGCCGCTCACGACTATCTACTTATCAACCATCCAAACCTCGACCTCTATCCGACGGCAACGATAGAAGCCGGGCTGCTTGCGCTGTCCAATGGTGATCTTGATGTAATGGTGACCCATATTCCGGCGGTCAGCTATACCGTTGCCAGACTGGGGCTTTCGAATCTCCGAATTACCAGTATCACGCCCTATCAGTACGATCTCCGGCTAGCGGTACGAAAGGACAGCCCGGAGCTTCACCGAATCCTGAACAAGGCACTGGGCAGTCTCAAACCAGCTGAAACCGAGGCTATCTACAATCGCTGGATCCATCTGGATATTGAGCAGGAAACCGATTACACCGTCGTTCGCCGGGTTGTTCTGCTCGCTATTGTTGTTGTGTTGATCTTTCTTTACTGGAACCGCAAGCTTTCCCGTGAGGTGGATGAGCGGATTCGTTCAGAAAATGCCCTGCGCCGAAGTGAAGATGAGCTGCGAGCCGCCAAGCTGGAGGCGGAACGTCTGGCCCGGAAAGCAGAGGCTGCCAGCCGAACCAAGAGCGAGTTTCTGGCCAATATGTCCCATGAAATCCGGACGCCCATGAATGCGGTGATCGGCTACAGCGATCTGCTCAGTAACACGGTTACGGACCCTCAGCAGCGCAACTATCTGGATGCCATCCGGGCAGGCAGTCGCAGTTTGCTGATGCTGATCAACGATATTCTTGATCTGTCCCGCATTGAAGCTGGCAAAATGCGCCTGGATTATACCCCCGTTTCCGTGCGCCGGTTGCTAGATGATGTTCGGCACATTTTTGATCTTCGTGCACGGGAGCAAGGAATCACGCTCGAGGTTAGCGTAGGTTCTGACATGCCAGTCGCCATGATGCTGGATGAAACCCGTTTCCGGCAGGTGCTGTTTAATCTTGTGGGCAACGCTATCAAATTTACCCATGAGGGCGGTGTCGCTGTAAGGGCGACCGTCAAACCAGTAAAGGACAAAGCTGGAGAAACACCTGAGCAACAAAGTTATCGGCTCACGATCAAGGTGAAAGATTCGGGCATCGGCATTCCGCCCGATCAGCTTGAACGTATTTTCGACGCTTTTGAGCAGCAGGAGGGACAGAACACGCGCCGCTATGGAGGCACCGGGCTCGGGCTTGCCATCAGCCGTAAGCTGGCTCAGATGATGGGCGGTGAGTTGAGTGTAGAGAGCGAGCCGGGGAGTGGTTCTGTTTTTACGCTCACGCTGCCTGACGTTCAAGCGACTGGAGATCAAGCCGAGGACGAAGGCGAAACCAAGGAATCTGAAAGGCTGTTAGCACAAACGCTGAGTATTCAGGAGCGGGGTTGGCTTAAAGAACAGTTGACTGCCGATTTCGGTGATGAGTGGGAGGCCGTGCGGGAAAGCGGAGACCCTGAAGAAATGAACGATTTTGCTCGCCGGGTATTGGAGTGGGGCCAGCGTTACCGTTCACGGTCTGTTACACGCTACGGCGAGAAGTTGATGGCCGATGTAGAGGCGTTCAACCTGGATGCTGTTAACAGTGCGCTTGATGCCTTCCCGAAACTGCTTGGCCGGGAAGACTAAGCAGGTTTACAGGCAGTCGAACTGGGAGCGGCGATCAAAGGCTACAGAGACCATGTCATAGCCGGAGTCTGAAAGGCTGCGAACCAACTCGCGGTCTTTCAGCAAAGCCATACAGACTTTGTGAACGCTGGCCTGGAGATGTTCTGCTGCTGGTTGGCTTGCCGCAAGACGAAAGTCGACCACAAGATACTTGCGATCGATGGCAGAGGTGGCCGGGACATCTTCACGCTCAATGCTTTCAAAACCGATGTAAGTTGCCTGATCCCGAGGGAATACCTGGCTCATAACAATGTCCAGATTCTCCGCTTGGGCTAAGGGCGTGCTGAGTAAAGTTGCAGCAGCTGCCGAACGGATCAGGTGTTGAATAGTCATGGTGGCAGCTCCCCCGGCATAGCTTCCGGATAGCGTGTAACGAAATGTAATGTTTGGTTAAGATTGATTATTGCAAATACTGTCGTCTATTACGCGGGGTTGAGCCTACCTTTTTCAATTGTTTGCAGTTTGCATACATTTAGACAGCATGTTCCGGGAACAGGGGCTCCCCTGACAGTGCGCTATCAACTATGATGGAACGAAAATCGACAGCAGGAGAGTTGCCCATGTTTCAGCTCGTGTTCAAGGGCGAGTGTGCCTCTGGCACCGAAATGACAACAGCGCGGAACAATGCCCGCACGCTTTTTAAAGCCAGTGTTGAGCAGATAGAACGCATGTTCAGCGGCAGCCCTGTAGTGATCCGCAATAAACTTGATGAAGATCAGGCCGAAAAGTATCGCCAGGTGTTGCTCAAGCACGGCATGATTGCTTATGTTCAGTCCATGCCTGAGGCCCAGACACAGGCAAGATCGGCACCGGCGTCTGCACCCACTCCCAAGCCCCAACCAGCCCCCGCTAAAGCAGTTCCCCATTCGGTGGTACCCGCTGTTGAGGCCGGTGACCGTTTGCCGGTAGCAGGAGACAAGGTTGATGACATTCTTGCGGGATCAGCCTTGGGGCTCGATCCTGTCGGGGTAACGCTGGTGGAGCCAGATGAAGTAGAACCACCCATGTTTCAGCATCTTGATGACTGGACGCTGGCGCCCCCGGGGAGTGACATAGGTGTTGAAAGGGATCTCCCTCCACCGATGGTGCCCGACGTGTCTCACCTTTCGTTGGTAGACGATGAGCCCAAGAAGTGAACATAAGACGCACGGAACTTGCCCGGTTTTGAAGCCGCTCTCATTATTAGCGCTGACCTGGTTGATTTTGGTGTCGCCCATATCGCTCGCTGCAGCGGCCAGTGATACTGCGGCTGAGCGCCCCCGAATAGGACTGGTGCTAAGCGGCGGTGGCGCCAAAGGCATGGCCCATGTAGGCGTGCTTCGGGTGCTGGAGGAAATGAAGATACCCGTGGACATGGTGGTGGGAACCAGCGCGGGTTCTGCTGTCGGCGCCCTCTATGCCTCTGGCATGCCAGTTTCCGAGATTGAGCACCGCTTTCTTGAGATGGACTGGTTGTCGAGCTTCCGGGATGACCCTGGCAGGGTTTACAAGCCTGTTCGCCGGAAACAGGCCGACTGGAAATACCCGCTAGCGCCGGGCCTCGGAGTTAGCCTTGATGGCCTGCATGTGGGGGCCGGCATCATTGCCGGTCAGAATCTGGGGTTTATCCTCAACGAACTGACAAACAGTGTTTCGCTGGTAGAAGATTTCGATCGATTACCTATTCCCTTTCGCGCTGTTGCGACTGATCTTGAAACCGGTGAAATGGTGGTGCTTGGCAGTGGGAATCTTGCTACAGCCATCCGTGCCAGTATGAGCATTCCCGGTGTTTATGCACCCGTCAGGTTAGGCGACCGCTTGTTGGTTGATGGAGGCATTGCTGCCAACCTTCCTGTCAGTGTCGCTCGCGATATGGGTGCAGACCTGATCATTGCGGTTGATATTACCGATGCCTTGTTGGGGCCAGATGAACTTCGGGAGGCATTCTCTATATTTGGTCAACTGACAACGATCATGACCCGGCGAAACACCGACGAACAATTGGGTATGCTTGATGAGAAAGATATTCTCATCCGTCCGGATCTGGAAGGCCACGGTGCTGCAGATTTTGAAAACGCCCCGGTTTTGTTCGAATTAGGCGCCAGCGCTGCCCGAATGAACGCAGTTGAGTTGAACCACCTGGCCGTATCAGACGAAGCGTGGCAGTTATACGCATTACACATGGCCTCTGCCACCCATGGGAAACATATCGTTGCCGGAATTGAGGTGAGGCATGAGCGTCGCCTGGGCCGCGAGTTTCTTCGAGAGCGGATACGGCAGCCCATTGGTGAGCCGCTGGATGTAGAAGCGCTGGAAGCAGACCTGAAACGTATCTATGGGCTTGGGTACTACGAAATTGTGTCCTATTCCCAGACGCCATCTCCGGATGGAATTTTGCTTCTTATAGAGGTTCAGGAAAAAAGCTGGGGGCCCAACTATTTGTCGTTTGGCCTTAGTTATGAAGACAATTTTGACGGCGACACTCATTTCAATCTTGCGTCCTCCTTACGTGTAACCGAACTGAACGTGTTGGGCGCCGAGTGGCAAACGGGGGTGCAGCTCGGTACTGAGCCCTTTATTCGAACTCAGTGGTACCAGCCGATTGATTATGGGTATGAGCGGTTTCTGGTGGCAGGAGTGGAGTACTATCAGGACACCTTTGGAATTTATGGCTCCGAAGGTGAGCGGGTTGCTGAATTGGATGTGGCGTTTAGTCAGGTAGATCTCGGTTTGGGTATGGAATTAGGCGGCAACGCCGAAATCCGGTTTGAGTATGCCCGAGGGTATGCCACCGTAGATCAGCAGCTTGGCACCACAACGGCGCCCGAAGACGCAGTTCACCAAGGCAACCTTAGCCTGCAATTGGTACACGACTCCCTTGATGATGCCTTCTTCCCCCAAAATGGAGCGTTTGCGGGTATTCGTGGCCGTGTGGAGCGTGAAAGCCTTGGATCTGACAGGCACTTCGATTCGGTGACCGGAATGGTACTTGGCACTGACAGCTGGAATAGCTTTACCCTCACAGGACTGCTTTACGCACATACAGTCACTCGCGGGGAACCCGGGATTGAAAATGCGATTCGTCTTGGAGGGTTTCGGCGTTTGTCTGCCTATGCGCCCGGTCAGATTACGGGCGACAGTGCGGCCATGGGGTCTGTTTATGCCAGCCAGTCGTTCGGTGGGCCTATTACCCCATGGTTTGCCGGCATGGGGTTTGAGACGGGAAATGCCTGGGAATCGCTCAGTGATGCCAGTTGGGCGAGCTCGGTGAGATCATGGAGTGCATTTGCCGGGCTCGATACATTTCTTGGCCCCGTGCAGCTTGCAACAGCCTATAGCAACCAGGATAACTGGACGGTTTATCTGAACATTGGATTTTCGTTCACGCAGCTTTTTTATTAGATCTTTTTGCCTGGGCCATCGGTGGTGGCTGTCGCCTCCCGCACTTGCTGACACTGCTGGTTAGCATATTGGTGGAGGATGGCGGCCAGCCTCTCTTCGTCTCTGTCCTTGAGTGCGCTGATCGATTCCCGCATGTGCTCCAAGTTGTCTTCCAGGAGGCGACTTCCGCCACTTTTGAAGGCCGCGAAGGCGCAACGTCTTGCCGAAGGCCATAGGTCTTCAATTGCCGCAACGATAAAATAGTTGTCAGCGTAGGCGAGAGACGCTTGGGTATACTCAATGCCCAAATCCAGAAAAGCCATCAAGTCATTGTTATGAAAATGAGCTTCCATTTGTTGATACAGCTGCTCTAACCGCTCAATGTCTTTTGGTTGCCACTGGCGGGCGAGTTTTTGACCGGTATGGGTCAGGTACAGCTTCAGTGTTTCGTAAAGGCTGCGCACAAAATAATCATCCAGCTCCGTCACAAAAGCGCCCTTGCGCGGCACGTTCTTTACCAAGTGACGCTTTTCGAGAAGTAACAGACCTTCCCGGATAGAGCCGTGGCTGACTTCCATACTTTTGGCCATGGCAGCCTCGTAAATGCGCTCGCCGGAGCTAAGCTGGCCGAAAACAATCAGGTTTTCGATGTGACGGGCGACCTGCTCGGTCAGCGTTACCTTGGGCTGGAAGGACTTCATGGGTGGTGTTCGCTGGGCTTAAGTGAATGAATATTGGGGATAATCGCATATTCATCCATAGCGGAGCCAGTGTTCCTGTGATTTGAGGCCAGGCCAAGCTAGAGCAAAGGCGCCAGAAGCCGAACGGCACGGCACGTCAGCCGGAAGGCAATGGAGCGATCCTGATAATCCTCTTTTGTCATTTTTCGGCAATAGGAAAGGTCCTCGGTGAGCATGGTAGCTACATCGGAAACAAAGGCTTCTGAGGTGTTGATAGCCATTATCTCGAAGTTCAGGCGCATAGAGCGGTTGTCCAGATTTGCCGTGCCCACAGCGGCATAGTGATCATCCACGAGGACAACCTTCTGATGCATAAAGCCGGGCTGGTAACGATAAATACCAATGCCAGCCTGGTTGGCTTGAATCAAATAGGAATAGGCTGCCAATCCAACCAGTCGGCTGTCTGATTTTTCCGGAATTATGATTCGTACGTCCACCCCCCGGAGGGCAGCGAGCTGCAGCGCGTTCACAACCTGAACATCTGGAACAAAATAAGGGGAGGCGATCCAGATGCGGGAGCGGGCATTGTTGATACAGCTCAGGAAAAACAGTGTGCAGGTTTCCCAGGTATCCGCCGGGCCAGTGGGGAGTACCAGCACCTGTTCATTGCCAGGCAGTGTTTCCTTGGGAGTCCAGTCCAGGTCGGGGAATTCATTGCTTGCCCAGTTCCAGTCTTCCAGCCAGGCAAGCTGCAACCCGGTCACGGCGGGGCCTTCTATCCTGCAGTGGGTATCTCGCCAGAACTCCTCGCCCAGTGCAGTGCCCATATACTCATCGCCGAGGTTGATGCCCCCGACAAAACCGATTCTTCCATCGCAGACCAGCAGTTTTCGATGATTGCGGAAATTGATCTGAAACCGCCGGCGCCGGATGTTTCCGTCGCCGAACGAAGCCACCTTGGCGCCGGCTTTTGCCAGTTCTTTCAGATAGCGGCGGGACAGGCCGAAGCTGCCAACGTCGTCATAGAGAAACCACACCTGCACTCCCTCTGAAAGCTTTTTTTCAAGGGTCGTTTTGATGCGTTGGCCAATCTTGTCTGAGCGAACAATATAGAATTCCAGAAGAATATAGGAAGTGGCGCTCTCCATCGCCGAAATCAGCGCCTCAAACGTCGCTTCGCCATCCTTGAGTAGCGTGCATTTGTTGCCCTCGGTGAACGGCTGCCGCCCGAGCCTGCAAAGAACCTGGAGCTGCTCATCAAGATGCTGTTGCTCCAGCATGGAGAGAGATGTGGTGTGCTGTTCAAAGCGTTTGAGCAGGGCCGTGAGGGACTTGTCTCCCATCCGCCGCGCTTTAACGTACCCGCCGAATCGCGAACGTCCCAAGACCAGGAAAAGTGGCACTGCAATATAGGGCAGGCCTAGCAGACCAATGATCCAGGCGATGGCGCCCTGAGTGGTGCGGTAGGTGAGCAGAATTCGATAAATACAGGCCGCCGAGCCCAGATAGAGCAGGCTGACAGCAAGGGCCACTAATGAGGTATCAAGCATCATTCATCCGCTTTTGGAGTAAGGTGCTGCTCGCGGTATTGGGCTGGGGCCATGCCGGTCCAGCGCTTGAACGCGCGGCTGAACGCACTGAGTTCGGAGAACCCGAGCAAAAAGGCGATTTCACCCAGAGCGAACTGGTCAGACGCAACGTAGCGCAGAGCCTTGTCTTTGCGCACATGCTCTACAAGTTCATGAAAACTGTAACCTTCCTTTTTCAGCCTCCGGTACAGGGTTTGGCGACTCATGTGGAACTGCCGTGCCAGAGTATCTGCATCAATCTTTTCCGTCGACATCTGGCGCGATATCAGTTTGCGTATTTTGCGACTGAAAGAGCGCCGGGTTTGCAGGCGCGCCAACAGACCGTTGACCTGTTTCAGGACGGCTGAATACACATAGGGATTGCGGTGGGGTATCGGGTGGCTCATGTGGCGACTGTGGATGGCCAGCCGGGTCACCGCGGCTCCGAATACCACGGGCCCGCCCAGAAGAGTCTCATATTTATCGGCGTAGTCCGGACGAGGGTGAGCAATTTCTGCCCACTCGACAGTCAGCCCGGAATAGATAAAATACCGGCCCCGGGACAAGGCAGCGGCTATTGTCCGGTCCATATCCTGGCGACAGTAGTGTTCCGGCGAGTCCGCTTGCCAGGTCAGAATGACCAGGTCGCCAACCTGCTCAAAGCTTAGTATCACGGATTCATTAATGAGTCTGTGCAGGCGCACGTATTGGGTGACCGCTTCGCCCAAGGTGTCGCAGTTGAAGAACACATGCCCCACCAGCCCCATACGTTCGGGGTCAATAATCTGGCCGGCTTTCAGGCCCACGGCGGGGTCGCCGGTGACTCGCTCGGCATGATCCCAAAGACGATAGTGTGCCTGCGCGGGTACACGCCTGTCGGGCTCCCTGAGTGCTGACAGGTCCATATCAAGAATCTGTTCAACCCGTTGCCTGTTCAGCACACCTTGGCGGTTCAGATAGTGAGCCAGCGCCAGCGTACTGGATGCAGCAACAAAGGGTGTTGTGGTGCTGATAGGCGTTTGGGTCACATTTACTGGCTCATTAACGAGTTGCTATTGGGGTTGTTACAAAATGTCAAGTGATTGGAACAGTCTGTCAACGCATTTTGTCTCTTGTAACGATAGCATTTAAGTCACAGGTTGAAGTAATGGATAACTCATCAAGGAGATGTTTTATGAAACCAGTCATTTTTGTACCCAGTACAGAGTTTGAGCGCAAAAACGTAGCAGCGCTGGCAGAATATCTTGGCGAGATGTACTACTGCTAATTGCTCACTAAATCAGCTTATGACATTAATAACCGGGCACTGCCCGGTTTTTTTCTGCCCCCAGGAAAGCTTCGCCGACAATCCTTCCCCTTGCTCGCCTGACTGGCAGTGTTAATGTATCCGCATCTGAACATTGTGATACCTGACGGAGACTGCCTGCCCATGAGTGTAATACTGAACCATCGAATTACCGGAGAAGGTGCCCCACTTATTCTGATGCATGGCGTTTTTGGCGCGCTGGAAAATCTGGGCGCTATAGCCCGTAAGTTCCATACAGACTGGCAGGTTCATGGTCTGGATTTGCGCAACCACGGCAGTTCTTTCCATGCCGACACCATGGACTACCCTTCCATGGCGGGGGATGTCATAGCGTACATGGATGAGCAGGGGCTCGACAAAGCCTGCCTGCTGGGACATTCCATGGGGGGCAAGGTTGCCATGCAGGTTGCTTTGCAAGCACCAGAGCGGGTGGAAAAGCTGATCGTTGCCGACATCGCTCCGGTTGCCTACAAAGCCGGGCACGATGCGATTCTTGAGGGCATGATGCGAGTCGATCTTGCAAGCGTACGTTCCCGCCGCGATGCCGATAAACAACTGGCTGAGTTTGTTGAGACACCAGGTGTCCGGCAGTTTTTGCTGATGAATCTGGAACGTATTCCGAACGAGGACCAGCCAAAAGACGGATCTGTATATCGGTGGCGCCTGAACCTGGAAGCGATTGATGCCTGCTATGCCAATCTGGCTGCCGCACCAGAAGGCGATACGCCCTATAAAGGCCCGGTTTTGTTTTTGAAAGGCGCTGATTCGGCCTATATTCAGGAAAAACATCGTGAGGAAATCTACCGGCTGTTCCCTGAGGCGCAGCTGGAGGTGATTGATGGCACCGGGCACTGGCTGCATGCGGAAAAGACTGACACCTTCGTGGCGTTGTGTCAGCAGTTTTTGACGGGGAAGGGTGCCGTTTAAGCCTTTAAAAAAAACAACAAACACAGGTTGAGCGTATGAAGTGGTTGATGGGTGGGTTAGTGGTTTTGTTTATTCTTCTGGGTGGCCTTTTTATGGCGCCATCCCCTATTGATGCCAAAGCCTGGCAGCCGCCAGCCCCGGAATCCATGACGGGCTTGCTTACCCCGAATGAGCATCTACGGCAGGCGAAATTGTTGGCAAAGGGCCAGGTTTATGGCCCGGAAGACACAGCCGTTAGCTCCGAAGGTGTGGTTTTTGCCGGCACCCAAGACGGTTACATTGTGAGGGTGTTTCCCGATGGTCGGGTTGAAAACTGGTTGTCTACCGGAGGCCGCCCCTTGGGCATGGTGTTTGATCAGAGTGGCAACTTGATTGTCGCGGATGCATGGAAGGGCCTGCTGTCCGTGACGCCTGACGGCGAGATTACGGTGTTGAGCACGGAGGCTGAGGGAGTACCCTTCCGGTTTACAGATGATCTGGATATCGCTTCTGATGGGCGCATCTATTTCTCCGATGCCAGTTCCCGTTTCTACCAGCATGACTACCTTCTCGATCTTTTTGAAATGCGCCCCCATGGTCGGCTTTTGCGGTATACCCCGGAAACCGGTGCAACCGAGGTTTTGCTGAGAGACCTGCATTTTGCCAACGGCGTTGCGGTGGCACCGGATGGCGATTACCTGCTGGTGAATGAAACCTGGAAATATCGCATTCATAAATACTGGATAAATGGCCCGAAAGCTGGCCAGGCAGAGATTTTTGCAGAAAACCTGCCAGGCTTTCCCGACAATCTTGCGGTGGATGACCAGGGTAGGTTCTGGGTAGCCTTTCCTACACTCCGGAATGCCAATATTGATAAGTTACACCCCAAACCCTGGCTCAAAGAACTGGTTGCAAAACTGCCGCAGAGCTTTCAGCCTGCACCTCAGGAATATGGTCTGGTGGTAGCGTTTAATGGGGAAGGAGAGGTCATCACCAGTCTGCACGACACCGAGGGCAAACATTTGCAGGAAATTACGTCGGTTAACCCCCACGGCGATTACCTGTATTTTGGCTCATTGCACAATGATCGCATCGGGCGTTTGCCGTTGCAGGATGTTCCGGGCCTTGGAGAGCGGTAATGACCGAACAGAAGCCAATACAATGGGATCTTCCTGACCCCTATACCCTTGAGATCCAGGTGGTTGAGGAGGATACCGACGAGTTGGGACACGCCAACAATGTGGTCTATGTGCGCTGGCTCGAAGACGTCAGCTGGGCGCACATCAAGAGTCTCGGTATGACCTGGGAACTACATGAAGCCACTGGCAAAGCTATGGCAATCACCCGTACAGAGATCGATTATCTTGCATCTGCCAACCCGGGTGATCGGCTGATTTTGGGCACTTGGCTTACCGGCTTCGACGGCCGTTTTCGTTCTGCACGGCAGTTCCAGCTGGTGCGACCAGCCGATGGGAGAACTCTGGTGCGGGCAATGTCGACTCACGCCTGCGTGGATCTGAAAACCCAGCGTCCCTCTCGGGCACCGAAAGAATTTGCCGACATCTTGAAAGCCGCCAGTGTAGACGGCGGGAAAGGTTTGTAAGTTGGTGGCCAGTCACTATTACTGTCAACTTCTGGTAGTCTGAAAAGAGAATAAAACGCCCCATCCAAATCAATCACTATCGGCACCCTTTGCGGAGATACCCATGGATACCCCCATTGATCAGCATTCTGAATCGTCCATGAAAAAGGTGGTCTACCACCAATTTGGTGAGCGTGATGTTCTGGACGTTGTCAGCTCAGAGATTCCATCGCCACATCAAGGTGAGGTGCTAATTCGTGTTCACGGCGCTGGGGTGAATCCTATCGACTGGAAAACCCGTAAAGGCTTCGGATTTGTAGCCCAGCAGATAGAGAGTTCGCTGCCCTGGACTCCAGGCTACGATGTGGCTGGGGAAGTTGTTGCCATCGGTGATGGCGTAACCACCTTGGCACCCGGCGACCGGGTTATGGGGTTGGTGGGCTTTCCATTGAATGGTGGGGGCTACTCGGAATATGCGCTGGCAACGGCAGACGAGTTGGCCGTTGTGCCCGAGGAGCTTGATCTTGTAACCGCAGGTGCCTTGCCGCTGGCGGCACTCACAGCCTGGCAGGCGCTGTTTGAGGTGGCAGAGCTTGCGCCAGGCCAGAAAATTCTTGTGCACGCAGGCGCTGGCGGTGTGGGGCACTTGGCGGTGCAGTTTGCACTTGCACATGGGGCTCACGTTATTGCCACGGCCTCTGCAGGCAATCGTGATTTCCTTGCGGAGCTGGGTGTGCACGAAGTGATCGACTACAACACCACAGATTTTGCTGACGAATGCTTTGGGCTGGATGTTGTGTTGGATCTGGTTGGCGGTGAGACGGGCAAACGCTCCCTGCGAACACTTGGGGAGAGCGGCGTGTTGGTTACTATTCCGACGGTGACAGCCGATGAGGTTATCAGCGCCGCCGAAGCCCAGGGGCTGAAGGCTTACGGCATGACCGTGCGCCCGGATGTGTTTCACCTTGATGAAATTGCCGAGCTGATTGAAGACGGTGATGTGAAGGTGCACATTGAGAAGGCTTTTAAGCTGGATCAGGCGGCACAAGCCCACGAACTACTTGAGGGTGGGCATGTGCGGGGCAAGCTGGTTCTGGATTGCAGCTAGCCCTGAAGTACTTTTGCTGAATTCAGCTTCTGGGGGACGAGCTTTCTGTTGAGGAGTCGCCCTCTGAAGCTGAGGCCTCCTTCCCGGGGGTCGAGGGCTCTTTGCCCATGACCGAAGGCTCCTTACCCATAGCCGAAGGCTCTGCTCCTTCCCCATTACTTTCTCTGCTTTTCCGTTCTTTGCGGTCTTGTGGTGGCACCAGGCTTATCAGGATCCAGTCATCATCTGGTTTCAGATCATCCATGCTGCGCACTGGTTTGATGCGGCTCTTGCTGTCAAATACAAACAGTACCAAGGCCTCTCCCTGGTACTTCGCCAGAAAGTCGTTGTATTCAAACTCTTCGCTGAGCTGGGTGGTTTTTACCGTGTACCCCTGGCTCGCCAGGCTCGCAAGGTTGGCGTAGCTCACGTCGTCGAACAGGCCGCGAGTCATCTGAATCTTCCCTGCGGTCTGGTGCCGAGCCTTCTGATCCTGGTCGCCTTCCGAAAGGCTGAATACGCTGGTGTCACCGAACCAATCGAGGAAGTGGTAGGTGGCCAGCGAGTTCATGTGTTTGTACGGAGAGATAACCAGCAGGTTGCCGATTCCAGTGAGATCAAGGTGAGTTGAGGCATGCTCGGAAATCGGGTTACCGAAATACACCTTCAAGTTGTCCATCCGCGCCTGGCGCACGTTCTCCCAGTTGGTGTCCGCCAAAGCTACCGGAACGTCATGTTTTTTGAGAGCTTGCCCAATCATACGGGCCACCGGGTTAGCGCCTAAAATCAGAAAACCATACTCAGCCGGCTCGGTGACTTTGAGCAATCGGGCGATAGGCCGTGCAGTCAGGCTTTGCAGCGTAACAGTGGCAATAATCAATACGAACACCATGGGCACAAGGGCGGCTGCGCTTTCGTAGCCTAGGTTTTGAAGCTGGAAGGCGAACAGGGCAGAAACAGCAGCCGCAACAATGCCTCTTGGCGCAATCCAGCTTAAGAACAGCTTTTCACGCAAGTTCAGATCAGTGCCTATGGCCGAAAGAAATACGCTGAGTGGCCGGGCGACCAGCATCAGAACAGCGAGAACCACGGCCAATCCCCAGCCCAGATCCGCAATGGCAGCAAACTCGACCCGGGCGGCGAGGATGATAAACAAAGCCGAAATCAGCAGTACGCTCAGGGACTCCTTGAACTCCAGAATACTGTCTACAGAAACCTGCTTCATATTGGCCATCCAGATGCCCATGACCGTAACGGTGAGCAGGCCGGATTCGTGGGCCATTTCATTGGAGAAGGCGTAGACACCCAGCATAAAGGTGAGTGTTGCGGCGTTGTGCAAGTAGTGCGGCATCAGGTGCTTGCGCAGCACCAAGCCATTCAGATAACCCGCCAGAGCACCAGTGGTGAAGCCGATGACCAGGGTTTTACCGAAGATATACAGGGAATGGCCGAACACGTTCCCCTGACCCCATGACACTATGCCCTCGAATACCAGAACTGCTAACAGGGCACCTACAGGGTCGATAATGATGCCTTCCCAGCGCAGGATATTGGCCAGCTTGGCGCTCGGGCGCACAGAGCGAAGCAGGGGCGCGATCACGGTTGGCCCTGTGACAACAGAAATTCCACCAAAAAGCATGGCAACAGCCCATGAAATCTCCAATACCCAGCGTGCAGCCAGAGTGGCAATAATCCCGGTAACAACAGAACCAACGAATATGAGATTGCGGGTCATTTTGCTGTGCCCGCGAATCTCATCAAAGCGCAGAGTCAGGCTGCCTTCGAACAGAATGATGGCAACCGCCAATGAGACCATGGGAAATAGCAGGTCACCGAATACTTCGTCGGGCTTCAGAAAACCCAGTACCGGGCCCACCAGAATACCGCCGGCAAGCAGAAAAAGAATGGCAGGCACGCGCACACGCCAGGCAAGCCATTGAAACGACAGTGAAAGAATACCAATGATGGCAAGAATCAGGACTGTGCTGGCTGGCATAAAGATCTGGAACCCGTGTGATTATTGGTTAGCGCGTTTTGCAATGCGATTTAACAGCCGGGAAGCTGCAAACAGGCCAAAGCTGGCCGTAACAGGGCAGGCGGCGCCAAAGCCGGTGGCGCAGTCTAGCCGTGTGGGGCCCGAGGTTGCAGGCTTTTGCAGGCAAATTTCGCCATCTCCGGCAGGATATGTGAGTTGTTCAGTTGAGTATACGGCCTCGATCCCAAATCGCCGCTTTGGATTACGAGAAAAACCGTATTCCCGGCGCAGGAGATTACGAACCTTCGCCAGTAACGGATCCTGTGTGGTTTTGCTGAGGTCTGCCACCAGAATTTTAGTGGGATCTGTTTGGCCACCCGCGCCTCCGGCGCAGACGATGGGGATCTTGCCCCGTTGGCAGTGGGCAATCAGGGCCGCCTTGGGTTTCACGCTGTCTATGGCGTCTACCACCGCTGTCATGTCTGGGGTGATCAGCTCGGCCAGGTTTTTCAGAGTGAGAAAGCCAAAGTGAACACGGATATCGGCATGGGGATTGATGGCTTTCAGCCGATCCGCCATGGCATCGGTTTTTGTGCGCCCGTACTGGCCTTCCAGAGCATGGAGCTGGCGGTTGGTGTTGGACACACAGATATCATCCATGTCGACCAGTGTAATAGTGCCAACGCCACTGCGGGCTAATGCCTCCGCCGCCCAGGAACCCACTCCGCCCAAGCCGATTACTGCAACGTGGGCATCGCGGAAGGCGTGCAGGGCGCGGCGCCCGTAAAGGCGTTCAATGCCGCCAAAGCGGAGAGCATAGTCGTCGGTGTTCATGGGGTCTCCGTTTGGATCCGGGCGCTAGCCGGATGAAATCAAGGGCGCGATTATACCCTAGTGTCTGAGCAGACATAAAACAGGTGAAAAAAGCCACGCATTGTGTGGCTTAATCAAGAATGTCTGGCTGAGGGCTCAGGCAGCCCAGTGAGCGTCCTCCATAGCCATAAGAGTGTCCTTTCCACTCTCAATGTCGCTCAACAACCAGTGAATTTCCGGCAACAGCTTGTCAAAATAGAAGCGGGCAGACACCAACTTGGCCTCCAATAACGGCTTGTTGCCTTCTCCTGCCGCAAGTTGCTGACTCGCCACATTTGCCATGCGCGACCACATATAGCCGACAACCGTCAGCGCCATCAAACGCAAATAAGGTGTGGCTGCTGCGCCGGCCTGCTCAGGATCTTTCGGGGCGTAGGTTGCCAGCCACATGGTAGCTTTTTCCAGCGCACCCATGGCACCTTTCAGGTCTTCGCGATGAGGCGCTTCCGGGTTGTCCTTCAGGTAGCCTGAGAGTACACCAAATAAAGTGCGCACAAGCTGCCCGTCTTTCAAGCTCAGTTTCCGGCCCACCAGATCCATCGCCTGAATACCGTTTGTACCTTCGTAGATGCGGGCAATACGGCCATCACGAACCAGCTGTTCCAATGGCCAGTCGGTGGTGAAACCAGAGCCGCCAAGTACCTGCAGACCTGTATTGGCATTATTGGCGCCTTCGTCGGTCAGAAACGCTTTGACTACGGGGGTGAGCAGTTGCACCAGATCATCCGCCGATTCGCGTGTGGATTCATCGGTGTGGGCGACTGAGAGGTCCAGCTGGTGACCGGTAAACAACGCCAAAGCACGCATACCTTCATTCAGGACCTTCTGGCGCATCAGCATTCGACGCACATCCGGGTGCACGATGATCGGGTCTGCCGGGCCATTCGGGTTCTTCGGGCCGCTCAGGGAACGGCTTTGCAGACGCTCTTTGGCAAATGCGAGGCTCTCCTGGTAGGCCATTTCCGCAAGGCCCAGGCCCTGCATGCCAACCATCAGGCGGGCTTCGTTCATCATGGTGAACATGGAGCGCATGCCATCGTTCGCCTCGCCTACCAGCCAGCCTTTGGCGCCCTCAAAGTTCATCACGCAGGTGGCGGAGCCCTTGATACCCATTTTGTGCTCCAGGCCACCACAGAACGCCGGGTTGCGCTCGCCGGATTCCGGCAGAAACTTGGGCACTATAAACAGGGAAATGCCTTTAGTGGTATCCGGCGCGCCGGGCAACTTGGCTAGCACCAAATGCACGATATTGTCAGTGAGATCGTGTTCGCCGCCGGTAATCCAGATTTTGGTGCCCTCAATGGCGTAGCTGCCATCATCATTCGGCGTGGCGCGGGTGCGAATCATACCGAGGTCGGTGCCACATTGAGGTTCTGTCAGACACATGGTGCCTGTCCATTCACCGGAGATCAGCTTTTCCAGATAGGTTTGCTTCAGTTCGTCAGATCCGTGGGCGTAAAGAGCGCTGATGGCACCATGGGTCAGCCCCGGGTACATGCCCAGAGACAGGTTGGTGGAACACACCATTTCATCCACCACAAACTTGAGGGTGTGGGGCAGGCCTTGACCGCCAAATTCTACGGGTGCATCCAGAGCCGTCCAGCCGCCTTCCACAAACTTTTTATAGGCTTCCTTGAACCCTTGTGGTGTTTTCACATCATGGGTTCCAGGATCGTAGTGGCAGCCTTCACGATCACCATTCTGGTTGGTGGGCTGAATGACTTCGGCAGCCAGCTTGCCGGCTTCATCAATCACTGCAGAAATAAGATCCGGTGTGGCATCGGCGTACTTTTCCAGTTCGTGAAGCCGGTCAACACCCAGTACATCAAACAACAGAAAGCGAAGATCATTTGCTGGAGCCTGGTATTGCATGAGCATTCTCCTTGGTGAGCGCTTTTGGTCTTTTGCTGGTGTTATTACCAATTCATACGGCTGTTTTAATTCGGTGGTTCACCGGTTTATTCGGTCTGGGGCAACTGCAGGTGCACAGCCCGGCTGAGACCGCCGGGAATCTGTTGTCAGTTATTGGGGGGATAGCACACAGAAGGAGAAGAGCCGCTTTAGGAGCTGGGACGGCTCAAGCTTGCCGAAGTAATGGGCAGCTAAAGCGGCAGTAAACCGAAATGGGCGTGAAAAGTCAGCGTATAAACGGGTTCAGCAAACGAGTGAAGGTGCCCGTCAGCTTCAATGGAGCACTCAGAACCGAAAGCGTAATGCAGTCATCTGAACCCAGTGCGATGGGCTTGTGTTCATCCTGTTCATTCAGAACCACAAAATCCCATTGGTTGAATACGCCTTTCTGGTCAGAGAACATTCCCTGCAACACGATGGTTGTTTCTGTGCCACGATGGGTGTGAGCGGGCGCTTTGCCTCCTGCTACCAGTTTCTGTAAGACAACCTGCTCATTCTGGCCCGGAAACTTTTCGGTGATGTCCAGAACGCTGACATCCCCCAGTTGTCGTTTCCAGGGCAAATTGTTGATGTCTTCACCTAACAGTTTCTGGAGAAGGCTCGTCTTTGGCTGCACGGTCGCTTGTGGTTTGAGCTCCGGAGAGCTGTCAATTCTGGCAAGAATATCGTCGAACATCGCCCCGGAAACGCTGACTTTTGGCTGCTGCTCCATCATCACAGCACCAAGGCTGTCGAGGGTGTCAACCTGGTGGCGGCAATGTGAGCATTTATCGAGATGGAGGCGGATGCACAGAGCGTGGGGTTCGCTCAGGTTGCCCGCACTGTATTCCATCAGGCTCAGGCTATCGGGGTGATGCCGTGTCATACGTTCTGATCCTGCAAAATCACTTTCAGTTTGCTTAGCGCCAGGCGCACCCGGCTCTTCACCGTGCCCAGGGGAATGTTCAGTTCGTCGGCCACCATCTGGTGGGACTTCTGCTCCATGTATACCTTGGCAATGACCGTAATCTGATCTTCAGGCAGTTGGCTGAGCGACTCCCTTACGCGCCGCTCAGACATGAGCCGGTGCAGAGAGGTTACCGGTTGGTTGTCGTCTTCTCCGGGAATCTGCCAAAGATCTTCGGTTTCAACCGCCATTTCAACACTGGTTCGGCGCATCTTGCGCAACATATCAATGCGCTGGTTACGTGCGATGGTGAAAATCCAGGTGGAGGCTGCGGCTTTTTGCCAGTCATAAAGGCTGGCCTTGCGCCAGATAGAAACGAATACTTCCTGAACCAGCTCATCTGCGTGACTGGCCATGCCGTTTGCCATAGCGTAATACTTGAGCTGTGGCGCGAAGTGCTCAAACAAGGAGTGATAGGCTTGGCGGTCCTGGCTTTTCCCCACCTTCACCAACAACTGGCTCCAAGGGTCCTTTCGGCCCTCGGCACGTGCTGGCTGTTGATCCAGTGTGGTCACCGGACGCTCCTTGACTGTTGCATGATTTATGTTTGTTACGGTATTCATTCTATGCACTCGCCCCGAGAATGTCAGTCACCGTATTTACGGGGCGGATTTCAGTGCGGATCAGTCTGGTATCGAAAGAAACGCTTATTCTTCGAGATAGGTGTATCCCTCAAGCCCGGCAGCCAGCTCTTCCTGCAGCGCGGATTGGATACCTTCAGGCAAGCCGCTTGAAGCAAACTTGTTGCGGTAGGCTTGCAGCAGGTTGTTGGGCTCGAAGTTAACATACCTGAGCACATGGGCCACCGTGTCGCCGATAATGGGCGTATTGATGTCGTAGCCCCCGGCTTCGTTCAGGCGCACGTCTACAGAATGCGTGTCACCAAACAGGTTGTGCATATCCCCCAGGATTTCCTGATAGGCGCCGGTCATAAAGAAACCCATCAGCAAAGGCTCGCCAGGCTTCTCTTCGGGCAGGGGTAGGGTGGTTTCCGTGCCTTGGCCATCCACGTAGCGATCGATACGACCATCCGAATCACAAGTGATGTCTTGAATAACGGCTCTGCGGGTAAGCGGGCGGTTAAGACCATTCACCGGCATTACCGGGAATATCTGGTCGATCCCCCACACATCCGGCAATGATTGAAACAGCGAGAAGTTTACAAACAGCTTCGCAGCAAGCTTTTCGTTCAGCTCGTCAATGATTTCACGGTGGGCACGGCTGTTTCTGTCCAGCTGACCATGAAGCAAACGACAGCAGCGGATATAGAGTATTTCCGAATCTGCACGCTCCTGCAGCGACAGCGTACCGTGGGCAAACTGGCCGTGAACATCTGACATGGCGTGCAGCACGTCGTGATAAATTTCTGCCAACGAGCGCGGGGATTCGGGGTCTTCCAGGCTCTTCAGGTCACGCCATAGATCCTGCAGAGGTGCCGGTGCATCCTGCTCTGGCTGTTTGGCAGAGTGATCTTCCGGCTCCTCATGGTCAATTACATTGGTCACCAGCACAGAATGGTGTGCGGTCAGTGCCCGGCCGGATTCGCTGATCAGATCTGGATGCGGAAGGTTGTAACGATCACATTCAGCTTGCAGCACGCGCACCACGTTGTAGGCGTACTCATACATTGTGTAATTCATGGAGCAGGCGCTGCGGGAGCGGGTACCCTCGTAATCAACTCCCAGACCACCGCCAATATCCACAGTGTTCACCGGGGCACCCATGTGTCTCAGTTCGCTGTAAAAGCGCGCACATTCCCGCAACCCGGTCTGAATATCGCGAATATTGGCTATCTGGGAACCCAAGTGGAAGTGCAGCAGTTGCAGGGTATCCAGGGCATCGGCTTGGTGCAGCGTGTTCACGACATCCAGAACCTGGCTGGCAGACAAGCCGAACTTGGACTTCTCGCCGCCCGTGTTCTGCCAGTTGCCCTTACCAATGGTGGCCAGACGAACCCGAACACCAATAAGGGGAGAGACCTCCAGCTTTGCGGCTTCTTCCAGGATCAGCGGCAGCTCCGATTGCTTTTCCACCACAATAAACACCCGGTGGCCCAGCTTCTGGCCGATCAACGCCAGGCGGATGTACTCTCTGTCTTTGTAGCCGTTGCACACGATAACCGAGCCAGCCTGCCTGGCCAGTGCCAGCACGGCCATGAGCTCTGGCTTGCTGCCGGCCTCCAGGCCGATTTGGCCATTGCTGGCAGCCGGTTCTGCAGCAATCAGTTCTTCAACTACTCGCCGCTGCTGGTTTACCTTGATGGGATAAACCGCGGTGTATTGCCCTTTGTAGCCATGCTCCGCGGTGACTTTGTTGAACGAGTTGCACAGCTTGTTCACCCGGTCGTGAAGAATGTCTGTAAAACGGATCAGCACAGGCAGCTGGAGCCCGGAGTCCACCAGCGAACGTGTTAACTCTGGCAGGTTGATTTCTGCATCGTTCTTGCCTCGGTTTGGCCGAATAACAACCTCGCCCTCGGTATTAACGCCAATATAGCCATCGCTCCATTGGGTGATGTTGTAAACCTTGTGAGCCGGGGAGGCGCTGGTGTTGCTCATGCTTGCAATCCTTATGGAAAACCTGGGCCGGGCAGGCCGGCTGCCTGGCTGGTATTGTAGGGTTTAGCCTTTGCAGCTGAAAGAGGCTGTGGCCATCGATTTTTCGGCAACAGGGCTAAACCACAATAATTGCCAACAAACACTATGGCTGACCGGCACACGCCCCTACAATACCGGTTTTGGCCATTGCACCAGGGTTTTGCAGGAGAGCACCATGACAACGCTGAATAACGATTGGTTCACCGAAGTATTCCAGGATCAGGGAACCGCCTTCTCCCTTCAGGTGAAGAAGAAACTGCACGAAGAGCAAACACCGTTTCAGAAACTGGAAATCTACGAAACCGAAACTTTCGGCAACCTCATGGTGCTGGATGGCTGCGTGATGTTGACCACTCGGGATAACTTTCTCTACCACGAAATGATGACCCATCCGGTGCTCTTCACCCATAAAAAACCGAAAAAGGTAGTGATTGTGGGTGGCGGCGACTGCGGCACCTTGAAGGAAGTGCTGAAGCACCCAGACGTTGAAGAGGCATGGCAAGTTGAAATCGACGAGCGTGTCACCCGCATGTCTGAAGAGTACTTCCCCGAACTGTGTGAATCCAATGATGACCCACGAGCCAACTTTTTCTTTGGTGACGGGGTTCAGTGGATGCGGGAAGTGGATCCTGGCAGCATCGATATCATCATCATTGACAGTACCGACCCGGTCGGCCCTGCTGAAGGACTGTTTGCTCTGGATTTCTATCGCGATGCCATGCTTGCGCTGGGTGAGGGCGGTATTATCGTGCAGCAGAGCGAATCGCCGTTGCTGCACACGGATACCATCATCAAAGACATGCACAACGACATGCGCAAAGCTGGCTTCGACCACGTACAAACCATGCCGTTCCCTCAGCCTGTATACCCCACCGGCTGGTGGAGCTGCACCATGGCTAGCAAAGGCAATCCGCTGAGGTATTTCCGCGAAGACGACGCCAATAAACGCCCCTTCGTGACCCGCTATTACAACAGCGGCATGCACCACGGAGCGCTGGCTATGCCGCAGTTCATGATCGACGCACTTGAAGATGAGACACGTCCGGGTGAAAGTTAAGATTTAGCTCCGCTTGAAAAAAAGGGGTGCCATTTGGCACCCCTTTTAGCATGGATAGAATCTGTATCACTTCCCGGTAACAAACTCCGGATAAGCCTCCATGCCACACTCAGACAAATCAACGCCCTCGTACTCGTCCTGTTCGCTGACTCTTACTCCCATTACCGCCTTGATGATGCCCCATGTCAGCAGGCTGGCGAGGAACACCCAACCGAAGATGGTTGCGGCGCCAATCAATTGCCCGCTGAAGGTTGCATCGGCGTTGGTGACAGGTACCAGCATCAGTCCGAGCAAGCCGCATACGCCGTGAGCCGAGATGGCGCCCACCGGGTCGTCGATACGCAGCTTGTCGAGAAAGATAACGCTGAACACCACAGCGACACCGCCCAGGCTGCCCCAGAGTGTTGCAATCAAGGCACTTGGAGTGGAGGGTTCGGCGGTGATAACCACCAGACCAGCGATTGCACCGTTAAGGAGCATGGTTAAATCCGCTTTACCGAACAGTAGGCGACCGGTTATCAGGGCGGCGATGGCGCCACCAGCGGCAGCTGCGTTGGTGTTGAGGAATACCATGGCAACGGAGTTGGCACTGGCGATATCGCCCAGTTTAAGAACAGAGCCACCGTTGAAGCCGAACCAGCCCATCCACAGAATGAAGGTGCCTAGCGCAGCCAGCGGCAGGTTGGATCCGGGGATTGCTCGGATTTCGCCCTGGGGACCGTATTTGCCTTTCCGTGCGCCCAGCAGCAGTACACCCGCAAGAGCGGCGGCCGCGCCTGCCAAGTGGACGATGCCGGAGCCGGCGAAGTCACTGAAACCAAGGTCGCCCAGGTTATACAACCCGAAAACATCCTTGCCGCCCCAGGTCCAGGAGCCTTCCAGAGGGTAGATGACGCCGGTCATTACTACTGCAAAGGCGAGAAAAGCCCAGAGTTTCATTCGCTCCGCAACGGCGCCGGATACGATCGACATGGCGGTGGCGACAAATACCACCTGGAAGAAGAAATCCGCAGCGCTGGAGTAAATGGCACCGCCCTCAAAGCCATCTTCACGGCCTGCAAAATCACCCAGAACTGCTGCCGCATCGGTTTGCTCAATGCCGTTCAGTAGGAGGGTGCCGTCGTACATGATGGCATAGCCGCACACCAGATACATGGTGCAGGCAATGGCATAGAGTGCGACGTTTTTGGTGAGGATTTCAGTGGTGTTTTTAGCTCTTACCAGCCCGGATTCGAACATGGCAAAACCGGCAGCCATCCACATTACTAATGCGCCGCACATCAAGAAATAAAAGGTATCTATTGCATACTGCAGGTGAAAAACATTGCTTTCCATAGGAAGCCCTCCGCACAAGGCACTTCAGAGTGGTTTTTTTGCGTTGGTTTGTTCAGGTAATCAGAGCCGAATCAGACCGCTTCTTCGCCGGTTTCGCCTGTCCGAATTCGAATCGCCTGTAGCAGTTCGGTCACGAAGATCTTGCCATCGCCAATCTTGCCGGTATTGGCAGCTTTGGTAATGGATTCGATAACCTGATCCAGCAGGTTGTCGCCAATAGCGACTTCCACTTTCACCTTTGGCAGAAAATCCACCACATACTCTGCGCCACGATAGAGTTCCGTGTGGCCCTTCTGCCGTCCGAAGCCTTTCACTTCGGTGACGGTTACGCCTTGTACGCCAATCTCGGATAGTGCCTCTCGGACATCATCCAACTTGAAAGGCTTGATGATCGCTGTCACAAGTTTCATTGCTTTCTCCTTGGTAAAACCGTCCCAACATACGAGGCCACCGGCCATTCGTTGAGTTCGGAGTGCTGCTGCTCTGCACGTCAACTGTGCGGATTGCGTACAAGAGCTATAGCACCGGGTGTGCCAACGCAAAAAAATACATTTAAATCAATATTTTGTAGCTTTATGATTGCAGGGCGGTATTAATCCTGGAACCAGTTTATGCACCAGATTAGGGCGCTCTGCCATCCCGTGAGCCACAACGGAGCAAGCCAAGGGGCAGGCAGGGTTATTATAGTGCTCACCACGCCTAGTATGGCAGGGCTGGCTGTGTGATACACTCCTGCTAACAGGTAGCGGCTGTTGTCTTTTGGCCGAAACCGGACATTATTTTAATCAGTGAGGTGACGAGTGAAAGGCCCACAGGATATTTTTGCGCAATTGCAGGGGCAGTTTGGGCAATTTGTACCGGATATGGCACGTGCTGCCAGGGACGATTTTGAAACCCAGGCCCGTGCTACGGTCATGGCGGTACTGTCTCGCCTGGAACTCGTGACTCGCGACGAATTTGATGCCCAGCAAGCAGTGCTTATGAAAACCCGTGAAATGGTAGAGTCCCTCGAAAAAAGAGTGGTTGAGCTGGAGAAGTCTGCGAAAGCGCAGTAAGTTGATTTTAACCCCGGCAGGAAGCCGGGCTAAGGTGGGTCCATCAGCCCAGGGCCCGCACTGATTCGTCAGAAACCATGGAAGGTTGTTATGCTTGCCGTTGTTCATTCCCGCGCCATCATTGGCGTGTCTGCACCCGAGGTCACGGTTGAGGTTCACCTCTCAGGAGGACTCCCCGCGCTTTCTATTGTTGGCCTGCCAGAAACCGGGGTGCGTGAAAGCCGCGAACGGGTAAGAAGTGCATTGTTGAACGCAGGCTTCGAATTCCCAGCCAGAAGAATAACCATCAACCTTGCCCCCGCAGATCTCCCGAAAGAGGGTGGGCGTTTTGACCTGCCCATTGCTCTTGGCATCCTGGCCGCTTCAGGACAGATTCCTGCCGAAAGCCTTGCTGCCTTGGAGTTCCTTGGAGAGCTCTCCCTCGATGGTGCACTTCGCCCGCTAAAAGGCGTGTTGCCTGCGGTTCTCGCAGCGCGGAATGCGGGGCGGAGTTTGCTGGTGCCCAATAGCAACGCTGAAGAAGCAGCGCTTGCAAGCCATGATGATGTGCTGGCAGCAGGGCATATACTGGCGGTTTGCGAGCACTTGTGTGGGCGCGCCAGATTGGTGCCTGTGCCCCGCACAAAGCCTGAACCATTCGCTCTTTCGAGTACGCCTGATCTCGCGGATGTGCGTGGCCAGAGTGTCCCTCGCCGGGCACTGGAAGTGGCTGCCGCTGGTGCCCATAATTTACTCTTTTTTGGCCCTCCAGGAACCGGCAAGAGTATGTTGGCCAGCCGGTTACCCGGAATCCTGCCGGACTTGAGCGATGATCACGCCATGGAAGTGGCCAGCGTGCACTCGGTCGCCGGGTTGGGAGTGGGCGAGGGCAGTTGGCGCCAACCACCGTTTAGATCTCCCCATCATACCGCTTCCGCAGTGGCGCTGGTGGGCGGGGGCAGCAGCCCGAGGCCGGGCGAAATCTCGCTGGCACACCGGGGGGTGCTTTTTCTTGATGAGTTGCCGGAGTTTGAGCGTCGGGTTCTGGAAGTGCTGCGTGAACCCATGGAAACCGGTGAGATTTCCATCAGCCGCGCGGCGCGGCAGGTCACTTTTCCTGCTCGATTTCAGGTCATCGGCGCGATGAACCCCTGCCCATGTGGTTACAACGGGCATCCCACCATTGAATGCCAATGTACGCCGCAGCAGGTGATGCGTTATCGCTCGAAAATTTCCGGGCCACTGTTGGATAGATTCGATTTGCACGTAGAAGTGCCTGTGCAAAGTGGCGATGTGTTGATGCAATCCGGCGGTGACGGCGAGCCCAGTGCCGCGGTGCGAGAGCGGGTAGCGCTTGCCAGAGAGCGCCAGACACAACGCGGGTGTGTGAATGCGACTTTGGCCGGCCGCCAGTTGCAGAAGGCCTGTCGCCTTGAATACACCAGTGAAAAGTTGCTTTCTGGCGCCATGGAAAAGCTGGGGCTATCAGCCCGGGCGCTGCACCGGATACTGCGGGTTGCCCGTACACTGGCAGACCTTGATGGGTCAGATTCGGTTACTCAGCCTCACCTGATCGAGGCCCTGGGTTACCGACAGTTTGATCGCCAAACCGGAAAGAGCTCTGTGGTATCCGCCTGATTCTTTCTACTCTGGTAAACTGTATGCAAATACCGTTAACAACACCCACAGCCGGGGGTTAAGGATTGCAGATGACTGATCAAAAAGAACCGCACGACCTTGGCGACGAAAATCTATCGAAACAAGCAACAAGCGACTCACCGATTACAACTCGTCGCGGCGTCCGTAGTTTTGTGTTGCGCCAAGGGCGCATGACGGAAGGCCAGAAAAAGGCCTACGAGCGCAGTTGGCCAAAGTTTGGCTTAAGCCGTGAAAACGGAATGATTGACCCGCGTCAGGTATTTGGCCGCGATGCCATGCTCAACCTGGAGGTCGGTTTCGGCATGGGTCGTTCCTTGGCGGACATGGCTGAAGCGGCGCCGGAGCAGGATTTCATTGGAGTGGAAGTTCATTTGCCGGGCGTGGGCGCTTTGCTCAAGGAGATCGAAGAGCGAGGCCTGGAAAATATCCGCGTTTATAACATAGATGCTAACGATGTGATCGATCTATGCCTGCCGGATGCCTGCCTGGATCAGGTTATGGTTTTCTTCCCGGATCCCTGGCACAAAAAGAAGCATCACAAGCGCCGGTTGGTTCAACCTGAATTTGTTCAGCGCATCCGCCACAAGTTGCGTGTTGGCGGCATTCTGCACCTGGCTACAGACTGGGAAAACTACGCAGAGCATATGATGGACGTAATGGGCGAGTCGGAAGGTTTTGCTAATACCCAGGAGCAGGGCAAATACTCACCGCGACCGGATTATCGCCCGGTCACCAAGTTTGAAAAGCGTGGGGAAAACCTGGGCCATGGTGTTTGGGATTTGTTGTTTCACCGCACCAACTAGGTTTCACGTTCTGGCAGTTACCCCGGTGCCAATGGCTGGCGCCGGGCAGCACGAATAATCACCAGCCCTGCAATGCCGAGTGTAAGCGCCGTAAATTTGGTCAGGGAGCTGATAGTGGCTGCAAGACTGATGGCATCTGTAGGTGCGTCCAGGTTGTTCAGCAGCAGAACGTTCTCCGTCGCATCCGCCAGACCGGCCAAAATAAACAATGTTCTGACCCAGCGGGCAGCGGTCCGCTCACGAATGCCAGGTCGGTCGAGTGTGCAGTGTCGCGTTAGCAGAATCAGGGTCAGGCAGTAGACAGGAATGAAAAAGAAATCGAGCCAAAGGGACAGTTTGGCCCATTGCAGACCCTCCTCTCCCCAGCTTTGTACAATCGCCAGCGCGTGCTCAGCGCCCCCCGCTAGCTGAAAGCTTACAATTCCTTGATGCGCAGAGCCGGTTTTCAGCGGCTGATTAATCAGTATTAGTGCAGCGAGTAACACCGCCGTTGCGATCAGGCAGCCTTTCAGACGCTTGGGAAAAGCCAACAATCGTTTTGCCGTGTTCATTACAGAAAACGCTCCAACAGGCTGTTCAGGTACCTTTGCCCCAAGCCGGTGGCTTGAAGTCGGTCACCAATCAGCAGTTTATCATCACGCAATGACTGAAGTTGTACCTCAATGGATGACAAGGGTAAACCCGTACGCTCATAGAAAAGACGTTCGTCCACCCCTTTGCGCAGGCGCAGCGCGTTCATCAGGAACTCTAAAGGGAGCTCGGCGGCCTCAATAGTGTCGCTTCCGGCGGTGCGACTGCCAATTCGGTTCAGGTAGGCCTCTGGCTGCCGTGTTTTCCAGTAACGCTTTATGGTGCCATCGGGAAGACTGATTTTGCCGTGGCCTCCTGCGCCCAGTGCCAGGTAGTCCCCGAAAGTCCAGTAGTTAAGGTTGTGCCTTGAAGCCTTGCCTTGCTGGCACCAGGCAGATACCTCGTAGTCACTGAATCCGTGCTGGTGCAAAAACTCGCCACCGCGCTGAGCAATCTCCCAGAGCAGATCATCGTCTGGCAAATCTGGCGGACGACTATAGAACTCGGTATTCGGCTCAAGAGTCAGCTGGTACCAGGAAATGTGAGGAGGCTCATGACCCATTGCTGTCTTGAGGTCGTCAAGCGCCTCGCTTGGAGTTTGGTCGGGGAGGCCGTGCATCAAGTCCAGATTGAAGTTATCGAAGCCGGCTTTTTTAGCAGACTCGATCGCTCTATGTGCCGCCGTGCTGTCATGAATACGGCCGAGAGCTTTCAGGTGAGCCGGGTTGAAGCTTTGTACACCGATAGACAAACGGTTGATGCCGGCATCGCGGAAGGCTTCAAACCGGCCTTCTTCCAGAGTGCCCGGGTTAGCTTCCAGCGTAATCTCTGCATCGGCAGCAAAGGTCAGCCGCTCCCGCAGCCCTTTGAATAGATTTTGGTAAAATCCACCGCTCATGAGCGAGGGTGTCCCACCACCGATAAACACGGTTTCCACCGTGCGGCCTGATGCCAATGCGATATCCTGATCAATGTCTTCAAGCAGTGCATTCAGGTAAGCGGATTCTGGTATGTCGCTCTGAACAGCGTGGGAATTGAAGTCGCAGTAGGGGCATTTGCGCACGCACCAGGGTACATGAATGTACAGGCTTAGAGGTGGTGTGACCGGCTTGGGGGTGAGTGTGGCCAAGGGGCTCAGGCCTCGGCCTTGAGCTGTTCCATCAGCAACGCCAAGGCCCGGCCCCGGTGACTGATCCGATTTTTTTCATCCCGGCTCAGTTCCGAGGCGCTGCATTTCTTTTCCGGGCAAAGAAAGATGGGGTCGTAGCCGAAGCCGCCGTCGCCCTGCGCCGCCCTGAGAATCGTGCCCGGCCAGCGTCCATGGCAAACAATGGGTGTCGGGTCGTCTGCATGGCGCAGGTACACCAGCACACAGTGGAATTGCGCACCGCGTTGGCCATCGGGCACATCAACCATCGCCTCAAGGAGCGCATTAAGGTTGTCCAGGTCGGAAGCCCTGGCCCCTGCATATCGTGCAGAGCGAACCCCAGGCGCGCCGCCCAGCGCGTCCACCGCCAGACCGCTATCGTCAGCCAGCGCAGGCAAGCCGGTTTCGCGTGCGGCATGGCGCGCTTTGAGAATGGCGTTCTCAACGAAGGTAACCGCAGGCTCTTCGGCTTCGCTCACTCCCAGTTCGCCCTGGGGCACCGGAATAAGATTCAGTGGCGCAAGGAGTTGGGTAAATTCGCTGATTTTGCCTTTGTTGTTACTGGCAATAACGAGTTGCTCGGGCATAGTCTGCTCAGTCGCCAAAAAGTGTGTGGGCAAATCGTACCGGCAGCTCTTGCTTATACCCGGTAGGGCGAGCGGTAACGTTGAATGTCATCAGCTCACCGGATGAGTACTGGTACTGGGCAATAAAGTACACGGAATCACCTTCCTGTATCCTGCGAAAGGCCAGAAACTTCACTTGCTGAATATCGTTTGAAACCTTGCCTTCCACCTGACCGGATACGGGCTCAATAGCACCGTTTGTGCCTTCCTGCATAATGGAAATATTGACGACGCCAATACTTCTGCTGCGCTGCAGGTTGTTGGCCTTTGCGACTTCAGGTGTCAGAAAGGTGCTTGGGAACACACTCCAGTGAACCTGGTAGTCTCCAAAATCTTCCGATCCAGCCAGAGCAGGAAGGCTCACAAGGGTGGCTAAGAGAGCAGCTGCCACCATGGCAATAATGTTGTGCAGGGCGTTAGGTTTCATTACGTTTTCTCCCGGGTAATGCGGTAGATCGCGATCTCACCCAACAGGTTCGGCCAGAAACGCGCCAGCCAGTTGTTCTGGTGCTGACCGTCCACTACGCGACGGCTTTTGATGCGAATGCCTTTCTCTCGGCACAGGGCTTCAAAATCCTTGAAGGTACATAACCGTATGTTAGGGGTGTTGTACCACTTATAAGGCAATGCGTCTGATTCGGGCATGCGACCGCTAAGAGCCAACCCCCAGCGCAGCCGCCAGTGTGCGAAGTTGGGGAAGGTCACTATGCCTTCGTCGCCTAGGCGCAGCATTTCATCCAGCACCTTATCTGGGCGGCGAACTGCCTGCAGCGCTTGCGTCATCAATACAATGTCAAAGCTGTTGTCTTCAAAGTTGTCCAGGCCCTGGGTATCCAGGTTTTGCTCGATCACTGAAACACCGCGGTTCATGCAGGTAGTTATGTGGTCGGGGTTAATTTCCAGACCAAACCCGCTGGCATTGCGCTCCCGCTTGAGGTAATCGAGCAAGGTGCCGTCACCACAGCCAAGATCCAGTACATGGTGGCCAGGCTTTACCCATTGCTGAATGATTTCAAGATCCGCTCTCATGCGCCCACCTCTCTGGCAACACGATCCATGTATGCGGTAAAAATATCAGTGTAGCGAGGGGTTGGGATCAAAAATGCATCGTGGCCCCAAGGTGCGTCAATTTCTGCATAACTGACCTTCCGGCGAGCAGCGATCATGGCGTTTACCATCTCTTCTGAGCGGGCTGGAGTGAAGCGCCAGTCGGTGCTGAACGAAAGTACCAAAAACTCACAGGTGGCTTTGGCCAGAGCTTTCGAAAGATCACCGCCAAATTCATAAGCGGGGTCAAAATAGTCCAGCGCGCGGGTCATTAGCAAATACGTGTTGGCATCGAAGACTTCAGAGAAGCGTTCGCCCTGATAACGAAGGTAGCTTTCTACCTGGAACTCGGCATCGTAACCAAATTTGTAAGCCTGATCTCGCAGTTCGCGGCCAAACTTCTCTCCCATGGAGGCATCGGAGAGGTAAGTGATGTGGCCCACCATCCGCGCCAGCATCAACCCGCGGCGGGGCAGTGTGTCGAAATCAAAATAGCGGCCATCATGAAATTCCCGGTCTGAGGTGATTGCCTGCCGCGCGACTTCATTAAAGGCGATGTTCTGAGCTGTGAGCCTTGGGCTGGAGGCAATGGCCACGGCATGATTCAGCCTGTCCGGGTAATCCAGGCTCCATTGCAGTGCTTGCATACCGCCCAGCGAGCCACCCACTACGGCTGCCCAGCAGTCAATCCCGAGGCGATCCGCCAACAGTGCCTGGCTTTTAACCCAGTCGCCAACGGTGACTACGGGGAAATCCGGGCCGTAAGGCTTGCCTGTGGCAGGGTTGGTCGAGATGGGGCCGGTGCTGCCGTGACAACCACCAAGGTTGTTGAGGCAGACTACAAAAAACCGGTTGGTATCAACGGGCTTGCCGGGGCCTATGCAGGTATCCCACCAGCCGGGCTTGCGGTCGTTCATAGAATGATAGCCGGCGGCGTGGTGGTGACCACTCAACGCGTGGCAGATGAGAACAGCATTGCTGCGGTCGGCGTTAAGTTCGCCGTAGGTCTCAACCACAAGATCGTATCGCTCCAGTGCTTGGCCACATGCCAGTTCAATGGGCGTTTCAAAATGGTAGGTCTGCGGGGTGACTACCCCGACAGAATCCACAGGCAGGGAATCGGGCATTGGCGCGGCAGGTTCCTGGTTCGGTCCGTTAAAAACTGCTTTGCTGGTAAGGGCAAAAACCTGTACCAGCAAAGCAGTTTAAAGGCGGGTCGTCATACCTGCAACCAACAGACCGTATGAGGGTCAAGCGGCGGGCTAGAACCCGCCTGAAATGTTGACTACTTTTTGCTGGATCATGGTTGGTGCAGGCTTGCGGATTTGCCGCTGCATGGCATCTGCCAGTTCCAGCTGACGGCGCAGGTCCGTGATGGTGTTGTGGAGTCGTTCGCGCTCGGTGCGGCTGTCACGATCGCTTCTCACCATATCCCTAAGGCGACGGATTTGATGTTCCAGTAGCTGCTTTTGCTCCATGGAGTACTGCATGATCGGTAGCAGCGCTTCTGAAGGCCAGCGCTCTACATCTGCGCGTACACGGGCATGTAGGGTTCTGGCTTCGCTCACCATGATATTGAAAAAACGTTGTACCAGGACAGACTGCTCGGTCAGCAGGTTTTTGGGGCTGGCGCGGAAGCGTCGGGCTTTTTTGCGCAGCTCTCTTATAGCAATAACATGGCGGCCGGCGCGAAGAGGAATTGGCTCCAGGTGGCGGGCACGGGTATCTTCGTTGTAGCGACGGTAAATAGCACCAACCATCTTCTCGGCAAGGCGACCCTCACTGAGAAGGTTGCTGAAGTCGCCCTCAAGCAGCTCGAAAAACTGTTCCATGGCGTTGTTCATGCCGGCCGTCGTCCAGCTTTTGGTCATGGATTTGCGGATTTTTTCGGCATGAGCTTCAAACCGGTCTTCGTCTACCAGCTTTTTCAACATATCGCCTTGAGATGCCATAAGCCGGCGGCTTGAGCGCAATGTGATCAGCTTTTTGTAGTAAAAGTCGTAATCTTTCTGGGAGCGGTCGGCCAAGCGAGCAAGGGCTGCTTTGTCCATGGTGACGCCGGAGCAGGCCTTGAATTCCTCATCAAGGGAATCCAGCCGGTTTTGCATGGCGGCCTGGCTGTTTTGCAACATACCCAGCAGATCGTTGATCAGGCTTTGGGTGATCAGCTGCTCTTTATGCATCAGAATGCGTTGAATGATCAGATGCTCAAGATTGCCAATGTTGGAGCGGGCAAACAGATCGTTATCTTTCCGCACTCTGGCAACCAAGCCCTGCTTTGCCGACAGTGGGATGACATCTTGCTGGCGGATGCCCAAATGGTCTGCGGTATAGCCGCGCACCCGTTCAATCGCATCGTGAGTGTGCTTCTCGCCCTGCAAGTCATCCCACAGCACGTCAATCTTGTTCAATACCGCAAAGCGACCGGCGCGGTGGTCAGCATGCTCGGTATCAATGAATTCCTTCCAGATAGTCATATCGCTGGCGGTGACGCCAGTATCGGCACTTAGCACGAAGATTATAGCGTGCGCGCGCGGTAACATGCTGATGGTAAGCTCGGGCTCGGAGCCGAGTGCGTTCAGCCCTGGCGTGTCGAGAATTCGTAAGCCGCGCTCAAACAGAGGGTGACGAATACTGATCTGGGCATTGCGCCAGGCAGGAATGAGAACCTTGCCGGGATTGTTTCGGTCTTGCTCCAGCATGCCTTCATCAAAGCCCAGAGCGCGTGCTTCTCCGGGGGAAACGCTTTTCACTCGAGCTACTTCACCCAGCACCTCGCGCATGATTTCAGGGTCGCGCTCATCCAGTTCATGTTTTACCCAGCGTTCTGGTTGCTTACGCAACTGCTGCAGTGATAATTCGCCGGTGCGGGTTTCGATGGGGAGCAGCAAAAGGTAGTTTTCGTTGGAGTTGCGATCAAAAAACAACTCTGTAGGGCACATGGTTGTGCGCCCGGCCTGTGAAGGCAGCATGCGCTGGCCAAAGTCGGAAAAGAACAGAGCGTTTATGAGTTCCGTTTTGCCACGGGAATACTCGCCAACGAATGCAATGGTGAGCTCATCTTCAATAAGCAGTTCAAGCCCATGGCGAATCCGTGCGCTGATGTCATCAGAAAACAGGTTGTTGTCCTGAAGCCATAGCCGGTAACGGCCGATCTGGCGGATCAGCTCTTTTTTCCAGTTATGGTAGGCCTCTACCTGCTGGGTAAGGTTTCCCTGAAGACTCATCGGATATTCCCTCTGCACCACTTTCGGCATTCCCCCGGCTAGCTGAACCGGGATCCGCATGATGGACGAATTAATTAATTACTTTTAATACTAACCTGTTCCCGTAATGTTTGCGGCTAGGCATTTTCAGGGTGTGTAGCGGTCGGTGGCAGGATTCTAATGGAAGTTGCCGCAAAATCAATAGGTTGAAGATGCGGCATGATATTCTTGGATTTTGTGGAAAACTGTTACGGATTGTTGATTTGAGACGTAACCTACATTCCCAGCCCAATGGCGCCAAGGCCAACAGCCATTTTCATGTGGCCGATAACAACCGTGAGAACGTTCAGTATCAGGAAAACGATAATGGGTGACAGGTCAAGTCCTCCCATGGACGGCATCAAGTTGCGCACCGGGCGCATGACTGGCTCTGTGATTTGTGCGACAAGTTGAATGGCAGGGTGGCTGCTTCCCGGGGCAATCCAGCTGACGACGACTACAGCGATAACCGACCAGAAGTAAATCTTCACGATCAGTTCCAATACTGCAACAACCCCCCAAACCAGGAGTATGAGAGGGTTTATGGATGGAATACCGCCGTTAAGGGCAACAAGAATCAGGAAGAAGACGACTGCCTGAATGAGAACCGCCAGTACCAGTGCTGCTCCGTCAATGCCGCCCCAGCCAGGAATAATCCGGCGCATAGGACGAAGCAAAGGGTTTGTTGCTTTCACCGCGAACTGGGAAATCGGGTTATAGAAATCAGCCCGGGCCAGTTGCAGCAAAAAGCGCAGCAGAATAATGGTCATGTAAAATGTGGACGCGATCAGCAGGATCGTAATCAGGATGTCTGCCAGCATGTAGCCTGTTCTCCGTTGTCAGTGACTGTTTTACTCTTTACCTGCCAATTCTTTGGCCATTTCTTCCGAGCGCGTGTACGCGGCGTTGTACGCCTTTTTAACCAGCTCACGCATGCCGCCTTCTTCGAAGGTATGCACGGCTTGTTCAGTTGTGCCGCCCGGAGACATCACGTTTTTCTTTAGCTGCGCCGGATCCTGCTCGCTCTTTGCGGCCATTTCCGCAGCGCCCGCCATGGTCTGAATGGCAAGTTGGCGGGCGGTTGCCGGATCTACGCCAGCGTCGGTTGCCGCGGCCTCAAGGGCCTCCAGCATCAGGAAGAAATAGGCAGGACCGCTACCCGACAGGGCGGTTACGCCATGGAGTAAGGCTTCATCGTCAACCCACACCGCAATGCCGATGCCTTCGAAAACCGACTGCACAGCTTTTTTCTGGGCATTCGTAACACTTTCGCTGGCGAATAGACCGGCCGCGCCCTTGCCCACAAGCGAAGGGGTGTTTGGCATGACTCTCACAATAGGCAAGCCACCACCGAGCCACTCATCAAGAGTTTCGGCGCCCAGGCCAGCGGCGATAGAGACCATCAGAGGGCGAGTGTTCTGGGCAATGGGAGCTATGTCGCGACATACGTCGGCCATGGCCTGGGGTTTAACCGCGAGCACCACTATGTCTGCTTGCTGTGCGCAGTACCGGTTATCGGTTGTCACACTAATTCCAAAACGCTTGCGAATAGACTGCAGATGCTCGTCGTCTGGCGCGCTGGCCCAAATGCTGCTGGCTTTGAAACCGCTATCCAGCATGCCGCCAATGATGGCGCTGGCCATGTTGCCTGCACCGATAAACGAAATGGTTGGTGATTTGCTCAAAGTCTGCTCCAGCGATTGTTCATGTGTATTCCGGTTCCGATAATAACAGGTAAGGGCCCGCTCAGCTCTTCTGGGGGCGCTCGCCAAAAACGGCTGTGCCAACGCGAACACAGGTGGAGCCTTCTGCGATTGCCATTTCGAGATCACCGGACATGCCTATGGATAGAGTGTCCAGTGGCCCGGCTTCCGGAAAGTCTCGTTTCAGCTCTTTTATGATAGTCGCAAGCCGTCGGAAGCTTTCCCTCAGATCGGGCTCGTCTTGGTCTGGGTCGGGTATGGCCATAAGGCCCCTGAGCGTGAGCCCCGGCAACTGCCCTATCTCTGAAGCCAGTTCCGGTAGTTCATCTGGCCGGCACCCGGATTTACTCTGTTCGTTGTTAATGTTGACCTGAAGGCAAATATTCAATGGGGGCAGGTCAGTTTCTCTTTGTTCGCTCAGGCGCCGCGCCACTTTCAGGCGATCAACACTGTGAACCCAGGAGAAAGCCGAGGCGATTTGCCGAGTTTTGTTGGATTGAATGGGGCCAATGAAATGCCATTCAATGTCGGCCAGATCGCTGAGCTCTGATATTTTGTCGAGCGCTTCCTGAAGGTAGTTTTCCCCGAAGGCCAATTGGCCAGCCGCAGCCGCTTCTCTGAGTTCCTCTGCCGAGCGGGTCTTACTGACCGCCAACAGGCTCACAGAACCGGCATCGCGGCCTGCCTGCAATGTTGCTTTTTGTATGCGTCGGGTTACGCTCCCGAGGTTGTCTGCTATGCTGCTCATAGTATGAAATAGTCGCGTTTGGTCTGCCCATTATATGGCGACACGTTACTCGCAGGTCACTGAAATGCCAAGTGATCGCAGTAGGGTCTTGCCAGACAGGCGCTATCTGGATAAAAGAATAAGCCCTCCGAGGACTTGTATGGATATTACTGAACTGCTTGCCTTCTCGGCGAAACAGGGTGCGTCTGACTTGCATCTTTCCGCCGGCCTGCCACCGATGATTCGTGTTGACGGTGATGTGCGCCGTATCAATCTTCCGCCCCTGGAACACAAAGAAGTTCATGGGCTTATCTACGACATCATGAACGACAAGCAGCGCAAGGACTACGAGGAGTTTCTGGAAACGGACTTTTCCTTCGAAGTACCCGGTGTCGCACGCTTCCGTGTTAACGCCTTTAATCAGAACCGGGGCGCAGGTGCTGTTTTCCGTACCATCCCCTCGAAAGTTCTGACCATGGAAGACCTTGGCATGGGCCAGGTGTTCAAGGATATTGCCTCAGTTCCCCGTGGGCTGGTTTTGGTTACCGGGCCGACAGGTTCGGGTAAATCGACCACGCTTGCAGCGATGGTGGACTATATAAACGATACGCGCTACGAGCACATTCTCACGGTAGAAGACCCGATCGAATTTGTGCACGACTCCAAGAAATGCCTGGTCAACCAGCGGGAAGTGCACCGGGATACTCTCGGCTTTAACGAAGCCCTGCGTTCCGCATTGCGGGAAGACCCTGACATTATTCTGGTTGGTGAGCTTCGAGATCTGGAAACCATCCGTTTGGCGCTCACTGCGGCAGAAACAGGACACCTGGTATTCGGAACTCTGCACACCACCTCAGCAGCAAAAACCATCGACCGAGTTGTAGACGTATTCCCCGCGCAGGAAAAATCCATGGTGCGATCCATGCTTTCCGAATCGCTGCAAGCTGTTATTTCCCAAACGCTCATGAAGAAAATGGGCGGCGGCCGTATAGCAGCTCATGAGATCATGATTGGTACCTCTGCGATTCGGAACCTGATTCGCGAAGATAAAATTGCCCAAATGTATTCATCCATTCAAACCGGCGGTTCGCTGGGCATGCAGACGCTGGATCAGTGTCTGGAACGCTTGTTGCAAAAGGGTCTGATTTCCCGCGAAGCTGCGCGGCTTAAGGCGAAAATGCCGGACAATTTCTGACCCTCGAGTCATCGAGGCAAAGAGAGTGCTGGCAAGGTAGTCCCAAAGAAAAAAGAAAGAACATAGGTAAATAAAATGGAATTCGAAAAGCTGCTTCGCCTGATGGTAGAAAAAGGAGGCTCAGACCTCTTTATCACCGCCGGTGTACCGCCCAGCATGAAAGTGCACGGTAAAGTGTTGCCTGTCACCAAGAATGCACTAACGCCGGAGCAGACCAGGGATTTGGTTTACGGTGCAATGACTGAGAAGCAGCGTGCCGAATTTGAGGAATCCCACGAGTGCAACTTTGCCATCAGCGCCCGGGGTATTGGCCGCTTCCGGGTGAGCGCTTTTTTCCAGCGCAACCTGTGCGGCATGGTACTGCGACGGATTGAGGTGAAGATCCCTCAGGTCGATGAGCTTGGGCTGCCGGAAATCGTCAAAGAGCTCGCTATGACCAAGCGTGGGCTGATCATGTTCGTGGGTGCCACAGGTACGGGTAAATCAACCTCGCTGGCTGCCATGCTGGGGCACCGTAACCGCAACAGCCGTGGACATATTATTTCCATTGAAGACCCCATTGAATTCGTGCACCAACATCAGGGTTGTATTGTGACCCAGCGGGAAGTTGGTATTGATACCGAGAGCTTTGAGGTCGCGCTGAAAAATACATTGCGCCAGGCACCCGATGTTATTCTCATCGGCGAGGTGCGTACCCGCCAGACTATGGAGTACTCGGTTCAGTTTGCTGAAACTGGCCACCTATGCCTTGCGACACTCCACGCAAACAATGCCAACCAGGCGCTCGACCGGATTATCCAGTTTTTCCCGCCAGAGCAGCACAATCAGATCTGGATGGACTTGTCTCTTAACTTGAAGGCTATTGTCGCTCAGCAGTTGATTCCCACACCGGACGGTAAAGGCCGCAAGGCGGTCATTGAGGTTCTGATCAATACGCCACTGGTCGCCGATCTGATTCGAAAGGGCGAAGTTCACAAGCTAAAAGAGCTGATGTCCAAGTCCAACGAAACCGGTATGCGGACTTTTGACCAGGCGCTGTACGAACTTTACGCTGAAGGTTCAATTACCTATGAAGATGCTTTGGCGCATGCCGATTCGGCAAACGATCTGCGCCTGATGATCAAGCTGGGTGCTGATGCACAAGGGGCAGATAAGCTGTCGTCATCTGTGGATAAACTGACCATACAGAACGACTAAGCAGGTATACCCGGTCTGGCCGGGAACTGTTAGCAATTCGAACTATTAGTTTTGGCATTTGAGGCCAGTAAGCACAGATGCGTATACTCCGCCCAAATTACACAATGGAGTTAACGTTGTTATGCAATCTACACGTCTGAATCGCGCTATTCGGCTAGCCACGCTGGCCGCAGTGGCTGCTCCAGCCAGCGTTTTCGCTGGCGGTTTTTCCCTGAATGAACAAAGCGCAAGTGCTATGGGCGTTGCTAACGCCGGTGCTGTCGCCAACCCTGAGAACGCTACCACGGTACTGTTCAACCCGGCGGGCATGAGCCAGCTGAAAGGGACGAACATCTCTTTTGGTGCGGCAGTTCTTGATATTAACGCTGAGGCTAAGAGTGCCAGCGCTACGAATACACTGGGTGGGCCAGTAAATGGTGGTACCGGCGGTGATATTGCAGACCCGGCCTTTCTGCCTAACTTCTACCTGACCCATGAAATCAACGAATCGATCGATGTGGGCTTTGGTTTTCATGCGCCTTATGGTCTGGCTGCAGATTACGAGGATGATTTTGTTGGGCGCTATTTTGCAGATAAAACCGAACTGACCGTAATTTCGTTTTCGCCAGCGATATCTGTGAATAACGGTAAAGGCCTGTCCATGGGTCTTGGCTTGAACGTAATGTACGCTGAAGGACGTTTGTCGAAGTATCAGGATATCCGTGGAGCGCTTGCGCAGCAAGTTGGCGCTGCAGCGGCGGGCCCTTTAGCAGACGCATATGAGGCTGAATTCGGCGCCCCCTACGCGGATATAAACGGTGACGACATTGGCGTAACTTTCCGCGTTGGCTTTTTGTACGAGCTGTCTGACCGCACTCAGTTTGGTTTGGCTGCGCAAACAGGCACCGAATTTAACCTGGAAGGGGATGTTGAAATTAGCAATTTCCCTGCTCCAGGTGGGCAGCCACCAACTGGTTTGATGCCGGTAACTCTTACCGAGGACGTGCGAGTACCCTTGGCCATTCCCGAGAGCATCACTCTTGGCGCACGGCATCAGTTGAATGATACCGTCACGCTTCTCGCTGGAGCTAGCTATTCCAGATGGAGCCGTTTTGAGGAGCTGGATATCATCAGCCGCGAAGGCGGGACGGGCGAGGTTTCCGGGTTGACAGGAAACGAAGTCATTACCCACATCACCGAAAAGTGGAAAAACACTTGGCAGTTTAACGTCGGTTCAATCTGGCAGGTAACTCCAGAGTGGGCGTTGAAGGCTGGTTATGCTTGGGATGAATCGCCTGTAGACAACTATCTGACAGCCCGTATCCCTTCGAGCGACCGGCACTGGCTGACACTGGGTGGCCAGTGGAAGAGCGTTGATAACGGTTGGACCGTTGATGCGGCCGTCGGTACCTTGCTGTTTACTGACGACCCGAAGGTTGATGAATACTCCTACCTTCATGCTGCGCCAGATCAGAAGGATCCATCTGCGGGTGCGTCCAACTATAAAGGCGAATACGAGCTGAGCGCCTGGAGTGCTTCCCTGCAGGTTAGCAAAGCTTTCTAAATTTATGGGTTAAAGCTTAGCTGAACCAGAAATAAAAAACGCCCGGTAGAGTATTCTCACCGGGCGTTTTCATTCAGTGCGCCTGATCCCAGTTATCACCCACGCCAGCTTCTACCAGCAGAGGCACGGCAAGCTTCGCTGCGCCGGACATGCGTTTGATCAACCCTTCACGAATCTCATCTACGGCTTCTTCCTTCACCTCAAGAATCAATTCGTCGTGGACTTGCATGGTCATGCGAGCGGTATCGGGATGCTCTGCGAGCAGCCAGTGTTCCACCTCGATCATTGCCAGTTTAATGATGTCCGCCGCTGTGCCTTGCATGGGCGCGTTAATTGCTGTGCGCTCAGCGGCCTGTTGCAGCTGCTTGTTTCGGGCATTGATCTCGGGCAGATACAGGCGTCGGCCAAACAGGGTTTCAACAAAACCGTCGTCATGGGCCTGCTTGCGGATATTGTCCATGTAGGTGAGTACGCCGGGGTAGCGTTCAAAGTAGCGGTCTATGTATTCCTGCGCTACTTTGCGGCTCACGTCCAGTTGCCGACCCAGGCCGAAGGCAGACATGCCGTATATCAGGCCAAAATTGATGGCCTTGGCACTGCGACGCTGGTCGCTGTTCACATCGGCCAGTGCCACGCCAAAGACTTCTGCGGCAGTTGCCTTGTGGATATCTTCGCCATTCTCAAAGGCTGTCAGCATGCCTTTATCGCCGGAAAGATGCGCCATAATGCGTAGTTCAATCTGCGAGTAGTCCGCCGCCAGAAGCTTGTAGCCCTTCTCGGCTATAAACGCCTGGCGAATGCGCCGCCCCTGGACTGTCCGAATAGGAATGTTTTGCAGGTTGGGTTCAGACGAAGACAGCCTTCCGGTGGCTGTTACCGCTTGATGATACGAGGTGTGCACGCGCCCGGTGCGATGATGGATTAACTCCGGCAAGGTGTCCGTATAGGTGGACTTGAGCTTGCTAAGGCTGCGGTGCTCCAGAATCAGTCTCGGCAGCTCGTGCTCATGGGCCAGTTCCTGCAACACGGGTTCCGCTGTGGAGGGGGCACCTTTGGGCGTTTTCTTAATCACAGGTAGCCCCATTTTCTCGTAGAAAATAGCCTGCAGTTGCTTGGGTGATGCGAGATTGAAGTTTTCGCCGGCAACGTCGTGGGCTTCTGATTCCAGTTCTGCCATCCGTTCCGCCAGTTCCTGGCTATGCTGTCGCAGGGTGCTTGCGCGGATTAATGTGCCGCGTTGTTCCATGCGCGACAGCACCGGCACCAGGGGTAAGTCTATGTCTTCATAGACTGATTGGAGCTTGCCGACCTTCGCCAGTTGGGGGCGCAGCACCTGGTGCAGACGCAAGGTAATGTCCGCGTCTTCTGCGGCATAGGGACCAGCCTTCTCAAGATCCAGCTGATTAAATGTCAGCTGCTTGGCGCCTTTGCCGGCAATGGATTCAAATGTGATCGTCTCCTCGCCCAGGTAGTTCCGGGCCAAGGTGTCCATATCGTGGCGAGACGACACGGAATTCAGCACGTAAGACTCCACCATGGTGTCTTCGGCAATGCCTTCCAGGCAGATGTCGTGGTTGGCCAGTACGTTTTTATCGTACTTCAGGTTCTGGCCGACTTTTTTCAGGGCCGGGTCTTCCAGTAGCGGCTTGAGCTGGGCCAGAACGTCATTTCGATCAAGTTGCTCAGGTGCGCCCATATAGTCATGTCCAAAAGGCACATAGGCCGCTTCGCCTGCTTCAATGGCAAAAGACACGCCCACCACTTCCGCACTCATGTATTTCAGGCTTGTTGTCTCAGTATCAAAAGCGAACAGCTCGGATTTTTTCAGCTTTGCGACCCAATCGTCCAATTCCTTCTGGCTGGTAATTACGCTGTAACGCTTCTCCTTTGGTGCCGGAGCAGGGTGTTCATCGGGGGTTTCGGCTGGCTGTTTGGAAGCGCCGGCGGCAGCTTCCGGAGCTTTGCTTTCCAGCTCGTTCGTCCAACCCCGAAGTTCGTATTCCCTGAATAGCTCCAACAACTCTGCGTCGTTTTGCTGCCGCTCTTCCAAGTCTTCAAGGCCGAATGCCAGTTCCACATCCATTTTAATGGTGGCCAGTTCGCGGCTTAACGGCAGGGTGTCGAGGGCATCACGCAAGTACTCGCCAATCTTGCCTTTAATCTCGTCGGCGTGCTCCATCACCCCGTCTAAAGTGCCGTATGCGGCAAGCCATTTTACCGCTGTTTTCGGGCCACACTTATTAACGCCCGGAATGTTATCCACTTTGTCGCCAACCAGCGCCAGGTAGTCAATTATCTGGTCTGGGCGAACGCCAAACTTTTCCACAACTCCGTCCCAATCCATGTGGACTTCGGTCATGGTGTTGATCAGGGTTACGTGGTCGCTCACCAACTGCGCCATGTCCTTGTCGCCGGTTGAAACTACTACATCAATGCCCTTGCTGGTGGCTTCGTTGGCCAGGGTGCCGATAACGTCGTCGGCCTCCACTCCCTCCACAATCAGCAGTGGCAGGCCCATGGCTCGCACCATTTGGTGAATGGGCTCAATCTGTATGGCCAGGTCTTCCGGCATGGGTGGCCGGTTGGCCTTATACTCTTCATAGAGGTCGTGGCGGAACGTTTTGCCTTTGGCGTCGAATACCACAACGACTTTTGATCCGGGAAAATCCTGGTCAAGGCGCCGGATCATTGCAATAACGCCTTTAATGGCGCCAGTAGGGTGGTTCTTGCTGGTCGTTAGTGGCGGAAGTGCATGATATGCACGGAATAAATAGGACGAACCGTCCACAAGCACCACAGGTGGGGTCTTTTGCTCTGTCATGTCAAAACGGGTCCGGATTCTGATTGAAGCGTGGGTTGGCTTGTGCAACTCTGTACTTAATAGGATGTTTAAAAGGGTATCACGAAAATGAAGCGAATCGCCTGCTCTGCCTTTTTGTTGGTTTTGGGCTTTGGTTCTGCAATAGCACAAGACAGCGGTGCTTTGGATGAAACCTTGGTGGAAACACCCAGAGAGCCGGTGGTGGTTTCTGATTACCAGTCATCAAACGCAGGCCCACAGATTGTTATCCGGCCAGGTGATGATGAGGTGTTCTATGAGTACCGGGTGAATGGTCAGCTTATGGAGATCAAGGTGGTACCGGAAGTGGGGCTCGAATACTATCTGGTGCCCGCGGATGGCGGCGGTTGGATACGGGAAACCGATTCCGACATGCTGGTGCCGAGCTGGATTCTGTTTCGCTGGTAAGCCTGTGTTGCGTTCAGATCAAGTCAACCAATACCGGTGCTGAGCGCCGGCTTTCCAATCCTTCTGCATCCACGGTTGTAATCTCAAATTCGTAAGCGCCAGGCGACAGGTCGGTAAGTGGCTGAGTTGTGCGCTCCGGGTTGTCGACAGGGATTACATGGAAGCTGTCCTCGTGCCGTAAGCGGTAGTAAATCCGGAACCCTGCAATTTGCCCTGGCGTCAGTGCGGAACCATCCTCTCGAGTTTGTGGAGCGCTCCAGCTCAATGCTTTCGGGGGCTTTGCTTCATCTGTGGGCTTGTTGGCTGGCGGTTTTTGTCCAAGCGTTTCGAGTAAACCACCTGTTGCCATGTCGAACCTGCTGTTTGCGAGCTCAGATGCCCGGGCAACCGTTGTGCGAGTTGCTCTGTCATCTTCCTGGCAGCCGGTCAGGAGCAACAATGCCGAGGTAATAGCAATAAATTGCAGGCAAACGAGCAGGCTAAACCCGCTCCGCCGCGAGAAGACTCGATAAGGCATGGCACGTTTCATGAGGTTCTCTAAATAGACTATCGATACAGCCGCAGCTGTATCGCTCGCACGTTGGGGCTGGTATTGCAGCCTCTATTTTTTATGAGTTCGCGGCGCCGGAATAAAACGGGGAGACGGGCTACAGAAAACAGCTAAGCATTATGCGGATCGAGAGGTGCCTGACAAGTGAATAATCCGTAAAAAAACCTATATGCAGACGCAGTGCTCATTCTGGTTTTAGTATGAACATTCTAATTTTTCACCGTAACCTTGGACACAGAATCAGAGAAAGGGGCTTTTCTTCTCGCTGATCAAGCAGCCCAAACCGCGGTCAGCAGTGAGGGGAAGGTCTAAACAACTTCGGTTAACCAAGGAGAAGTGACATGAGCAAACTCAAAACTTACCAGGAACAGCTTCAGGAAATCGTAGCGAAAGGCATCAATGCCGCTGAAGAGCAGCAGAAGAAGCTTTCGGCCAAGCCATTCGATTTCGCAGAAAAACTCGAAACTGAAGCGCGTGAGTACAGCGTTAAGACCCTGCGCAAGCGTTACAACGGATACAGCGACAGCCTGTTCGGTCAGCTGCGCACGTTGAACAGCCGTTTCGGTAACTTTGCTGGCGACCTCGTAGCCAAGCTTGAGAAAGAAGCTGCTGAAGGCGCAGATGTTGTCGCCGAAACCGCTCAGGACGTCAAGAAGTCGGTAGAGACCAAGAAGCCGGCCGCTAAGACGACTGCAAAGAAGAAAGCTGCTGCTTCTGCTTAATTTAAGGTGATGCAGTAAGGCCAGCACGCAGTTGAGTGCTGGCATGTAAAAAAGGGGCGCCAAACTTGGTTTTGGCGCCCCTTTTTATTAGGTACTGCTATGTGGTGGCCGGTCGTCGGCGCTTCTGAGGCAACTCAGTTGTCAGAGTTGTCGGGGTCCAGTGTCAGGGTGCGGGTTTCGCCGGTGACTCGTTCAAGGCGTTCGATGTCTTGTTCGTACGACTGTTTAAGTGAGTCTATTTCTTGAGTTTGCCAAGAGATTTCCCGTTCAATATCGCGGATCTGTGACTCAAGACGTCGGATTTTTTCGAGTGTGGTGTCCGGTATCTTCTGCCCGGTGCGCTCCATATCCGCTGCGCGGCTCTGTTCGCTGTCCAGCTGGCTGGAAATGACAGAAATGTTGCCTCGCTTAAGCTGAATCAGCCCTCGCAGCTCATCCAGCTTGCGGTGCATGGCCTTGATGGCTTGATCCGGATGGCTGAATCGTTTTAACAGCAGCGCGTCTTTTTCACGCTGAATCGACAGCTCTTTCTGGCGCTGCTTTTCTGCTTCGCGCGCGGTGATTTCATCTTCTGTTGGCGCGGGTGGAATGGTTTCGATTACGCGCCCGTTCGAGTTGAGGATGTCGTAGCCGCGCTGTGTGGCTGGTTGCGGGATGGTGTTGCTGATGACAAGTTGGCCGTCTTCGTCCGTGAAACGGTACATGCTAGCCTCTGCTTTTACTGGAATAACCAGCGACAACAGAAGAGCAGAAGCAGTAATTGAAAAAACGGTGCGGCGTTTGTGCATCAATCAGACTCCATAGCGTTCCCGGTAGTTGGCAACCTTTGCAGCGTGGCCAGAAAACTCAGGGTTAGTCTCAAGATAGTCTAAAACCTGTTCCAGGCGGATGATACTGACCACCGGAATACCAAATTCGCTTTCTACTTCCTGTATTGCGGAAAGCTCGCCGTTGCCTCGCTCCTGCCTGTCCAGGGCGATCAATACGCCGGCAGGCTCGGCACCTGAGGCGCGAATAAGGTCGATGGATTCGCGTATGGCTGTGCCGGCGGTAATGACATCATCGACGATTAGCACTTTGCCCTGCAACTGGGCGCCAACAATATTACCGCCTTCGCCGTGATCTTTCTTTTCTTTACGGTTGAAGGCAAAGGGCTTGCTGTTGCCCTCTTGGGCCAGCGCCATGGCGGTTACAGTGGCCAACGGAATGCCCTTATAGGCAGGCCCGAATATGATGTCATAATCAACGCCGCTGCGGGCAATAGCGGCCGCATAAGCTTGGCTGAGGTTTAGTAGGTCGTCGCCGGTGTTGAACAGCCCAGCATTAAAAAAATATGGGCTGGTGCGGCCGGATTTGAGAGTAAAGTCACCAAAACGAAGTACGTTACGACGAATGGCGAATTCAATAAAATTTTGCTGATAGTCGTGCATGGCAGGGCTTCTGGCGGGTGTGAATCTTTTAATAGCGCGTAAAAACGGTATCATACACACAAACCGAATCAGGGAACACGTATGCGGGTAGTATCAATCAGCGTCAACGGTCTTGCCCAGGCTGTTGAAAAAGGTTTTTTTGACTGGCTGGCCGAGCAGGACGCAGACGTTGTGTGTGTTCAGGATCACCGTATGCGCGCCTATGAGGTTGAGGATTTTAACCTCATTCCTGAAGGGTATGAAGCTTACTTCATCGATGGCGAAAACAACGAGGACGGTGGCGTGGGCATTTACACGCGGCACTTCCCCAAGGCCATTATGTATGGCTTCGCTAATGAGCAGGCGGATCGCGAAGGGCGCTTTATTCAGGCAGATTTTGATAAGGTTTCAGTTGCCTCTGTTCTGGCACCTTGCGCGCTGGGACGTGAGGAGGAGCTGATTAGCGAGGACGATCTGACGGTTCTCGACCATAAAGATGATTTTATGGATGCGTTTGGCCTGCATATGCAAAAAACCCTGCGTAAGCGTCGGCAGTTTATTTTCGGTGCAAACCTGCAGACGGCACATCATGTGACGGATGCCAGCCCACTTTACCACCGGGTAGATTTTTCAGGGTTCCTGCCCCACGAGCGGGCCTGGTTGGATCGTTTGTTTGATGAGATGGGGTGCGTGGATGCGTTCCGTGATATCAACAAGCAGAGCAATCAGTTTACCTGGTGGCCGGAGCAGACTGAGGGTTCGCGGAAAAATGCGGGGATTCGGGTGGATTATCAGTTGATGACGCCGGGTATTCGCAAGACCATTCAGGATGGCTGGATTGATAGCACGACCCGGTTTTCGGATCACGCTCCGGTGATTATGGATTACGATATCGAAATCGGCATATGAGATAGGCGGTCGCGTGTCCGGAGGGGGAGACCTTTCCGGGAAACGCTACAAGCACCCCTGCGGGGTCCGGCCAGCAATCACAGATTGCTGTCGTTCGGCTACGCATGAAGCTGCGCTTCATAAACGCTTGCCTCACCCCTGTGCGCTCGACTCCGGCCGTCCTTGGCCGGAGACGTTCCCGGAAAGGTCTCCCCCTCCGAACCCGCGAGATTGCAATAAGCCTCTATCAACCTTGGGTAACTTAGCTGTCCAGACTTGAGAGCTGCCTTCCTTAGCCTTCCAGCGCTTCTTTCTGCAGTACAAACAACTTATCAATACCCTGCTTGGCCAATGCCAGCATGCTGTTCAGTTCTTCCTGAACAAACGGCGCGGCTTCTGCAGTTCCCTGAATTTCGATGAAGCCGCCCTGGTCGGTCATGATCACGTTCAGGTCTGTATCGGCTTCGGAGTCTTCCGGGTAGTCCAGATCAACCACCGGTTCTCCTTTGTAAATACCAACGGACACAGCTGCAATCATTTGCTTCAGCGGTGACTTCTTCAGTCGCTTGGTTTCAACCAGGTGGTTCAAGGCATCAACCAATGCCACGCAACCGCCGGTTATGGCTGCTGTGCGGGTGCCGCCGTCGGCCTGGATAACATCGCAGTCGATGGTGATGGTGTGCTCACCCAGGGCTTTCATGTCGACGGCTGCGCGCAGGGAGCGGCCAATGAGGCGCTGGATTTCGACGGTGCGGCCGCCTTGTTTGCCACGGGCTGCTTCACGGCCCATGCGGCTGCCAGTTGAGCGGGGCAGCATGCCGTATTCGGCTGTGATCCAGCCTTTGCCTTCTCCGCGCAGGAAGGGCGGTACTTTGTTTTCTACAGAAGCAGTACAGATGACCTTGGTGTCCCCGAATTCAACCAGTACGGAACCCTCGGCGTGGCGGGTGTAATTCCGGGTCAGGCGAATTTCTCTGGGCTGTTCGGGGGTTCTGCCGCTTGGACGCATAGTGTTTCCTGATTTCTGAGGTAAGTGTCCGGGATTTTGCCCCGGGCGGATTCGAATTTGGTAGCCGGAAAGTATATCACGTTGGATCTGGGTGCCGGGGTGGCTGCTGGCTGATAGACTCGGGTTCTGTATTGAATGATCACGATTACTGACCAAGCCGGAGCTAACATGATCAGAAGTATGACAGCATTTGCCCGGAAGGATGTTCAGGATGGCCAGGGAACGCTGACCTGTGAGATTCGTACCGTTAATCACCGGTATCTTGAACCGTCGTTCCGGTTGCCCGAAGCCCTGCGCGAGCTTGAAAGCCCGTTTCGGGAAGAGCTGCGGAAGCAGTTAAAGCGAGGCAAGGTGGATGTGTCGATTCGCCTGCAGTCGGCTGAGGCTGGCGTGCCGGGGTTTGAGATCAATGAAGACATAGCGAAGGCGGTCAACGAGGCTGCAAACCATGTTAACCGTATGTTGGACAACCCCGCCCACATCAATGCTCTGGATATTCTGCGCTGGCCTGGCGTTTTGTCGGTGCCCGAGCAGGACTACAGCTCGGTTAAGGAAGCTGCGCTGAAGCTCTTTAAGGACACGGTTGAGGACCTTGCTGTTGTTCGAGAGCGGGAGGGGGAGCGCTTGCGCCCTTTATTTGAAGAACGCCTGACACAAATGAGAGCCTTGGTTATGACCGTCCGTGAAGGCATGCCGGGGCTGCTAAAGGCGCAGGAAGAGCATCTCCGTGAACGTTTTCAGAAGGCGAAAGTGGAGCTGGACCCGGAGCGCGTTGCCCAGGAAATGGTCATGCTGGCGCAGAAGAGTGATGTGGCAGAAGAATTGGACCGATTGGATGCGCACATCAGCGAGGTGACAGACACCCTCAAGCGTGAGGAAGCCATCGGTCGACGGCTCGATTTTCTGATGCAGGAGCTGAACCGGGAAGCCAATACTCTAAGCAGCAAGAGTATTGATGCCGGCGTGACACGCGCAGCAGTGGATTTGAAGGTGTTGATAGAGCAGGTACGTGAGCAGGTGCAGAATATAGAATGATGATCGCAGGGGGCGGCGTTGTGCCGCTGCCCCTTTACAGTTGCCCTGCTGCTACCCGATGAATTAATTCCTCAGCAGTGGATGCAAGCGCCATCAGTGAGCCATTATCCTTCTCAGTGAGTTCATAGAGAATGAGCTCATTTATTCCCGCCGCCAGCGCCATGCTCATTAGCAGGCTCAGCGACTGCAGCGTGTTGTCTTGGGCACGCTGCTGCTCAACTTGTTTCTGCAGAAAAACGGCGAACTGCTCTGCTACCTTACGCCGCATTTCCACCCCTGACTCGCCCAGCGCCGCGAGATCGATATACAGCGCCCGCATCAAGTGGGGTTTGGACTCGATAAAGGACAGGTAAGCCTGAGTTATATCGCGAACCAACGCCGGCCAGGTTTTGGTGGGTGAAGTGGCGTCAAGAACGGCCACCATCATGCCTTTGCTTGTGTAATCGGCAAGCGCTAGCAGGCAATCGTCTTTGCTCTGGAAATGCTCATAAAACGTACGTCGCGACACCCGTGCAGCTGCGGCGATATCCGCCAAGGTAATCGCACGATAGCGTTTGCTTTCAAGCGCTTGCGCAAGGCCGTCAAGCAGCCGAACACGGTAACTGTTCTCAACCTTCATTCTGTAATGTCCAGCTCGAGAGCCTCGCCAGTCGGGCCTATTAGGCGAGGTGCAATTAATTTTGGTACTCAATAGTACCAAAATGCATCGGGCGCTGGTAGTCTGGTACTAGATCGTACCAAAAACAATTGATATCAGGGGAAGCTGATTTATGGATCGTCAAAAAGTGCCATCACGGCACGGCACGGACAGAGCCGAAGCTGAACGAATTGCCAAGCCGCTGCTATGGCTGATTCGTGACCGCAAAGCGGCAGTTCCCGATGAGCAGCAATGGCAGCGCATGGGAGAAGCCCTGATGGTAGGTGATCCTGTTGCAGACGACTTGGCAAAATGGGTTCGTGGTGAAGGTGGTGGCAAAGCATTTAGTCAGTTCAAGAAAATACTGGATTCCGGAAACTTCGACCAGAAGGATATGGCTCCACCATTGCGTGCCTTCTTCGATGCTATCAAGCAGCCCCCCGCCTGGGTGGACTGGGAGCGGCTCGAACGGGGCGCGCGGGCTAGCGCCATTTCAGGGCAAACTGGTATGCGTGTTTTGCGTGATCTTGGGCTTATGGCCGGATACCAGGCAAGAGGCATCAATCAGACACTGATAATGACTGGCGCGCTGGAGCGGGGAGCTACGCGACGGGTAGCAGAGACCACAAAATGGTGGCTCGACTGTATTACCCCTGGCGGCCTGAATCGTGATGCCGAAGGCTTTAAAACAACGCTTCGAGTTCGCTTGATTCATGCAATGGTTCGGCAACAACTTCTTGATAGTCCCGACTGGGATACTTCCGAGTGGGGGCTTCCGGTCAATCAGCTTGATATGCAAGCGACCTATCTGGCGTTTTCTGTATCCTTCCTGTTTGGGCAAAAGCTAATGGGAACTCTCATCAGTCGTCAGGACTCAGAAGACATCATGCATCTTTGGCGCTATATCGGCTGGCTTATGGGCGTTGATGAATCGCTGCTGTGTGAATCCGAGCAGGAAGGCAGAATTGCGCTGTACCAAAACGTAATTAGCCAGGCCACGGCCGACGAAAACAGCCGCAAGCTTGGTCGCGCCTTGATGGACGAACCCCTCGGCAGACGTTACCCCAACTTTGGCAAAATCCGGGGGCGTTGGGAGCGTCAGGTTCATCTGAGCATGACGCGGTTGTTTGTAGGTGGGAAAGGAATGGAAGCGCTTGGCCTTCCGAAGCTGACATTGCCGTGGTATCCCGCCGTGTTTGCGCCACTGAACGCAGCCTGGACGACTGGCCATAGAATATTGCCAGGTGGGCGCAATCGATTGATGCGCCGGGGTCGAAAAGCACAACGAAATCAATTGCAGACGCTGTTCGGAGAAGACCATCCTGAGATTACGAGCGGTGTGCAATTCGGGTAACGAATATCGCCTGATAAATGCTTTGGGTATTTTCGGCATGGCCAACCATTAGAGCATAGCGTAAGCGCTCCGACAGTACCGCCCCATCAGCTGATGGGGCGGCCACCAGCCGTCGAGGAAACTTGCAGTTACCCGGTCGAATGCCGGATAATAAGGCCTCAAATTATCCCTTCGTAAATCACTATCCCGGTTGCCGATCAGGTCTCCGACAGTTCTGATCAGGGGGCGCAATTCACTCGCATGGCTGATGTTCAATGACCGGTGTACAGCGACATATTCTGGATACTGCCCTTCGACATTTTGCCGATACAGGTGAGCAGAGCATATCGGTAAGTGACCTGTCGCGAACGGCGAAAATCGCCCGTGGCACCATCTATAATAATTTTGATGATGTAACGAACCTCTTCCCCATGGTGACGGAGCAAGTCTGTAGCCGATTCGAGGGTGAAGCCCGGGAGTTAATCAGTACAGTTGGTAACCCTAGAGTCGCTTTGAGTGTGCTCCTTGGGCTTTTCCTGAGATATGCGCATGAGTTGCCAGAGCATGGGCGTTTTCTTATCCGATTTGCACCTTATATTGGGCGGCTTAGGGATATCTGGAGCAATCTGCCTTATGAGGTTTTGCGCCGTGCTGTAGAAGAGGGGGAGTTGCCGCTGGCGAAAGACCAGGCTGTGTACTACCTGCAGCTACTTGCAGGGTCCACGTACGGGTTCATGACTCTCGTTGTTGAGGGGCAAAAAAGCTGGAGGGAGTCGACCGAGGCGTTAAGCTTGATGGTGCTGGCTGCGTGCGGCGTACCTCAGCAGGACGCCAAAAATGATGCCCGTGAAGCGCTTGAGATTTTGACGGCCTCCTCAGAGGCCGTCTGAAAGCAATCAGATCATACGATCTTCCGCAGTACCTTTCCTACGAACTTGTTAAAACCACCGGCTGGCGGATTGAAGGCAAATGCGCCGTTAAGCTTCGGCTGTATGAGTACCGACTTGAGATGGCTTAGCTGATCAAATCCAGCTTTACCGTGATAGGACCCCATGCCGCTCTCACCAACACCGCCAAACGGCATGGTGTCTGCAACCACATGGAACGCGGTTTCATTCACGCAGGCTCCGCCAGACAGAGTGCCATTGAGCCAGAAGTCGCGCTCTTGGCGACCGTCTGAGAAAACATACAGCGCCAGCGGAGACGGGCGAGAGTTTACGAAGTCCCGGGCTTCCTCGGGAGAGTCGTAGGTGATCAGCGGCAGTACAGGCCCGAATATCTCTTCACGCATTATTCGGCTGTCTTTGGGCGGGTTAAGCACCAGCGTTGGGGTCATTTTGCCTTTGGCATGCTCGGTGTTGTTGGGCAAAAGCTCCCGCACTTCAGCACCTGCGGTTTTGGCGTCAGCGACCAGCTCTCGCAAGCGGTTCAGGTGGCTGTCGTTAACAATGCCAGTGTAGTCCGGGCTTTGCGGGCCATCCGGGAAGAAGTTGTGCACCGCAGTTTCCATTGCCGTCGCAAAGGCTTCCACCTGATTCCGAGGTAGCAAAACATAGTCTGGGGCAACGCAGATTTGCCCGGCGTTGGCCACTTTTCCGAATGCAATTCTGCGTGCTGAATAATCGATACTGGCCTGTTCACCAATGATGGCCGGAGATTTTCCACCCAGTTCGAGCGTAACGGGGGTGAGATTTCGCGCAGCTGCGATTGCCACTTCCCTTCCTACCCGAGTCGAACCGGTGAAAAACAGGTGATCAAATGGCAAATTGGAGAATTCCTGAGACAGTTCAACGCCGCCGATGCACACAGAGACCTCTGTTGGTTCAAACGTGTCGGCAATCATCCGGGCCATCACTTCGGATGTTTTGGGGGTTAATTCCGATGGCTTCAGCATTACGCGATTGCCCGCAGCAAGTGCCGCAGCTATGGGAGCAATGGCCAGATACACGGGGAAGTTCCAGGGCGATATGACGCCCACCACCCCTTTGGGCTGGGGAATGATACGGCCGCGCGCAGGCTTCAGGTGCAGTGGTACTCCGACCTTACGCGGTTTCATCCAATGTTTGACGGAACGGCGATTGCGCCGAATGTCGCCAAGCGGAACAGTGATGTCGAAGATGCTTGAATCAGCCTCCGAACGGTGCCGGAAGTCCGCATTCATCGCGGCGACCAACTCCGGCTCGTATTTGAGCAATGCCGTTTCAAGTCGGGATAGGCGTTCTTTACGCAATGCCGCAGAAGGCATTGGGTTGGTTAAGTGCGCGGCACGAGCTGCTGAAAAAATGGCTAGCAGGTGATCAGATTGGGGAGGGTTCGAAGTCATATCAGCGCTCCTCAGCGAGATGAAGCTGGAAAGTGTCGGGCCAGAATGCACGCCTCAGGAAGGCGGCCATCTGGTTGTTGGCGTAGCTGGCTTCAGGCGTAAGATGCATCCGGACGGGCCAGATGTGACCCGCGCCGGCCTGCCGCAATACCTCTACCTCACCGCCGGCAGCTGAAAGAGCGCTAGCCATGCGCTCGGTGTCATCACGCAGGAGTTCGTCTTCGCCGGTGAGCAGCATGGTGGGTGGCAGCGGGCGGTCCCATTCTACAAACAGTGGTGATATTGCAGGGTCATCAAGTGGCTGACCGTCAGCATAAAGTTGTGCTGTGCGCCGCAGCCAGCTTTCCGGCACCATAGCTTCGCTGCGCTTGTTAGTGCGCACAGATTCACCAGAAAGTGACAGATCCAGCCAGGGAGAAACGGCGACTACGGCTGCTGGGTCTGCTAAGCCTGCCTCTCGAATTCGAGCCAGCAGGCCGAATGCCAATGCGCCGCCAGCGCTGTCGCCTGCAATAGCTATTGATGAAGGCTTGTAGCCTTCATCAAGCAGGCCACGATAAACCGCTTCGGCATCGTCGGGGGCTGCGGGGAATGGATGTTCCGGCGCTAGCCGATAGTCAGCGAGAAACGCACGGGCGCCACTCGCCGCGGCAACTCCGGCCGCCCAAGCCCCGTGGGAACCTACGCCGCCTACCGTAAAGGCACCGCCATGAAGCCATACCACCACTTTTTTGGAGTCAGGTGTGACGGTGGGGGTGCCAAGGTCGCACCAGTGCCCCGGAACCCCGCCCACTTCGCCTTTTTGCAAGCGAACATCCATAGGACGGGGATAGCACAGCCAAGCGTGCAAGCCAGCCACGCGGCGTAATAGCTTTTGTGATGGAACCGCGCCAATCAAGGGCTTTTCAAACAGTTGCTGGAACAGAGTCCAGAACCGTTGGCGCTTTGAAATACCATTCGCCATGATCAGTCTCCGGTGAGTTGGGCGCGGAGCTCGTGCTTAAGCACCTTGTTCATGGGTGAGAGTGGCAGCTCCTTCACCAGCGACAGGCTTCGAGGGTGCTTGTAGCCGGCAATCCGGTCTTTCAGATAGCTGTTAACCTCGTCCAATGTAAGGGTGTGGGTTTCTTTAGGGACGATTACAGCATGGACTCTTTCGCCCCATTTCTCGTCCGGTAAGCCGATCACTGCGACCATGGCGACACCAGGCAGTGTTGATATGGCGCTTTCAACCTCCGAGGAATAGACGTTCTCGCCGCCGGTAATGATCATGTCTTTTAACCGGTCGCGCACATAGAGAACGCCCATGTCATCAAGCATGCCGAGATCACCCGTTCGGTAGCCTCCTTTACGCAGTGGGGCGTCGGTCTCTGAGGGGCGGTTGCGGTATCCGGACATCACCGTTGGCCCATAAACCACGATTTCACCAACCTGGCCTTGGGGCAGGGCGACACCATTATTGTCCTCGATGCGGACCTTTATGCCGGGTGCCCCCGGCTGGCCTGCGCCGTCGATGCGTTCAAATTCGCCACTATGAAATTGGGGCCCTAGAAATATGACTATCCCAGCTTCCGTCATACCGTAGGCCTGAGTGTAGGTGACGCCAGGGAAGGTCTCTTTGAGGCCCGCAAGGAGTCCGGCGGAGATTGGCGAAGAGCCATACATCAACCGTTCCAGACCAGCGAAGTTTTTGCAGCTGAACTCCGGGTCTGTGATCAGCATCTGCATCATAGTGGGTGCCAGGCCCAGTTCTTGCACGCCGTGGTCACGTACTGCTGCGGCCACAAAATCCGGCCTGAACATAGGCATCAGCAGTTGGGTTGAGTTTTGGATCAAGCGGGTCAGCGTGGGCTGGATTCCGGCAACGTGGAAGAACGGGAAGCAGGAGCTGTAGGTCTTTCCAGTGCTGGGGAAACCGGCCATAGCCATAACCATGGCGCCGGCGACCAGGCTTGCATGGGAATGAACCACTCCCTTGGATCGCCCGGTGGTGCCTCCGGTATACAGAATAATAGCCGGGGCTGCTGGGTCTCGCTCATTATTCAGCTCAACAGGCTCGGCGCGCAGATCATTTACCGCCTGCATACCCCCAGGCGTTTCGCCCTGACCGATATGCACGAAGATCAACTCCGGCCTGTTTTTGGCAAGTTCGGTCGCCAAGGGCAGGAATGGATCGTCCAAGGCGACCACTGCAACATCTGCATCATCCAGCGCAAAGGCAATTTCTGCCGCAGCCCATCGTAAATTGAGAGGGACTGGAATCAGGTTCGCCAAGGGTGCAGCGAGGATGATCTGCAGCGTTTCGATGCTGTTAAGTCCCAGTACAGCCACGCCCTTGCCGGACTCTAGCCCAAGCTGGGTTAGCCCGCCGGCTATTTGCCGAAGGTCGCGCACAAAATCCGGGCTGGTTAGCGCTCGCCCGGACAGGTCACTGAAAGCTGCTCGCCCGCTATCGGTTGTTTCGGCGAATAGGTAAAGCTCATCTAACGTCTGGAAGGTCATTGTTATTTTCTCTAACCAGTGAGGAAGGCTGTATCAGTCGCGGAAGAATTCCGCTGCTGCCTTCTCTGCAATCATGATTGTCGGTGCGTTTGTGTTGCCGCTGATTAGCGTTGGCATCACAGAAGCGTCTATCACGCGAAGACCTTCAACGCCTCGTACCCGCAAAGATGTATCGACAACCGAATCCTGATCGCTGCCCATGCGGCAGGTTCCAATGGGGTGGTAAACGGTGTCGCAATGGTTGCGGATCATTTCCAGCAGATCCTCGTCGCTGTCAGTGGAGCGGGCGGTGAAAGACCGGGTAATTCGGCTCGCGACCGGCTCAGATTCCATGATCTGCAAGGTGCGTCGAACCGCCTTTGCAAGTAGCTGTGCATCTCGCTCGTCGCCCAGGAAGTTGGGATCGATTAGCGGTGCTGCCATCGGGTCAGAGGAGGTGAGAGCAACATGACCTCGGCTTTCAGGCCGCAGAATGCAAGCATGGCAAGAGATTCCATAGCCCGGTTTGATCTTCCTGCCATGATCCTCAACTCGCGCGATAACAAAGTGCAGCTGAACGTTGGGCCAGTCATCATGAACTCCATCCACTGAGAAAAATGCACCACCTTCTGTGAAGTTGGTGGACAGCAAGCCTTTACCGCTGGAAAACCACTCTCGCATCCCACCCAGTAAGCGGAAGGTGCCTGATACACCGACACCAAACACATCGGTGGTGCTAACCCCGTAGGACAAAACAACATCGGGATGGTCTTGAAGGTTCTGACCTACCGCTGGCAGATCATGAATTACGGGGATACCGTGTTGCTGTAGATGCGCCGCAGGGCCAATTCCGGACAGCATCAATAGCTGAGGCGACTGAAATGCACCGGCAGACAGAATGACTTCGTTGGTAGCTTCGATGGTCAGCGTTTTACCGCCTTGGCGGTATTCAACACCTGTGGCCTTGTTCCCGGAGAACAAAACGCGGGTAGCATGTGCACCGGTAATCACTTTCAGGTTGGGGCGGGTGTCCATCACAGGGTGGAGATAGGCCGCCGCCGCAGAGCATCGTTGTCCCCTGCGACTGTCGTGGAACTGGGTTACCTGGTAATAACCGATTCCAGCCTGGGTTTCGCCATTAAAGTCGTTTGTAAGAGGCAGTTGGCAGGCTTGGCCGGCAGCAATCCAGTCTTTGGTAATAGAGCGGGGGCTAGAAGGATCGGCCACATGCAATGGGCCTGCAGCGCCATGAAAATCGCTTCCGCCGCGTTCATTGCTCTCGGATTTGCGGAAGTAGGGCAGTACGCCCTTCCAGTCCCAGCCTTCAGCGCCGAGCTCAGCCCAGCGATCATAATCCCGGGGATTGCCACGGGTGTATACCATGGCATTAATTGCTGAGGAGCCGCCCAAAGTGCGCCCACGTGGCTGATAGCCGCAGCGGCCATTGAGTCCTCGCTGGGGCACGGTCGTAAATGCCCAATTGTTCATCTTTACGGGTTTGCCTGGCATCATCGCTACTGTCAGCGCAGGCATGCGAACAAGCAAGCTTTTACCGTCGCCACCGGCTTCAAGCAGGCATACTCGTTTTTCCGGATCCTCGCTTAAACGAGCTGCGAGCACAGAGCCAGCCGAGCCCCCTCCAACAATCACATAGTCAAACTGCATGGAGAATCTCCTGCTGGCAAGGTTTGACGCATGCCATGGTCAGCTCGCTCCGGTCGATCTCAGCCATGGAGGCGACAAATTCTTTCCAGGTGTAGGGGAACACGACGGGTATTCCGGCCGCATCCAGATACCAACTTTGGCAGCCACTCGTCCAGACGGACTCACCAAGCCCGGCCTTTATATACTCAACGAAGGCCGACACAGCTTCCGGGGTGGGTTCAATCTCGTCTGCCTCGCCGTCACGCCAGATGTCCATCAACCGCAACACGTAGTCCAGCTGCTCTTCAGCCATGCCAATCACCGAGTTGTTACCGATGGGGGTGCCAGGGCCGAGCATAAGGAAGTAGTTGGGGAAGTTTTCCATGAGCACAGCGTGGTAGCTGGGGTAGGTGCCGTCTTTCCAAGCATCATCAATGGTATGGCCAGAGCGGCCGACCAGACTGCCTGGGCGCATGTAGGCGAAGTTGTCGAACCCGGTTGCCAGCACAATAACGTCAAGGGGAACCAGCTCTCCTGTAACCAGTCGCACGCCTTCAGCCTCGATACCTTTGATGCCGTCAGTAATCAGGTGAGCATTTTCTTTCTGTATCGCAGGGTAAAACGTGAAATTGACCACCATGCGCTTACAGCCAACGCCGTAATCCGGCGTGAGCTTCTCGCGCAAATCGCGCTTGCGAACACCCAGGCGAAGATAGGCTTTGCTGGACAGGTTCAGAAGCGTCCGCTGTACCGGCTCGCCTGTTGTGGCTTTTACAAAGAACTGCTCAATAAATGTTTTGTACAGTGACTTCCAGGGCTTCATCCGCGCGGGCTTTTCTTTCCAGCGGTTGCGCATCCATTCCGGGAAGCTCAGGTTTGGAAAGGGAAATACCCACTGAGGTGTTCTCTGGAATACAAAGGTTTCGTGCCCTGCCTTCACCAGTTCGGGTACCACTTGGTGAGAGGTGGAGCCTGTACCAATTACGCCTACACGTTTTCCTTTCAAATCCACATCGTGCCGCCATTCCGCGGTGTGCCACATCTCGCCGCTGAAGCTGTTCAGTCCGGGAATGTCAGGGCGCTTGGGTTTGTGAAGAATGCCGGTTGCTGCAATCACAAAATCTACCGTGAAAACATCGCCCTTGTCGGTCTTCACAGTCCAGGTTGCTGTGGTCTCATCATAAATGGTGGAAACGACAGCCGTTCCAAAGCGGATCATCGGAAGTACGTTGTATTTTTTAGCAACGTGTTCCAGATACTCCTGAATTTCGCCGCCTTGTGCGCACTGGCTTGACCAAGGCCAGGGCTCGAATGAGTAGCAGTAATGAGGTGAGGGGATATCGCAGGCTACTCCGGGGTAAGTATTCTCACGCCATGTGCCGCCAACCCGGTCTGCTTTTTCAATAATGATAACGTCGCTGATCCCTGCTTCCGGTAGTTTGATACCTGCAAGAATACCGGTGGCACCTGCCCCGATTACCAGCACTGAAGGCTGCCTTTTATTACTCATAATATCTCCCTCTAGCTGGCCGGCATCCGGCCCTATGCACTCCGCTGTCATCGCGAACGTTTTTCTGGAACGGCTTACAGTGAACACCTGTGATCAAAAATATTCAAAGGCGGTTAACAGCTAATCATAAAAGCAGAGCATAGACAAACTTTTTGGACTATGTTGACTTGTTTTGAACGCTGGTGTTCAATTTGGCCTGATGTGCAAGATAAAGCGGCTCCTTATGGAGGGGATCGATGGAGGGTTTCGCGGATGAATATTTGTGTTCAGAAGTGCAGTCTAGGTATATCGAAAATATCAGTCGTGATTTTGGCGAAAGCCGGCGCGAAATCAAAAGAATCGATTTAACAGAGAAGGAACATTGAAATGAGTGACACGCCAGTTCTTTTGTCCCGCGATGGGCAAGTTGCGACGATTACACTCAACCGGCCGGAGCACTACAACGCTCTGAATGCGCCGATGCGCAAAGCCTTGACCTCTACCCTGGCTGAGGTGGAGGCAGATCCAACCATTCGGGTTTGCATCATCGGTGCAGCCGGTAAGGGATTTTCTGCGGGGCAGGATTTGCAGGATTTTGACTACAAGCAAATATCGGATCTGCTGCTGGACGAATATGAGCCACTGCTGAAAACCATACATCACGGAAATAAGCTGTATATCGCGCGCGTTCATGGTCAGGCAGCCGGTATTGGCGCTGCGCTGGCTCTGACATGCGATCTGGTGATGATGGCAGAAGATGCCAGTGTGTATCTCGCGTTTGCTGCCATTGCGCTGGTGCCCGATGGCGGGCTCACATGGCATCTGCTGAATGCCATGGGGCGTCACCGTGCACTGGCGGCCATCATCGAAGGCAAGCGGCTTGACGCAGAGACTTGTTTAACTCATGGCTTGGTCAATAAGGCCGTGCCTGCTGAAAGCCTCGAGCAAGAAGCGTTTGAATGGGCCAGTGCGTTGGCTGGTGCCGCGCCGCTTGCTGTCGCCGGAACCAAGCGATTGCTGCGCGAAGTGGCCAGCTGCGACTGGCGCTCAGCGGTAGCGGTTGAGGCCGAGGAACAGAATATTACAACCAAGTCGAAGGACTTCATGCGGGGCGTTCAGGCATTTGTTGCTCGCCGTGCCCCGGAGTTTGAAGGTAACTGAGTGGGCTCATTCGGCCAGGTTGGCAAGCTCTTTGGGTAATTCCAGAGTTACCCGCTGGCGACTAAAGGGGCAGTCGAACTCCAGGCCGGCGGCGAGCAGCTGCAAGGGAACTCGTGCAGGTTTGCCGTACAGACGATCGCCAATAATCGGATGCCCTATGCTCTGTAAATGTTTGCGGATCTGATGTTTGCGCCCCGTCTCGATGATGACCTGCAGAAGGCTGGTTTCGGCGGCTTTATCGGTGCTTAGTGTCGTTACCCGGCTGATAGCCGCTTTATCGTCAACAGGGGAGTCAATTAGCTGATCCTGTGTATTGATAATGCCGGCTACTCGGGCCAGGTAGCGTTTGGTCATGGTGCGGCCGGCAAAGCATTGAGACAGCGCGCCCGCGGCTTTTGAGTCGTGGGCAATCAGCATTAGCCCCGCAGCATCCCCATCTAACCGGTGAACCAGAAAGCAAGGGCGCTTCAGCTCAAGCTCAGCCGAGCGCAACAGGCTGCAATGGTCTCCCCATTGTGAGCCTTGAGCTAACAAGCCATGGGGTTTGAACCACACACTGTAACGGCTTTTATCTTCGACCAGAGTGGCCGCTTCGGGCTTGCGGTTCAGAACATTTTCATCGTAATAAAGCTGCAACTGGGTGCCGGCTTGCAGCTCTTTGGTTGCACGCCGCAACCGCACTTTCTTGCCTTTCAGAGTCCACCAGCAGGCGCCTTTGTTCATGGCGTCTTTGATGCGTTGGCGGGGAAGCCCTGATGCCGTGCTCAGGGCTTCGCTGGCTGTTTCAGGCTGCTTTATCGTAACGTCAAATTTTCTACGCATTACTGGCCAGTGTCTCCGGGCTTGATCGCTAGCAAGTCGGTTCTCAGGTGAATGAGCACCTTCTCTGCGGTGTTACCAATCACGCGAGCCTTCAGGCCGGTTTTACCGCTGGTACCAATGACCACCATATCGGCTTTCAACTTGCTGGCCACGCTGGGGATAACCTTGTGTGCCGGGCCAGCGGCCAGGTGAACCTGGTCCCGTCTCAGGTGCCAGGTGTTGCACAGGTGGGTAATGGTCGGCTCCAGTGCTGCCCGGCGCCGCTGCTCATGTTCGGCCACATTGATGATCTCCAGATCTGCCAGCACCTCGGAAATATGCAGGGCATGAACCAGATGAACCTCGGATCCAAAGGCCTTTGCCAATGCGCGAGCCTGCTCAATGATTTTAGTGTTCAGGGCCTTTTTGACCGGTTTGGTGGAACTCAGGTCTACCGCGGCCAGAATCGGGTGGGCCTGGTTCCATTTCTGTTCTGCTACCAGCATCACCGGTACCGGGCACTCACGGATCAGGTGCCAATCGGTGGGCGTGTATAACCACGTTTCCGAGCGGCTTCCGGTTTTGATGACGGCCTTGAAGCGGTTTGGATGGGCGTGTTCAATGATCCACTGGTGAATATTCTTTTCCCACACAGCATGCGTGGCGACTTGCAGATCGGTGCAGTCGGAAAGCGCCAGCATCTGATCCAGCCAGCGCTGACGAAGTTCAATTAGTGCGTCCCGGGCAGTTTGCTGCACGGTAGGGTCTGACGGCAAAGCGCCCAGATGTTCATGGATGAACGCCACGATTTCCAGTTGGGCGCCCGTGGCGCGTGCCAGTTCGATTCCCCGGGCCAGAGCTTTCTGGTGCTTGTGAGCCGGGTCCATGACAATCAGAAGTTTATCCATGCTGCCTTCCGTCGTTTGCTACTGTTTCCTTGATGTTACCAGTTGTGGCGGCATCCGGGATGCGGTGTTTGGTCAAAGGTCGTATAATTATTCGCTTTGCGGGCCTCCAGTAGTGGCGGCCAAGTCCAGTCCAGGAGTTGTTCAATCATGAGCCAGGCCGGTGAAACGGGTACGCTGTTCGTTATTTCTGCGCCATCGGGTGCCGGTAAGACCAGTCTTGTAGCAGAAATGCTACATGCAGACCACAAGTTGGGAGTATCCGTCTCTCATACGACGCGCCCCATGCGCGAAGGCGAGAAGGATGGCATTAACTACCATTTTGTTGGCCGCTCCGAGTTTGAAACCATGATCGGTCAAGGCGACTTTCTGGAGCATGCAGACGTTTTCGGTAATTATTACGGCACATCTCAGGTCTGGGTCCGAGAGATGCTGGCCAGCGGGCGAGATGTGATTCTGGAAATCGACTGGCAGGGCGCTTCCCAGGTGCGTCGGCTTATTCCCGAGTGTGTCAGTATTTTCATCGTGCCGCCTTCGGCTGAAGCCCTTCGGGATCGCCTTGTGGGCAGAGGAACCGACGCGCCGGATGTTGTGAGTCGGCGGTTGACTGAGGCAAGAGAAGAGTGCCGCCATGTAGGCGAGTTTGACTACATTGTTGTAAACGATGCGTTCAAGGAAGCGCTGGCGGACCTGCTGGCGATCGTACGCAGCCAGCGTATGCAGGTAACCACGCAACAGTTACGGCACAGGCAACTGCTTGCGGAACTCTGTGGTGAAAGTGACGGCTCCGCCTGATAGGGACTTTTGCTGTATACAAATTGTGCCGCTGGCAGTAAACTACGCGGTCTGCTAAATCAGTCATTTTTATTATTTTCGGGGATGTTATGGCACGAGTTACTGTTGAAGATTGTCTGGAACACGTTGATAACCGCTTCCAGTTGGTCATGCTGGCCACCAAGCGTTCCCGCCAGATAGCCACCAAAGGCGCTGATCCGATGGTTGCGGAAGAAAACGATAAGCCTACGGTTATCGCCCTGCGCGAAATTGCTGCAGGTTTGGTCAGTCGCGATTTGCTGAACGAAATCGAAGAAGACTAAGAATGCATTGAAATCTGCCTCCGCAGTTTTATAGTGTATCTATAGATCGTTGCTGGAAGGATAGAGAAAAGACCCGAATGCATGCATTCGGGTCTTTTTGTTTATGCTCCTGGTAAGCGTGGGAAATTGGAGTATTACGGAGGCGCGGTGTCACTTGAGGCTAGGGTAGAAGGTCTGGCGGTTGAGCTCAGCACCTATCTGGATACCAATCGTATTAACCAGGTGCGAAGGGCCTACTATTATGCCGAGCAGGCCCATGAGGGCCAGATGCGCAAAAGTGGTGATCGCTATATCACCCATCCCCTCGCCGTTGCTCACATTCTTGCAGATCTGAAGCTTGACCATCAGAGTTTGATGGCGGCTATGCTCCACGATGTTATTGAAGACACCGGTATTCCCAAGGATGCGCTTGCCGAACAGTTTGGTGACGATGTTGCCGAGCTGGTGGATGGGGTCAGTAAACTGACCCAAATAGAATTCCGTTCCCGTGCAGAAGCGCAAGCCGAGAATTTTCAGAAAATGACCCTGGCCATGGCCAGGGATATTCGCGTTATTCTGGTAAAGCTGGCTGACCGCCTGCACAACATGCGCACTCTCGGCCCCATGCCCTACGAAAAACGCCAGCGCATCGCTACAGAAACCCTCGATATATACGCCCCCATAGCTAACCGCCTTGGTATGCACGCAATTTCCACAGAGCTTGAAGACCTGGGGTTTGCTGCGCTGCATCCGATGCGCTCCCGCTATATCTCCAAGGCCGTGGACAAGTTGCGCGGCAGTCATCGGGAGATTATTGAAGACATAAGAGGCCGACTTCAGGAAAAGCTGGAAGAGCGTGGCCTGCCGGGCCGGATCATGGGGCGCGAGAAACATCTGAACAGCATTTATAACAAGATGAAGCTCAAGCAGAAGTCCTTTTACGAAATCATGGACGTATACGCCTTCCGCATCATCACCGACACCGAAGACGATTGCTACCGGATTCTGGGTGCTGTCCACAGCCTTTACAAGCCAATGCCTGGTCGGTTCAAAGATTACATTGCCATGCCCAAGGCCAATGGTTACCAGTCATTGCATACCACCCTTTTTGGTATGCACGTAAACATTGAAATCCAGATCCGTACCGAGGAAATGGAGCATATAGCCAACGATGGTATTGCAGCCCACTGGATGTACAAAAATGAGCCCAGCAGCGTTACCAGCGTGAACCAAACGCGGGTTGATCGCTGGGTGAAAGGGTTGATGGAGATGCGCGAACGCGCGGATGACTCTTTAGAGTTCATCGAACACGTAAAAGTGGATCTCTTCCCGGACGAAATCTATGTGTTTACCCCGAGGGGTAAAATCATGGAGCTACCCAGGGGCGCTACGCCCGTGGATTTCGCTTATGCCATTCATACAGATATTGGCAATGCTACAGTCGCTTGCCGAATCAACCGTAATCTCGGATCGCTGAGCAAGCCATTACAAAGCGGCCAAACCGTAGAGGTTATCACTGCGCCCGGGGCACGCCCGAACCCCGCCTGGCTCAGTTTTGTGGTAACCGGTAAGGCTCGCAGCAGCATACGTCATACCCTTAAAGGGCAAAAGCTGGCGGAATCAATGGAATTGGGACGCGTGCTGCTGAAAAAATCCCTCAACGGGTTTGGTAAGCGCTTGGCCGATATCGATGATGCCCAGAAACAGGCTGTTGTGAACCATAATCAGGTAAACAGTTTCGATGAGCTTATCAGCGATATTGGATTGGGCAATCGAATGGCCTACCTGGTTGCGCGCCAGCTTGTGAGTGGTGCTGAAAGCGCAGGGTCCAGCGGGGAGGTCAAGGATATTCAGGGTGGTAATGATGTGCCAGTAACCATCCAGGGAACCGAAGGCATGCTGGTCCACTTTGCCACCTGCTGCAAGCCGATCCCCGGAGACCCGGTGGTTGGCGTGATGGATTCAGGCAGCGGCATGCATATCCACTCTGATACCTGCTCTCGTTTGCCGGAAGACAATGAGGGTCGATCCCGCCTGACTCACCTCACTTGGGCTAAGGACATTACCGATGAGTTCTCCGTAGAGCTGCGGGTTGAGTTGGAGCGGCAGCATGGAGTGATTGCCGAAGTGGCCAATGCAGTAGCCATGGCGGATGGCAATATAGAGCGGATAAATGTAGATGAACAGAATGCCCGCTTTAGCGTGGTCAGCCTTGTGGTGAAGGTGCATGGCCGCAAACATCTGGCCCGCGTAATGCGCCGGGTTCGCAATATCAAAGCCGTTACCTCGATCAACCGGGTCAAATACTGACGAGGTGGACAGGGGTGAACTGTCTGGTTGACAGTTCACGTATGGAACAGCGACGATTGGTGTTTTAGACGATAAGGAAAGTAAACGGTATGACCAACAAATCCATAATTCAGACTGAAAACGCACCCAAGGCAATTGGCCCCTATTCCCAGGCTGTAAAGGCTGGTGACACTGTCTATATTTCTGGTCAGATTCCGCTGGATCCTGAAACCATGGATGTGGTCGGGGGCGATTTTTCCGCGAAAACCCGTCAGGTATTCGATAACCTGCAGGCCGTCTGTAAAGCGGCAGGTGGTGAGCTGAAAGACATCGTTAAAGTGAATATCTATGTGACCGATCTGGCAAACTTTGCCACGGTTAACGAGATTATGGCGACGTATTTTCCCGAGCCATACCCGGCACGCGCAGCGGTGCAGGTTTCAGCGTTGCCTAAGGATGTTCCTGTAGAAGTAGAAGCGGTAATGGTGCTGAGCTGATTCAGCACACAGCCAGGATAGTCAGAACAAAGGCGGCCTGCGGGTCGCCTTTGTTCGTTGTAGGTCTAGCCCTTATCGATCATATCGCGATATCCGGCACGGAAGTCCGGGTAGCGAAAGGTAAAGCCTGATTGCAGTAGCCGCTGGTTGCTGCAGCGCTTGCTGCCCGCCCGGCCGCCTTTTCTGGCGTCGGCTACGGGCTCGGCGCAGGGCACTTGCTGGCGAACCCAGTCGACCACCTCATCCAGCCGCACCGGCTCGCAATCGCTGGCCACATAACAGGTATCCAGGGGCTTGCCGGAGAGCGCCTTCTGGTTAAGGAAGGCTACAGCCGCTGCGGCGTCCTCTTCATGAATACGGTTACTGAAGGGCGCTGGCTTTGTGGGGTTCATGCGGCCTGCGATCACCTCTTCCAGAAAACGACTTCTGGATGGCCCGTATATTCCGCTGAAGCGAATAACCGTAGCTGGGTGGCCGCTATCCAATGCTGTTTGCTCCCCCGCCAGAATCTGCTGGCCGGTTACACGGGAAGGGGCAGCAGTACTGGCTTCATCAACCAGGCTGTCATCGTTTTGGGCGTAAACGCTGGTGCTGCTGATAAAAAACAGCCGCTTCAGTGGCTGATCGCCAATGCCATCCAGCAGATTGGCCAAGCCGTTTACGTAGGCATCGCGGTAGCCTTGCTCGTCGTAACTGGACGGTGTCAGGCAGTAGATCACCGTTTCCAGGTTATCAGGCAGCATGCCCGTTAGGGTTTCCGGGCGAGTCAGGTCTGCACCTATCCCCGTCACGCCTTCAGGCACCTTGGCCGGGTTACGACGTAAGCCATACACCTGCGCCGACTCTGTCAGCATACTGGCGATGGTGCCCCCGAGCTTGCCACAACCTGCCACAAGAATTCTGGGCATACTATTGCGATCAGCGATTGCCATAGACAATATCAATCCTTATCCTCTATCTCATAAATTAGTGAAACTTCGACCTGTATCCTTTTGACCGGAGATCACCATGACTCTTACCGAGTTAAGATACGTCGTTACGCTTGCCCGCGAAAGGCATTTTGGCCGTGCCGCCGAGCGCTGCCACGTTAGCCAGCCGACACTCAGCGTTGCGGTCAAAAAACTCGAGGAAGAGTTGGGTATCCCGCTGTTTGAGCGAAGCAAAAGCAGTATTCGCGTAACGGAAACGGGTCAGCGTATTGTTGAGCAGGCCCAGCGGGTTCTGGATCAGGTGGGTGTTATCCGCGACATGGCTCAGGATGGTAAAAACCAGTTGAGTTCGCCGCTCAAAGTGGGCGCCATTTATACTATCGGGCCTTATCTGTTTCCGCACCTTTTGCCTGAATTGCGCCGTGCCGCGCCGGAAATGCCGCTCTATATAGAAGAAAACTACACTGCTAACCTGCGCAAAAAACTGCGTCAGTCCGAGTTGGACGCCATTATCATTGCGCTGCCGTTTGAAGAGGCGGAGGTGCTGACCCTCCCGCTGTACGACGAGCCGTTTGTGGTGCTACTGCCTGCAGACCATCCCCTTGCCGCCAAGGCGGAAATCACAGGGGATGAACTGGCCAACGAGCAATTACTCTTGCTTGGCCCCGGCCACTGCTTCCGGGATCAGGTGCTGGAAGCCTGCCCACCTCTGGTGGAAGCCGTCACAAACCGGGCAGATGCAGGATCGCCTTCGCTGGTTACGGAAGGCAGCTCTCTGGAAACCATACGCCACATGGTTGCCTCCGGTTTAGGAATTACCGTACTGCCACTCTCCGCCGCCACCGGTATGCGTTATCAGCAGGATGTGCTCGTTACCCGGCCCTTTGCCGCCCCGGTACCATCCCGAACCGTGGCCCTGGCTTGGCGGGTCACCTTTCCCCGGCCCAAAGCCATCGATGTTCTCTCGCTTGCAGCTGGCCAGTGCCGGGTGATTGAAAAAGCGACAGAGGACACCCCGGTTGCTGCCGCAACGGACTGACCCCAGCCATGGCCTCACTGGACGACATCCCGGTTACGGAGCTTAAAGGCGTAGGCAGCGCCCTTGCCGAGAAGCTTGGGCGGCTGGGTATCGCCTCCATGCAGGATTTGCTGTTTCACCTTCCCCATCGATACGAAGACCGCACGCGAATCATACCCATGGGTAGTTTGAGGGTTGGTGATGTGGCCGTTGTGGAAGGCGAGGTAATGAAAACGGATCTGGTGATGGGCCGTCGCCGCAGCCTGCAAGTTACCCTGAAAGACAACAGCGGGTTTCTGGTGCTGCGGTTTTTCCACTTCAACGCTGCCCAGAAAAACCAACTATCGGAGGGCACCCGGGTTCGCTGCTTTGGCGAAGTGCGCCCCGGCCGGGCCGGATACGAGTTTTACCACCCGGAGTACCAAACCAGCCCGCCGGCTATGCCCACAGGGGAACAGGCCACCCTTACGCCGGTTTATCCGCTGACTGAAGGCATACAGCAACCCAGAGTGCGAGGGTTGTGCCAGCAGGCCCTGGGATACCTAAAACGCCATCCTATACGAGACTGGTTGCCTGCCGAGTTGCTGGCGGGTTATCAGCTACCGGGAATTACGGAAGCCGTCCAGTTGGTGCATTCCCCGCCGGCCAGTGCCCCGGTTCATCTGTTGATGGAGGGACGCCACCCGGCCCAGCAGCGCCTGGTGATGGAAGAGCTGCTGGCGCATCAGTTGAGCATGCTGCAGGTTCGCGAACAGATTCAGGCCCGGCAAGCCTTGCCCCTGCTCCCCACCGGCGACCTGGCAGAGCGTTTTCTTGAGGAGTTGCCGTTTGCGCTCACGGGTGCTCAACGCCAGGTTGTGAGTGAGATTCGACAGGATCTCAGCCAACCGCTGCCCATGCTGCGATTGGTACAGGGGGATGTGGGCTCGGGTAAAACCGTGGTGGCCGCGCTGGCAGCTATACAAACCCTTGGCGCTGGTGCCCAGGTGGCCCTTATGGCGCCGACTGAAATATTGGCTGAACAGCACTATCAGAACTTTAAAGGCTGGCTGGAGCCACTCGGTATCCAGCTGGCCTGGCTGTCTGGCAAGGTCAAAGGCAAAGCCAGGAAAGAAGCGCTGGAAACCGTGCATACGGGTACGGCCAGCGTAATCATCGGCACCCATGCGTTGTTTCAGGATGATGTGCTGTTTCACCGCTTGGCGTTGGTCATTGTGGATGAACAGCACCGGTTTGGCGTGCACCAGCGCCTGGCCCTGCGGGAAAAAGGTGTAGGCGGAACCCTTGCACCCCACCAGCTGATCATGACCGCCACACCCATTCCTCGTACTCTGGCCATGAGTGCCTATGCCGACCTTGATACCTCGGTGATCGACGAATTACCCCCGGGCCGAAAGCCCATTGAAACTATCATCATTCCTGACAGCCGTAGGGACGATGTGATTGAGCGCGTACGCAGCGCCTGCACTGACGGTCGCCAGGCATACTGGGTGTGCACACTGATTGAAGAGTCGGAAGCCTTGCAGTGCCAGGCGGCAGAAGTAACAGCGCAAGAACTGACTGATCGCTTGACTGGCCTGAAAGTCGGGCTGGTGCACGGGCGACTAAAATCTTCGGAAAAGGCCGAAGTGATGGAACGCTTTAAACAGGGGGAGCTGGATTTACTGGTTGCCACTACGGTGATTGAAGTGGGCGTGGATGTGCCCAACGCCTCACTTATCATCATTGAAAATCCGGAGCGCCTGGGCTTGGCCCAGTTGCATCAGCTCCGTGGCAGGGTGGGGCGGGGCGAGCAGGCCAGCTTCTGCGTGCTCATGTACCATCCTCCGCTGTCGACCAATGGCAAGGCGCGCCTGCAGGCCCTGCGAGACAGTCAGGATGGCTTTGTTATTGCCGAAAAGGACCTGGAGATACGTGGGCCAGGGGAAGTGCTTGGAACCCGCCAGACTGGCATGATGCAGTTCCGGCTGGCAGACTTTGAGCGGGACAAGGGGTGGATTGAACCGGTGCGGGAGATGGCGCCGGGGCTCATGAGGCAGCCACAACTGGTGCAGGCGCTGATTCGACGGTGGATGGGTGAAAAAATGCGTTACGGGGATGTTTGAACCGGTGCATGAAAATTTATACAGCTAACCCATGATCTATACTAAAAACCAACGCCAGATTCTGGTGGCCGGATGGCAAGCAGCGATAATCAGGAGAAAAAGATGGAACTACCTGTCACGGTTCAACAAGCTTTGGGCAATTCAGCCAAAGGCGTATCACTGAGAGATATGCGCCAGGCTAATCAGCACGAGCTGTTGCGGATGGTGTTGCTTCACGACGGGCAGGACAACCTTCAAGCCATATGCTGCAAAGACGATTTGATTGATCTGGAGCGATTGAACAAGCAGATGGGGCGGGACTTTCGCCTGATGAAACCTCGCGAGCAAATTCGGGTTAAAGAGCGTGCCGGCCTGCGAGAACTGCCGGCTCTGCCTTCACTTACGGGTTGGCCCACCATCGTGGATCGCCGGGTCGATGATTTGCCCTCGGTAGCTTTAGCGTTGGGCGATCAAAATCTGGCGATGGTGATGCCTGCTGAGGAGTTCCGTGCTCTGACGCAAAATGCGGATCGCCTGTCGTTTACGGTGGCATCGGAAAACATAACCGTAAATCTGGATGATCCGGGCAATGACCGTAACCAGTTAACCTTCGCCATCAAAAAATTCACCAGTCTGCGCATTCAACAGCGTCTGGAAGACACGCTGGAGTTGCCACCGTTGCCGGAAACTGCACAGCGCATTATTCACTTGCGGGTAAACCCAAACGCTGTCATGGGGGATTTGGTCGATATCGTCGAAAGTGACCCAAGCCTGGCGGCTCAGGTGGTGAGTTGGGCATCCTCATCGTTTTATGCCGCGGCCGGGCAAGTGCGCTCAGTGCACGATGCGGTATCACGGGTGCTTGGCTTTGATATGGTGATGAACCTGGCTATGGGCTTGTCGTTGGGGCGAGCACTCAAGCAGCCCCAGGACCACCCCGAAGGCTATGTGGACTATTGGCAACAAGCCATCTGGCAAGCTCAGTCAGCGGGCATTCTGGCGAGTATGATGCCGCGGGGAGAGCGCCCCATGTTCGGGCTAGCCTATTTGGCAGGTCTGCTACACAACTTTGGTTACCTTCTGCTGGCCCAGGTTTTCCCTCCCCATTTCAAGCTGGTATGTCGCTCTTTGGAGGTGAACTCTGATATTGATTCCTCGGTATCGGAGCACTATCTTTTGGGGATCACCCGGGAGCAGATCGCAGCTCAGCTTATGGAAAACTGGGGTATGCCAGATGAGGTCACACAGGCCATAAGGTATCAGAAAAGCATAACCTACCAAGGCACCCACAATGTATATGCCCGAATCCTGTGGCTTGGCCGCCAGTTGCTTACCGAAAGGGGCGTCGCCATGGGTGCATATACACCCGCTGAACAAGAGGTCTATGACGAGCTCGGCCTCAATCGTGAGCTGGTAGAAGAACAGTTTGATGAGTTGGTAGCCAACCGGGACAAGGTCATGGCCATGGCTGGTATGATGAATCAGTAGATATAAAAAGGCCGGCCATAAAGGCCGGCAAGGTTTCCGCTCATTGCAGCGTCGTCCGAACGTAACAGGAGAAATAACCCAGGGCGATCATCGCGATCTCAACACCAACCGTAAAAACCTATCACCCTGATTTCAACTTAGACAACATATGCAAAAAGGAAAGGCACCCACCGGCGGGAATGAGAAGCTGAGCGCTCCGTCATTTTTAGGGATTCGAGCAAGCTTCTGATATCAAATCGATAAAATTATCATTTGCAGACAATTCTGTTACAAAACGACACAAATCCGGAGCAAGTCAGAAGCTGTGATTCCGGATGGCCGTTGCGGCACGGCGTATTTCATCGGTGTGTCGCCTTTCCACTTCAAACCGCTCCTTGTCCATCTTTTCCACGAAGCGCGTCTCGGTATTCTGACGAGCTTGGTGAGTAGGCATGTGGCGAAGCTGTTCATATACATCCATAAACACCCGGTATGGCGGGGCATTCATCAATTCTGGAGCTACATGGTCGAGCAAGCCTTTTATGCGAAGGCATGCCTCGGAGTATTCGATCTGGTTTTCTTCAATGGCCATGGCAATAACGCGAATGCTATCGACCATATCCTTGCGCCGTTTCGCCTGAAAAGCCTCTGCTTTTCGCTGCCGCCTCCGGTCTTCAGACAGGGTGACCATTTGCCGCCGGATAAATCCCAGCAGGGCAAGGATGGCGACCGCGCCGGCAATAATCAGGCTCCATTGTAGCCAGTGAGGCATGTTGTTCTCCCAGTCTGGTTCAGGCGGGTGTAGGTTGCTGTTCTGGTTGGCAGACTTTGACAGTTACTGGCTGACCATTCAATACGGAAGTACCCGCCACCGGGTCGGTTAATTCATCACTCAACACATCGTTGATACTGGTGCCAGCATGGGCTGTCGCCGTGGACTGCTGAGTTCCTTCGCGGTTATGACCCCAGCCATGGGGAATGGAAACCACTCCGGGCATCATGTCTTCAGTAATTTCCACGGCCATGACCACCAGGCGATCATCAGCGCGGACCTCAGCTGTGCTGCCTTCCTTAAGCCCCAAACGCTTGGCGTCGTCCGGGTGGACCAGCAGGGTACAGCGGTCTTTGCCTTTTACCAGACGGTGGCTGTTGTGCATCCATGAGTTGTTGCTGCGAATATGGCGCCGCCCAATCAGCAGCAGTTCGTTGGGCGATTCAGGCGCAGAGAGCTGCTGGTGCAGGCGTTCTACGTCTTTCAGATAGCGCCGGGGAGCCAGGTTAATCTTTCCATCCCGGGTGAACAGCCGGCCGGGCAGAGCGGGCCTCAGGGCGCCGAGATCAATCCCGCTGGGGTGCTCCTTCAATCGCTTCAGGGAAAGCCCTTTAGGAAGTTTCTGCCACTGGGGGTTGAGAGAACTCAGTTCGGCAAGGCCTCGCAAAGGATGTTGCTTGGGCAGCAGTTCCAGAATCCGTTTCGTCGCGGGCTCCAAAACCCCACGGACGCGCCCTGTATCTGTGCCATAAGGCCCGGTACGCAGAAGCATATCAACGATGGTGTCAGGGCCTGCGCGTTTGAACGCTTGCCAGCCCAACTCGGAACGGATCGGCAGCTTGCCACCCTTGCGTAGTTTCTCAAGCCTATGCGCCAGCTCCAGCAGAATCTGCCAGTCATGACGGCTGTCCGGGCCAGCATCAAACAGTGCTTCGCTGTATTTCGATACATTGCGAACGGCCAGCATGTTGAAAATAATGTCGTAGTGGCTGCGCTCGAGCACGGCGGTGGGCGGCAGGATAATGTCGGCATGACGAGTAGTTTCGTTAATGTAGTAATCCACCGATACCATAAAATCCAGCCCGTTCAGGGCTTCGTCCAGCCGGCGCCCGTTCGGGCTGGAAAGCACCGGGTTGCCGGCAACGGTCACAAAGGCTCGGATTTGCCCGTCGCCCGGTGTGAGTATTTCATCAGCCATGGTGCTGGACGGATATTCTCCAGCAAACTCCGGCAACCCCTTAACCCGGCTATGGCGAGCGCCAAAGTGCCCTCGCTGACCAGACATGGCGCCCAGGGCAATCAGATCGATGGCTGGCTGGGTAAACATCACGCCGCCCACGGTGTCCAGTTTTCCGGTAAGAATGTTCAGGCAGTACGCCAGCCAGGTTGTGATGCTTCCGAACGTTTGGGTGCTGGTGCCCATGCGGGTGTAAAGTGCTGCTTTTGGCGTGTCTGCAAGCTGTTGAGCAAGATCCCGTATAGTTGCCGCTGCAATGCCTGTGCGTTGGGCTACGGCTTCGGGTGTAAAGGGCATGGATGCCAGGCGCAAAAGATCCAGGTCTTTTATAAGATGCTCTGCGGGCCCTGGATGGATCAGCCCTCCTGAGAACAGCGTGTTCACCATGGCCATCAGCAAAAATGCATCGGTGCCAGGGCGAATAAAATGAAAGTCATCGGCCTGCTTGGCGGTTTCTGTGCGCCTGGGATCCACCACAATCATTTTACCGCCGCGCTTTTTAAGCGCTTTCAGCCGGCCACGGAAATCCGGCACCGTCATCAGGCTGCCATTGGACGCCATCGGATTGCCACCAATACAGATAAACAAATCCGTATGGTCGATATCCGGTATGGGGAACAGAACCTGATGGCCGAACATCTCCAGGCTTGCCAGCATGTGGGGAAGCTGGTCATTGGAGGTGGCAGAAAAGCGATTCTGGGAGCCAATGGCCCGTAGAAACGGCATGGTGGCGATTAATGAGCTGTGGTTGTGGGCATTTGGGTTGCCTAGGTACACGCCAATACTATTGCGGCCGTGGGTTGTGCGGGTTCCGTGAAGCTTTTCAGCCACGATTGAGAAGGCTTCATCCCACTCAATCTCTTGCCAGCCATTGGCGGTTTTACGAACCGGCTTGCGTAAGCGCTCAGGATCTTCATGTAGATCCTGTAGGGCCACCGCCTTGGGGCAAATATGGCCCCGGCTCAGAGGATCCTTGTCGTCTCCACGAATTGACGCAATGCGCCCCTCCTTCACATCAATGGCAACGCCGCACATGGCTTCGCATAAATGACAGGTGCGGTAATGAGTGCCGTTTCGCATGAAGGTCTCTCCTGATGTTTTTGTTGTTACAGGTTGGGTTTCATTGTGCAACCAGATTAGCAGGAAATACGCTGTGGTGGGAAACTCCGGGGTATTGTTTTAGGCACAAAAAAGGCCAGTCCGGAGACTGGCCACTGGCCTTAAGAGTACCGCGGCAGATTTACTGCACGGAGGGGAGATCCTTAACAGGATTTGTAATGAAGTTGAGGTAGGTGCCACCCACAGGGATCTGCAGGGGCAGGTCTATAATGAGGCCCAAAGGTTTGGCCTCAACTTTGATATCTACCAGGTTCGTATTGCGTTGCTCGATCTGCATGCGACCATCATCAAAGAAGGTAACATCGCCCTCTAGATCAAAGTAGAAGGGCCGGGCGTAAAGGTCGTGCGGGCCGTTGGCAGTAATTTTCATTTCGGGAGCATCAAGCATCAACTCCGCTCGTGTTTTGAATACTGGCTTCCCATCAACCGTCACGATTGCGCCCTTTATCAACTGATTGCGAGGGCAACCGTTTTGTCCAGCACAGCTCGGGTCTTCTGAATAGCGCATCCGAATGATCTGGGTGTTTGTAGGGACATCAGCTTCCAGTATTCCAAGATCAACGTAAGTATCGATGGAGCTCGTAGCCAATAGAGTTGGATACAACTCAACAAGGATTGCATCTTCCTCGGTACCCGTCGCCGGGTCGGTCCAGGTACCTGGACCTATGACTTCGCTATTCAACGCATAGGTTTGATAGATGAATTTGTCTTTCGGACATCTCTCGTCATTTTTACATCCGACGCGAGCGGGAATCTGACTCGGAATTCCAAGGGCCGTCAGCTTGGCCTTGTTATTTACGACGCTCAATTTTGTTGAGTTTGCTGACGGCAGCCATCCGCTTACATGGGTGCTGTCCGCGACTTCTGCAGGGTCCTTATATTCATGAACAAAGGGCTCAAGGCAGTCAGGATCGTCGTTGGAGCCACAGTCGATGTTGAAGTTGGCATTGGTGTCGCGAATTGGAAGATTCCGCAAGGCTGTGAATACTGAATCTTTTGCTTCAGCACCCTCGAAGTAGATCTTCATGGGGTTATATGGGTCTTCTCCATTTCCCCAGCCGCCATTCAAACCTTCCAGCAAATCCGCTTTGAGCGGGTAAGCGTTTGCACCGCAGATGGATTGAGGCACGCTCATATCGCAATAGTTGGAATACGCTGAGCCTGCTGTGGAGTCGTCGCCTCTCCTGGAGATCAGTGTGTACTGGTAGAATGCACCTACTTCCCAAGGCTGATCCGGATAGAAGCGCACACGCTGGTTGTTTTTTTCTAAACGACCAGTGATCGGTTCTACATCATTCCCATCGCTATCAACTTTTTGGACTATGAAGGTTTCGTTCAAGCGTATCGAATCAAGATCCATGGGCTGCGAAAAGACTACGGTGATCGGGCGATCTCCCGGCATTTTGCTAACCGGTAATACGTCCCCCCGGTTATCTTTTGCTGTCCAGCATTTACCCAAAACACCAGCTTCCAGATCCAGCTGTGTGTGGTCGGTTTCGCATGGGTAGCCAGGGTAGGTGGTTAACGCCAGAGGTGGCGCATTGGCGAGCACATCGCGCTGGCCATCGAGGCTGAACGATAAATCATCCGCCAATACGAAGGGGTTTCCGGCCAAATCGATTAAACCAGGAGCTGACACTCTATATTGAACACCTGGCTTCAACCCGCCTTCCGGATTCAGTGTTAAGGCTGTTCCGTCGAGTGCGGTATTGAGCGTGCCGTTGGCTACCGTTAGCTCTTGGCCATCGGCATAGAGTTTTACACCTGCGGAGATTGACGCAGGATCCAAAGGCTCATCAAAGAACAGGATAATCGGGTCACCTGGGCGCTGCATAGACTGACGTGTTGCAGGCTTGGCATCTTCTGCTCCCGGCATCCAACTAACCAGCTGGGGAGGTGTTTGATCACGGGTGGCTTCCCACTCGTCTGCCGCATCCAGGCCTTTTCCATCCATGTTGGCCTGCAGATGGAATGCGATAGTCGAATCGGTATACTCCTGGCCCAACAAGTTGGGTTCAACCATGCCTATGGCATCGATTGTCAGTACACCATCCTTAACACGCACAATACCTCGAAGCTCAACCCCCATTAAATCCTGGGACAAAGCAGCATTAGGCATTTTTTCCTCTGTGTTCATGGAAACGTCCATAAACAGAGTAATGTGGCGAGGTGCTGTTTTTTCGTTGGTATAAGAGTTGGGGGTCATGTAGCCGGAGGCGTCAGACAGCATGGTAACCTTGATGGTACCGGTTTCCTGAGGGCTGCCATCATCAATGTTCAGAGCCTGAACTGTGCCGCCAACCTTAATGCTCAAGCTGGTGCTCTCCAGCACACTGCCTTTGGGAATCCGCAACGGTATTGCTTCATCCGCGGCAAAGGAGGGTGCATGCCCTAGCTCGGCAAACAGTGAGCCGGTTTGCTGTGATGAATCGGTGACGCCCTGAAGTACGGAATTAAGCACTACCCCGTTAATGGCTTGGCCATTCAATATGGAGGAGTACCTTCCGTCAATTGAGTCTATAGCGTCCTGAGCCAATACAGCAGTTGGGCCTGTGGCGCGCGGTGTGAAGCTAAACTCTTCGCTGTATCGAGTGCCGTCTGGGCCATTCGTCAGGCTGGCGATGCTATCGAGCTTGAGAGTATAAGTTTCGCCAGCGCTCAATACGTCTGCACGGCTTCCGCAGTCGATTTTTTGCTCTGTGAGACAAGGGTCAACGGTAATTCTGTTGCCTTTTACCAGTACAGTGGCAGGGACCGCCTCTCCGTCTTTGTCCAGAAGCTCAATGGAACCCCCAAGTGTTTGCCACTCAGGGTGAACCGGTTGAGTCATGGCCAGGCGGAAGGTAGAAAAGTTCATCGCTTGGAAAAGGCCTTCAGTATCGGGCACCTGCCAAGCGACACCAAAGGTATCAGACGTGTTGGCCAGGCCAGCAATACCGCTAAGCTCACCGCGGGTATTAAACTGGATGCCTTCATCGCCAACAGCGTTGGGGGTGTCGACAAGTCTGCCGCCTTCAGCGTTGAGAGGTGCGTTGAAGGTAAGGGAATAACCCGCTCGGCTGCCCAGCTTTTGCCCATCAGCAATTTCCAGCTTCAGGCTTTTGCCACCGTCGATCTTTTTCACGGTAAACGCCGGAACGCTGCCGCTTGAGGCCAGCTCAATCTTATCGGCAATGTCTGATTCATCATCCACAATGGCGTGGCTGAAGCGTAAAACGATGTCAGCTTTAGGGCTTACATCTGCTTGCCCATCGGTCGGGTAGGAATAAACCAACGAGCCGGGCGTAGCTCTTTCTTTAACGCTTTGTTCGTCCCCACCACAAGCTGCTAGCAAAATGGCAGGAACCAAGGCTAATGTTTTTAGTTTTCTCATGACCTGCTTCTCCTCAGAACTTCAGGGTGATGGAGCCGCTGATTACATGGATATCACCGTCGGCCGTGACGCTGGTTTCGTTCCCGTCATAGTCGACCAGTGTGAAGTCCCGCTCTTGTAGTTGTTGGTACTGATAGCCTAAGTCCAAACGCACCGGGTAGGCCAGAAGGCGCGTACGGTTGTACGTAGCGCTTACACCCACCCCGACGATTATTTTGTCGGTATCCAGATAGTTCAGTTCGGGGTTTTTAGTGGTTTTCAGAGGCGATTCTTCGTAGGCGATACCGCCACGGAAAGCGAAGTTCTCGTTAAGCTGATACTCGGCGCCGATGCGGGGAATAATTGTGTCGTTGAAGCCGATGCGGTTGCCTGGAGGAACGGCCTCCTGATCCTTAATGCTGTCTTTGGCAAACTCATTTTCAAGCTCAGACCAGTTCTGTTGCTCGATGCTACCGCCAACCCGCCAGCCATCGCCGCGGTACTGAGTACCAAAAACAAACGTTTCGGGCTGGAACGAATCAATAGTGGAGACCGCCAAAATCAGGGGCTCGCTGACGGTTATACCCGGAACCTCAATGTTGGAGCCAACGGTGGTCTTGGCTGCTGATTTGGTGCGGTAAGAGAAAGCGGCTTCCCAGCCATCAAGAAAACAGCTGTTGTCGGCGCAAAATGTGCTGCCAAAATCAATGTTAGTGCCGAGAATGGTTTTCAGAGTGGGCTCAGCGTTTACCGTCAACTGCTCCTGCCGGGAGTCGCCGTTAAGTTCGGTTACTGCGTTAAGTTGTGCAGCTGCTGCAAGTGTAATTCGAACAGAGGCTCCGGCCGAGATACCCCGCCAAATGGGTGTGGCACCACCAATGTTCAGAAATAGCGGCTCTTTTCCGTTTTGCAGGAACTGGCCGGTTTCCGACGTTTCCGATCCGAAGGCCAGCATTTCCTTGCCGTATTTCTCAACACCGGCAATGAAACCCAAATAAATCGGGTGATCAAACCGGGTAAGTGAGCCCAGGTTGGTTTTCATGCCGATTAATACGTGCTGGCTGGGAGAGCTGGAAAGCACATCGCCAGTTGCGTTGGGATTTGCAGAGCGAAGTTCTTGTTCGGCGTGCAGCAGACCAGAGGTAAGTTCGCCGCGCTCATCCCGGGTAAGTGCAGCCGGATTGTAGTAGGTAGCGGAAACCTGGTCATTAAACATGGAGAGAGACTGGGCAGTAGCAACGTCTACGGGCATTACGCCATAGGTTGTACCTATGTTGCCCATGCTGCCAGATGCCGACATGGCGAAAGTTGTGGATACAGCTGCAACCGCTAGGCTCAGCGCCCGTACTGAGAACCGGGTGATGGGAACCATTGATACACTCCATTTTATCGCGTTGTTTTTATACTCTGGCCGTATGCTCATCAACTCGCAGGAAGACGGTTCAGTAACGGCTGGTACGTTGATTGATCTGACAGTGTATGGCGCTTGTCCTTTTAGGACGTTGGCATTTTTGACACGGTATCATGGCGGAATGATCATTTTCGGTGTATTGGTTCAAAAAATGCCTGTTAATACAGTAGGTAAGAGTTTATTAATCTTGTCTCATTTTGGAGTATGGGAGGTAAATGCGGTAAACAAGAGGGGGCATCTGGAACGAGGGGAGAGGAAAGCCTCCCCCCTGGTGAGATTTACAAACGGTTGCGCTGGTTTTACCGCGTCTCGATCTTGCCTTCCTTATCGGAGATCACAATCTCTACGCGGCGATTTTGTTGGCGGCCAGTAGAGGTGTCGTTGCTCGTTACAGGGTATTGCTCACCAAAACCTTTGGTTTCGACTCGGTTGCGATTAATGCCTTGGGATACCAACGCATCACTCACTGACTGTGCCCGCCGCTCGGATAGGGTCTGGTTGTAGCTCTCGGCACCAGTGCTATCGGTGTAGCCTTCCACGCGGACTCTCCGGTCTTCATATTCCCTCATGAACTCTGCAAGACGCCCTACAGTCTGTTCTCCAGATGGTTTCAGATCTGCCTTGTTGAGGTCGAAGAGCACATCACCCAAGGTGAGTACCATGCCCCGATCCGTGCGCTCTGCTTGCAGTTCTTCCATTCTCTTGCGCAGCATTTCGGCTTCTTTTTGAGCGCGGGCCGCCTCGCCGGAGCGCTTGTCCAGCATGAGTGTGCGCCGACGTTCTTCGGCAGAGTCAATCTGCTTTTGTAGTCTGGCGCGCTCTGCTTGCTCACTGGCAATCTGAGCGTGACGATTGGAAAGGTAGGCAGCGTGCTCAATGCGCGAGGTATCTTCGCCTTCCTCCAACAGAGACTCGGCTCGGGTTAACTCATCTCGTGCGCTACGCAACTGGCGGTCGCCACTGCGAGCAACATCCGGGTCATCTTTTATCTTGGCATAGGATGCGCGGGCTTCATCTACCATTGCATTTTCCTGCGGCGTTGAGGCGCAGCCAGCAAGCACTACGGACAAGCCCATCGCCATGCCCAGTGTTATGTTGCGTTTGTTCATAACAATCTCCTTTTCACGCAGGGCGGTTACTGGTCTGGATTGATTTGCTGGCGCAGAGATTCAATATTGCTATTGATCTCTTCTACCGCGTGTTTCGCCTTTGCTGTATCAGAGCGCGCGCTTGCAAGTTGAGCATCTACAGCGGCTTGCTCCAGCAGTCGCTCAGCTTGCGAATATTTTTCCTGCTCGATCAGTTTTTTAGCGTCGGCGACTTTGTTCTGGGCATTATTGAGCAGAACCGGCTCAAATTCCCGGGCGTCTGCGGCAACGGCCTGCTGGAGAGAACTCTCTGCGGACTGAAGCTCGGAATCCGGCGGCTCGCCAGGGCTGGCGCAACCACCCAAAGTAAGTAGTAGTCCGGCGATGCCGGCGGTGTACAACATCGATTTATGTGTTTTCATGCACGATCTCCTTTCAGCGATATAACTGCTCTGCAGGAAAGTGTGGACTGCACGAATACCAACCTGCCGTCAGGGTTGACGGACACTTACCATGAACGGTGAGAACACCGTAAAACTGCGGAGTGCCATGCGCACCTGACCTAAGTTTAGCAGTCGGTTAGCCATCAACGGTGACTGATTTGCAATAGATACAGGCTGTCGGACACCGCAGGCGCGCAATCTAGGGTTTGCGAGTGCGCTCAAGTGATTGAAATAAAATAATTTCGGGGGACCGATCTGACGTGAATAAGATGTCACAAACGATGATCTGAGGGGTCGCGATAAACAACAAAGCCCGCTCGAAAGCAGGCTAAGTTATTGAAAAATATGGTGGGCCCAGGTGGACTCGAACCACCGACCAAAGGATTATGAGTCCTCTGCTCTAACCAACTGAGCTATAGGCCCGAAATGCAGTGTTTGCTTTGGGAGTTCCCGGAAGAGGAAACAAAGCGGGCGCCATTATACCGATGAGGCACAGCGCCCGCTACTGTTAGTTTTTTCGATTTACCCCTGATTTCCCTGATCGTCAATAAAGCCGCGCAGGTGATCGGAACGGGAAGGATGGCGCAATTTGCGCAGGGCCTTGGCTTCGATCTGACGGATTCGCTCACGGGTTACGTCGAACTGTTTACCGACTTCTTCCAGTGTGTGGTCCGTGTTCATCTCGATACCGAAACGCATCCGCAGTACTTTGGACTCACGAGCTGTGAGGCCGGCCAGTACTGAGCGAGTAGCCTCACGCAGGCCTTCGGCTGTTGCGGAATCCACTGGTGAGAGGGCCTGGATGTCTTCAATGAAGTCGCCCAGATGGCTGTCTTCATCGTCGCCAATCGGCGTTTCCATGGAAATCGGCTCTTTGGCAATCTTCAGAACCTTGCGGATTTTGTCTTCCGGCATTTCCATGCGCTCACCCAGTTCTTCTGGCGTGGGTTCGCGGCCCATTTCCTGCAGCATCTGGCGAGAAATCCGGTTGAGCTTGTTGATGGTTTCAATCATGTGCACCGGAATACGAATGGTGCGGGCCTGATCCGCAATGGAGCGGGTAATGGCCTGACGAATCCACCAGGTGGCATAAGTTGAGAACTTGTAGCCACGACGGTATTCAAACTTGTCGACGGCTTTCATCAAGCCGATGTTGCCCTCCTGGATCAGGTCGAGGAACTGTAGACCACGGTTGGTGTATTTCTTGGCGATAGAAATAACCAGACGCAGGTTGGCCTCAACCATTTCTTTCTTGGCGCGGCGGGCTCTTGCCTCGCCAATAGAAACTCGGCGGTTGATCTCTTTGATGTCGACAACATCAAGGTCCACATCAATCTGCACGTTCATGATGCGCTTTTGGAGGCGGACGATTTCGTCCATGCGCTCGTTAATGGCAGAAGCGTAAGGCTTTTTACTTTTGGCGATTTTCTCGCCCCATTCCTGGTTTGCTTCGTTGCCCGGGAATGATTTGATGAAGTCCTTGCGTGGCATTTTACACTCGCGCACACAGATCTTCATGATTGCGCGTTCGTTTTCGCGTATCAGATCGTTGGTTGAGCGAACAACGTTAACCAGCTCGTCAAATGCCTTGTTTCCCAGTTTGAACGGTGCGAAAACCACGCCCAGATCGTTCAAGGCGGCCTGGGTTTTCTTGTCGCCCCGGCCGTGCTTGGCCAGCAATTTTTCCGCAGCTTCCAGCTTTTCTTTGAGCAGCTCAAACCGCAAGCGTGTCTCTTCAGGATCTGGACCGCTTTCTGGCTCTTCCTCTTCCTCGTCCGCATCGTCGTCGGCATCGTCGTCAGACGTATCGTCAGTGGAGGCTTCGGGTTTTGGTGGCGGTTCCGGCATGAAAGGTTCGGCGTCGTCCGGGTCCAGGAAGCCTGTAATAATGTCGGTAATGCGGCCTTCATTCTCGATGATGCGATCATAGGCCTGAATAACCGTGCCGACGGTGCCCGGGAAGTGGGCGACGGCTGCCATAACATCGCGAATGCCTTCTTCGATGCGTTTGGCGATAACAATTTCGCCTTCACGGGTCAGCAGTTCCACGGTGCCCATCTCGCGCATGTACATGCGGACAGGGTCTGTGGTGCGACCGGCGTCGGATTCAACGGCGGCGAGAGCAGCGGCGGCTTCAGCGGCAGCGGCTTCGTCGGCGGTGGAATCACCGTCGGTCATCAGCAAGGTATCGGCATCCGGTGCCACTTCGGATACCTGAATGCCCATATCGTTGATCATGCGAATGATGTCTTCGACCTGATCCGGATCGGCAATGTCTTCCGGGAGGTGGTCGTTTACCTCGGCGTAAGTCAGGTAGCCTTGTTCCTTGCCTCGTGCGATGAGGTCTTTCAAACGTGATTTCTGCGAATTGCCTGACATAGACACCCTGTGAACTCGCTTAAATAAATAAAAATGAAACAGCCATTATAGCTGCCGCTCTAATGCACTGCCACCGAATGGTTAGATGGTGATCAATGCGCAAAGTTTCAAGTGCTGCTTTCCGGGGTTCCCCCGCTCAGCTCTCGCAGTTCCTGCCGTTCGTCGGCGGTAAGATTTGCGAAGTTACGTAAAAGTGTAGCCAGCTTTTGCTGTCTTGCAGCTTCTTCGTTGGGGCTCAACAGTTCCCGTGCTGCGGCCAGCGTGCTTTCCCGGGTTGGGATGTGCTCAATGCCGTCAAACAGATTGTAGAACCGTTCGCGTGCCTGGCTATCCATTGCCAGGGTTGTTATAAGTGATTTCCGATCCCGGATCTTTTGGTCCAGGATAAAGCCGGCAAATGTCATGGCTTGGTTATACTGGCGGGAGCTGCGCGCCAGTTCAGTTACTTCTGTCGCCAGATCCGGTGCTTCCAGTAGAGCAAGGCACAAGATGCTATCTTTGCTCAGCTTTACGTCAATGCGTTCTTCTGTGACCCGGTCGCGGCGCTCGCCTTTCCAGTTACCCCGCTGTTGGGGCTTGCGATCTTGCCACTGGTTGCGCCCCCCGCAGAGCCGCAGCATTTCGTGCCACATGGCATCCCTGAGGGTGCTTCTGGGCATTTTATTCAGGAGCGGTTCTGCTCTGGCTCTCAGTTCGCCTCGATTTTCCGGTAGCTGAAGGTCCAGTCCTTCGCTCTGACGGTCAAACAGATACCGCGAGAACGGTGTTGCGCCATCAATGCGTTTCTGGAATGCATCTGGGCCTTCTTTGCGCACCAAAGTGTCCGGATCTTCGCCTTCTGGCAGCATCAGGAATTGCAGATGCAATCCGTCTGCCATTAGTTCCAGGGCGTTTTCCATGGCTTTGTCTGCGGCTCGGAACCCGGCCTGGTCACCATCAAAACAGAACACAATGTGCCGCACCTGTCTTAGCAGGGCGGTGAGGCTATCCTGATTCGTTGCTGTGCCCAAGGTCGCTACGGCGTAATGAATACCGTTCTGTGCGAGGGCAATAACATCCATGTAACCTTCTACTACAAGCAGTTTGTCGAGCTGCTTTAACGCCTGCTTTGCCTCAAACAGGCCATATATTTCCCGGCTTTTGTGAAAAACATCCGACTCCGGGGAGTTGATGTACTTCGCTTTGTCATCACCAAGGGTTCGACCACCGAAAGCAATGGTTTTGCCCCGGCTGTTACGAATAGGGAACATGACCCGGTTGCGAAAAAGATCCCTTGGCCTGCCGTACTTATCCGAGACGGTCCCGGTTTCGATCAGCGGCCCCTGCAAGTCCTTGCTGGCAACATCGAACAATGCAGTGCCAGCGGCAGGTGCATAGCCCACTTGGTACTGCTGAATAATAGTGTCGTCCAGTCCCCGTTGTTTTAAGTAGTCACGGGCGAAGGCGCCTTGCTGGCCATAAAGCGCCGATTGGTAAAAGCGGCTGGCAAAATCCAGAGCGTCGGTCAGTGTTCGAGCTTGCTGAATTTCATGTTTGGCCGCCTCATCGTAAGGCACTTCCAATCCCGCACGGCGGGCCAAATCTTCTACGGCTTCGGTAAACCCCAAGCCTTCAAATTCACGAACAAAACTTATGGCGTCACCATGGGCGCCACAGCCAAAACAATGGTAGAAGCCTTTATCTGGCCTAACATTGAACGACGGCGTTTTCTCATCGTGAAACGGGCAGCACGCCTTGTAGTTGGCGCCAGCCTTTTTGAGAGTGATGCGCGTTCCGATCAGCTCTGCCAGATCTACCCGGTCGAGCAGGTCTTCGACAAAGCGCTGGGGGATCAGTCCGCTCATAATGGCTCCACATCAGGTCCTTGGCGTGCAAGGGCCAATAGCCAAAAATGCCGCCGAAGCCAGGCCCCGGCGGCATTTCTTGGTCGCTCTGTGCAGCCTGTGGCTGTACAGGCAATCAGTGCTTTGCAGTCAAGCGGCGTCTGCGGTAACTCAGTACAGACGCTCGAACTTGCGCTGTTCCCGCTGAAGCTTCTTGAGATGACGCTTAACGGCTGCAGCTGCTTTGCGCTTGCGAACGGAAGTCGGCTTCTCATAGTGCTCACGACGACGTACTTCCGAAAGCACACCTGCTTTTTCGCAAGAACGCTTGAAGCGACGCAGTGCTACGTCAAACGGTTCATTCTCTTTCACTTTAACAGCTGGCATTCGACAATCACCTACCTGATAGATTCGGTTTCATTTAGATGCGCATCTGGCAAGGCCAGACTGGCTCGATTCTCTCGATTCCTGGCCAGATTGGCTAAAACTCGACCAGTTCGTAATTTAGGGCGGCAATGATAGCGCCTCGGTCGTGGCAAGGTCAATGTTTGTTCGACGAAACTGCCTGTGAGTTTCGGGTTTCTGCTAAAATGCGGGTCGTTTATCCATTTACGCCAACCGAAGTGGGCGGGTTTTATGCTGATTCTGGGTATTGAGACTTCCTGTGATGAAACCGGTGTTGCGTTGTTTGACACCGACAAGGGGCTATTGAGCCATGCCCTGTTCAGTCAGATTGACATGCATGCTGATTATGGCGGTGTGGTGCCGGAGCTGGCATCCCGCGACCACGTTCGCAAGCTGCTGCCCCTGTGTGAGCAGGTTCTTGCAGAGGCTGGCCATGCTCGCGAGGACATAGACGGGATTGCCTACACCGCAGGGCCGGGTTTGATTGGTGCGCTTATGGTGGGTGGGTCGGTGGCCCATGCTCTGGGCTTTGCTCTTGGCATTCCGGTGCTTGGGGTACACCACATGGAGGGCCATTTGTTGGCACCTATGCTGGAAGACAATCCACCGGCCTTTCCATTTGTGGCGTTACTCGTGTCGGGTGGGCATACCCAGTTGGTCCGGGTAGATGGCATTGGGGAATACCAGATGCTGGGGGAGTCGGTAGACGACGCAGCAGGAGAAGCCTTCGATAAAACGGCAAAAATGCTTGGGCTGGATTACCCCGGTGGGCCCCGGGTGGCTGCGCTGGCAGAAAAAGGCACGCCTGGTCGTTACCGTTTCCCTCGGCCTATGACGGATCGCCCGGGCTTGGATTTCAGTTTCAGTGGCTTGAAAACCTTCACGCTGAATACAGTGAATGCAGAAATGAAGTCGGCGAAGGGCTTGAGTGACCAGGTTCGAGCTGATATTGCATTGGCGTTTGAAACGGCCGCTGTAGATACCCTGGTGATCAAATGCCGCAGAGCGCTGGAGCAAACAGGATGTGACCGGCTGGTCATTGCCGGCGGGGTGAGCGCCAACAAGCGGTTGCGGGCTGGCTTGGAGAAAATGGCTGAAAAGCTCCGCGCTCATGTGTTCTATGCGCGCCCCGAATTCTGTACTGATAATGGAGCGATGATTGCGTACGCTGGTGCCCAGCGAATGAAAGTGGGTCAGCGTGACGGAGAGCGCATTGTAGCTGTGCCTAGATGGCCAATGAATACATTGCCACCTCTCAGTGAGGCTCGGCTGGCCGGGCTGGTAGACTGAACTAGAGGCTGGTTTCCCGGCCTTGTGCGAGCCGGATCAGGTTGTTGCGGTGGCGTACAACAACGAGGATTGCCAGTAAGCCGAACATGGGAAGCGTTTCGGGTTCGATGAGTGCGCTAATGAGTGGCCCGCTAACAATGGCGATCACTGAGGCTAACGCGGAGATCCGCCAACGCCAAATGACCAGTAGCCACAGTGCTGCCATGGAGGCTGTGGTGACGGGAGCCAGCGCAAGCCCCGCGCCAAGGGCTGTTGCGACTCCTTTACCGCCTTTGAAACGATAGAAAACCGGAATCATATGCCCGGTAACTGCGAAGAGCGCCACCATAGCCTGAACCAAAGCAGATAGCCCAGCGTTGTGTGCGAGCCAGACTGGCAGCCAGCCTTTTGCCGCATCCAAGGCCAAAGTTATTAGCGCCGGGCGCCAGCCCCCGGTTCGGTAAACATTGGTGGCCCCGGGATTACCGGAGCCCTGTGCCCGTGGATCGGGCAGCCCCCATATCTTGCACACCGGCAGCGCAAACAGTACTGAGCCCCCCAGATAGGCAGCCATACAAAGCAAAACAATCATTACTGGGTCACTCAGGAACATTTGTGCGCTCAGAGACGAAGACGTGTCAGGGTAAAATGTGCGAAAATGCCGGCCCTCAATTTACAGGCCGGCGCCGTTACAGTAGTCGCAGTTTGTATGTTTTTCAATCAGCAGTGTGTGGGATCGCCCCGGGAGCCCTCTTGGCAGACAGCGTATTGATCGAAGGCTTGGTCGTAGAAACCGTGGTGGGTGTATACGACTGGGAGCGCGATGTGACCCAGGCCCTGGTTGTGGATCTGGAAATGGCTTGGGATAACCGCATTCCCGGAGGGTCTGATGATGTCGCGGATGCCCTTGATTACGCATCGGTCAGTGAGTGCGTAGAGCGCTGCTTGAAAGAGCTAAAGCCAAAGCTGTTGGAGCACGGTGCTGAGGTTCTTGCAGAGAAACTGCAAAGAGAGTTCGGCATCGGCTGGTTACGATTAACGCTACGCAAGCCAGGAGCTGTGCCTGCCGCCCGATCTGTCGGTGTTTGTATTGAACGGACTGCATGTGAAGGAGTGCCCGGTGATGCCTGATGAGGTTCCGGTATATATCAGTGTCGGCAGTAATATCGACAGAGAGCGCTATGTAAAAGCGGCTCTGGACGCTCTGGCAAGTTGGTTTGGTGAGCTGGAGATTTCTCCCGTGTATGAGAGTGAGGCGGTAGGGTTTGACGGCTCTCCGTTTCTGAATCTGGTAGTGGGCGTGAAGACCAGCCTCGCAGTGGGCGAGCTTTCACAGCATTTCAAACAGCTGGAAGCTGATAACGGTCGACGGCCAGAGGCCCCGAAGTTCAGTGCGAGAACTCTGGACTTGGATATTCTGACTTACGGTGAAGTGGTAGGTTGTCTCGACGGCGTGGAGCTGCCCAGAAGTGAGATTCTTAAGAATGCTTTTGTGTTGCGGCCTCTGGCAGATGTTGCCCCGGGAGTAAAGCACCCGATATGCCGCAAAAGCTACCTTGAACTATGGCAGGCATATAGCATCGACCAGAAACTCTGGCCGGTAAACTTCAGCTGGCAGGGCAGGGTGATTTCAACGGCCGTTTGCTGATCGAAATAGCGCTATCAGATTGTCCGTAGCGCTGTCACTCGCTTCGCCCGACGTTTCCGATTCAAGCAGCCTCGGTAGAATGTTTTCACCCAGTTTCTTGCCCAGCTCAACACCCCACTGATCAAACGAATCCAGGTCCCAGATAACACCCTGCACAAAGGTGCGGTGTTCATACAGGGCTATGAGTGCGCCGACGGTTTCCGGAGTTACCTTGCTCATCATCAAGGTATTGCTGGGCTGATTTCCCGGTATCACCTTATGTGGCGCCAGGCGTTCAATGTCTGCTTCCGCCATACCGCTGGCCGCCAGTTCGGCTTTTGCTTCCTCCAGTGTTTTTCCGGTCATCATAGCGCGGGATTGGCCCAGGCAGTTGGCAAACAAGTCGGCGTGATGGGTCGCAACCGGGTTGTGAGTTTGCAGAGGAATGATGAAGTCGGCAGAAATCAACCGGGTGCCCTGGTGAATCAGCTGGTGGTAAGCGTGCTGGCCATTGGCTCCCACGCCGCCCCAGATGACGGGGCCAGAGTGGTAATCCAAAAGCTTGCCTTGCTGATTAACCCGTTTGCCGCTGCTCTCCATGTCCAGCTGCTGAAGATGATCCGGCAAGCTGCGGAGGTAGTGATCGTAAGGCAGTATGGCGTGGGTTTCTGCGCCCCAGACATTGCTGTACCAGATGCCCAGCATGGCCATGACAACGGGCAAGTTCCTTTCCAGGGGGGCGTCGCGGAAATGGTTATCCATGGCGTGGGCGCCTGCGAGCAGAGCCCGGAAGTTATCCATTCCTATGGAGAGCGCTACAGGCAGCCCGATCGCAGACCAAAGCGAGTATCGGCCGCCAACCCAGTCCCACATGGGGAAGACATTGTTGGGGTCTATTCCGAATTTTTGTGCGGCATTCACGTTGGCAGTCACCGCCATAAAGTGGCTGGCGACCGCCTCTTCGTTACCGCTGCGTTCTATAAACCACTTTCGCGCGACTTTGCTGTTTTCCAGGGTCTCTCTGGTGCCAAAGGATTTTGACTGAACCAGAAAAAGTGTGGTTTCAGGGTGCACCTTCTCCAGGGTTTCGCTGATTTCTGTGCCATCAATGTTGGCCACATAGTGGCAACGGATGCCCGGTGTCCGGTACGGCTGTAACGCTTCGGTGACCAGTTTGGGGCCTAGAAAGGAGCCGCCGATGCCAATGCTGACTACGTCGGTGAAGCCCTTGCCGGTATAGCCGGTCCGGGAGTGGTTCAGCACTTCTGCGACGAAGGTCTCCATACGATCCAGGGTGGCGTTCACTTCCGCAATCACGTCCTGCCCATTAATTATTAGGGAGTCCGTTCCGGGATTGCGCAGCGCTGTGTGCAGTGCAGGGCGGTCCTCGGTAATGTTCACCTTGTCGCCGCGCAGCAACGCAGCCCTGCGATCTTCCAGCTTCCGGCTGCGCGCCAGAGCCATCAGTGCCTCAAGAGTTTCGTCGGTAAGCCGGTTCCTGGAGAAGTCGAGGGACAGGCCGGCACCTTCAATAAAATACCGGCTCGCTCGCTCCGGATCTTCCACAAAAAGCGACTTCATGGGGCGGTGTCGCAGGCTTTCCCGACAGGCAACCAACGCTTGCCATTCGGGAGACGATGTCAGTGCAGCGTCTGGCGAAGTCGTCATAGAGTCCTTTCCTGGTGTTTGGGCATATGGCTTCAGCGGGTTATCGAGATGTTGTCAATCAGCCTGGTGGAGCCGAGAAAAGCGGCTGCCAACAATGTAAGGTCCCGGTCTTCCCGGGTGGCTGGCTTCAGGGTCTGGCTGTTTGCGATGTTGAAGTAATCAAGGCGCAAGCCGGCCTCGCTCAGGCGTTCACTTGCTTCCTGTGCAAGGGCAAAAAAGTCATCGCGCCCGCCTTCAATCTTCGCGGCGGTGGCTTGCAGTACCTGGTAAATGGCCGGCGCCTTGGTGCGATCGTCTTCCGAGAGGTACCCATTGCGCGAGCTTTTGGCCAGGCCATCGTCTTCCCGCACGGTGGGCGCGCCGATAACTTCAACCGGCATCATTAAATCCCGCACCATCTTGCGAATCACCGCCAGTTGTTGAAAATCCTTTTCACCGAACACGGCGAAATCCGGCTGGATCATGTTGAACAGAACGGAAACCACCGTTGCGACACCTTCAAAGTGCCCAGAACGACTGGCTCCGCAGTGGCCATCGCTGACATCAGGCACCACCACCCGGGTGTGCCGGGCCAGGCCGTCGGGATAGACTTCTTCAGCAGAGGGTGCGAACACCAGTGTGTTCCCGGCCTCGCCAAGCTTGTTCTGATCGTCGATCAGCGTGCGCGGGTAAGTATCAAGATCTTCGTTGGCGCCAAACTGCATGGGGTTCACGAAGATGCTGGTCACCACAACGTCTGCCGCTTCGGCAGCTTTGCGAACCAGCGAAATATGCCCCTCATGCAGGTTGCCCATGGTAGGCACCAGGCCAATGGTTTTTTCCTGCTGGCGGTAACCGCGGAGGATGGCACGCAGTTCTTTCAGCGAATGGACGGTTCTCATGCCTTGAACGTATGCTCCTCGGCGGGGAATGTGCGCTCACGCACGGCTTTTGCGTAGGCCGCAATGGCCTCCTGAATGGAATCTGTCTCTGCCAGAAAGTTTTTCACAAACCGTGGTTTTCGGCCTGTGGTAACCCCCAGCATGTCGTGCAGTACCAGAATCTGGCCATCTGTATCGGCGCCGGCACCAATGCCAATCACCGGGGCAGTTACTGCTTGCGCGATGCGGGCGGCCAAGGGCGCGGGTACGCACTCCAGCAGGATAACGTCTGCGCCGGCAGCGACCAATTCGCAGGCGTGGTTGATCATCAGCTCTGCAGATTTTTCATCACGACCCTGAACCTTGTATCCGCCAAATTTGTTGACGAACTGGGGCGTAAGGCCCAGATGTGCGCATACCGGCACCGCTCGCTCGCTGAGCGCGCTAATGGTGTCTTTCATCCAGTCTGTGCCTTCCAGCTTGACCATGTGGGCACCGGCCCGCATGAGCTCGGCGGCATTTTCCAGCGCAGCCTCTACAGTGCCGTAACTCATGAAAGGCATATCAGCCATGATCAGAGAGCCACGGTTGCCCTTGGCGACACAGCTGGTGTGATACACGATCTGATCCATGGTGACGGGCAAGGTGCTGTCGTGGCCTTGAAGCACCATGCCCAGGGAATCGCCAATCAGGATAACATCCACGCCGGCTTCGCTGACTACCTGTGCAAAGGTAGAGTCATAAGAGGTGAGGGCGGAGAAGGCTTCGCCTTTTTGCTTGTATTCCAGCAGGGTGTTGATGGTAACAGCCATAATATCCTTGCCTTTTGGGTAGGTGGGCCAAGACCGTGCCGGGATGACCGGCGTTCAATTGCTATCTAATTGCTAAGGGTAATCCCGAGGCGGAAGTTTGCGCAACCGGTTGTCAGGGCATTGTGCCCTCAAGTTAGCGATTGTGGTGCCGTCAGGCAACTGCAGATCCGGTTTCAGATCCAGCAGCGGCTGAAGAACAAAGTTCCTGTTTGGGAGTTCGCGGTGGGGGACGGTAAGCCGGTCGTCGTCCAGTAACTGGTCGCCAAACACCAGCAGGTCAAGGTCCAGCGTGCGTGGTCCCCAGTGTTTCAGGCGTTCCCGCCCGTGGGCTTGTTCAATGGCCTGAAGCTGGTCAAGCAGGGCATGGGGCTCAAGCCCGGTGGAGATCCACGCGGCGCCATTAACAAAGTCTGGCTGATCTTGCGGGCCCACGGGGCTGCTGGCATAAAACGGCGACTGCGCGACCAGTGTTGTCTCGGGCAGGGCTGCCAGCTCTGCTACCGCTCTTGCCAGCTGGGCTGCCGGCTCTTGCAGATTGCTGCCCAAGCCAATAAAGGCATCGGTTCTCATCAGGGGGCTGGCCGTTTGACCGGCTTGCGGCGACGGCGCTTTTTAGGTGCGTCGCTGCTGAGCTCTGAAAGCATGCGCTCCTGCCCGCGCTCATCCATGCGCTGAAACTCTGTCCACCACTGGCCCAGGCCGGGTTCGATTTCGCCGCAGTCTTCCCGAACCAGCAAGAAGTCGTAGGCTGCACGGAATCTTGGGTGGCTCATGGTTACAAAGGCCCGCTTGCCTTGACGGCGAGGCAGGCGCATCTGCAACTCCCAGATTTCCTTCATGGGGCCCGAGAAACGCTTGGGTATAGAGGTGGCCTGTACCTGGCGGCCAATGACCTTGCCAATTGCGCCGTGCAGAGCAGGCTGCACCGGGTCGCCGTTATCCTGGCGATGGTTCCACTCTCTTTGCAATGCAGGCCAGAGCATGGCGGCAAACAGGAAGTAGGGGGTAACGGACTTGCCTTGGGCTATACGGCTGTCGGTATTGCGCAGTGCCTGACGAATCAGTTCATCCGGCTCCCCGGCTTCGATGGCTTTCACCGTTTCAGGAAATAATGGTTCCAGCAGATTGTAGTGGGTGAGAAGGTCGTAGGTTGCTTCGCCGTAACCGGCGGAAAACAACTTCAGAACTTCTTCAAACAAGCGCGCTGGAGGAATGTGAGTCAGTAACGGTGCCAGTTTCCGGATCGGAGCTTCTGTCTCGGGCTCGATGGCAAAGTCCATCTTTGCCGCGAAGCGAATTGCGCGAAGCATGCGCACAGGGTCTTCGCGGTAACGGGTTTCCGGGTCGCCAATCAGCCGGAGTTGCCGGTTATGGAGATCTTCCATGCCGTTTGCAAAATCAACAATAGTAAAGTTTCGAATGCAGTAATAAAGCGCGTTGACTGTAAAGTCCCGGCGCAGTGCATCTTCTTCCAGGTTGCCATAAACATTGTCGCGCAACAGCAAGCCGTGCTCGCTGGTTTTGCGATCATCGTCAGTATTACTGTCATCTGCATCTGTTGCATTGCCGCGGAAGGTGGTTACTTCAATAACTTCGCGCCCGAAAACAACGTGAACAATCCGAAACCGCCGGCCTATCAGGCGGGAGTTGCGGAACAGGTCGTGTACTTCTTCCGGAGTGGCGTTGGTGGCTATGTCAAAATCTTTGGGTTGTTTGCCAAGAAGCACATCGCGCACGCCGCCACCCACAAGGTACGCCTCATAACCGGAGTTGTTGAGGCGGCTGAGAACCTTTTTGGCGGGCTCGCTCAGTACTGAGCGTGATACATTGTGCTGGTCCCTGGGAACCTCCCGTCGCTGGTAGGCCCGAGCTTTCTTCTTACCGTTTCCGGGGATGAATGAGCGGAGCTTGTCGACGGATTGCTCGAAAATGGAGGAGAGTGATTTTGACATTGAAATCCGTGGTTGCGTTGAGCAAAACCGAGAGTTTAACGGTTTGAGCAGGATTTGCACACGTTTGCCGTGGAATCTTGCATACCCCGAATAATCAAAAGGCGGATTCGCTTACACGAATCCGCCCTCAAAACGTTGACGATCTGCATTGTTTTTATTTTTGTTCGGGATTTTTCTTCGTTTTTTTACCCCACTGTGCGTCCCCGAAACCGGGGCTAATCAGTAGTGCAAACGGAAAGCTTTGAACACAATGAGCAGTCAACGACATCAAACAAGTTATTGGTAGGTGCTGCGTCACCTCAAGGGTGATTCTTCTTTGCATCTCTACAACTTGCCCATGCCAAGGGACTACCAAAAAAGCAAAGTACCCAAAACACTCAGTTCGCTCACGTTCTATTTTTGTTTTTGTTACTGAACGCATTCCCGCAGCTTTTTGTTTTTGTTGAGGCGCTGCATTGTCACTGTTGTTTTTGTTGTCGTGCGCTTAAATAGGTTGCAGTTGGTGTGCCAACATTTAAATATCGTTATTTAACAGTAGGTTAAAAAATTTATCAGTGTAAGTGTTACCCCGTACCCGGTATAAGTGTTACCCACTACCTGTGGTTTTAGTGGGAAGTGTTACCAAGAGGAACAGGCGGTAACGTCTGAGTCGTGGTTCATACTATGGCTTTTGTAAAGAGGGGCATTCACGTCCCTTAAAGATGTCAGTTTCCAGAGGTCTTTTTCCGGGGAATGCCAAGGCGCTGTCGACGCTCCCAAAGGGATTTCCGGCTAATGCCCAGCTTCTGAGCTAACTCGGTTTCACTCATGCGATCTTGGTTTTCCAGCACAAAATGCTGAAAGTAGTCCTCCAGGGAAAGGTCATTTGCACTATCGGGTTCCCGGGCCGTTAGTTGCTCATTGTTGCCTGCCACCAGTGATTCCGGGATGTACTCGTCACCACCCTCACTATCGAGGTCTAGCAGTGACGGCGTAATGATATCCCCATCGCTCAGAATGCTGGCGCGCTCGATGGCATTTTCCAGCTCCCTCACGTTACCCGGCCAACGATGCCTTTCAAGCGCTCGCATGGCTTCGGGGCTGAGGTTCAGGTTTGGTCGGCCCACTTTGTTGCCCTGGGTGATAAGAAAGCGTCGGGCAAGACCTAAAATATCGCTCTGGCGTTCCCGCAGCGGCGGAATGCGTATCTGCATTACATTCAGGCGATAGTACAGGTCTTCCCGGAACTCGCCGGTGCGAGTCATTGCTTTCAGGTTGCGGTGGGTGGCTGCGATCATACGTACATTCACCTTTCGGCTCTGGGTTGAGCCCACTTTGCGAATTTCACTCTCCTGAAGAACCCGCAGTAAACGTGCTTGGGCTTCCGCTGGCAGCTCGCCAATTTCATCCAGAAACAAACTGCCACCATCTGCAGCTTCGATCAGACCTGTTCTGGCCGACACGGCCCCGGTGAAGGCGCCTTTTTCATGCCCAAATAGTTCAGATTCGATGAGGCTTTCGGGAATGGCTGCGCAGTTTACCGAGATCAGCGGTTTTGTGGCGCGGGGGCTGAGGAGATGAAGCGCGCGAGCAACGAGCTCTTTACCGGTACCCGACTCCCCCTGAACAAGCACGGTTGTCTCGGTCGGTGCCACCTTTCGAATAAGAGTGAACACTCTTTGCATGGGCTCGCACTGGCCGTACATGATGCTTGCAGGGTCACCGTTCTCCGGGGCCGCGGTGGCATCGGTGTCACGGTCATGGCCGGACGGCGCAGTACGAGCGAGAATGCTTTCTACCGCTGCCAGCATTTCATCATGATCAAAGGGCTTGGCAATATATTCCACTGCTCCCAACTTCATGGAGTCTACCGCTGAGCGCAGGCTTGCGTAGCTGGTCATGATTAACACTGGCGTATTTGGCGCGCGGTTGATCAACTCTGTACCAGCAGCGCCCGGGAGTCGCAGATCTGAAATGATCAGGTCGAACTGGTCAGGATCGTGGTTTTGTTCGGCCTCTTCTACAGAGCCGACATCTTCAACTTCGTAGCCCGCGTGCAATAGCAGTTTGCGAACGGCGGAACGAATAATGTCTTCATCTTCCACGATCAAAATACGGGGCATGGCAGTCTCAGTACCTTTCGTTCGGGCGGGTGGTGACGGAGTCTGTCTCCGGCTCGTAAGCGGGTAACTTCAATCGTACACAGGTACCAAGCCCGCTTTGAGCATTGGCCGGGCTTTCAACCTGAATGTTCCCATAGTGTTCTTCAATAATGCTGTAAACCAGCGATAGACCAAGCCCCGTTCCTTTGTTGGAGGCTTTAGTGGTGTAGAAGGGCTCGAAGACATGATCAAGCTGATCTTCGGGTATACCCGAGCCCTGATCAATGATCTCGATGATAGCCGAGTAGCCGTCTTGCTTGCCAGTCACCTGGATTGAGCCTCTGTCTGGAGAGGCATCACGGGCGTTGGCCAACAGGTTAACAAAAACCTGTACAAGCCGTTGTTCGTCACCCAGTACCTGCAGGGTGTCGGGGCAATCGTTAATGTAGCGAATGCCCATCCCTTTATCGCTGAGAGAGAGAAGGTTGCTGGCTTCCTCTACGCAACGGCGGATGCTAACAGGTTCGTATCGGTTGGTTCTGGAATGATTGCCAGTGCGGGCAAAGTTCATCAGTGATTGCAGAATGGCTGATATGCGGCGCGTCTGCTGTTGAATCTGACTGGCGGTTTCAAGGATATCCGGGTTGTCCGTTTCCAGCTTCAGGTTCTGCGCCAGAGAGGAGATGCCCGTAACCGGATTGCCGATTTCGTGGGCAACGCCTGCAGCTAAGCGCCCCACGGAGGCGAGTCGCTCGCTGTGCATCAGTTCGTCTTCCAGCAAACGGGTTTCAGTTTGATCTTCAACCAGAATAACACTGCCACCATCCGGGTGGTCGGGGCCGCTCAAGGCCGCTTTGTGCAGGTTTAGCCAGTGTGGCCGGCCTCGCAGATCCAGGCGGTGTTTGTAGCGATGCAGGTCTTCACCGCGGTTGAAGTCGTCGAGTAGGTGATGCCAGTGATCCGGTAGGGTCATCAGTCGGGCGCCGACAACTTCATCGGCCGTGATGCCGGTGAGCTCGGCAATCGCCTGATTCCACATCAGTATTTCGCCGTCTTCGCCCACAGAGCAGGCAGGTATAGGGAGGTTTTGAAGGGTCTGCCGGTAGTGCCGGCGCAGGGTGTCGAGTTCCCCGGCCAACCCTGTGAGCTGGCTTTGGTAATCACCCAGTGCGCGCTCTACATAGCGAATATCCTGGGCGCTGCTGCCGCGGGTCATCGGTTTGAAGCCCAGGTGGCGTTTTACCATATCCCTGGCCACCGATGGGCCAAGCAAGCCCGATAGGTTGATTTCAATCTGGTCGCGCAGGCGTCGTAGTTGGTACGGGCGGTATTCCACGTTTGGCAGCTTCAGCTGCCCGAGCGCACGCGTTATTTCGCGTTTGGCTACATCTCGGCCGAGGGGCTCGGCTAGCTGGCGTTCGAAGTCGTCTGACGAGCTTGCCAGTAATTCACGGCGCTGGGGGCGCGATAGGGCACCCATGGAGCAGGCTTGGGCTGCACTGGTTTCGTCATTTGAGCTGGAGCTCAATATTGACGTCAGGGTAAATACAATTATGTTTGCGGTAAGGCTGACAAACGTGAATATGTGCCAGTTGCCGTAATCCGGCACTATGGGGGCGTTCAGCCAGCCCAGCAGGTTAGCGGTGTGGGAGAAGGGCAGTACCAGGGTGATCAGCCAAATGGCTAAACCGGTCAGCAGCCCGGCAATCAGGCCTCGCCTGTTCCCTTCTGGCCAGTATATGACCCCCAGCGCGCCTGGCAGCAGTTGCAGTGTGCCTGCGAGAGATATTGCTCCGAGAATGGATAAGTCCAGATTCTTGCCAAGGGTCTCATGGAACAGCAGAGCCAAAAAGATGATTGCGGCAATCAGCATGCGCTTAACCCACTGTAGCCAGCGGTATATGTCGCCTTGATCCTTGGGGGTTTTCAGGGGCAGAACAACGTGGTTGAGAACCATGCCGGCTAATGCCAGTGTGCTGACGATCATCAGGCCGCTGGCGGCCGATAGTCCGGCAATGTACATGAACAGGGTCAGTGCCGGGTTTTCCAGTGCTTGAGCAATCCCCAGCGTATAGAAGTTGGGGCCGGTGGTTACCGCCAGTTCCTGACCACCCCAGAGAATCAATGGTACCGGGATGCCCAGCAGTAATAAATAGAACGGAAGCCCCCAGCTGGCTTTGGCTAGCGCCTTTTGTGAAGGGTTCTCGCTGAATGTCATGTGGTACATGTGGGGTAACACCAATGCCCCTGCGAAAGACATCAACATGAGTGCCCGCCAGCTGCCGTCGTCTATGCTCATAGACATGGAGGTTGCAGGCGTAGTGTTGCCCGCCAGCCAGGTTTCGAGTCCGCCCATGCCGCCAAAAACAGTGAAAAGCACAACGCCGCCAATCACCAACAGGGCGACCAGCTTGACCAGGGAATCAAACGCAATGGCTACGACCAGTCCGGGGTGGTTCTCCATTTCCTGATTGCGTCTCGCGCCAAAGAGCATGGCAAAGAGCACAACAATCAGGCTGAACATAATGCTGATCAGGTGGGGAGAAGTATCCGGGGCAAGAATGCTGGCTGATGTCGATACCGCCTGTATCTGCATACTCAGCAGTGACAGGATCGCGAGGCCTGAGCAAAGGGTAACCAGTGTTCCTGCCCATTGACTGCGATAGCGGTAGGCGAACAGATCGGCAAGAGAAGTGAGCTGGTAGGCCCGGCCAATTCTCATGATCGGGTTGAGAAGTACCGGCGCCAGTAAAAAGGCGCCACTGATACCCAGGTAGTACGCAAGGAAACCGTATCCGGATTCCGCAGCCAGACCCACAGCAGCATAGACCGCCCATATGCCGGCGTAGACGCCGAGGCTGAGAGTGTATACCAGCGGATGGCGTACCCAGTGTCGGGGAATAATGCCGCGCTCGGTTACCCAGGCAATGCCGAACAGAAGCATAAGGTAGAGAAGGCTGGCAAGGAGCAGCCCGGGAGCACTAAAACTCATTGGGGTCCCGTCGCCACTCAAGCCAGAAGCCGACGGCAATAAGAGCGGCCCAGATTACAAAGGGGCTGTACCAGGCATTCCCTGGTGTGGTCCACCAGTCAAGAATGTTGGGCGAAAAAATATAGATGGCCAGAACCAGCAAAAAAACCAGGCGATAGATATACATCCGGCATGCGATCCGCGCTGAGGATTGTGACAGGCTTTATACCACGGCAGTCACCGGGATGTCAGGTGAACGGCCCCTCTATTCCAGTGGATGCGACCCCACTCCAGAAGATCTTCCAGCGATCCGGACAGCAAGAATTGCGGTGGCTGTTGATTGAGAGCAACCAGCGCGGAAAACAGGTTTTGCACCGGATTAAGATTGTCCAGAGCCGGTGCGTGATTCTGTTTGGAGAGTTTTTGTCCGTGCTCGTTCACAATTACAGGTATGTGCAGCCATCGTGGGGGTGTTGCGCCCAGTGCCCGGTATACCTGTAGCTGCTGAGCTGTCATGTCCAGCAGGTCGGAGCCTCTGACCACATCAGTAATGCCCTGCTCGATATCGTCCACTTCCACTGCGAGCTGATAAGCAAAAAAGCCTTCCTTGCGCAAAATTACCGGGTCGTCGATTTCTGCGCGAACAATGTGTGTTTGCGGCCCCAGTAATTGATCTTGCCAGTGGCAGACTTCGTCCCTGAGAGCAAAGCGTATGGCAAAAGGCTGGTCGACGTATTTTCTGTTGTGATCCCTGCAACGTAGTGGATGCCTGCCGCGGTGTGCCTCAAGCTGTTTGCGCGAGCACATGCAGCGGTATGCAAAACCGTTACTCAGCAATTGCTCGGTGGCTGCCTGATAGACTGAATGGCGGCGAGACTGAAAAACGACCGGTTCGTCTGGAAAAAGCCCGTGGGCGTCAAGGCTATTCAGAATTTGCCCGGTGGCCTCCGGAGGTTCCCGCAGAGGGTCAAGATCCTCAATGCGGATCAGCCATTGTCCGTTTTGTGATTTGGCTTCCAGGTAGCTTGCCAGAGCAGTAACCAGCGAACCAAAGTGCAGTGGGCCAGTAGGTGAGGGGGCGAAACGACCTCGGTATTGCCGTGGTGTGATCATGGAGTGGACACAGTGGCCGGCTGGGCCATATCAGGCTGCGCCGGCCAGGTGGGGGTTGCCGTATCAGATGCCAGTTTGGCGCTCGCGGATTTCGGCAAGAGTTTTACAGTCGATGCACAGTGTTGCAGTCGGGCGCGCCTCAAGGCGACGGGTGCCGATTTCTACACCGCACTGGTCGCAAAAACCGTAGTCGTCTTTGTCGATACGATCGATGGTCTGATCAATTTTCTTGATCAGCTTGCGCTCGCGATCACGAGTGCGCAGTTCCAGGCTGAACTCTTCTTCCTGAGTTGCGCGGTCGCTGGGATCCGCGTAGTTTGCAGCGTCTTCCTGCATGTGGTGCATAGTGCGATCCACTTCTTCCATGAGCTCCTGCTTCCATTGCAGCAGCAGCTCTTTGAAGTGCTCCCGCATGTCAGCACTCATGTAGTCTTCACCCTTTTTCATTTCGTAAGGGGTGAAGTTGGTGAAACGTTCGCGTGATTGGTCTGCTGTGGTTGCCATATGACCAGGCCTCTTTTTATATTCCTTACAAGGACACCGAGCTTCCCTGCGCGCCAGCCCCCGCCGCGGCGCGGTTATTTAGTTGGATGAAGCGGTCGTCCTAAAACGGGATTTTGCGGAAAATAGCAGATAAGTCACGGAGGTGCCAGCCCTATGATACGTACTTGGTGTTTGGAGAGCTCATGAAATTCCCGGAACCTTTGATTGAAGGACGCTTAATTCGACGCTATAAACGCTTTCTGGCTGATGTGCGTTTGCCAGATGGCGAGGAGGTTACGGCCCATTGCCCTAATACCGGCTCCATGCTGGGCTGTCAGCCTCCCGATGGCAGGGTATGGCTAAGTCGTAGTAATAACCCCGCGCGCAAATTGCCGTTCACTTGGGAGCTTGTCGAAACGGCACCTGGCATGCTGGCGTGTGTGAATACAGCCAGACCGAATGCGCAGGCCCGTGAAGCCATTGAAGGGGGGCGCATTCATGAACTTGCCGGCTACAGCCATGTCCGGTCCGAGGTGAAGTACGGCGAGGAGAAAAGCCGGATAGATCTGCTGCTGTCTGGCCACAACTCCGAGCCCGATGCCTGGGTAGAGGTGAAGAATGCCACCCTTGAAGAATCCGGTCAGGGCTTCTTCCCCGATGCGGTCACTACCCGAGGGCAGAAACATTTGCGAGAGCTCATGGCTCAGGTGGCGCTAGGTGACCGCGCTGTTCTGCTTTTCGTGGTAAATCATACGGGGATTGAAACGGTGCGGCCGGCGGATCACATCGACCCCCATTATGGCCAACTGCTGCGGCAGGCGTGCGATGCTGGCGTGGAGGTTTTAGCCTATCGGGCAAATCTTATGGGTGAGGATGGTAATCCGACGGGTGGTTTGGCTCTGTCGGAATCTGTCCCGGTTATTCTGGAAATTTGACTTCGACAACGCCTTCGACCACTCGAATATCCAACGGAGTGAGTGCGTCGCCCTGACAGGGGCCGGCTATGCATTCGCCGTCCCGGGGCTTAAACAGGGCGCCGTGGGTTGAGCATTGAAGGAACAGGTTGTCGGAATCCATAAAGCTTCCGGGTTTCCAGTTCAGCTCAACGCCCATGTGAGGGCATTGATTCAGGTAGGCTCTTGGCGTTGAACCATCCAGGAATACAAAGCCGGTCGGCGGCAAGGTGTCGGAATATGTTGCAAGACCGGCTTCGGCCCGGGGCAGCGAACATTCAATAAACTGCCCTGCCTTTAAGTCTGCCCGGGCGCACACTGCCTGCCAAGGGTTTGTTTGTGTGTCGCTCATTTTTCGGCGTTGTACCGCATCCGTGTGCCATGGTTCAGCGACATCACGATTTCGGATGCCTCAAGTCTACGGGGGAAAAAACATCCAGAAATTTTAGCGCCGGCAATGCTTGCGCCTTCCATGGCAGAGCGTGCGAAGTTGATGCCCCGCAAGTCTGCTCCGCGAAAGTAGGCGTGCCGGAAGTCCAGACCTTTTGCATCCAGCCCGCGTAAATCGAGCCCGCGAAAGTCGCCGCGAGCGAAGCTTGGCAGATCATCAGTTCGCGCAAGTTTTTCAGCATTGAACGCAGTAACATCTTCCTTGCGAAGCATTTCGTAGAGCGGGTCATTGATTTGACGTACTGCGTCGGTGTCCATGGTTTTTCCTTATTATGTTTCTTTCATGTTCTTTAGCTTGGCAGGCCAAAGTGCTGTCGTATGCGGTCTGCCACTGCTTCTGCAACGTGTTCCTGATCACTGCGCAGGTGCACGGTGTAGCTTGTTTCTTCAGTTGTCAGGGGCTCAAACCAGTCCTTCTGCGCGTCCAGTAGCTCTACCGTGGCCTCTGACGCGTCGCCCTTACGGTTACGGACCCACTCTTTGCGCAAAGCTTCGGGCGCTTCGCAGTGAATCAGGGCAAAGGGTACTCCCTGACTTTCCGCAACGGCTGCCATCAATGCGCGCTCCTTTTCTTTCAGGCTGGCGGCATCGACGATTACAGGCAGCCCGGCAGCGAGCAAGCCGCCGGCAAGCGTGGCCAGCCGCGAGTAAGTTTTTTCGTTGGCTTCGGCAGAATACAGGTTTTCCCCGGTGGAGGACTGGCTGTCTTCCAATGGCGCGAGCCCATGCAGTCGCTTGCGTTCCACGTCAGATCTCAGGCGGATCAGGCCCAGTTCTGCTGACATGGCTGCGCTGATACAGGTCTTCCCGCTGGCGGAAAGGCCCACGGTAGCCAGCAGGTAGGGGTTTGGAATGTTGCTATAATCCTCCGCAAGTTGGGCGTAGTCGCGGTAGTGCTGCATCAACCCTTCTTTTTCTTGCTCGCTCAAGGACGGATTACCCAGGGTAAACAGTGCAATCTTCGCTCTGACCAGGGCACGGTATGCTTTGTAGAGTGGTAGCAGGGGCAGCGCTTCAAAATCGCCCCGGTACTCCAGATAGGTGTTCAGAACCAGGTTCGCCAGCGCCGACTCGTTCCGGGATTCCAGGTCCATCAGCAAAAACGCAAGGTCATTGATCACATCAATCCAGCGAAACGGCTCGTTGAATTCTATGCAGTCGAATACCGTAACCTCGCCTTCGTATACGGTGATGTTGGCGAGGTGCAGGTCGCCGTGGCATTCGCGTACATAGCCGTCTGCCCTGCGCTGTGCGATCAAGTCCCGGTGGCGCTCGAAGGTGGTTTGGGTCCAGGCTTCAAGGTTGTCGAGCTGGCTGAGCAGAGTGGCATCGCTGATCAGCGGCCGAATCTGGTCAAAGTTTTCCTGCATGGCCGCGTACACGGCTTCTGGTGTGCCCAGCGGCTTGTCGTCTGCGATCGGTTCAAGGCTGTTATGGAAGTTTGCCACCTGTTTAGCCAGGCTGGATAGCAGTTCCGGTTTAAGTTCGCCGGCTTCCTGCTGCTGGTCAAGCAGCTGGTTTTGACGGAACTGACGCATTTTCAGCATGTACTCAAACGGCTCACCATCGCCGCCGATAACGGGCTGCTCAGGGCTGCCGGTGATCGGAAGCACTTCGAGGTAGAGTGGCTCTGCCAAGCGACGGTTCAGGCGAAGCTCTTCTTCGCAAAAATGCTTGCGGAGTTCCAGCGTGGAGAAATCAAGAAACCCGAAATCCATAGGCTTTTTGATTTTGTAGGCATACTGGCCCGTTAGAATCACCTGAGAGATGTGGGTTTCTATAATCTGAAATCCATCTACCGGGTGGTGGTACAGTGCAGGATTCTGCATTGCCAGCAACAGATTGCCTGGGGATGTTTCACTCACGGTGTGCTCCTCGCTTCCCTGAACTTATTGAATTTTTATCGTCCCATCATAACGGGCAGGTTACATAAATAACACATAGTTGGCCTGCCTTATCTTGTACAGGCTTCGTTATAATCCACACATGAAAAAAAACAGCTCCTCTGCAAAAAAGCCCAATAAAAAGCCCCAGAAAAAAAACGCCGGGAATGGGCGCCGCTCCTGGTTCTGGAAATTGTTCATGCGTGTGTCTGCCATTGGCCTTGTGCTGCTGGCTTGCTGGATGGTGTACCTCGACGCAGTCGTCACATCCAGATTTGAGGGGCGGCGCTTTGAAGTGCCTTCCCGAGTGTATGCGCGGCCCTTGGAACTCTACGATGGCGCAGGGGTAAGTTCGGGCGCACTGGAGCGGGAATTGACGCTTGCGGGCTATCGCAAGGGCGACGGAGTAAAGCCTGGTAGTTACCGGCGCAACGGCGGCCACTTTATTATCAGCACCCGCGGATTTCGTTTTCCGGATGGCAATGAGCCCAGGCGAAGGCTTTCTTTGAACATATATGGCGATCGTATCCAGGGTTTCTCCGTATCCTCCGGTGACAACGCAGCAATCGTAAGGCTCGAACCTGCGCGCATTGGCGGAATTTACCCGGCGCACAAGGAAGATCGCATACTGGTGCGTCTGGAAGAGGTCCCTGAGTTGCTGCCCCAGGCCCTGATGGCTGTGGAAGACCGCAACTTTTATAACCATTTTGGAATTGCACCGGCCTCCATAGGCCGTGCCATGCTGGCCAATATGCGCGCTGGGCAAATCGTTCAGGGCGGCAGCACCCTCACGCAGCAGCTGGTTAAAAACTTTTTCCTTACTCGGGATCAGACCCTGCTACGCAAGGGCAATGAAGCTTTGATGTCGATCTTGCTCGAATGGCATTACGAGAAAGACGACATACTGGAAACCTACCTGAACGAAGTGTATCTGGGGCAGGCGGGCACCCGCAGCATCAACGGGTTCGGGTTGGCCAGCCAGTTCTATTTTGGTGAGTCATTGAAAGACCTGGGCGTTCACCAGATTGCGCTGCTTGTGGGTATGGTTAAAGGACCGAGCTATTACAACCCCCGTCGCCATCCGGAGCGAGCGACACAGCGACGCAATCTGGTTATCAGTGAGATGGAGGATGCTGGCCTGATTGATTCAGCAAAAGCGGCCCGTGCTCGCGGCCTGTCACTTGGCGTTAGTGCAAAACCGTCGTATTCAGAAAACCGCTACCCCGCGTATATCGATCTTGTTCGGCGGCATCTGGCACGGGATTACAAAGAAGCAGATCTGCGCAGCGATGGTCTCCGAATTTTTACCACCCTGAACCCGGCCATTCAGTACGCAGCTGAGTATGCCGTTACGGATACCTTGCCTAGGCTGGCCAGCGGAGATGTCGGCAAAGCCCTGGAAGCGACGCTGGTAGTCACCGCCAAGGATTCCGGTGAAGTTCTGGCTCTGGTGGGCGGCAAAGACCCGCAGTTTGCCGGGTTTAACCGGGCTTTGGATGCTAACCGCCCCATAGGATCCCTGATCAAGCCGTTTACTTATCTGACCGCGTTGGAACAGCCGGATCGTTACACCCTGATGACGCCAGTGCTGGATAAATCTTTTACGCTTGAATTTGATGACGGCCGGCGCTGGCAGCCGAAAAACTACAGTGGTGAAGAGCGTGGCGAAGTACCCCTGCATCGCGCACTCTCGAAGTCCTATAACTTGCCCGCCGTGCGTGTGGGCCTGGATGTTGGCGTTCCGGCTGTCATTAAAACCTTGCGGGCGTTTGGTGTGGCAACACCGATTTCTGAATACCCGTCCATGCTATTGGGTTCGGTTGCCATGAGCCCGGTCACCGTTGCCCAAATCTATCAAGGCTTGGCGACGTCCGGGTTCAATACGCCGTTGCGCACGATCAGAGAAGTGACGGATTCAGCCGGCGGAGCGCTTTCACGCTATAGCCTTGAGGTGGATCAGGTGGCGGACCCCGCGGCAGTGCATCTGCTGCAGTACGCAATGCAAGAAACCATGCAGGAAGGTACAGGGCGCTCGGCTTACTACTCGGTTCCCAAGGAGCTTACGTTGGCCGGTAAAACCGGAACAACCGACGACGGCCGCGACTCCTGGTTTGCCGGCTTCAGCGGAGATTTGCTGGCGGTTGCCTGGGTGGGCCGGGACGATAATGGACCCACCGCGCTAACCGGCGCTACCGGAGCCTTGCCCGTATGGTCGCGGTTCATGGCACAAGTGCCACAGCACGGTTTCTCCCCGGTAATACCCGATGGTGTCAGCTACCACTGGGTAAATCCGGAAAAGCAGGCATTAACCGATGAGTACTGCGATAATGCGCGCCTTCTGCCGTTTATATCGGGTAGTGAGCCGACACAGAAGGTGTCTTGCTCTGGTACCCTTGAGCGGAAAATTCGAGGCTGGTTTGAAGGGTTGTTCCAATGAGTAGGCAAGGTGTTTTTCATGTGGGTATGTTGGCAGCATTTCTGAGCCTGGCGGGTTGCGCAACTGGTCCGGGAGGCCCTATTTACGTGCCTGCAGGGGGCTCTGAACGTGCGCCGGAACCACCACAGACGGCTGAAGGAAAAGACGAGACTCAAGTCTGGCGCAAGAGTGAGCAGACGGAAAGCCGAGAGCCAGAACAGCAGCCCCAGCGTAGCAGCAAACCGAGTTATCAGGATGCCGGAGACGCACTTTCACCGGCAGCTCTCAGTCTGGTTCGCGAAGCGGACGCCCTGTTACAAAGGGGCGATACCCAGGGTGCCATTGTTCGGCTGGAGCGAGCGCAAAGAATCGCGCCGAGATCTGCAGAGGTCTACTTCAAGTTGTCGGAAGCCTATGTGGCCGGTAATAAGCTTGGGCCTGCAGAGCAATTTACGTTGAAAGGGTTATCTCTGGCGGGAAACGATTCCCGCCTGCAGCGGGCAGGTTGGTTGTTGCTGGCGGATATACGCAGGGCGCGGGGTAATGTGGCAGGGGCAAGCCAAGCTGAAGAGCGTGCGGCAGCCTTGTAACATAGCGTGGTGAATGACCCTGCCAGAGAGATTTTCTGGCAGGGCCGGGTGTCGCTTAAAGACCGGCGTTCTTCAACCGGTTTGCGTGTTGCTTGATTACAGCTTTCGGATCGGTCTCAAATAAGCTGTGCAGTCCTAATGCCTGGTTTACTTCATCCAGGTGATTCATGAAGTAGTTGTCCCGGATAATCTTGCCAAAATGGTTGCTGCAGCGCTCAACAAGGCCGTCATGCTGAGATGAACCCATTGCCAGGCTGGTAACACCAAGTAGGGCGTCGGAAGGATCCAGAACGTTGGTGAGAACGCCAGTGCCACCCCAGGAATAGAAGCGAACGCCGTTTGCGGAATGTGCGCCTTCACCGCAGGCGCTTGTTGGGATGCCTGCAGGTGCAAAGCTGTTGAACTCTGCACTGCCTTGGGTTGTAAGAGATTGAAGGCTTGCTTCCATATTTTGATCGTATCCGCCGCCGGAGATCAGGTCTATAAGACCGCCAAGCGCGTTGCCCAACGTATTTGCCAGTCCGCTTGCTGGTGATCCGATGATCACATCAGCAACAGCGGAGCCTTTGTGAGGCGAGCCTATAGATGTAACCGAGGCCACCAAGTCAGGCCGTACCCGGGCTACATAGCGGGCCGTAGGTCCGCCATGGCTATGGCCTACGAGGTTTACTTTGCCGTGCACGGCAGCAATAGATTCTACCTGTGACAGCAGTTCCTCACCCCTGGCAATAGTGCTTTCCAGGGCCGGTACCTGCGTTGCATAAACATCCGCGCCATTTTTGCGGAGATCCTCTGCGATGCCATACCAGTAGTCCACGCCAATAATCGAGTTGAAGCCGAACATACCGTGCACCAATACTATGGGGTATTGGGTGCCAGCGTAATTTGCGGGTTTAGAGTTCCACCACCAGGCGGCGGAGGGGGCTGACCAAGCTATGGTCACAACCAGAGCGAGTGTTTTGATCCAGAGTTTCATGGTTTTTCCTACAGTTTGAGGTTGTGTTTGTTATTCAAACTGCGGCTCAACCTAACGGGTTGTTCCAGATACTTCGCGCCTGTGCCATAACGCATGGCGCAGAGCCTCTGCTTACTGACTTCCATGTTGTTGTTAGATGTTTGCCGTCAGAGCATCGCTACGGATACTTGGCTATAATTTGATCAGTGCGGTTTTATAGTCAACGGCTAAAGGGGCAAAACTTCCAGGGAGGGGGTTATAGCGTGACGAGGGTCACAGATTGTCTCGACAGGACATCGTTTTGACGTCCTGCCGAGTGTCGGTGCAAAAGCGTATTGCCCGATCTGAACCGACAAGCTTGGGCAATTAAAGAGTTGCGAAAACCTTCTTGGCTGCAGCAATCGTATCGGCGATGTCCTGATCCGACAGAGCGGCGCTAGTGAAACCAGCCTCAAAGGCAGAAGGCGCGAGGTAAACTCCTTCTTTAAGCATGCCTTGGAAAAATGTCTTGAAGCGTTCCACGTCGCAGGCCATTACCTGATTGAAGCTGGTAACACTGGATTCTTCAGTGAAGAAGAAACCAAACATAGCGCCTGCGCCCTGAACGGCTAAAGGTATGCCTGCCGCATCTGCTGCAGCCTTCAAGCCATCCCGTAGTGCAACAGTTTTCTCGGTCAGACGATCGTGAAAACCTGGTTCAGAGATGGCGTTCAGGGTTGCCAGACCTGCGCTCATGGCCAGTGGGTTGCCGCTCAGCGTGCCGGCCTGGTACACCGGGCCTAGAGGCGCAATATACTCCATGATTTCACGCTTTCCACCAAAGGCGCCAACAGGCAGGCCTCCGCCGATTACCTTGCCTAGCGCTGTCAGGTCCGGGGTTACCCCATACAGACCCTGAGCACCGCCGAGTGATACGCGGAACCCGGACATCACTTCGTCAAATATCAGCACGGTGCCGTGCTCATCGCAGACTTCACGCAGGCACTCCAGAAAGCCCGGAACCGGAGGTATGCAATTCATGTTGCCTGCAACCGGCTCCACGATAATGGCTGCAATCTCATCGCCCATTTCTTTAAAGGTCTTGCGAACACCTTCAATATCGTTGAAGTCGAGAGTCAGCGTGAGCTCAGCCAGGCAACTGGGAATGCCGGGCGAGTTGGGAACGCCCAAGGTTAGTGCGCCGGAGCCAGCTTTAACCAACAGTGAATCAACGTGCCCGTGGTAGCAGCCTTCAAACTTGATGATTTTGTCGCGGCCGGTGAATCCGCGGGCTAGCCGAATGGCGCTCATAGTGGCCTCGGTGCCAGAGTTCACCATGCGCACCAGATCAATTGACGGTACCAGTTCGCACACTTTGCGAGCCATATCGGTTTCGATAGAGGTAGGTGCGCCGTAGCCAACCCCGAGATCTACCTGAGCGTGCAGGGCCTCTTTGATGCGCTTGTCAGAGTGGCCAAGAATCATTGGGCCCCAGGATCCGATGTAATCAATATAGCGCTGGCCGTCCTCATCGTAGAGGTAGGCGCCTTCAGCGTGTTTGAAAAAGATCGGGGTGCCACCCACGCCACGGAATGCGCGAACGGGGGAGTTAACGCCGCCAGGGATGTATTTCTGTGCCTGTTCGAACAGGGTTTCGGAGTGTGTCATTTGTGGGAGCTCCTGTTATCTGGGAGTTGAAAATAGTGGATGGTGGCTGGCAAACAGCCTTTGGAATGTCTGTGCTTTCTGTATTGTGGCTTCGGGGTTACCCCCAAAAAGTCCGCCAACAACCGCTAGCAGATCTGCGCCCGCGCGAACAAGGAGCTCGCCGTTTTCTGTAGTGATCCCACCAATGGCCGTAACTGGCCGCTTGAAACGTTTTGCTTCGGCCAATATGGCAGTTGAGGCGGGTGGGGCATCCGGTTTGGTTGATGAATTGAAAAACCGACCAAATGCCAGGTAATCTGCGCCACCTGCGGCGGCTGCTTCAGCCAGTGCAAGGTCGGCATGGCATGTAATACCAATAATTGCGCCATCCCCAAGCAGATGACGAGCCTCTGCCGCCGATCCATCTGTTTGGCCAAGGTGAACACCCGCAGCGCCTATGCGCTTTGCTAGCCCGACATCATCGTTAATCAGCAGAGGGGTGTCTGTAGTGGCGCATACGGATTGCAGATTTCTTGCTTGTGCCAGCCGTTCCGCCATGGGCGCCGACTTTTCCCGATACTGCACCATCACAGCACCGCCGAGAATGGCGGCTTCTACGGAGGCAACCATAGTTGCAGGAGGAGTTAGTTGGCTGTCGGTAATGGCATAAAGCCCGATGGGTATACGCCGTTTCATCGCTCCCACAGAATGCCCCGATCCGGAACCGGTTGGCCTCTTCCCACCTTAAGGGCGTGCAAAATAGTGCGGTGCACGTAGTTCTGAGCTTGGGAAATCGCGGCACGGGGTGATAGACCTAGCGCTCGACCGGCAGCAATTGCGGCTGCCAGTGTGCAGCCTGTGCCATGGTATTCTCCGCCAATGCGCTCAACATCCCACCATGTGGGTGTGGGGGCGTGGTTGTAAAGTGTGTTGGTGATGTGAATTCCAGTGCCATGCCCACCGGTTGCGAGCACCGAAGCACACCCTTTACTGAGTAGTTTGCGCGCAGCCTCGGCAGGATCATCACACTCCTCCAGTAAGGCCAACTCTACACCATTAGGGGTGATCATCTCCGCCAGGGGGAATAGGCGTGCTTTCATGGTGGCAAGCAGTTCATCATCCGCCAGATCGCCACCGCCAGCTGCCTTGATTACCGGGTCGGTTATCACCGGGATATCCGGATGCTTCTTGAGAAATTCAACCAAAACATCCACAACCGCAGAGTTGCCCAGGGCTCCGGTTTTTACCGCGTGTATTGGGACATCTTCGGCGATGCATCTGAGTTGCTCACGTATCAGTTCCGGGTTGACGGCTTCGGCACCGTATACATTCCGGGTATCCTGAACAGTCAGACAAGTGAGCACAGGTAACGGGTGGCACCCGAGTGATGTGATGGCCTGAATGTCCGCCTGGATGCCGGCGCCGCCGGAAGGGTCCAGGCCGGAAAGAACAAGTACGTGGGGGCGAGTGTAGTATTTGATTGCTAAAACTCCCTAGAACGGCTTAACGACAGCGAGAATAACAACTGCGAGCAAGATAAGCACCGGCAACTCATTGAACCAGCGATAGAATACATGGCCGCGAGTGTTGAGGTCGTCGCGGAACACCTTGACCAGATGCCCGCAATAAAAGTGGTAGATAATCAACAATGCCACGAGCAGCAGCTTTACATGCAGCCAGCCCTGGCTGAAGTAGCCCGACACATTATAAGTAAGCAACCAGGTGCCAAAGATCACGGTGGCAATCATTGAGGGTGTGGTGATGCCCCGATAGAGTTTGCGCTCCATGATTTTGAAACGCTCGCGCCCCGGCTCGTCCTCACAGGCTGCATGGTAGACGAACAGCCTTGGCAGATAGAACAGGCCGGCAAACCAGCACACCAGAGAAATTATATGAAAGGCCTTAACCCACAGCATTGATCAGCTCCGTCGATATTGGTAATAACTTTCGATGTCAGATTTAAGCATAACGCCGTAAACCCTTTGAATCATTGGTGCTACATGGCGTTGCACATACAACGCCTCAGCGCTGGAGTTCTCAAACTCGTGCATTGCCTCTTCGAGGGTCGCTTGATATTGCACCGGTGCAATATCGCGCCGGTGTGCGGGTATGTCCATCAGGTCAATCGATTCGACAGGTTCGTCCGTTTCGTTCGACGCGGCATCTACTGAATCTTCCAGGTAACGGGCAAGGTCGACCGCAGGTAACAAAGCTGTGGGGCCGTTCTTGCCATCGACGATCAACCACTTTGGTTCCGCCTGGAGCGCTTTGCGGGCCTCTTCCGCCGTGAGGTGTCTATTTATGCGCAGTATGCTCTTGTCCATGATTGCCGCCACAGATACCCGTCGCAAAGCCTGGATAACCGGTGAGCTTTGATAGCTAAGGCCTTGGCTTTTAAGTACGGTCAGGAAGAGGGATTTTTTTCCGAATGCCTCACTTGTGATAAGCGTAGCTGTGGTAATAACCAGCATACCGGGAAGAATAATGTTGGGATTGCGGGTTAGCTCCATAAGAGCCATTAGCGCGGCTAGGGGAGCCTGTAACACCGCACCCATCATGGCGCCCATTCCGAGCATGGCATAAAAGCCGACCGATGAAGCGTGGCCGGGGAGGATGTCTCCCCCGATGAGGCCCAGAGCCCCGCCAAGCGCAGCGCCCATGACAAGCGTTGGGCCTATAATGCTGCTGGGCATGCCCAGCCCGACGGTCAACGCGGTGATAACCAGTTTCGCAGCACCTACGCTAAGAAGTAACCAGAGGCCGAGTTCGCCGTTCATGGTTTCGTTTACTGTGTCGTATCCAATGCCCATGGTTTGGGGAACTGCCACAGCGGCAACGGCCATCAGCATCCCGGCGATGATCACTCGCAATAAGATGGGGCGCTGGTTGAACCGCCCCATGGCGTCGACCAGATGAATGAATAGCGCTGCGGAAACGCCAATAATAATAGCAATAACCAGAATCCAGGGTATCTCCAGAAACGAGTTCATGGTCAGCGCAGGTACGTTAAATGCGGGCTCAGATCCATACACTAGCTGGGTGACCACCGCTGCGCTAACGGCCGCAAGAATAATGGGCGTGAACCCGGCTATCGTGTACTCCATCATCACCACTTCCATGGCGAAAATTACTCCGGCAATTGGGGTGTTGAATGATGCGGATATGGCGGCAGCACAACCGCATGCCACCAGGGTGCGTATGCTGTTGTTGGGTAGGCGCATCCACTGCCCCATGAGGCTAGAGAATGCAGCGCCCAAATGAACGGCAGGCCCCTCCCGGCCAGCTGATTGCCCGGTGATCACCGTGCCCACACCCACAACGAACTGAATAATAGCGCTCCGTGCGGTGATGTAACCCTGGTGGTAATTCAGGCGCTCCATCACATGGACGACACCAACTTTCCGGTCATGAGTGGCTAGGCGGTGTAAAAACAGGCCAATACTGAGCGCGCCTGCAAGTGGCAGCACGCCGCGGGTGATTATATCGAGGCTTTCAAACGCTTCGGAGCCTTCTCCCGGCAGGAAATACTCCAGCGGCCATTCGATGGCCAGCCGGAAGACCAGAATCACGGCGCCCGTGACCAGCCCGGATAGCAGACCCAGAATAGCCAGCTGTGGTAAAGAATCCACACCGGACATACTGCGTGTGAAAACAGAGGTTATTCTTTCACTAATCCGATGCCAGACTTTATTCATGGGTGCCGATGTTCCGGAACAAGAGAGTGGCCTTCCAGAGGGTTTCTGACATCATTGTAACTGTCACTTTGCAGGCTGCAATGAGTCGTTGGTTTATCATGATAGACTAAGGCGTTAAGCTACAGGCAAAGACACCTCGAAATCCTTATCCAACGTCGCTGGAGAGCAAGTTGATAAAAGTAGGCATTGTGGGCGGCACCGGCTACACCGGCGTCGAACTCCTCAGAATTCTCGCTGTTCATCCGGAAGCAACGGTAAGCTGCATAACCTCAAGATCTGAGGCCGGAGTGCCGGTATCCGATATGTACCCAAATCTCCGTGGGCACTTTGATCTGGCTTATTCAGAGCCGAACGCCAGTGTTCTTGCCGCCTGCGATCTGGTGTTTTTTGCAACACCACACGGCGTTGCAATGGAGATGATTCCTGAGTTAATGGCTGCGGGTGTGCGGGTTGTTGACCTGTCAGCAGACTTCCGACTCAAGGATCTGAAGGTATGGTCCCAGTGGTACGGCTTGCCCCATAAATCACCGGAGTGGGTTGAAAAGGCTGTTTACGGTTTGCCAGAAGTCGCGCGCGCTGAAATTGCCAAGGCACAGCTGGTTGCTAACCCCGGGTGCTATCCGACAGCGGTTCAGCTGGGCTTTCTCCCACTGCTGGAGAGTGGGCTGGTTGACCCGTCACGGTTGATTGCAGATGCCAAATCCGGCGCCAGCGGCGGTGGCCGACAGGGCAAAATTGCCATGTTGCATGGTGAAGTCAGTGAAAGTTTCAAAGCCTATGGGGCATCAGGCCACCGTCACTTGCCGGAGATTCGACAGGGCTTGTCTGCCGCGGCCGGCACTGAAACCGGTGTAACATTTGTGCCTCATCTTGTTCCGATGATTCGCGGCATAGAAGCAACGCTCTATGCAGAACTGAAGAATCCGGTTGATTTTGACCGTTTGCAGGCACTGTTCGAGGAGCGTTACCGTGACGAGCCGTTTGTAGACGTGATGCCGTTCGGTAGCCATCCGGAGACCCGGAGTGTACGGGGTGCAAACTTGTGCCGTATGGCACTGCATCGCCAGGAACAGAGCAACATTGTGATCATTTCCTCTGTGATTGATAACCTGGTGAAAGGCGCGGCCGGCCAAGCTGTCCAGAACATGAACATCATGTTTGGCCTCAAAGAAACGCTGGGCCTTGAAGCACCTGCGCTACTGCCGTGAGGAACGCCAGTGAGCGAACAACGAAAGCCCTCTGAGGAGTATGTTGTTATCCGCCATCGGCCGGGGTATCGGCTGAAGCGGGTGCTGATTATGATCGTATTGACAGTGATTGCTGGCGCTGGCGGGTATGCAGCCGGGCTGGCTCAGGGAGGCTTTCGGTCCACAGGGGTCGAGGCCTCAAACGAGCGGCTGGAGGACAAGCTTGCAGCGCTGGAAGCCAACTACCGCGATGCTCGTCAGCGTTTGGTTAATCTCGAGCGTGGTAAACTCATCGATGAGCAAGCACTGAATCAGGCCCGGAACATTATTGTGGAATTGGAAACCCGGGTAGGCTCGCTTAAATCGGATCTCACGTTCTATAAAAATATCATGGCGCCCTCAGAAACCAGCAAGGGGTTGCAGGTTGATCGGTTTTCGCTGGCCAACGATCGCCTGGCGGGTGTTTATAACTTCAAGCTCGTGCTAACCCAGGTTGGTAACAACAAGAGCTATATTTCAGGAGTTGTTGCCGTCAATGTAATTGGCGTGCGCGATGAGGAAAAAGAAGTCATTGCACTGCGAGACCTTTCCCAGGAAATAGAGGATCTTGGCGTGAAATTCCGCTTTCGGTATTTCCAGGATGTGGAAGGTAAACTGACGTTGCCAGACGGTTTTGAACCACTTGAAGTGCAGGTGGTTGCTCAGGCCGAAGGACGCAAATCCTCGCAGGCCGAACGAACCTTCGGCTGGGGCGATTTAACGGAGAACTAGAAATGTTTGGCAAGAAAAAGGCAAAGCCCCGTCGGGCCACCGGTAACTTCGATACGCTGATCTCTTCGCGCACGACCATAGAAGGGGATGTGCGTTTTTCTGGCGGCTTGCATGTTGATGGTCATATCAGAGGCAAAGTGCTGTCTGAAGAGGGGAGTGATGCAGTTCTGAGAGTTTCAGAGGTAGGTGAGGTGACCGGCGACATATCCGCCCCGCATGTAGTCATTAACGGAACAGTTCACGGCGACGTGTATGCGTCTGCGCATCTGGAACTCGCTGAAAAGGCCGCTATTAACGGCAGCGTTTACTACAATCTCATCCAGATGGCGATGGGCGCATCGGTAAACGGCAATCTCGTTCACCAGCGTGAGCCTTCTGGGTTGCTGACCCAAGATAAGGTGTCGCGGCCGGAAGCTGATCGCAATCTTTCCGTCGAAAGCGCTGACGAGTCTTCCGGCGAAGATGGTGGTAAGTCCGAATAGTTGATTGTTTTACTCAGGAATACCATAATCAATGCAGTTGTATCAGGTAATCCGGAGGCAAGCTTGAGTGTAGTTCAACAGCAAATGGCAGCACCGCTGTTTTTCAGCGATAGTGCGGTCAACAAAGTACGAGAACTGGTTGATGAGGAAGGCAATTCCGACCTCAGGCTGCGCGTGTTTGTTACCGGCGGTGGATGTTCGGGGTTTCAGTACGGGTTCTCATTTGATGAAACTCAGGATGAGGAAGATACCGTAATTGAGCGGGATGGAGCTGTATTGCTGGTAGACCCTATGAGTTACCAGTACCTTGTTGGCGCCACCGTAGATTACCAGGAAGGCTTGCAGGGCTCTCAGTTTGTGGTACAGAACCCTAATGCGAGCTCTACCTGTGGTTGTGGTAGCTCGTTTACGATTTGAGGTTGTGTGAGTTTAATGCCCGGCAGCGATCGCTTGTATTATGCCGGGTAAATTGCCCCAAGAATTCGCGGACCTTTAGCTCCGGTTACCTCTGGCAAGTTCCCTGGTTTGTGCTCCATCGTTTGCTGTGCCAGCCATGCAAATGCAGTAGGCTCTACCCACTGCGGATCAAGACCGAGTTCAGCGGTGCTGTGCACGCGAATAGGGCTAAGTCCCTGAGAAATTTCCTTCATAAGCAAGCTATTCCGAGTACCCCCGCCACAGGCATAAACGATCATGCCCGGTGACTGAGGCATTTGTCGGATCGCTGTGATCACGGTCAGTTGCAGTAGTGTGCGCTGAACGTCTTCTGGCAGAACATTTTCGTGTCGCTTCACCAGAGTTTTAACCCATTCAAGATTAAACTTTTCTTTCCCGGTGCTCTTGGGGGTCGGCCGCTCAAAGTAAGCATCCGTGAGCATGTCACTCAACAGTGCGTGGTCAACAATGCCTTCCATGGCCCAGTGGCCGTCTTCATCGTAAAGGCGTCCGGTTTGATCCTGGCACCATGCATCCATCAGAGCATTTGCAGGCCCCGTGTCGAAGCCGGTTGCCGGGCTGCGTCGAGCTGATGGAATCCAGGTTATGTTGGCGATGCCGCCGAGATTGAGGATGCATCTGTCTTCTGTGTCCGAACCGAAAAAATGCTGATGAAAGGCTGGAACCAGAGGAGCGCCTTGCCCACCAGCGGCCATGTCACGGCTGCGGAAATCTCCCACTGTCGTAACGCAGGTTTTCTCTGCAATGATTGACGGGTTGCCGATCTGGAGTGAGAAGCGGCCGGGCCCGGAAGGTTGGTGCCTCACGGTTTGTCCGTGGCTTCCAATGGCACGAATTGACGACCTGTCTACCCCGGACTTGCAGATCAGGGCTTCCGCGGTGTTTGCGAAAAGTGTGCCGACCAGTGTATCGAGTTCGCCCACTTCGTCTGGTGTGGCCTGATTCTGGCTAGCCAGTACCAAGCGCTTGCGCAGGGCTTCAGGATAAGGAGAGGAGTGCGTGGCGTGAGTGCGGACAGATTTGCCCTGGAAGGACACCAGCACGGCATCTATGCCATCCATGCTGGTGCCGGACATGAGCCCGATCCAGGTGTCCATAATAACTCAGTTGTCCGAGGCCAAAGCCAGGTGCTGGTAGTTTGTCCGGAAGGCTTCAAACTGTGCAACTTGCTGTTGCGTATGCTTTTTGAATCGTGCCATTTCAGTCGCCGGAATTGGCTGTGCATCAGGCAATTTTACGGTTCTCGAGTTGCGCGGCGAGCCGTTTACGCGGAATTCATAGTGCAAGTGTGGCCCGGTTACCATGCCGGAGGAGCCAACGTAGCCTATAGTTTGGCCTTGCTTGACACGGGCGCCGTTTTTCATGCCTTTAGCTAATCGGCTCATGTGTGCATACAGCGTGGTGATGTTGTCACCGTGCTTTAAAACAATTGTACGGCCATAGCCGCCTTTCCAGCCGGAAAACTGAACTCTACCATTACCCGCAGCTTTGATTGGTGATCCTGGAGGTGCGGCGTAATCTGTTCCTTCATGAGGGCGCACTACATCCAGTACAGGGTGGCGGCGCTGTAGGTTAAATGACGAGGAAATTCGCGCGTCGATAGGTGTGCGCAAGAAAGCCTTGCGCATGCTTTTACCGTCGGGTGTGTAGTAGTCGCTATCGCCATTGCTGTCTGTATAAAGGAGGGCAACGTTTTCTTCGCCACGGTTTACGAAGCGAGCAGACAGAATGCGTCCGGTGCTGAACTTCTCACCATCGAGATAGAGTTCTTCATAGACAACTTCAAACTGGTCGCCCTTGCGAACGTCGTAAACAAAGTCTATATCCCAGCCAAATATGCCAGAAAGCTCCATAGTTAGGCGATCGTTTAGCCCAGCTTCGCGCGCGGCGAGGTAAAGTGAACCATCGATGGTGCCCGAAGCAAACGCAGGCTTGGGCTCGGGTTCGCGGACTTCCGTTTGGCCTGTAAAAGTCCCTTCTTGTATGTCAATCTTCAGTGTTTCCAGGCGGCTGCGCTGGAGTTCAACTGCTGCAAGCTCACCGTCGCTATCAATGGCAAAGCGGATCGTTTCGCCAGCGTAGAGGCGTTGCAGCTTGTCTGCCTCACCTTCGCCATGAATTACGGAGAGCATGGTGCCGTCGTTGAATCCCGCTTTCTTGAAAAGGGAAGATAGTGTGTCGCCTGATTTAATATCGAATGTTTGCCAGGTATGGCGGGGTGTAATTTCGGCGGTTACAGGCTCTGGAGTCTCCGGAGAAACAACAGCAGGCTGATCTGCAGCAACGGGCTCGGCAGCGGTGGAGCGCTTCTGTGGCGACTTTTGGGAGATAATTGCTGACGCCTTACCCTGCTCCAAGTCGAGGGTATATGACATTCGTTTGGCCTCAACGTCGGCGCTGGGGCTCATCAAAATTGCGGCAGATACTACAACGGTTGCAGCAGCGGCAATGGTAATATGGGTTTTTGGAAACATTTTCAACAAGTGTCGCATCCGTTTCAATCCGTATTCCGGCAGCTTGTGCCATCTAGTTAAAGCTGTTGTTCAAGTGTGAACCAACAGATTACCGTATAAAAAGCGCGTGGAACAGCGTAGAACATTACGGTTGTTGCGCTGCAGGCCGGATTTCTTGCGGTGCCATTGATATAATGCGACCGCCCGAAATGCCCGGCATTGTTTAAAAACTGAGCGCTTACACTTTAGCAGGGCACCAGGTAACTCACAGAGTTCTTTTGTTGAAGTCTGTAACTGATATTTTTTGTGAAACCGATTGGGGATACAAGATTCATGGCATCTATTGATGAAGCGCTGGCGATTATCAAGCGAGGCGTAGACGAACTAATACCGGAAGATGATCTGGTTGCGAAGTTAAAAGAAGGTCGCCCTTTGCGTATTAAGGCAGGTTTCGACCCTACAGCCCCCGATCTCCATCTCGGTCATACCGTGCTGATTAATAAGCTACGCCAGTTTCAGGATCTCGGGCACGAGGTCATCTTCCTTATAGGAGACTTCACCGGAAAGATCGGTGACCCGTCGGGTAAGAGTGCCACCCGGCCACCGTTAACCGATGAGCAGGTCGCGCAAAATGCGATTACCTATAAAGAGCAGGTGTTTAAGATTCTGGATCCGAACAAAACCCGGGTGGTCTTCAACTCTGAGTGGATGAGCAAGATGGCTGCGGCCGACATGATCCAGTTAGCGGGTCAGTATACTGTTGCCCGGATGTTGGAGCGTGACGACTTCACCAAGCGCTATCGCTCTGAACAACCGATTGCCATACACGAGTTTCTTTACCCGCTAATACAGGGTTACGACTCGGTTGCGCTGGAGGCGGATGTTGAGTGCGGCGGTACGGATCAGAAGTTCAATCTTCTGATGGGGCGTATATTGCAAAAGCACTACGGTCAGGCTCCGCAAGCTGTCCTGACTATGCCCATATTGGAGGGTCTGGATGGCGTTCAGAAGATGTCCAAGTCTTTGGGTAACTATATAGGTGTAAACGACGCGCCGGGTGAGATGTACACCAAGCTACTGTCTGTGCCCGATGAGTTGCTTTGGCGATACTTTGAGCTTTTGAGCTTCCGTCCCCTTGCGGAGGTGGCTGAGTTCCAGAAGGCTGTTGAGGAGGGGGCTAATCCCCAGGACTACAAGAAGCTGTTGGCGGAAGAGATCATTACCCGTTTTCACAGCGAAGAAGCTGCAAGTACGGCCCACAAGTCCGCAGGTAACCGGGTTGCATTGGGGGATATCCCGGAGAATGTTCCTCAAGTAGAGGTTTCCCTGGAGGGGCAGGCGGAGATTCTTATGCCGTCTGTCTTGCGAATGGCTGGCCTTGTAAAGAATGGAGCGGCTGCGCGTGATGTCCTGGGTCGCGGTGCGGTGTTTGTTGATGGTCAGCAATTTGAGGGTGATCGTGCCTTTGTCGAAGGTGATAGTTGTGTGATTCAGGCTGGGAAGAAGAAGATTGCCCGCATTTTGATCACTGCTTGATCGATTTTCGGCTATTTTGAGTTTATTTCAAAATGGCCGTTGACAGATCTGCGTGTGTCTGTAGAATGCGCATCTCCTTCGAGGGACACACCGCTGAGACGGGGTGGATTGAGAAGGTCAACTG
>NZ_JAVIXR010000008.1 GCF_031157525.1 Marinobacter sediminicola
GAAATAGTTCCGCCAGGATTCGAAAGTTTCTCTTCTTCGCACTGGATACCCTTCTGAAATCATTCACACATGAGAATTTCGGGGAGGGCTTCATGACATCCGTTAACGCCGCAACTTGGATCGGATCGATTTCCGTTCTGTTATGGGGCACTTTGGCATTGCTGACCAAGCTTTCCGGTGGTGAGATTCCAGAGTTTCAGCTCATGGCCATGACCTTCGGCATCGCTTTCCTGTTGATGTGCGGTCGTTGGATTCTCTCGGGGCATTCTGGTGTGCGTTATTTACGGCAGTCGCCACTTGCATGGTGCATCGGCATCGTTGGCTTGTTCGGATATCACTTTGCCTACTTCAAGGCCATGACACTGGCGCCGGCCGTCGAAGTCAGCCTTCTTGCTTACCTATGGCCGCTGCTGATCGTCCTATTGTCGGCCTTCCTGCCGGGCGAGAAACTACGAGCTCAGTACATCTTTGGGGCTCTAGTTGCCCTAGCAGGTTGCTGGTTGTTGATCAGCCGTAATGCAGACGGATTTGCCTGGGAGAACCTGCCGGGTTACCTGGTGGCTCTGTCCTGTGCACTGATCTGGTCATCTTATTCCGTTCTTAGCAGACTGGTTCGCTCGGTACCGACCGATGCAGTGGGCTGGTTCTGCGGTGTTACGGCCATTCTGGCGTTGATTTGCCACCTTTTGTGGGAGGAATCGGTATGGCCAGAAGGCCTACTCCAATGGACTGCAGTGATCGGGCTGGGCCTCGGACCGGTGGGCGTAGCGTTCTTTACCTGGGACCATGGTGTAAAACACGGAAACATCCAGTTACTGGGAGCCCTGGCATACAGTGCGCCACTCATTTCAGTGATCCTGTTGATCCTTGCCGGATTCGGCGAGGCTACATTTGCCGTGTTGAGTGCCAGCATTCTGATCGTCATTGGTTCTTTGATCGCGGGTCGTGCGAAAAGCCGGGCGGTTGCCGAGCCAGAAATGTTAAAAGACTAACTACCTCGAAGGAGCAGCGTGATGATTACTTGGGACGATTTTGAAAAAGTTGAACTGCGGATCGGACCCTTTTTATCGGAGTGCCTGGTCACTGGTGTGCAGACGGAGAAGGGCGCAGTTACTCTGGTAAGACCGGAGGCTCCAGTGGATAACGGGGAACGCTTGTTCTGAGTTTTGGCGGATTACACATCACTGGCCAAAGTCTCTTGTGCTGCAAATGGTGAGCAGATAGCTCACCGTTGCCGCGCTCCAAAAAACTTTCCGCCGATTCGCTGCCCCAAAAAAGTCGCAAAGCTCCGTTTACTAGACCAATGCAAATGTCCGCTTTGCGACCAAAGCGCCCAACTCATGGTGCCAAACTGTGGTCAACTTATGATGTAATTGCCTGCACGCCGGTAGCTTCCCGGGCCGGAGTTTACGGAGAAATCCCATGGAAACGTTGTTGATAATTCTCGCTGTTCTGTTTGTGGCGCTTATCGTTATTTTGCCGCTCGTGGAAAAGTATGCACCGAAAGATGATGGCCAAAGCTACGGCAACCTGACGCGGTATATTTTCCCGTTGGTGGCGGTGTTGATTATTGCGCAGATTGTTCGCTACTACTTTTTTTAAGGAAGTTCGTGAAGGCAACACTCGTCAGCCTTTTTTACACATTATTCAGCCGCAGTGCGGCTTGCGGCTCGCAAGTTCTAGCCGCTAACGCATAAACAAGCTTCCGGAACGAATATCGCATGCATCAGTGCAGGATCAGCCTGAAAGGATGCACGACTCATGAGCCAGTTCCACCCCATCATTTACGTTCGTGGCTATGCCATGACCGCCAGCGAAATTGCCGATACTGTCTCCATGCCCTATATGGGCTTTAACCTGGGCGCCACCAAGGTGCGCCAGTCATGGGACGGAAGTGTTTACAAGCAGGTTTTCGAATCCCCGATGATGCGCCTGATGAAAGACTACGGTTATACAGATGCGTTTTCCGATGGCGCTGAGGTCGACCGGGACATCACCCCCAAAACCGTTGTTATCTACCGTTACTACGATCAGGCAGACAGGGACTTTGGCGAAGGCAAACCGCTGTCTATTCCCGCAGCGGCGCTGCAGCTGGGGGATTTGATTCTGAGTATTCGTGATCAAATATGTGGTGACGACCAGAAGCTTAGGGCGGCATTCAGGGTAAATCTGGTGGCGCACTCCATGGGCGGCCTGGTGTGTCGGTGCCTATTGCAGAATGGTGGAATCAGTAGCCCCGCCGTTCGGCAGATGGTGGACAAGGTGTTTACCTATGCCACTCCACACAATGGCATTGAAATGGCCGGTATCAACGTGCCGGCGTTTCTCGGGCTTTGGGATATCAACAACTTCAACCGCGCCACCATGGCCGACTACCTGGGTTTTGACGGCAAGCCTTCCCGTGTGGACTCCCTGGATGGCAAATTCGATCCGGACCGGTTTTTCTGCCTGGTGGGAACAAACCAGCAGGATTATGGCGCGGCCAAAGGTGTATCCAAGTGGCTTGCGGGCAAGATGAGCGATGGACTGGTTGCGATCGAGAATGCGGCCGTTCAAGGTGCACCCAGAGCCTTTGTATATCGCAGCCACAGCGGCCCCTATGGCATTGTTAACTCTGAGGACGGGTATCAGAACCTGGTGCGGTTTCTGTTTGGGGATGTGCGCGTAGATGGGGTGATGGATGTGGAGTCCTTGCCACTGCCACCTTCAGTCGAAAAGGCCAGAAAGGAAGGTCGCCGGGTTCGTGCCTCTTATTATTTTGAAGCGACAGTGTCGCCCCGGGGGGCGCGCAGTTTTCGGCTGACGGAAAGGCGCAAGGAAACCTTCAGTGCGGTGTTGCGCAAGTTCGATGAGATGATGAAGCCACAGCAGGCAGGGTTGAATTCTGCTCGCTCCCCGGTATTGTTTTCTACCTTTCTTGATAGCTCGAAAATCACGGTTGACCGGGGGCGAACCATGGTTATGACCGTTGAGCTTGCCGTTTCCGCTACAGATTACTTTGTTGATGGAGCCCTTTGGACAGAGCACCGGGTGGAAGGAGAGTATCTTTACCGCGATACGCTCACGCTTAAAATGACGCCAACCGAAGATGGCTGGAACCTGCGTTATGTCACCACGGATGAACAGTGGAGCGAGCGCGGTGGCAGTAAGGCCGAGCAGGATGGCGACAGCTATCTGATCCCTTTGTCGTCAAAGAAAGGTTTCAAGGGCCAGTTGCGGATGCAGCTCCGGCACAGAGGCTGATGAACCGGGCAATAAATGTGCTCAGAGTGAATAATGATTTGTGGCTGCAGGCATAAGCTGGCAAAGTTCTGCGAAATCAGACTAATCCCCACCAAGAGGAAACGCCGGTGACCGACTTAGTAAGCTACTCACTCAATGATGGTGTTGCGACCGTAGTGCTCAACAACGGCAAGGTAAATGCCCTGAGCCACGACGTGTTTGAACAGCTGCACAAAGCCCTTGATCAGGCAGAAGAGGATAAAGCAGTCGTTATCCTGACCGGACAGCCTGGTATTTTTTCCGGCGGCTACGATCTGAAAGAAATGCAAAAGGGCATGAAAGAAGCGGGTGCCCTGGTGACAGCGGGCTCAAAGTTCACCCGCCGTCTGGCGGCATTTCCATACCCCATTATTGGTGCTTGCAGTGGTCATGCCCTCGCCAAAGCAGCGTTTGTTCTGCTTTCTGTTGATTACCGTGTAGGTGTTGAGGGCAGCTTCAAGCTGGGCCTGAACGAAGTGGCGATCGGCATGACCATGCACCATGCAGGTATTGAGATTGCCCGCCACCGCCTGGCGCCAGCGCACTTTTACCGTTCGGTGATCAATGCCGAAATATACAACCCTGAAGGTGCTGTGGTTGCAGGATACCTGGATGAAGTGGTTGCTCCGGACCAGCTGATGAACCGTGCGAACGAACTCGCCCAAGGCTTCCGTAAACTGAATATGAGAGCCCACGCCCAAACAAAAGTGAAAACCAAAGCGGGTTATCTTGAGTTGCTGGACCGCAGCATCGAGAAGGACGCGCAGAGCCTGGGCCTTAACGGTTAAAATTTCGCCGCGCAGGATCAGCTTGGGGCCAACGCTCCAGGATCGATTTTGTAGAAATCCCGCAGTAGGTCATACACTGCCGGCTGCTGTTCTTTCAGATGTTGCGGCTGCTGATAGAAGGTTTCTGTCAGCACCGCAAAGAACTCAGCTGGCTTTGTTGCGCCATAAGGATCAAGCCAGCTTGTGCTCCGATGCATCAGGGAGTGGCGAAGGTTGTCGTAAGCAATGGTCATAGTCTCCTGCCACTCTTTGGCCTGCTCGCCGCCAAGGGGCGGAGCACCATCTGCTGATCCATCCAGGTAATCAAGTTGATGGGCAAATTCGTGCAGAATCACATTGTGTTCGCTGCCAGCACGCATCGCCCCGTTTTCACATTCCGACCAAGCTAATACTACCTGCCCCAATGATGATGCTTCCCCGGCCCTGATCTGATCGCTTACGCCAACCACCATGCCATCGCGCTCTGATGTCTGCGCTCGGTATACATCCGGGTAAACAAGGATGCTGCGAACATCATCAAAGTCCCCATAAGATCGCTTCACCGTGAGAAGGCATGCGTGCCCCGCAATGGCTACGCGAACGCGATCGTCTACCTCAAAACCGTCGCACCCGTAAAAGTTCTTTTCGGCGATGAATAGCTGAACCTGATCCCTTAGGGCTTTCTGCAGTGGTGTTGGCAACTGGCGATACAACGGCACCGTTGATTGAAGGTGTTTTCGCCAAGCTTTGGGGAAGGGCTGTTGCAGTTCTCGCTCGCGGCGCCAGGTGCGATAGAAGAACAGATAGAACACGGCCAGTGCGATGAAACCCACGGCGAATAGTGCAAATACAGAGGCTGACGACATTGTCTTGGACCTGCTTCGTGCGTATGTGCCGGCTGATTGCTGTAATCTCAAACCTGTAGTGTCGGATCAGAGCAAATTCAGGCTGCGGAAAAACTCTCGGATTGCTAGCATACGCTAGTTGGCGAGATGCTTAAATCGCACCTATCATCAAACACTTAATCGTAAAAATAACGATGGCACAGCGGCAGTAGCAGGGGTGACATGCTTCACGAAATGAGTCTTGGTGGAATGCTGTTCAGCCCCTTTGTGCTGCTGCTGCCCTTGGCGTTCATTATGGCGGCGATCACGCGGGGTGTTTTGCACTATATGGGCCTGCGTACCTACATCTGGAAGAAAGCCTGGTTTGATGTGGCGATGTTCGTCTGCTGGTTGGCTGCTATTGTTTATCTGTTCGCGAATTAAAGGGCACTCATGGGAAAGCTAGGGCGTATTGGACTGACATTGCTTGTGGTGGCTGCCGCGGTTGTTGCCGGAACCTGGGTGTGGGATCACTATCTCTATTCGCCCTGGACGCGGGACGGACGAATTCGTGCGGATATCATCACCATCGCTCCCGATGTGTCCGGCTGGGTAACCGAGTTGAGCGTTAAAAATAACCGGCTTGTGAATAAGGGGGATCCTCTGTTCACAATTGACGACACTCGTTACCGGGCAAAATTTGCCGAGAGCAATGCGCGGCTTGCTCAGGAGCGAACGGGTTGGGACTTGGCCAGACATCAGTATGAGCGCCGACAGCGCATGGCTGATCTTCAGTCGATCAGTGAGGAAAGTCTGGAGGCTTACCGCATTCGCGCCGAGGCGGCGAAGGCCAGTTACCTGCTCGCACAAGCGGAACTCGATACGGCCCGGATTGATTTGGAACGCACTCAAGTGCTGGCGCCGGAAAGCGGCATCGTTAATAACCTTAGCCTGCGCCGGGGAAATTATGTGTCCAGAGGTGAGGCGGTTTTATCGCTCATCAATAATGATTCCTTTTATGTGACCGGGTATTTTGAAGAAACCAAGTTGCAGCAGGTGCACGTAGGGCAAAAAGCTCGAATTACCCTGCTTTCGGGCGGCGAAAAACTGAGCGGTGAAGTAGTCAGTATTACCCGTGGAATTGCCGATTCAAATACTACGAGCGACAGCCTGATGTTGCCGAAGGTGCAGGCAGCGTTTAACTGGGTGCGGCTGGCTCAGCGCATACCTGTTGATATTGCACTTGATCCCTTCCCGGAAGATCTCAATATCAGTGCGGGCATGACGGTTTCCATTTATCTGGAAACAGACATGGAAAAAGCGCCGGACAAAGAGTAGTAACGTGGCATCTCTGGCGCTCCCGCAACTTGCGACACAGCTTTTTACCCCGAACAGGCACGCGGTAATATTTGCCCTGAAAGGGGTGATATCCATGGCGCTGGCGTTGTTCGTGTCTATGTATTTGCAGCTCGATCGACCCTACTGGGCAGTGGTGTCTGCTGTCTTTCTGCAGATTCGCCCCGAAAGCGGATTGGTGATTGAGAAAGCCCTTTGCCAGATCTCCGGATCGGTGGTCGGCGGCGGCGCAGGGATTTTAATTCTGGCGTTGTTTATGCCGTATCCGCTGCTGGCGCTCGCCTGCCTCACCCTCTGGATAGGCCTTAACTCTGCAGCATCGTCTATGGTGCATAACGCCAACTTTATCTACGCCTTTGCCATGTCCGGAATGACGGCTGGCCTTGTCGTAATTATGGTTGTGGCGGATCCCAATGCGAACGATGGCCGTGCGGTGTTTGATATTGCCCAGTCCCGTATAAGTGAAATCAGTGTGGGTGCCCTCTGTGCCATGTTGGTTAGCCGCCTGCTGTGGCCGGTCACAGTTAAGGAAAGCCTTCGCGACCATGCCCGGAATGTCATTAACAAAACCCTTGAATACCTCTCGCTGGAACTGGACCCGAATAGTACCCATGAACAGCGCCACCAGCATGCGGATCAGATCCTGGAAACGCTGATTGTGCTGAACGATGACTCCAGTGCAGTCGCCTACGAAGGCCCGGAAGGGCCGGGACGCAGCCGGGCTGCACACCTGTTGGTTAACAAGGTGATGTCGTTGCTCGCGGTCACACAGATAATGGGGCGCTTCCCCCGTAACCATCCGGAACTGGTGTCGCCTGCATTTGGTGTGTTGCTCAAAGATATGCGGATGCTCTTCATCGCTATTGCCGAGGCCCCCAGTTACGAAGAATCCTACAACCAGGCCCAGGAACTCAGGCGGGCGCTTTTGGAACACAAGGCAGCCTATGTAAACGAATCTGCCATCGTTATACGCCTCACCCAGACCGCAGTGGAGTTGGTGGCGGATCTGGTTATGGTGCTGCGGGCTTATAATGCGCTGGAGAATCGCGACCAGACCCTGCTCAAGGCGTCCAAGCTGAAAACCCACAGAGACCCCTTGATAGGCGTTGTAAATGGTTTCAGGACCGCCGTTGTGTTCGCAGTTGGGGCCGGGGTATGGATGAGCACAGGTAGCCCGGCGGCCATAATGTTGATGATCATGCCCGTTGTGTTTTCCATTGTGTTTGCCCGGTTTTCGCTGGCGGTGTTGATTAACATGCTGCGGCGCCTGTTGCTCAGTGTGGTGGTGGCTATTCCGGTGGCGCTGATTTACGGGTTGGGATTGCTTGCAAAAAGCAGTGGGGATTTCGAAATACTGGTGCTGGTGCTTGCCGGCCCATTTTTTATTGGTTTGCTGGCCCTTGCAGAGCGGCCGACCTTGCCCTATGGCCTGGGCATTTGTATCCCGCTCACACTGATCGTTCAGCCTGGAAACCACATGGCATTCAATGCTGACACGGCCACCAGTAATGCTCTGGGGTTGTTCGTGGGCATCAGTATTCTCTACTGGGTGTTCAAGCTGATCACCCCTCTGGATGGGCAGTTCATGCAACGGCGGCTGCTGAAGGCAACGGCCCGCGACCTTACCAGCATTGATTATCAGAGACGCCCGGAGAACTGGCTTAATGGGCGCATGGGCGAGCGCCTGTTGCGGCTGGCCAATTACGATCAGGGGTCGGGCAATCCAAACCGTCACATGACAGACTTGGGCTTCACCGGCCTGAACATTGGCCACATGTCCATTCGCCTGAGAAGGCGCATCGAGAACCATCGTAGTGCTGAGGTAGACGCAAAACTCGCCGAGTGGCAGCAGGTACTTGCAGATACCTATCTGGTGAGTTCCCGAGGTAAAAAGAACCCTCGGTTTAGAGAGGTGAGTGCGGAGTTGTTGACGGCGATTCACGCCGCCAGAGAACCCGATGCACAAACTGCAACCGTTGAGGGCATGTTCGAGCGTATTGCGCTGACCTTTGAACGAACAGCGAAAGGCATTGCTGAAACCAAAAGCCAGAGCATTTAACCACCCGATTGAGGAGTGTTGCCGTGTCACGGTCAGAACAGTTTGCCAGCGATAATTACAGTGGTGTTTGTCCGCAGGCCTGGAAAGCCATGGAGGCGGCAAACCGCGTAGACGAGCCAGCATACGGTGAGGACAGTTGGACACAGCGGGCGGCCGATGGCCTGCGGGCTTTGTTTGATACAGATTGTGATGTCTATTTTGTATTTAACGGTACGGCTGCCAACTCGCTGGCATTGGCATCTATTGGGCAATCTTTCCATAGCGTGATCTGCCATGAGTTGGCGCACATTGAAACCGATGAATGTGGCGGGCCGGAGTACGCCTCCAATGGTGCCAAGCTATTGCTGGGGCAGGGTGAAAACGGAAAGCTGACCCCTGAAAGCATTGAACACCTGGTGACCAAGCGCACGGATATTCATTACCCCAAACCCAAAGCGCTGAGCCTCACCCAAGCAACGGAAGTTGGCACAATCTATACCCCGGATGAGCTTCGGGAAATCCGCACGCTGGCGGATCAGTACAAGCTGAATATCCACATGGACGGTGCGCGCTTTGCGAATGCAGTGGCGGCGCTGGATGTGCATCCATCCGAAATCACGTGGAAAGTGGGTGTTGATGTGTTGTGTTTCTCCGGAACCAAGAATGGTTTGGCCCTTGGTGAAGCGGTGGTTTTCTTCAACAAGGCACTGGCCGAGGATTTTGAGTGGCGCTGCAAGCAGGCAGGGCAGCTGGCCTCCAAAATGCGGTATATCTCTGCGCCCTGGTGTGGTTTATTGGAGAATAACGTGTGGCTGGACAATGCCCGCCACGCGAATGCCAGTGCAAAAAGATTGGCTGACGGGTTGGCGGGGTTGCCGGGCATCACGCTCCGATACCCACGGCAAATAAACGGTGTTTTTGTGGAAATGCCCGAGCCTCTGCAGGCGGCTTTGCGGGCAAAAGGGTGGCGCTTTTATAACTTTATCGGCGGTTGCGCTCGTCTTATGTGTTCCTGGGCGACAACCTCGGCGGTGGTTGACCAGTTTTTGGCGGATGTTCGGCAGCTACAGAAATAGGCTTGCGGTTTACCTGTCGGATAATTTCCACCACAATCGGCGCCATCCCGGATCAGGACTCATATCATGCTGATGTACTCAACAACTTCACAGGGGGCTATCTGATGAGGGCCCTTTTTAACAAGTATCTGAATTCCTCCCTCATTCTTCGCGTAAGCATAGCGTTGGTACTGGGCGTAGCGGTGGGTTTGATCGGTGGCCAGCAAGCGGCAGATTGGTTGGCGCCTTTCGGCGAGCTTCTGTTGCGACTGCTCAAGTTTCTTATTGTGCCTATCGTACTGTTTACGCTGATGGTTGGTATCAATCAGGCGAATATTGGAAGCATGGGGCGTGTAGGGCGGAAACTGTTCGGGTTTTACGTGATGACATCAGCCTTGGCCATTGTGGTCGGCTTGTTGGTGGCAACGCTTCTTGAGCCGGGAAGCGGCATTGCTCTGGACGAAAACGCTGAAGTAAACGTGCCGGACAACCCCGGGTTCGTGAGTGTGCTGCTGAGAATTGTGCCCGACAATATTTTCACGGCGTTTACTGAGCTGAACCTGTTGGGAATCATCTTCACTGCCATTGTGTTCGGTATTGCGCTGCTGAAGTTGCGAGAGAGTGAGGCACATGCAGAGCTTGGCGAGCATCTTTTTAAAGTTGTCGAAGGGCTCAACGAGATCACCTTGAAGGTTATGGCTGGCGTTCTTCAGTACGTCCCCATCGGTGTATTCGCGATTGTAGCCAAGACGGCAGGTGAGCAGGGTATGGCCACCATATTGGCGTTGGGCGACATGGTGATGGTGCTCTATATTGCGCTGGCTGTGCATCTGGTTGTTTACTGCATTTTGATGCGGTTTTATGGGGTGGGTATTCGCGAGTTCTTCCGGGCAGCTCGCACACCTATGGCTACCGCGTTTGCCACTCAGAGCAGTTCCGGCACGCTGCCGCTGACGCTGGATGCTGCAAGAAGCCTGGGCATACCCAAGCGAATATACGGCTTCAGTCTGCCGCTGGGAGCCACCATAAATATGGATGGAGCGGCCATTCGTATCGCGATTTCAGCGGTGTTTGCAGCCAATGTGGTGGGTATTCCATTGGACCTGGTGACCATGGCGGAGATTGTGCTTATTGGCACGCTTACATCCATAGGTACGGCAGGGGTGCCCGGCGCAGGAATTGTGATGATCGCGACGGTGTTTGCTCAAGTTGGGCTGCCTATTGAAACAGTCGCACTCCTGGTATCCATTGATGCCCTGGTTGGCATGGGCGCGACCGGGCTGAACGTGACAGGAGACCTGGTGGGCACTGCAATTGTGGCGCGGAGCGAAAACAAGCACCAGGATGAACCGACTGCTTCAGGAACGGAGCCTGCCGCCTGAGCAAAACCAGGGCTGGTGGTGTGATAGAGTACCTTTCAGGCTTTCTTTATGACTGGAGGGCACTTATGAGTAAGTCGCAAAGTAAACTGATCGTTTTCTATGACGGCTCATGTCCCGTTTGTGTCAGGGATCGGCGCTGGTATGAAAAGCTCGCAGGAAGAACCGGAGACTCGGTTGAGTGGCTGGACATCACGGGCCGTGATGAGGAGCTACGACAGCAGGGCGTGGATCCCTACAAGGCACTTCGCGAGCTGCATGTAAAAGATGATCAGGGTGAAATTCACCGTGAGATGGATGCCTACATACTGCTTATGTCGCGAGTTTTCTTGCTGAAACCTTTGGCATGGCTAATTTCCTTGCCCTTGATTCGGCCTACGCTGGCGAGGTTATATCATTCCTGGGTTGGGCGCCGCCTTGGTGAGCGCGCCTGAATCCTTTTCAGAGGTTTTTATGGCTCGCTTTGAGTTGCTAGGCACTGCGATTATTCCCGGAAAGGGCTCCGAGCTGCGACTTCTGCAGCGCAACGAAGAATTTTCTATCCGTATTGCCGGCAAGAGCGGCGAGCTTATGAACACCCGCTTGCACGGCTCCGAGGATGCGTTGGCCACACTGGCCTGCGAACGTATTGCAGATCATCCCGCACCAAAAGTGCTTATAGGCGGGCTTGGCATGGGGTTCACCCTCGCAGCCGCTTTAGAGTCTCTGGGCGATACCGCCGAAGTAACCGTTGCCGAGCTGGTGCCGGAGGTGGAACAGTGGAACCTCGGCCCTTTGGGTAGTGCTTCTGGGTATCCGCTCAAAGACCCTCGTGCCAAGGTGCATATTGGTGATGTGGTGCAGCTTATCAAGGCTTCACCTGCCAGTTACGACGCCATCTTGCTGGATATCGACAATGGCCCTGAGGGGCTGACGCGAAAAGAAAATGACTGGTTGTATTCAGCAGCAGGCATTGCCGCAGCACAAGAGGCGCTGCGGCCTGAGGGAATTCTGGCTTATTGGTCAGCCGGGCAGGATCCTGCATTTACCGAGCGCCTGAAGCGCGCCGGGCTTTCGGCAGAGGCAGTAACCGTGCGCGCCCACCGCCCTGGCAAAGGCGCAAAACACGTTATCTGGCTTGCCTGGTAAGAGTTTGGGTGACGAGGGTTAATCCTCGTCATCATCCAGCATGCGCTCTATTCGATCCCTTTCTTCTTCTTTAGCGGCGTCAATCACCGCCATAAGCTCTTCTACATCGGCGCTGGCAGTATCGTGCTCAAAGCAGCCTGTCAGTTTGCTTTCGGGATGCAGATCGCCGCTTTCATAAAGTGCCCAGATCTCTTTGCCATAATCGGTAACCAGTAGGTCAGGTGCGAACTTGGCGAAATAACGGCGCATGTTATCCACGTCCCTTTCCAGCATGCGCTCGGCGTTGTTGTTTCCTGCTGCGTTGACCGCCTGGGGAAGGTCAATAATCACCGGCCCATTGCTGTCGACCAGCACGTTGAATTCTGACAAGTCACCGTGGATCAGCCCGGCACTCAGCATCCGCACAATTTCTGCGATTATCCGGCCGTGGTAGTCCCTTGCTTCTTCCGGAGTGAGAGTTACGTCATCCAGCCGCGGGGCCGCTTTGCCGTCGGCATCGGCAATCAGTTCCATCAGCAACACGCCGTCTACAAAGCCCTTGGGTTCCGGAACGCGCACGCCGGCTTCCGCAAGCCGGTACAGGGCATCCACTTCGGCGTTGAGCCATGCATCTTCCTGTTCTTTCTGACCGTAGCGTGTCTTTTTACTCATGGCCCGTGCCCGGCGGGTGTTGCGCACCTTTCTGCCTTCCTGATACTCAACGGCCTGCTTGAAGCTTCGCTTTTTTGCTTCCTTGAATACCTTGGCGCAGCGCACCTGGTCGCCACATTGCACCACGTAAACCTGTGCCTCTTTGCCGCTCATAAGCTGGTAAAGCACTTCGTCCACCAGGCCGTCGTCGACCAAGGGTTGTAATCTCTTGGGTACTTTCATAACACCTTTCAGTTTAGCCGTCAGCGTGCCGACCATGCGTGGTGCGTTGGCCTTCAATCAGGCCAATGCAAAGACGATGGTCACAATGGTGCATAGCTTACATCAAATTGCTATTTCTTATGCGAATCTGCTTGTCGCCTCAGGAAGCTTTTAACTGAATGGCCTATAGTATCGGCTTGCCCTGTATCAGCAGGGCACGTCTGAGGGTAGAATTACCGGGTGTAAAGCACGCCGGCTTTTGCCCGGTATGGATGCGTTTCGAGATTGTTTTGGAGCTTTAAAAGATGCCTAGAGCAAGTGAAATCAAGAAAAACTCTGCAGTTGAATATGAAGGTCGGGTTTATTTCGTCAAGGATATTGATCGCTCTGTTCCCCAGGGCCGTGCTGGCGGCAGTCTCTACCGCATGCGTATGTACGATGTGGTAACGGGTAACAAGATCGACGAGACGTTCAAAGATACCGACATGCTGAACCTTGCCGATCTTGTGCGCAGGCCAGCTACTTTCTCCTATTCCGATGGCGACGAATACGTCTTCATGGATAGCGAAGACTTCACCCAGTACAGCCTGAACCGGGAAGCCATTGCTGACGAGCTGTTGTATATCACTGAAGATACCCAGGGCATTTTGGTGATTCTGATCAGTGATGCACCGGTTGCACTGGTACTGCCACCGATTGTTGAGCTTGATATTGAAGAGACAGACCCATCAGTAAAGGGTGGGTCAGCAACGGCTCGTACCAAGCCCGCAAGAATGGCAACAGGCCTGGTTGTCCAGGTTCCTGAGCATATCTCCACCGGCGATCGCATCAAGATCAACGTGGAAGAGCGGAAGTTTCTTAGCCGCGCCTAAGCACGTCACAAGGCCGGCAAAACCTGCCGGCCTGCTTTCTTTTTTCCTGCTCCCCAACTTCAAATGGTCAATAGCTCGATTGAATACCGAGATGCTTTTCCCTTAAGCGAGAGAAACACCTTGATGCTATGGTATGGATATACCTCAATCGGAGCTGCAATCAGTTATGCCCATTTCAGAAGGCGCGAAACATTACGTTTTGATGCTGATGCCCAGCCTGCTAGGCGATATTGAAAAGCTGGGGCTGCGCAGAATCATCCGCACTTCTGACTTCTCGGAGCAGAAGGTGACGGCTCTGTATTTCGAGTTTGTGTCTATAAAACGGGTTCTTCCCGATAATCCCGAATCCATTGAACCAGCTATTTGGGAGCACCTGCTCCATTGCGTGCGAGTGATGAGTTCGCTGGTGAACCTGGCCACAACTGAAGACCTGGAGCGAGCGCGGGAAGCAGCAGTTCGCCGGTATTTCCCCCACGCAAAAGAGCGGCTGAAAAACGAATACGAACAGATGCGGAGTGAGGGTAAGGTGGACTTTCGGCTCGCTGGTCTTCTGCGCCAGGGCGACTTGCCGGAAAATTCCGGGCAGGTGTGCATGGAGGCTATCAGGCGTGAGCGGCACCAGCGTGTAGAATCCATCAAACACCTCGGAATAGAGCATTTAACCAGCCACGAAGCCTTCGTTGTGGAATCTGCCAAGGCTTATGTCATTGCCCGGATTGACGATGCTCCGGAAGACTTCGGCACTCTCGATCTGGTTATCCGCCTTCTGGATTTACTGCGGCTGGTGCTTGTTCTGGAGTCTCGCTCAACCGGTGGGGCCAGTGCCGTCTCTTCCAACTTTACAGTGGAGAACATTGTGCTGGGTATCGGCAACGCGATGTATCGCGGCGAGTTGGGGTTAACAGTGTCTGCATTGGGCCTGGCCAGAGTGAACAAATAGGGCTTTCAAAGCCCGGCATCCTTCACATTCTCCATTACCACAAAAGTGCTGGTTTGCAGCACATGGGGCAGGGTGGAAATTTGCTCACCCAATACCTGTCGGTACTCGGCCATGTTGCGTGTTCGCACTTTCATCAGGTAATCAAAATTAGCGGCAATCATGTGGCACTGCTCAATGGCGGATATCTTCTTTACCGCGGTATTGAACGCCTTCAGCGCCTCGCTGCTGGTGTCGTTCAGCGTAACCTGAGCGAAGGCGATATGGCTTTGCCCTAACTTTGTCTGGTTAACCAGCACGGTGTAGCCGGTAATAAACCCCTGTTCTTCGAGCCGCCGCATGCGCACCTGACACGGAGTTTTGGATAAACCCACCTTCGACGCAAGCTCAGTAACCGTAATTCGCGCATTCTTCTGCAACTCACGAATGATGGAGTGATCTATTCGGTCCAGCTCGTTCATGTTGATCTGTCCTCTACAAACGTAAATCCGCGACTTTTGGGCAAGTCTTGAGCAGGGGCACTATGCTGAAGGCTGTAAATGCCACATGCCGCAAGGGTTTTGGGCTGTTCCAAGCCACCGTGTATGGTCGAATTGGCTGAAATTGTATTTCATGTCAGAGAATTAATACATTTATTAAGGTCAATATGGCCATATTGGCGGGTCACTTCGGCGCTTACAGTCAAACAGTCTATGCTGTTGTCGGTAGAATGCGGTAAAGACAAACAACTGAGAGGGTACAACTATGATATCGCAGCAATCATTGGCTCCCGAGCTAGCCAACAGCCGGCAGGCGGTTCGCGATTACTATCTCGAAGATGAGTACAAAGTCATCCACGAGATGATTGCTGATGCTCAGTTGTCTGAAGCCGATCGCAAAATGATTTCTGCCCGCGCGGCTGATTTGGTTCGCAGTGTTCGGGAGAGTGCCAAATCCACCATCATGGAAAAATTCCTCGCAGAGTACGGCCTTACCACTAAAGAGGGCGTCGCGCTTATGTGCCTGGCGGAGGCGCTGTTACGAGTGCCGGATAACACCACCATCAATGCGCTTATTGAAGACAAGATTACCTCTGGCAACTGGGGTGCTCACGTAGGTAAAGCCACCTCGGCATTTATCAACTCCACCACCGTTGCGCTTTTGATGACCAGCAACCTGTTGAAGGACTCTGATCGCCATACGGTAGGTGACACGCTGCGCAAGTTGGTTAAGCGCCTCGGTGAACCCGTCGTTCGCACCGTTGCTGGCCAGGCCATGAAGGAAATGGGGCGCCAGTTTGTTTTGGGCCGCGACATTGAAGAAGCCCAGAGCGAAGCTGAATCCTACATGGCGAAGGGGTACACCTATTCCTACGATATGCTTGGTGAGGCGGCGCGTACGGATGCGGATGCCCGTCGCTATTTTGAGTCCTACTCACAAGCCATCGATAGCATTGCCAAAAACTGTAAGGGCGATGTGCGTAAAAACCCCGGTATCTCGGTTAAGCTCTCTGCGCTGCTGGCCCGTTACGAATATGGCCAAAAAGAGCGGGTAATGAATGAGCTGGTTCCCCGCGCACTTGAGTTGGCCAAAAAGGCGGCCGCCGCCAATATGGGCTTCAATATTGATGCTGAGGAACAGGACAGGCTGGATCTTTCTCTGGATGTCATTGAAGCCATAATGTCCGATCCCACGTTGGCTAACTGGGAAGGCTTTGGTGTTGTGGTCCAGGCCTTTGCCAAACGCGCGTCTCATACCCTTGACTGGTTGTACGCACTCGCTGAAAAGCTTGATCGTCGCATCATGGTGCGTTTGGTAAAAGGCGCCTACTGGGATGCGGAAATCAAGCGCGCCCAGGTCATGGGCTTGTCTGACTTCCCTGTGTTCACCCGCAAGGCGTGCAGTGACGTTGCCTATATCGCTTGCGCTAAAAAGTTGATTGGCATGAGCGACCGCATCTATTCGCAGTTCGCCACCCATAACGCCCACTCTGTGTCCGCGGTTCGTGAGCTGGCCAGCGCTGCGGGCCTGAAGAATTATGAATACCAGCGTCTCCACGGCATGGGTGAATCCCTGCATAACCAGGTTCTCAGCGAAAGCGGAGTGCCCTGCCGAATCTACGCGCCGGTAGGCAAGCACAGCGACCTGCTGGCTTATCTTGTACGCCGTCTGCTTGAAAACGGCGCCAACAGCTCCTTCGTCAACCAGATTGTCGACACTAGCATCACCCCCGAAGAGATCGCAAAGGATCCGATTGATACGGTTCAGGAGCTTGGGAAGAACCTTTCCAGCAAGGCAATTGTGCCCCCAACGGAGTTGTTTGGTGCCAAGCGTCGTAACTCAAAAGGCTGGGATATTACCGATCCGGTGACCGTTGCCCGAATTGATGAAGGTCGCGGAGCATTCCGCAGCCATCTATGGACCGGCGGGCCGTTGATCGCCGGCACCGTTACCGGCACAGACGTGCTGGAAGTAACAAACCCGGCCAACCCGGACGATCTGGTTGGGCACATTACCCATGCCAATGAAGCCGATGTTAATGCAGCCATTACAGCGGCAGAACAAGGTTTTGCCAGCTGGTCAGCCACGTCTGCGGAAGATCGTGCTGCGTGTGTGCGAAAAGTAGGTGATCTGCTTGAAGAAAACGTACACGAACTGTTCGCGCTGACGACCCGGGAGGCCGGTAAATCATTGCTGGATGGTGTTGCTGAAATTCGCGAGGCGGTGGATTTCGCACAGTTCTACGCCAACGAAGGTCTGCGCAACAAAGATAATGGCGAGGCTCGTGGCATTATTTGCTGCATTTCGCCCTGGAACTTCCCGGTGGCCATTTTTGCGGGCCAGGTTCTTGCGAACCTGGCGGCTGGCAACGTCGTGGTCGCTAAACCAGCAGAGCAAACATCGCTGTTGGCTTTTCGTGTGGTTGAAATGATGTACGAAGCCGGTATTCCAAAAGATGCCATTCAGCTTCTTCCGGGCACAGGCGCAACTGTGGGTACTGCCCTCACGTCTGATTCGAGAGTTGCAGGCGTCTGTTTCACCGGTTCCACGGCAACCGCTCAGCGGATCAACAAGGTTATGACCGAGAACATGGCGCCAGACGCACCTCTGGTGGCAGAAACCGGTGGGCTCAACGCCATGATCGTGGATTCAACAGCGCTCCCGGAGCAGGTGGTTCGTGACGTTCTGGCATCGTCGTTCCAGAGTGCAGGCCAGCGTTGCTCCGCACTGCGGATGTTGTATGTGCAGAAAGACATAGCCGATAACCTGCTGGAAATGCTCTACGGAGCCATGGAGGAGCTGGGTATTGGTGATCCTTGGGCGCTATCGACAGATGTGGGGCCGGTGATTGATGAGGCCGCCCGCAAGAAAATTGTCGATCACTGTGAAAAATTTGAGCGCGAAGGTCGCATGCTGAAAAAACTTCCGGTGCCTGACAAAGGCCTGTATGTGTCACCGGCCGTGCTCAGAGTGAACGGAATCGAAGAGCTTGAAGAGGAGGTGTTCGGGCCGATCCTGCACGTGGCAACCTTTGAAGCCAAAGAGATCGACAAGGTTGTCGATGCCATTAATGCTAAAGGCTATGGCCTGACCTTCGGTATCCACAGCAGGGTTGATAACCGTGTTGATCAGATTGTCGCCCGCATTAAAGTTGGCAACACTTACGTTAACCGTAACCAGATTGGCGCGATTGTTGGCTCCCAGCCATTTGGTGGTGAAGGTCTCTCCGGCACTGGCCCCAAAGCGGGTGGTCCACAGTATGTTCGACGCTTCCTGAAAGGCGCCACTGTTGAGCGCCCGGCTGAGCCTGGTGCAAAAACAATTGATGGGACGAAGTTGGATGGTCTGATCGCTAGCTTGGGCAAGCTTGCCGTTGCTGCGCCGAAGGCCAGAGTGGATGCTATGGAGCCTGTTTTTGGTAAGGTCCCAGAACCTCTGGATGCCAAGGCAGAAGAACTGCCAGGGCCAACTGGAGAGCTTAACCGCCTATCAAATCACGCCCGTGGAATCGTGCTGTGTTTGGGGCCAGACAAGGAAACTGCCTTGGCACAAGCCGCCATGGCATTGTCTCAGGGCAATAAAGTGGTGGTTATCGCCCCAGGTGTTGAAGATGTTGTAGCGCGGGCTGCCCAAGCGGGGTTACCGCTCGTGGGCATTGATGGGCTTTTGGACCCGGAAGCACTGGCGAGTGCTGGTGGCTTTGAGGCTGTTGTAAGCTGTGCCGATCAGGCCCTGCTACGCAAGTATCGTGAGGCTCTGTCCAAGCGCGATGGCGCGTTGATCCCGCTGATCACCGAGCATATGCTCGATCAGCGCTTTGTGATTGAGCGCCATCTTTGCGTGGATACAACCGCGGCCGGTGGCAACGCCAGCCTGATTGCAGCCTCTGAGTAATCTTGAAGTGAATCCCGGAAGCTCCCAAGGATGGGGCTTCCGGTGATCTGATCAATTACTGGCATAGCGCTCGCGCAATATGCCGACCCGCTCAACGTAAGCCTTGGTTTCAGCATAGGGAGGAACCCCTCCGTAACGGCTTACGGCACCTGGCCCGGCATTGTATGCCGCAGTGGCTAACCGGGTATCACCCTTGAAGCGTTCCAGCATTTTTGCGAGGTAGGTAACGCCACCACGGATGTTGTCTGCTGCCACCATGGCATTCTGCACGCCGACTTCCAAAGCTGTGCCTGGCATCAACTGCATAAGCCCCTGAGCACCGACAGGGGAGAGTGCTTTTTCATTGAACGCAGACTCCGCATGAATCACCGCACGTACCAGTGCCGGATCAACACCATACTCTTGGGCAGCTGTTTTGATTTCTGCTTCGTAGCGGCCAGCGAATAACGGGGTTGTGCGCCAGTTCACCCGGGAATCCGGGTCGCAGGCATAGCAGTGGAAGCTGATAACGTCGAAGTTGGCCACTGAAGGCCGGGTGCTGGTGTAGGCAACGACGCCATTATCGTCTTTATAGCGGAATACGGTTTCGCTTTTGCTGGAGGCTCGCCCGGGGCTGTTACTTTTTACGTTGGTAAATTCAACTCTGCCATCGGGATGGACAATACGCTTGATGCTGTCTGCTGCAACGGGTGCAGCAGACAGCATCAATGCGATACATATCGGCAGAGCGAGTCGTTGTGGGCTTCTCATTAGCTACTCACGGAAAGCATAATCAATAGTCGTTCTGCTCATCATATTAAATCAGGCAGATTAGAGATTATACGGCGCTACCCGGCAGAAATGATATTACGTCTTGTCGCTGAAATGTTATCAGGAGAGGGGGAAGGCCCGGGCGTGATGATGTAGGTGCCCGGGCCGAAACGCTGATCAGATGCATTCACAACGCTAGATCTTTGGTCCCCGCCCGCGAACAGCATTGGCAACCAGAGTGATTACTAGAAGAATCAGAAAGATAAAAAACAGCACCTTGGCGATGCCCGCCGCTGTGCCCGCAATGCCTCCAAAGCCGAGGACACCGGCAATAATTGCTATGATAAGACAGACTACAGCCCAATAAAGCATAATCATTCCTCCTTGTTTGGCTTCCATTTAAAAATGGCACAAATTTGGGGAAATGCACAAATATCAAGCAATGCCCGATTCCTTAAGAGGTGTTTTTTATACACGCCTTACGGGTTTAAGGTTATGTTTTTATTGATTTAAATCGGGTTTGTTGCCACCTCATTAAGCTTTTATAAGATAAGCTGACCGTCGGGATATGGTTATGGTGGCTCTACTGCTATTCTTTAAGAATCGGGTATCGGAGTAATTTATGACTTTGAAACAAAGTATCTGACCACTAAACCAGACAAGGAAATACCATGCCATTTTCTCCAGACACAATTGCCGAGCTTAATCTGTTGTCGCAATTCGAATCATCCTCAGGCCAAGCTGGAATCAAGGTACACAAAAGTGATGCGGCCCCCGAGACCGTAGATGCCGCGGAGCGCCTTTTTGCCAAAGGCCTGATAACGCGGGATGACGGAGGTTACCTGACTCCTATGGGCAGTGAGGCAGTAGAGCTGACACAGAAACTGCAATCTATCCTCACGACATAATCGCCGCTGACTTATCCCTCGGAGCCACCTGTAATGGTGGCTTGGCCGGGTGCCTGTATCTGTTTTGTTTGCGATTCAGGCTCTAAACTGCACTTTGTTCCAGATACCTGACCCCGGCAGTCGTTTATGCGATCTTTCTTTTATTCGTTCTTTGTACCTGCTTTGTTTGTATGGCTGTGGAGTACTGGCTTTATTGGCGCAAAATACGGCCTGCCCTATGCCGAGCCATTCACCCTTCTGCTGATTCGGATGCTTCTCACTCTTGGCTTGCTTGTGGTGCTTGCAGGCCTCCTTAAAGCCCGCTGGCCTGGCTGGCGGGCCGCTGGGCATCTTACTGTAACCGGTCTATTGGTCCATGGCTGCTATCTTGGCGGTGTGTATTATGCCATCCAGGACGGAATGCCCTCGGGAATAGTATCGCTAGTGGTCGGTTTGCAGCCGCTGGTCACCGCGGGTGTTGCGGTTTTTGTATTGAAAGAAGCCATTTCATGGCGGCAGTGGCTGGGTTTGGGGCTTGGCTTGGTGGGTGTCACTCTGGTTTTGCTTGAAAAATTTGGTGAGGCAGGCAACCCGGGGGCGGCGTTTCCATTATGGACGCTGATATGGGCTCTGCTAGCGCTGGCCGGCATTTCGTTGGGTACCGTGTACCAAAAACGCCATGGAACAGGTGCAGACCTGGTGGCTGGCACCATCATTCAGTACGGCGCCGCCGCCTTGTTTTTCGCCGCTGGCGCGCTAATGCTCGAAACCCGCGAAGTAGTCTGGTCTCTGCAACTTCAGCTTTCTATGGCCTGGCTGGTTTTTGGGGTTTCTATTGGCGCGATTCTGCTTTTGATGTGGTTGATTCGCCGAGGCGCAGCTTCCCAGGTGGCCAGCCTGTTCTATCTTGTCCCCCCGGTAACGGCTCTGGAGGCCTTCTGGCTGTTTGATGAGCGCTTGGGCGTATTGGCGATTGCCGGGGGAATTGTCTCTATCACCGGCGTTGCTCTGGTGGTGTCGCAGAAACGCCCCGGCTAGGGGCGCTCCGGCTATGCAGGTTGGCCACTTATAGTGCGGAGTACCTGAATAATCTCATTCTTATTCAGATATTTAGGCACCGCGTAGGTTCCGTGAGCTTCTTTCATGGCCGCTTGCGCCATTACAGAGAAGTGCTTCTCATCGATACCTTTCACCTCACGGGATATCGGCAAGGTTGCAAGTAGCGAATTCACACGCTGGATGAACTTGTCGGTTGCCAGAGAGTCTGCCTCTGTATCTGTGGCAAGACCACACAGCCTGGCCAGTTTGGCCATTCGGGCGTGTGCGCTGTGCCGGTTCACCTCAAGTATGTGCGGCAGAACAATAGCGTTAGCCCGGCCGTGAGGAACGCCATATTGGGTACCAAGCTGGTGAGCAATCGCGTGCACATAGCCCAGTCCCGTCTTGTTCAGTGCCAGCCCACCGTAGTTTGCAGCCAGCGCCATTGCATCACGGGCTTCGTAGTCCTGTCCGTTTTCGCAGGCTCTTTCCAGGTATTTGAACACGAGTTTCACGCCGGCACCTGAGTACAACTCAGTTTCAGGCGAGGAGAAATCACTGATCCAGGATTCAAGGCAGTGGGTAAGAGCATCAATGCCCGTGTCTGCCGTTACCGATTTCGGCATGCCAGCCATAATCTCGGGATCCAGCGCAGCCGCTAAAGGAACCACTTTTGGGTCAATTACCAGATGTTTAATGTGTGTGGTTTCATCAGATATAACGGCGCCAATTGTGACTTCAGAGCCTGTACCCGAGGTGGTCGGAATCGCAAACAGCGGAAGGGATGGCTTGCGAGCTTTGAGAATTCCGACCAACCCCTGAGGCATTTTTTTGTTTGAAGCTGCCAGCGCCATCACTTTTGCAGCATCAATGGACGACCCTCCGCCAATCGCTAATACAGCGTCACATTCATTCTGGCGGAGCACTTCCAACCCTTTCTCGACCACAAGAAAACCCGGATCTGGCGTGACACCACGGTATACAACAGTTTTAACTCCGAGTTCGTTCAGGTGTTCCTCTATGGGGCTAATAACGCCCAACTTGAACAACACATCGTCGGTCACAAGCAGAACCCGTTTGAAGTCAAAATGCGCCATGTGCTCAGCCAGCCGGAGTCGGGACTGCGCCCCCAGGAACATGTTGGGAATCGGGCTTGGAATGAGTTTCGTTATCAGTTTCAGGGCTGCGAGCTGCGCTTTGGAACGCACAGGCGTGATCAGATCTGTAATCATTGCTGGTTCCCGATAGTGATGTTTAGTTCAGGAGTTAACTATAGTCGGACAATATAGCAGTTGGAAGCAGTTCCTGTGTCCTTATGGTAACGACCACCATGGCATGTTTGAGGTATCTTTGGTGACTTGAGGTTCCCGGCTTTTTTATTTTGTTACAGAGAGCATGATGGTATGACCTATTGGCTGGTTGCAAACCCTGCTGCAGGCGATGGCCAGAAGGGACAAGAATTTTGGCTTGAAAAGTTGGCGAATGCTGGCATCACAGGCCCGGAGTGTTGCGACCTTCAGGATCAGAGTTGGACGATGCAACTACAATCCGGCGACACGGTGATGGTGGCTGGTGGTGATGGATCAGTTAATGCCGCCGCCCAGATATGCCTTCAACACAACGCAACACTTGCGGTGTTGCCGTCTGGTACAGCCAATGATTTCGCCCGAAACCTGGCCTTGCCGGAAGATCCTGCCGCTGTATGTGAACTGGTCCAGCAAGGCACTACGCAAAAAGTGGACGTGGCGGAGTTCGGGGATAGAATCTTTCTTAATGTGGCACACATAGGCTTGGGAGCGTTGTCGGCCAGCGAAGCTAAGGGCGCAGCTAAAAAACTGTTTGGCCGCTTCAGTTATGGGGTGGCGTTGCTGAAAAAAGTGAATGCCAAGCGGGGTTTTACTGCGGAAATATCGTGCGACAAGGCGCTGGTTCGCGGCCGCTGGTTGTCGATTGCTGTGTCCAGTGGCGCATTTTTCGGGGGCGGGAATGAAATTCCACAAGCGACAGCAGATGATGGATTGCTTGATGTGATTGCGGTGAAGCCACGCCCTTTGTTGCAGTTGCTACTCACTTTCCTGCTGGTGCGGTTGAGTGGAAAGTCTCCTGATCGTACCAGCACAGTGGTGCACCTGAAGGGAAAGCGTTGCGACATTCTTACTTCAAAACCAAAAACCATGACGGTGGACGGAGATGAAGCGGGCAAAACACCGCTCCACGCTGTGTGCCGCCAACACTGCCTCCGGGTAATAGGGGCAAACGTTGTGCGCACGGGTGAAGCTGAAAACAGTCGGGCCGGGCGCTTAAATGGCTCGTAAATCACTTCCAAAGAGAGCGTTTCGTGGTTTTGCCTGGGTGTTCATTGCTCTGGTGCTGCTGTTCCTTTCGATGCTGCTCTTGTTTCGGTTTATAAACCCGCCCACGTCGGCATTCATGCTCAGCTACAGCCTGGCGAACCCACACAAAGAAGTGCAGCAGCAATGGGTTAATTTCTCGGATATCTCGCCCTGGATGCCAATCGCGGTGGTGGCCAGCGAGGATCAGCGGTTTCCCGATCATTGGGGTGTTGATTTTGTCGCGATTCGCAAAGCATTAGCGGAGTACCATGCTGGTGACGGGCTAAGGGGAGCCAGCACCATCACGCAGCAAACCGCAAAAAACCTGTTTCTATGGAATGGCCGAAGCTTTGTCCGTAAAGCTCTGGAAGCTGGGCTTGCGCTCGCCGTTGACGGGGTTTGGCCCAAGCGCCGAATTCTTGAGGTGTATCTTAATATCGCCGAGTTTGGCCCCGGCATTTACGGCGTTGAGGCTGCGAGCAAGGCGTATTTCGGTATTTCTGCACGGCAGTTGTCGGCCAACCAGTCTGCACGGCTGGCTGCAGTGTTGCCCAACCCGAAGGTGTTGAGCGTTTCTTCGCCATCGCCCTACGTGCGGGATCGTGTTTTCTGGATTCGAGGCCAGATGGATCAGCTATCCGGGCTACACTACCTCAAGGATTTATAGAGAATTCGCAAAATAAAGAGAACCTTATGAAAGTGTTATTGCTGGGTGCTACCGGGTTGACGGGTGGGTTGGCTCTCACTGGCTTGTTGGCCTGTGACGAGGTTGAACGGGTGGTTGTGCCTGTGCGGAAGCCGCTGGAACTCATTCATGCCAAACTGCAGCAACAGGAAATGGATTTTGATCGCATGGCAGATCATCCCGAGCTTTTTAAAGTAGATGTGATTATCTGTTGCTTGGGTACGACGATCAAAAAGGCCGGCTCTCAGGAACAGTTCAGAAAGGTAGATTACGGCTACTGCCTGCAAGCGGCTGAGCTTGGGCGAGCAGAAGGTGCCGGTGCATTTATCTTGATGTCTGCCATCGGATCATCATCTTCTTCGACCATTTTCTACAACCGGGTTAAAGGTGAGCTGGAAGACGCGGTGAAGGGCCTCGGTTACTCGTATTTGTCGATATATCATCCCAGTTTACTGTTGGGCGATAGGCCAGATCACCGCCTCGGGGAAGCGATAGGTGCCAAAGCGATGCCGCTGGTTAACCGCGTGCTGTTGGGCCCGCTGGAAAAATACCGGGCAATCGAGGCACAAACCGTTGCGTCTGCCATGGTTAACGAGGCTTGCAGTCTGGCTGCCAAACCAGTTGCCGAGCAGGTTGTTCAGGTTCGCCAGTATGAGGACATTGTTGCGCTGGCGGGCGCCTCAGCCTAGGGTGACATCCAGGAACATCATCACCACAAAACCGATCAGCAGTGCGAAGGTAGTTTGGGCCTTGTAGCGGCTCCTGTGGGTTTCGGGAATGATTTCGTTGCTGATAATGAACAGCATGGCCCCGGCAGCGAAGCCCAGAGTCCAGGGCATTATCGGTTCTGCCAGCGATACCAGAGCGGCACCGAACAGGCCACCGATAGGTTCAGCCAGCCCTGTCAGAAGGGCAATAGTAAAGGCACGAGCCCGCGAGTATTGGATAGCCACCAACGAAAATGCAACGGCTAGGCCTTCCGGAATATTCTGAATACCAATGCCCAGTGCCAATATGTAGCCGTTGCGTACATCGCCGCCCGCAAAGCCAACACCTACCGCCATGCCTTCGGGAAAGTTGTGCAGCGTAATGGCGATAATAAACAACCATATACGGCGAATATGGGCAGCGTCCGGCCCCTCTGGCCCAAGATTGAAGTGCTCGTGGGGCAGGTTCTGGTGCAGGTAATACAGAGCCCCCGCGCCGGACAGAACACCGAATATCACAAGCAGTGCTGCCATCCAGGTTGAGCCCAGCAGTGTTTCTCCGTATTCCAGCCCGGGGATCAACAAAGAAAAAACCGAGGCCGCCAGCATTACGCCGGCAGCACCTGCCAGCATGTAGTCCTGCAGCCGGGCAGAGAGATCTTTAACGAAGAATACCGCCAGAGCGCCAATGCTGGTGGCCAGCCCCGCTAACAGGCTTGCCAGCGCGCCGAGCCAAACGATACTGATGTCGGCAGTCATTCCGTTTTGTACGTGGGGTATATCGAGCGGGACAGCGTTGGCTCACAACCAACAACTTGCCTCGCTTGCTTGTGTGCATGCAGATACCAACGTTGACCCGATTTGGTAAAGGTATCCGGGGTAACCAGGAAGTCAGTTGTTTCCATGGTGACAGGGATAGGTGAGCCATCAGCATGGCGATACACACAACTGACACCAAGGGTGGCAGATTCAGCCGCAGGCAATTCTATGAAGCCATCATCGCGGATCGTTGGTGTGTCGCCGTCCACACTGATAATTTTAAGGCACGGGCCGTAGTGAACCCTGTTCTGTTCTTTCAGATGTTCGCTCAGGCAGTGTTGGGAGCTCAGTAAAATGGCGCCACGGCCTATTGCTTCCGTACTTTCGCCTGGCAACGACTGGCAGCCAGCCAATACAAGAAAACAGGCCAGAAAAAGCGTGACGACAGGCTTCATGGTGACTCCTTGTTGCATTGAACAAGTGGGATTGTTCGGGAACAAGGCGTTAGTTTAGCGTAGCTATCCCGTTGGTACACGAGTGGATTTTCGAGCCTTTACATTCCGGCATTGGTGCTCTCGAAAATCTTGTCGGCAGAGGCCGCAACAAACCCGCTGTATAGGTTGCCGTCGGGCTTCTGGTAGCGCAAGGCGAACTCATAGAAGCAGCTGGGAATCGTCACTTCGCGGTCGCTGAACTGAATAGGAACACGGTCGGCCATTGTGGATGACTGTTCAAGCAGCTCTTCGGCAGAACCCTTCACTTCGCCACCGGCCGAGTTCACTGAAAAGCCCTTCTCGATCAAGAGCTGGTTTATGTCGGCCACTGTTTCGAAGTTGTTCAGGTGGTTTACGCTCACCGTGAAATGATTCGCGCGGTAACCCCAGGCCGCGAGCCAGGCTGCATACTCGCTCTCTTCCAGCAATTGGCGGTAGGTGCCGGAATCCAGATCCCAATGCCGTCCTGAGTACAGAAAGTTGTCTGCGGTAACCTCCTCTTTTGTGATTTGCCCAACCAGCTTTTTCACCACAGTCTGAAGCTCTGGTGAGCACTGTTCTGTCAGTAACTCAGAAATAAACACCTTCGGTGCTTCGGGATCTGCGTGTTCATAATGCCGGGCATAAAGCTTCTTGCCTTCGAAGTGGTATTCACCACCTTCCCGGTACCCCAGCGCCAGAAAATGCGCCGCGAGAGCATCCAGTCCAACCGGCTGCAGGTTGAAGGTGCGCAGGGCGATATGATCGTTGATGATGGCATGGCCTTCTTCTGCACCCAGAATGCGATGGATTTTGGCGGCCGAGGGTGTAACAGCTTTATAGTCCTGCCAGAGATTTTCGAACAAGACGTTGCGATCAGTATGCATAGCTTAGCTCCGTAGCCGTGGTTCTGTTTCGTGCCGTCGATGCTGCATGGTTCAGGGGCAAAATGCGTGACGGATCGCCGTTTTCAAGGCAAAGCTGTTTCGCCAGAGAGCGTGAAATAATCAGCGCATCCGAACCTTCGGAAACCTCAGATGTGACGGTAGCCCGAAAGTTTGCTGTTCCTGTGTTTGCGATCAGCGTTGGTTCGTGTTGTTCGTGGTTGGTGCGGCCAAAGAGTGCATTGGGGCCTGCAACGTAATCATCCACTCTAACGCGGTGCTCGGATGAGGATCTGACGCTTAGTATCTCTGCCAAGGCGCACTCTACCGTTGGCCCCGCATCAAACAGGTCTATCAATCCTTTGTGCGTAAAACCCTCTGCTTCCAGAATCTTTAGGGCTGGCCGGGTGTTGTTATGCACCTGGCTAAGAACAGCTCGGGCCTCCGGGCTCATCAGGCACGTATAGAGTGGATGCGAGGGCATCAGTTCATCAATGAAATCTGTGTAACCTGCACCAACCAGGTGGGTTGCCTGGGCAAATTCCATGTCAACAAAGTGCGTGCTCAGCCAGTCCCAAAAGGGTGACCGGCTAGCGGCATCCGAAACACCGCGCATTTCGGCAATGATTTTGTGTGAGAAGCGTTCCGGGTGAAGTGCCATAAAAAGAAAACGCACCCGGGAAAGCAGTTTGCCCGCATTGGCCCGGCGAAACTCGGGACGCAAATAAAGAGAGCAGATCTCGGAATAACCTGTGTAGTGGTTGCAGCGGGTGAGGGTTTCCACGCTCTTGCGAACGTCAAGGTCCCGCGAGTGGTGGGTTACAGTGTTTCGTCGGAAATGGTAGAGCGGCTGGGTATGGCCGGTGTTTGCCTCAATACCACTGGTGCCAAGGATGTCGCCGGTGGCCTCATCTTCCAGCACAAACAGGTAGTGCTCATCGCCAGGGCTGGATACTTTGCGCTCGAAGCTTGCCATGGAGTGAGCAATCTTTTGTGCTAAAGCGTCCCTGTCGGGCATTAGTGATGTGAAACCCGGGCCAGACTCTTCGGCTATCTGATAAAGGGTATCCAGATCTTTGTCTGCAATTGGGCGAATAATCATGGGCTGCAACCTGGCGTTGTTTCCGGACATTATGCATTGAAGCTTTGTCGGATTGCAGGTGCAGTTTGCTCAAAATGGGTTATGATCTTATCAAAATAACGGAGATATTTAGCACAATGATGAAAAGCAAAGATCAAAAGCTGCTAATGCTGCTGCGCCAGAATGCCAGAGCCAGCATTACGGATCTGGCCAGAGCTTTGCAGTTGTCCCGCTCAACGGTTCAAAGCCGAATCTCGCGGCTGGAGGCCAGCGGGGTGATAGTCGGGTATGCGGTTCAGCTGGGGGGGGCGTTTTCTGCCAGCCAGGTGGAGGCTCATGTCTCTATTAAAGTGGCCCAAAAGTTAACAGCGCGAACAAACAATGCACTCGAGGGCATTAGCCAGGTAGTGCAATTATTTTCCGTAAGCGGAGAGTACGATCTGATAGCGATCGTGCAGGCTCAGTCTCTTGAGGAGCTGAGCGCAGTGTTAGACGAAATTGGTAACCTGGAGGGCGTCGAGCGCACTAACTCAGCCGTGGTGTTGGAAACCCGCTTCCGGCGTTAGGCGTTTGTTCGCAGCCTTTTGCATTGATGCCTCAGGTGCCCAGCATTCCGGAAAAAGCGCTGTATAGGAACGCGGCAGAGCCAAGCAGGATAAATGCCCAGGCTGGGAAGATAAGGACGGAGCGGGTTGTCGACTGCCTCATGGCGGTCTCCTCTGAGAGGTTAAATTCGATAAGCTTCGAATTTCACTCTAGACCAATCTTGACGGATGTCATACAAAAAATGATCAACTTTTTTGGCGCGTGACCAAAGATGGGATGGATTGGTCATTGAGTGGGGTGTTTAATGCCATTGAGCTATCGCTAAATAACACTACTATTTGTGAAGCTGAATGAAAGTGCATTAGAGTGAATGTGTATTCATGTATTGGCCGGAATTCGTTAACGATAACAATAACCAGGAGTTTTTCATGGCATTGGATCCTCGCAAGCAGACCTCTTTGCACTGTTTGTATTATTGGGCAGAGAAAAGCCCTGAAAGCACATACCTCACCCAGCCTTATCCAGATGGAACACTAGAGGACATTAGTTGGAAACAGGCTGCCGACCAGGTGTCGCGCATGGCTGCTCACCTGAATAGTCTTGAGCTCCCTGAACGAAGCAATATCGCCGTTCTGGGCAAAAACAGCGCGCACTGGATTCTGTCGGATCTCGCTATCTGGGCCGCCGGCCATGTATCTGTGCCGCTATACCCCACGCTCAACGGGGATGCTGCTGCCTATGTTCTTGAGCACTCTGAGGCAAAGCTGTTGTTTCTGGGTAAGCTTGATGGCCTCGCAGATGGCTGGAACGATATAAAAGGGCACATTCCCTCAGACCTCCCCGTTATATCTCTGCCCATGTCGCCGCGCGAGGACACCCCCAAGTGGCGAGATCTTATTGCCAGGCATGAGCCTGCTGCTCCGAAGTTACCGGACCAGGATGCACTAGCCACGATCGTGTATACCTCAGGAAGTACTGGCCGCCCTAAAGGGGTTATGCAAAGCTTCCGAGCCATGATGGCGGTTGCAGATGGTTTGCAGCAGATGTTCACAGTGTCATCCGAGGACCGCATGCTGTCCTATCTGCCGCTTGCACATGTGGCAGAGCGGGCAGCGGTTGAGACTCAGTCTCTGTATTTTGGCTTCCAGGTATATTTTGCCGAGAGTCTGGATACCTTCCAGCAAGACCTTCAGCGTGCCAGGCCAACACTGTTTTTCTCTGTCCCGCGCTTGTGGATGAAGTTCTACCTTGGGGTGAACGCCAAGCTGCCCCCCAAAAAACAAAAATTGCTATTCCGCATCCCGATTCTGCGTTCCGTGGTGAAAAAGAAAGTGCTTAAACAACTGGGGCTGGATCATTGCCGGGCCGCACTGACAGGGGCCGCACCTTTATCGGAAGAAATCATCCTGTGGTATCGAAACCTTGGGCTGGAGTTGCTTGAGGTTTATGGCATGACTGAAAATTTCGGATACTCCCATGCCAGCAGGCCAGGACGAGCCAGGATAGGATTGGTCGGCGAGGCCAATCCGGGTGTGGAGCACCGCATTGGCGAAGGTGGTGAGCTGGAGGTGAAAAGCCCGGGAATGATGATGGGCTACTACCAAAACGAAGAGAAAACCCGCGAGGATGTTACTGATGATGGATTTCTCAGAACCGGTGACATGGGTGAAATCGACGCAAGTGGCTATCTGAAGATTACAGGTCGTGTAAAAGACCTGTTCAAAACGTCTAAAGGTAAATACGTTGTGCCGGTTCCTATCGAGAACCGGTTTAACCATCCTTCGGTGGAAGTTGTTTGTGTGGCCGGCGCCAACCAGCCCCAGCCTTGCCTGATGATCCTTTTGTCAGAAGACGTTCGGGGAGCGCTTGCAAAGGGTATGGATCGTACGGAGCTTGAGCAGGAACTGCTGAAAGAATTGGACGCAGTAAACCAAGGGTGCGAAGCCCACGAAAAAATATCCTTCGTGGTAGTCGTGAAAGAACCCTGGACCATGGAGAACGGCATGCTCACGCCAACCATGAAGATCAAGCGGAACGTAATCGAAGATACCTATAACCGCAAAATGGACAGCTGGTTTGAGCAGAAAAAGAAAGTAATTTGGGAATTATGATCGGGTAATGCAAAACGCCGGTGGCTCTGAGATCAGAACCACCGGCGTTTTCAGTTTGGCTACTTGTTCCAGAGCTGCGTTATAGGGTGCAGCTCTTTACGTTGGCCTGACTGGAATCAGTGTCCGCCTTGCATCTGAACGATATCGGGCGTTGCTTCTGCAGCCTTCCGGTTGAATGACCGCAGCTTGCGGCTCATGAACTGGACCGCCATCTTCGCTGCCGCACGTGTGTGCTGGCTTCTCACTTCAGCACCATTGTGGAGGATGCTGGATGGTAGCGGTTTAACGGTTGCCATATGTCTTTGTGCCATAGCGACTTCCTCCTTTTGGTGAGTTGCTATTTGTGATCGGTTAAAAACTATTAACCTGAATTTACATTGAATTGTAAGGGTATTTTTTTGCAGCGTAAATACGTTAAACTCCGTACTCATGTTGCAAATATGCAGTAGCTATGGACTGGGATTATCTTCGATATATACACGCTCTGGCAATAGGCGGAACCCTCGCGAAGGCCGGAGAATTACTGGGCGTGCATCAAACTACCGTTTTGCGCCGACTCGACCAGATGGAAGAGACGTTGGGCGTACAGTTTTTTGAGCGCAACCGGGATGGGCTTCAGCTGACACCAGTGGGGGAAACCGCTTTCCGTAATGCGGAAAAACTGTCAGTAGAAATGGAAAATCTTGAGCGCAAGCTGGTTGGACAGGATGCCGCGCCTGTGGGCAAAGTACGGCTGGCAGCTGAAGACACGATGATGAGCGAGTTGCTCGGGTCGGTTCTGGCTGAACTGGTGCGTGAATTTCCCGACATTGAGCTGGAAGTGCTCACCGATAACGACGTTACCAATCTTACCCACAGGGAAGCCGACCTCACTTTGCGCCCCGAGAACAAGCCTCAGGCAACGCTGGAGGGTGAGCGCATAGCGGCCATTGAATCGGCGGTATACGGCTCTGCCAGCTACTGTCGGCGCCACCGCAATATGGATATTGAAAACCAGCCAGAAGACTGCCTCTGGATTATTCCGGATGACACCTTCAGCCACCTGGCAACCGGTCGGTGGTACCGCAAGCACCTGAAACATGCCACGTCGGTCATTCGCTGTAACAGCTTGCACGCCATGCATGCGCTGGCGCGGTCAGGCGCTGGCCTTGCGGTTTTGCCATGCTATTTGGGGGAGGGCACCAAAGAACTCCGCCGCCTGTCAGATCCGCTCGAAGGCGAAAGTGTCGACCTTTGGGTGCATGTAAGCCAGGACACTCAGCAAATGGCGAGAATTCGAATTGTAAAAGAGTTTCTGGTGGACAGGCTGCGGGCTCAGGCCTCAGCAATCGAGTTTAACCCGGCACCCTGATCACCGGAGCGTTTGCACTCAGCCACAGAATGGCCAGAACTGATACCACCGCCAGCATTGGAACTCCTGCTCGCAGGATTTGAGCTGATTGTCGTACCGGAAAGCCCGTGACTGCACCCGTGAAGCCAAGGCTGTAATAGAAGGCTTGCGGGCAAATGATTTGCGGGCGTAGCCGCCGCGGCCTTCGTGGTATGCCAGGTAAAGTTGGCGCGGGCTATGAAAGGGAATGCCGAGTTGGCGATGGGAGAGGTGGTTGTACCATCCCACAAAATCCAGCGCGTATTCCATATCCGTGCGCACGGTGAATAGGCCATCGCCGTTAGCAGCAAGGTATTCGCCCCAGGCCGGGTCCAGTGCCTGGGCGTAACCGTAAGCGGTGGTTGGACGGCTCCAGGGAATGAAGCCCCATAAACGGGTTCTCGGTGGCCGGGCATGACTGCGGAACGAAGACTCGTAGTACACGAAAGCCATCTGGGTAGCGATGGGTGTTCCCCAGCGTTCCTGGGAGTCTTTTGCGTAGTCGTACCAAATCGTGTGCTCCCGAAATATCTCGCACAGATGGTTCGGGTTGATGGGTGGTTCCGGGGCGAGCAAGCTGAAACGCAGTGTTGCCCATGTGCCGATGATCAAGCCCAGAACCGGAAGCCCGTACCATTTCACGCGGGATCGCCACCGATCACGACGGGTCTGGCGCTTTCTTTTGCGTGGACGGGATCGCGTCCAGAGCTTTCCTACCAAACTGTCATCTCCGGAACCCATGGATTGCTTGCTCAGGGGAGGGTGTGCGTGTCATAAACGCAGCATCCATCAAACAGGATGATAGTTAAATGAAGCTTGGTACCCTAGTTAAACCTCTTTTAATCGCCGGCCTGGTTCTGGCTGGCCCCGCCATGGCAGCGCCTAGCGCTCAGCAGGTGCTGACGGCATCGCCTATCGACGATATTGTTGAACGCTACCCTGCAATGATGAGCGAAGGCATTCGCGAAGGCTTGAAACGCAGTCAGCAGCTGCCTCCCATGGTTGCAGACACCATTGGATACGTTGTCAGCAACAGTTTTCGTGCGGCGGATATAGAGCAACAAATAGTGAGAAACCTGGAGCGCGACCTCTCCGGGAAGCAGCTTGAAGCCGTGGACGGCTGGTACAAGACACCGGTAGCCCGGAAAATCTCCGCTGCGGAGATTGCGGCTTCAGACCCGGCCGCGTGGCAAAAGATTCAAGCCAAGGCTGCGGAATTGAACAAAAAGTACAAAGGTACGGATCGTGCCCTGATGTTCGAGCGCTTTGATCGGGCGGCCCGAGCCACCGAAAGTGCTGTAGATACCACCATTGCTGTACAGCTTGGATTGACGACAGCCATGGCTGCATTCAGCTCTGACTCAGCAAACTACGAAGAGCTTAAACGGAAGATAGAAAGCCAGCGAAGTACCATACGGGGCGTTGTTGAGCAGCAGGTATACAACAGTTATCTGCATACTTATGAAAAAATAAGCACTCAGGAAATGGGGTTGTATATCGATTTTCTGGAAAGCGGGCCGGGTTCTGCATTTTCGAAAACTGTCACCCAGAGTATTCAGCAGGCTATTACCGATCCGATTGAATCCATCGGCAATCAGATGGTTAAATTCCTCGCCCCTCAAAAGTGAAAGCGGTGCTGAAGAGGCTGGCTTCTGAAACAATCAGAAGCCAGTTTGCAAGCAGTGCCGGGGCGCTTAGCTGCGGCTGGTTACTTCCAGAAGGTGGTAGCCAAACTGGGTCTTGACCGGCCCGAGAACCTTATTGACTTCACCGCTGAACACCACTTTATCAAACTCTGGAACCATCTGGCCGGGGCCGAATGAACCCAGGTCGCCGCCGTTACGGCCAGACGGGCAAGAAGAGTGCTGCTTCGCTACTTCCGCGAAATCCTTGCCACCTTCAATTTCTTTCTTCAGTTCTTCACATTTTGCTTCGCTGTCTACCAGAATGTGGCGTGCGGTTGCCTGTGTCATGAAAACGTTCCTTAAATAAAATGAATGGGTAACTCTGAAAAGGAATGCTGCCTTTCCCCCGCGCTCTAGGCAAGCCCTTTTTATGCGTGTTTCTGCGGCCTCACGGTTACCATCGCAAACCTGTACAATGCCGGCTTTATTTAGCCGGTGCTGCGCTGGCCCTTACTTCTATAGGTTTGTTTCTTGATCTCTACTGCCAATATCACCATGCAATTCGGGGCTAAGCCCCTATTTGAAAATGTTTCCGCAAAGTTCGGTAACGGCAACCGCTATGGCCTGATCGGGGCCAACGGCTGCGGTAAATCCACTCTGATGAAGATTCTCGGTGGTGACCTGGAACCGTCTGCCGGCCAGGTTATGCTGGAGCCGAATGTTCGTCTGGGTAAGCTGAGGCAGGATCAGTTTGCCTACGAGACCTGCTCCGTCATGGACACAGTCATCATGGGCCATGAAGAACTGTGGAACGTTAAAAAAGAGCGTGACCGCATCTATTCGCTGGCCGAGATGAGCGAAGAAGACGGTATGGCGGTGGCAGATCTGGAAGTTCAGTTCGCGGAAATGGACGGCTACACCGCCGAATCCCGCGCTGGCGAACTGCTTTTGGGCCTGGATATTCCACTGGAACAGCACGAAGGGCCGATGAGCAGCCTGGCCCCTGGCTGGAAGCTGCGGGTGCTGTTGGCACAGGCGCTGTTCTCTGATCCAGATGTATTATTGCTGGACGAGCCCACCAACCACCTGGACATTAACACCATCCGCTGGCTGGAAAACATTCTGGTGGCTCGCAGCAGCACCATGATCATCATTTCTCACGACCGTCACTTCCTGAACAGCGTGTGCACCCACATGGCTGACCTGGACTATGGCGAGTTGAGGCTATTCCCGGGCAACTACGATGAATACATGACCGCGGCCACTCAGGCCCGCGAGCGCATGCTCTCGGACAACGCGAAGAAGAAAGCACAAATTGCAGAGCTGCAGCAGTTCGTAAGCCGCTTCTCCGCCAACGCATCCAAAGCAAAGCAGGCCACTTCTCGCGCCCGTCAGATCGACAAGATCCAATTGGATGAAGTAAAGCCTTCAAGCCGCGTTAGTCCGTTTATCCGTTTTGAACAAGGCAAAAAGCTGCATCGCCAGGCGGTCACCATCCGGGATCTGACCAAAGGTTTTGATGGCAATACGTTATTCAACAAGCTGAACCTGCAAGTAGAAGCGGGTGAACGTGTGGCAGTAATTGGTCCCAACGGTATTGGTAAAACCACTTTGTTGCAGTGCCTTGCAGGTGCTTACGAGCCGGACAGCGGTGAAGTGAAATGGACGGACAGCGCCGAAGTGGGCTATTACGCCCAGGACCATACGGACGATTTTGCTGACGATGACACGCTGTCGGAATGGATGGCACAGTGGACTACCGGTGGTGAGCAATTGGTTCGTGGCACACTGGGCCGCATGCTGTTCTCCGGTGACGATATTGGCAAGTCGGTGCGGGTAATTTCCGGTGGTGAGCAGGGGCGCATGCTGTTCGGCAAGCTGATTCTGCAAAAGCCGAACGTAATGCTGCTGGATGAGCCTACTAACCACTTGGATATGGAGTCTATCGAGGCGCTGAACCTGGCACTTGAGAACTATCCGGGTACACTGATTTTCGTGAGCCACGACCGTGAGTTTGTGTCTTCCCTGGCCACTCGGATTATTGAGTTGACGCCTGAGGGGATTACGGACTTTAGTGGGACTTATGATGATTATCTTCGTAGCCAAGGGCATCTTTGATCTGACATAGCTTAGAGGCTGGGCCGGCTGGCAGGGCTGTCCAAAAACCGCTGTGGATACGTCCGTGTACGCTTGGCTCCGCCATCCATGGCTCCGCACATTTTTGGACAGCCCTGCCAGCCGACCCGAATTAGGCTTAAGAGGTTGGATCAACAACTAGAGGGATTGAGTGTGAGCGATGGAACGGTAGTTCAAGCGACCCGGAAATGGGTTGAAGACGTTGTTGTTGGTTACAACCTATGTCCGTTTGCCAAGCGCGAACTGGTCCGGGACCGGGTTCGGTTTGTGGTATCCGAGGCTGATAACGAGGATTCACTTCTCCAGGCCCTGCAAACAGAACTTCTGCGTTTGGACGATGAGCCGGAAATCGAAACCACGCTCCTGATTCACCCTCACGTACTGCAGAACTTTGCGGACTACAACGAGTTTCTGGGTGCTGCCGACGGGTTGTTGACCTATCTGGACATGGAAGGCATCTACCAGATCGCCAGTTTCCACCCCGATTATCAGTTTGCCGACACCGAGCCGGATGCCGCCGAGAACTACACCAACCGTTCCCCGTTCCCCATGCTCCACCTGTTGCGGGAAGCCAGCCTGGAATCTGCGATTGATAACCATCCGGATGTGAATGGCATACCACCGCGTAATATCGAACTGATGAACGAACTCGGCGCAGAAAAAATGCGGACAGTTTTAGCCAATTGCGCTAAAGCATCTGAGAATAAAGGGGAGTAGACAGTAGCGCTGGTGGGGGCCTCTCTCCCAAAAATGTGCGGAGCCATGGATGGCGGAGCCAAGCGTACACGGACGTATCCACAGCGTTTTTTGGGAGAGAGGCCCCCACCAGCGCTTGCACAGTGCAGATGTAATGCAGGCCTGACCTTAGTTAAATAAAGAAGAGGCACCACAGTGGGACGACTGTTCGCACAAATTGATAGCCAGCCCTCCGAGATCGGCGAAATCACACTCCGCCGCCGGCGCATCCCAGCACTGGGTGACCGGGATATATTCGAGGTAAAACTCGGCGAAGAATTCCTCATGTCCAGCATGTTCGTAGACGCTGAAGTCGCACTTTCAGACCTCGGGTTGAACGAAACGGAAGGCGACAACCTGAGCGTTGTCGTTGGAGGCCTCGGGCTAGGCTATACCGCCGTGGCCGCACTCAGGCACGATCGGGTAGGGGAGCTGCTGATCGTAGAATACCTGGAGCCGGTTATCCGCTGGCACCAGCAAGAATACGTGCCCCTTGGCAAAGATATTAACGCCGATGCCCGCAGCCGCTACATTCATGGCAGCTTCTTTGATCTTGCCATTGCCGATCCCGAGTGCGGCGGATTTGATCCACAAGCGCTCGGCAAAGAGTTTGACGCCATCCTTCTGGATATCGACCACTCGCCTCGCGCGCTGCTGAGCGACTCCAACGCCAGCTTCTACACCACCGAGAATATCAGCCGTATGGCTCGGCAACTTAAACCACGTGGTATCTTCGCTATGTGGTCTAATGAGGGGGAAGACGCCGTATTCATGGAAGTGCTACGGGAAGTATTTACCGAAGTGGTCTGCCATGTAGTGAGCTTCTACAACCCGTTCCAGAACAGGGAATCGTTCAACACTGTATACGTGGCCCGCAAACCGGGCTGAAATAGCCGGCGAGTGTAAGGAGAGCGTATGCCCGTGACAACCTACCGAACTCGACCCTTCAGTTCGAACCAGCGCCTCCCGGAGTTGGATGCGCCGCCGGTTTTACATGAACCGGCGCAGGCTGGTGAGTTGCTGGCAGATTTTATTCACCGTTATCCCAAGCTGATGATCCTGACAGGTGCAGGCGTAAGTACAGACTCCGGCATCCCCGACTACCGCGATGGCGAAGGTGCTTGGAAGCGAAAGCAACCGGTTCAGCATCAGGAGTTCATGGAGAACCATGAAACCCGCCAACGATACTGGGGGCGCAGCCTGATTGGCTGGCCAGTCATTCGCAACGCAAAGCCAAACCCCTCCCACTTCCATATCGCAGAACTTGAGATGCGTAATCACGCCAGCCTGGTGGTCACCCAGAATGTAGATCGTCTGCATCAAAAAGCCGGCACACAAGGGGTGAGTGATCTGCACGGCCGTGCGGATGAAGTATTGTGTATGAGTTGTGGTTACAGATGCCCCCGAGACGAAGTGCACGAGCGCTGTGCAGATCTCAATCCGGCGTTTCAGGGCTTCAAAGCGGAAGCTGCTCCAGATGGCGATGCTGATTTGAACGTGGATTTCACCGGTTTTCGCCTCGCAGACTGCCCAAACTGCAGCGGCATACTCAAACCGGATGTTGTGTTTTTTGGTGATTTTGTACCGAAGCAACGGGTGGAATTGGCGAAGGACACGCTCAAGGCCAGTGACGGGTTGCTGGTTATTGGGTCTTCTTTGATGGTTTACTCCGGCTTTCGCTTTTGCAGGTATGCAAAGGAGTTAGGTATGCCGATAGCTACCCTCAATCTGGGCCGTACGCGTGCCGAGGAGTTGGCGGAATTGAAACTGAATGCAAGAATCGGGGAGACCCTGAGGGCCTCCCTCGATCACCTATAGGTCGGGCGCTGCTTACGCCCCTACAAGGTTGTACACAAATACCGTACCTACAGCTACCGGCGTAATGAACCGCACGGTAACGTACCAAAGATTGAACATGGGCTTGGAGAGCGCCAGTTCTTCCTCCATGGCCTTGCGGGACATAATCCAGCCAGCAAATACTGCAACCAGCAAACCGCCCAAAGGCAACATGATGTTGGCGGTAAAGAAATCCAGCAGGTCAAAGATGGTTTTGCCTTCCAGCATGGTGATCCATCCCAGTGGTGCAAAGCCCGACCACAGGTTGAGGGAAAGGATCGAGGCAATGCCCAAAGCCCAGCACACAAAACCTGCCCCCAATGCACTTTTGATGCGATTCATGCCTTTTTGTTCTTCCAGCCACTCTACAATTGGCTCCAGTAGAGAGATGCCCGACGTCCATGCAGCAAAAATTAACAGCACAAAGAACAATGTTCCGAACAGGCTGCCCATAGGCATCTGACCAAAGGCCAGTGGCAGAGTTTGGAAGATCAAACCCGGCCCCGCGCCCGGTTCAAGGCCGTTCGCAAAGACAATCGGGAAGATAGCCAAGCCAGCGAGCAATGCCACGCCAGTATCAATCACGCACACGGCAATCGATGTTTTGGCGATGGAAATATTCTTTGGCAGGTAAGAGCCGTAAGCCATCATTACCGCCATACCCAGGCTCAGAGTAAAGAAAGCGTGCCCCAGTGCGACCAGCACGCCGGCGGTAGTGAGTTTGGAGAAGTCTGGTTGAAACAGGAAGGTTACCGCCCGCCCGAACTCGCCAGTGGTCATGGCAAAGCCAACCACTGCAAGCAGCAAAAGGAAGAGGGCGGGCATGAGAATGCTGACAGCCCGCTCAAGTCCTGCGCGAACGCCCTTGGCTACTACAAGCACTACCAGGGCCATGAACAGGGTGTGCCACATCAAGAGCGTTTTGGGGTCTGCCAGAAGGCTGGAGAAGAGTTCGCCAATGGCATCCGCAGACTGGCCCGTGAATTGCCCACTAGCGGCAGAACCCACATAGGATACGGCCCAACCACCAATCACTGAATAAAACGACAGAATCAGAAAGCCGGCGATAACACCGATTGCGCCAACGGCTCGCCAGGCAGGGTTCAGCCCTTGTTGTTTCGCAATCTGTTTGAGGCTGTTTACCGGGCTTCGGCCGCCGCGACGACCAATAAGTACCTCAGCCATCATGATGGGCAAGCCTATGGCGGCAATACACAACAGGTAAACCAATACAAAAGCGCCACCGCCGTTTTCGCCGGTAACGTAAGGAAACTTCCAGATGTTGCCCAGACCAACAGCAGAACCTGTGGCCGCAAGAATAAATGCAAAACGGGAAGACCAAAGCCCCCGTTTTTCGTTCGAACCTTCCATTGTGGCTGAGCTCGGACCATTAAAATCAGACATGATTGTCTCCTGCCAGATACTTGTTTTTGTTTGGAAGAACCGGGGCCCGGAGTTGCATAAGGCCCCGTTAAAAATGTCTACGACTATTCAGGCACCGGCAAACTGCTCGCTCGGTGTTTGAACCGCGCTTGCGCGTTTCCGGAAACGCTCTTCTGCCAAGGTGTTGGCAACCGCTCCGGTGGGAATGCCGCTGCTGTCAGAGCGTTTGAAGATCTCTGAAAGCGTCCGACCAATGCCTTCTACGTGAGCTCGCACTTCTTCTGAAGAGGCTCCGGTGCGCTCACAGAACACATCTATGATGCCACCTGCGTTAATTGCGAAATCCGGCGCATAGAGGATGCCGCGATCCGTAAGTGCCTGATCATGATCCGGGCGTTGCAGGAGGTTGTTGGCCGCACCCGCAATAACCGTTGCTTGCAGCCGGGGGATACTGTCGTCGTTCAATACTGCACCCATGGCGCAGGGCGCTACTACATCGACTGGCAGGAACAGAATGTCCTCGGCCGTTGCTGCATGGGCGCCGAGTTCGTCTACGGCACGTTGCATATTTTCCTGGTGAATATCGTACACCCAGAGTTCTGCACCCGCCTCTTTCAAATGCTGGGCCAGGCGGTAGCCCACGTTGCCCACGCCTTGAACGGCAACTTTCAAACCAGTCAGGTCCTCACGGCCGAGCTTGTGCTTTACCGCTGCTTTCAGACCAACAAACACGCCATAGGCTGTGGTTGGAGAAGGGTCTCCGTTACTGGGCAGACCATCAAAACCCATGTGCTCAACAATGCCGGCAACGTGTTTGGTGTGCCTACCCATCACTTTGAGATCGGGCACGCTGGTGCCAGAATCTTCAGCAGCAATGTACTGGCCACCAAGACCTTCCAGATGCTTACCCATGGCTTCCAGCAAGGCTTCGCTTTTTTGCTTGCGCGGGTCGCCAATAATGACGGACTTGCCGCCGCCCAGATCAAGATTGGCAAGCGCGGACTTGTAGGTCATGCCCCGCGAAAGGCGCAGAACATCGCGTAAGGCTTCTTCATCGCTGGCGTAGGGGAACATCCTGCAACCACCGAGAGCCGGGCCACGGGAGGTGTTGTGTATGGCAACAATGGCTTTGAGCCCGGTTTCCGGGTCACAGAAAAAAGACAGGTGTTCGTGGTTATCAAATTCGGGATGGCTGAATACAGTCATGGGATCACCTCTCTTCCTTGGCCCGAGCGGGCGCTAAGTTGCGGAAACTAAAGGCGACTATCTTAGCAGGTAGGAACAAATGTGCACTGCACATGACGTCTCGAAGACGTGCTGATATTGGCATGTTGAAATCCTCTCCACGTGGCCGGATCTCGGCGGCAGTGGCAGTGTTGTTTTTGTCGTCCGGCTTGTGGCCGGCGGTTTTGATTTCAGGTGCCCGGACCCCTCTCAGGGGGTAGCCCTTATGAGGCCGAGCTAAAGCTAAACTAATCGCTGTTGACGTTAACGTCAATTCGAAAAGCGGCGTGGCATTATCTAATCCATGGTGAAATATTAGTTGCATGTGCAAAACTTCCTGTCAGATCAACAACTCACACCTGCGGAAACTACTGATACGCCCGGCACGTAAATTTCCTTAGCTTGCGTAGATGAAAAATGCCGCATATCCCTACCAGTTTCAGCCCGCGAAGGTTCGTTCCGAACTGATTCGCATGCTCCCTATTTCATTGTTTGTTGTGGCATTTGGTGCTGCTTTTGGTCTTGCCGCCGTGCAAGAGGGGTTGGGGCCGATCGAATCGTTGTTGATGAGCACGCTGGTTTTTGCGGGTGCGTCACAATTTGCAGCCATTGATATGTGGGGGGCTGAGGTTTCGGTCATCCCCGTTATGGTTGTTGTGTTTGCCATAAACTCTCGCCACCTGTTGATGGGTGCGTCGCTTTATCCAATGTTGAAAGACGTTACCCCCGCTAAGCGGTATGGCATTTTATTGCTCCTCACCGATGCTAACTGGGCCGTATCTGCTCAGGAATACCAAAGTGGCAAGCGCAATCTTGAGGTGATTCTCGGGGGTGGCCTGGTGTTGTGGCTTGCCTGGATTGTTGGCACCTGGCTAGGCGTGTATTTCGGGGGGCTTTTGCAAAACCCGAAAAGCCTGGGGATGGACATGGTACTGGGATGCTTCCTGCTGGCCATGGCTCTGGGCGGCAAAAAGAACCCGCGAGTGCTGGTGGCCTGGACGCTGGCGGCTGTTGCTTCACTGGCAGCCTGGAAATGGTTGCCTGCTAACACTCATGTGGTGGCCGGAGCTCTTGCCGGCGGAGTTGTTGGGTATTTTTGGCTTGAAAAGAAACCTGAAGAAGAGCCGGCAGAGGGGGCCTCCACATGACCATCGAAACCACCACTGGCGGCGTTCTTGCACTCATACTGATTATGACCCTGGTTACACTGGCAACCCGGTTCGGCGGTGTGTTTATCATGTCCTTCGTGCGCATAAGCCCTCGTATTGAGAGCTTCATCAATACCATGGCCAGCTCTGTGCTGATTGCCATCATTGTGCCTATGGCGTTTGGTGGCGATGCCGGAGCGCTTGCGGCGCTCGCCGTAACGGCTGTTGTTATGCTAACTCTCAAGAAGCCACTGCCTGCGATTGCGGCGGGTATTCTGGCGGCAGCGCTGGTGCGGTATAGCTTATAGAGTAATCTGCTTTGGCTTCACCGGCGGCACATTCGCCAGTTTGCACAAAATTCATTCAAGTTCATTTCACCTGAGCCGTTAAGCCAGTAGGTGACTAATGAACTTGGAGGCAAGCCCGCGCCATGATTGTGTCCAGCCAGATTTCGTTCTTGCAGGAAAATTCCCGCCACACAACGGCCTTTGATCAGAGCCAGCTTCGGATTAACCAGCAGCGATTGCCCGGTGCTGGCAATGGCAATTCGGCTGGCAACGCACAGCTGAATGTTATACGCGATGCGGCCTACAGATACACAAGCCAGGAGCGATTGGGTTTCAGTAGTTCCAGCACAGTCAGTGGTGGCGATCGCGATGGCGTGTTCACCAGCGCCCAGCTGGCTGAGAAAACCACAGAACTGATGCTTCGTGGGCAACAGGCCATCAGTATTAGCCGCGCCGCCCTGGGTGGTGAAGCCGGAGAAGCCAAAGGCAGCATGACGGTTGAGGCCAGCCGCTATATGTTCTACTCCGAGAGCGAATCCCGTTCATTTACATCATCCGGCAGCATTTCTTTGGAAAATGGCGAAACCATCGATTTCACCTTGTCACTTCGCCAGTCGCAATCCAGAACCTATGAATACTCCGAAAGCCTGCGCATCGAAGAGCGCCCGATGACAGACCCTTTGGTGATCAACTTTGGCAACACCACGGCGAAGCTCACCGACACCTTGTTCGAGTTTGATCTGGAAGGTAATGGGAAAACCGGGCAGTTTGCCGCTCTCGACAGTGGTAGCGGCTACCTGGTATTTGATCGCAATGGCAACGGAAAGGTGGATGACGGCACCGAACTGTTTGGCCCCCAAAGTGGCTCCGGGTTCAGTGAACTCGCTAACTACGATGATGACGGCAATCTTTGGATTGATGCCAACGACGAGGTGTTTTCCTCTTTGTCTGTTTGGGTGCAGGGAGCAGATGGCGAGCAGACCTTGAGGTCCCTTAACGAAGTGGGCGTGAAGGCGCTTTATGTTGGCAGCGCAGAAGATAATTTCACTCTGACCAACAGCCAGGGCGTGCCGTTGGGAGAAATTCAGGCTTCAGGTATCTACCTGACCACCGATGGTGACGTGCGCACACTCGAAGAAATCAATCTGTCTGAGCAAAATTCTGTGGACGTTCCTCCGACACAGCAGCGTCTTGAGGGTGGGGGTGGCAGTGGCCGTGACGGAAATATGGGTGAGGTCGGCGGGCTTGAGGGAGCCAGAATAGAGGCCATTCGCGGCGCGCTGGAAAAACTCAATGAATTGCGAGAGAAGCAGAAAGCATTTATTGAGGAAACCAAGGATTTAGGTAAATCGGACTCACCGCTGGATGAGTACATGAGCATTATTGACCGGCTACGCCTTGAACTGCTGAGTAGCCAGAATGAGAAGCAGCAGGCTGCGAGCCGGTACCTGGAATTTGCCAAATCCTGACCTGATGTGGCCGTTACTTCCTGTTCCGCTTGTGATTGAACGTGTTGGCGTTGCTTGGAAGCTGGATTTTTGGGTTAACCTGTTTAAGTGCACCGTATAAGTTCTTTCGAGAATAGGGGTAGTTCATGCACAGTTGGTGGACTTCCCCGTTTTTCATTTGCACGTTTATGTTGGTCATATAGCCTGAGCCAATATTCAGCTTGTGCTCGATGGCTACAATATCCAGAGGACGGATTCTGAAGCACCACTCCTCAAAAATAGGGTGATGGCTATAGAATTCCTTTTCCGTAACGTAGATTTCGAATTTGTCCCTTCTTTTCAGCAGCCAAGCCAGAATTACGGCCAGGACGACTGCTACAGCAATAGCTCCTTTCTCAACCATATCGAATATTTCTTCGAAGTTTGGCTGGTCTTTAAAAAAGTGTTGAAACATAAAGAGAATAACGGGTATCGCCAGTATATTGAGGGCAACACTTACGGCTTGTCGGGTTTGGCTTTTTTTGTAGTGGAAGAGCATGGGCGAGCCTGTTTTGCGCTGGGTAAGTGATAAACAGAATACTTGGTGCTCGCCTGCGGATGCCAGTTTTTTTGGAAGGTGGGCGGGGAGTCGGTAGGCCCGAAGGCCTACCTGAAAAGGTTGGAATCAGAAACCGTCGACAGGTGCTGTCATCCACCCCAGGCCACCTGCGCTGCTTTCACTCGTCGGGTTGTCCATGATATGTGTGAGTGAGTTGTTTTCACGAGTATTCACGTAGATAACTTCGTATCGGTCATCGTTGTCATCTTCATAGGTTACTTGTATCAAACGATGCGGCCCCGGTGCGGAGCGCCCCATGGAGATACTCTCAGCCGTTTCTGACAGGCGGCCTAATATCACTCGGCCAGCTTCTGGGTTGTTGGCATCTACGGCAGCAATGAGCTTTCTGCTGCAGGCCATGAATACTTCACTTGGCTCAAGGCTGCTGAAGTTTCCTCCGGTATAGTTTGCTTTGCCAGAAGTGGATGCTCCAATCCAAGTGCAGTCCTTTAGCTCCACGCGCTTGCTGCCATCCGTCTTGATGGCTGTGGCATAGACAGAACTGTTGGCCTCGCGATTGTAGAAGAACCATTCCTGTTGGCTGACGACGCTCACGGGAGTACTAAAAGCACCATTCAATAAGTTACCGCCATTGTTGCTCCGGCCATCCAGCAGCACTTCGCTTTGACCATCCAGAGAAATGGCGATTAAACGTTCGTTTATTTCCCAGATAAAATGAGTGCCTGCATCGACCAGGAAGTCACCAAGGTTCGCTTCCTTGTCTTCCATTAGCTTGCCACCCTCGTGGTACACAGCTTCCCAGCCCACGTTGCCAGCGGTTGTGGTGATCTTGATTAAGGATGCGTGCGCTTCAATATCCGATGGATTCGGAGCTCCGCCCCCTCCAAGCAGGCTGCCAATACCGCCGTCACTGGCTGCCAAATACAGTGTTTCGCCGCCTTTACTAACGGTGCGTCCGGCTTCATTTGGCCCGAACATGGGAAGAGCAGTGGTTACCAGATTGTCTCCATTAGCATTCTTGAGGAGGTGCAACTTTCCTGAACTATGCTCATAAAACCAGAGTGTGGTAGTCACTTCCAACGAGGAACTATTCTGGTTCACCTCAGGAAGCGCCAGAACCGCACCGTTGTTTAAGTGGTAAACACCGGCAATATAATTGAATGTGTTGTCACTATCATCCTGACTGAATATTACTGGGCCAGTGCCATCATTGTTGGGAATGCAGGTGGCATTCATTAGATTGGTGCCAGATACGAATGCCAGGCAGTCGTTCTGGTTCAGATCGGCGACGATCCAGCCATATGCGCTGCCGGCTTTGGCACCCTGGGTTTCGAACAAGGGTGCTTGAACATTAAAACCGGCACCGAAATCCTGAACCGGCGTGCTCGAGTCCGCATCAAGCGAGGTGAGGCGGTACTGCCTGCTGGACATCGATGAGTTTTTAGCGGGAAATACATACTGTGTCCGGTTGGCGTCATCCAGGTTGAAGGACACTATCTGGTGAGCTACTGCAAATCCCAAGTCTGCAGATTGGCCGCTTTCATTAGTGACTTGTTCCGGCATGCTACCCACCGACACACCAACTCTCATAAGGGCTGACGGCATGGGGAATCCGGGTAGGTATTGATACTCCTCTTCCTGAACATAGGTCACGCCAGTTACTTGGTAGTGCTCGACTTCGCCAGTGTTCGTGTCAATAGTTGCTTGGTGAAGCGCGAGTGGAGAAACGGCGCTGTTTACGGAGCCGACACCTGCAAGCTTTGGGTCAATTGTGTGGTTGGTTTTGAGCGCTGGGTCGTAGGCCATTAGCCAAGCCCCGGCAGGCTGATTGGGGCCTGTTTGACCACTGTGGTCAGATGCATCGATGTAGAATAGGCGGTGCTCCTGGTTAGCGTCGGTAGTCAGCCCGTATAACTCCGCCAGATTGGTCGTTGTTGGAATATTGTCGGTGGTGCTGGGGCCACCGTAATTTGGATTGCCTCCGCCTCCGCCTCCGTCGTCGCCGTCACCTCCGCCGCCACAGGCCGCAAGCCCTAGTGCCGCAACACCGGCAACCAACAAGGTGCGTAGTTGGGAAAAAGGCGTAGCCAGAGCCTGGCTATGCTCCAATTTGATCGAGTTAGACATTCCATATCTCCTATCACCACTATGTGATCTTGTTGTGTCGGTCGAAAGCCCGTCTGCCGGCCAGCGTTTGTGATTCAGCGTGTCGCTGGCGTAGCTGCTGGCGGCAGTTGGTCAACCTTATTGTGGGCGCCTGCATCAGAGAGGGGTATCACTCAAACGGGGGATGCCCAGTGCGCACCTTTTTCACAAGCGGGGGGGCGATTGAATTTATGATCTGGTGAACATTTATCGAAATAAGCTGCAGTTTCAGTTTGTTGCGTTTGGCTTTTGCCGCTATTGTGATGCCCGGATCATTAACAAATCTTTACGCTTCGGAGGCCGTCCGGCCATGCTTGATTACATCGCACTCGGCATTTTGATTTTTGCCGCCATAACCGTCTTTTACGGAATCATCGTAATTCACGATATTCCCTACGATATTGCTGAAAAGCGACATCACCCCCACGCTGACGCCATTCATGTAGCCGGGTGGATCAGTTTGTTAACGCTGCATGTTATTTGGCCCTTTTTGTGGATATGGGCAACCCTCTACAGAGAGGACAGGGGGTGGGGCTTTAACAAACGTGCCGCGGTAGCACAAGCCGACCCTGAAACGGAAGCAGCCAGCACAACGGATGCGTCTATTGCCGGGCTCAAAGCTCAAGTATCCGAACTGAGTGCGCAGGTTGCGCAGTTACAGCAGTCTGCTAACCAGCCAGCGGGAGATGAACGCTAATGGATCTTTTGCTAGTTCTTACCTATACCGCGCTGTGCATTGCTATTTTTAAGATTTTCAGAATCCCGTTGAACAAGTGGACGGTACCTACCGCGGTATTGGGTGGTGTTGTTTTGATTGGCGGGCTGATTTTCAGCATGAATTATAATCATCCGTTTTCCGAAGCAAGTCGCGATTACTTTGTTACCACACCCATTGTGCCAACCGTTAGCGGCCGAGTAATTGAGGTCAAAGTTCAGGGTGGCGTGAAGGTAAAAAAGGACGACGTGCTTTTCGTGATCGACCCCGAGCCCTTTCAGTTCAAGGTTGACTCGATTCGTGCACAGTTAAAATCCGCTAAGGTTGACCAAAAGCGGGCGCTGGAGTTGGTAAGGCGCGGAGCTGGCAGTCAGCGCGCAGCCGACCTCAGTACTGCGCAAGCAGACACATTACAAGCTCAACTCGCTGAAGCGGAATTTAACCTGAGCGAGACCGTTGTCCGGGCGCCAACCGATGGCTACGTGGCACAGCTGGCTCTGAGGCCCGGCATGATGGCAGTCTCTCTGCCACTGCGGCCTGTCATGGTATTTGTGCATGCGGAAGACTTGTATTTTGTAGGATGGTATCGCCAGAACAGCCTGTTGCGCTTGCAGGCGGGCAATGAGGCGGAGGTGGCTCTGAACGGGCTTCCCGGCCAAGTATTTTCCGGCAGGGTGAAAAGCGTATTACCGGCACTGGCCGAAGGCCAGGTTCAGGCAAGCGGTAACTTGATTAACCCATTGGCAGCAGTTCATCCGGGGCGGATACCGGTGTTGATTGAAATTACGGATCCAGATTTCCAGCAGTATGTTGGCACAGTGCCTGGTGGTGCCTTTGGGCAAAGTGCGGTTTATAGCGAGCATTTTCATCACGTAGCGATCATGCGGAAAATACTCTTGCGGATGTCTTCTTGGGTTAACTACCTGTTCCCCTTCCATTAAAAGACTGTTGTCTGAGCAATGCCGCTTGTGATGATGTTTGTCCAAGCGGCATCGATGCTCTGCGGAGCAGTCTTAGTTTTCCATATAGTGCTGAATCTCCGTGAACACCTGGTCCATAAACGGTTGATCGAGGGGTAACAGATGCCCGCTTTCAGGCAGTATGATCAGTGATGCGTTGGGTATTTCCTGAGCAAGGTGCCGTGCAAATTCTACAGGGACAAAGGTATCTTTCTCTCCCTGATAGATATGCACCGGCACCTGAATATCTGCCAGATGAAAAGGCCAGGCAGCCCATTGCACTTCGAGGTCCTGAATAGCACCTTTCACTCCCTGCACCAATGCTTCCTGTTGGTTGCGCACAAACAGCTCAGAGCGCGCCTTGTCATCAAGGAGAGCTTGGTCTGAAGCGGGCATCTCGGCTTCTGCGACGGCCATATAGGCACCCGGTAGAGTCAGGTCCGCCCAGCGGGCTACTTTGAGTGCTTGCTTGAACAGCGCGGGATGCTCTTCTGACAACTCAGGGCCACGTAACCCATAGTCACTCATCGCCTGGAGAGCCTTATCGTACTCGCCGAAGTTGGTGTATCCGGATATCGAGATGGCAAAGCGAACGCGCTGGGGCAAATAGTAAGCCGTCGCCAGCACAGGTGGACCGCCACTGGACCAGCCCATTAAACCAAACTCGTCCAGCCCCTTTTCATCCGCCAGTTTTTCCATGTCAGCGGCAAAGTCCAGCAAGCCATAATTCGAGACGAAACTGGATGCCCCTATTCCTGGCCGGTCCATAACGATCAGGCGGATTCCGTAATCCTTGGCTTTGGCATCCAAAAACAATAGCTCCAAGCGGGATCCAGGGTTGCCATGGGCATAAAGTACGGGAAAACCTTGTGGGTCTCCGCGCTCCAGCCATGCGACACGGCGCGAGCTCCAGGTCGAAAATTGGGGAGTTCCTTCATCGGGCTGCTTTGTTTCAACAACGCTTCGATCCGCTTTCGTGGATGCGCAGCCGGGCAGCGCTGCCCACAGCGATATTGAAATCAATGTAAATAAAATCCGTGACACGTTGATTACCTCATACAAACCAGAACTTATTGTAGTTGTTGCGCAGTTATTCTGCTTATTTAAGAGAAGGACGGGCCTAGACGCCTGACTCTGTGGCGGACGAATAACTAGCTGAAAAAGGTTGTAAAGCGTCGCATTTACACCGGTATCACTCATTTGGGGGATATACAGCTTAAATTGACACTGCTAATTTCGAGCATTAAATATACAGGTTAATAATGAACACTCTTTGCAATTAATAGAGTGATCAGAAACGACAGGGAGAGGTTGGGATGTCCGAAATAGTCGACTCTAAGAGCAGCCATGCAACGGCGTCCGTGATGGGAGGTGCGCGCGGTGTGTTGATTGCTGTAGTTGCTTCGCTAGGACTTATCGCCTGTGGCGGAAGTAGCGATGGCAACGACACTGATGATCAAAATCCCACCACTGCTACCCCTATGTCGGGCAGTGCTCAAAAAGGGCCATTTCAGGCTGGCGGCACTGCGACGGCCATTCAGCTACAAGCCGACGGTTCGCTTGGCAGTGCTTCTGTTTCGGGTGATATAGCGTCCAATGGTGGTTTTAGTCTTACGGACGCCGACTGGGCGGGCCCGACCCAACTTGAAATGACGGGTGTGTTTTTTAATGAGGTTGTCAACAATTTCACCAGCGATAGCGCCACACTCCATGCCGCCATCACATTGCCGGATGATGCCAGTGCCAACGTGAACCTGTTTACCCACTTTGCTGCGGCACGTACCCAGACGCTAATGGCTGCTGGTGCTGATTTTGGCAACGCTCGCGCTCAGGCACGTGGCGACTTGAACGCCATCATAGGCATTAGTGCGGCCCCAACCTCACTTGATCTTCACGAGGACAACGGAAGCACTGCACACCAGAGTGACAGTGCGAACTTGTTACTGTTCTCTGCAGCGACATTGACTGCAGGTGTAGACCAGGCCGGGATCGATGCGATTGCTGAAGATTTTGCAGATGACGGTCAGATCAACGGTGTTGGGCAAATCAAATTCGACGAAATTAAGCAGGCGGCAGCGGATCATCCAGACTTGCTCGCCACCGCACGTGCCAATATGCAAGCAACATATAGCGTTGTTCCACCGGATAACGCCACGGGTCTGAGCCCCGTTTGGGTTCCCGGTGCGCCGCCTCTGCCTGTTGCATCGTTCACTTTCAGCGGATCTCTCAAAGCCGGCGACCCCCAGTCGTTTGACGCAGATACCTCAACTGGCGATACGCTGACTTACGCTTGGGAATTCGGCGATGGTGATACGGCCACCGGCGCACAGGCAACACATGTTTACGGGGATGCAGGTAACTACACGGCAGTGCTTACGGTTACAGACAGAGGCAATCGTAGCGACACTGAATCTCGTGATCTGGCCATTACAGAAGGTTCAACAACGCCGGCGCCACCAACCGCAGCCTTTAATGTCAGCGGTGATCAAGTAGTGAATCAGAATCTGACATTTAGCGCGGGCAGCTCGGTGGGTGCAGACTTGGTATACGCCTGGACGTTTGGCGACGGCAATATGGCCAATGGCGCACAGGCAACTCACGCCTACACCTCTGCAGGGGATTACAGCGTTGAATTGACGGTGACTGACAGTGCAAGCCAAACGGATACAAAAGCGCAGACTTTAACTATTATCGCGTCACCGAGTACGGTGCAAAAGGTATCCGCGAGCGACCTCACGGATGGTGATAGTTTCGGCGTTTCGGTCGCGATGGACGGCGATACTGCCGTGATAGGGGCGGAGTTCGCCGAAATTGGTCGCAACAGGGATGCTGGTTCAGCGTATGTATTCACTCGCGTTAACGGTGTTTGGAGCGAGAGTCAGCAACTTATAGCGAGTGACCAGTCGGCTATTGATTATTTTGGCTCCTCCGTTGCCCTTGATGGCGACACCATAGTGGTTGGTGCGAGAAATGCTGACGGCGGGGGCGCGGCCTATGTGTTCACCCGCTCGAATAGTGCCTGGAGCGAACAGGCCAAACTCGTGGCAAGCGATCGAGAGCCGGGAGCGAGCTTCGGTAGCGCGGTCGCTATTGAGGGCGATACCGTACTAGTGGGTGCGAGTGGGTACTATAAAAATGGTGCAGGGCTACAGGGCGCTGCGTATGCATTTACCCGGACAGGCAGTTCCTGGAGCCAGCAGGCAAAACTCACTGCAATCGGTGGTTCTGAGCCTGAAATTGCAAAGTTTGGCCACGCAGTCGCTCTCCAGGGTGACACCGCCATGATTGGCGCGCCTTTTACCCGTCTCAGTGGTAACAATGCAGAAGGTGCGGTCCATGTGTTTACCCGCTCGGGTAATAGCTGGAGCCATGATCAGATGCTGGCAGTCGGTGTTAGTGAGGGCAAGGCGTTATTCGGTTACTCGGTTTCTATCTCCGGTGAAACTGCTGTGGTAGGGCAAAGCCAAGGCACCGTCGGCACCAAAACGTCGCAAGGTTCGGCCTATGTTTACGATCGGGTTGCGGGTGTTTGGAGCGAGAGCCAGCGGTTGATTGCAAACGATGGCGAAGCACGCGATGTATTCGGGAGTTCGGTTTCTATTCTCAACGACACCATTTTGATTGGGGCGGGTTTCGCAGATGCCTATGCCCGACTATCAGGTGTGGCATATGTGTTTACGCGCTCCGGTGGTGCATGGAATCAGCAAGACAAACTATGGGCCGAGCCGGCTTCCCAGGACGATCGTTTTGGCTACGCAGTCACCCTTGATGGCACCGAAGGCTTGATAGGCGCTTATACCTCAGGCACCTCTTACATAGATCCAGGCAAAGCATATTTTTACGATTTCAGTGACTTGGTATCGCCGTGAATGGCTGAGTGCATTGGCAGCGACTGTGCAAGTGTGGAAATGCAGCGCTCAGGGCCTCTGACTTGTCTTGGCGAACGTCTGGCAGCCCACTATTCAGGCTGCCTCACCTTAACGTTATGGGTTTGAGGTTTGACGAAACGGCAGCGCCGTTTCGGCCTCCTCGTAATATCCCATAATCTGCTCTGCTTCTTCACGGGTAAACGCCGCAATGGCATCCCGAAAGCCCGGGTGGGCTATTCCATGCCACGAGTGGGTGATCACCGGCTCAAACCCCCGCACTAGCTTGTGCTCCCCCTGCGCGCCTGCATCAAACATTTGCAGGCCCAATTCGATAGCCAGTTCAATGCCCTGGTAGTAGCAAGTCTCAAAGTGCAGATGGCTGTACTCTTCCAGGCAGCCCCAGTAACGGCCGTAGAGTGTGTTTTGCCCGGCTAGAAACAATGCTCCTGCAATCATTTCACCGTCTTTAACCGCCACAATCACATGCAGGTGCTCTGGCATGGTCTCGCGCATTTGCTCGAAGAACAGCCGGGTAAGGTAAGGTTGTTGCCCGCGTTTCAGGTAGGTGGCCTGATAGAAAACATAGAAGGCTGCAAGAACTTGGTCGGATATGTTTCGGCCATGAAATCGGGCAAAGGTAATATCTTGCTCGGCTACTTGGCGTCGCTCTTTGCGAATGGATTTACGTTTGCGGGAGGTGAGCTGGCCCAGAAAGTCGTCAAAACTGCCATAGCCTTTGTTGCGCCAGTGGAACTGGCAGCCTATTCGATGCAGCTGAGTTTCGTATTGGAGCAGTTGCTGGTCTTGTTCGTTCGGAAACAAAAGATGCCACGAGTGAGCACCAAGTTTGGCGATAAGGGCGTCAAAAAGGTCGTGAATACTTTGGGCATCAAGAGCGCTGCGAAGCTGTGGATCAAGTAGTAACCGTGGTCCCTGGGACGGTGTAAACGGGACGGCAATCAGTAGTTTCGGATAATAATCCATGTCATAGCGCCGATAGGCATCTGCCCAGGCCCAGTCGAACACATACTCGCCCATGGAGTGGGATTTCAGATAGGCCGGGGCAACGCCGGCAATCTCGCCGCCCATGCGGAATATCAAATGGCTGGGCTTCCAGCCAGTTGCTTCACTGGTGCAGCGGGTGCTTTCCAGCGCTTCAAAAAACTCGTACCGGAGAAACGGGTTGCCGGTGCCTGCCAGCCTTTCCCAGGTATCCCTGGGGATATCGGACAGGGCATGACAGGCCTCGAGTGTTATAGAAGAAACTGCGGGTTCTGACATGGTTGGGGCGTACTCCTTGATCGCTCCCCCTACCTTACGTCAAAACCCGGCTTGTGATCACTTCTTCAGGTTGTCACAGCGCTTTTTCATTTTGTCCTGCATTTTTTTCATGCGCTTTTCGTGCTTCTGGCGATTTTCTTCGTGAATTTCATTCCAGATTTCGCGCTGTTTATCGGTTAGTTTCAGACGCTCAGCCATGGCCTCTTGCCGCTCAGCCATTTCTGCCTGGCGCTCGGCTTGGTCAAAGCGACCCTTGCCTTCGCGCATGTCTTCGCACATTTCTGTCATGTCGCGCTGGTTGCCGTGGTGGCCGCCCCCGTGTTTCCCAGTCGAGTTGCTTGCCATCAAGGCCGGGCTGGCTGCAAACAGAGCTGAGGCCAGAAGGCCGGCAGTAATAATTGAAGATTTACGTTTGCTCATGATGTTTCCTCGCGTTGTTAGCTGCTTTTCAGCAGAAGGTTGATTCGTATGACAGCCATGGTACCGCCCGGCTTGGTAAACGAGCGTCAATGCCATGTAAAGGTTCTGCAAAGGACCATAAGCCAGAGCCAGCAGACTCTCGGGGCCGTGATAGACTTCAGCTAACACTTCAGGCGCAAATCAGGCGTTCAAAACCGGGCAGAGAGTCAGAATGCAGAACAGGGTTCTTTTGGTAGAGGATGACGATGAACTGCGTGAGTTGCTTGCTCGCTATTTGAGCGGCCAGGGGTTTACCGTACGTGAAGCCGCCAATGGAAAAGATGGCTTGGCATTAGCGCTTGGGCAGCACTGCGATATTGTTGTGCTGGATATTATGCTGCCAGATATCAATGGGCTTGAAGTCCTGCGAGAACTGCGCTCCCAAACGCATCTGCCGGTGGTCTTGCTGACAGCCAGGGGAGACGAGACGGACCGAATTGTTGGCTTTGAAGTGGGTGCGGATGACTATATCCCAAAGCCTTGCAACCCTCGTGAGCTGGTGGCTCGTTTGCAAGCGATACTGCGCCGGGTCGCCTGGGATCAGAAGACCGAGGTGAAGGCTGAGCAGCGGTACGGTGATTTGCGCATTGAGACCAATCACCGGCGCATTTACCAAAATGATGAAGCGCTTGATTTAACAGCCACTGAGTATGAAATTCTTCAGGTGCTGCTGGCCCATGCGGGCAGTGTGGTTCGAAAAACCGACCTTATGCAATGGGCTTTGGGGCGACGCCTTGAAGCTTTTGACCGGACACTGGATATGCACATCAGCAATCTTCGTAAAAAGCTTGGGAGTGACGATTCGCCAAGAATTGAAACGGTGCGCGGTCTTGGCTACAGCTATCGGGTGTCCGAATGAACGCCCGCTTTCAATCTCGTCTGATAGTGCCGTTGTTTTGGCGGATTTTTGTTCTGATCTGGCTGGCCATGGTGGTAACGGTCATCGTGAGTAGCCTGGCTTCCCGTGTGTTGCTGGATCGTGAGCGTGCCGCCATCGAGCGTCAACTTGAGTTACGGGATCTTGGTTTTGAAGTGTCTGCAATACAGCAGACCCGAGGGCGTAGAGATGCACATAGGTTCCTCAGGGCGCAGGGGGATGAGCTGGGCCTGCATCTGATGATGATCAGTGCGGATGACGATAACCGTTTACCTGCGGCTATTCGCTCGCGAATAGATTCGGGTTGGTATCGGCAAAAACCTGCCATTGTTGACGTTGGAGATGGCTACCGTTTGGTTGCCTGGCCGAAAATGCACGGAGAGGGGTGGTTGGAGCCTCGGGTTTTCCGCTTTTTGGAAATAGGCTTGGCGTTCATTCTGATCACCCTTGCATGTTGGTTAATAGCGCGTTACGTGTCGCGGCCGATGCGGCACATGGAGTCTACGGCGAAGGCGATTGCCGGGGGTGATACACAGTTAAGGGTGAACGAACGTATTGCGGCCAGGCGGGATGAAGTGGGCCAGCTGGCGACGGCGTTTAATGCCATGACGGATCAGCTTTGCACCCTGCTGGATCGACAGAAACATCTTTTAAGGGATATTTCCCATGACTTGCGAACGCCGCTGGCGCGTCAGCGTATTGCGATTGAACTGGCCAGCGAAGGCGGCGTAGAGGAAGAACTGATGGGCAGCATCCTGCGCCAGAATGAGCGCCTGGATACCATGACAGGGCAAATATTAACTCTGTATCGGGTGACAGAGGAGGGCGGCGGTATCGCGCGTGATCCGGTGCGCCCGGTGGATCTACTGAACCAGGTTTTGCGGGATTCTGCAGACTATGCAGAACATCATCGGGTGGCCTGTAAGCTGGTCTCAATGCCAGAGAGCACCGGTGTGACCGTTCTGGGTGATGCGGGTCTGTTGCAGCGGGCGTTTGATAATATTCTGCAGAATGCTCTGGACTACACGCCGCCAGGCAAGATCGTCCATGTTTCTTTGGCGTTGTCTTCAGGTTGGATAAGCCTGACGATTGAGGATGAGGGGCCCGGCGTTGCAGGGGACATTCTGGAAAACCTCTTTGAGCCGTTTTTTCGCGCTGATAAATCCCGGGGAGGCCAGGGTTGGGGGTTAGGTTTGGCCATAGCCAAAGATATAATTCAGGCTCACGACGGCGACATTACCGCGCGTAATAGTGAACATGCCGGTTTGCAGGTTGTCGCCCGGTTGCCCGTATTTGCGGCGGATTAAAAAATTACAGGCAATTCCATGAAAAAAGATTATCCCGTTCCTGCCGGCTACCTTGAGCGGGAGACGGAAATCAAAAAAAGCCGCTTCATTGCCCGGATTGCGCCTGTAGCTTCCCGGGAGGAAGTGAAGGTTTGGCTTGAAAAAGCCCATCAAGACCATCCCGATGCCCGTCATATCTGCTGGGCTTATCAGATAGGTCGCCCAGGCTCTGCAGCGGAAGCCGCCATGAACGATGATGGCGAGCCTTCCGGTACCGCAGGCAAGCCTATCCTCAACGTGATTCAGCACAAGGATATGGGCGACGTTCTGGTTATGGTTATTCGGTATTTCGGTGGCATAAAACTTGGCGCCGGAGGGCTGGTGAGAGCCTACGCAGGCGCTGCTGAGAGTGTGCTTTCGGAGGTGGGCAGGGTATTTCACAAACCGCTTAGCACAGCCAACGTTGTGATGGGGTTTGCGGATGAACAGCCACTGCGGCATTGGTGTGATGTTAATTCTGTAGAACTGGAATCAGTTATTTATGGTGCTTCTGTCACCGCGCGGGTTCTTGTTCCGGAAGATCAGGCTAATACCTTTAGCGCCTTTTGTGATGCACACAAATTGGATTACAGTTTCGAAACATGAATCGGCAAAAATGCATCGGACAAGTGTCTTGCGCGTATACTGATGTCAGGATTCCAAGAAACCAAGGGGTAGGCAATGGCTCGTATTCTGATGGCAGCACTGGTGGCACTGGCAATAACTGGGTGCGCCAGCAATGTGGTTACCGATTACAACTCCGCCGCGGCGTTCAGCAATTATTCAACCTGGGACTTCGTGTCCAACCCCGGCGAGCCCTCGTTTATTTCTCTCGATGGAAGCCGTGTCCAGAGTGCGGTTGAGCGGGAGTTGAACCTTAAATCCATGACCAAGGTTGCAGAACCGGAAGCCGACCTGCTGGTTAGCTGGCGGATTGTAGAAGAGGAGCGTCTCGAGCAATCTGGCGTTGGCATGGGTTTAGGCTTTGGTACCGGTAACTTTGGTTGGGGGATTTCGTCACCGCCACCGGTGCGTGAAGTAAAAGAAGGCAAACTGGTGATTGAGTTAGTCGATACAAGCTCGAAGGAAGTTGTTTGGCGTGCAGCTAGTCGCCGTTACCTCAATGAAAAGCAGTCCCCTGACAAACGCGGAAAACTCATTGACGAAGTGGTTGCCGAGATGTTCACCAAGTATCCTCCTGATCTGGACTAAAAAATACAAAGGCCCTATGGAGGCATAGCTTCAAGGGCCTTGCATAGGGAGGGTAAATGGCTAAGCAATCTACAGGTGGGTTGGTATTTTCAACCGAGCAGGGGCGGATGTGTCCCGAGTGCCGAAACCCGGTTTCAGGCTGCACTTGCCGTGAGGCTCAACGCCCTGAAGGTGATGGTGTTGTGCGAGTGAGTCGTGAAACCAAAGGGCGCAAAGGCAAAGGCGTTACTCTGGTAACGGGTATCCCCATGGATGACAAAGAGCTTAAAGCTTACGCGAAAGTACTCAAGGCCAAGTGCGGCACGGGCGGCACAGTTAAAGACGGGGTAGTGGAAATTCAGGGCGACCACCGGGATGTGCTTGTGCCCCTGCTGGAGCAAAAAGGCTGGATTGTTAAGCGTTCAGGCGGCTGAAGGTATCGATACGAACTCTTTTTGAAAGGAGGCAGGCATGCACATACTGGTTTTGGGTGCGGGAGTTGTTGGAACAACCACCGCCTGGTTTTTGCAGAAGCAAGGACACCAGGTGACGGTGGTAGATCGGCAGGGCCAAGCAGGCCTGGAAACCAGTTATGCAAACGGGGGGCAGATTTCTGTTTCCCACGCCGAACCTTGGGCGAACCCCTCCGCACCGTTAAAAGTGCTGAAATGGCTGTTTAAAGCGGATGCCCCCCTATTGTTCCGCCCAAGGATGGATCCTGCCCAATGGCGCTGGGCCCTGTCTTTTCTGACGCAATGCACATCTGCAAAAGTCGCCCATAATATTCGCCAGATGGTGAATCTTGGCACATACAGCCGCAGCCAGTTACAAGCTTTGCGCCAAGAGGCTGGGCTTGAATACGACCAGGTAGAAAAGGGTATTCTGCATTTTTACACCAATCCTGAAGAGTTTGATGCCGCGCTTGAGCCAACTCGAATCATGTGCGATCTCGGGTGTGATCGACAGATTATTGATGCGGAAAAAGCCGTAGAAATCGAACCAGCGCTTAGTCATATCCAGCACAAAATTGCGGGTGCAACCTATACCCCTGAGGATGAATCCGGTGATGCGCGCAAGTTTACCCAGGCACTGGCGGAGCGGTGTCAGGACGCCGGTGTGGAGTTCTGCTACCAAACCGACGTTCTTGGTTTCGAGCGCGCGGGAGAGCGAATTCTTGGCGTTCAGGTGTTGAAGGATGGGCATCACCAAACCATGAGGGCGGACAGCTATGTACTCAGCCTGGGAAGCTTCAGTGCAGTGCTAGCTCGTCAGCTTGGGTTGTTCTTGAACATCTATCCCGCCAAAGGCTACTCCATAACGGTACCGGTGAAGAATGACGAGGCTGCATTCAATGTGAGCCTTACAGATGACGAGTACAAGCTGGTTTACTCGCGCCTTGGCGATCGTATTCGCGTTGCGGGAACGGCCGAACTGAGCGGCTATACCCGCGATCTTAATTACACCCGCTGTCGTGCCATTGTGCGTAGAACAGCAGAGATAATGCCTGAAGCGGGTTATTGGGATCAGGCCGAGTTCTGGACAGGCCTGCGACCAGCAACCCCCTCCAATGTGCCCTACGTGGGCAAAAGCCATTTTGCCAATCTGTATTTGAATACCGGCCACGGAACGCTGGGTTGGACCCATTCCTGTGGCTCGGCGGCTGCTCTGGCGGATATTGTTGATGGTAGGAAACCGGAAGTGGATTTCACCTTTTCAGGGCTTTAACGTTTCTTTCTGACGTACAGAACCTTGTTAACCCGGGCGACCAACTCGCCTTTTTCATCAACAATGTCTACATCCCACTCAGGTAGAAACTTATCGCCGCCCGCAGTGGCTGTACGAATTTCCTCCAGGCGTTCGCCAGTCAGCTCAAAGTGAGCGGTCACCTTGCCTTTGCCGGGGCGGATAAAATCGATACAGGCAGACTTGTCCCAAACTATGTAGTCATTCCCCAGGCTGTTCATCAGCAGCAACATATACATAGGGTCGACCATACTGTAGAGCGAACCTCCAAAGTGCGTACCCACGTAGTTGGTGTTGTACCAGCGCAGATTCATTTCGACGGTTGCTGAGCTGTAGTCATCCGCAATATGGATCACTTTAACGCCTGCGCCTGCATAGGGGCCGTATACATTCATTATCTTACGTACGCCGTTCGGGCTGGCTATCCAGTTACGCAGTTTCGACATCATAGCGGTGAGGCTCTTTTGCAGGAGAAAGTTTTGAGGCGTGGGATTATACGTTGAAAAACAAAAATGGCCCGCAGGAAAGCCTGACGGGCCATTTGGGTGTTAAACCGGATTACTGCAGTTGGTCTCGAATCAGCTTTTTGTTGATCTTGCCGACACTTGTTTTTGGAATGTCTTCAACAAAATCCATCTGTTGGGGTATCGCCCACTTGTTGATCTCGCCGCTTTCGACGTGTTTTTGAAGGTGAGCCTGTATATCTTCCAGTGATGCCTGAACACCGGGTTTGAGAGTGATGAGTGCATAGGGCCTTTCTCCCCATTTTTCATCGGGAATGCCTACAACGGCCGCACCTGCCACCGCAGGGTGCTGGCTGATCAAACTTTCCAGATCAAGGGATGAAAGCCACTCGCCGCCTGTTTTGATCACATCCTTGATGCGATCCTTGATGGTGAGGGTATTGTTTGGTTCGATGGAGGCGACGTCCCCCGTATGCAGCCAGCCGCCCTGCCAGAGTTCTTCACCTTTGGCAGGTTCTTTGAAGTAACTTTGGGTTAGCCAGGGGGCGCGGGCAACGACTTCACCCTGGGCTACACCATCGTGGGCCACCGGGTTGCCGGAAGGATCAACAATTTCCAGTTCCACCATCGGGACGGCAATGCCGGTTTTGATCCGTGTGGCCGTTTGCTGCTCCAGGGGCAGTTCCAGTTCTTCCGGTTTTAGGTGGGTGGCACTGAGCAATGGGCATGTCTCTGACATGCCGTAGCCGGTGTACATGCGAATGCCCAGTTTGGCTGCGGCGTCGCACAACCCCTTGGTCATTGCACTGCCACCAATCAGCACCTGCCAGTTGCTCAGATCGGCGGTTTTAATGGAGTCGGTGCCCATCAGCATCTGCATGATGGTTGGAACACAGTGGGAGAAAGACACCTTGTGTTCCTTGATCAGATCAACCAACAGCTCTGGCTCATAGCGGCCGGGGTAGACCTGCTTTATGCCCATCATGGTGGCGGCATAAGGAACGCCCCAGGCGTGAACGTGGAACATCGGCGTTACTGGCATATAGACCGACGAAGAGCGCAGCAGCGGCATCTCATCGTAGGCCGCAAGTGAGCCTGTCATGGCCAGAGTGTGCAGCACCAGTTGGCGATGACTGAAGAATACACCCTTGGGATTGCCGGTTGTGCCGGAGGTGTAGAAGGTGGTTGCCACACTGTTCTCGTCGAAATCCGGGAAGTCGAATTTTGTGGCTGCATCGGCTAGTAGTGCTTCGTACTCTCCAGTGGTGGTGAGCTTCGTGGCTTTGGCTGTCTTTTCATCGCTAAGCTGGATGTATGTCTTAACGGTTGTGATTTCGCTCTGTAAACCTTCCAGAATCGGCAGGAAATCATCGTGTACCAGAACCACGTCATCTTCGGCGTGGTTCATGGTGTAGACAATCTGTTCGGGTGACAGGCGCACGTTGATGGTATGTAAAATGGCACCGATCATTGGAATGGCGAAAAAGCACTCCAGATAGCGGGGAGTGTCCCAATCCATAACTGCCACGGTGTCACCCGGTTTTACACCCGCGTCGGTGAGAGCGTTGGCGAGGCGATGAATCCGCTCAACCAGATCCGTGTAGGTGTACTTACTGTGGTTGGCGTACACAATTTCTTGATCGGGCGAATACCTTGGCCCGGATAGCAGTAACTGCTTTATCAGAAGAGGGTACTGATGGGCATTTTCAGCTGCGGGTAAAATTCGTGTTTTTGCCATGTGTCGAATCCTTATTCCCTGTTTTTAGTGTTGTCTGAGAAGTTGGGTCAATCTGACATAAATTGTTTAGGATCGGAAGCTTGCAAGGTCTTTTAGCCTCAGGCGACCGGCAATAGCTATTGCTCCCAAGGCTTGCCTTCTGTGCCTTCCATTGTTTTCACACCTATGTGCATCGCTGCTTTCGCCAACATGTTGGCGCTCACCGGGGCAGTCATCAGCAAAAACACAGTGATCAGAATTTCGGAGATGCCGATGTCTTCACCCATGGCACTGAAATAAATAACCGAGCTGAGCATGATGGCGCCAACACCAACGGTGGTTGCTTTGGTTGGTCCGTGCAGCCGTGTGTAAAAGTCCGGCAGCCTTGCCAGGCCGATTGCACCGATCAAAGTAAAAGCGCCACCGAAAAGCAGCAGGGCCGAGATAGCATATTCTGCAAATGGGCTCATAAATATCTCCGGTTGTTACTCAATGACGCTGCCGCGCTTCAAGTATTTCGCCATGGCTACGGTGCTCACAAAGCCCATAACCGCAATCAGCAAAGCAGACTCAAGGTACATGCGCGTGCCCAGAGTGATGCCCAGCAGGATGATCAAGGCAATGGCGTTGATATAGAGCGTATCAATCGCCAGAACGCGGTCGGGCTCATCGGGCCCTACAATCAAACGGTATACGTTCAACAACGCGGCCAGAGTCACCATGGCAATGGTCACATACAGGGCGGTGGTGATCATTTGAACATCTCCATCAGCGGTTTTTCGTAGCTGTTGTAAATGGCGTCGATAACTTCCTGATCGCTACCTGCGTCCAGCGCATGGATAAGCAGGGTTTGGTTATCATCACTCACATCAGCGCTGACTGTTCCAGGCGTGAGCGAAATAGTACTGGCGAGAATGGAAATGGCCAGCGGGTGATCAAGTGTAAGTGGGTAGCTGATAAAGGCCGGTCTTGGTGTGCGGGGGCTCAGGATCAGCCAAGCCACCGAAAAGCTCGCCACTATAATGTCTTTTAGAACTCGCAGTATGTAACCCGGCATGCGCCAGGTTTTCACAAAGGCCGGGCGCTCCGGCCAGAACCCGTGAGTTATCTGCGGAATCACCCAAGCCAGGATAAGACCGAGTACAACACTGCCACCAGATACGCCATCGCTGAGTATCTGCCATGTGGCAAACAGAATCAGGCTCAGCCAGGGTTGAGGAAAGCTCAGGCGATCAAACATCAGTTTATCTCCCCCACCAGCGGGTTCTGAGGTACGTGCACAGGCGTTTGTAGAATGTTGATATAACCCTGGTTGTCGTGCAGCTGTTCTGCAGTCGCGCGGGTGTAGTCACTGAGCGGACCTGCCAATACCACGATTAGCATGGTCAGGCAGGTCAGGATGCCGGTAGATACGGCGACTCTGTTATTCATGGGTTCCGGGGTTTCCAGATGGCCATCTACGTTCCACCAGAAAACGATGCTGCCAGCGCGGCTGTATGCGATGAGCGTGAGGAGGCTGCCTACCAGAAGAACACCCCAAAGCCAGGCCATCTCAACGCCAGGCTCAACAGACTGGAGAATCAGCAGTTTCCCGAAAAATCCGCTCAAAGGTGGGAGGCCCGCAGCGGCCACAGCGCCAATAAGGAACAGCACGCTCAGGAAGGTTCTGTGGTGCATTTTGGGTGCGGTAACGATGCTGTCACCTGCCGCTCCCCTTTGGCTTGCAACCAGTTCAGACACCAGAAATAGCGCGGCAACTGTCCAGGTGGTGCTGACCAGATAAAACAAAGCGGCAGACAACCCCGCTTCTGATCCCAGCGCGATCGGCGCAAGCAGTGTTCCTACCGAAATAATAACCTGCCAGGCCACCAGAGTTTTGAGGTTATCAGCGCCCAAAGCACCGATAACGCCCATGCTCAATGTGACCAGTGCCAGAGGGAAGAGCCAGTCCATACCCAGGTTGGCGAGCTCGCCAGCGTCTTCTCCGAACATCAGCGGGTATATTCTCACAATGGCGTAAATGCCCACCTTGGTCATGACCGCAAACAGGGCAGCAACCGGCGCCGTTGCTCTCGCGTAGGCTTTGGGTAGCCAGAAACACAGGGGAAGGATGGCTGCTTTGAGGCCAAAAACCACCAGTAGCATCATGCCCCCAGCCTTAACGAGGTTCAGGTTATTGCCAGTCACCTGCGGGATTTTTACAGCCAGGTCCGCCATGTTCAGGGTGCCGGTAACGCTGTAGATCATGCCCACACTGATCAGGAACAGGGCAGAGCCTGCCAGATTCAGAACAACATAATGTAGCCCGGCTACGGTGCGGGAGCTGCCGCCGCCGTGCATGAGCAAGCCGTAAAAGGCAATAAGCAGAACTTCAAAGGCAACAAACAGGTTGAACAGGTCGCCGGTGAGAAATGCAATGTTCAGGCCCATTAACTGGAACAAAAACAAGGTGTGGAACTGGCGATTGCCTTCATCGGCACCGCCACTTGCATATATATGGCAGAACAGCCCGAGAACCGCGGTTAGCACCAGCATCAGGGCCGATAGCCTGTCGAGCACCAGAACGATCCCAAAGGGAGGCTGCCAGTTGCCGAACGCGTAAACGCGGTAACTGCCATCGCTGGCAAGCGCTAACAAAACAATCGCGGATACCAGCATCAGAACGGTAGTGGCAATTGCCAGAGTGCGGCGCAGGCTGATTGGGGCGTAGCCCATAAACACCTGCAAAATACCGCCGAGCAGGGGGATCAGAATCGGGGCGATAAGCCAATGAGTCATTTATCGCTTACCTCTTGCTCAAGTTTTGACGGTGGCGTGGCGGCTTCACGCCGACCATCCACATGATCGTTTTCGTTGTCCGCCAGATTACGCAGCGATAGAACAACCAGGAATGCCGTCATGGCAAAACCAATAACAATGGCGGTGAGCACCAATGCCTGGGGCAAGGGGTCGGAATAGCTCGCGGCGGTTCCGATGACGGGCTGCTGACCTGTGGCGAGTCGCCCGGAGGCGAAAAGGAACAGGTTTACGCCATAGGAGAGCAGTGTCAGCCCCATGATGACGGGGAAGGTGCGAGCACGTAGCAGCAGATAAACACCTGATGTCGTTAAGGCACCTATGACCAGTGCAAATAGCAGTTCCATTACGCGCCCTCCATTTTGCTTTTGATGGCCGAATGAGGCGACAGCCGGCCGATACTGACCAGCGCCAGCAAGGTTGCACCGATCACCGCCAGGTACACGCCCAAATCAAACACCAGCGCGGAGGCTACTTCGAATTTGCCCACCACGGGCCAGGTGATATAGCCAAATGAGCTGGTCAGGAACGGATAGCCAAAGGCCAGACTGCCGGCACCGGCGATAGTAGCAAACAGTAGACCGAGGCCAATCACGATGTGGTACCTGAATGGAATGCGATCCTCAGTCCACACCATGCCGCTGGCAATATACTGCAGAATCAACGCCACTGAAGTAATCAGTCCGGCAATAAAACCGCCCCCGGGCAGGTTATGGCCACGCAGGAAAATATAGGCAGACACCATCAGTGCCAGCGGTAGCATGGGGCGGGCAATTTGCCGCAGCATCAGCGGGTAGTGGTCCCGCGTCCAGGCATGTCCTAGCCCGTCTCCCGGAGGGGGAGTCAGTGCGGTATTCTTCAACATGGCGTAAATGCCAAGCGCTGCAATGGCCAGTACTGTTATCTCACCCAGAGTATCGAAACCACGGAAGTCCACCAGAATCACGTTTACCACGTTGGTTCCGCCACCGCCGGGTTTGCTGTTTTCCAGGAAGAATTCAGAAATGGAACTGAATGGCTGGGTCAGCATGGCGAGGGTAATCAGAGTCATGCCGGTACCCGCAGCCAGAGCAATCAACAGATCCCGAATGCGGCGCCCTTTAGAGCTTTCCATGGGCGTCCAAGAGGGCATGTAATAAAGTGCCAGCATCAGCAGAACAATGGTGACGACTTCCACCGAGAGCTGCGTCATAGCCAGGTCCGGTGCTGAGAAACGGGCGAACGCCAACGCCACTATCAGGCCTACAACGCTCAGAAGTACCAGCGCGTAAAAGCGCTCTCGGTGCCAGAGGGCGGTTGCCAGAGCGGAGACAATCAGCACACCAGCCGCAATGCCCGTAGGCCAGTCAACTGGGCTTAGTCCATTCTCACCAATATAAAAACCGCTCTCCACGAGCGGCATTATTGCTACTGCAATGACGCTTACCACCAGAAGCATGGCGTAGCGTTGCAAGGAGCCGTTTTCGAGCCATCCGGTAAAGGTGTGGGCCATGTCTTCGATTTTTGAAACGGCATACTCGAATACCGCCTTGCCATCCACTTCCCGGAGTTGCGCATGGAAGTCGAAAAAGCGTTGGCGTTGTGTGTACATCAGCAGGCCACCAAAGAAGGCCAGGAAGCTCATCAGCAATGGCAGATTAAAGCCATGCAGGATCGCCAGTTGATAGTCCGGTACTTCGCCACCAAGGGTTGCAGATGCTGCAGAATACAGCAGCGGCCCGACGGAAATGGTTGGGAATACGCCAACCATGATGCAGGCAAACACCAGAATCTCCACCGGGAATTTCATGTAACGGGGAGGTTCGTGGGGCGGGAACTTGGGAAGATCAACCGGCTTGCCGTTGAAAAACACGTCGTGAACAAAGCGGGCCGAATAGGCAACGGCAAAAATACCCGCCAGGGTTGCAACAATCGGAGGCACCCATGCCCAGAGGCCAGGCAGGTTGAGCTGCAGGGACTCAGCAAAGAACATTTCCTTACTGAGGAAACCGTTCAGCAAAGGAACGCCCGCCATGGAAGAGGCTGCCACCATGGCTAGGGTGGCGGTATGGGGCATATAACGCCAAAGCCCGTTGATTCGGCGCATATCGCGGGTGCCTGTTTCATGGTCAATAATACCGGCGGCCATGAACAGTGAAGCCTTGAAGGTGGCATGGTTGATTACGTGGAATATCGCAGCAACAGCGGCCAGTTGGGTGCCCATGCCCAGTAGCAGAGTGATAAGGCCCAGATGGCTTACGGTTGAATAGGCAAGCAGCCCTTTCAAATCGTGTTTGAACATGGCGATATAAGCGCCAAGCAGAAGTGTGGCCATGCCGGTGAAACTGACCATATAGAACCATTGTTCGGTCCCCGCCAAGGCCGGATACAAACGCGCCATCAAGAAGATGCCTGCTTTTACCATGGTGGCAGAGTGCAGGTAAGCCGAGATGGGGGTAGGCGCCTGCATGGCATGGGGCAGCCAGAAATGAAACGGGAACTGGGCTGATTTGGTAAAGGCGCCAAGCAATACCAGAGTCAGTGCCACGGGATACATGGCGTGGGCTTTGATTTGATCGCCCGCGGCAAGCACATCGTCCAGCTCAAAACTGCCAACAATATTGCCGATAATCAGAATGCCGGCCAACAGGGCCAGCCCGCCGCCACCGGTTATCGTCAGTGCCATCCGTGCACCACGCCGGGCATCCTGTTTATGGGTCCAGAAACTGATCAGCAGGAAGGAGGTCAGGCTGGTGAGTTCCCAGAAAATGAGCATCAGAAGCAGGTTGCCAGAGAGCACAATGCCCAGCATTGAGCCTTTGAAGCAGAGCAGCAGGGAGTAGAACTTGGCTACATTCTCCTTGGCGCTCAGGTAATAGTGAGAGTAGATGATGACCAGCAGGCCGATGACCAGTATCAGCAGTGCGAAAAGGAGTGCTAGACCATCAAGGCGAAAACTGAAGGAAAGCCCGAGTGTCGGCAGCCACTCATAAGTGTGAAGCACCGTGCCACCCGCCGAAAGAACAGACCAGTGGGGAAATAGCGCCGCCAGCGCAATCAGAGCAGGGACGGATGATGCTATTGCGATAGCCGTTCGCCCGCCCTGGGCAAATAAGGGTGCTGCTATGGCCCCCAGAAACGGCAGTAGTACAACCAGCGGTAGCGACATCGCAGCCTCGTTAGCGGTTTTGTTTTTAATGAATGAAAATGGTTTATGTGCTTGAGTCTAGTTCCCCATTGGCCACCCTGCACAGGTCGCTAGAGGCGATGTGGTCGGGCGACGGGAGATGGATCAGCGAAAGGCTGGTGGATCAGGGAAGTAGGGTAAGCGCCCGCGATGCCGCGCGATGTCGGCGGTAAGAGGGGGGCGTTTGATCTGCTTGCAGCCGACGGACCTTGCGGTCATGGTTGCTCCGTTAGTAAAACCTGGCCAATGATAATACGTGCCCGGGCTCGCAGGTCAAGTCGGCTTGTGATCGATCAATTGTATTTTGGTACTTGGATGCAAAGCAGAGGGGGGCCGCCAGCGCCCTGTTTTGCAGTCTCTGCTTTGGATTCCAGCGCTTTATCTGCCAAATCGCGACCGGTAGGCACCCGGCGCCAACCCTGTTTGTTTTCGAAAAAGACGGCTGAAAGAGCTGACATCTTCGTATCCCACCAGCCGGGTAACGTCCTCCACGGGCAAACGTGAGTTTTCCAGATGGCTGCGGGCAGCCTCTATTCTTATGGATTGGAGATAGCTTTTGGGCGTTTCACCCGTGGCGGCTTTGAATCTTCGCATCAGCGAGCGCGTTGTCAGGCCACTGAAAGCGGCAAGAGACTGCAGGTTTATGGTTTCCCCGTAGTGCTCCTCCAGCCAGTTTTGCAGATCCAGAATGACTGGGTCTGAGTGGTAACGCCTGGTTTGAAGTGCGCTATAAGGTGCCTGGCTATTGCGCCCGGCATCAATCACAAAGGCCTTCGTCAGTTCCCGGGCAACCTGAGCGCCTGCTCGCCGCTCTATGAGATGCACACCCAAATCCCACCAAGCCATACCACCGCCTGCACAGGCAATGTGGCCATCTACTGTTACGAGCTTTTCGGCATTCAGCTTTACTTGCGGGTAGGTCTGACGAAATCGGTCGCTGAACCCCCAGTGCGTGGTTGCTTCTTTATTATTCAGCAGGCCAGCCTCAGCCAGTAGAAAAGCTCCAGTGCAGTTGCTGGCCAACTGAACTTGCCCGGTGATGCTTTTGTTCGGAGTGCTGAACTGGGTGAGCCAGGTAACCAGATCCGGATTTGCAGCCAGCACCTGATCAATTGGCGCTCCAATAGTTGGCACGATTACCAGATCAGCACTGTTTGCATCCAGATCCTCCCAGCTCCCGTCTGAAACCAGCGTTATGCCGTTAATGCATCTGCAGTGATCGCCGTTGCGCGTAAGCAACTGCGTAGTGAAGTGTCGCTCAGGCTGTTCGCCATGAATCCGCGCCCAGGTAACGCCGGCCAACCGAAATAAATCGATCACACCAGTGATGGCACTGGCTAAAGCGCCATCAAATCCAATAATTGAAACCTTTTGCACAAGTTCTCCAAGTCGAGCAACCCTGTTAGGGCGGTACCACCATCACCCGGGAGCCAACGCTCATAGGTGCTTTGGCAGAATTGGCCATGATTATGTCATAAATGCCGGTTCCCAGAAAAACCCGGTTGTGAGAGCCTGTACACAATAAAGAGATGCTCCAGCCAATCAACAGGAAGCTGCACAAATGACCGACACCCTGATAGAACGCCGTGATCTGGCGTTCCAGCTCTACGAAGTGCTTGATACCGAAAGCTTGCTCAGCCGCGACCGCTTTAACGAGCACAACCGCGACACCTTCGATGCCGTCATCGAAACCGCCGACAAAATGGCCAGAGAGAAGTTCGCCAACCACAACAGTGCGGCCGACAAAGACGAGCCAAAATTCGTCAACGGCCAGGTGGAAATGTTGCCTGAAGTGAAAGAGGCGTTTGATGCCTACGCTGAGTCCGGGTTTATTGCAGGGCGTTACGATTACGAGCTTGGCGGCATGCAACTCCCTGAAACCGTTATGGCCGCCTGTAACGGCTTCTTCACAGCCGCTAACCCGGGAACCGCAGGCTATCCATTCCTGACCACAGCCGCTGCAAACCTTATCCGTGTGTTCGGGAACGAATCCCAGAAAACCAGCTTCCTGCCCAATATGCTCAGCGGCCGCTATAGCGGAACCATGGCATTGACCGAGCCCCATGCCGGGTCGTCCCTGGCCGACATTCGCACTTCAGCCACGCCAACGGATGACGGCCACTACCTGATTAAAGGCGCAAAAATCTATATCTCCGGTGGCGAGCAAAGCATCACTGAGAACATCGTTCACATGGTGCTCGCTAAAATCAAAGGCGCGCCGGCGGGAGTAAAGGGCATTTCCCTGTTCATCGTTCCCAAGTTCCGGGTCGACAGTGAAGGTAACGCCACCGATCGCAACGGCGTGAGCCTTGCTGGCCTGATTCATAAGCTCGGATATCGTGGTACCACTTCCACAGCACTCAGCTTTGGCGATGATGCACCTTGCCATGGCTATCTGGTAGGCGAACCTCATCAGGGCCTGAAGTACATGTTCCAGATGATGAACGAAGCCAGGGTAGGCGTGGGCTTTGGCGCGGCGGTGATTGGCTATCGCGGCTACATGCACAGCCTGGAATACGCGAAAGACCGTCTGCAGGGCCGCAAGGCTTCTGAAAAGAACCCGGAAAGTCCCCAAGTGCCGATTATTGATCACGCGGATGTGCGCCGCATGCTGCTGGCTCAGAAAGCCTACAGCGAAGGTGGTCTGGCACTTTGCCTCTACGGTGCGCGCCTGATGGACGATCAGCACACCCATCCGGATGCACAGAAACGTACTGAAGCCGGCAAACTGCTCGACTTGCTCACGCCGGTCATCAAAACCTGGCCCTCTGAACATGGTCCGAAAGCTAACGATCTGGCCATTCAGGTATACGGCGGTGCCGGTTACACCCGCGAGTATCCAGTGGAGCAATGCTGGCGCGACAACCGCCTGAACCCGATCCATGAAGGCACCACCGGTATTCAGGGGCTGGACTTATTGGGCCGTAAGATCTGGCAAGATCAAAGCCATGGCTTGCAGCTGTTGATGCAGGAAATGCAGGTTGATCTGGAAGGCGCGACTACCGATCGCTGCCAACAATGGGCGCTGTCCTTGAGCGAGACATTGCAGCAGGCGGTCAAGGTTACTCAAAGCTTGGGTAAATCCCTGATGAGTGGCGAAGTGGACAAAACCCTCGCCAATGCCTCCTGTTACTTGCACCTGTTTGGTCACATCATCGTAGCCTGGATGTGGCTGCGCCAAGCTAACGCTGCGGCCAGTGCGCTGGCTTCTGCCAACACTGACGACGAGCGCAATTTCTATCAGGGCAAACTCCAGGCCGCCCAGTACTTTTTCCACTGGGAGCTCCCAACAGTGGCGCAGGATTTGGTGTTGTTGCGGAACATGGATGACACTTGTTTGAACATGAAATCGGAGTGGTTCTGATGGCTTTGGTTAATGTTGAAAAGAAAGGTCATATCCTGCTCATAGGGCTCAACCGCCCGGAAAAAATGAACGCCATGAACCGCGCCATGTACCACGAAATCGCCGCGGCTTATTACCAGTTGGAGCACGACGACGATTTGAGGGTGGGCCTGATGTATGCCGAAGGCGACCACTTCACCAGCGGCTTGCAGCTGGATGATTGGGCAGGCGTATTTTCAAATGGTGAGGGAATAGAACCGAGTGAAGGCGAGCTGGATCCGTTCCATATAACCGGCGACGGCCTCAGCAAACCGGTGGTGTTCGCAGCTCAGGGAATCTGCTTCACCTGCGGTGTCGAGATGATGCTGAACACAGACGTTCGCGTAGCAGCAAAAGGCACCCGCTTTGCCCAGTTGGAAGTCAAACGCGGCATCTTCGCCTGCGGTGGCGCCACCATCCGCCTGCAACGTGAAATCGGGTGGGGCAATGCTCAGCGTTACCTTCTGACCGGTGATGAATGGACAGCAGAGCAAGCCTACAAATGGGGACTGATACAGGAATTGGTTGAGCCCGGAGAACAGTTCAACGCTGCTCTGGCGATCGCCAAGAAGATTGCCAATGCCGCACCTTTGGGTGTGCGAGGCAGCCTGAAATCTTCCAAAATCGCAGTAAGCGAAGGCCAAGAAGCCGCAAAAAAACGCTTGTTCCCGGATCTGCAACCAGTCATGGCAAGCGAGGATGTAAAAGAAGGCATTCAGTCTTTCCTCGAACGGCGAGACGCAGTGTTCAAAGGAAAGTAAGCCAGGTAGCAGAGGCTTGAAGCTGCCGGTGGGCTCTGTCTCCCAAGACTGTCGGCAGCATGGATGCTGCCGTCAAGCGTACAGGGATGTATTCACAGCGTGTCTTGGGAGACAGAGCCCACCGGCGGCCCACTCCAGAGTCTGAAAACTAGGCAGCCTTCTCCGAAGCCGAACCAGCTTCTTCCTCCCGGCGAGCTGCCGCCTTGGCAGCCACCTCAGCCGCGTAATCCGCATACCTGGCCATCAACTCAGCCTTACGATCCGGATCCCAGTTGATCTTGCTCAGGTCGCCCTCGTAGTGATCAATCACCCGCTTATCCATGGTCTCGTACCACCACTGCGGTACATAAGCCGGCATCAGCATCGATGCATAGCCACCAGGTAACTGCGGAGCATTCTCGAAGTGACGCAAAGCCTGATAGCTGCGCTGTGGGTGAGCGTGGTGATCAGAGTGACGCTGCAACTGATACAAGAACAGGTTCGTCACAATGTGATTACTGTTCCAGCTGTGCTCCGGCTGAGTGCGAACATACTTCCCATTCTTGTCTTTCTGACGCAGCAACCCGTAGTGCTCAATGTAATTCACACTCTCCAACAAGCTCGCACCATAAACCGCCTGAGCCGCAAGGAACGGAACCGCCCGCGGGCCGCAAACCAGAGTTGTTGCTCCGAAGAAGCCTGCACTCATCGCCCAGCCTTGCAGTAACTCGTTGTCCAAGGTCCAGAAACTCTTGCCCTTGCGAGCCAACCGCTCCTTCTCGATCTTCAACGCAGACTTCATGCCGCCAAACACCGTGCGCGGCAAAAACTTCCAGAAACTCTCACCCATACGGCTACTTGCGGGATCTTCCGGCGTTGCGACGCGCTTGTGGTGACCAAAATTATGTTCAACAACAAAGTGGGTATAACCCGTAGGTGCCAGCGCCGCCATGGCCATCAGCTTGTTGAACTTATTAGATTTGTGACCCAGCTCGTGAGCGGTGTTAATGCCAACACCATTGATGGCGCCAACCGTCAGAGTAAGGCCGATCTTGTCTTCAATGGGCGTCTTCTTTCGGCTGGCAAGCCAGGCACCCATTACCGTCATTGCGTACTGGGTAGGAATAAACGCCTTAACAATGCGGTTGTAATACTTGTCTTGCTCCAGGGAGCTTACTGCCGATTCAGGCGGGTTGCTCTGGTCCTCACCTATGGCGCGATCCAGCGCCGGAATAACACCATGCACCAGCGCCGGTCCCGTCCATGCCAGAAACTTGAGCTTTTTAGGTGCTATCGCATAGCCGGTCAGTGCCGCCAGACCTATGCCCGGCAGAGCAGGGCCCAACAGCCAGAGGTAACGCTTGGGGTCCTTCCATTTTCCAGCATCAGGGGTTTTGGCATTCATGGTGTTTCTCCGTTGCGGTACACATACATCAAATTTATGTCGGACAATATTGCAATGCAACAAGATAGGTTGTTGGGCGAGAGGTTGGCCTTGAATGACAAGGGGCCCGAGCAGCAAGCCTGGCAAGCCCGCAACGAAGTGCCTATATGGCTTGAGAGTGGCTGGTTAAACAAAGGGTAATTCGCAGGTAATTGTGTGACGCCCGACATGTCCGTATTCTGTTTAGCGTTACAAATGTTTACCAACAGAGGGATATGTTATGAATAAATTGACTCTCAGCGCTCTACTCATGTTTTTGACTTTAGGTCTTGCTGCTTGCAGTTCCGATGACAACGAAGGAGCTGATTTTGAAAAGGCTGCAGACAACGCGGGAGAAATAGTGGACGACGCAGGTAATTCTGTCGAAGAGACCTATGAAGAAGCCACGGGTCAGGACGAAGGCGTTGTAGGCGAAATGAAAGAAGGCGTCGAAAATGCCGGTGAAAAAATGGGTGAAGCTGCTGAAGAAGCGGGTGATGCCATGGAAGAAGGTTATGACGACATGACCAAGTAATCATGTCTCAGCTCTGGCGCGTAGCATTTGCGCCGGAGTGTTCCGGTCAAAGTTCATCAAAACCGTTAGTCTTTGCCAGTAAAGATTAACGGTTTTGTCGTTTAACTGTCTCCGCATTGTCATGTCTCCAGCTGAAACTGTCCTCTCGTCAACACCCGTTTGTTGAATATCGAGAGAGACAAAGCGAGACAAAATATGGCCAAGCACGACCTTGATTCCAATTATCTGGACCCCAACTACGAGCCCGTTGTAAACCACTCTGGCAACAGCGCATTCCAGGAAGTGCTGGCTGCACGCATGCAGCGGCGCACATTGATGAAAGGCGGTGTTGGTGCTGCTCTGGCCAGCATCATGGGTTTTGGGATCGCAGGCTGTGGAAGTGACAGCGATAGTGAGATTGATGGCAGCAATGGAAATGGAGACTCGGGTCAGGGCCGTGCAACGGAACTTGGCTTTGCAGCAATAGCCGTTTCCACAGCAAACAAAGTGGTCGTGCCCGCTGGCTATTCCACCAAGGCATTTTTGCCTTGGGGAACGCCGATCACCGGCTCCTATCCCGCATTTCGGGCAGACGCGTCTAACTCCGGAGCGGATCAAGAGCAACAGGTAGGCATGCACCACGATGGCCTGCACTTTTTCCCGATTGATTTTAAGGCTGGCGGTAACTCTTCCGATGAAGGGCTGTTGGTGATGAACCATGAGTACATCAATCAGGCGGCTCTTCACCCCGATGGTCCCACTTACAACGCAAATGGAATGCGGCCTGCCGATGAGGTGCGCAAGGAAGTGGCAGCACATGGCGTATCCGTGGTCCATATCAAAAAAGACAGCGCAGGTGACTGGGATATAGTATTCGGAAGCCCTTTCAATCGCCGGGTGACGGGTAACACCGAGATGGATATTCGTGGCCCCCTGCGCGGTTACCAGAAGCTCTCGACCCGTTTCAGCAAGAACGGCACCCAAACGCGAGGCACACTGAACAACTGTTCTATGGGCCCGACACCTTGGGGAACCTACCTGGCAGCAGAGGAAAACTGGCACGGCTATTTTGCCAATAGCGCGCAAACCCAGCCTCGGGAACAGACCCGCCATGGCGTTGGTGGTGCCAGCCGTTACGATTGGGAGCTTGCTGAGGGCGGGGATGATCAGTTCGTGCGCTTCAATATTACCCCCACGGCACAAAGCGCTGAAGACGATTACCGTAACGAAGCCAACACCTACGGCTACATGGTAGAAATTGACCCTTTCACGCCGGAAAGCAAGCCTCAGAAGCGCACAGCGCTTGGCCGTTTCGGCCACGAGGGTGTGATCTTTGCGCCGGTAGAAGAAGGCAAGCCGGTTGTGTGTTATTCCGGTGACGATTCCCGCTTTGAGTACATCTATAAGTTTGTATCTTCGCGGCCTTACTATGCAGCAACCGCCAGTGGCTATTTGCTGGATGAGGGAACTCTGTACGTTGCGCGTTATAACGAAGACGGCTCTGGCAATTGGCTGCCTTTGTCCCTTGAAGATGCAGGCTTTGCGGCCAGTGTTGAGGCAGCGCAAGGCTCATTGGTTGGTAACGTGCAGTTTGACGGATTCGAGAATCAGGCAGATGTGCTCCTGAATACCCGGCTCGCAGCCGATATTGCCGGAGCAACGCCAATGGATCGCCCGGAATGGGGAGCGGTAGACCCTAATACAGGTGAGGTCTATTTCACCCTGACCAATAACTCCCGGCGCACTGAGGAGCAGGTAAACGCTGCGAACCCCAGGGCAGAAAACCGCACAGGTCATATCATTCGCTGGCGTGAAGGCGGTGATGACTTTGCGGCAACCGAATTCCAGTGGGATATTTTCGTGTTTGCCGGAGAGCAGGGTACAGAAACAGTTGTGGATGGGGAGGTGGCTGTGTCACTGACTGATGACAACATCTTCAACAGCCCGGATGGTTTGTGGTTTGACTACAATGGCCGCCTCTGGATTCAAACCGATGGTTCCGACGCCCCGCCGTATCAGAACAACATGATGCTCGCGGCCAATCCCGTAACCCGTGATATCCGGCGCTTCTTTGTGGGCCCACAGGGTTGCGAGGTAACCGGAGTTGTGACCACGCCGGATGTTAAAACCATGTTCGTGAACATTCAGCATCCAGCCAGGGACTGGCCCTTCGGTAACGAAGGCGATCACCCACGGGATGCGACCGTAATAGTGGTCCGTGATGATAAGGGCGTGATTGGCGCCTGAGCTACAAATTAGAGTTAGGTAAGACCGGAAACCTGATCGCCTGAGCAGAAAGGCGCATCGGGTTTTCGGATTTTTCGTTTAAGAAAAGCTCAATGTGGCCGATGCCTTAATCAACTAAACCAAACTATGAGTTATAAAACCGTTTCAATTCCTTAGTCTCTAAATTGGCCGGATAATTGTGTACCTATCAGAAATAATAACAACGAAGAGGTTTCTATGGGGTTGCTTCATCGTGCAGCGGTATTTTGGGCGATCGCAATCGCCATTGTTCTTGCGATTACCTGTGTTTTGGTGGCGCCCTTGTTAGGTCTGGATCCGGTATCTCTCTCTATCGGGCTCTTGATCGGCCTTGTCGCAGCAACCGCTTTTTTGATTGTGAAGGTTTTGGCGCCAGTGGATCACGGTTTGGATAGCCTGAACGATGGAACTCTGGAGGGCAATCACCCACTGAGAGCCCGGTGCGAGAAGCTGCTTGCGGATGCTCAAGCGGGTAAGGCGCTGGCTGGTGCGCTTTCTGGCAGTGCAGATAAAAGTGCCATTTCTGCAGCGCAGGTTTCTTATGCGGCCGATCAGCTCAAGTTGCGGCTGGATCTTCAGGTTCAAGAAACTGCACAGATGGCAGAGTATGCAGGCCAGATTACTGAAACGGTCAGGGAGTCTTCGCAGCAGGCTACAGAAGCGGCCACTATGGCGCTGCAAAATCGTGAAGCCAGCACCGAAGGGCGTCAAGCGCTCACCAGTGCTATCGATAGCATACGCCTGGTGCATCAGCAGTCCGGTGAAAACCTTCGCTTGATTCAGGAGCTGAACGACAAGTCCAACAAAATCCAGGGTGTAACCAGCACTATCCAGGGCATTGCGGAACAGACTAACTTGCTGGCACTCAACGCGGCCATTGAAGCGGCTCGTGCGGGCGATCAAGGACGTGGTTTTGCGGTAGTGGCGGATGAAGTTCGGCAGTTGGCGGGCCGCACTGCTCAGGCGACCGGTGAGGTGGCAGAAACCCTACAGGAGATCCGTTCTGATACGGCATTGATCGTCACCCGTATAGAGAATCTTGCCCGAAGCGTAGAAGAGGGATTGGTGTCTGTAGAAACCGTTGGTGAGCGGCTAGACCAGATACGCGATCAGTCCGATCGGGTTCAACAGCAGATTGCCCGTATTGCAGAGATAGATCAGAACAACGAGCTCAGCTTGGGCCATGTATTCACGGCCATTGAAACCGTTCGGGATCAGATCTCTGAAAGTGACTCCAGCGTTGCTTCGCTTGCCGAACAGGCTGCCACACTGATGGAGCTTGCGGAAGTGGCCAACGCTGCGTTTGCCATGAATAGCGGCTCCAGCTACCACAGGTTTTTCTACGATCAAGCTCTTACCGGTGCTGCGCAGATTAGCCAGATTTTCGAGCAGGCTGTGCGTGATGGAAAATTGCGAGAAGATGCTTTGTTCGATAAAACGAGAAGGGTGATCCCGGGCACTCAGCCTGCCAAGTACTCAAGCAGCTTCGATGCCTTCACCGATCAGTATTTGCCGGAGGTTCAGGAGAAGGTAAAAAGCTCTCATCCTGCATTGGTGTTTTCGATAGCTGCGGCCCCGGATGGCTATATTCCCACTCATAATCGGGAGTTTGCTCATGCGCCAACCGGGGACTCCGCCACGGATTTGATGCGCAGCCGAAGCAAGCGTCTGTTTAATGACCGAACGGGGATTCGTTGCGGCAGCCATACCGAAGACATGCTGCTGCAAACCTACCGGCGTGACACTGGCGAAATCATGCACGACCTTTCAGTGCCGGTATATGTAAATGGACGGCACTGGGGTGGTTTCCGGCTGGGGTATCGTCCGGATAATCACTGATCGAATGAGGGCCAAATCGCTTCCGGCGCCTGTGTTAAGCTCTCAGTTCATATTGAAAAAGGAGAAGTGCCTTGGCTGACCCGGAATACATACCCGCCGATACAGAAGCGAATGAAGTGTCGCGCCGATCTGATCCCGCACGCAACCTGGCGGTGGTTGTTTACATCCTCCAGGGGTTGTCGTTTTTTCTGGGGGGTATCACCGGTTTGGTGGGCGTCATTATTAATTACGTGAAGCTCGATGATGTTCGTAACACCTGGGTGGAACCTCATTTCCGCTGGCAGATCAGAACCTTTTGGCTGGGCTTGTTGTGGACGGTTATTGGCGTTGTCACCAGCTTTATTATTGTCGGGTGGTTCATTCTTATGGGCGCCGCCATTTGGGTCATCTACCGCATTGTGAAAGGTGCCTTGGCACTGAATGATGGCAAGGCACCTGTTTAACGCATCTTGAAGAATGGCTGGGCGGCTGGAGGATCAGTCGCCGGTTACCTCTTTCAGGCGAATGGCACTCAGTGTTCCCGCCAGCCCCATCAACCCAAGTACCACAATCACTGCCGCGTTGGATATCAGCGACAGCAATGCGGTTAATCCGCCGGTGGCAAGCAGCAAAAAGCCGATCACTGTATTGCTCACGGCCGTGTAATCTGTGCGTTTGTTGCCTCCCGCCATATCCACCAGATAGGTTTTGCGGCCCAGTCTTACGCCTGCGTGGGCAATGCTTAGAGCGAAGAACGCCACTGGGTAGAACCAGCCGTTGCCTACGCCTGTCCCCGCGAACATGGCGGTCAGTCCTACGGATAAGCACACAGCACTGGCGATAGCTGCACCACGAATCATTACCCGTCGGCTGGAAGTATCTGCCATCCAGCCCCAAAAGCTGGCGGATACGGAGCTGGCCAAACTACTTGCCAGAAGGAACACCCCAAGCATTAAGCCGGTATCAGATTCTTTCTGAGCCAGAACCACGAAATAGGGTGATGCCAGAGCCGAGCACAGCAAGAGGGCGCGGGTAATAACGAAGTTGCGAAATGGCGCGTCATCGCGCAGTAGTGACAGGCTTTTGAACGCTTCGGTGAGAGCGTTGCCGCCACCCCCGGTTTCACCTTTATGCTCTTCCACTCCGGCGAACAGGAGCCCTGCAATCACCCAGAGAGCGGCCGCAAGCAGGAGCAACAAGCTGTAAAATGCGAGTGTCGGGTCGCCCTGGTTCCTGAATAGAACAACGGTCAGTAAAACGGTTGCGGTGCCCCCGATGGTGGCGGCAAGACCGGAAAGTCTGCCCCTGCGGGTTTTCGGAATGCACTTTCCCTGAACATCTTTCATGGCCACGGAGCAGAAACCCCGTGACAGAGAGAATACAATCAGCGCAGCGACAATGCCGCCGCCGGCCGTATAGCCCTCAAGAAACCAGACGCAAGCAGCCATGGCAGTCACGCTGATGGCCTGTCCAAAACTGCCAAGCGTCCAGAACCACTTGCGCACCGGTTTGCGGCGAACCCAGGCTGCAATCATCATCTGGGGAACCATGGAGCCGGATTCCCGAATGGGAACAAGCCAGGCCACCAGAGCCGGCGCGCCAATGGCGCTCATGAGCCAGGCAAGCACGGTTTTCGGGCTGATTAACAAGTCACCCAGCTTGGTCAGTACGTTGGCTGCCAGAATCAGGAAGAAGTTGCGTGGCACCACATTGCAGGCTTCGGCTGGGATGTCTTTGCATACCCGGGCGTCTTCTTCGTTGGCGATCAGGCTGTATAGCCGGTCAACAGGTCGTTCGAATAGCCCGTTACCTGTCTGGTCGCTCGCGTTGGAAGAGGAGTTTTTCTGAATTGGTGTTTGTTGCTTGGACAAGCCGCTGCCCTCCGTAAAATGGATAGCCAAGGATACCAGCCGGGCCGGCACCCCAGTACCTCGGAATGCAGATTAGCGATGGTTCATACCAGATGATGATCCCACTGAACCGGCATGCCGGCAATTTCTTCCGCCGGTTTTCCCTTGCCCATGCGAACCAGCTTGCCGCGGCCTGAAGATACTAAAAAGTCTCCCCCAGCCAAAGCTTCAACACCGGCACAGTCCGGGATGGCAGCCTTTGCAACAATTTCACCAGAGTGGCCGTTGAAGAGCAAAGCTGTCCCACCTATCGGGGAGGCAATGGCAACCAGATCATTCTCCGGGTGAGCCACTATGCTGGCAATGTAATTGCCCAGCTCCCGGTGAACGGTCTCACCAAAGTCGATCTCTTCGTAGCGTCCGTTGCGGTAACGCGCGACCAGTGGTGGCAGCTCATGAGCTGGCCCTTGATATTGGTAGCCCGCATAAACAGTGCCCTCTGGTGCTACATCCACATGCCGGGTACTGAGTTGGTGGTGCGATGGCTGTAATCGGGCGAGGACTTCACCGGAGAGCCTGTCCATCATCACCAGTGCGGGTTTCATAGTGGGCAGGTTGAGCTTGATACGATCGTAATCCGGGTGGGTCCGAATGCCGCCCAACCCAACGATCAGTGTTTGGCCATCGGGGTGCATGGTGATCTGGTGCGGGCCTATGCCGTTCAGCTCAAAGGTGTTGGCTCGTTGATAGCCGCGCTGGCTATCGTACACCGCAATAATACCTTCCCCGGGTTCATAACGATTGGCTGGAGCGTACAGGAAACGGCCATCAGGTGAGAAGACACCATGGCCCACAAAGTGTTCGCCTTCAGCGGCTTCAATGCGGTGCAGCCGATCGCCTGATTCGCTATTGAAAACGTAGAAAGCCCAGCCTGGCCGGCGCTCAAAGAACACCACTTGTGCGGTATTCGGTCGGTTGCACCCACTGTGGCAGCGAGCGCCTACCGGGGATTGCCATAGCATCTTGCCATCCGGCGCTATGGCGCCTACAGCGAAGCGGTTGTCGGGCAAACCTATAGCGCCGGTGTATTGCTGAGGGCTCTGGCCACCCGCTTTGCGGGCCAGCAGGGTGCAGCCGGAAAGGGTGATGGCAGCACTGCCAGCGAGGACGGATTTAATGAGGCTTCGGCGAGTCAGCTCAGTCATTGGCCTCTCCTCAGTCTCCGTCGCTGGAATTAAAGCCACGTACCACACCAAGCTCAACGGCTGCCCGGTCATTCACCAGGGAGGTTAGCTGTGTGAGGTCGATATAAAGGCTTTGCAGTAATTTGTAGCCGTTATCGTCGGCAAGCAAGGGCGCCATCGGGCGATCGACTTCCGGAAAGTTAGCCAGCACTTCGTCAAACTGCTGTGCAATATGCTCAGCCAGATCGGACTGTTTGCGATCTGTGAGGAGTTTGGAGAATGCCGGCAGAAAACTCTGTTTGATTCCTTGAACACTGGCACCCATGGCAGCCAGGCTGGCTCCGCTTCGCCAGGCATCGGCGCTGTAAACTGAGCGCTTACCGTTACCGCGCAGCCCCATTGGCGTAGCCAGGCGCCGCTCCTCAAGAATCTCCAGCCCGGCCATGGCAGAGCGGATGGTTGTATCTGTGTACTGATCACTGCCAAGGTAGTTGCTCTGAAAGCCCTGCCAGTCATTTGCCAAGGATTGACCGTTGTCGGCGATATGTCGGGTTACGGCTACCAGTAGTTTACAGCTGCGCCCGGCTGGCAGCGCTTCTTCGCCGTTTGCGAAGGCCTGGTCGTACAGCAAATACTCCGCCATTGGGAAGCCCTGAACGGCGACGCCGGATTCACTGACTTTTTCAGGTGTGATCTGCGCTTCGTCTTTAAGCAGGTAGGAAGCCTTGCGGGCTACGAGGTTTTTCGGGTCCGGCCAGAACTGGAATTGCCAGGCCCGATTTCCTTGCTCTACCGGGCCAAAATCCACGAATCGAACCTCCTGCCAGGCTAAAAAAGCCTCCAACCAGGCCTGTTTTGTTTGCTCAAACCCTTCAGGCGAGGGGGCCTGACAATAGCCCGCTGCCTGGTTGGCCAGAGTTTGGCCTTGTGTCGCCAGGTTCTGATAACCGGTGAGAATGTCGCTGTGCCATTGCTTTCGGTATTCAGCGGTTTGCCTATCTACCGTATTGGCAGGTGCCGCCATCAGCGGAGAAGCGGCCACCGATGAGGCGAGTAAGAAGGTCAGTGTCAGTCGCGTCATGTCGGGCTCCATCAAAGGGAATTCAGAAAATCGATCAATGCCTGTCGGTGTTCAGCGCTGAACTCGCTGAAGCGCGCCACCGCCGGTGCGGCTTCTCCACCATGCCATAGGATGGCCTCTTCCAGAGTGCGCGCTCGCCCATCATGTAAAAAGCCGGCTTGCGGATTAACGGTTTGCGCCAGACCAATGCCCCACAGCGGTTGAGTGCGCCACTCGTTGCCATTGGCCAAAAACTCATCGCGACCATCGGCAAGGGCAGGGCCCATATCGTGTATCAGCATGTCGGTATAGGGCCAGATGGTCTGGTCGCTCAGGTCTGGGCGCTCGGGGTCTGTTCCTGTGATATGCCGAGGTGTGTGACACCCGGCGCATCCGGTTTCGTTAAATAGCTGGGCGCCCTGTTGCACTGATGGGCTTTCCATGTTGCGTCGTGCAGGCACAGCCAGACTTTTTGCATAGAAAGTAACAAAGTTAGCGATCTTGTCGCTGACTTCCGGCTGGCCTCCGTCGGAGAAGCGGTCACATTTCTGTTCAGGGGTGCAATCGGTGGTTGGTTTAAGGCTGGAGGTCAGCCCCATATCGCCGGCAAACGCGCCCATGCTTTGCTGGTGCACATTGGGTTCGGCGGCTTTCCAGCCAAAACGGCCGGGTACTGTCTGGTTGGTGGCAAGATCCCACACCTGATTCAGCTTGCCGGAAATGCCATCGCCGTCGTTATCTTCAGGGTCGGCCAGAGCCTCTATGTCAGCAATGGGAATGGCTTCAAGAAGTCCCATCCCTATCATGGGCGGGGCAACCCGGGGGGAGGTCAGAAGACCGTCGGGCAGAGGACCATAGTTGGGATTCTCTATTCGGTATACGGGCTCTCGCAGTTCCACTTTGGTGCCGTCGGCCAGGGTCTTGGTTACTTTATTCCACGTCAACACCATATCTGCTTCTGGCTTGGCTCCGGGCAGGGCGGCAGTTTGCAGTTGGCTGCCGTAAACCGGTGCTGGTTTAAAACCGTGGGTAAGTAAAATGTCTGCGTCTTTTTCCGGGTCGGCGGGAACCGCAAGGCGCAAGAATAGAGATACCGGTGGTTCATCAACTCCGGGCGGGTGGCCGCGGCCGTCTTTGATATGGCAGCCCTGACATGAGTTGGTGTTGAACAGAGGGCCTAAGCCGTCCCGCGCCGTGGTACTGGCCGGTGCTTCAACCCAGGGATTGCGGAAAAAACTGTTCCCAACGCTGAAATCCAGGCGTTTGGTCATGGAAAGATTGCCCTGGGGTAGGGAATAGGCGTTAGTGTCGAATTGCTCCACTGTGCCGTCACCGCCGGTGTTGGGGGTGTCCTGCAATGGAAAGTCTGCATGGGAGCCGGCATGAACGGGCAGGCTGATACCTAAAACCAGTAGCCCTGTTATAAGTCGTGTCCTGGACATTAATTTGTTCCACATAATTGAATAAGCCATGGAAAATCCGCTCTACTCAAAGCGGGCTTTCCATGGCTATATCTTGTTCCTTGTTGACCGGGGGCGGTGTTCGCCCCCGGGTATCGGTGTCTTTCTGGTTTACTGTCAGAAAGAGTGGCCCGCGTCGTCTGGCGAAAGGGCTTCTAGACCAAGTTGGCGAGCTGCTTGCTCAATGGAACCGGTTTGCTCTACCAGTGCCATAATCGCGCCGTTCACAATCTTTGCTCCTTTTGCATTGCCCGGTGCGATCATCATATCAAACGGCATGGGGTTCTGGCTTGATTCGGCCTTGGCCTTCATCATTCCCAATGCATTCATGGATGCCTCAAGCTGTGCATTCAGGCGGGCGTCCAGCTCGGGGTTGCTTTGTGCTACCAGGTCAGACAGGGACGGGCCGGATACCAGGCTGCCGTCTACACGGCGGTAGTTGCCGGTATAGACGTTCTGAATGCCCTGGCCATTGTAGTAGTGGGAATTGTGAGTGTTATCACTGAAACAGTCGTGCTCGTCTTCGTATGAATTGGCTTCAAGAGCTACCTTCATGCGCTCGCCCGCCAGTTCGCCAAGCGACAGAGAACCCATGCCGAACAGCATTTTCTGCACGCCTTCGTTGGCGTCGGCATTCATAAGTTGGCTGCGGTAATTCTCAGAGGCATTCGGAGCCCACTGGGCAGCCATCCACTCCAGATCAGACACCAGAAGGTCAGTTACCGCGTCGAGGAATTCACCCCGGCGCTCGCAGTTGCCGTTAGTGCAGTCGACGCCGGTAGCGTAATCAGTAACAGGCCGTTCGCCATTGCCTGGCTCAAAGCCTTGCAGGTCCTGCCCCCAGAGCAGAAATTCAATGGCGTGGTAGCCGGTAGCCACGTTTGCCTCTGAACCACCGATCTCATTCAGGTTGGCAAGCAACTCTGGCGTAAGGTTTGTCACATCGAGGGTCTCGCCCCCAACGTTGATGCTGTTGCTGCCAATGATATTGGCGGTTGCGCCTGCATTGCCCAGTTCATACTGGTAATCGTCGGCCTGCACGTAGTCGATCAGCCCTTCATCTAATGGCCAGGCGTTCAGCTGGCCTTCCCAGTCATCCACAATCGCGTTGCCGAAGCGGAAAACCTCTGTTTGCTGGTAGGGCACACGGGCTGCTAACCAGGCTTCCTTGGCGGCTTTCATGTTGGCTTCTGTAGGGTCAGAAATTAAACGGTCGGTAGCCTTGTTCAGCGCTTTGGCAGTAATCAATGCGTCTTCATATCCGGCGTGTGCTATGTCCGCGTAGTGCTCTACAACTGACGCTTTGGTGGCAGGTTGAGAGTCTGCTGCATCTGGAGAGGTGGTGTTGGCACAGCCAGCACTCATTAAGGCCGCAACAGTGAGCGCGAGAGGGGCCGGTCGGAAAAGTGTCTTCATTGAAAACTCCGGGATTGTGGAAATGAGTATGGTAATGGGAGGCATTATCGTTCGCAATTATGTTTTCTGAGTCGTCTCAGCGCAAGGGTTTTTTGTTTTGAGTCACGGTGTGATTTACAGAGGGCTTCTTGCGCTGAGCGTGTGTGCTCGGGCTTAATAGCTCCTGTTTATCGGGAGCTGATTTATGTTGAGTTATCTTCACGCCTTTCACGCCGGGAATTTTGCGGATGTCCAGAAGCATGCGGCGTTGACACTTGCTCTTACCATGATGCAAGCAAAGTCTTCGGCTATTGCTTGTTTTGATACCCACGCAGGCAGTGCCATTTACGACCTTGAGAGTGAGTGGGCACGAAAAACGGCAGAAGCCGATGCGGGCGTGCAAAAATTCTGGGCTAGCCGTAACGGTTTAGTTACCGAAGATTGGCAGCCGGTTATAAATGTCTTGTCGCGCTTGAACGCGGGTTCCGGCCGCTTGACGGTTTATCCTGGATCCCCCGCCTGGTTTCGCCAGTTCCTGCGCCCGGGTGATTCGCTGACAGCCTTCGAGCTGCATCCCGGCGAAAGCGGTCAGCTTGCCGGTTGGGCCGCAGAGCAGGGCGTGCGAGTTATGCACGAAGACGGTCTGAAAGGGCTGCTGAGGCGGCTGCCTCCGGCGCAGCCCAGACTGCTGGTGCTGATTGACCCCTCCTACGAGATCAAATCCGAGTACGCGGATGTTGCCGAGACCTTGCATAAAGCATGGCTGAAGTGCCGTCATGGTGTTTATCTTGTGTGGTATCCCGTGCTTACCAGCGGCTTACAGGCTACTTTGAAACAAGCGGTGAAGGATAACCCGCTGCGCAAAGTGTGGTGCAGTGAAGTTCACCTGAAAGCACCCCCGGAGCGAGGCATGACAGGTTCTGGCATGCTGGTTGTTAATCCGCCATGGGGGTTTGAAGACCGTTTTTCTGCCATGATTGACGATATTGCAGGCGAATCTGTGCTGGGCCTTTCCCACGAACACGGCTGGCTGGTGCCTGAGTAAACAAGTTAACCGTGGCCATGCAGGAGTTGTTTTTTGACGGACAAAGCCAACGACAATACAGCCGATTCATGCCTCCCCGGCGGGCTAATACCGGCTGAACAGTGGGCTCAGCCGCAAACCTCTGTGCAGCGCTCACTTAAAGATGCTGTCCGGCATGTTCTCACGCAACTACAGGCCGGGGTTTCTCAAGCTGAAGAACCGTTCGAAAGCATGGACGATTTACCAGAGCTGTCTGCCGCTCAGCAGAGCCGGCTCGCACCTGAGCCGGATTACTCGCGGCAGGTTGAAGCGATTGCCTGTAGCCTGAAACAGGCCCGCTCCGAGGGGGCGCTAAGCCGGGAGGTGGTTTGTCTGGTGGCGCCACCTTTTTCCGGGCTTCAGCAGGCGCTTGGCCGATTTCCAGAGATTGGAAAACCAGGGGTTGCTGACAGCGATGGTGAAGGGTGGAGCATTATTGAACCGCCGCATACGCTCTCATTTAGTGATCATGATGCCGGTGAATGGTGGGATGGTCGGGATTTGTCTCGCCCCTGGGTGATTCCGGAACTTGCCGATTTCTGGTTGCGAAGCCTGTCTGGCCTGGCGTTGGTTCGGGAGCTTTTTCGCAGGATCGCAAATGGTGATACAGGGCCAGGCATAGTGGGGTGCTCGAGTTGGTGCTGGCGATACTGGGGACACTATCTTGAGAACGCCCAGATGTCACCATGGACACCCGCAGCCATGGATGCTGAGCGTCTTGGTGTTTGGTTTTCGTATCTGGCATCGGGCAATGGGAAGTCACCAGTGGTTGCACGGATGACTGGTGATGGCCTGTATGTACTGCCCCCTGCTGAGGCGGCTGAAGTGGAAAAAACCAAAGGCAATAAAAAGCGCAAGTACAGCACGTTTTTGCGTGACTTGGCTGCCACCTCCCGCGGTAATCCCGGTGTGGCCCTCGCCATTTGGCAGAGATCTCTGCGTGCCCAGCCGGATGATGACACCAAGCTGGAGGAAGCCGACGATAAATCAAACACGCAGAACAAGGCAGCTGATTGCTGGATTGTGCCGCTGGGGCGCCTAAGCCTGCCGAGCATGCCCCAGAGTAAGGAAAGTGTCACCGGTTTTGTGCTGCATGGTTTGTTGTTGCACAACGGCCTTGATATGGACTCACTGGAAGCCGTTACGGGTGTCTCTGCCTATGAATTGAGCCTGGTGCTTTCACGGTTGAAGCGTGCTGAGTTGGTCACTTGCGATCAGCCCGAAGGGCGTTGGCAGGTAACACCTATCGGATACCCGACTGTCAGGCGCCACCTGCAGAGCTGGGGCTTTCCGCTTGATCAGTTCTAGGAGGTTTTATGATTGAAGACCTTGGCATCAAGGCTGCCTTTGCCTCGATAACCGGGCAGGCGCTGTTGAACGCGCTGCTGGTTATCGTCATCGCCTCCCTGATTACGGTGGCGGTTCAAAAAGTTCTTCCCCGGATTGCTGAAAAACTGGGCGGTAAGCCGCGGCTGTACTTGCTGGCTTCGGTGCCGTTGCTTCGGCTGTTAATTATTCTCGCCACGGTTGTGATTGTGGCTCCGATTTTGGTGGAGCCTTCATTTGAGAACATGGTGGCCATTTTCGGCGCTCTTGCTCTGGCGTTGGGCTTTGCGTTCAAGGATTACGCCAATAGCCTGATTGCCGGTATTGTTACACTGTATGAAATGCCTTACCGGCCTGGTGACTGGATTGAGGTTGATGGCCAATACGGCGTAGTGCGCGCCATCGGAACACGGGCTGCGGAAATTGTTACGCCGGATGATACGGTTGTCATCATTCCCCACAACAAACTGTGGAACTCTCTGATAGCCAACGGAAACGACGGCACGGATAACCTTATGTGCGTGGCTGATTTTCATCTGGAAGCCAATCACGATGTCAGCCGGGTGCGTGAATTGCTCCGAGACGTAGCCTTTACCAGCCCACGAACCAAAACCTGGCAGCCGGTGTTGGTGATAGTGTTCAACAAGCCCTGGGGCATGCACTATCGACTGAAGGCCTATCCATTTGATCCCAAAGAACAATTCCAGTTTATTTCTGAGCTTACGGCGCGGGGTTCGGCGGAACTGGCTCGCCAGGGAGTCAAGTTTGTTTCCGTTCCGGTTTCAGTGAGCTGAGCAGAAAGATAGCGGAACCGCCTGCGCCACAATGCAAAAAGCCCCGCTAGGCGGGGCTAAACTGACGAGCAGTTTGTCCGGAATCGACCGACGCTTACATTAGCGCGTCAACACGGTTGCGTACCTTTGGTTCGCTGCTGTAGGCGGTTGCGATAGCGTTATAGGTTGGGATGTCCATGCCTGCATCCTCGATAACCGATACCATTTCATCGTTGGCTTCAGTCTGCAGTTTCTGAGCTTCCTGCTGGGAATCTGCAGATTCAATTTTCTCGATATACTCTTCACGCACTTCCGAAATGCCTTCCTGCGCTTCAATGAAACTTTTCAGCTCGGCGTCGTTGTAATGGGTGTTCTGGGTACCCGCTGCGGCAGGGTTTGAATAGCCCTCAGAGTCTCCGGTGGCTACCGGGTTTTGCTCTGCCATGGCAGGCGCTGCCGCCAGTAAGGCGAGGGATGCGGTAATGGATACGAGTAGCTTGTTCATGTTCATAATCAACTTCTCCTGTCTGATTTGCGTTCACTAGAGACATAACAAGCGCCGTGCCAGCTTTCAGATTTATCTTTTTTTGTATATAAAACAGTAAGTTATTGGTTTTCTCTAGTTAATCTCACGTAATGAGTGTTGTGGCGAAATGCCACATGTGGCAAAGATGTGTGGCAATTATGCTAATGGAGCTTGAATGAAACCGTCTCTCAGAAGCGCCGGCCAAGTATTCGGGTCGATACAAATCACCCTGGTGTTGAGTATTGTTGTCCCCTTGCTGGCCATCAGTGGCCTGGCTATATATCTCGGGTTCGGGGCCGTAGAAAAGGCTCTGAATGAGCGCTTACAGGAAGATCTGGAACTGGTGGCTCGCGCTGCCAGCGGCCCGCTTTCCCGCGCCATGCAGGAAAAAGATGAGTTGGTTATTGGCGATTCTTTGAAATCGATCTTCCGGATTGGTCGCGTGTCCGGAGCATCGGTGTTCGATAAAGACGGAGCCCGAATTGCCAGTCTGGGCTTGGCGGACACAGACGTAGGAAACAGCGCCAGTGCCGAGCAGGTTATTAATAGTGGCGAGCTTGGAGGAGCCTTTCGGCGTGTGGATGGGCAATCCGTATTCTCGCACTTTACGCCCCTGGTGGCCGACGATGGCCGAATACAGGGGTTGCTGCAAATCACCCGCAAACGTAGCGATTTTCATGAGTTGCTGACCTCAAGCCGCCTTTGGGCCGCCTCTATCTGGTCGGCCCTTGCGATCACAATCATTCTGGTGGTGGTGCTTGGGCACTACGGGACTGTCGGTCGCCATGTCAGTCGGCTATTGGGTGCCATGGAAGAGCTTGCACCTGGTCACTGGCAGCTTCATGCGGAGCCCTCTGGCCCCCGTGAGTTGCGGCAAATTTATGGTGGTGTGCGGGACATGGGGCAGCGCATGGCCAGAGCAGAAGAGGAAATACAACAACGGGTGATCATTGAGCGTCAACTTGCTGAACGCCTGGAATATCAGGAAAAAATAGCCATGATCGGGCGGGTGGCTGGCGGGGTGGCCCACGAACTGGGCGCGCCTTTGAACGTGATTCAGGGGCGAGCCAACATTTTGGCCCGTCATGAACTGACAGATGAGCAGCGGCGGCAGTTGGACGACATCAGCTATCAGGTGGGGCGCATGACCACCATCATTCAACAGCTTTTGGACTGTTTCCGCCATGTGCCAGATTCAAGGCGGCCGATCAGTCTTGATACTGTCCTCAAGGATGTACTGGCGCGTGCGGGTGAAGATGAGAAATGCCGCGGGAAACGCATGCTAAGTCAGGGCTTTGATGTGGATGCTCGGGTCAGGGCTGAACCTGTGAGATTGGAATTAGCCTGCCTTAATGTGGTGCGCAACGCCTGTCAGGCCGCTCGCGCCGAGGTAACTGTGTCGTTGCATCGCTGTGGTAACGAGTGGGAAGTGCGGGTCGAGGATGATGGTCCGGGCATCGCAACGGAGAAGCGAGATGCGGTGTTTGAACCGTTTTACAGTACCCGGCCCGCCGGGGAAGGCACAGGGCTTGGGCTGGCGATGGTTAGCAGTGTACTTAAAGAACACAGTGGCCGGATTGAAATCGGAAGCAGTGAATCGGGAGGATGCAGAATGAGCCTGTACTGGCCAGAGGAGACAGTAGTATGAGCCAATACAAAGCAAGGATTCTGCTTCTGGAAGATGATGCCAGCCTCGGTCTGCTATTGAGTGAAGAGCTTGCGTTGGATGGTTACAGCGTAAGTCGCGCCGGAACCGTAAACGAGGCCTGTGGGATGCTACGCGCAGAAACGCCTGATTTGGTTGTATCAGATCTGCGCCTGCCGGATGGCGATGGGTTGGAGTTGCTCAAGGCGGCTCAGGCCGAGGGGCTCAGTCTGCCTTTTATCATCATTACCGCTTTCGGAACCGTTGATCAGGCCGTTGACGCATTGCAGGCAGGAGCGGATGACTTTCTCACCAAGCCTTTGTCTACTGATCATCTGCGCCTGAAAATAAGACGATTGCTCACACAGGCGGACCTCACAAAACAGCTGCAGCAGTTTCTTGCGAACAGTAACACCGATGAATCCCTGGGCCTGATTGGCGACCATGAAAGCATGGCGCGGCTCCGGTCCGAAATTCGCCAGATTGCTCGCAGTGAGGCCGCAGTATTGATATGCGGCGAAAGCGGAACCGGTAAGGAATTGGTGGCAAGAGCGATTCACCGCGTCAGCGAGCGCAGCTCCAAGCCGTTTGTGGCGGTGAATTGTGCGGGTATACCGGCAGAACTCATGGAAAGTGAGTTTTTCGGACATGAGGCGGGTGCTTTTACCGGGGCGCGCCAGGCTCGGAAGGGCCTGTTTGCGGAAGCACACGGTGGCACTTTGTTGCTGGATGAAATTGGCGAGATGCCTCTGGCCTTGCAGGCAAAGCTGCTTCGGGTATTACAGGAGGGAATGGTGAAACCAGTGGGCTCGGACCAGGAAGAGCCCGTGGACGTGCGAATTCTGGCAGCCACCCATGTAGATCTTCAGAAAGCTGTGAGTGAAGGCAGCTTCCGGGAAGACCTCTACTATCGATTGGAGACTCTGAGCCTGCGCATTCCGGCGTTACGTGAGCGGGGTGATGATGTTGACCTGCTTGCCATGCACTTTCTAAGGGAAGCTGCCCGTCGGCATCAGCGCGGATTTTTGAAACTGAGCGAGGTAAGCTCTCGCACTCTTATGGATTACCCGTTCCCAGGCAATGTTCGCGAACTGGCCAGCGCGATCGAGAGGGCAGTAACCTTTTGTGAAGGCGACACCATCCAGCCCGATCATCTACCAGAACGAATCCGCAAACGTCAGGGAGCTACGGTATCGTCACAGGCTCCATTAAGTGCCGATAGCATTTCGAAATGGCCAACACTGGATACCCTCCAGCAAGACTATGTGAGTAAGGTGATGAAGGCAGTGGGTGGTAACAAGCGCCGAGCCGCCCAGATTTTGGGTATAAATCGGCGCACCTTGTACAGATGGCTGGCCGCGGATGATCCTGGCCCTGAAGCAGGCGATGACACCGACGTGGTGAGCAGTGGTGTAAACGTGACTAAAGGAGGCGTGCAATGAAAGACCAGAAAACAGCCATGATGTACGGGCTGGGCACTGTGTTGCTCTGGTCTACTGTTGCCACGGCTTTCAAGCTGGCCTTGGCAGATTTGGAACCCGTGCAAATGTTGCTGGTCGCTTGCTCGGCGTCTGTGGTGGTTATGGCGATTATCCTGATGCTGCAAAAACGTTGGCATCTGGTATTTTCGCTAAAGAGGAAACAATACATACAATCGTTTGGCATGGGCTTGATAAACCCTTGTCTATACTATTTCTTTCTTTTTGGTGCATTCGATCGGCTACCTGCGCAAGAAGCCCAGCCGTTAAATTACACCTGGGCGCTGGTATTGGCGTACCTGTCGGTGCCATTTCTGGGCCATCGCCTGCGTAGGCTGGATATACTGGCGGGCCTGGTGTGCTATGCGGGCGTTGTGGTGATTGCCACTCGGGGTGCCGTGACCACCCTGAGCTTCTCAGACCCAATCGGGGTTGCTCTGGCCATAGGCAGTACTCTTGTGTGGGCGTCCTATTGGATTATTGCTACCCGTGATACCCGGGATCCGGTGGTTGGTCTGTTCCTGAATTTTTTGTTCGGCCTCCCGGTGATAGCTGTAATCTGTTGGTGGACAGAAGGCCTGCCCCTGCCGGTTACCGGCTCTTTGGTTGCCGCTATGTACGTAGGCATATTCGAAATGGGTATCGCCTTCGTGCTCTGGTCTTACGCTATGAAAAAGGCAGAAAACACCTCCAGAGTGAGTAACCTGATTTTTATTTCGCCATTCCTGTCACTCGTGTTCATTTATTTTATTCTGGGCGAACAGATTCTACCCTCGACCTATATTGGGCTGGTGTTGATTATGGCGGGGCTTTGGCTGCAGCAGAAAAAAGTGAAAGAACGTGAGCAGGGGCTGGCTGATGGCCAGTGATTGGTTTGTCTACATAATTCGCACCGCCCGTGGTGCACTTTATACGGGCATAACCACAGACGTAAATCGCCGCTTTGCCGAACATCAGGCCGGCGCGCCCAAAGGCGCGCGGAGCTTGAGGGGTAAAGGTCCGCTGGAACTGGTGCTAAGCTTGCCTGCAGGTGATCGCAGCCGGGCATCAAGGCTGGAGTGGCACATCAAGCAATGGCCAAAACAGCGTAAACAGGCGCTTGTTCAGGGCAAGGTCAGTCTGCCAGATGCTTTTTGATATGCTTGCCAGCGGCTTGCACTGCAGCGGAGGCTCGGCTTAGTTGTCCGCTATGCACCTGGAATACGTGCCAGAGGCTGTTGAACACCTCAAGTTGGGTATCTACTCCCGCATTTCTCGCCACACCTGCCAAACGCTCAGCATCGTTAAGCAGAATTTCCTGGCTGCCGACCTGTATCAGCAGAGGGGGTAATCCCTCAAGGTTTCCGAAAACCGGAGAGATAAGAGGGTTGGTCAAGGGCTCTCGCCCGGCGTATAGCTTTGCTGCCTTCTCTGTCCAGCGGGCCTGCAGCACAGGTTCGCATTCGGGGGAATACAGGTTTTTTTGGGTCAGATCTGTCCAGGGTGAAAAAACCGTAATCGAAGAGGGGAGTGGTTGATTGCTGTCACGCAGGCGCATGGCCAGAGCAATGGCGAGGCCGCCGCCCGCTGAGTCACCTGCTATAGCAATCTGCCCAGGCGTAAATCCTTCCTCGATGAGCCCCTGCCACGCCGCTTCTGCATCATCCAGGGCTGCTGGGAAAGGATGCTCGGGAGCAAGGCGGTACTCTGGCGTAATCACCATGCAGCCAGTGGCTTTGGCCAGGTGGCCGGTAAGGCCCTTGTGCGTGGTTGCAGAGCCGATGATATAACCACCGCCGTGCAGGTATAGCACAGCACCACGTGTGACTTTCCCGAAAGAGCTTTTGATTGTTGAAAGGCCTGCCAGAGTGTCTGTCTGAAAGCGGCAGTCACGGGGCGGAACAGAGCTCCGGTAAGCCTGGCTTATTAAGGTGCGCTGAACTGAAACCGGAACGGCCGGATGAAGGGCTGGCCTGACCAAACGAGTCATTGTTTGGCGTAGCGCGGTCTCAATTAGGTGTTGCAACATCTGTGTTATACCCCCGCTATGGGTTAGGATTGTGCATCTTAATTTGTATTATCTATTCATGACAGGCGTTTAACTCTACGTGTACTGGAAAACAGATACCATAGAAATACCTGACTGGGATCGCAGCTCTCTTTTGAAGAGGTTGGAGCCTTTTGATCCGGGTGGGCGTGAAAAACTCAGCGATGAGATGGTGGCCTATTGCCGCTTTTATGGCCTTGATCTTTGGGTAGAGCATCCCGAGGTTGCGTACCATCAAGGCTATGTGACGGCAGGCGAGCATGAGGTCATGGTGCACTATTTCAGGCTGCCGGAACCTCGGGTGAATCGGGGTACCGTGTTCATTTTGCACGGCTATTTTGATCACGTCGGCTTGTATAGTCAGTTGATCGACCGTTGCCTTGGGGCCGGTTTTGATGTGCTGGCGTATGACCAGCCAGGGCATGGGCTTTCCAGTGGCACACCCGCTGCTATCGGCAGTTTCCTGGAATACCAGGGAGTCTTGTCAGAAGTTCTCGCTCATGTGCGGGATAAAGTCCGCGGGCCCTGGTTTGCAGTAGGGCAGAGTACGGGAGGAGCCATATTGATTGACTACCTTCTGTCTAACCATCATTCCACGGAGACGTCGGAGTTCCAGAAGGTGGTTTTACTGGCACCCTTGGTGCGCCCCGCAGGATGGCTTGGTGCCAAAGTTCTGCACACGCTGGTTAAGCCATTTATGACCCGGTGGCAGCGTGTATTTGCGGCGAACAGCGGCAATACACGCTTTTTACGTTTCCTGCGTGAGTATGACCCACTGCAGGCGAGGGCTGTTCACGTTGATTGGGTGAGCGCACTACGAACATGGATACCGCACATTGAATCGGCTCGCCCTGTGAACTTTCCGGTAACGGTTGTTCAGGGCGAAAAAGATCAGACAGTAGATTGGCAACACAATCTGAGAATCATCCGCAACAAGTTTGCAGCGGTCGAGGAGGTGAGAATCGCCAATGGCCGCCATCATTTGGTAAACGAAGCCAAAGATCTACAGGCAACTGTGTTCAATACAATTATAGATACGTTTGAGCGTTCAATAACAGGCGCTTCCGAAAACTCCTGACGCCGTGACCTCAAGGCACTTGAGCAGGAAGGGTTCTCGTTGAGATGCGTTTGTAGAAAAACCGCTATAGGAGACATGTATGAAAAAAACAATGCTTGCACTAGCTGTGACGACCATGGGCCTTGCCGGCTGCATGACGTATGACCCTTATACCGATGAAGAGAAAACGTCGAATGCCACTAAAGGCAGCATTATTGGCGCCCTTGGTGGCGCTGCTATCGGTGCTGCAACCTCAAGCAAAAGCGACCGCGGCAAAGGTGCATTGATTGGTGCGGCCGGCGGCGCAGCGGTTGGTGGTGGCATTGGCTACTACATGGACAGGCAGGAAGCGGAGCTAAGGCATAAGCTGAAAGGTACCGGCGTTCGTGTTGTTCGCAACGGCGATCAGATTGAGCTGGTAATGCCTGGTAATATCACATTTGAAACGGATCAGACGTCCATTCGTTCTGGCTTCACAAGTACGCTTGAATCCGTTTCATTGGTGTTGAAAGAGTTCGACAAGACCATTATCCAGATTGAAGGTCACACCGACAGCACGGGTGCCGACAGCTACAATCAGCTGCTCAGTGAGCGCCGTGCCGGCTCTGTGCGCGACTTCTTGCTCAACCAGGGTATTGAGCCCAAGCGCACCCGCGCTGTTGGCTATGGCGAGCGCTACCCGATTGCCTCCAACGATACGTCAGCAGGGCGGGAGCAGAACCGTCGTGTGGAGTTGACCTTGGTGCCGATGCAGTGATCGGCGAATAGGCGGGGCCCCGGACATATCGGGGCATAAAAAAACCGGAGCAGCTGCTCCGGTTTTTTTATTGGCACTTGCTGCTTAAAACAGCACGCGAGCGCGTATGGTGCCTTTCACCTGGAGCAGCTTCTCCAGTGCAAGTTCACCGTAGGCTTTGTCTACGTCAATTACCACATAACCAATGTCCTGCTTGGTTTGTAGATACTGACCGCAAACGTTTATGTCGTTGTCCGAGAATACTTTGTTGATCTCGGACATTACGCCTGGCACGTTCTCGTGAATGTGCAATAAACGGTGCTGGTTCGGATGTGAAGGCAGAGCAACTTCCGGGAAGTTGACAGACGATACAGACGTACCGTTATCGCTGTACATTGCCAACTTCTCAGCCACTTCGCGCCCGATGTTTTCCTGAGCCTCGATGGTGGATCCACCTACGTGCGGAGTCAGGATAACGTTGTCGAACTCGCGCAGTGGAGATACGAATTCCTCATTGTTCGATTTGGGCTCGACCGGGAAAACGTCAACCGCTGCACCCAGCAACTTGCCGCTTCTCAGGGAGTCTGCGAGCGCATCGATATCAACAACCGTGCCCCTTGAGGCGTTCATCAGGATAGAGCCAGGCTTCATTTGCGCCAGTTGCTCGGCCTTGAACATATACTTGGTGGCCGGCGTTTCAGGAACATGCAGGCTCACAACATCGGAGATGTTGAGCAGTTCTTGCAGGCTGCCTACCTGAGTGGCGTTGCCAATGGGTAGTTTGGAAACCACATCATAGAAGTACACATCCATTCCCAAGCCTTCAGCCAGAACGCTGAACTGGGTACCTATGTTGCCGTAACCGATGATGCCCAGTTTCTTGCCGCGAATCTCGTAGCTGTCTTTGGCGGATTTTTGCCACTCACCACGATGTGCTTTGGCGCTCTTCTCGGGAACGCCGCGGAGCAGGAGAATGGCCTGGGCCAGAACCAGCTCAGCAACACTGCGAGTGTTGGAGAAAGGTGCGTTGAAAACCGCGATGCCACGGCGGGTAGCCGCTTGCAGATCCACCTGGTTGGTACCAATGCAGAAACAACCCACAGCAACCAGCTTCTTGGCTGCTTCAAAAACGTTTGCAGTCAACTGAGTACGTGAGCGAAGGCCGACAAAGTGCGCATCGGCAATTTTCTCAATCAGGTCTTCCTCGGCCAGAGAGTGACTGAGGTACTCAATGTTGGTGTAACCTGCGGCATTCAGGGTGTCCAGTGCGGACTGGTGCACGCCTTCCAGCAGCAGAATCCGGATTTTGCTCTTTTCGAGGGACGTCGTTGACATGGGCTTTGCTTCCGAACCTTTCGTGGCATGAAATCACCTGCAGCCAGTGATCGTCGGGGCTGGCTCACAGAACAGGAGCGGTATGATACCATAAAAGCAACTTTTCACAGTGCGCCGGTTCGCCTGGATCAATTGAATTTAAAATTCGTACCCAGAGCCGCCTGCCCAACCCTGACGAGACCGCCACACACATGAACACCGAACAGATCATAGCCTCCCTGAAAGAACTGTTAGCCACCGGTGACGCACCCGGAAAGATTCTGACTGACCCGGCTGATCTGGAGAGTTACGGCAAGGATTGGACGCGTATATACGCACCAAATCCCATTGCCATTGCTCTTCCGAAATCTACCGAACAGGTTCAGGCACTGGTGAGGTTTGCCAACGAAAGCCAGATTGCGCTGGTACCCTCCGGTGGCCGCACTGGCTTGAGTGCCGGTGCTGTGGCTGCCAATGGGGAGGTGGTGGTTGCGTTCGATAACATGAATCAGATCCTGGATTTCAGCGCCAGCGATCGACTGGTGCGTTGCCAGGCGGGTGTCATAACGGAGCAACTTCAGAACTTTGCTGAAGAGAACAGCCTTTACTACCCGGTGGATTTTGCTTCTGCAGGCTCCAGCCAGCTTGGTGGCAACATCTCCACCAACGCAGGCGGCATAAAAGTCATCCGCTACGGCATGAGCCGCGATTGGGTAGCAGGCCTTAAAGTAGTCACGGGCAAAGGCGACATCCTGGAACTGAACAAAGATCTGGCAAAGAACAACACAGGCTACGACCTGCGCCATCTATTTATCGGCGCCGAAGGCACCCTGGGTTTTATTACCGAAGCCACCATGAAGCTCACGCGCCAGCCCAACAATCTCACGGTACTGGTGCTTGGCCTGAACGACCTTGGCAACACCATGGACGTGCTGAAAACCTTCCAGAGTGGTCTGGATTTGACGGCCTATGAATTCTTCTCCCACGAAGCCATGGGCCACGTACTGGCTCACGGGCAGGTGCAGGCTCCATTTGAAACCGAAGCGCCCTACTACGCATTGCTGGAATTCGAAGCCACTTCGGATCAGGTAATGGACGACGCCATGAGCTTGTTCGAGCAGTGCATGGAAAATGGCTGGGTTCTGGACGGCGTAATCAGCCAGAGCGAAACCCAGGCCCAAAACCTGTGGCAGCTCCGCGAGCGCATTTCTGAGTCCATCGCGCCTCGCACGCCCTACAAAAACGACATTTCCGTTGTGGTTTCCAAAGTCCCCGGGTTCCTCAAAGAAATTGACGAACTGGTGGCAGAACAATACCCGGATTTCGAAATCATCTGGTTCGGCCACATAGGTGATGGCAACCTGCATCTCAATATCCTCAAGCCTGAAGACATGGCCAAAGAAGACTTCTTCGAAAAATGCCAGCAGGTGAACAAGTGGGTATTTGAAATCGTCGAAAAATACCAGGGCAGCGTCTCCGCCGAACATGGCGTAGGCATGACCAAAAAGCCCTACTTGCACTACACCTGCAGCGAAGCGGAAATTGCCTATCTGAGAGGGATTAAGCAGGTGTTTGACCCCAACGGTATCATCAACCCCGGCAAGATATTCGACTAATGCAACGGCATATCGTAGTACTCACCGGCGCTGGCATCAGCGCCGAAAGTGGTCTCTCCACCTTCCGCGATAACGGCGGGCTATGGGAGCAGCACAGCGTATACGATGTTGCCACCCCAGAAGCCTTCGCTCGAAACAAAGAGTTGGTACTGCGTTTCTACAACGAACGCCGCCGCCAACTCGCCAATGTGCAGCCAAACCGCGCCCACACATTGCTGGGTGAGCTGGAACAGCATCACCGCGTAACGATCGTTACCCAAAACGTAGACGACCTGCACGAACGCGGCGGGTCCAGCAACGTAATCCACCTCCACGGCGAACTCACCAAAGCCCGAAGCTCGGTTAACCCGGAACTGGACTACGACATAGGCTATCGCGACATAGAACTAGGCGAAACCTGCGAACACGGCGAACAACTCCGCCCCCACATCGTCTGGTTCGGCGAAGAAGTTCCCATGCTCGAAGCGGCCGCCGACATAGTTCGCACCGCCGACGACCTGCTGATCGTAGGAACCTCGCTGCAGGTTTATCCGGCTGCCGGGTTGGTTCACGAGGTGGAGCGAGATGTACCGATTACGGTGATCGACCCCGGCGAAACGGCGGGTGTTTCCCGCGCAAGGGTTATCAGAAAAGGTGCAGGAGAGGGCGTTGCAGAATGGGCAGCGAACTTTTTAGTCAGATAGGCAGTGTCAGGGCATTGTTCCCAAAACTGTGCGAAGCCATGGATGGCGTAGCCAAGCGTACATGGACGTATTTACAGCGTGTTTTGGGAACAATGCCCTGACACTGCCGTTAGCACTAAAGTAAGAGGCTAAGATGCCTCAGCAAGGTACTTCCGAAGCTCCTCACCAAAAGCAGCCTGAACCCCCAGGCGCTTCAGCATCCAATAGTGCCCCGCAATCATCCGATCAATAAAAATACTCTCTACCGGCGGCTTGAACGAATCCAGATACTTGAACACCGTACTTGTCTTCGCCGCCACACTCTTGTGAATACTCGACTCACCAAAATCATAGGGCTGCTCAGAATCAAACGGCACCACAAGAATATCCCGCCACATGGCGTAATAAGCCTCATCAATAGCCGGCTGACTCCCAACCCGCGCACCCAGATCAATCAAATAAGAATCCAGTGCCTTATAGTCCTCAGCCAGCGCCGCCGTAACCGCATTACGATACGCCTCAACAATCTCCGGCTTCAGCTTCTTAACACAGCCAAAATCGTACATCACAACACTGCCATCCGGCCGATAGGCAAAATTCCCCGCGTGTGGATCACCATGAATGCACTGAAAGCGGAATAGCTGATCCGCCATGGTCGTAAACATACGATGGCCGATCAGATTGATCGTAGCCTGATCGTAGCGCTCGGGCGTCACCTCGCTCACATGATCGCCTTCCTCAAGAATCAGGGTGAGCACATGGCGCGTTGAGTGACTGGGGATTACCGAAGGAATAACGACCCACGGGTCATTTTTGTGGAATTCGCGGAACAGACCAATGTTGCTGGCCTCATTCTCATAATCGAGCTCTTCCCGCAGGCGTTCGCGAATCTCATTGAACAGTTGATCAACCGACTCTTTCGGCATTTTCAGCAGGCCACCGAGCTTCAGCGCCAGCCGAAGTTGTTTCAGGTCTGAATCGCAGGATTCATCCACGCCCGGGTACTGTACCTTCACGATCACATCCGTGCCGTCATGCAGGCGGGCTCGATGCACCTGGCCAATGGAGGCTGCAGCGTAGGGATTTTCCTGCAGGTACTCGAACAATTCACCAATCGGCTTGCCCAGCTCTGTCTCTATCTGTTCAAGAATAATCTCGAACGGCATGGGCGGTGCCTCTTTCTGCAGTTTCTGAAGCGCATCGGAGAACTCGCGGGGCAGGAAATCCTGGGTCTGGGAGGCAATTTGCCCCACCTTCATGGCAGCACCTTTCATCTCACCGAGGGTATCGGTGATGCGGTTGGCCATGCGCGTGTAGCTTTCACTGCGAGCGCCTTCGTCGTTTTCCCCGTTGAACAGGCTGCGAGCTTTCTGGCCGGCATATTGCCCTGCCACCGAGGCAGTCATGCCAGCAAGCTTGAAGAAACGACCACTGCGTGAGGTAACCGGTTTTTTTGCCATGCCTGACTATACGAGCTCTTTATAAAGAAAGATTGTGTCAGCCAACGTTAACCACTTTGGTGGAAACGGACAACTGGTCTTCCAACTGTAACGCCAGCGTCTGCCCTGAAACCAATGGGCCAACACCCTTGGGCGTGCCTGTGAGCACCACATCGCCAGGCATCAGTGTGAAGTGACGGCTTATATGGGCAATCAGCGGAATGATAGGGAAAAGCATGTCACGGGAATCACCGCTTTGCTGGCGCTGCTCGTCAATATCCAGACTGAAGGTGATGTGGTCGTTGCGGAAGAGGTCTGCCGCTACAAAAGGAGACAGAGGGCAGGCGCCATCAAAGGCTTTAGCTCGTTCCCAGGGGTGTCCTTTTTCTTTAAGCTGGCTTTGCAGATCCCGAAGGGTTAAATCCAGCGCCAAACCGTAACCTAGAATGGCCGCCTGGGCTTCGCTGGCAGATGCATTGGTCAACGGTTTGCCGATCAGCACCGCCAATTCAGTTTCGAAGTGCACTTCGCCATGACTGGCCGGGAACTCAAGGGGGCGTGTTACATGGGCTGCCGAGGTGGCGGGTTTGATGAACAACAGAGGTTCAGAAGGCACCGGGTTATTGAGTTCTTTCGCGTGCTCCGCGTAATTGCGGCCAACGCAAACAATCTTGCCCAATGGCAGGTGCACCGGAGTGCCGTCTTTCCAGTGGTGCTGATAAGAATCCATGACGACCTCCCGGTGCTCTTATAAAAATTGAGGCTCAGTCTCTATTCGCCCTCAAACGAGCATACAGTATAGACCTTGAGGCCCTCTTCTTGCAGCTTGGCAGATCCGCCTAGATCGGGAAGATCGATCATGGCAGCCACTTCGATAATTTCTGCACCAATACGGCGAATCAACCGGCTGGCGGCGAGCATGGTGCCACCGGTGGCGATCAGGTCGTCCACCAGTATCACTTTGTCGCCGGGTTTGAACGCATCCTGGTGTAGCTCTACTGAAGCGGTTCCGTATTCCAGCTCATAGTCTTCCACCAGGGTATCGAACGGTAGCTTGCCTTTCTTGCGTACCAGTACCAGCGAGGCGTTTAGCTCATACGCCAACGCCGAACCGATGATGAATCCGCGGGCATCCACCGCAGCCACAGCATCAATATCGTGGCCATGGTAGCGGTGTACGAACGCATCAATCAGCTTTCGGAATGCAGTTTTGTCCTGCAGAACCGTGGTTATATCCCGGAAGTCGACGCCGGGCTTTGGCCAGTTTGGCACTGTACGGATGGCTTGCTTGATGCTTTGAGAAAAATAATCCATAAAAAGTCAGGCTCTCAGACTGGGCGTAGATTAACCTGCGTCCAGAAACATGAATTTCAGGATGAAAACAACAGAGATCACAATAACGCTCACATTCAGGTCAGACCAGCGTCCACTCAGAGCTTTGATCACGGCGTAAGTAATGAAGCCTAGCGCAATGCCATTAGCGATTGAGAAGGTCAGCGGCATTACCAGAGCGGTAACCACAGCTGGCGCTGCATCCGTGATGTCGTCCCAGTCTATCAGCTTGAGACCGCCGGTCATCAGCACAGCCACGTAAAGCAGAGCGGGTGCAGTGGCGTAGGCTGGAATAATGCTCGCGATGGGTGCCAGCAGCAGGCACGCCAGAAACAGCAGAGCCACAACCACAGCCGTCAGGCCGGTGCGCCCACCCGCAGAAATACCTGCAGTGGATTCAATGTAGCTGGTGGTAGTTGAGGTTCCGAGAGCGGCGCCAGACATGGTCGCAACAGAGTCAGACATGAGCGCGCGGCCCAGGCGTGGCAGCTTGCCATCTTTGTCCAGCAGACCACCGCGCTGTGCAGCACCGATCAGTGTGCCTGACGTATCGAAGAGGTCCACAAACAGGAACGCGAACACGATGCTGATCATGCCAACGTTCAGTGCGCCCGCTATGTCCATTTTCATGAAAGTGGGTGCAAGACTTGGTGGGGCAGAGACGAAGCCATTGTATTCCACCATGCCGAGCATCATGGCGATGGCGGTCACGGCAATAATGCCAATCATCACCGAGCCGGTTATGCGGCGGAACGAAAGTGCGCAGATCAGGACAAAACCACCAAAAAACAGAAGACTCTCGGCTGACTTCAGTTCGCCCAAGCCAACCAGTGTGGCTGGGTTGTCTACCACGATACCCGCATTTTTAAGTGCAATCAGTGCCAGGAAGAAGCCGATACCCGCAGAAATTCCGAAGCGCAGGGACAGGGGAATGCTGTTGATGATCCATTCGCGGATCTTGAAAATACTCAACAGGAAGAAGATCAAACCAGAGAGGAAGACCGCGCCAAGTGCAACTTCCCAGCTATACCCGAGGCTGCCCACAACAGTGAACGCGAAAAAGGCGTTCAGCCCCATGCCCGGAGCGAGCGCAATTGGATAGTTAGCCCACAGCCCCATGATCAGGGTTCCAATAGCAGCTGCGAGACAGGTTGCTACAAATACCGCACCGTAGTCCATTCCGGTGGTGGACAGCATGTCCGGGTTGACCACGATAATATACGCCATGGTCAGGAAGGTGGTGATGCCCGCTACCAGTTCTTTACGAACGTTGGTGCCGTGGGCCTGAAGTTTGAACAGTCGTTCGAGCATGACGGGTGTCTGCCTCTCAGGATGCCAATGAGTGTAAGGTTTGGGAGCGCGTTAAGAACGGAAAACAGTTGATATTCGAAAAAATATGCGTGAAAAAACGGTAATCTTACCGGTTGAAGGTGATCCCGCCAAGTAGTGATTGGCGTATTGGATCACGAGCCGCACTGGTGCTTCAGTTTTGCGCTGGATCGCGTTGTAACCGAATATCGAAACGTACGGCAGCCATCCGCACTATCACAATAAACAGAAGGCCAATGGTCAGCGCCAGAGTTTCGCTTTCAAGTGACCACTGACAGAGGAAATAGAGCCAGCAACCCGCAAATGAAATGGATGCGTAAATTTGATCCTTGCGGAAAATGAAGGGAACTTCGTTACAAAGAGTGTCTCGCAGAGCCCCGCCGAATGTGCCGGTCATAACTCCGAGCATGGAAGCGATAAACCACGAATGCCCCAAGTCCAGTGCCAATTGCGCACCCAGTATCGAGAAAATGCCTAGCCCTATGGCGTCTGGAAACACAATCCAGGATTCGCGCATACGTTCAGAGCGCTTCCAGTAGCTGAATACAATCGCCATGGCGAGAATCAGAATCGGCTGTTCTTCATGCTTGATCCAGTAAAGCGGGTGGTTTGCCATAATGAGATCGCGCAGGGTCCCGCCCCCCAGGGCGGTGATAAAACCAATAGCAAAAACACCGACCGGGTCCATGTTTTTGGATCGGGCAACCAGCATGCCTGAAATGGCAAAGGCAACAATCCCTATCATTTCAAGCGAATAGATTATATCTGGCATAGCGAACCCTGAAAGGTAGGCGGGTGGTTTTTGAACAGCTCATATCAGGAGCGCGAAGAATAACGGAAATTAGCGCTTGATTCATCTCTAAGACGGTGTCGAAGTTAAGAAGTGTATAAGCCGTGTTTATAGATATGGATAAAGGTTCTTTATTTGCTTCATGATGAGAGTCTGTTTAGCTTGATGTCATTCAATAAAAACAGATTTTTATCAAAAGGAGTCCCCATGAAAGCAATCCTCTGTAAAGAATATGGTCCTGCCTCGAGTTTGGTCATTGAGGACGTGCCTAGCCTGGAGGCGAAAGGTCGCGGTGTGAAGGTGCGCGTTAAGGCAGCCGGGCTGAACTTTCCCGATACGCTTATTATTGAAAACAAGTATCAGCTTAAGCCAACCCTGCCATTTTCCCCTGGTGGTGAGTTGTCTGGTGAAGTGATCGCGGTGGGAGATAAGGTCACCCGCTTTAAGGTTGGTGACAGGGTTGCTGGCCTGACGGGTTACGGTGCTTTTGCTGAAGAAGTAATTGTGCCTGAGCATAACTTGCTGCCGATACCGGAAGGCATGAGCGACGAAAAAGCGGCCGGCTTTACCATGGTTTATGGCACGTCTTATTACGCCCTCAAGCAGCGCGCAAACATTCAGCCGGGAGAAACACTGTTGGTGCTTGGTGCCAGTGGTGGCGTAGGCCTGGCAACGGTAGAGCTTGGCAAGGCTATGGGGGCTCATGTTATTGCTGCTGCCAGCTCCGCTGAGAAGCTTGAGGTTGCCAGGGCGGCTGGTGCAGATGAGTTGATCAATTACACAGAAGAGTCTGTGAAAGACGCTGTAAAGCGCTTGACCAGAAGCAAGGGCGTAGATGTCATTTACGATCCTGTAGGTGGTGATTTCACCGAGCAAGCTGTGCGAGCCATGGCCTGGAATGGTCGCCATTTGATCGTAGGCTTTGCTGCCGGCGATATCCCGAAAATTCCGGCAAACCTGACTCTGTTGAAAGGCTGCTCGGTTGTTGGTGTGTTCTGGGGCAGCTTCACCCAGCGTGAGCCGGAAGCGAGTGCCCAGAATATGGTGGAGCTGATGAAGCTCTACGCTGGAGGCAAAATTGATCCAAAGGTCAGTGAAGTTTTCGAGTTTGAGGATTATGCCAAGGCATTGGGTGCTCTGTCTGAGCGGCGGGCTACCGGGAAGGTAGTGCTTAAAGTTGGTTCCTGAGTACCGTAGCCTGATTTTTTGAGTGCAGAGCCGTGGCTGACAGGCCTCCCCAAAAACCGCTACGAGCACATCCATGTGCGCTTGTCGGTGGCCATCCTTGGCCACCGGCATTTTTGGGGAGGCCTGTCAGCCACGGCTATCCGACTTCTCAGATATATCAAAGATCAAATGAATTTGGCTTATGAAGCTCGTAGCGGTTTTTGGGAGGGGGTTCCCACCAACGCAGCCCCTCAAGCTTTATAGGCGCGGGCAGTAATAACTAGCCGGCACCACCATAATCAAAAACTAAACTGCCCAGAATCAATATCCGATACCAGCTCCGGAGTCAGCAGCGTGTAACCCTCAGTTTTAGGAAGCCACGCATAAATCGCCTCATCTGAACGGTTCAGCGAGTAACCGGCTTTCTGGATATCCACCTTGCGGTACTTGAAGGTACCCGTTTTCTCAATAGCGTCAGTCACACGCACAAACACAGGCACTGCATAAGCAGGCAGGTTCGTTCGCATATAGTCCAGCAGCTTGGCAATATCGAAATTGCTCATATCCGGAACCAGAGTCACCATACCGGCCTTGCCGTTGGTCTTCGGGATTTCCACACCATAGACAATGGCTTCTTCCACCATGCCGGAGCCGTCGATGATGTTCTCAACTTCGTTGGTCGAGACGTTTTCGCCTTTCCAGCGGAAGGTGTCGCCCATTCGATCCACAAACTGTAGATGTCCACAACCGATGGATTTCAAAACATCACCCGTGTTGAACCAGGCGTCACCTTTTTTGAAAGCATCCCGAATGAGGGATTTTTCGGTGGCTTCTTTCTGGGTGTACCCTTCAAACGTCCATTTTTTGGTATTTTCACCAATAAGCAGGCCTGGCTGGCCTTTTTCGGCTTCTTCCAGTGTCCCCTTCTCATTGCGAATCGGGTCGCGGGTGCCATCGTGGAATTTCACCAGTTTGTACGGCGCTGTAGACAGGCCGACGGTGTTATCCAGGTTGAAGAAGTTACTGAAGCCGATGTTGCCTTCACTGGAGGCGTAGAGTTCCGACACGGTTTTAATGCCAAAACGGTCTTTGAACTCATTCCATATGGAAGGCCGTAAACCATTGCCAAGCATTTTCGTCAGGCGGTGGTTGCGATCCTGATCACTTGGCGGATGATTCAGCAGGTAGCGGCAGAGTTCGCCAATGTAGCCGAAGGCCGTTGCATCGTAGCGGCGCACGTCGTCCCAGAAGGCGCTGGCGGAGAACTTCCGGCGCAGGGCGAAGGCAGATCCTCCCGCCAGGGCAGTACTCCAGCACACCACCAGGCCAGTACCGTGGTACAGGGGCAGGGTGCAGTAGAAGACGTCGTCCGGCGTCATTGAAAGCGCCATCATTCCAAAGCCGCCGTAGGCTTTTACGAACTTGGTGTGTGATCCGGGTGCGGCCTTGGGCAGGCCAGTTGTGCCGGAAGTAAACAGATAAATTGCAGTATCTCCGGTTCTGGGCGGGTCACTCAGCTCCGGATTGTTGCTGTTGAAAGTACTGACCTGCTGCGCCAAGTTGGCGTAGCCCGTGGGCGCATCACCGAAGGCATTAAGAGTGTTGGTGTCAGCAAGAAATAGATGGGGCGTGGGGTGGTCAAGCTGAACGCCGGCTTTGATGTCATCAAATGCAGATACCAGCTCCTCGCCAACCACGATCATTTTCGGTTTAATCAGATTGATGCTGTGTTCCAGCACTTTTCCTCTTTGGGAGGAGTTCAGCATGGCACAGGCAACGCCAATCTTGGCCGCGCCTGAAACCACTGCCAGAATCTCCGGGCGATTCTCAAGCAATACTGCAATTGAATCGCCCTTTTTCAGACCCTGAGCCTGAAGATAAGCCGCAATGCGATTGGACCAGGCATTGAACTCGCCCCAGGTTATGCTGCGATCCTCAAACAAAATAGCCGTTTTTTCCCGGTATTTTTCGGCATTCTTCTCTACGAGAGTTCCGAGGGTGAGAGGTTTGCGCGCATCCTTCACTGAGTAATAGTAATAGCCTTTGGCAATTGCCGGGAGTCGTTTGAAGACTCCTGGCAGGCTGCGCATCAGGTCCATCCCAGTAACTTTATCTTGGCTCATAGTCTTTCCGTCTGGTGTTATTATAAGTTTGGGCTAGTCCAGATAGAGGTCTGGCAACAACGGCTTGTCATTGGCCTCATAACGGTAGCCTTCAAAATCGGTTACGCCGTCCTGGCGCAGCACGTCTTCGTCTATCAGGTTTTGGCCTGTCATCTCTTCAATAGAGTGATTCAGGATGCTTACCGCTGCATCTGCCATGATCTCGGGAGTCCGGCCTTGTGCCATCATTTGCGCTCCGCCCGCTTCATGCTCAATGGCCGCGGTCGAGATAAGCGTTTTCGGCCAGAGCGTGTTAACGGCGATACCGTAGCGTTTAAACTCCTGGGCCATGCCAATGCTGATCATGGTCATGGCGTATTTTGTGGAGGTGTATGGCCCAAACTGAGCAAACCATTTCGGGTCAAGGTTCAGCGGCGGTGACATGCTCAGAATGTGGGCGCGCTTGGATTTTTTGAGCCAGGGTAGGGCGGCCTGACTGCAGGCAAGCACAGCGCGGGCATTCACTTGATGCAAGAGATCGAAGCGACTTACCTTCAGATTCTCTACGCCAGTCAGGCGAATGGCGCCGGCGTTGTTGATCAGGGCGTCAATGCCGCCAAAGTGTTCAGCGGCTTCATCGATACGCTGCTTGATCTGATCTTCATCGCGTACGTCGAGTACCACCGGCAGCGCCTGGCCACCGGCCGCACGAACTTCTTCCGCTACGGTGTGGATGGTGCCTGGCAGCTTGGGATGAGGTGTGTCTGACTTTGCCGCGATAATCACGTTTGCGCCCTGGCGTGCACAGGCGAGGGCGATGGCACGGCCGATGCCCCGGCTGGCGCCGGTAATAAATACGGTTTGGTTTTTCAATGTGTTCACTGTTGATTCTCCTGTTCGGATGCTTCGCCGGTGGTCACTTCCACCAACAATTGATTACGCTTGACCTGGTCACCTTTGGTGGTCAGTACCTGAGCTACGACACCGTCGCAGTCGGCTTTGACCGGGTGTTCCATCTTCATGGCTTCGAGTATGACGAGGGTGTCGCCCTGGCTAACGGTTTGGCCGGGTTCTACCAAAACGTCGATAATGGCGCCGTCCATAGAGGCCTGAATGCGCCCACTACCGGCACCATTAGCACCTGCCGCAGGCTGGTGAGTGAGATCAGTGACCGACCACGACTCTCCGAACGCCTGCAAATATAGGGAATCCCCAGCGCGGTGATATTGGCAACGCTGACGAATGTTGTTGTCGATAATGCATAAAATGCCGTTATTCAGGCTGGTCACGACCAATTCGTGATGTTCGTCACCGAGACTGCAGGACACTTTGTTGCCGCTGCTTTGTACCAGTAGCTCAACCGTTTCGTCGCCGACGGCCAACTTCATGGGTGTGTTCGTGGCGGGTGCGTTGCTCCAGGCTTTGTTACCGGCTGTATCGTGGGCCAGTACACAGGCTGCAATGGCAAGCTGGCGGATTTGCAGTTTGGCTGGCTGCAGTGACGGGTCTTCACTGAAGCCCTGTTGCAGGAATGCTGTGGTTGCTTCACCGGCGCCAAAGGTGCTGTCGGCAATGATGCGGCCGAGGAAGTACCGGTTGGTTGTGACACCAAATACGGTTGTATCTTCCAAAGCGCGAATCAAGCGGCGGCGTGCTTCATCCCGGTTTTCACCCCAAGCGATGACTTTTGCAAGCATGGGGTCATAGTGCGGTGTAACTTCATCACCGGAGCGCACCCCTGTGTCATAACGCAGGCCTTCGCCTTCCGCAGGCTGGAAAATATGCAGTGGGCCGGTCTGGGGCGTGAAGCCGTTGGATGGGTCTTCCGCGTACAGCCGGACTTCGATGGCGTGGCCGTTCAATTCGATGTCATTCTGAGCCAGGGGCAATGGCAGGCCTTCGGCAACGGTAAGCTGCCAAGCGACCAGATCCTGCCCGGTGATCAATTCTGTAACCGGGTGCTCTACCTGCAGGCGGGTGTTCATTTCCAGGAAGTAGAAGTTGCGGTCTTTGTCGACGAGGAATTCGACGGTGCCTGCGCCTTCGTAATTACAGGCCAGCGCCGCTTTTACGGCAGCTTCGCCCATGGCGACCCGGATTTCCGGTGTCACGAAGGGGGAGGGTGCTTCTTCAACGACTTTCTGGTGGCGACGCTGTACGGAGCAGTCCCGCTCGCCGAGGTATACGGCATTGCCGTGCTGATCGGCGAACACCTGAATTTCTACGTGGCGGGGTTCGATTACCGCTCTTTCGAGTATCAGTTCGTCGTCGCCGAATGCCTGCTTGGATTCGGAGCGCGCCCGTTTGATGTTGTCGGCCAGTTCGGATTCGCTGTGCACAAGACGCATGCCCCGGCCACCGCCGCCGGCAGAGGCTTTAATCATCAGCGGGTAGCCGATGTCAGCTGCTGCAGCAATGAGTTCCTCGTCGCTGGCGTTGTCGCCTTCGTATCCGGGAACAACCGGTACGCCGGCTTTTTGCATGGCGATTTTAGAGCGTCGCTTGCTGCCCATGAGTTCGATGGCGCCCGCTGGGGGGCCTACGAATACGATGCCAGCTTCTTTACAGGCGTCTGAAAAGCCTGAGTTCTCGGAGAGAAAACCGTAACCCGGATGGATGCAGTCGGCGCCTGTTTTGCGGGCGGCATCGAGTATGGCGTCGGCGTTCAGGTAAGACGCGGATACTTGGGCCGGCCCTATGCAAACGGCTTCGTCTGCCAGTTCGGTGTGCATGGCATTGGCGTCAGCCTCGGAGTATACGGCGACGGTGCGGTATCCGAGGGCTTTGGCGGTGCGAATAACGCGGACTGCGATTTCGCCCCGGTTTGCTATTAGTAACTTTTTCAACATGGCTTATTACTCTTAATCGGTGCTAGGCCGCAAGTGAGAGGGAAAGAGGCTTCCAGAAAACCGCTACGAGCACATCCATGTGCGCTTGTTTCCGGCCGTCCTTGGCCTCCAACATTTTCTGGAAGCCTCTTTCCCTCTCACTCGCTCCGCAATCATTTGAATCGGTATGCCTGATCGTGAATGGCCGACGGCATTTCCTGAACGCTCGCCCACCGGCACTCACTCCCACGAGCCTACTTCGTGTCTGCCCAGGCTGGTGGACGCTTTTGCATGAATGCCATGGTGCCTTCGTTGCCTTCATTGCCTCTAACGGCTGCGGCGAACATTTCGGCGGCGCTGTCGAGTAACCCGCTCATGGATTCGTGTCCAACTCGGTGAAGCAGAGCCTTGGTTTCAGCTGTGGCATTTGGTGCGCAGTTGCGAACACGCTCAACAGCGTGCGCCAGCATGTCCTCCAGCTCTACATCGGATGATGCGACCTGGTGAACAATGCCCAGTGAACAGGCTTCTTCGGCACCAATTCTCAAACCGAGAAGGGAAAGCCGGCGGGCCTGGGTGAGGCCGATTCGCTCTACTACAAACGGTGCGATCTGGGCCGGGATGATGCCGAGGGAGGTTTCCGGCATGCCGAATTTTGCGGTGGGCCCCGCGATAGCAACGTCGGAGACGCAGGCCAAACCAAAACCGCCGCCCATTACCGCACCTTCGGTGACGGCGATGACGACTTTGGAGGATTCGTTCACTTGCTGAATCATCGCCCCAAAGGCGCGGTTCAGAACATAGAAGGGGTCGGCCTCGCCTTCGCCGGTTTTCTGGCTGCGGGCACCGGCTAAATCCTTGATGTCGCCACCAGCACAGAAATGGCCGCCGGAGCCGCGGATGACCACGGCGCGGATGCTGGGATCAGATTCCACTTCGGTAAAGATTGTGGACAGCTCTGCCACCATTTGCAGGCTCATGGCATTCCGGGATTCCGGCCGGTTGATGGTGACGTGCAGGGCTGGGCCCTGTTTTTCCAGAAGCAGTGTTTCGCAGTGAGGCAAGGTTTCCATAAAACGACTCCAAGAAGAATGTCTGGAGCTGGCGGCCCGGCACGGCTGTTCAGGACTGTTGAGGGCCATGGATGGCCCGATTCAAGCCCTACAAGGATGTACTTGTGGGCGTGTCCTGAACAGCCGTGCCGGGGTGCCAGCTGTGCTCCGTGATTCAGCCTTTGGGCTTGCCAGGCAAGATGCCCATCATCTTGCTGATGATACCCAGCATGATTTCATCGGCGCCGCCGCCGATAGACACCAAGCGAACATCGCGGAATGCACGGGATGCCGGGTTGTCCCACATGAAGCCGTTGCCGCCCCAGTATTGCAGGCAGCTATCGGTAACTTCACGGCCCAGACGACCGGCTTTCAGCTTGGCCATGGAGGCGAGTTTGGTTACGTCTTTGCCTTCAACGTGCAGTTCGCAGGCTTTGTAGGTCAAGGCGCGCAGGGCCTCTACTTCTGTCTGCAGCTCGGCCAGGCGGAAGTGAATGACCTGATTGTCGATCAGCGGTGTACCGAAGGTTTTGCGCTCACGGCAGTATTCAATGGTCTGGTCGATGCAGTTTTCCAGCGCTTTGATAACGTTGGCAGCGCCCCACATGCGCTCTTCCTGGAATTGCAGCATCTGCATCATGAAGCCGGTGCCCTCGGCACCAATGCGATAACGCTGTGGAACACGAACGTCGTCAAAGAAGATCTGGGCAGTTTCCGAGGAGCGCATGCCCAGCTTGTTCAGGTGTGGGCTCATGGTGATGCCCGGGGAATTCATGGGTACGATGATCAGTGATTTATTCTTGTGGGGCTTGTCATCACTGGTGTTGGCCAGCAAGCAAATGAAGTCTGCCTGAGGGCTGTTAGTGATCCACATTTTGGAGCCGTTGATGATGTAATCATCGCCGTCTTTCTTGGCTGTGGTTTTCAGGCCTGCCACGTCGGAACCAGCACCTACCTCACTCACGCCAATGCAGCCGATCATGTCGCCGGTAATGGCCGGCGCCAGAAAGCTGCGCTTCAGTTCGTCTGAGCCGAAGCGGGCGATAGCAGGCGTGCACATGTCAGTCTGAACACCAATTGCCAAAGGTACGCCGCCACAGTTGGCCATGCCCAGTTCTTCAGCTGCAACGAGGTTGTAGCTGTAGTCCAGCCCCATGCCGCCATATTCCTCAGGTTTCTGGATGCCTAGTACACCAAGGTCGCCCAGTTTTTTGAATATTTCCCGGATGGGGAATTGGCCGGCTTCTTCCCACTCGTCGCAATGGGGGTTGATTTCTTTTTGCACGAAATCGCGGACGGTTTTTCTCAGAGCTTCGTGTTCGGCTGTAAATTTCACGGTGTTATTCTCCTGCTGTTTTTTGGTTCGTGCCTTCGTTCGTTTGAAGCACGTGTTCTATCTTTTGATTACCAGTATGTCGTCAGTCTGGATTAGCGCCGATCAGAGTCGGGCTACGCCAAAGGTGTTGGGTCGGAGCTGGCGCGTATCGGCTTCCCGGAACATGTCGAGTACCAGAGCCACAACTCTTCGGGTATCCCGTGGATCGATCAGGCCGTCATCCCATAACCGAGCTGTACCAAACAGGGCTGTTGAGCCATCTTCCAGTTTTTTGGCAGTGGCTTGTTCCAGGAAATCGAGGGTTTTGGGATCGGGCTCGACGCCGCTGCGGCGCTGTTTATCTTCCGCCACAATGCGCATAACCTTGCCAGCCTGGGCTGGGCCCATAACGGCGGTTCGGCTGTTGGGCCATGCGAAGATGAAGCGGGGGTCAAGGCCGCGACCACACATGGCGTAGTTGCCCGCGCCGTAGGAACCGCCAATCACAACCGCAACTTTAGGCACGCGACAGTTGGCAACCGCCTGGATCATTTTCGATCCGTTTTTAATGATGCCGTTCTGCTCGGAATGCGTGCCCACCATGAAGCCAGTGGTGTTGTGCAGGAACAGTAGCGGGGTGCCTGCCTGGTCGCAGAGCTGGATAAACTGTGCTGCCTTTGCGCTACCGGCCGGGGTGATCGGGCCATTGTTGCCAATGATGCCGACAGCGTGTCCTTCTATGCGAATGGTGCCGCATACGGTCTGGCTGTCGAACTCATTTTTGAAGTCCATGAACTTGGAACCATCACCGATGCGCGCCAGAATTTCGCGCACGTCGTATGGCTTTTTGGAGTCTGAGGGGATAACGCCCAGCAGCTCTTCAGCAGGGTAAAGAGGCTCATCCCATTTTAGTTCGCGCATAGGGGGGAGCAGTTCGTTCCATGGAAGGGCTTCCATGACGTTCCTGGCTTGGCGGATGCCATCTGCGTCGTCCTCGGCCAGATATTCAACGGTACCGGCAACCTGTGCGTGCATTTCTGCACCACCAAGCTCCTCGTCGTCGGCTATTTCACCGGTTGCAGCTTTTAGCAGCGGTGGGCCGGCCAGGAACATTTTGGCCTTGCCACGGATAGCGATTACGTAATCCGACAAGCCGGGCTGGTAGGCGCCGCCGGCAGTGGCGTTGCCATGTACAACGGTAACCTGCGGAATGCCCGCAGCGGACATACGGGCTTGGTTAGCGAAGCCCCGTGCACCCTGCACAAAAATATCCGTAGCGTAATTTAGGTTGGCGCCACCGCTTTCGGAAAGTGAAACAACCGGAAGTTTGTTCTCTTTGGCAATCTGCTGCAGGCGCAGGGTTTTATCCAGGCCTGCTGGCGTAATCGTGCCGCCTTTGATGGCGCTGTTGCTGGCGAGAATCAGGCAGCGGATGCCGCTAACGGTACCTATGCCTGCAATGATGCCGCCACCGGCCATGCTGCCGTCTTTGTCATCGTGCATTTTGTAGCCGGCTAGAGAGCATAGCTCCAGGAAAGGCGTGCCACGATCCAGCAAACGGTTGATGCGATCCCGGGGCAGGAGCTTTCCGCGCTTGGTGAACTTTTCCCGTGCTGCTTCTGCCAAGTCGAGAACTTTTTGTTCTACATCACGGAAGGTCCGGATGTGTTCTTCCATAGCCTCGGTGTTACCACGGAATTCATCCGATTGCGGGTTAACGCTGGTTTCCAGTGTTTGCATAAACGTATCCTCAATCCTCGCTGAGCACTTTGGGCGTTACAGCCCGGTGGAAGCCATTGAAGGGCTCATTGTTTTTTGCTTTGGGCAGTGGCCATATCCGGGTGCCTTGGGAGGCAGCGCCATCAATGCGCAGGCAATCGCCACTGATGAAGGACGCGCCGGGGCTAAGCAGGAAGCAGATCGCCGCACTGATTTCAGATTCAGTGCCCATGCGCTTGATGGGCACGTTATCGCCAAGGCTGCGAATCCACTGCTTCATGTGCTCGGGGTAGTTATCCATGCCGCTGGAGGCGATCCAGCCTGGCGCAACCGCATTCACTCGAACGCCGGAGGTGCCCCATTCCACAGCGGCGGTCTGGGTGAAGTTCACCATGCCCGCCCTTGCCGCACCTGAGTGACCCATGCCGGGCATGCCGCCCCACATATCTGCCACAATGTTCACGATGGAGCCGCCTGTTTTTGACAGGGCTTGGGTGTAAGCTTCTCGTGCCATCAAAAAGCCACCGGTGAGGTTGGTGCGAACCACTGTCTCCCAGCCTTTCTGGTTAATGCCGGCCAGAGGTGAGGGGAACTGGCCGCCAGCGTTATTCACCACACCGTGCAGGCCGCCGTGCTCTTCAATAATTGCCTTCACTGTGGCTTTAACCGACTCTTCTTCACGGATGTCGCACACGTGGGCCGAGGCAGTGCCACCGTCTTCAAGTATCTCTGCTTTTACAGCTTCAACTTTTTCGACTTTACGACCTACAAGCGCAACGTTGGCGCCCAGAGACGCGAGTTCGTGGGCCGTGCAGCGGCCGATGCCAGAACCGCCACCGGTTACGATAAAAGTCTGGCCCTTGAATAGGTCAGGGCGGAAAACCGATTGATAGCTCATAATTCCAAATCCTTCTTGACGACTCAGGAGGCCAATAGCCCGGCAGGCACTGGCACTGGAAACTCCAGTAACTGTTGAGCAAATGCCTTGCCTTGCGGATCAATGCGCAGGCTGGCTACGCCACCTCCGCCCAGGCTGTGCTCCAGCAGGAAGTTGAATGCGTAGAGCCCGGGCAGTGTCCAGCGGGTAACCTTGCCGGTTTCAGGGTTGAGTGTGTGAGCCATCCACTCCGCCACAGCTTCTTCACTCAATGCGGCTGCAATAAAAGGAACGAACTCAGGTTTGCGAGCAATAACGCCAATGTTGCTGTGGTCGCCTTTGTCGCCGCTGCGTGCCCAGGCCAAATCAATCAGGGGCACAGTGGTATCGGTCGCCGATGCGGCTTCGATTGAGGCTTGATCCTTGATCAGACCGGGCTGGAAGCCACCTGTGGAATCGACAGCAATGGGTGTTAGCTGTCCGTTCACATCAACAGAAACCGTTACGTCGCTCTTGGGGACCAGGCAGGAATAGAGGCGGATTTTGGGCCAAACGGCTGGCCGCCCACCCACGATGCCAGTCAGGCCAGGTGCCATGCCGGTAGCGGCTTGTGCGATCTCTCGGGAGAACAGCACCAAGGCTCCCTTCTTTGCGTGGGCTGCACTGATTTTCACAATGATTTCCCGCGTGCCCTGGCAGCGACCTTGCTTGCCATACGTGGCTTCCGTGCCCAGCAGTTCGATACTGGTTTCGGTGTAGTCTGGCAGGCCGCGCTCCTGGAACAGGCGCGATGTTTTCGTGAGAATGGCTTCGGCCACTGCCTGGGCTTTCTTAGGAGCATCAATGCCAGCAAGCAGGAAGGTTGCGGTGCATTTGAAGCCATCGGGCCAAGTGCCGGATACCTTGTAGCTGTCGGTGGGCGGCAACCCGCGGGCGCCACGAACGGTCACACGGTCCGGGCCGCTTTCGATCAACTCTACATCCGTAAAATCGCAGGTGACATCTGGCAGTAGATACGCGCGGGGATCGCCAATTTCGTAAACCAGTTGCTCAGCGACCGTGCCACGACTTACCAGGCCACCCGTGCCATCCGGCTTGGTAACAACGAACTCACCATTTTCGCTGACTTCAGCAATCGGGAAGCCCATATCGGCGAATCCATCAGCAACGTCTTCCCAGTCGGTAAAGTTACCGCCGGTAGATTGCGCTCCGCACTCCAACAGGTGGCCGGCAAGGCTGGCTTGCGCCAGTTTGTCGTAGTCCTTCCAGTCCCAGCCGAATTCGTGAACCAGAGGCGCGAGCACCAAAGCGCTGTCGACCACCCGGCCAGTAAGAACAATGTCTGCGCCCTGATCCAAGGCAGCCGCCAAACCAGATGCACCAAGGTAAGCGTTCAGGCTAACCATCATTGCGGGCATAGGTGCGCCGGTGGCCATTTCGGTAATACCCGCTTTGCTCAGGGCCTGTTTCTGGGGTAGCAGATCATCCCCGAGAACCAGAGCAATCTTCATGTCTACGCCGGCCTTTTCGCATAATGCTTGCAAAGCGTCACGGCAAGCGACCGGGTTCACGCCGCCGGCGTTGGTCAGTACGCGAATCCCTTTTGCTTTGATGTCAGCAAGGAGAGGGCCCATGACTGTTTCAACGAAATCCCGTGCATAGCCCTGGCTGGGGTCTTTCATCTTCTGGCCGGCCATGATCGACATGGTAACTTCGGCCAGATAGTCGGCGACCAGATAATCAATACCACCTTTGTGAACCAGTTGCGCTGCGGCCGTTTCAGTGTCGCCCCAGAAAGCGGAGGAACAACCAATCCGGATAGTCTTCGGTGAATTCGTCATGTCTGTGCATCCTGTAGCTGTGTTGCCTTGGGTATCACGGATGTGTGCCGGCAACGGTTGAACCGTTAACCAAACAATACCAAGCAAGCGCTTGGTTTGTAAACAGGCAAATCTCAGGTAGAATGCAGTTTCTCTGTAAAGCCGCTGGATACGCTCGTGAATCAAGAAAAAATACTTCAGTCACTTATCGCCGATAACCTGGTATCAGCATCAGACAGTGCCCGCGGACGGCTGCTTCGGGAAGCCGCGCGCCTGTTCCGTGAAAAAGGTTATGAGCGCACCACAGTGAGAGACCTGGCCGCTGCGGTGGGCATTCAGTCGGGGAGTCTTTTCCACCACTTCCGAACCAAAGAAGAAATTCTTAAAGCGGTTATGGTCGAAACCATCAGGCTGAACACGGCCGTGATGCAGGCCGCCATGGGTGAAGCGAAATCCAATCGGGAAAAACTCAGAGCACTCATAAGCGCAGAGCTGGAGTCCATTAACGGCCAGACGGGGGAGGCCATGGCCGTTCTGGTGTATGAATGGCGCAGTTTGTCTGAAGCCTCTCGGACTGAAGTGTTGGAGCTTCGGGATAGATACGAAGCCTTGTGGCTGGATGTATTGACCGGCCTTGAAGGAGAGGGCGCGCTAAAAGCCGATCCATTTGTGGTGCGCCGTATGTTGACGGGAGCCCTTAGCTGGACCGTAACCTGGTACCGCCCGGATCGTGGCGGCTTGACCCGGGATGGGTTAACCGACCAAGTGGTGGCAATGCTTGGCATGGGCTAGCGCCAGAATTGGCACTTTGTAGTGACTGCATGCATTTTGTGAGTAAATTAATTTCAAGGTGTGTGCAGGCGTATATTTTCGAAGTTATTGTTTTAAGTCAAAATATCACCAAAAAGAACCGGACATTTCAGGCCATTGGCCTGATCGGCATGGGCCTGCCGGCAAACGAGCCATTTTTGTAGGACAGCTTTCAACGCACTCTTGCTTCCGGAATGACAGAACCAACTGCATTCCACCCAGATAAAAACAAAGCAAAGCAGAGTGATTTAACATGTCCATATTGGCAACGTATGCAGGTCGTCTTGCGGCGACGCGCAACAAACTGGTTTTAATGGCAACGGCAGTAATGTTTGCAGGGTGTTCCGCAAACCCCATACACAAAGTCACTGGGACTGTGCTGGCGGGTTACGCTGAGAGTGAAGCCACTCCTTACGTTATGCAGATGTCTGACCCCAAAATGGCCTGTGCGCTAGGGGAAGGCGTTGACCCCCTGATCTACTCCTTTTCGCGAATCAACGATGCGCCAGATACGAGCGGGTCGTTGTTGATGCTGTTAGCGGCCAATTGCATGGAGTACCGTGCGTGGGAGGCCGAGCTTGATTACCTGCGGGCGGATTATGAAGGCGATGTGCCTTTAGCCAAAGACTCCCGCGAACGAGCCAAACGCTTATACGCCCTCACTGCTGAACGCCGCTTGATGGCTTTCAATAGAGCTATGGCGGCCTACGATTTCGACCCGGCCAAAGAACCCCTTGAATGCCCGTTCCTGTACAGCGAACAAGACGAGATTACGTTCCTTCTTGGCCTGTTGACCGGTTTGCAGGCCGTTGTAAATGATGCCAACTCAGGTGCCCGTGCTGGGATACCACGCAATATAGCTCCTCAGGCTGAGCGTGCAGCAACCTGTATTGATAACGAAAAAACAGGTGGGTTGCCCAATGCCGTTCGCGCCATGGTTTGGCTGCTGCTGCCAGACACCCGTCCGGATTTGTCTCCCGATCCCTGGGAAGTACTCGAAAACAGCTCTGCTATGGGCGTAAAAGCGGGTATGCGCGCGTCAATGGCACTTGAAGCTGTTGCCGCAGAAACTTTTGGGCGCACGGATGTTCTGGCTGACGTCATCCACCGCTTTGCAGAAGCTGACGACACTATTGAGGTGTGGGAAAAGTATCGCCTGGCTGACCATGTGGCTCGCGCCATCATCCAGTTTTCCTCAGACAAATACTGGACTGCCGAGTATGGCTATAGAACACCACAGGCGTTCTTCGGGAAAATGAGCTCTGAACGAAACAACGAAAACATTGAGACCATGAGCCTGGATGGCCTGCTCTGAGCGAGCAACTCCGGCGTCCATGGTCGGTCGCTTAATGAACTCACTATAAACACAACAATGAACCGGAGATTGTTATGATCCGCAGATCCCTCACCGCTCTTACTCTTGCTGCCATCGCACCCCTGGCATCGGCCCAAACCGTAAAAATGTGTGTTTTCGATGTGATTGGCGCGAACGGTGACATGTTTAATATGGTTAAGGACTATGCGCTTGAGATGAAGTCGCACGGTGTAGACTTTGATCTGAAACCCTACACCGATGAGGGTGTTGCTGTAGGCGATTTCAACGCTGGCCAGTGCGATGCCGTTGCCGCAACCGACCTGCGCACCCGTCCATTTAACGGTTTTACCGGAACCGTTAGTGCTGTTGGCGCACTCCCGACCTACGACGATCTCGAAACGCTTCTGGCGACACTGGCGCAAGCAAAAGCGGCACCGCTGATGAAACAGGATGGTTACGAGGTGCTAGGAATTGTCCCTGCCGGCGCCGGGTACTTGTTTGTTAACGACCGTAGCATGGATACCGCAAGCGCTCTGGCAGGCAAGCGAATGGCGACTCTGGACTACCAGAAAGACGCCATTCACATGGTGAACTACCTCAAGGCAACGGTTGTTCCTTCAGATATCACCAACTTTGCCGGCAAATTCAATAATGGCTCTGTTGATACAGCTTACGCACCTGCTTTTGCATACGAAGCACTTGAGCTATACAAAGGTATAGGCAGCAAGGGTGGCATTGTCGATTATCCCCTGGCGCAGCTGACGATCCAGGTTATTGCTCGTGAAGGTGTTCTGGACGATCAAACCGCTCAGGCGTCCCGACAGGTTGCCTGGGACATGTTCCCACAAGCTATGAACCTGATTAAAAAGCAGGAAGCGGCCATCCCTGAAGAAAAGTGGGTTCGTATTCCTGAAAAAGACATTCAGGGATATCAGGAAATGTTCCGCCAGAACCGGATTGAAATGCGCGACGGCTTGAATGGCGCGCCTGACGTGTACCACCCGAAAATGCTGGGTTTGCTGAGCAAAATTCGCTGCTCCAGTAATCCGTCTGCCTCGGAATGCACCTCGGAAAACCGGGAATAACAGGGCGGAATACGCATGAACTGGCAAGCGTTAACTGCCCCTGCTGTAAGAACTCTGTACCCCGTGCGGAAGATGCACGGGGCTATTCTTCTGTTGTTGCTGTTTGTTACCCTTTTGCTGGGAATGGGGAATTCTCTCCACTCCCGCCTGCTCTGGGTTGGCGAGCAGACATGGCCGAATTATTACTTGCTCAATCCAGATGCGATAGAGCCTTCATGTCGTATGGAAATGGATATTGAGGCAGAGGTCCGTAAGCGGGTAGACGCGTACAAGCCAGATCCCGACGACCTGTTCGATTCCCCGCCTAACCCGCAAGCCATTCGTACATCGCTGGAACGAAACCTTGCACTGTGTGCTGAGAAACATGCTGCTTACCAAAGTAATCTTGAGCATGCGACGCCTGCGCTGGGTGTGTTCAAAGCCTTTGAGGGCGGGCTGGCGACGTTTCTGCTGGATAATATCGAGCTGACGAAGTACCTGTTCATTGCGATTTTTGCGATGGCAGCGGCAATAGCAGCCATGGATGCCGATCATATAGCGCTTCGGCTGCCCAGAAACCGGTCCGAGTGGCGACTGAGCCAAGCTGTGCAGCTTATGGTCAATGGCATGATGGTGTTCTCCATGAATGCCTATCTGGGCCGGCTCGCCAGTTCGCCCGGGGCTGAATCTACGGTCATACTTCAGTATGCCTGGACGGTCGTGTTTGGCCTGTTCATGGTGATAAATACTCTGCGTTTTCTGAAGGTTCCCAAGCACGTAAGAGCGGGTGGGCTGGCGCTGTCTTCGGGTTTGGTTGTGCCGCTGTATTGCACCATGGGCCTGATTGCCATGGGCTACTTTTTCTTTGTAGATGGCTACGCTTCCGGGCTCGCGATCTACTTCGGCATGATGTCCAACCTGTCTTCGATGTTTATCAACATCGGGCTCTATGTTCTGGTGGGTATGGTTCTGAAGCAGACTCGTTTGCCAGAGTTGCTGTTGAACGTAATCAAGCCATACAACCTGCCGGCACCCATGTTGGCTTCCGTCATTATCTTTGCGACGGCTTTCCCGACCGCCTTTACCGGCGCATCCGGCATCTTCATTCTTGCCGTCGGTGGCGTGGTTTACGATGAGTTGCGCCGAGCCGGTGCAGGGCGGCAGTTGGCACTTGCGACGACCGCGATGTCGGGAAGCCTTGGTGTGGTGCTGAACCCGTGCTTGCTGATTGTCGTCGTTGCGGCTCTGAACAAGGAAGTTACCACCACGGAAATGTACGGCTGGGGCTTCTGGGTATTCATAATGTCAGCCTCGTTGTTCTCAATCATCGTATGCAAAACGGAAGGTAACTGGCGGCCACGTCCGGCTCCGGGTGCGTTCCGGGCATCGTTGCAACAGCTCAAACCCTTAATGCCCTATGTGGCCCTGGCTGTGGCTGTCATATTCGCTATCTATGTGGTCCTGGGGCTGTCGTTCAACGAGTACAGTGCGCCGATGATTCTGCCGTTGGTGATGCTTGCGCTCGTGTTCCTTGATGCCGATAGCAGCAGCCGTGAAGACAACGAATCTCGCGTACAGGCGTTCTGGGGGCGAAGCTGCGCAGCTGCCAGTGATTCGGCGGTGCACATTGGGGCTTTGCTGGCGCTGATTGGTTTCTCAATTTGCCTTGGGGGGATTCTTGAGCGGTCTGATATTGTTCACGCCCTGTTCCCGGAACACCTGACCAGCCCGTGGCTTGCCATGCTTGTGATTGTGCTTCTGTTGACGGTGATTGGCATGGTGATGGATCCTTTCGGCGCAGTCATACTGGTATCGGCAACCGTAGCCCAGCCAGCCATACAGTTGGGCATCGATCCATTGCACTTCTGGATTGTATGTCTGGTGGCGTTTGAGCTGGGCTATCTAAGCCCGCCAGTGGCGCTGAACCATCTGCTTACCCGACAGGTTGTGGGGGAGAGTGAAGTATTGGCAGCAGAGCGTGTTGGTTCTTTCTGGCATCGTTACGAGCGGTTGTTGTTGCCCGTAGCCGTCATGGGGCCAACGCTGCTACTGGTGGCCTTTGTGCCTATGCTGTTTTACGCCCTTTAAATAGAGTTGGTAACCCCCGTTCTGAATCCGAACTACAATGAGAGTGCGAGTATCTCATTAGATCGCGATTCGGAGCGGGCGTTATGGCGTATAGAACTAATCGGGTAGCTTCTGTCCTTGCAATCTCGCTGACATTGGGTGCCTGCGGCAGCTCATCGCCGCCTGATGAAAGTGGCGGTGGAGGCAGTGATGTTTTGCTACCCCCGGCCAGAATAGTTGTAGCCGGTTCCATCGATATTGAGGCCAATACCCGGGTTGACGCTGATACAGCGGACGGCCTTATTCTGGGTAGGCTCCCACTGACGGAGCCCCAGCTGCTTCCTGCTTCCTTCATACTCGCGGGATATGTCAGTTTTAAGGAAGATTCCCGTGGCACCAGCAGCCCTTTTGATGATTTCCCAAAGGATCCGGAAGACCACTTCCGGGTACCGTTCGAACCGGGTGAGCGTTTGTCCCTGCGCACCTTCAGCGAGGACGCTGACGGTCCCCTTGTAACACTGACATTGCGGCGCCTGGATGGGACAGAGCTGGAGTCGCAAACTACTGATCCGATTAACAAGCTACTTTCGGCCAGCGTTAGTCTGCCAGTAACCGAGACTCCAGGTGACTATATTGTGGTGGTGTCCGCCGGCGATTTTGACCCTCCGCCAGTCCGCTATGTACTTTCAAAAACAGCCGGTACTCAGTCTTTAGCGTTGAATCTTGATTGGCCTCGACATGCCTTTGTTCCGGGAAGAGCCATTGTCGCCATGGCTGGCCATGAAGGCACGCGCGTGTCCGCATCCAGCCAGGTCCCAGGTAATGCTGTCCGGTCGCTGGATCATCAGCATTGGCTGGTAGCTATGCCCGCCAATCGCCTGTCAAAGCAATCTGTAAACGAGCAGGATACCCTGGGCTGGATCGATACACTGAGACAACAACCCGGAGTTGTGAGTGCGACACCGGACTATCTCGTGTCGGCTCAAGGACCGCTTGATGAGCCGCTGTATCCGAAACAGTGGCATTACGATCTGATCAATATGCCCGCTGCCTGGCAGCTTGCTCCCGGCGGAGGGACAGGCATTAAAGTGGCGGTGCTGGATACCGGGCTGTTCAAAGGCGCTTCTGGCTGGCACCCGGATGTGGCAGCCAATGTGGTGGCCCCAGTCCCCGCCGGAGCTGATTTCGTGTCAGCAGAATTCGACAACGATGTTCCGCCAGGCCGGGATAACGACCCAAGGGATCCAGGCAACGCTGCGGGTAACAATGTGTTTCACGGGACTCATGTCGCAGGTACAGTTGTCGCCAGTGCCACGAACCAACTCGGTGGAACTGGTGTAGCCTTCGGCGCTGAACTCTTGCCAGTCAGGGTTCTGGGGGAAGGTGGTATCGGATCGTCCACTGACCTGATCGATGCGATCCGCTGGGTTGGCGCTAGCACACCGGTGAAGGCAGATATCATTAATTTAAGTCTCGGCGGTTTGCCGAAAATCCCAGCGTTGCAGAGTGCTATTGATGACGTCGTCGCCAATGGCGTGATTGTGGTGGCGGCAGCGGGTAATCAGGCAAGCTCTTCGCCGGCATACCCGGCTGCAGCGGAGGGCGTGTTTTCGGTAAGTGCAGTGGATGCGGGTGGCAGTCTTGCCAGCTATTCCAATTTTGGCTCCTGGATTGACCTCGCAGCGCCCGGGGGTGATGTGCGCAGGGACGCAAACCTCGATGGTTTGGCTGATCTGGTCATCAGCGCAAGCGCAAGCCTTGGGCCCGATGGGTTTGAGCCAGATTATACCGGCCTGCAGGGTACCTCCATGGCGGCCCCGCACGTTGCTGGTGTGTTTGCGCTCATGAAAAGCCTCAAACCTGATCTGAATGCCGGAACACTGGCTTCCTGGCTCGCCGCTGGCCAGCTCACCACGCCTGTTGCTGGAGGTCGGTCAGATGCGCTGGGGTATGGTGTAATTGACTCGGGCAAGGCAATATTGGCCGCCATCGAAAATCCTTCTGTTACCATTTTGTCCGCATCGCCTGCAGCAATCAGCTTGTCGTCGGAAACAAGGCCATTTCAGACCATTGAGTTGCAGGTGTTGGGTGACCAAACCAATAGTCTGGCCATCAATCCGGCCATTGCGAGCCCTGCATGGCTTGATGTGACTCTTTCTTCGGTCCCGCCGTTTTCAATTACTGTGGCGCTTGATGAGCAGGCACTCGAACCGGATGTTCCGGTGCGCACCAGACTGGAGGTGAACTACACAACCGATAGCGCGCGAGTTCTCGAAATTCCTGTGGTGGCTGAGCTGGTAACGGATGAAAGTGCACGCAACGCGGGCCGGCACTTCGTGTTACTGGTATATACGGAACCGAATGCGCAAGGTCAGCTTGAAGCGGCCGCTCAACTTTCCATGACGGCCATAAATGGAACGTATCAGTTTGGTTTTCGTCTGGATGATGGGCGGCAAGGCGCTAGTTTTGCGGATGTGCCTCCGGGCGATTACTATCTGGTAGCAGGTACAGACTTGGATAACGACGGTATCATTTGTCAATCAGGAGAGGCATGTGCAGAGTATCCGGTAACGGGCATGCGAGAAGTGATTACGGTCGATGAGAGTACCGACTTGACGGGTATCCGTATGGCAACAGGCTATTTTCGCCCGACTATTTCGGCTGCAACGCCTGATGTACTCCCCCGTCCCGGATTTACCGGTTACAAATTGAAAGAGCCACATTCGAATGATGTGGTTGCACCCAAAACAATCGGAGCTGAACGTTGATAGCAGTATGCAGAAAGGTAGGGTCAGGCGTGCCTGTGGTCATTTTGTTGGCCGGATATTTGTTGATGGCGGGCTGTGCATCTTCAGACGTTGTTGAAACCGAGCCCGGCGAGCTTTTGGCGCGACAGGTGATCCAGTCAGCTCATTGTGGCCTGAGCGGGCCCGGACTGGCTTATGTACAGACTCCCGAACGATTGCAACAGTTACTTGATCTACCGGCTCAGAATATAGCTGTTCAGCAGTTACGGCAGGTTGACCTTGAAAAAGAACATCTGCTGTTTGTCACCTTGGGTGAGAAACCAACCGGTGGTTACAGTGTTAGCCTGGTTTCGGCCAATGCTGAGAACACCAAGAGCCCTCTTCAGCTTTCCGTTGTCGTTCGCTCCCCGGCGCCGGGCACTATGACCACTCAGGTTATTACATCGGCCTGTGTGGTGGTGGCAGTTCCGGCGCATGATTGGCCGGAAATTCGGGTGTCAGGCATTCGGGACAAGGATCTGGTTTTAAATCCTTGAGGTTTCGTTTCCGGGTGCTAACTGCAATCAGCCGTTGATCTTTGGCTGTGAATCCATAAGCTAAGGACACGATTTTTTTCCTGCGGAGTCACGTCCATCCTATGAGTGAGCAACAATACAACGCCGATGCCATTGAAGTACTGAGCGGCCTGGATCCAGTGCGTAAGCGCCCTGGCATGTATACAGATACCAGTCGCCCCAATCACCTGGCCCAGGAAGTCATCGATAACAGTGTGGATGAAGCCCTGGCGGGGCATGCCCGCCGTATTGATGTAGTGCTTTATTCAGACGGATCCTTGAGTGTTGAAGACGATGGCCGAGGTATGCCAGTTGACCTTCACAAGGAAGAAGGACTCTCAGGGGTTGAGCTGATTCTCACCCGGCTCCACGCGGGCGGTAAGTTTTCTCAGGGTAACTACAACTTCTCCGGTGGTTTGCACGGCGTTGGGGTGTCGGTAGTTAACGCATTATCACGGCACCTTGAGATCAGCGTAAAACGTGATGGCCAACTCCACCACATGACGTTTGCCAATGGCGATAAGGCCACTGAGCTGGAAGTTATCGACACAGTTGGCAAGCGCAATACCGGTACGCGCATCAAATTCACGCCCGATGCCAAGTATTTCGACAGCCCGAATTTTTCTGTGAGCCGCCTGCGCCACAACCTGCGCGCGAAAGCGGTGCTTTGTCCTGGTCTGACAGTAACCTTTACGCAGGAAAAAACCGGCGAAAAAGATGAGTGGTTCTATGAAGAGGGGCTTCGTGATTATCTACGCTCTGCCTTGGTAGATGTAGAGGTGGTTCCTCTGGAACCCTTTATCGGGAGTTTTTCCAGCAAGAATGAAGCGGTTGACTGGGCCATTCAATGGCTTCCGGAAGGCGGCGAAGCGGTTATGGAAAGTTACGTAAACCTGATTCCAACTATTCAGGGGGGCACCCATGTAAACGGCCTGCGTACTGGTCTGCTCGAAGCTATGCGGGAGTTTTGTGAGTTCCGTAGCCTGTTGCCAAGAGGCGTTAAGCTTTCTCCTGAGGATATCTGGGAAAAAGCGGCTTATGTGCTTTCCTTTAAAATGCAGGAACCGCAGTTTTCGGGGCAGACCAAAGAGCGGTTGTCGTCGCGGGAGGCTGCAGGGTTCATTTCCGGTGTGGTAAAGGATGCCTTCAGCTTATGGCTGAACCAACATACTGATGTGGCTGAAGTGCTGGCGGAGCTGTTTATCAGCAATGCCCAGCGCAGGCTAAAGGCCAGCAAGAAGGTGGCCCGTAAAAGGGTAACTTCCGGCCCGGCTTTACCGGGAAAGCTGGCGGACTGCTCTGGTGGTGATACCGCTCGCTCTGAACTGTTTCTGGTTGAAGGGGATTCTGCTGGAGGCTCTGCAAAACAGGCCCGCGATCGTGAGTTTCAGGCGGTGATGCCTTTGCGCGGTAAAATCCTGAATACTTGGGAGGTGGATTCCAGCGAAATTCTGGCTTCCCAGGAGATCCACGATATTGCTGTCGCCATAGGCGTAGACCCCAACTCGGATCAGCTTGGCGGCCTGCGTTATAACAAAATCTGTATTCTTGCGGATGCCGACTCTGATGGTCTGCACATCGCAACCCTGTTGTGCGCGCTGTTCCTCAAGCATTTCAGGCCCGTTGTTGCTGCAGGCCATGTGTTTGTTGCCATGCCACCGCTTTACCGTGTGGATCTCGGTAAGGAAACCTTTTATGCCCTCGACGAGCATGAGAAACAAGGAATACTGGATCGTATTGAAGCCGAGAAGCGCAAAAGCAAAATTTCGGTCACCCGCTTTAAAGGACTGGGTGAAATGAACCCCTTGCAACTCCGCGAAACCACCATGGCGCCCGATACCCGTCGGCTGGTTATGCTGACCATTGAAGACGGCGACGACACAGACAGCCGGATGGATATGCTTCTGGGCAAGAAACGTGCGTCAGACCGAAGAGCCTGGCTGGAGGCATACGGCAATATGGCGGATGTCGGCGGCTAATTACCTTATATTCTATTTTAACCTATAAAAAGATGTAGTTATTCTTTTTAATTGATCTTCAGGCTCGTTATCCTGCCGGTTTTCTGATCGGGAAGAACCGTAATGGACTGGCAGGGATGGTTTGCGCTCGGCATGGCCGGCGCCGCGCTTGTACTTATGAGCTCAGGACGCTACGCGCCGCATCTGGTTCTGATGGTTGTGCTCATTGTGCTCAGTGCCAGTGGCATTATTTCGGCTGGCCAAGCCCTTTCGGGGTTTAGTAATACGGGTCTGATTACGGTGGTAGCTCTATTTGTAGTGGCCGCAGGTATTCATCATTCTGGCGGGGTTGATTTGCTGGTCAGGCACCTGCTCCGAAATCCCAAAACTGTTCGCTCAGCACAAGCGCGCATCACGCTGCCAGTTGCACTGTTGAGCGGCTTCCTCAACAACACCCCCGTTGTGGCCACCATGATACCGGCGGTTCATGCCTGGTCCCGGAAGATTGGTATCCCGCCGTCCAAGCTGATGATTCCGCTCAGCTACTCCGCCATCCTTGGTGGCACGCTGACCATGATTGGCACCAGCACCAACCTGGTTGTTAACGGCCAATACGAACAGCTCACCGGCGACGCCGGGCTGTCCATTTTCTCTATCACCGCGGTTGGCTTGCCTGTGGCGGTTCTGGGAATCGCCGCAATCTTGCTGTTCATGCCGCGGGCACTTCCAAATCGGGAAGACCGGCATAAATTTGGCTCCATGAGAGAGTTTACTCTGGAAGTGGCAGTAGCCATTGATGGACCATTAGTAGGCAAAACTGTTGGTGAAGCGGGCCTGAGAGAACTTGAGCGGCTCTACTTGGTTGAGATAGAGCGTGTTGGCAGCGTGGTGACGGCGGTGCCTTCTGAGGAGCGTCTGTGCGGAGGTGACCGACTCGTGTTTGCAGGGGATACCCAGGCAATCTCCGATCTGCTTCGAATTAACGGGATTGTACCTTCCGAACACGCGGATGAACCCAGTCTGAGTCAGCATCGTGCTGAGCGTTGCTTAATGGAGGCGGCTTTGTCTCCCCAGTCAGAGGTGCTGGGATTGACCATTCGGGATGCGCGGTTCCGGGAGCGTTACGGGGCGGTTGTTCTGGCGGTCGCTCGAGGCGGGGCACGCGTTGCAGGCAACCTTGGCAATATACGGCTCCGACCCGGCGATGTGCTGTTGCTGGAGGCCCGACCGGCGTTTGTAAGTCGTCAGCGTTACAACAAGGATTTTCTGCTTATTAATGATCTGGAAACTGAGGCGCCCAGGCACAACCGTGCCTGGCTGTCCTGGGGTATCCTGGTTGTGCTGGTGGGGTTGGCGGCCTGTGGTGTTCTCAGCATGCTGAACGCTGCTTTGCTGGGCGCTGCGCTGATGATTATGAGCGGATGTTGCTCTATAGGGCAGGCACAGAAGTCAGTGGACGTTCCGGTAGTGCTTACTATCGCTGCTTCCTTTGCGTTGGGTGCCGCATTGCAGGAGACAGGAGCGGCCACTTTCGTTGCAGGGGCTATTCTTGGCCTGAGTAAAGGGCATGTTCTGTTGGCTCTGTTCCTCGTCTATTGTTCCGTATCCGTGCTTACAGAGGTGATCACTAATAACGCGGCAGCTGTATTGGTCATTCCGGTAGTACTTTCAATGACCGGCACCATGGGGGTTCCGGCTGAGCCTTTTGTGATTGCGGTAATGATGGCAGCGTCGGCCAGTTTCGCCACACCGCTAGGGTATCAAACCAATATGATGGTGTTCGGCCCGGGGGGCTATCGTTTCGGCGACTTTGTTCGTGTCGGTTTGCCAATGAATGTGTTTGTTGGCCTGGCATCGGTGGCGGTGATTGCGATGGTGTATGGAATCAGCCCGGGTTGGTAGTCGCTACAGAGGGGCGTTTGCCAGAATGTCGCAGCAAAGCACCCGCTGTTTGTTGCGGTGGGTAAAACACAAGGACAATGTTACGCACATATAGGCGCCCGTTACACACAGGTAGGGGGTGGTAACGTGAAGCTTGCCAGGCTGAGCCAGCGCCTGCCGGAGATACTGCTGCCGGTACCAATCTGCCTTGCTGGTATTTTCCAGGGGCCTGAAGCGCGGGTCCAGCCCCCGGGTTCCGGTGTCAGATATCAGCGTATCTTCTAACTGAACCCCTTGGTCATCCGCAAGGTAACAGCGCGATACAGGGCTGTGATTCAACAGATCGTTGCACGCCTGGGCCATGGGGGTGTCAGCCTGCAGTAATTTAGTGACGTTCTGAAAGTCGTTCCAGAAGAAATCCGACAAATAGCGGGCCGGGTCCTGGGTGATTTGGTGTCTTGCTTTATAGTCTTGTAGCAGCTTATCGAAATCAGTGGGTGCATTTGAGAGGCTGGCCAGATCCATACTGGGCCGGCAGAAGTAAAATCCCTGAACAAAGTCCACGCCGGCATCGATGGCAATCATCGCCTGATCGTTGGTTTCAACACCTTCCAGCAAGACCAGACATCCTGACTGATGCAACAATGAAACAATGCCGTTCAGAATCTGTCGCGCCTTATGATCTTCAGTGGCCCGGGTTAGCAGTTTGCGATCCAGCTTCACTATGTCGGGTGACAAATTCCAGATGCGTTCAAAGTTTGAGTGTCCAGCACCGAAGTCGTCAATGGCTGTAAGGCAGCCAAGCTTTCGGTAATAGGCGACGGTTTCGCGCAGGCGGTCAGCGTCGTCGGTTGGCTGTTCAACAATCTCGATTACGATCCGGTGGGGTGGCAGCTTCGTCTTCGCCAGAAGGTTGCCGAAAAACGAATCTGTTTGGCTGCCGCTAGTGACAACCCGAGGAGAAACGTTCAGGAACAGCCAGTTGAGTTGATCTTCGATGCCGCTGTAATTCTGCATATGCAGGTATCGGCAGAGCCGGTCAAGTAGCAGGTTTTCCGCATCGGAAGAGGGTAGTTCGAACAGGTGTATTGGTAGAACGTTTGAAAGGTCCGGGTCCTGTGCCCGTATCAGTGCTTCGTAGCCAATGGTTCGCTTGTGTGAAATGCTGTAGATCGGCTGAAGGGCCGTTTTCAATATAAGGCCACGGAAGCACGCGGTCCAAGAGTCGCCGTCTCTTTGGAGCATCTGCGATATCAGATCAACCTCGGGATCCGTCAATGTTTCCGGGATGGTTGCTGGCTGCATAGTGTATTTCGAATCATTGAACGAATGCATCAAGTGCTGTTGCAAAACGCACTTGAACGATCACTGACCAGTGTTGGCTATGAACAGAAAAAGCCAGAGTAAACTGATAGTTGGAGGAGATTGCCAAAAAAAGCGCAGTATTACCACCGTTTCATGAATAAATCTGAAACAGGCTGTAAGCTTTGTGGAGTCATTGTTGTTGCAGGTGATTTTGGCGGCCCTTTAAAACAAGAGCCGCCGAATAATCAGTTGTTGCTAGGGATTACAACGGATTCGTCGAATTCGAGTTCCATGTCCTGTTCTCCATATTCAATGTGATCCCCCGCAGGGGCGTTCCAAGTATGAGGAAAGTGTACTCGATTCATGGAGTTCGACAATCCGTACAATCCGTATGCGACCAAAGTCAAGACTTTTTTCACGGCCGCGAAGGCATCATCAAAATATTTGATGATGGAGCGCAAAACATTCCGATTTCCTTTAAAGACGTGGCTTCTTATACTTTTAATCACAAACTGATAGCGTGGATAGGGAGGCCGTGGTTGCTATGCAAATAAGAAATACGTCTGCTGGTTATGGGTGGCTGGCTATTGTTGCCCACTGGGTTGTTGCTTTGGCGGTTTTGGGCTTGTTTGCTTTGGGCTTCTGGATGGTTGACCTGTCGTATTACGACGAGTGGTACCGGCGCGGTCCAGACATTCACCGCAGTGTCGGTATTCTGTTATTTGCACTGATGGTGTTCCGATTGCTTTGGCGGTTGGTTACCCCATCACCGGATTCGATTTCGGCGCACAAACGCTGGGAAGTTTTGAGTGCCCACGCAGCTCACGGCTTGTTGTATGTTCTGATTTTCGTAGCCATGGTGAGCGGCTATCTGATTTCAACCGCCGACGGTTCATCCATAAGCGTATTTGGCTGGTTTGAAGTGCCGTCGGTCACGGGCCAGATTAAAGGCCTTGAGGATACCGCAGGGTTGGTGCACTACTGGAGCACTTGGGCTTTGGTTGGGCTGGCCGCTTTGCACGCTGCTGGCGCCCTGAAACACCATTTCATGGATCGGGACGAAACCCTGCGCCGGATGTTGGTTCCGGCGCGACGGAATGATTGAATTTTTCGATGCTGCTCTGAGTTGGCGCATTTCTTTTTACTTAAAGGAGAATTTTATGAAGAAGTTACTGCTCGCATCTGCCGTTTCCATGGCTATGGTGGGAAGTGTTCAAGCAAGTGAAGCTAGTGGAACCTATGCTTTTGACAAAGAAGGTGCCCATCAGTTCATCACATTCAAAATCTCCCATCTTGGATACAGCTGGCTCTATGGCCGCTTCAACGATTTTGATGGTCAGTTCGTTTACGATGCAGAAAACCCCGAAAACAGCACGGTGAATGTAACTATCGATACTGCCAGCCTGGACTCCAACCATGCCGAGCGTGACAAGCACTTGCGCAGCAAAGACTTCCTGGACGTGAGTAAGTTTCCAGAAGCGAGCTTCACGAGTAAGCGAGTTAATGTTGATGAAGATGGCGAGGCGGATATTGTGGGTGATTTTACGCTGCACGGCGTAACCCGCGAGGTGACCTTGGAAGCGGAAATGTTGGGCCACGGAAAAGATCCCTGGGGCGGCTACCGCATGGGCTTTGAGGCAGAAACAGAATTGCGCCTTGAAGACTTTGGTATCCCTGCAAGCCTTGGCGAAGCCTCCGAGACTGTAGAGATTACTATCTCTATCGAAGGCGTTCGTCAGTAAGTTGTAGTCGTACTCCTGCCAAGGCAGGTTCCGGGGCTAAACCCGGAATCTGCCTGTTTGTTTCTCCAGCTCTCGTGCGTACCCGTCAAGTGATTGGCTGATGCCATCAATATCTTTTGATCTTGTCGCGCTTTCAGATGCCAGATCGTTGATTTCTGTGATGCTGCGGTTGATCTCGTCAACCACCTGGGTTTGCTCTTCGGTTGCTGAGGCAACGCTGGTGTTCATGTCGGTGATTCTGGTCATTGCTTCGAGGATAGCATTTAACTGATGCTCGGCTTCCGATGCCAGTTTTACGGTTTCTGTTGCTTCCCGGCTTCCGGTTTCCATCACTGACACGATATCGGCAACGCCGGTTTGCAGTGCCTCAATCATAGCCTGAATGTCCTCTGTGGATTGTTGCGTGCGCTTTGCCAGGGTGCGAACTTCATCTGCAACCACTGCAAATCCACGCCCCTGATCGCCCGCTCGGGCAGCCTCAATGGCTGCGTTCAAAGCCAGCAAGTTTGTCTGTTCCGCAATGCCCCGGATTACGTCGAGTACCGAGGCAATATTGTCGGAGTCATCGGAGAGTTTGCGAATAACATCTACCGCTTTGGTGATTTGCGCTGACAGGCGACGAACCTGATCTGAAGACTTTCGGATAATGTCTGCGCTGGTATTGCCTTTGTTCTCTGCCTCTCTTGTGACATCGGCAGCCAAAGAGGCATTGCCGGCCACCTCTTCTATAGCACTTTGCATTTCGTTTATGGCCGTCGCAACCATTGAAATGGCACCGGTTTGCTGGCTTACACCTTCATTGTTGTCGTTTGAGGCCTGACGCAGACTGTCTGCGCCCTGACTCAGTTCTATGGTCAGTTGTTGTATCGATGCCACCATGGACTGGAGGTTTTCCAGAACCTGATTGAAGCTCCTCGCCAAGGCGCCGAGATCGTCGTCCGTTTCGACAGGAATGCGGTGGGTCAGATCGCCTTCGCCTTGCGCGATGTTGTCCAGATGCTCCCTGAGCGTTGATATAGAGCGGATGATCATCCTCAGGACGACAATGAACAGCGCGATGCTGCCTGCAATTGCGATAACGGTAATTGTGAGAATTGCCACGGAGCTATTCTGGCCCTCATTCGATACAGCCAGTGCGCTTGCCTGAGCTTGATCATCTGCATGAGCACCGACTTGGTCAAAATAGTTGCGGAGGGCTTCGAAATGCCTGGTGGTTTCCGTTGCTGCAAGGCTTCTGGCTTTTTCCGGCTGGTCTTCTGCGGCCAGTTTGATGACGCTGCGTGCCGATTGCTCCCACTTCTTGAATGCAGTGTCAAAGCCCTGCTCAATGGCGGATACGCCCGTGCCTTCAAGTTGCTCCACGGTTTTCTCAAAACGCTCTCTGGCCTGGCCAGCATTTTCGTTAAACGCCGTAAGAAATCGGGAACCATCTTCGTTGTTGATTCTGGCGTCCACATACGACATTTGAGCCACCAGAGCCTGATAGAGGTCGCGATCTCCATTCAGGATGCGGCTAACGGAAGTCAGGTAGGTATCGGCTATTCGTTCCGTACCCGAGACGAGGTTGCGAGTGGTACTAACGCTAAATAACCCTATAAAAATAAGGGCAATAGCGGTGGTGGCGAAAGGGAGGGCGATTTTTGAGCGTAGCCCGAAGCGATTGCCGGTGGTCATAGTGAGCTCTTGTGTCTGCTGATGATTTATTCAAATCATAGCAGCGCTGAGCCGGGTGTCAGGGTTTAATTGAGATGCAGATTGGGATAGATCGAGCTTTCAGGGGGTCAGGCGTCGGAATGCAGGCTTTGGTGTGGGTTTGCTGGTGCTTCCTGGTCGGTGCTGCAAGAACGGCAAAGGTGGCGTTGACGCCAGAACTGAGCAGCAAAAATAACAAGTCCTATAAGCAGGCCAGCCCAAAGGTAGGGTGCAGGAACCTGAAAGCTGCCACTGATTGCAAACTCAACAAGGAGCATCAGTACAACGGCTAATGCCGCATTTACTATCGCCGTAGTCAGCGCTTGCCCGCAGGCCTTTAGATTGGGTTTCATAGTGTTCCGCTTGTTTGAAGGGAAAACGGTCTTCTATTCATCAGTGGTTAGGAGCATACGGTGCACCTTACAGACTCTCCATGCGGGAATTCCGCTATTGGAAGGGGCCATATAAGGCGCGCAAGAGCTGTTCTGGCCAATATATCTGCAGGTTGTTGGTGTATCAGCTCTGCGCTCCATATAATGTCCCACTGCACCGGCCCCGTGATTATTCCGGGTGCACAGGGTAGCATCACGAACGTATTTCAAATCAGGCAATACAGGCAACAAAAGAGGCATCCATGCCAGAGTTTCAGACCACGGATGAAGGCTTTGAGCGGGTATCACTCAGGGATTACACCGAAAAAGCCTATCTCGACTACTCCATGTACGTCATTCTTGACCGCGCGCTTCCCAATGTCGGGGATGGGCTGAAGCCGGTTCAGCGGCGCATTATTTACGCCATGTCAGAGCTGGGCCTCAAATCTACGTCCAAATACAAGAAGTCGGCCCGTACCGTGGGTGATGTTCTTGGTAAGTTCCATCCCCACGGAGATAGCGCCTGTTATGAAGCCATGGTGCTTATGGCGCAGCCTTTCTCATATCGCTATCCGCTTGTGGATGGCCAGGGTAACTGGGGGGCGCCAGATGATCCCAAATCCTTTGCGGCCATGCGTTACACAGAATCCCGGTTGGCACGTTTTTCTGATCTTTTGCTCACAGAGCTCGGGCACGGAACCGTAGACTGGGTGCCAAACTTCGATGGCACCATGGATGAGCCCTCAGTACTGCCTGCAAGGCTGCCCCATGTGCTGCTTAACGGCACTACTGGCATCGCCGTGGGTATGGCGACAGACATACCTCCCCATAACGTAAGGGAAGTCACCGCGGCTTGTATCCGGCTGCTGGACGAGCCTGAGGCAACGGTTGAGCAACTGTGTGAGCATGTTAAGGGGCCGGATTTCCCTACTAACGCGGAGATCATTACACCTCGAAAAGATCTGCTCCAGATGTACCAGACCGGCCGTGGCTCTCTGCGCATGCGTGCCCGTTGGGTGCGGGAGACCGGTGAGATTGTGGTAACCGATCTGCCGCATCAGGTTTCCGGGAACCGTGTTCTCGAGCAGATTGCTCATCAAATGCAAACCAAAAAGCTGCCCATGGTGGCGGATCTCCGTGACGAGTCAGATCATGAGAACCCGACCCGGCTGGTGATTGTGCCGCGCTCGAATCGAGTGGATCTCGACGGGCTCATGGCGCACCTGTTTGCCAGCACTGATCTTGAAAAAAACTATCGCGTGAACATCAACGTGATCGGCAATGATGGCCGCCCCGGTGTTAAAGGTCTGCACCAGATGCTTACGGAATGGCTGGCGTTCCGGCGTACCACCGTGACCCGTCGATTGCAGCACCGCCTGGATAAGGTTCTGGCGCGCTTGCACATTCTTGAAGGCCTGTTGATTGCCTACCTGAATATTGATGAAGTTATTCATATTATCCGTACGGAAGATAAGCCCAAGCTGGTGTTTATGGAGCGATTTGGATTGTCTCCGGAACAGGCTGAGTCGATCCTTGAGCTGAAGTTGCGGCACTTGGCGAAGCTTGAAGAAATGAAAATCCGCGGCGAGCAAGACGAGCTGGCCGCGGAGCGGGATGAGCTCCAATCCATTCTGGGTTCTGAAACTCGCTTAAGTGATCTGATTAAAAGCGAGCTGCTGGCCGACGCTGAAGAATATGGCGACGATCGCCGTTCGCCCATTGTTGAGCGTGAAGAGGCGAAGGCATTCAGTGAGAATGACCTGGTATCCAACGATCCGGTTACCGTTGTGCTGTCTGATAAGGGATGGGTGCGAGCGGCCAAAGGCCATGACATAGACCCGGACGGACTGAGCTACAAATCGGGAGACGGCTTCGCTCTGGCGGCCCGAGGGCGTAATAACCAGCAGACTATTTTTATCGATTCTACTGGCCGAGCCTACTCATTGATGGCCCATAGCCTACCATCGGCGCGGGGGCAGGGCGAACCGCTTACGGGCAGGATCAATCCACCATCGGGGGCCAGCTTTTCAGGTCTCTTGATGGGTGATCCGGCTCGCAAGGCGCTGCTGGTGACCGATGGTGGTTACGGCTTTGTGACGTCGCTTAATGACATGATCAGCAAAAACCGGAACGGCAAGGCGGTAGTCAGCGTGCCAAAAGGCGCCAAAATCATGTCGCCGGTCGTCATTCCTGCTACTGACAAAATGCTCTATCTGGGTGCAATCTCCAATGAGGGCAGGATGCTTGTGTTCCCCCTCAGTGAGCTACCGGAACTGAGCAAGGGCAAGGGCAACAAAATTATCAGTATCCCCTCCGCACGGGTGCAGAGCCGCGAGGAATATGTCGTAGCTGTAGCTGTGTTCGCTGAGGATGATCAGCTGGAAATTCGGGCAGGCAAGCGCAAGATGGGGCTGCAGTTTGCCGATCTTGAGCACTATATTGGGGAACGCGGCCGGCGCGGGCATAAGTTGCCCCGTGGCCTGCAGCGTGTTGATGCGATTGAGGTGATCCCCTCTGCCGCCCGGGCAAAGGAAGAAGAAAGCTCCAAGCTGGAGAGTTCTGAAAATGGAGATTTCCAATCGTGAGTGAGCTCGTTCTGATTAACGTATCCGGGCGCGACAAGCCCGGCCTTACGTCGGAAATTACCGGGATTATGGGGCGTTATGACGTACGGATTCTCGACATAGGCCAGGCGGTAATCCACGACCACCTTACCTGGGGCATTCTCATCGAGATTCCGGACGAGTCGAAATCCTCGCCGGTGATCCGTGATCTGCTGTTCCGCTTTCACGCTCTGGATCTTCAGGTGAGGTTTGCTCCGATTACCATCGAGGAATACCAGAACTGGGCTGAAGGCCGCAATCGAGCCTGCTATATCGTTACCCTGCTTTCCCGAGACATCAAGGCCGAACAGATTGCCAGAGTATCTGCCATTACCGCCCGGCATGGATTGAATATTGATAATATTTCCAGGTTGTCGGCCAGGCCATCACTTAACACGTCGAGTGACGGGATTGCCTGCGTAGAATTTTCGGTGCGAGGCACGCCATTAGACCTTGAACAGCTCAGGGCTGATTTCCTGCACATAGCAGGCGAGATGAATGTGGATATCGCATTCCAGGAAGACTCTATCTTCCGTCGTAATCGCCGCTTGGTTGTGTTTGATATGGACTCCACCCTGATTGAAGCCGAAGTGATCGATGAGTTGGCTCTTGAGGCAGGTGTGGGTGAGCAGGTCGCGGAGATCACCGAGCGTGCGATGCAGGGTGAGCTGGATTTCAGCCAGAGCTTCGCAGAGCGCCTGGCATTGCTTAAGGGCCTGGATGAATCTGTGTTGGAACGGGTTGCCAGCCGACTGAAGATGACAGAAGGTGCGGAGCATCTGATCCGGAGCCTGAAAGCCTTGGGCTACCGCACCGCAATTCTCTCCGGTGGCTTTACCTATTTCGCCAAGCACCTGCAGAACAAACTGGGCATTGATTATATCTATGCCAATGAACTGGAGATCCGGGATGGCAAGGTAACCGGTGAGGTTTCCGGCCAGATTGTTGATGGCAAGCGTAAAGCAGAGCTTTTACTGGAAATTGCGGGTAAAGAGCATATCTCCCGGGAGCAGGTTATTGCTGTGGGGGATGGTGCCAACGATCTTCCTATGTTGAGCCAAGCTGGCCTGGGCGTTGCCTTCCGGGCAAAACCCCTGGTTAAGGAGTCTGCCCGGCATGCTATTTCAACGCTTGGCCTGGACGCTATTCTCTATCTGATTGGGTTTCGTGAAAGTGAAACCAACCAAGGGTTGAAGAACGCCGGTTTGTGAGCCGGCGCCCTTCAGGCTCAGTGATCGCCGAAGTCGTAATTCATCTCAGCGGCAGGGGCTTGCAGGTAGTAGCCCTGAATGTAGTTCACGCCCGCCTGCCATAGGGTGGCAAGAATGCTGGCATTCTCTACCAGAGGGATAATGGTGAGTTTGCCCGCGCTTTGCAGGCTCTTTACCAGTTCCTTCATGTGCTCCTTGGCTTTGTCACTCTTCTGCAGTTCTTCCGTAAACGAGCCGTCTATTTTCACATAATCCGCATTTATGTGTTTCAGCGTCAGGAAAGGATCCAGTGCGCAGCCGAACTGGGCAATAGAGACCTTGCAGTGAAGCTCGTGCAGGGCTTTGGTTAGTTCCTTGGCCTGCCTTGTATAGTTGTTGGCATCGCCCTCGCGGATCTGAAAAATCAGTGCATCGCCAGGCAAGCGTGCTGCTTTCAGTGCCACGCTCAGCCAGGGTGTAAATGTTTTGTCTTGTATTGTCTCGGCCGTCACGTTAAGGAACATGCGCGTATCCTTGCCTCTGGCGCGATGGCTGGCCAACTGCTTTACGGACTGCAGGATAACCCATCGGTCAATTTTGATGGCGGTATCGCTTGGCCCCATAGGGGGAAGGAAATCGTAGGGTGAGACTTCTTTCTCATCCTTGTCGAGCATTCGAACGAAGGCTTCGTAATGCTCTTCGCCTTCACCGCGAAGGTTTATAATTGGCTGGAACAGGAGCTTGAACCGGTCTTCGTCCAACGCCTTCAGGATGGCGTCAATGGAGTTGCTGTCATCCAGTGATTCGTGATCTATTGGATTGTAAACCCCGATGCCATTGCCTTGAGAGCGGCCTTCCTGCTTGCGCACTTCTGAAGACGCAACATGGGCCCGCGCCAGAAGCTCTTCCGTTTTAGGTGAGTTTTCGGTAATGGATGCAATGCCAATGCTGACACTCAGTGGAACAGTACGGCCGTTAATATCGAACAGGTGCTCATCCACAGCTTTGCGGACTTGTTCACACCTGGCGATCATCGATTTTTCATCGCAGGGAAGACTCAGTAAGCCAAACGCGTCATCGCTCAGGCGTGCCAGCATGAAGTCGTCTCCAGCCTGCTCTTTAAGAAGGCTGGCCAGATCCCCTAGCAGTAGGTCAGCACCGGAGATGCCCACGTCGCTTTTCATGGACATAAAGTTGTCGAGAGCGATGTAGGCCAGCGCGCCGGTTTCATTGTCCTTGCCAGCTATGGCAATCGCCTGCTCGAGTTCTTTCATCAGGTATTGGCGATTAAACAGGCCGGTAAGAAGGTCCTGACTGCTGATCTCCCTCAGTTTCTCTTCCAGTTCCGCATCGCTGTGCTCGGGCTGAAGAACAATCTGGGTGCAGGTTTCACCGTCGTAGGTTGCCGCAGACACTGACATGGTTACATTCAGCTCATGGTCATCGCTGCGCCTGGTTGTGCAGTTAAGCGTCATGCTATCTTCGCTGTTCTCGGTAAACGACTTCATGAACGACCTGTAGTCTGCCTGGCTCTCGGACGTCAGAGTGTCCAGAACCGGGGTGCACATCAAATCATCAATATCGTCGTAGCCGAGAAATTCCAGATAGGACTGGTTGGCATAAATATGCATGCCGTCATTAATATAGGCGATAGCGTCTTTAGAGCTTTCCAGAAGGAGTTGGCACCGCTGCTCCGCTTCGCGCAAGTGAGACTCTAACGCCCGGCGGCGGCGGCGGTCTTCAAGGGCCCTCAGTTCGCGCTTGACCGTGAGCACAAGAAGATCGCTGTGCTCAAACTGTACAGTTCCCTGAGCGCCGGCCTTCATGACAGCAACGGTTCTTTCACGGCTTTCCTCTGCGGTCAGAACCAGGCAGGGGATGTCTTTGTCCATGCGTTTTATCATGGCCAAAGTATCGTCTGCTGTGAATTCCTGCTCCAGATCCCGGGCTAGTAGCAGATCCCAGTTGCCGCTTTTGAGGGCTTCTTCCAGATCCTCTTCGGACGTAATGCGATGTGCTCTTGTGGCTTTGCCTGCGTTTCTCAGCAGACTAATCAGAGATTCTGCATCATTCTGAGAAGGGTCGAGAATCAAGAGGTGTACGGTCGGGTTCTGTTTCTGCATTCCTTAGGCGTCTCGTCATACAGGTTGGCGGGGCCGGCCACGGCAGAAGAGTAATCTACCCTGGATACAGTATCTTGTTGGAAACTGTGAACTGGTGCTGCGAGACCGGACTATCACTATAGCTATCGCTGAATGATGCAGGGGTTGTGGCGTAATAACAAGTCTCCGGCGGATTGCTGGGCAACCCGCCGGAAAAGATTACAGAGATGGCCACAGAGAATCAAAATCGTCTTCACTGGCACCTGCCGGCGATGAAGTGCTGGCAGGTGCGGATGCGACGGTGTTTTTCTGCAGTTTAAGTTCAAATTGGCTGATGCTACCGGTCGATGATACTTTTTTAATTAGCTGCCCTTGGTCTTCCCGGCCATCGTGCAGCATGGAGATCCGGCTGCCGGGCTGAAAAGGCAGTCTGGGTGTAATGAGCGTAGCAGCCTGGTTGACCACACTGATCTCCGGAAGCAGAAGCCCGCGCAAATACTCGCTGCTGTTCCCGACCTTCTGAAGAAGGCGGACACCGCAGGGCGATCCGCTGGGGGCAAGCAGTTCAATGCCGATTTGAGTTCCCTGATTCTTGACCTGCCGAATCCAGCGGACCACCGCAATACTCCAGGGGTGTGAGCGCTGCTCCCGAACACCAAGAATCTCTCCGGCCTGCATGGAGGGCGGAACGCTGGCCTCCCATGAAACGCAATAACCGCCGGGGCTGGTGTTTACCAGCAGCGTGGAGTGTGACTTTGGCCGGTTTTTATCGGTTGTGGTTGTGGGGGTATTTCCAAAGCTGCCGCGAAAGTTTATTGGTGAGTCTGCTGCGTGCAGGCGGTCATCGCTCGGCGCTACATCGTGAGCGCTGCCCCAGGCATCTGCGCGCTTGCGGGATGAGCGAATAAAAACGTTCTCCTCATCCTCCGGGCCGTTGTCATTGCCGGACACGAACTCTGTAAACGATTTTTCTCCTGCAATGAAATAGTGGGCAGCAGTCAGCCCCACGCAAATCTCGAGCGTTCCCTGGCTGGCAATCCGGTTGAAATTTCTCTTCGCCAAAATGCCCAGAGCCTGGCTCAGGTGAGTGAGCAGTGTGTCGCTAACGTTGCCCGGAATCTTTAGTGTCTCCGGGGCTGGCTGCTGGCGGAGCCTTGCATCAAGACTCTCGGAAATCATGGTAGCCAGCTCTCTGGTGTCAAAACCAAAGCTTTCCTCGCCAGGTTTGTGCTCTAGCAGGCTTCTGTATACCGGAGAGTTGTCCCGCTCCAGGTTGACGACAAAAAGGCTGTCTTCACTGATGTTGGTTCCACATTGAGAGTGCTCTGTCCAGCCCTCAAAAAGGTCGTACGCTTGAAGCAGTTCTGATTGCCTGAGCTGGTTGGGTCTGGCGCAACCGAGGAGCAGTAGGCGTTTGTAGCTGTCTGCGACAGTGCTGGCTTGCCTCTGTTTGAGGGTGCTGTCTTCTACCGCTATGTCGGCAAGCTTGTTGCGATGAGCAAACCGGAACATGCGGTGGCACTCAAGCCAGCTCTGTGCGGGGCTGGGGCAATAGAGTTGGTGCGAGCGCAGAACGGTCGAGGCAAGCTCAGAGGTAGCTCGATGAATGGCAGTCGCAATCAGCTTGCGGTTTTTATCCAGCCCGCCGTCGTCAAGCGCTTCCAGAAGGCAAAGCTTGTAACCACTGGCGAGATGCAGTTGAAGTGCCTGAGACAGATTGGCAATTTTACGTTGTTTCTCGGGCAGGGCGATCGCGAGTCCCAAATAATGGCGTGACAACTCCTCGCACACGAAGTGAATCTTGTCACGAACCAACTCAAGAAACTGGAGGCGTTGCTGGGGCGCAAGAAACAGGTGGTTGAGCTCGATAATCGCGTGATAGAGCTGGCGCGATACTTCGCCAATGTTGGCCATAGGGAGCTGGCCAATCCAGCCCTTGAAAGCCTTGGGCGTTGTATCGCAGAACGACAGACTTGCCGTTTTCTGTTCGGGAACACGGAGATCGGGTTTGAGGATCGTGCCTTCCATGAATATGCGCCAATATCAGGACAAGGTTTGGTAATACGGCCCCGCTTAACCCGCGCAGCAACGGCTGCTGTAATGTGTCGGTTAGTCAGGAAAACGCCGTAAATACATATTTCTACAATTTAGACAGTACTGGACTTTAAAATAGCAAACTAGTGTAAGAAAGCTAGAAAATCACATGTTGACAATATTTGACATCTTAGTTACAGCCCGTTCAGATATGTGGCCTCAACGGCCATCGACAAAGAGGTCAATGGGTGTTTTTGCCGGCTTTCCCGGAATTTCGCGAACCAGTCTTGGTACCAGGAAACCGGGTAGTCTGGCGAGTAGATCCTTAACCAGTAGTCGGGCTTCTTCATCCGTAACGTCAAAATGCTGCGCACCAGCGACCGGATCAAACGCATGAAGGTAGTAAGGCATAATGCCAGCGTCAAATAGAGCTTCGCTCAGGCTCTCCAGCACCCCTGCGTCATCGTTGACCCCTTTGAGAATAACGCTCTGGTTGAGCAGGGTTACGCCGGCTGCGCGAAGGTACCCCATAGCGCGTCGTGTTGGTTGATCGATTTCTGCGGGGTGGTTGATGTGCAAAACCATCACAACTTGCACCGGCGTATTACTGATCCACTTAAGCAATGCATCACACACACGCTGCGGAATGACCACAGGAAGTCGGGTGTGGATGCGAATGCGACGGATGTGAGGGATGCTGCTGATGGCAGAGGCCCACTGGGATAGCAGTTGATCGTTCACCGCCAGAGGATCGCCGCCGCTGAATATGACCTCGTTGATTTCCGGGCTTGCGGCAAGTGTATCCAGCACCTGTTGCCGATCCGCAGGGCTCAGGCGTTGTTCGTCGTAAGGGAAGTGCCGACGAAAGCAGTAGCGACAGTTGATAGCACACTGGCCCGTTACCATCAGCAGGGCACGGCTGCGGTACTTGCGGATCAAGCCTGTGGTCTGGATGGCTCCGTCTTCCTGCAGAGGATCGGTAACGAAACCTCGTGCCGCAACTGTTTCGGCGTGAAGCGGAAGAACTTGCCGCAGCAGCGGATCTGCCGGGTTGCCTTTCTCCATTCGCGCCAGAAACGGCTCGGGCACCCTTAGCTGAAACAACTGGTGCCCCGCCTCAGCACCAGCCAGCCATTGATCCGCGGGCAGATCCAGGCGCGACAGCAATTCCCATGGTGAAGTGATCGAGTCAGAAAGCAGCTGTTGCCAGCTCCGATTGTCATCGTCTGAAAGCCGGGCTTCTATAGAGGTAGGGGTTCGCTGTATCATAGAGGCCTTTGAGAATTAAACAGCATTTTGGCAGGTGGACATTTCATGGCTTCATATTCTACCAACGAATTTCGCGGCGGTCTTAAAGTATTACTGGATGGCGACCCCTGCATAATCGTAGAGAACGAAATTGTAAAACCCGGTAAGGGGCAGGCGTTTAACCGGGTCAAGCTACGCAACCTGATGACTAACCGCGTGTGGGATCGCACCTTCAAGTCTGGCGAAAGCCTCGAAGCGGCCGACGTGATGGATCACGATATGGAATATCTCTATACCGATGGAGAATTCTGGCACTTCATGCTTACCGATGGCTCTTTTGAGCAATACGCTGCAGACGCAAAAGCTGTGGGCGACACTATCAAGTGGCTCAAAGAGCAAGACGTATACACAGTTACGCTCTATAACGGTGCACCGTTGACAGTCACTCCGCCAAACTTTGTTGAGCTGGAAGTGGTTGAAACCGACCCCGGCATGAAAGGCGATACAGCGCAGGGCGGCTCCAAGCCCGCAACGCTCTCTACTGGCGCAGTTGTAAGCGTGCCCCTGTTCATCACCATCGGTGAAGTACTGAAAGTCGACACCCGTTCCGGTGAGTACATGAACCGGGTGAAAAGCTGATTCCCACATGAGAAATCAGCCTGATTGGCAGCCCACTGCCACCCGGGCAGCCTTGAAAAGCCGCGCACAACAGTCAGCCTTTGTGCGTGGCTTTTTTGCCCAGCGCGACGTATTGGAAGTCGAAACCCCGATACTGGGCCGCTGCGGCGTAACCGAACCCAATCTTGATGGCATATTTGCGCAGTTAGATGCTCAGGGTATTAAAGGCGGCTGGTTACAAACTTCTCCGGAATACCACATGAAACGCCTGCTGGCCGCAGGTTCCGACTCCATCTACCAGATATCAAAAGTCTTCCGGAACGGCGAGCGTGGCAGCCGCCATAACCCTGAATTCTCGATGTTGGAATGGTACCGCACAAGTTTTAGCGACAAAGCCCTGATGGAAGAAGTCGCCGACCTTGTATGCGGTTGGCTGCAATGCCCCAGGCCACAGGTAATAAGCTACCGTGAAGCAATGATCACCTGGGCCGGAATCGACCCCTTTGTGGTCTCAACAAAAGATCTGCACCAGCGTTGCCGTGAGTGGCTAGAGCCCGAGCAGCTGGAAGACCTCAGCCGCGACGGTTGCCTGGACCTGCTAATGAGCTTCGCCGTCGAGCCCAGCTTGGGCACTGAAACGCCCGTATTCATAAACCAATACCCTGCATCACAGGCCTCATTGGCCAGAATCTCCAGCGTAGACGGCTTCGACGTAGCTCACCGTTTCGAGCTTTATATCGACGGCATTGAGCTATGTAACGGCTACTGGGAACTCACCCATCCAGACGAACAACGCGCCCGCTTTGAGGCAGACAACCGTTTGCGAATCGCTAATGGGAAGCCTGAAATGGAGATCGATGAAGCCTTTCTGGCAGCAATAGAGCACGGCTTGCCAGACTGCGCCGGCGTGGCCCTGGGGCTTGACCGCCTGCTGATGTTGAAAGTGGGGACTCGCAACATAGCAGACGTATTAGCATTCCCGCTAGAGAGAGCTTGAGAGCTCCCCAAATGCTTCACCCATGCGAACCACTTTCTCCGCCACCTGATCCGCATTCCAGCTAACACTGCCCTTAGGCATAACCATCACCACCGTAGAGCCCAAACGGAAGCGCCCCATCTCCTCGCCTTTGGCAAACGAAACAGCACTCTCGCCCTCATAGGTAATCGCCTTAACGCCACTGCTATTGGGCGCCACAACCCCTGCCCACGGTGTCTCCACACTACCCACAATCATCGCGCCCACAAGCACCAGCGCCATTGGCCCGGCTGCTGTATCAAACATACAAACTACCCGCTCATTCCGCGCAAACAGATTAGGCACATTCTCCGCAGTAGCCGGGTTTACTGAAAACAGCTTGCCAGGAACATAAATCATCTCCCGAAGCGTACCCGCTATTGGCATGTGAATACGGTGGTAATCCTTGGGCGAAAGATAAATAGTAGAAAACTCGCCTCCATGGAAAGGTTCGGCGCGCTGAGCGTCGCCGCCTAGCAGTTCTAACAGGCTGAAAGACTGGCCCTTCGCCTGAAAAACCCGGTCTCCAGCTACCTGGCCAATCTGGCTGATAGCGCCATCTACCGGGCTGACAAACGTACCTTTGCCCTCGGCGACAGGGCGCAGGCCCGGCTTGAGTGCGCGGGTAAAAAAAGCGTTAAAACTCGAGTAGGCAGTTGGATCCTGCTCCGCGGCTTCGCTCATGTCTACGCCATAGCGTTTCACAAACCATTTGATGACCCGGTTTTTGAGCGCAGGGGAGCGATCATAATCCGCCAAACGGCCTGCAGTGCGGGAAACCGCAAGCTGCGGAGTGACGTATTGACTCAGAATAAACAGCTTGTCGAACATTTAAATGAGATCCTCTGTACTCGAAGACGCGAAGTTTACCAAATACTGCAGCAAGAGTGTTGCGTAGGCGCGATCATGTATAGAAATTGTGTCATGGCTTCGCGGATACTGCAGAGGCTTGCTATCATCTGTCCAGAAACGCTGTGATCAACACCGGCGCTAGCCTGTAACCACAATATAAAGGCGTACGTTTTACCCATGCTACTTATTATCGGCTCAGTCATTGTTATCGCCAGCGTTCTTGGTGGCTACGTTCTCCACGGCGGCAACCTTATGGTGTTGTGGCAGCCGACAGAGCTGATCATCATTTTTGGTGCAGCTATTGGCTCGTTCATCATTGCCAATCCGCTGCATACCGTGAAGGAGGTGTTCGCTGGTATATTGCGCCTCCTGACAGGCTCTCCGTTCAATAAATCCTATTACATGGATTTATTGAGTTTGCTCTATGAGATATTCGATAAGTCCCGCAAGCAGGGTGTTATGTCCATTGAGGAGGATATTGATAACCCTGAGTCCAGCGAGATATTCAGCCGTTACCCAGCCGTTATGAAATCGCGGGCGCTGCTCGACTTTATTACAGATTATCTGCGCATCATCAGTGCCGGTAACATGGCCACCCACGAATTGGAGGGCATGATGGAGAACGAAATTGACAGTCGCCAGCATGAACTTGAAGAGCCCGCCCACGCCGTAAACAAAATTGCGGACGCCTTGCCTGGTCTGGGTATCGTTGCGGCGGTCCTCGGTATAGTTATCACCATGAACTTCCTGAGCGAAGGGCCGGAGCGCATTGGCTTGAGTGTTGCTGCTGCCCTTGTGGGTACCTTCCTCGGCATCTGGATGGGCTACGGCTTCGTTGGGCCTACCTCCATCGCCATGGAGCACGCGGCAAAATACGAACTCAAGGCCTATGAATGCGTCAAATCCGCTATTGTTGCGACGGTCTCAGGGCAGGCGCCTCAAATGGCCATCGAATTTGGTCGAAAAGCATTACCTACAGACAAGCGACCTGGGTTCCAGGAACTGAACGATCATGTGCGTGCCAAATAACGCAGGCTGAGCCCGGAGTATATTTGTGGAACAGCAGCCGATAATCATCAAACGGAAAAAAGTCGTCGCCGCGGGCCATCATGGTGGTTCCTGGAAGGTAGCATTTGCCGACTTTGCGACAGCGATGATGGCGTTCTTTCTTGTGCTCTGGCTCACCGCAACTGCCTCACCTGAGCAGATTAAAGCAGTTGAAGGTTATTTTCGCGATCCTGTCGGGTTTACCGAAGGTGGTACGCCCAACCCCGTAGACCTGGGAGGCAGTGCTTCTGTTGTTAACGAGTCCAGTCAGGATATTGAAACAAATCCCATTGTGATTGCTGACGAGGTGGTTGATACGCTGGCAGAAACCCTCGAGCAGCGCCGCATGGAAGAATTGTTCCAGGAGTTGAAGCAGCGAATCGAAGAAAACGAAACCCTGAAAGAGTTCAAAGATCAGCTTCTGATTGATATCACGGATGAAGGTCTGCGGATCCAGATTGTGGATCGCTCCGGCCGCCCCATGTTCGACAGCGGCAGGGCCGAACTAAAGTACTATTCACAGGAAATCCTGTTTGAATTGGCAAAAACTCTGGGGGCTGTGGACAACAAGCTCAGTATTACCGGTCATACCGACGCCACCCCCTTTGGTGGCCGTCCAGGTTATACCAACTGGGAGCTTTCAGCAGACCGTGCGAACACCGCGCGCCGGGCATTGGTAGCGGGCGGCGTGCGCGCTCAGCAGATTGCGAGGGTCGTCGGACTGAGCGATTCCGTGCTGTTTGCTCAAGATGAACCAACAGCGCCCATCAATCGCCGTATTTCCATCATTGTGCTTAACAAGAAAACCATAAGCAGCATCCACAGCAGTGCCAGTGCCAAGGGCGCGCCCCTGATTGATCTCACGGTTCCTTCAGAAGAAGAGCAGAAAAAGGCCATGGAAAAACTGGAAAGTGGCGACTGGCAGAAAGAAAAAGAAGAGCCAGCACCGGGCGAGCTAAACTGGTAAATCGCCCGGTAACCTGGGTTCAATCGGCTTTTAAACCCCGCGACTGCTGCTCCGCCATGTCCTGAAGAATACGATGAAAACTGCGCCGCCGCTCCGGGCTAAGCGTGCCCGATTCCACAGCTGCATCAATAGCACAACCTGGGTCCCCCAGGTGACGGCAATTGCGAAATTTGCAGTATCCCATCACCTCGCGAATCTCCCGGAACCCGTATTCAATCTCCTGTGGTGTCATATGCCACAGACCAAATTCCCGGATACCCGGCGAATCGATCAAATCGCCACCCATTGGCAGATGGAACAGCTTGGCTGTGGTAGTAGTGTGCACCCCCTTGCCGGTGCTCTCCGAAACCGCACCCACACGAATCGCCTCATCGGGCATCAGCGTTTGAATAATCGACGACTTACCAACACCTGACTGCCCCACAAACGCACTGGTTTTGCCCTTAACCAGCGCCTCAACCTCCGGCGCAGGCGCGCCATCGAACTGCACGGCAGACGTGCGCACAATCTCATAACCCAAGGCCGCATAGCGCGCCAGCAGAGCATCAATCTGTTCCCGGTTTTGATCGGTGATCAAATCCGTCTTGTTCAGCAAAATAACGGCGGGAATATCCGTAATCTCAGAGGCCACCAGATACCGGTCAATCAAATTGTCGTGGGGCTCCGGCTCTGGTGCAATCACCAGAATAATATGATCAATATTCGCCGCGACCGGCTTCACCGCTCCAAAGTTATCCGGTCGCTGCAGTAAATTATCACGCTCGCAGCGGGCAACAATCACCCCGGTTTCATTCTTGCCCGGCCGCCAAACCACCCGATCTCCCGTCACCAGGCTGTCGATATTCGCCCGAACGAAACAACGTACAACATCGCCTTTGCGCTCACCTTCCAACGCCTCAACATCCAGCTGTTGCCCGTAGTGAGCAATAATCAGCCCTTCCTGCTCAGGCCCCAGCTCACCTGCATCGGCCTGCGCCTGAACTGACTTTTCTTTACGAGCTGCGCGTGCTGCCCGTTCCTCCTGAATCTTTTTGATCCGGAATTGCTGTTGCTTGTTCAGTTGCCGTTTTGCCATAAGGTCTCTGTTAACACGGATGTAAGTGGTGACGTTGCTATGCCATCATACGGGAATAAATTTTGTGCGGCTTTAATATGGCTGTTTCACTTGCGATATAACGCCAGATTTTGGGGTGGGGCTGCCTTCTACCTACCGGGAATGCCGGCGGCCATGGATGGCCGACGACAAGCGCACATGGATGTGCTCGTAGCGGTTCCCGGTAGGTAGAAGGCAGCTCCACCTACCACCGATGTTTGATGAATAATGAGGAAAAAAGAATGTCAGCAGGCAACCACCTGGTTTGGATCGATCTGGAAATGACCGGCCTTGATCCGGAAAAAGAACGCATTATCGAAATGGCCACCATCATCACCGATTCCGAACTGAATCTGGTGGCTGAAGGCCCGGTTATTGCCATCCACCAACCCGACAGCCTGCTCGAAGCCATGGATGAATGGTGCACCCGCACCCACGGCGAAAGCGGCCTCACCAAACGCGTTCAGGAAAGCAAGGTTTCAGAAGCCGAAGCCGAGCAGCAAACCATCGCCTTCCTCAAAGAATACATGGAAAAAGGCCAGTCCCCCCTGTGCGGCAACAGCATAGGCCAGGATCGCCGCTTCCTCGTCAAATACATGCCCGAGCTTGAAGACTTCTTCCACTACCGCAACCTCGACGTCTCCACCGTAAAAGAGCTGGCTCGCCGCTGGCGCCCGGATGTACTCGAAGGCGTCAAAAAGAAAGGCAGCCACCTGGCATTAGACGACATCCGCGACTCTATTGAAGAGCTGCGCCATTACCGCGAACACTTCTTCAAACTATAAGCCGTGCCGGGCTAACGCCCATTGAACATGCTCGCGGACCATCTCGGAAGGGTGGTTCGCGCGTTGTTTAAGCGCCTCGATCACCGGAATAGTCGAAGGCGCATTGCCTAGCCCAACCGCCAAATTTCGCAACCAGCCCTCATACCCCGTGCGGCGAATAGCTGAACCCTCAGTGCGCTTCAAAAACTCTTCCTCAGTCCACAAAAATAGCTCAGCCAAAGAGCTGTTGTTCAGCCCGTGCCGTGGCTGAAAGTCATCCTCCTGCGTCGGCTTCTTGAATTTCTGCCATGGGCATACAAGCTGACAGTCATCACAACCAAAAACACGGTTGCCCATGGGTGCTCTCAAGTCTTCCGGAATGCTTCCTTTCAGCTCAATGGTCAAGTAGCTGATGCAGCGTCGGGCATCAAGTACGCGAGCGCCCACGAAAGCGTCGGTTGGGCACTTATCCAGACACGCAGAGCAACTGCCACAATGATCGGTTTCAAAGGCAGGGTCTATCGGCAGTGGCGCGCTGGTGAATATTTCCCCCAGAAAAAAGAACGAGCCCGCTTTCGGATGAATGAGCATGTTGTTTTTGCCGATCCAGCCAAGCCCCGCTCTTTGCGCAAGTGCTCGCTCCAGAACAGGAGCGCTGTCTACAAAGGCCCTGTGGTCATAGCCGCTTACCGAATCGTCAATCTTCTTCGCCAGAGTCGCCAGCCGTTTCCGGATCAGCTTGTGGTAGTCACGGCCAAGGGCATAGCGAGTAATATAGGCACCTTCCCGGTTAGTAAGCGCTTCTTTCGGGCTGTCTGGCGTAGGCATGTAATCCATGCGTACAGATATAACGCGGGTGGTTCCAGGTACTAGAGAGGCCGGGGTATAGCGCTTGTCCCCGTGGTGGCCCATGTATTCCATTTCCCCTTGATAGCCTTTGTCGAGCCAATCCTGCAGGCGCTGGGCATGCTCACCGGTATCTGCCGTTGTAATGCCCGCATCGGAAAACCCGAGTTCTTTAGCCCACTGCCGGATAAGTTCAGGTAAATCAGCCAGTTCCGGCGCTGGGGACGTGTCCTTGCCTATTGTGCTCATAAGTACCACTGACGTACCCGCCGTTATTAGGCTGAGGGTACAGATATTTAATTTGATTAAGTTATGACCTTTTCCACGGTTTTGCTATGCTTTACAGATAGCTGGCCAATTTTCTTAAACCGGTTTCTGTAACGGGAGCAAAGGCTCATGCCACAGCACGCTGGAGGCAGTTTATCAGATGCGCTGTTTTCCGCCGATTCTGTGCGCCGTATCGATCAGCATGTTATCGAGCAGCTGGGTGTTGATGGGTTTGACTTGATGCAGTCTGCCGCTCATGCAGCGTTCCGCAGACTGGTTTTGCGCTGGCCGCGGGTGGAGTCCTTGCTGGTTCTGTGTGGTGCAGGCAATAACGGCGGTGATGGGTACCTCGTAGCGGCAAATGCCCTGCGGGATGGTTTGGCTGTGGACTGTATTGCGGTTGCCTCCACGGAAAAACTGAGCGGAGATGCTCGCAAGGCCTGGCAAAAGGCGGTTGCTGATGGCGTAGAGGTGCGGGCGTTGGCAGATATCGGCGAACCTGGGCTGGATAGTTTGTTTGAACGCTCCGGGCTTATTGTTGATGCCATGCTGGGTACCGGTGCCTCTGGCGCCCCGAGAGAGCCCTTTGCCGGCATTATTGCTCGCAGTAACCATGCCGGGCTTCCGGTGTTGGCAGTTGATGTGCCTTCCGGACTGAATGCCACAACAGGTGCCGCTAAAGGTGAAGTGGTCCAAGCCACCATGACCGTTACGTTTATCGGCCGCAAGGTCGGGCTGTATACCGGGCAGGGCCCGTCGGTATGTGGTGATGTGGTATTCGAGGCATTGGGTACAGACACACATGCCGGAGAAGCCCCGGTGGCCACACTACGGAGCTGGAGAACTGTTCAGAGCTGGCTGCCCAAGCGCCGGGCTAGTGCCCACAAAGGGCAGTTTGGGCATGTTCTGATAGTGGCAGGGGATCGAGGCTTCGGCGGCGCAGGTATATTGGCGGCTGAGGCCGCGGCCCGCTCTGGTGCGGGATTGGTTTCATTGGCAACACGCCCCGAGTATGTAACCGCTGCGCTTGCGCGATGTCCATCGGTGATGGTTCACGGGTTGATACACGGCTCGGAATTGCCTTCGCTGCTGGCCGCTGCAACGGTTGTCGTTTGTGGCCCCGGTATGGGGCAAAGCGCATGGGGGCAGCAGATGCTGCAACAGGTTGTAGAAAGTGGGAAGCCGCGAGTTCTGGACGCAGATGCACTGAACCTGCTTTCAACACGAGTGGCCGTTCCAGCCAACAACCAGATATTGACACCGCATCCGGGCGAGGCCGCCAGACTGCTGAATTGTCTGGTCCCGGAAATAGAAGCAGATCGCGTGGCTGCGGCCGCTAGACTGCAATCCCTATATGGCGGTGTGGTTTTGCTCAAGGGCGCGGGTACGGTTATCGCCTCTGGCGAGGCGGCGGTGGATGTTGCCGGTGGCAGTAACCCTGGTATGGCTACGGGAGGCATGGGCGATGTTCTATCGGGGATTATCGGTGCACTTTATGCACAAATGATTGAGTCGCCCGCTCAAGCTGCCGCAATGGGCGCAGTTGTACACCTTGAAGCTGCAACCAGAGCATCGGTAGATAAGGGGTATATGGGGTTGATACCCACTGACGTAATTGATGTCTTGCCGCAGGTCTTCCAGGAAGCTGAGTCGGGCGTTAGCTGCGACAAGGAGGCGGAATGACTGTTTTCGGGAATGAGCGCCGGTTTTTTCTGGACGGTGAGGTTGAAACCGAGGCCTTGGGTCGTGAACTTGCCCGCCTGGCGAAAGAGTCAGGTCAGGGGTTAATCGTATTCCTGGAAGGTGACTTGGGAATGGGTAAAACCACGCTCAGTCGCGGAGTTATTCGGGCCCTTGGGCATGAGGGTGCTGTGAAAAGCCCCACCTATACATTGGTTGAGCCATACGAAGATTTGACGCCTCCCGCCTACCATTTTGATCTTTACCGGTTGGGCGACCCAGAGGAGTTGGAATACATGGGTATCCGGGATTATTTCACCGGCCAGAGTGTTTGTCTTATCGAATGGCCAGAGCGTGGCGAAGGCCTGCTCCCGGACGCGGATCTCGAAGTCCATCTTGAACATCAGGGCGAAGGGCGGTCGGCAGTGGTTCGGGCCCGTTCCGAGTTGGGTGCGTCACTATTGAATGAACTGGAATTGATTGGGCCGGACCATTAACCGGCCGAAACTGGACAGCAGAATAAACAGGCACGCTGTATGAAAAGACATAAGCTTACGATAAACGTAATGGTGGCCTTGGCGTCCATCTGGCTGCTGATTGCATCCCTCCATGTGCAGGCTGGCACACAGGTGGAAGGTATTCGCATCTGGCCAGCCCCGGATCACACGCGGCTGGTTCTGGATACCGAAGGCAAGGTTGAACACAACATGTTCGCGTTGAGCAATCCTTCGCGGTTGGTGATTGATCTCAAAAATACCCGGCTGAGAACAGATTTCGACAAGCTCGATCTGGCTGGCAGCCCCATCCGTCGCATTCGAAGTGCGCCACGGAACGGCACCGACCTGAGGGTGGTGCTCGATCTGGCTAGCGACATCAAGCCCAGGAGTTTTCAGCTTGAGCCCAACCAACAGTATGGCCACCGTCTGGTGTTGGATTTGATTGATGAGAGTGGCAGCCGCCTCGATAAAGCGACCCAGCCAACGGTCACTCATGATTCGGCGGGAAAGCGCGACGTGATTGTGGTTATTGATGCAGGCCACGGGGGCGAAGACCCAGGCGCTATTGGCCCAAGAGGTACCAGAGAAAAAGACGTGGTGCTGAAAATGGCCCATATCCTAAAGGATATGATCGACAAACAGCCGGGCTATACCGCAAAGCTGACCCGCACCGGCGATTACTATATCGGTTTGAGAAATCGTACCATTCTGGCCCGCAAGTACAGTGCTGATCTGTTTGTATCTGTGCACGCAGATGCCTTCCGCACGCCGCAGCCCAAGGGGGCTTCCGTATTTGCCCTCTCTCAGCGCGGTGCAACGAGTGAAACGGCACGCTGGTTGGCCCAGAGCGAAAACCGCTCTGACTTGATCGGTGGCACTGGAGGAGTGTCGCTAGACGGTCGCGATGACATGCTGGCAGGTGTCCTGCTCGATCTTTCCATGACGGCCAGCATCAATGCGAGCCTTGGAGTCGGCAGTTCGATACTGGGCGAGCTGAATGGTGTTGCGCACCTGCACAAGCCTGGCGTGGAACAGGCAGCGTTTGCGGTTCTCAAATCTCCGGATATTCCTTCCATTCTTGTCGAGGCGGGCTTCATCTCCAATCCTCAGGAAGAGAAAAATCTGTCTACAGACTGGTACCGCAAAAAGCTCGCAGGAGCCATCGTGAAAGGTATTAATCAGTATTTCCAGAAAACGCCTCCGCCGGGCACCTTGCTCGCGTGGCAGAAACAGAATGGCCAAGGCAGCGGGCGCATCAGCAAGTATCGGGTGCGAAGCGGCGATACCCTGTCAGGGGTGGCTCGTGACAACCAGACAACGGTAAGCGAACTGATGCAGTTTAACGGCCTGAGGGATGACCGTGTTATGGTGGGTCAAACCATTCGTATCCCCTCATCCTGATTTAAGAGGTAGCCCCGAAACATGCCCTCCATCCGATTACTCTCGCCGCGGCTGGCAAACCAGATTGCTGCCGGTGAGGTGGTTGAGCGCCCCGCATCTGTTGTCAAAGAACTGGTTGAAAACGCACTCGACGCTGGCGGAGACCGCGTCGAGGTTGAGGTAGAGCAGGGCGGTGTAAAACTGATCCGGGTTCGTGATAACGGCTGCGGTATTGCCGAAAACGACTTGCCTTTAGCGCTAAGCCGCCATGCTACCAGCAAAATTGCCAGTCTTGATGATCTGGAATCCGTGGCATCTCTCGGGTTTCGTGGCGAAGCCCTGGCCAGTATCAGCTCCGTGTCGCGGCTCGCCCTGACGTCGAAAACCGAGGGGTGTGAGGCAGCGTCCAAAGTGGAGGTAGAGGGCCGGGAAATGGACGCCCGAATCTCTCCGGCTGCGCACCCTGTCGGCACCACCGTTGAAGTGCGGGATTTGTTTTTCAACACACCGGCACGGCGTAAATTTCTGCGTACCGAAAAAACCGAATTCAATCACGTGGAAGAGTGCGTGCGCCGCCAGGCCCTCAGCCGGTTTGATGCAGGTTTTACCTTGCGCCATAACCAGCGGGTTGTGCACAACCTCCGGCCAGCGGATTCCGTGCTCGACAAAGAGCGTCGCATTGCCGCCCTATGCGGGCAAAAGTTTATTGATAGTGCGGTAGTGATTGATGCTGAGGCCACTGGTTTACGCCTTTGGGGCTGGGTCGCATTACCTACGTTTTCCCGCAGCCAGGCTGATTTGCAGTATTTCTTTGTTAATGGCCGTGTAATCCGTGATCGCCTTGTCGCCCATGCTGTGCGTCAGGCATACCGGGATGTGCTTTACAACAACCGCCATCCTGCTTTTGTTCTTTACCTTGAAGTCGACCCCGCTACTGTTGATGTAAACGTGCACCCGACCAAGCACGAAGTGCGCTTCCGTGATGGTCGACTGGTGCACGATTTTATCTTCCGAACTCTGCATAAAGCCTTGGCCGACGTGCGGCCGGATGACCACTTTCGCGGCGCTGTGGCGCAGTCGTTCGGTCGTGAAACGGCCGGGCAAGGCGAGGTGGCCGGTGCTGGTTCCGGGTATGGGTCGCAACAACCCTGGAATGGGCAGCCTACCATTCCGTCAGCAGGCGAACATGCGCCAGCATCCGGGTTTGGCGGGCAGTCAGCGCCTCAACAGGAGTGGCGAGCCAGTGACCAGATGGCCTTCTACAATTCCCTCGGTGGCGGTGGTGTCAGTGGTCCGCAAGAGTCGGTGTCGTTTGGCGCCACGGCGGCTGCGCCGCTGGATCAGTCAAGCGGTGAGGGCAGCAACGAAGAACCACCTCTGGGGTATGCCATTGCCCAATTGCACGGCATTTACGTTCTGGCCCAGAGCAGCGCCGGAATGATCGTCGTGGACATGCACGCCGCCCATGAACGCATTACTTACGAACGAATGAAGCGAGCGCTGGCTGAACAGGATCTCAAGAGCCAGCCGCTGTTGGTGCCCTTATCGCTTGCGGTCAGCCAGAAAGAAGCCGCCTTGGCCGAAACCCATGGTGATAATTTGCAGCAGTTAGGCTTGCAGATTGAGCGTATCGGGCCAGAAACCCTGGCCATCAGGCAGGTGCCGGCGCTTCTGCGAGGCGCTGATACAGAACAGCTCGTAAGGGATGTGTTGTCTGATTTGATCGAGCATGGCCAGAGTGATCGCGTTGAAGCGGTTACCCATGAACTGCTTGGTACCATGGCCTGTCACGGGTCGGTGCGAGCCAATCGGCAGCTAACCGTTCCGGAAATGAACTCCCTGCTGCGGGATATGGAAGCGACAGAGCGCAGCGGCCAATGTAACCACGGGCGCCCCACATGGACACTGGTTACGCTTGGGGAATTGGACAAGCTGTTTCTGCGGGGGCGCTAGATTTTCATTGATGGATACATCCAGTACGCCTCAAGCCTCAAAACCACCAGCTATCTTTCTGATGGGGCCGACTGCGTCGGGTAAAACCGACCTGGCCATGGCGCTTTGTGATCAACTGCCTTGCGACATTATCAGCGTCGATTCCGCGATGATCTACCGGGGGATGGATATAGGCACAGCCAAACCCTCAGCGGATGAATTGGCCCGGGCCCCCCATCGACTGATTGATATCTGTGATCCTGCCGACACCTATTCTGCTGCCGATTTCCGCAGGGATGCGCTGTTTGAAATGGATCGAATTTCCCGCGCAGGCCGTATACCCCTTCTGGTGGGCGGTACCATGATGTATTTCAAGGCGTTATTGCATGGTATGTCAGGGTTGCCTTCTGCCAGCCCGGAGCTCCGCAAAACCCTTGAGGCCGAGGCGGAGCGGCTTGGGTGGTCTGCGTTGCATGCAGAGTTGGAGGCCCGCGACCCGGTAGCGGCGAAATTGATTCACCCGAACAACCGGCAGCGTCTTTTGCGCGCACTGGAGGTTATACGTCTCACTGGCAGGCCGATTTCGGCTCTCTGGGAGGCGGATGCCAGCCAGCAGCCGACGCAAGATGCAAGTCGGGAAGGCATTGAGGATTACACCTACTATACTCAATGGCAGGCAGACGAAACTTCATCGCTTCCGTATACTGTTACGCAGCTTGCCATAGCGCCCCCTGAGAGGGTCGTGCTTCACGACAGGATACAGCAGCGCTTCCTCAAGATGCTGGAGATGGGGTTTCTGAATGAAGTTCGGGGCTTGATGGCCAGAGGCGATTTACACCCGGAACTTCCTTCCATGCGCTGTGTCGGATATCGCCAGGCACTGAGTTATCTGAGCGGTACCGATGATTATGACGTATTTGTAAGCAAAGGCGTTGCGGCCACCCGGCAGTTGGCAAAACGGCAGCTTACATGGCTTCGAAAGTGGTCTGATTTGAATTGGTTGAACAGCGAAGACGGATTTATCGTTGAAGCAGCCTTGAAAACGGTGCGACACCACACCACATTTAACACTCAATAATTACTATCTGCATTTACTAAAAAACAGGAGAACACACATGTCAAAAGGGCACTCGTTACAAGACCCTTACCTCAACGCCTTACGCAAGGAACGCATTCCGGTTTCTATCTTCTTGGTTAACGGTATCAAACTGCAAGGGCAGATAGAGTCTTTTGACCAATTTGTTATTTTGCTGAAAAACACTGTCAGCCAAATGGTCTACAAGCACGCAATCTCAACCGTTGTACCTGCTCGGAACGTTCGCCTTCCCCAGCAGAACCCGGCGGGAGAGGATGAGTCTGAAGACTGATTTGTTCAGGGTCTTGGTGTTACCACCCGCGTTCCTGAGGGGCCTCTTGGCTCTGATGGCCGCGGGTGTTTGTTTTTATAATTCCAACAAACCGATTCTAGCGGAGTTGATGCCCATTGTTTGATCGCCCGGATGTAGGTGAGCGAGCGATACTCGTCCACATCGAATTTTCTTCCCACGACGGCACTGAAGATCCGGAAGAGTTCCGGGAGCTGGTTAGTTCCGCTGGAGTCGAAGCGGTTGGGATTGTGACCGGTACCCGAAAGCAGCCCAGTCCCAGGCTTTTTGTGGGAGAAGGCAAGCTCGAAGAGATTCGGGATGCAGTAACGCTGCATGAGGCCGACATTGTTCTGTTCAACCATGCACTTAGTCCCAGCCAAGAGCGAAATATTGAGCGAGAGCTGAAGTGTCGTGTATTGGACCGCACTGGCGTAATTCTTGATATTTTTGCCCAGCGCGCTCGCACTCATGAAGGTAAGTTGCAGGTAGAGTTGGCGCAGCTCGATCACATGTCGACGCGACTGATCCGGGGATGGACTCACCTTGAACGTCAGGGTGGTGGAATTGGTCTTCGTGGCCCGGGTGAAACCCAGCTCGAAACCGACCGCAGACTATTGCGCGAACGAATGAAGTCTATCTACAAGCGGCTTGAAAAAGTTCGCAAACAGCGTAATCAGGGACGGCGTGCCCGTAAACGCGCTGATATCCCAACAGTGTCGCTGGTTGGCTATACCAACGCCGGCAAGTCCACGCTATTTAATCGGATTACCACGTCTACCGTTTACGCCGCGGATAAATTGTTCGCGACCCTCGATCCCACCATACGGCGTTTGGAACTTCCCGATATCGGGCCGGTCGTAATGGCGGATACTGTAGGCTTTATCCGGCATTTGCCCCACAAGCTGGTTGAAGCATTCCGTGCGACGCTGGAAGAAACCACCGAAGCAACTATTTTGCTGCACGTTGTTGATAGCCACGACAGCCGGCGTGATGAAAATATTGAGCAGGTAGAAGGGGTGCTGGCGGAAATTGGTGCCGATGAAATACCGGTTTTGCAGGTGTTTAATAAAATCGATCTGTTGGATAATTTTGTGCCAAGGGTTGAACGCAATGAGGACGGCGTGCCTGTGCGCGCCTGGGTGTCGGCGGTTACGGGTGAGGGCCTGGAAGGTCTTTACGATGCTATTGTTGAACGCTTGGCTGAAGATGTTGTCCACCACTTCGTTTTGCTCGGGCCTGCCGATGGCAAGCTCAGGGCGCTGCTGCATGAGGCCGGATCGGTACTGAGTGAAGACCACCGTGAAACCGGCGATACAGTACTTGAAGTTCGACTGCAATACCGGGACTGGATGCAGCTTCTGAGCCGCGCCGGGATGAGCGAAGAAATGGTACGCCTGGATGAAGGGCAAGCCTGAAACCATGCAAGCTATTGCCGGGACGAAGATAAATCCCTAGTATTTGCAGCCATTCGATATCTTAGGAACTTGGAGAGCACTATGGCCTGGAATGAACCGGGTGGAAACCGCAACGATAAAGATCCCTGGGGAACTGGTGGTCGTCGCGGTAATGATCAGGGTCCACCAGACCTCGACGAGGCGCTGAAGAAGGGCCTCGATAAGCTGAACAAAATGCTGGGAGGCAAGGGCAAAAAGTCCGGTGGCGACAGAGGCAGCGGTGGTTCAGGTGGAGCAGGCAGCTTTGGTGCCGTTCTCGCCCTGGCAGCTATTCTTGTTGTGGGCTATGTCATTTTTCAGTCGTTCTACACGGTAAACGAGCAGGAGCGCGCGGTTGTTTTACGGTTTGGGGAATATGCCAAAACGGAAAGCCCGGGCCTGAGGTTCAAAGTGCCGTTGATTGATGATGTGACCAAAGTACGCGTGACCAACGTCAGAACGGCCCAGTCCAGCGGCCAGATGCTGACTCAGGACGAGAACCTGGTAACGGTTGATCTGCAGGTGCAGTATCGTGTGAACGATGCTCGGGATTACGTGTTGAACGTTCGGGATTCCAACCAGGCGTTGGCATTTGCAACCGACAGTGCGCTGCGTCACGAGGTGGGCAGTTCAACTCTCGATGACGTGCTGACCGAAGGGCGTGCCGAGTTGGCCGTTCGTGTTGAACAACGGCTTCAGGGCTTTTTGCAGGAATACGGCGCCGGGCTTGGGATTGTTCGGGTGAACGTTGAAAGCACGCAACCACCCGCTGCAGTGCAGGACGCCTTCCGTGAAGTTCAACGTGCCCGTGAAGACGAGCAGCGTGTGAAGGAAGAGGCGGAAACCTACCGGAACAAGGTTGTTCCAGAGGCTCGTGGTCAGGCTCAGCGCATGATTGAAGAGGCGAGTGCCTACAAGCAGGAAGTCATCGAGCGCGCTCGTGGTGAAACTGCGCGTTATCTCGAGTTGTTGGCGGTGTATCAGATGGCACCTGGAGTCACTCGTGAGCGTATGTACCTGCAGACGATGGAAACTGTTCTTTCCAACAGCAGCAAGATTCTTGTGGATACCGAAAGCAGCGGCAATATGATGTATTTACCGCTGGATCGTCTGACCCAGGGGGCGTCGTCAAGAAGTGGTAGCCAAACCTCTGGAGCCGGCGGCCAGGCAGATATTCAAGCGGTAACTGACCAGGTGATTCAAGAACTGCGAACCAGGCAGGATACTAATACGCGGAGGAGCAGATAATTATGGGACCTAAAAGTGTAGTGGGTCTTGCAGGCGCTCTTATCGTTGTCCTGCTGGTACTGTCGAGTGTTTTTATCATTCCGGAAACCCACCGCGGAGTTATGCTGAGGTTTGGTGAGTTGGTCGAGACCGACATCAAAGCGGGTATTCACTTCAAGGTACCGGTTATCGATCAGGTTCGGGAGTTTGATATCCGCGTGCTGACCATGGATCTGCCTTCAAGGCAGTATCTGACGGTTGAAAAGAAGCCGCTCGATGTTACCTCTTACATTGCTTGGAAAATCCGCGATGTGGATCAGTTTTATCGTGCAACCGGCGGGGATGAGTTCCGTGCCCAATCTCTACTGCAGTCCCGTGTAGACAACGGTTTGCGTAATGAGTTCGGTGTTCGCACTATGCATGAGGTGGTCTCCGGTCAACGTGACGAGCTTATGCATAATCTGCGCGATCAGGTTAACGAAACCTCTGTGAAGGAATTCGGGATTGATGTAAAAGATATACGCGTCAAGGCAATCGAGTTCCCGGGGCAGGTAAGCGAAAACGTATATCGCCGGATGGCGACAGAGCGTGAGAAGCTGGCTCAGGAATTCCGGTCACGTGGGCGCGAGTTGGCTGAAGGTATTCGCGCGGATGCCGATCGTCAGAAAACAGTTACACTGGCAGAAGCATTTGCATCGGCTGAAGAAACCCGTGGTGAAGGGGACGGTGAAGCTGCGCGCATCTACGCAGAGGCCTATGGCTCTAACCCGGAGTTTTACAGCTTCTATCGTAGTCTTCAGGCATACCGGAATACCTTCTCCGGTAAAGACGACCTGATGGTTATCGATGCCAAAAGCGACTTCATGAAATTCCTGAAGGATTCGAAGGGCGGGAGCTAAAACCTGCTCGATTGACCGAAAAACCGGAATGCCAAGGTATTCCGGTTTTTTTGTGTCTGCCAACAGTGTAAAATCCCTCAGGTTTTGGTTCGGGTTTTTCTGCCCTGAATGTCACCCTAAAAACCTGCGCGCTTATTCTGTATTAAATACAGGGGTGTGCGGGATGGACAACGGAATCTCATGACAGTATCTGATCGCTGGTTACTGCCGGACGGGGTGGAGGATATCTTGCCGCCACTGGCCGGACAGATAGAATCCCTGCGCCGGGATGTAATGGATACCTGCCAGCGTTGGGGCTACCAACTGGTAATCCCACCGCTCATTGAATACCTCGAATCCCTGTTTACCGGAACCGGACACGATCTGGAGCTGCAAACCTTCAAGCTGACCGATCAGCTGACGGGGCGCATGATGGGTGTTCGGGCCGATATGACACCTCAGGCTGCGCGCATCGACGCCCACACACTGGGGCAGGAAGGCATTACACGTCTGTGTTATGCCGGCCATGTTCTGCATACCCGCCCCAAACACATGCTTGCCAGCCGCACGCCTATTCAGGCTGGCTGTGAGATGTTTGGCAGTGCTTCTGAATCTGCAGATCTGGAAATCATCAGTTTGATGCTCGAGGCTCTGCGTGTTGCCGGCCTGTCTCGTGTGCATCTGGATCTGGCTCATGTGGCCATCTACGAAAGCCTGATCGGTGAAGCCGAGTTTGATCGCGATACAAGTGCTGCTATCTTCGACGCCATGGGGCGCAAATCAGTACCTGAGCTGGACAGACTTCTGGGCGATTGCCCCAAGGGCTCTGCGGGCGCTCGCCTCCGCGAGCTAGCGCGGGTTAGCGGTGGTGCGGAAGCATTGACTGAAGCGCGCAGAATCCTGAGTGGTGCCTCCGACAACCTTAGCGCGGCACTGGACCAGCTTGGCCGGGTTGCCACGATGCTTGAAAGGGACTTCCCCGAAGTCAGTTTCGGGTTCGATTTCTGCGAGTTGCGTGGTTACAACTATCACACAGGCCTGGTGTTTGCAGCCTATGTGCCTGGCCATGGTGACTCGATTGGCAAGGGTGGCCGATACGATGCCATTGGCAGCGATTTTGGCCGGGCTCGCCCCGCCACCGGGTTCAGCCTGGATATACGGGCATTGGTGTCGTTGGGCTCACGCCCTGTCAATCCCCGCAAAGCTGTGTGGGCGCCTGCTGAAGAAGACTCAGAGTTGGAGCAGGCGATTTCGGAACTGAGAAGGACAGACATTGTCATCCGGGCACTTCCGGAAGACATAAAGGCAGATCCCTCTACCCGGGGATGTGACCGGAAGCTGGTAAAACAGGGTGATCGTTGGGTCGTACAGGGGCTGGGTTGATCTCAGCAGGCTGCTACGAACACATGAAGGTACATTTGCCAAATTTGCGAGACGCACGCTCTATCGTGTGCGCATTGAGAGAGAATCATGGGTAAAAACGTTGTTGTGCTGGGCACCCAGTGGGGTGATGAAGGCAAGGGTAAGATCGTCGACCTGTTGACTGAAAAAGTTGCAGCGGTGGTTCGTTTTCAGGGAGGCCATAACGCGGGCCACACTCTGGTTATCGACGGCAAAAAAACGGCTTTACACCTGATTCCTTCCGGCATTCTCCGGCAGAACGTTCAGTGCCTTATTGGTAACGGTGTTGTGGTATCGCCGGAAGCTTTGCTGAAAGAAGTCCGCGGGCTGGAAGCATCTGGCGTAGACGTTCGTGACCGACTGCGTATCAGCCTTGCGTGCCCGATTATTCTGCGCACTCACGTGCGTATCGACCAGGCCCGTGAGCGAGCCAAAGGTAATGACAAGATCGGCACCACAGGCCGTGGTATCGGGCCTGCGTACGAAGACAAGGTGTCTCGTCGCGGTGTTCGGCTTGGGGACCTGCACAGCCCGGCAGACTTCGAAGAGAAGCTGCGGGAACTCATGACCTATCACAACTTTGTTCTGACAGAGTATTTCAAGGAAGAAGCCGAAGACATCGATGCGGCTCTGAAAGAACTGTTGGAGATGGGCAAGGAAATTCTGCCCATGGCGGCAGACGTAACGGACTTGCTTCACGGCTATCGCAAGCGTGGCCAAGACATCATGTTCGAAGGCGCCCAAGGCTCCTTGCTGGACATCGATCTGGGCACTTATCCGTTCGTCACATCTTCCAACACCACAGCGGGCGGCACAGCCACGGGTTCCGGTTTTGGCCCACTGTATCTGGACTATGTTTTGGGTATTACCAAGGCCTACACTACACGTGTTGGCGCAGGTCCCTTCCCTACAGAGCTTTTTGATCAGACAGGTGAGCACCTGGCCATCAAAGGCAATGAGGTGGGTACGACAACAGGCCGCTCCCGTCGATGCGGTTGGTTTGATGCGGTTGCGGTACACCACGCCATTGAAATTAACAGCGTGTCTGGTATTTGTTTGACCAAGCTGGACGTACTTGATGGATTGGAAACGGTTAAGGTTTGCGTAGGTTATAAAACGCCTGCAGGTGAAATGACTCGCCCGCCCATCGGTTGTGACAGCTACAAAGATATTGAGCCAATTTACGTTGAATTGCCGGGTTGGAGCGAAAGCACCTTCGGGCTAACCAAGCTCGAGCAGTTGCCGGAAAACGCCAGAGCTTATATCAAGTTCCTGGAAGAGCAAATTGATGCGCCTATCGACATCATCTCTACTGGCCCTGATCGGGTTGAAACCATTACCTTGCGCCACCCGTTTGATGAGTAAGTGGTAAAAGGTTGAAAAAGCCGCCCTACCTCTAATGGTACGGCGGTTTTTTTATCAGGGTTTTTCGGCAACGATGGTGGCGCGCTTGGGGCCGGGATAACCTTCAATGGTTCTTGTGGGGTCGTCCGGATCGAGAAAATCCTGGAGCGAGTTGAAGCGCATCCAGTCTGTGCTTCTTTGTTCATCGGTGGTGGTCTCAGACACATCTACAACCCGGGCGTTACGAAAGCCGGTGCGGTCGAGCCACCGAAGCAAGGTGTCGCAGCTTGGTAAAAACCACACGTTACGCATCTGCCCATAGCGGTCTTCGGGCATCAGGCTATAGCCTTCAGGGCCATCCACAACCAGAGTTTCCAACACCAGTTCACCACCCTGTCTCAGCGTACCTTTAAGCTCCAGAAGATGGTCGAGCGGCGAGCGGCGATGGTAGAGAACGCCCATGGAGAAGGTGGTGTCAAAGCTTTCAAGCCCTTCCGGCAGGTCTTCCATACGTATAGGTAGAAGATCGATGGGGGCTTCGCCCACGTAGCGTTTCACGCTGAGGAACTGGAACATGAATAGAAGCCCTGGATCGATACCGATCACACGCTTTGCACCTTCACCCAGCATGCGCCAGCAGTGATAGCCTGAGCCACAGCCAACATCGAGAATGCGCCGCCCGGAAAGGTCTGAAATATAGGGTGAAACCCTGTCCCACTTCCAGTCAGAGCGCCATTCGGTGTCGATATGAGTGCCGAAGAAGTCGAACGGCCCTTTGCGCCAGGGCATAAGGCCCCGCAGGCCGCTCTCCAGCGCTTGTTGTTGGCTTGGATTCAGGCTCACGGGGGACTCGATGGTAATCGCAGAGGAGTTAAGTTCGACGGCTGCACCGGAGACATCAGGAAGGTTGTCCATCGCCGACTGCCAGCGCCCGAGATCGCCGTGGGGGGTGTCGTCAAAACGTTGGGTCAGCTGAGCCTGGATAATCTCTGCCCAATTGCTTTCGCCACTACTTTTCAGCTCTGCAAGCAGCTGCCCGAAATAGCTGCGCCAGTCAAAATGCGCCATGATCTGTTTGTCCTGCGGGTTTGTTCAGTCGGCCTTGATGGCCAGCATGGATACGAAGTTAAAGCACTGGTACCAGATCATTACGCGATCAAAGCCCGACTCCTTCAGGCGCTGCGTGTGGGCGCTCAGTGTTTCCGGAATCAGAACCTGTTCAATCGCACTGCGTTTCTGGCTTATTTCCAGATCGGAATAGCCGTTGGCGCGCTTGAACTCGTGGTGCAGGCGGGTTTGAGTGTCTTGTTCTTCTTCTGATTCAAAACGAATTTTTTCCGAGAGAATCAGCACTCCGCCGGGGCGTGTGGCTTTCGCGATACGGCTTAAAAGGGCGCTGCGCTCTTCGGGAGGGACAAATTGCAGCGTGAAATTTAGAGTCGTAACAGAGGCGTCTGACAGTTCAGTATTCTGAATGTTTTCGCAGCGAAGGCTCACGGGGAGTGAGTGATCGTCGAGCGCGATATAGTGCTCGCAGCGCTCGATCATGGCAGCGGAATTATCAATGCCCACCAGAGCGCAGTCGCCAAAAGGTATGCCGTGACGCATAGCCAGTGTTGAAGCGCCAAGGGAGCAGCCCAGGTCGTAGCAGTTGGAGCCGGCTTGTGCGTACTGTTCGGTAATGACTTCTATCATCGGGATGATGGTGGTGTAGCCAGGTACCGATCGCCGGATCATATCCGGGAAAACGCGGGCTACTGCAGCATCAAAACGAAAATCCTCCGGTTGCCGCTCTGTTGCGAAGAGGCGATCCGTGAGGGATTGTGTTGGTCGGTCGGACTTACTCATTGCCCACCTCCGGGGCTGGCGAAGAGCAGCGCACGCCGCGCTTCTTGTAATCCACAAGGATGCCGCGGAAAGTCGGGTCAGTGTCAGCTGCGATAGCCATGTAGCCATTCTCGCAAACTGCGTGGAGCTCCGAGGACTTCGGGGACATGCGGAACGTTTCGCCCGGCTTTATATGAATCGCCTGGAATTCCCCCAGTGGTACATGATCCTTGTTGTCCGAATGCGTGATTTTTCCGCTTAGTTCCAGCACCAATACGGTGCCGACAATTGCGATCAGGGCGGTCACTAAAAGACTGCGGATACTGTAGTTGGCCTCGTTCTGGCTCATGCCTACCTCGTTTTGAATGTGAGTGAGTGGTCAGTACTGACCGGGGAGTGTAATGGAGGGCGCCTGCAGTGCTCCCAACTGTTCTCTCAAGGACAAGATCTGATCTGACCAGAATCTGGGCTGGCCAAACCAGGGGAAAAAGCGTGGAAATGCGGGGTCGTTCCAGCGTTTCGCAAGCCAGGCGCAGTGGCTGATCTGGCGATAGCACCGCAAAGGCTCAACAAGGTGTCGTTCTCGCCGATTGAAATCGCGGAAGGTTTCATAGCCTTCCAGTAATTCGCCCAGTTGGGCACCGCGCTCGTGATCATCGCCGTTAAGAAGCAGCCACATATCCTGCATGGCGGGCCCAGCGCGACAGTCGTCCAGGTCCACAAACAGCATCTGCTCGTCCCTGCACAATATGTTTCCGGCATGGCAATCGCCGTGCAGGCGAATAGTTTCAACCTCACCGGCATCTTCAATTCGGGCGCGGCAGTATGTCAGCAGGTCTGGAATCAGGCTATCCCAGGCGGGCCTGAGGTCCTTCGGGATCCAGTCTCCTTCCAGTAAGAGTTGGTTGCTTGTCTCAATGCCATCCATGGGCGATAAGGCCACGCGATGACGAAAGGGCTTGAGAGCCCCGATGTTGTGAATCTGCCCCAGCCACTGTCCCAGCCTGTACAGGGTGTCGGTAACACTGGTGTCTGGCGCCTGCCCGCCCCGCTGGTTAAACGCGGCAAACATGAAATCACCGTGCTTTCCGAGTGTGTCACCGGAAGGCATCACCAGTGGTGCCACAACGGGAATATCGGCGGCCAGCAGTTCACGGGTAAACTCGTGCTCTTCCCGCACCTGCTCCTCGGTCCAGCGGCCTGGGCGATAGAACTTGGCGATCACCGGAGCGCCTTCATCCAGTCCCACCTGATACACCCGGTTTTCATAGCTGTTCAAGGCAAATAGACGACCGCTGACTGCGAAACCGGCATCCTCCATCGCATCCAGAATGGCATCCGGGGTCAAGGCATCGTATGGATGGGCTGAAACGTTCATCATAAGGCGAGGCCATGCTGGTAAATGTTGGGCCCAAGTATACCTGCTTGGAAGCGCTCCCGTAATGCGAGTGCGGGATGTTCCTATGGGTTCCGGCATGGCAAAGATTGGGTTAACGTAAACGGTCTCGGTTCCCATTTTCGGGACAGGTTAATTTACAGGCAGCAGGGGCAGTCGGTGGAAAGCGATCTTCTGGAAGTGGATACCCTGGTTGTCGGGGCTGGAGTGGTTGGCCTCGCGGTGGGCAGAGCTATGGCGCAAGTCGGGCACGAGGTGATTGTGCTGGAGGCGGGAGATCATTTTGGTGAAGGTATCTCGTCTCGTAATAGTGAAGTCATTCACGCAGGAATCTACTACCCGGACAACTCCCTCAAAGCCCGGCTTTGTGTTGAAGGTCGGCGTCAGTTGTACCAATACTGCGAGAGCCATAAAGTCGGGTATCAAAAATGCGGCAAGTGGATTGTTGCTACCAGTGAGGCGCAAAATACCGGGCTTGAAAATATTCAAGCTCAGGCGTTAGCCAACTGTGTTCCTTTGGAGTTGTTTGACGGTCCCACCGTTGCTCGGCGGTTGCCTGAAGTTTGCGTCAGTGCCGGGCTCTGGTCGCCGGAAACCGGCATAGTTGACACCCACGGCCTGATGCTTGCACTGTTGGGTGAGTTGGAAGATGCGGGTGGCTCGCTGGTGCTACGTTCGCCGGTTGAGCGCATAGAGTCAGGGGGCGGAACGCATGTTTTATGGGTTGGCGGTGCTGAGCCATTAAGGGTCAGGGCGCGCAATCTTGTAAATGCCGCTGGCTTGGGTGCGGTGCCATTGACCCGGAACTGGGTAGGGCTTCCCGATGTGCAGAAGCCCTCGCAATGGTTCGCCCGGGGAGTCTATTTTAGTTACGGCGGTCGTCACCCATTCAAAAACCTGATTTATCCGGTTCCGGAACCGGGTGGGCTGGGTGTTCATCTCACCCTCGATCTTGCCGGTCAGGCGCGCTTTGGCCCGGATGTGGAATGGATAGAGAGGGAGGATTACGGGGTTGATCCTGAACGGGTTCATTCCTTTGTGTCGGGTATCCGGAAGTGGTGGCCCGGCCTTGAATCAGCGCGTCTTCAGCCAGCGTATGCGGGGATCCGGCCAAAGCTGAAAGATGCGGGGGGCGGCTTTTTTGATTTCCGGATTGATGGCCCGCAGGAGCATGGTGTTCCAGGGCTGGTAAACCTGTTTGGTATCGAGTCGCCTGGCCTGACATCCTGTTTGGCCATTGCGGGTTTGGTGAGGGACAAACTGGCGTAACAGCGAGGAAATTTTACCCCGGCGTTCTGGCCAGAGCCCAAACCTGAATCTCTTTTGCGCCTGCGTCCTGCAGAGCAGACGCGAGTATTCTTACGGTTGCTCCGGTCGTCACCACGTCATCCACAATGGCAATCCGTTCTGGTACCTTCGCACACACCTCAAATACGCCGCGTAAATTTTGCAGTCTGGCTTCTCTGCTCAGACCGCGCTGAGCCTGCACTTTTCGAACCCTGCGGACAATCCCTGCATCAACCGGAATATCCAGAGCATCCCCCAGCCGTTCGGCTATATCCCGGGCCTGATTGAACCCGCGCTCACGACGGCGCGCATAAATCATGGGTGAGGGAATGAGCACCTGCGGTTTTTCATGGGTTTGATCCCGGAATGTCGATTCGAGGTGGGCCGTAAGGCCTGCAATCAGAGGTCGGGCAAACTTATGCTGCCGGTTGTATTTGTATCGGCTGATCATGCCGTCGACCGGATACTGGTAGCGCCAGGGTATAAATGAGCGATCGAAGGGCGGCGGTGATATCAGGCAGTGGCCGCAAGCCAGCTCATTGGCGACGTGCGACATTGGTAGGGCACAGCAGCGACAGTGCCACCGGTTAACCGGAAGATCGGCCTGGCAAAATTCGCATAAACCATTGTTGGCATTAGAAGAAAGGCAGCCGACACAGTCGCCTTTGCTTTTCTCGCTGTTAACCAGTTTGGAATTTAAGGTTGACAGCCAGCTCAGTCCCTTTATCATCTGATTCATCCGTAAACCCAGAGACCGAAAAAGGTTAACAGGACTTCTGCATGACTGCCACCGCATTACGTCACGATTGGACGCTTCAGGAAGCACGCTCACTTTTCGAGCTTCCGTTTAATGACTTGTTGTTCCGTGCTCAGTCGGTTCACCGGCAGAACTTTGATCCCAATGAGGTGCAGGTAAGCACTCTGCTTTCTATCAAGACAGGCGCATGCCCGGAGGATTGCAAGTACTGCCCTCAGAGCGGTCACTACAACACCGGGCTGGAAAAGGAAAAGCTGCTGGAGCTTGAGAAGGTGGTTGCAGAGGCCAGGGCTGCGCGGGAAAAAGGCGCATCACGCTTTTGCATGGGCGCTGCATGGCGTAGCCCAACGGCGAAGGATATGCCGTATGTTCTGGATATGGTGCGGGAGGTGAAGTCGCTGGGCCTCGAGACCTGCATGACGCTGGGCATGTTGAAGCCTGAGCAGGCGGCAGAGCTGGCTGAGGCCGGTCTGGATTACTACAACCATAACCTGGATACATCCGAGAAGTACTACAGCCATATTATTACTACTCGTACCTATCAGGATCGCCTGGATACGTTGGAAAACGTGCGTAATGCCGGTATGAAGGTGTGCTGTGGCGGCATTATGGGTATGGGGGAAGATGAGGATGATCGGGTGGGCATGCTGGTTCAACTGGCCAACCTTCCGCAGCACCCTGAAAGTGTGCCGGTGAATATGCTGGTGAAGGTGAAGGGAACTCCCATGGAGAATGTGGAAGATCTGGATCCGTTTGAGTTTATTCGTGTGCTTGCGGTTGCTCGTATCATGATGCCGGCGTCTCATGTGCGTTTGTCAGCGGGTCGGGAGACGATGAATGAGCAGATGCAGGCGCTGTGTTTTCTGGCTGGAGCGAATTCGATTTTTTATGGCGAGAAGTTGTTGACGACTTCGAATCCGGAGGCGGATGCGGATATGGCGTTGTTCCGCCGGTTGGGTATTCGGCCTGAGAAGCGGGAACAGTGTGCTTCTGAGGAGCAGGATGAGGAGGCGATTGTCGACGCTTTGGAGTATGAGGCTAATCGGCATTTGTTTTATGACGCTACTCGGGAAATTGCTTAAACAAACACCGAGTAGGCGGCGGGTGGGGGCTTCTTCTCGGGATACGCTACGAGCACATCCATGTGCGCTTGTTTCGGGCCGTCCTTGGCCCTCTACAATCCCGAGAAGAAGCCCCCACCCGCCGCTCATAGTCCTCAGTTGCCTACCGCTCAATCATTTCCAGGCCAATAAATATTTACGTTGGTCATTTTTCTGGATGCTTATTTGTGCGTGACTTCACCGCTGAACTGGAACAACGAAAACAGGCTGGGCTATATAGAACGCGCCGGCATATTTCCGGCCCTCAGCAGCCGGTTTTAACTGCTGATGGTAAGCGGTTACTTTCGTTTTGCAGCAACGACTACCTTGGCCTTGCTAATCATCCTTCCAATCTTGAAGCCCTCAGAGATGCCTTGCCCAAAACAGGGCTGGGCGGTGCGGCTTCGCATCTGGTTTGTGGGCACCATGAGGCGCATCACTTTTTGGAAGAGCGTCTTGCGGCGTTTACCGGGCGAAGTTCCGCGTTGTTTTTCTCTACCGGTTATATGGCCAATCTGGGTGTGATTTCTGCGTTGGTGGGGCGTGGGGATACGGTTTTTTCGGATCGTCTGAATCATGCCTCCATTATTGATGGCTGTATTCTGAGCCGGGCGAAGGTGCGTCGGTATGGCCATGGGGATGTAGGGTCGCTTGCGGCCATGCTGGCTGAGACGTCGGGCCACAAGCTGGTGGTAACAGACGGTGTGTTCAGTATGGATGGCGATGTGGCGCCGCTGCGGGAACTGGCGGCGGTGTGTCGCGAGCACGGTGCGTTGCTGGTGGTGGATGATGCTCACGGTTTTGGTGTGCTTGGACCGCGCGGGCAGGGGAGTGTGGCGGAGTTTGGTTTGTCTGAGGAAAATGTGCCGGTTCTTATTGGCACTTTGGGCAAGGCCGCCGGTACCAGTGGGGCGTTTGTGGCGGGGCCTGGGGTGTTGATGGACTATTTGGTGCAGAAGGCTCGTACCTATATTTACACCACGGCCATGCCTCCGGCGCTTGCGCTCGCTACTTGTAACAGTATTGATTTAATAGAACAGGATGATAAGCGGCGAATTCATTTGCAGGGTCTGATTGACCGGTTCCGATGTGAAGCCAAAGCTTTGGGCTATTCGCTTATGTCCTCTCGCACGCCTATTCAGCCCATTATGGTGGGTGATAACTGGGCTGCTCTGGCGCTGAGCCGGGCGCTTGAAGAACGGGGGTTGCTGGTGACCGCCATTCGTCCGCCAACGGTGCCAGCCGGTGAGGCGAGGTTGCGGGTTACCTTTAGCGCGGCTCATTCCCATGAGGATCTGGACAGCTTGATGCAGGCGCTGGCGGATTGTCGGCACCTGTTGGCTGGCGAGGGTGTTGCGGTATGAGTTTTCCGCGAGAGGGCGGGCGCCTTGTTGTCGTTGGGGGCTGGGGCGTGCGTGCAGAGATGCTGGAAGATCTGTACCGGTCCTGGCCGGGCAGGGTTGAGGTGGTGTCGCTGGATGATGATCTTGTAACACGCTGCGATTCTGTGGCGGATGTGGCCGACGTGCTTTTACAGCGGTATCCTGGGCCCTCTGTCTGGATGGGGTGGTCTCTCGGTGCGCAGGTTGTTATGGCGGCCGCGAGTCGGAACGCGAAGGCAGTTTCTGCTGCGATCACACTTGCGGGTTTTCCCAAGTTTATTGCTGATGAACGCTGGCTTAACGGCATGTCTGAAGAAGAGTTTGGGGTGTTCAGCCGAGGCTTGAGTCGTGAAACTGAACGCTATTGGATGCATTTTCTGCTGCTGATGATAAATGGCTCAGCAAGCGCTTTGGCGGAGCGCCAGCGGCTTAAACCCTGGCTTGGTCAGGGCGCCCCCGTATCGTCACCAAATCTGGTTAAGAGTCTTCGCTGGTTGGAGCGAAGCGATCAGCGTCTGTTGTGGTCCCAAGTGAATGTTCCTGTTCTTCATATAACTGGTGCCTGCGACCAGGTGGTGGCGACCTGGGTTGGCGCTTTGGAAACTCAGCCATCTTCCATTGAAATCAGCATTCCCGGCATGGCTCACTGGCCGGGCGGTGTGTTTGCAGATGAGTGCATAGCGGTAATTGAGCGGTTTCTTGGGTCTTCCACTGGTATGGCGTCATGAGCTCTCTTGCGGTGAATGCTTCCTGTCCGGCAAGTAAGAGGGATATAGCTCGGGAGTTCGGCAAGGCTCGAGCCACCTATGAGAGTGCGTCCCGGTTGCAACGGCTTATGGGCAACGAGATGCTCGAGCGGCTGGAAGGCCAAGCTGATCCAGATTGCGCCCGTGTTCTGGATCTTGGCTGCGGCACCGGTTGGTTTACCCGCATGTTGGCCAATCTCATGCCCCCGGGGAGTGTGACAGGCATGGATCTTTCGCCCGGCATGGTAGAGCACGCGATTGCACACAGCGCCCCTAACACTGCGTGGATAGTTGCAGATGCCGAGGCTATTCCGTTGCCTGACCAAAGCTGTGATCTGATTTTCAGCAATCTCATGATCCAGTGGTGTGCGACACCAGCAAAAGTTCTGCAGGAGTGTCGGCGGGTGCTCAGGCCCGGCGGTAAATTGATGATCTCAACGCTTCTGGAGGGGACCTTGAGGGAGCTGGATCAAGCCTGGCAGAAAGCGGACCCCGGACAGAGTCATATCAACCGGTTTGAGACGGAAGCGGCGTTCAAACGCGCAGTGCTGGATGAGTTGCCTGGGGCGCATGTTGAAACGCGTACTTTGCTATTACCCTATGCTTCTCCCCTCACTCTCGCCGCGGAGCTGAAGCAGTTGGGTGCGGGCTACAAACATGCCGGCAGGCGGCAAACGGCTACAGCGCCAAGCCGATTTCGCGCCATGTGCCAGCATTACCCCACAGCTCCAGAAGGCGGTGTTATCGCAAGTTATGAGGCGGCCTGGGTCTACTGGTCATGCCCTGATTCCGATAGCAAAACACTGATTGATTAAAGGGTAGGTTGACTGGCTTTTATGGCTAAAAAAACATTTTTTGTGACAGGTACAGATACCGGCGTTGGCAAGACCATGGTGTCTGCAGCAATTCTGGAAGCCGCGAAAGCGACCGGCAAGCGCACCCTGGGTATGAAGCCCATTGCCTCGGGCTGTGATAACACGCTTGAGGGGTTGCGAAATGACGATGCGCTGATGCTCCAGCGTGCGGCCACGGAATCTCTCGCTTACGATCTTGTAAACCCTATCGCTCTGGAACCGGCCATTGCGCCCCATGTCGCAGCTGTGCAAGCCGGGCGAGCTGTAACCGCTGCACGGTTGATTGGCTTTTGTCGTGGCATGCAGATGCGGCCCGCGGATCTTTTGCTTATTGAAGGTGCGGGTGGATGGCGAGTGCCGCTGAACGATCGGGAAGTATACTCTGCCGTGCCTCGTGAACTGGGGGTGCCGGTAATTCTGGTGGTTTCGCTTAAGCTGGGGTGTATTAATCATGCCTTGTTAACGGCAGAAGCAATTCTTAACGATGGCTTGGTGTTGGCAGGGTGGGTAGCTAACCGCACCGAATCTGCAGCAATGAGTTGTGAGCAGGAAACCCTGGACTATTTGAAGGGGCAGCTCCCAACCCCTTGCCTTGGGGTCATGCCCTGGTTCGAGGATGTCGATCCCAAAACCTTGAGCGCCTACCTCAATACTAATTCATTGTTTGAAAATTGATCAACAATATGCCCTAATAGTGTCAATTAATGGTCACCGGAAACTGCAGTTATGATCAATAATACACTCGCAATTGGCATGCAAGGTATTCAGGACGGCATGTACGGCATGGAAAATGCCGCCCGCAAAATTGCCCGTGCGGGTGCGGATGGCCCTCAAGGTAGCGCCGAAACCGGAAGCAGCCTGATTGAGCCGATCATCGACCTGAAACTCTATGAGCGTAGCGTAGAGGCGTCGGCACAGGTGGTAAAAGTTGCCGATGAAACCCTTGGTACGTTGCTCGACATAATGGTCTGAGCGCTGATTCGGTGAGCCCACTTTCTCCACTCCCCCCTTTATCAACCTACTCTCCCAAGAGTGGCGCTGGCAGTCCTCCGGCCACTGAATCGTCTGGCCCTCTATCGAGCCCGACCAATAATCCTCTGGCCCCGGCCGTCCGTGAATCGCGCAACACTGGCAGTGCGAATGGTGAAGTGCCGGCAGAAACGGGCAGCCAAGCCGTTCGTGCTGCAGATGAAAATGAGGCTGCGGGCGCAAACCGCAAGTCTGTAGAAGCGGATGCCACGGATAAAAAAGTCGGCGGTCTGGATGAGGCGGAGCTGAAGGAACTTACCGAGCTCAAAGCCCGGGATCGCGAAGTGCGTGCCCATGAAGCTGCGCATCAGGCAGTGGGTGGCCAGTATGCGGGTGCGATATCACTTTCCTATCAGCGAGGGCCCGATGGTGCCCAATACGCGGTGGGTGGCGAAGTGTCGATTGATATGTCACCCGTCAACGGCGATCCTCAGGCAACCATCGAAAAAATGCGGGTGGTGCGCTCAGCGGCCATGGCGCCGGCAGAACCTTCCGGTCAGGATCGCGCTGTGGCCGCTCAAGCCATGCAGGTTATGCTGCAGGCCCAGTCCGAGCTAGCCCTGGAGCAGAAATCCTCTGACTCCAATGCAGATAAGCCGGCGGCTGCGAGTGAAGGTGACGCAGCATCATCTGGTGCCGAGCAGGGTGAGCGCTCTCAGAGTGGCGCTGATCAGCCATTGCCCAGATCTGCGCAGCAGGCCAGGAATTCCTATCAGAATATTGCAGCATTTGGGCCAGAGTCGGCCTCCTCAGGGGATGGGTTTCTACCCATTTCAGTCTGAATTTATCATCTGTTAGCCTGCTATTTACTTGAGCCTCTCCCGTTACAAATCCATAAATGCCTGAATCGATTTGAGTGCTGGCTAACCGCTGGTGCCCGCTGGGTTTTCAGGTTTGGGTTGAGCCGCTGAAGAGTGCGCTGGTGACCAAAATCTACACAAATTATTCGCCCGGCTATTGACAATTCTGTGCCTCTAAACGTATGTTTCAAACAAGTGTTTAATTAATGCTGCAGCGCACCCTGTTGCAGTGTCTGAGCAAACCCAAGGCCGCGAGCTGTTATTACTTTTTCAGCCAAGACCGAAAACCGAGGTGGTTTAAATGCCTGAGTACAAAGCGCCCCTGCGTGATATCAAATTCGTAATGAACGAGCTGCTCGACAGCGAGGCCCACTACGCCAATCTGGAAGGCGCTGAAGACGCAACTCCGGATATGGTTGATGCCATCATCCAGGAAGGTGCAAAGTTTGCTGAGCAGGTACTGTCACCGCTGAATCCGGTAGGCGACAGAGAAGGCTGCACATGGAGCGAAGACGGCGTTAAAACACCGGCTGGCTTTAAAGAAGCTTACGACCAGTATGTTGAAGGTGGCTGGCCGTCACTGGCAGCTGATCCCAACTACGGTGGTCAAGGCCTGCCAGACTCGCTGGGTATTGTGATGAGCGAGCTGAATGGCACCGCCAACTGGTCCTGGGGTATGTACCCTGGCCTGAGCCACGGCGCCATCAACACTGTGGAAGCGCATGGTACTGAAGAGCAGAAGCAAACTTATCTTACCAAAATGATTAGTGGTGAGTGGACAGGTACCATGTGTCTGACCGAAGCCCACTGCGGCTCGGATCTGGGCACCCTGCGTACCAAGGCAGAGCCTAATGCAGACGGCTCTTACAGCATTACCGGCACCAAGATTTTCATCTCGGCCGGTGAACACGACATGACCGACAATATCATTCACATCGTTCTGGCTCGTCTGCCGGGCGCACCTGAAGGTACCAAGGGCATCTCCTTGTTTATCGTACCCAAGTGCCTGCCTGCTGCAGACGGATCTGCTGGTGAGCGTAACGCCGTTTCCTGTGGCTCTATTGAGCACAAAATGGGTATCCACGGCAATGCTACCTGTGTGATGAACTTCGATGGCGCCAAAGGCTGGCTGATCGGGCCTGAGAACCGCGGTCTGAACTGCATGTTCACCTTCATGAACGTGGCCCGTATCGGTACTGCTATTCAGGGCCTGGGTGCTGCAGAAATGGGCTTCCAGGGATCGCTGGCATACGCCAAAGATCGTCTGGCCATGCGCTCACTGAGTGGTCCAAAAAATCCGGAAGGCTATGCCGACCCGATTATTGTGCACCCGGATGTGCGACGCATGCTGCTGACACAGAAAGCCGTTGCAGAAGGCGCCCGTGCACTGATCTATCTGACTGCACAGAAGGCGGATCTCGTTGGACGTGGTAAAACAGACGAAGAGCGCAAAGAAGCAGACGAAGCGCTGGGCTTCCTGACTCCGATCGCTAAGGCGTTCCTGACCGAGATCGGTTATGAAGCGGCCAACCTGGGTATGCAGGTGTTTGGTGGTCACGGCTACATCTCCGAGTGGGGTATGGAGCAGAACGTACGTGATGCTCGTATTGGTATGATCTACGAGGGTACTACCGGTATCCAGGCGCTGGATCTGCTGGGTCGTAAGGTTCTGATGACTCAGGGCGAGTCGCTGAAAGGCTTCACCAAGCAAGTTCACACCTTCTGCAAGGAAAATGCCGACAACGAGCAGCTGAAGCAGTTCGTAGAGCCGCTTGCGGCGCTGAACAAAGAGTGGGGCGATCTGACCATGAAAGTGGGCATGACCGCCATGAAGAATCGTGAAGAAGTGGGTGCTGCCTCTGTTGATTATCTGATGTACTCCGGTTATGCAGTCTTTGCATATCTGTGGGCGCGCATGGCCAAGCTTGCGCAGGATAAGCTGGATGCCGGCACAAGCGAAGAGGCCTTCTATAAGGCCAAACTGCAGACTGCACGCTTCTACTTCACCCGCATGCTGCCGCGTACCAAGACTCACGCAGTAACCATGCTGGCAGGGGCTGATACTCTGCTGGATATGCCGGAAGAATCCTTCTCGTTCTGATTTATTCGAGCGATTAAGGTTAACCGGTAAGAGAAAGCCCGCGCTCCCAGGAGCCGGGCTTTTTTCATGAGTTGCAGGTGGTTTTAAGGTAGAATACCTGCCAGATTTTTTGTGGAACCTGGAGAGTTTACATGGCCGATTATCAGGCGCCTTTGCGCGACATGCGATTTATTCTGAACGAAGTTTTTGACGCACCTGCACTCTGGGCATCCCTGCCCAAAGTTGCTGAGAACGTAGATCCGGACACCGCCGATGCGATTCTGGAAGAAGCCGGAAAAATCACCAGCGGCGTACTTGCTCCTCTGAATCGTGAAGCAGATGAGCAGGGCAGCCAGTGGAATGACGGTGAAGTGACCTCGCCGGATGGCTTTAAAGAAGCCTACCAGACAATCGTTGAAGGTGGCTGGAATGGCCTTGGTGGCAATCCTGAGTTTGGTGGCATGGGCATGCCTAAAACTCTGGTGGCACAGTTTGAGGAAATGATGCAGGGCGCTAACATGTCCTTCGGCTTGGCACCTATGCTGACAGCGGGGGCTTGCCTTGCGCTGGATGCACACGGCAGTCAGGAGCTGAAAGAAAAGTACTTGCCCAATATGTATTCAGGTGTATGGGCGGGCGCCATGGACCTCACAGAGCCTCACGCAGGAACCGATCTCGGCATTATTCGAACCAAAGCTGAACCGAACGACGACGGTTCGTTTAATGTGACTGGCACCAAGATCTTTATTACTTGGGGCGAGCACGACATGGCGGAGAATATCATTCACCTGGTACTGGCGAAGCTGCCGGGCGCCCCAAAAGGTCCAAAGGGTATTTCCCTGCTGTTGGTTCCCAAGTTCATGGTGAACGACGACGGTTCCTTGGGTGAGCGCAACAGCTTCAGCTGTGGCTCCATCGAGAAGAAGATGGGTATCAAAGCCTCCGCAACCTGCGTGATGAACTATGACGGAGCAAAAGGCTGGCTTGTAGGTGAGGAGAACAAAGGTCTGAACGCCATGTTCACCATGATGAACTACGAGCGTTTGGGCGTGGGCATCCAGGGTATTGGTGCAGCGGAAGCTTCCCTGCAGAACGCTGTGGAATATGCCAAGGATCGCATCCAGAGCCGCGCACCTACCGGAGCACAGCAGCCGGAAAAAGCAGCAGACCCGATTCTGGTACATCCGGACGTGCGGCGCATGTTGCTCACCATGAAAAGCTATGTTGAAGGCGGCCGTGCTTTTTCTACCTACGTGGCGCAGTGGCTGGACATTTCCAAGTATGCCGATGCTGCAGAAGTAGATCGTCGCAAGCATGCAGAGGGTATGGTTGCCCTGCTGACTCCGGTTGCAAAAGCGTTCCTGACCGACCGTGGTCTGGAAGCCTGTATCCTGGGCCAGCAAGTATTTGGTGGGCATGGCTTTATTCGTGAATGGGGTCAGGAGCAATTGGTTCGTGACTGCCGGATTACCCAGATCTACGAAGGCACTAACGGTATCCAGGCACTAGACCTGATGGGTCGTAAGGTGGTTGGTAGCCAGGGTAAGCTCTATGAACTGTTTGCAGAAGATGTGGCCAGCTTCATCGAAGAGAACAGTGGTGAGGAAAGTCTGCGCCTTTATCTGGAACCACTTGCAGCGGCGTTCGAGCGTTTGTCTGACGTAACTGAGCACGTCATCAAGCAGGCATCAGATAATCCTGACGCCGTTGGCGCTGCCTCTGTTGACTATCTCGACCTGTTCGGGATGACTGCTGTGGGTTATATGTGGGCGCGTATTGTGAAGGCCGCAGCGCCGAAAGCCAGCGATGACACGTCCGGCTTTTATAGTGGCAAGCTGAAAACTGCGCGCTTCTATTATGATCGTCTGTTGCCGAAGACTGTTTCTCTTGCGGAAAGTATTCGCAGCGGAAGTGACTCTATGATGGCGCATACCGCCGATGAGTTCTGATTGCTGATGGCAAGAAGATGAGGCGCCACTTTAGGTGAGCGCCTTCCGGTGAATAAAAAAAGCAGGCCCCAGGGCCTGCTTTTTTTATAGGCGCTCCATTCGGCTTGGGTCGGTAATATAAGGATTCTCATTACCCTGAATCTCTGCCACCCGCTTATGCCGGGAGAGTTCCCTGTCATCCGGTGGGTCGGATCGGTTCCAGCCTTGAAATACCTGGGGCGATCCTAACCAGGGAAGGCCGTAGGTGCCAACCATGTAACCCATGCTCCGAGCGACATCGCCTTTCACTTTTGGAGGTGGCTCAAAGAGGATGCTGCTTTCCCGAATGCCACAATCATCTGCCTTGATCAATGCGCCCAGTTCCTCGTAGCGGGCATTGCGGCGCCGGAGTTCTGTGCGGTTGCGCACGGGAATCATGTTGTGAAGGTCGGAGGCAATCTGTCGGTATCGGTTATCTTGTTCGCATTGGCGAGTTGTACCGCAAGACAAAGCGTTCCGTATATCTGCGAGCGGGTATATATAGCCCTGAGTGAGCATAAAACCTTTGGTGGCGAACTGCTCGTCGCAGAAGAATGATTTGCCGCCATCTGCGTACAAATTACCCCAGAATTGTTCCTCAATGACGGTCTTCGGGTCACTGAAGCGGGTGTTCTGACCAATAACGAAGGTTGCGGTCAGCAGGAGCACGGATGTGCTAAGAAGAAGAAAAATCTTTTTCATATATCATTCATACCTCGCAGTGTCTGTAAGCGTGTTTTTGTAAAATTTATGACGCTCAGCTCACTTATATAGGATTATGACATAACTGCCTTTAGCACAAGGGGCCTTACCGTAAACAATTGTAGCCATGTGTTAACGGCTTAACACTTTCAGGGGGGGTTGGCGAGTTCTTTGGTGTCTTGATCGCCGAGATGTACTTACGTGTCCATCAGGCTCTGGCGCTCAAAAGTGCAGACATGTCGCGCAGGTAATGCCAAGGGGAAAGTTCGTCATAGCCTTTTGCAGCGCGATCGATCTGGCTACATAGTTTCAGGGCTTCATGCAACTGCAAGGGATTTAATCGTCTGGCTGCCTGCTCCAACGCCCGGGCTCGCTGTGGCTGAAATACGCCACGCTTCTTAAAGAACGATGAGGGGGTTTCAGATCGGTTCTCACCGGTCTTCAATTCGAGCAGCAGGTTGAGGTCGCGAGTCAATACCGCCAGCAGGCCCAGAGGGTTTTCGCCTTCCTGCTGCAGAACACCGATTACCTTGCCAGCGTGGGCGGCGCGGCCAGTGAGGAGTTCGGTTACCAGTTCAAATCCGTTAAAGCGGGAGCTGTCCTGAACGGCTCGTTCTATTGTTTCTTCATCAATAGTGTCGCCATTGGTCAGGAGGGCTAGCCGGTCGAGCTCCTGACTGGCGGCTAGCAGGTTACCCTCGAGCCTTTCCGCCAGCATTGAAAGGGCTCCGCGGGTCAGGCTCAGCCCCTGTTTTTTTGCTCGCTGCTGCAGCCATCCCGGGAACTTGTCGGCGTCCACTGGCCATACCGGCACATGGACTCCTGTGGATTGAAGTTCTTTGTACCATTTTCGCCGGGTTTCTGCGGCGTCCAGGCGGGTGCTGATCAGCAGGACGATAATATCTTCGGGCGGCTGAGCAAGAACCTGTTCCAGAACCGCGCGGCCATCTCCCAGCTTTCCCGTGGGCAGTCGAATTTCGATTCGACGCCGATCAGAGAACAGTGACATGGCACTGAATTCATCGGCTACCATGTTCCAGTCGAGTTGCTGGTCAGCGTGGAAGGTCAGGCGATCGATGAAGCCGGCTTCTTTGGCTGCACTTCGGATCTGATCACAACATTCCTGTACCAGCAAGGGCTCGTCTCCGGAAACCAGATAAACCGGTGCCAGGCCTTTCTGGAGCAATTGTGGTAGTTGGCCCGGATTGGTTTTCATGGTTTGGCAGATTGCGAGTCGGGCGGAGTATCGGTGCTCTGATGATTACTCCGAATTTCCTGTAGCCGCTTTTCGGTAATCGGCGCAAGGCGGAAAATAATCTGTTGAGCCAAACGATCGCTCAGCTGTTGCTGCAGGTTTTCCTCCTCTCGCTGTTTGGCAAGCACGTTCGTTTCGTCGTACCTGTAACTCTCAGTCGTTGTGAGCCGAGTACTGGCGATGATCGGAATGCCGTCTTTGCTGACCAATTCGAGGTCGACGGACTGCCTGAGGGTATATTCTGCAGCTGCGGCCTGAACGGTGATTGCTGTGGCGCGGCGGTCCTGCGCAAAGTCACGGATTCTGAGCCGGTAATTTGCGTTCTGCTCTGTCGCGAGTTCCACTCCGCCCAGTTCAAGCTGCTCCCGTACAGACTGACAAAGCGAGGTAGGCACCGGCGTTTGGCAAACCAGTTCAAGAGGCTCTAGCGCTGATGAAACTGGCGGAGCACCCCGCAGATGAAAGCCACAGGCACTCAGGCTGGTAGCCACAACGAGTGTGGCAATCAGCTTGATAGTGTCTGGCTGCAGGGTGCGGAGCCTCATGTCAATTAGCGACCACGTTGACTAGCTTGCCTGGCACAACAATAACCTTGCGAACTGTCGCGCCTTCGATAAAACGAATAACATTTTCGTTGTTTAGTGCCTCGGTTTCCAGATCAGCCGAGTTGATGTCTGCGGGCACGTCGATTTTGGCGCGTACTTTTCCGTTAACCTGCAGTACCACCTGAATCTGGCTGCGAACCATGGCCGATTCATCGGCGACCGGCCAGGGCGCATCAACAACCGGATTGCTGTGGCCCAACGCGTACCAAAGGGTGTGGCAGACATGAGGCACGATCGGCGCCAGCATCACCACGGCTGCTTCCAGGGCTTCCTGACGAACAGCGCGGGTTTGTGGCTCGTCATTGTTGAGACGGCTAACATCGTTAAGCAGTTCCATCACTGCCGCGATAGCGGTGTTAAACGTCAGGCGGCGGCTGATATCGTCGCTCACCTTGGTAATGGTTTCATGGGTTTTGCGGCGCAAGTCTTTCTGGGCGTCATTCAGGGCGCTCAGGTCCATTGCAGGCGCGGCCCCACCTGCAACTTGTTCGTTCACCAGGCGCCATAGGCGCTTGAGGAAACGGTGAGCGCCATCTACAGCGCTGTCTGACCACTCAAGAGACTGTTCAGGCGGAGCTGCAAACATCATGAAAAGGCGGACTGTGTCAGCGCCATGGGCATCAATAATGGATTGTGGGTCGATGCCGTTGTTCTTCGATTTGGACATCTTGGTTACGCCACCGGCGATAACAGGTTGTCCATCTTCCTTGTGTACCGCGCCAATGGCGTGGCCTTTGTCATCCCGTTCTACAACGACGTCTGCCGGGGCAATCCAGATCTTGCCGCCCTTATCGTCTTCACGATAGTAAGTGTCTGCCAACACCATACCTTGGGTCAGCAACCGCTTGAAAGGCTCTGAACTGTTTACCAGGCCAACATCCCGCAGGAGCTTGTGGAAGAAACGCGCGTACAGCAGGTGAAGGATGGCGTGTTCTATACCGCCGATATATTGATCGACCGGCAGCCAGTAGTTTGCCGCAGCCGGGTCCAGCATGCCTTTATCGTAATTCGGGCTGCAGAAGCGGGCGTAATACCAGGACGACTCCATGAAGGTGTCAAAAGTGTCGGTTTCGCGGGTGGCCGGCTGGCCTTCAAAACTGGTTTTGGCCCATTCGGGATCTGCTTTGATCGGAGATTGTACGCCGGTCATTTCGACGTCTTCGGGTAGCCGGACAGGCAACTGGTCGTCCGGAACCGGGTGCTGGGAGCCGTCCGCCAGTGTAACCATGGGAATAGGCGCCCCCCAGTAGCGCTGGCGCGATACGCCCCAGTCGCGTAGACGGTAGTTGATGGTACGCTTGCCGATCCCCGTCTGTTCGAGATGATCCGCAATGGCCTCGAAGGCCTCATCACTGGTCAACCCGCTGTATTTACCCGAGGACACGAGCACGCCTTTTTCCGTGAATGCCTGTTCCTGTACATCAATGTCAGGTTTGTCACTTGCGGAAATAACCTGCTTGATTGGCAGGCGATACTTCAGTGCAAACTCATGGTCACGCTCGTCGTGGCCAGGTACGGCCATCAGGGCGCCGGTACCATAATCAGTGAGCACAAAGTTGGCCACCCACACTGGAATATCTTCCTGGGTCAGGGGGTGCACGACCTTGAAACCTGTGTCTATACCCTTTTTCTCCATGGTCGCCATATCGGCTTCTGCAGTCTTGCTGTTGCGACACTCATCCACAAAACGTGCAACGTCCGGATGACGCTCAGCAGCTGCTTTTGCGAGCGGGTGCTCAGCGGCGATCGCCATGTAGGTGACCCCCATCAGGGTGTCCGGGCGGGTGGTGTATACCGTCAAACCTTCGTCGCCGTCTTTTAGCGGGAAGGTAAGCTCAGTGCCAACAGACTTGCCGATCCAGTTTCGCTGCATGGTCTTGACCTGTTCGGGCCAGCCATCCATATCGTCCATGTCGTTCAGCAGTTCTTCGGCATAATCGGTAATGCGGATAAACCACTGGGGTATGGCTTTCTTTTCCACCAGCGCACCGGAGCGCCAACCGCGACCATCAACCACCTGCTCGTTGGCGAGAACGGTCTGATCCACCGGGTCCCAATTCACGGTGGACATTTTCTTGTACACCAGGCCTTTTTCGTAAAGGCGAGCGAAGAACCACTGTTCCCAGCGATAATAATCCGGCTTGCAGGTCGCCAGTTCGCGGCTCCAGTCGTAGCCAAAGCCCAGCTGTTTGAGCTGGTTCTTCATGTATTCGATGTTGGCGTAAGTCCACTTGGCCGGTGCCGTCTTGTTGGCAATGGCTGCGTTCTCTGCAGGGAGACCAAACGCGTCCCAGCCCATGGGCTGCATAACGTTCTTGCCTTGCATGCGCTGGTAGCGGGAAATTACGTCGCCGATGGTGTAGTTGCGTACGTGCCCCATGTGCAGCTTGCCGCTGGGGTAGGGGAACATGGACAGGCAGTAGTATTTGGGTTTGTCCGGATCTTCCCTGACTTCAAAGGTTTTGTTCTCGTCCCAGAAGGTGCGCGCATTGTGTTCAACGTCACGGGGATTGTAGTGCTCGTCCATACCTGCCATTACCAAAGTTACCCTGTATCAAAATGATGTGCGGAGCGGCCGGACATTCTAACGCACACAAGGCGTAACAGGTAGTCCGTCATGGTATGGCCTAGAGCCTTGGAGCTGTCGCATGTGGCCGGAACAGCTCCCAGGATACGCCGCAAGTACGTCCATGTAGGCTCGGCTCCGCCATCCATGGCTCCGCACGATCCCGGGAGCTGTTCCGGCCACATGCTTGTCGGGCTGCAGGCGATGGCCCACAATGAGCTTATGGCATCCATAAAAGGAAAACGTGATGACAGCGCCGGAAAGAAACCACCTCTCAGGAAAAGCTCTCGAGGTATACGACCGCATGCTCGAGCGGGTGCAGACCCGTTTAAAGGCAATACAGGAAACCTCACTGGATACCCTGGAAGAGGAGGTGGAGAAGGCAATTGAGGTTGAGCAAGAACTGGAGGAAATGACCAAGGACGAGATAAGCCTCCTTGGCACCTACCTTCAGAGAGATCTGGAGCATCTCCTGAGCTTTGTAGATGAAACAGGCGAGGGGCTTGCGGAATGGTTGCAGCTCGATATGTCATTGCTGGAACAGCAATTGACCGAGCGCTTGTTGTCGGTTGCCGACCAAACATTGGTAGATACCTTGGCACTGCGACAGAAACTCGAAAGCCGTGAAGCGGGGCAATACATTGCGGGTGAAGTAGCAACTGCAGGCATGTTCCAGTGCTTGAATTGTGAGCACATGCTGTGCCTCACATCGACCAGCCATCTGGAACCCTGTGAAGCCTGTGGTTCGCAATACTACAAGCGGGTTACCAGTCACTGGCCGAGAAAAGAGAGCTGATTCGAGGCTCTTGGGTGAGCTGTTGGGGAAGACTCCTCCAGAGTTCGGGTGGTCGTGGCAGGGACGGTGTTCAAAACCGTGCGGAGCCATGGATGGCGGAGCCGAGCGTACAGGGAGGTATTTACAGCGTGTTTTGAACACCGTCCCTGCCACGGCCGCTTTCGCCAAAGTGCAGTCAGTTCTTAGGAATAACCCTCTCCCGCACAAACACAATTAAAATCAACGCCAGCGTCAGAACCGGCCAGGAAGCCGCAACCATGTACGGCGTGCTACCACTGGCCTTGAACACCTCACCAGTCAGAACCGCCCGCTCAAACTGCGGAATGCGCGCCGTAATCTGCCCCTTGTGATCAATAATCGCCGTAACCCCATTGTTGGTCCCGCGAATCATATAACGTCCGGTTTCCAAAGCCCGCATGCGCGCAATCTGCAAATGCTGCAACGGCCCCACAGAATCCCCGAACCAACCATCGTTACTGATCGTCAGCAACAAATCCGAATTCACCGCATTGCGAGCAAGAAAGTCCGGGTAGGCTACTTCATAACAAATAAATGGCATCACCTTTGTGCCATTGGCGTTCAGAGGGGACTGGTTCTTCGGGCCACGGGTAAAGCTCGACATGGGCAAATCAAAAAAGCCGATCAGCCCCCGAAGAACACCCTCAAGGGGAACATACTCCCCAAAGGGCACAAGCTTCTGCTTGTGATAAATGCCCTCGCCATTGCCCATGGCCATAATGCTGTTGTGGTAAGTGAAGCCGTCCGCGCGCTCGCTGAAACCATACCAGGGAATACCTGTTATCAGCGTGCTATTGTCACCGAGGTTGCCCTCAATATGATCAATAATCTTCCCTGCTTGATCCTGAGGAATGGGGATTGCCGTCTCCGGCCAAAGAATCAGATCGGTATCCCAGTAGGGCTCAGTCATACCTAAGTAAGCCACAATCTGGTCTTTCAAAAATTCCGGGTCCCACTTGATCAACTGCGGGATATTGCCCTGCATGGCCGCCACAGATGTTGGTTCTGTGCTGATGTCTGTCCAGTCAACCCGGTTCAGTGACGGGGCTGTCAGCCACGGGATCAGCGTTACAACAGCAACAATGCCGGCGCTGGTATGGCGCTGCCTGGTTAATAGCCAGCCTGCAGCAAAAATAGCGGCGCCGCTGGCAGTGATCAAAAAGGTAAGGCCGTGAACACCTATTATCGGCGCCAGCCCTGCCAGAGGTCCATCAGTATGGGCAGTGCCAAGATAGAGCCATGGGAAGCCAGTTAGCAGCCATCCGCGAAGCCAGTCCCCAAGAATCCAGATAGCGGGGAACAGAATGAGGCGCCGTATGGCACTGACCTTCGCCAGCTTACCCCAAAACCAGAATGCGATACCTGGAAAAAGAGCCAGCACTGCCACAAAGGCAGCAGTGAGCAAAACTGAAACCGGTATGGAGGTGTTGCCGAATTCGCTGATGCTGATGTAAACCCAAGTGGCACCCGAGCCAAACAGGCCCAAGCCCACCAGTAACCCCGCAAAGAAAAGCTGTTTGGCCGGCAGTGGAATGCAGGCCAGCAAAATCAGAAATGCGGAAATTGGCCCGAGCCACCAGAAGTGGAAAGGCGAGAAGGTCAGCGTTTGCAACGCGCCGGCAACCAAAAGGGTTGCCGCGCTAAACCAGCGGTTGGAAAGCAATGACAGTGCTGGGGCAGTAGAGGGTGTTAAATGCTCATGGCTCACTACGGGTTACCTGTAACAGACGGATGACACGGTTATCGGCGTTGGCTATGGTAAAGCGCAAGCCGCCAAATTCAACCGTTTCGCCTCGTCTGGGCAGGTGACCGAATTCCTTTAGAACGACGCCGCCAATGGTATCGAACTCTTCTTCATCGAAACCTGTGCTAAAAAATTCATTGAAATCGTCGACTGGCGTTACTGCCTTCACGGCATGGGAGCCATCCCCTCTGGCTTTGATATGGGTCTCTTCGTCGAAATCGTGTTCGTCTTCAATTTCCCCGACGATCTGCTCGAGTACGTCTTCAATGGTTACCAGGCCTGCTGTGCCACCGTATTCATCCACGACGATAGCCATGTGATTACGGTTTTCCTTGAACTGTTTAAGCAACTGGTTCAGGCGCTTACTTTCCGGGACAAACGTAGGCGGGCGAAGAAGCTCGCGAACATGAGACCAGTCCATATCATCATCAAGGGCCAGCGGCAGAAGATCTTTGGCGAGAAGAACACCAATGACATCATCCTGGCTGTCGCCAATCACAGGAAAGCGGCTGTGTGCAGATCGGATGATTTCACCCAGATATTCTTTCGGATCCTGAGATGCGCGAACGGTGACCATCTGGGAGCGTGGGATCATGATCTCATCCACCCGCATGTCTACCACTTGCATGGCGCCTTCGATGATGCTCATGGCATCTACGTCGATTATGCCCTCAGATTCGGCACTTCTTAAGATTTCCAGCACGTCCTCGATAGATTCTGGCTCGCTGGAGAAAGCATGTGATATACGCTCCAGCCAAGACTTGCTTGAGCCTTGACTGTGACTCGACTGGTCGTCGCTCATGAGTCTTTTACCGTTTCCTCTGCTTCGTAGGGATTGCCGAACCCAAACTGCGCCAGCAATCGAATTTCCAGGGCCTCCATGGCCTCTGCGTCTTCGTCGTCAATATGGTCATAGCCTTGAAGGTGCAACATGCCGTGTACCACCATGTGAGCCCAGTGGGTAGACGGTTCTTTGTGTTGCTCCAGGGCCTCATTTTCAACGACCGGGGCGCAAATAACGAGATCTCCTGCTAATGGCACCGTTATACCGGCTGGCGCTTCAAATGGAAAGGACAACACATTCGTGGGTTTGTCCTTTCCCCGATACTGGTGGTTCAGTGCCTGGCTTTCCTCGGTATCGACAATACGAATCGTGACCTCGGATGGCTGCTCCCCCAGCCAGGCGGCCTGAGCCCATGCCTGAAACCGGGATTCCTTAGGTACACCGGGCCCATCGAACACGTTTTGGAAATCAACCGTCAGCTCGTTCACTGTGTACGGTGGCTCCCTTTGCTGTTGCCTTCATCAAGTGAATCGTAAGCTTCCACGATCCGCTGAACCAGTGGGTGGCGGACAACATCTTTGGCTTCAAAGCGCGTAAAGCTGATGCCGGTAACGTTTCTCAAAACGCCTGCGGCATGAATCAGCCCTGAGTTCTGGCCGCGGGGCAAATCCACTTGTGTGGTATCGCCAGTAATCACGGCTGTGGAACCAAATCCAATTCGCGTCAGGAACATTTTCATCTGCTCGCGAGTGGTGTTCTGGCTTTCATCGAGAATGATAAACGAGTTGTTCAGGGTGCGGCCACGCATGAAGGCCAGTGGTGCAATCTCGATCACGCTTTTCTCTATCAGCCGTGTGACATTCTCAAACCCGAGCATTTCATAAAGTGCGTCGTACAGCGGGCGTAGGTACGGGTCCACCTTTTGCGCGAGATCGCCGGGCAGAAAGCCGAGCTTCTCGCCCGCTTCAACCGCCGGGCGAACCAGAAGAATCCGCTTCACTTGCTCGTCTTTCAGGGCTTCTACTGCGCAGGCTACGGCAAGCCAGGTTTTACCTGTACCGGCGGGCCCAATACCAAAGTTAATGTCGTGGGAGCGAATGCTGTGCACATACTTCTGCTGATTCCCACCGCGAGGTTTGGCTGTGAGCTTCGGGGTTTTGATGAGGGTGACTGAGCCGTCGAACGGAATCTCTTCTGGCAGTCTCTCAAGCCCGGTTTCCCGGATGTACAGGTGCACGGTATCCGGAGAAATATCGTCGGTCGCCTCGGTTTCCCGGTAGAGGTGTCTGATCACTTCCACAGCAGCGGCGACGTTTTCAGTAGCACCTTCAACCCGGAAGTGATGGCCTCGGCGGGTGACGGATACTAGCAGGCGCCGTTCGATGTGTTTCAAATTCTCATCAAACTGTCCGCACAGGGTGGTGAGCCTGCGCTGGTCTGCCGGGTGTAGATCGAATTGTCTGGAATCGTTGGTGTTCAAATTTTCTCCGTTTTACTCTCGTTTACTTTACGGGAGTACGTATGGCTGGCTTTGGTGCTTTCGGGGCGGAGCAGGAGCCCCTATTCAAACTATGTGCTGCCCGAAAATATAAAAACAAGTGATTGGTAGCAATTTGATGATTTGGCTGTTTAAACCTGAAGCCGGGTCAAATGCGTTGAAAATAATATTGCATGCTGTGCCGAGCTTTGCAGAGAGCGGTGGTGGCTTCCTCCCAAAAATGTCTGCGGCCAAGGATGGCCGCAGTCAAGCCCACATGGATGTGCTCGTAGCGGTTTTTGGGAGGAAGCCA
>NZ_JAVIXR010000009.1 GCF_031157525.1 Marinobacter sediminicola
GGCCAGTATGGCTTCATGGCCCTGCCCAGAATCGGCAACGAAGTGATCGTCTCCTTCCTCGATGGCGACCCGGATCAGCCCATCATCACTGGCCGCACCTACCACGCCACCAACACACCGCCCTACGCGCTGCCGGAACACAAAACCCGCACCACCCTGAAAACCCAGACCCACAAAGGCGAGGGCAGCAACGAACTGCGGTTTGAAGACGAGGCGGATAAAGAGCAAATCTACATCCACGCCCAGAAAAACCTGGATCTGCTCACGGAAAACAACCGCACCGAAGTCATCAAAAATGACAGTCACCTGACCGTTGAGAACGACCGCTTTAGCCACGTAAAAGGCAGCAAACACCAAACCATCGACGGTGAAAAACGCGAACAAACCGGCAAAGACCACAGCTTCAGCGTAACCGGCTCCTTGCACCTGAAAGCGGGCACCGCCTGGCTCAGTGACTCTGGCACAGAACTGCACATCAAAGCCGGGCAGAAAGCGGTGATTGAAGCGGGTGCCGAAATCACCCTCAAAGCGGGTGGTAGCTTTTTGAAGATAGACCCCAGTGGTGTTGCTATCGGTGGGGCTTCTATAAAAATGAACGCTGGCGGTGCTTCGGGTAAGGGGAGCGGGCAGAAGGTTCAGGTGGCGGAGATGCCGGGGGTGGTCACGGCTGCAGGTGCAGTTGTTGCCCCGGTAGCTTTGGCAGAAACCAATCAACGAGTGGACGCTGAGCCCAAGGCCATAGTGGCTCACCGGCTGAAGCAGGGGCGAATGCAAAGAACCGGTGTTGTTGAGCAGTGCCAACAGCAGCCTGATGGTAGCTGTCCACTGGGAAATTGTCCTTGTGGTAAGAATCAGGCCGTATGAGTTCGAGAGAGGGCAGCCTGGCATTGGATAAACTAACGAATAACACGATCAGATACCTGGTTTTGGAGTCTGGCCAAAGAACTCCAATCATTCGGATGCTTTACGACCACGCAGAGAATCCGGAGTGGGTTTACCTGTTTGCAGATACAGAGTGGCAACTCTATTTGGCAGAAAGCCCGGTTATCCTGAAAGCTGCTCAGCAAAGCCCCGAATACCAGTGGGCTTTGGCAGGTTTGAAGAATGGCCAATTAAACGGCCTTATTCTGGAGTCAGAGGGTAGCTTTGAGTCGATAACCAAGTGGTTAAGAACACGACTAAAGGTGCGTTTTGATGGCCAGCGCCAAGGACTTTTACGAATTTACGATCCACAGATCTGGCACCAGTTAGCCCCCATCTCAAAACCTGGGGCGGATTTGGTTGAGCGGGTAATCTATTGGTTTGGCGAACCTGGGAGTGAGCGATGGCACACCACGGAATGGCCTGATCCGCTTACCATGTTCCCAGTGCCGACCCTGAGTGAGGCTCAGTGGCAGGCATTGAACTCCGCCAATCTTTGAATGTGAATTTACCGGTATAAAAAGCAAGGAATGACAGGGATGTCTGACAACAGTTCAAAACAGGTGCCCGCAAGTTGTGGCCCTGCGTGTGAAGGTGAATCGCTGATTGTTGAGGTGATTGGTAAGGAGCACCCGGAGGGGCATGCATTCCGAATCTTTGACGAGCCAAATGCAGTGCAGCTAGAAGACTTGGAAAACCGAGTAGCAGTGGAAGAACTGGAAGAGTCAGTTCTCCATATCTGGCCCTGGCATAAAGAGCCCAGCTGTAATCTGTGGCTTGAGGTCGATGCGGAGGAAGGCGGTCCCATTCGCGTACCTTTTTTGCGAAGTGCCATGAAGGTAAAGCGTCAAATCGAACGGCAACGCCATGTGATACTTCCTATCATTCCGACCACTTTGATATCGGGTGTGTCCCTGAAAGGCTCCAACCCAGCGCACCATGTAATGTCCCGGCCTGGGTTTATCTATCTGTTCCATGAGGGGGAGCTTTGGCGTGAACTTGAAGTTCGAATGGACGAGCATGGCGTTGCTTGGTACCACGATGTGGCGCTCCAGAACTATCGTCACGCAAATGGTAACTTCGAGCCTGGTTACCGGTCGGTAACCGGTGTGGCTCTGAGTGAGATATGGGTGCCTGCGCGAGTTGATGACAAGTGGGTCAACATTCACGCAGCTTATAGTGAGTCTCAGTGGCCGGGTGCGCGGGTCAATTATCTACAGGGAAAACCTCTTGCGAGGGTGGATCGTTGTAGCACTATTAGCATGGAGCTAGCAGAGCCAGCACATAAAGAAGGTAATAGTCAGACGGTTAATACAGGCTTTACCAATGCTTTTCTGGCAAACAGCCTCGCGCCACAAAGGAGCAGAAGCCCCTCAGTTGAGTGGCTGTTTGATCGTCCGGAAAAGTACCTCCTTGATCTCAAGGGTGAGTATGCAGAGTCGTCTGACCACTTGGCTGTTCAAGTGCACCAGCGGCAGGAAGACCCGGATCCAGATGATCCAGTACATGAGGACGAACGCCCGGAGATGACGGCGTTAGCAAAATGCCTTAGTAAAACTCTGAAAGAATTAGAAACTGCCTCTAAGGAAACGAAGGATAGTGGAGGGAGCGGTACCTTTGATTGGCCGGACAATACGCCAGCCGTTGAAGACTGTGTTAAGGATGCTCGTGATCGTTTAATTGGGGCTATCCAGCTGGATGATCCGATTGGAAGGCTTCGCTACCTGCAGCAGCGTCGTTTAGTGGCGACTTGGTTTACCAATGCTGCGGTGAGACGGGCAAAGGCACGTCCCTATTTTGAGTCCGCTTTGCTAATAAATGCTGCGGTTGTTCCGAGCAGTATTGGTGGTCAACGAAATCCACTGCATCAGCATATATCGGAGATAAGTGGTGAGGGCCGAAAGGAGTTGGAACGCTCCATTGCGGTTTCCGAGAGAAAGCTGGCAGTGGAGTATGGGAATAACCTGCAGGAGGATCTTTTGGGTCTGTTGCAGCGTAGTTGGGTGCAGCACAGTCTGGTGGACCTTTTCACCCACAGTGGGTATGACTACGCAGGTGCTTTCCATTTTGTTGGTTCGCTGATTAAGGAAGTGATAAGTGAGCCAGAAGAATGTGATGTATTGGCCGCTAGAGTGGAAGACACAAAGGTGGGAAAGGGTAAAAGTTGGCTCCTTGACTTTTGTAGCGCAGGGCACAGTCAATTGTTGTACTCATTACTTTTCCCTAAATTCCGCATCGAGGAACTGGCACGTCCCTATGAGCCTCCAGCCGAGCCGGATGAAAACTCTGGCGATGGTAGCTTCCGGGCCAGTGAACTAGCCTCTCTCGAAAACGAAGACCTTCCGGAGTTGGATCTTGTCGTGACGCGGGACGGTCTGGAACTTGCCGCAGCTGCCGAGGCCGGCGTCTTCTCAACGGCATTTGCTTCAAGCTTGAGGACAGGTGCCCAGTCGTTATTGAGTATTCATGGCAATTTATGGGGCGCGATTCAGAGTGCTAGCCAGTCCTTGGTCAGCGGCAATCAAAAGCTCAAAGATATCGATGCCCAACTCAAAGCGATGGAAGCGGACATGGATCGCTTGAGTCGTGAAAGAGCTAATGCCGAGAGGGCAAAAGTGGATGCTCAAGCCAAGGTTTTTGATGAATCTCGCTCACAGCGGCAGCAGGCTGAGTCGGCAGGCCGGAAGGCGGAAGAGAGCCTTAAGCACATAGCGGCAAAGGAATCGGAAATTAATCTGCGTGCAGAGAAACTGGTTCAACAGAAGCAGCAGCTATTTGCAAAGGCAACTACTGCTCAAATGAAGCTGTACGCAGGTTCGGTTCAGCAGCTTCGGGCTTCAATGCCGTTCTTGACAGGCAATGTCCGGCTGGAGCGTCTTTCAAAGGCTAAGCAAAAAGGTTACTACGTGATTGGCATATCTGGCATCGAGGAGCTTCCCGAAGAGGGCCGAGCCATCCGGATGTTTGGCGATATCACTGAGCTAAAAGAAGCGAACCTCCAGCCCCGGGCTTCCACCAGCCGAGCGCGGGCCACGGAACAGGGGTTGCCCTCCGGTAAAGCGTCGGAGGCGCTGGTACTGACCGTGCCAGAAAACGAGAAAATGGCAAAAATACTTAGACACTTGGGCGCGGCAGAAAAGCAGTACACAAATGCTCTGAAGGAATTGGGCATCTGGGAACGCTATGCTGCACAATCCTCGAATCTGTCGGCAGCAGCAACAGCCTTGGCAGTCCAAAGGATAGCGGATGCCGAGTTGAAACTGGAAAAGGCTTTAGCGAACTTCGAGAGGGTGGATGGCAGCTTGCAAGCTGCCAATGACGCCTTCGATGACCTGGAAACAAATAGAGCGTCCCTGGGTGCCGAAGTACGCGGATTTGAGGACGCAGCTAAGAAGACGGAAAACAGGCATCTTTACCGGGTGCTCAACTCGCCACTCTTGCCTGCGGCAGTTATGTTGATGGAGCTGCATAACGTGTCGAGTGTAGCAGCGTCCGTTAAGAGAGAGTGGCGAGCTAAAGGACAACTCACTGCTGTAAGCGGCGGGTTAAGCGCAGCGTTTGATATCGGTATTGCAACGGTCACAGTTATAGAGCGGTTTCTTCAGAATGTCGCACTTGTGGAAAGGATCTCCAGGCAGTTTTTGTCGCGGGAATGGGTCGGACCATTTGCGATGAGGCTAGGTGAGCGCCTTGGAGGTCCCCTTACTTGGGTCAAAGTATTTGGTGCAGTGGGCGGAATCCTGATGGCTGTAGACTATTCTCTGGATGCCAATTACTTGTATCGCATGGGAAATACTGGTGGATCGATTGGCGCGGGAATAGTGGCCGCGGGGGGGGTGGCATTAACGTTTTCCAGTTTGGCTGGGTCGGCGGGTTTATTGTTTCTGGGGCCTGCGGGCTGGCTTGCCCTTGGTGTGGTACTAGCGATCTCGGGCACGGCTATGATGGCATGGTTCAACGAAGAGTCTATAGAAATCTGGATGCGCCATGGTCCCTTTGGTTCAATGGCCGAGAAACCCTTCCTTAAGGAACCGCGGGAGGCCTACTACCGTCTTGTTAGTTTGCTAATGGGTATCAGTGTTTTGGTCGAGCCCAACCCACTGCGCGGCCAGGTACTGCGGGGTGAGTTGAACGAGAAGGACGAAGATAGACTGGCAGTGCTTCGCGAAGCAAACACCCGTCTACGAGTAGAAAGCGCCATCCCTGGCTTATTTAAGGATGCCGAGATGGTAGATGTGAAGCCATATCTGCGATTGGTAGAGACAAAATCCGAGCGGGGGTATTTGCTGGGATTGAGTGATATGTCCAACTCTAAAGTTACACTAGTCGAAGAAGAAAAGCTGAAAAGCTACGTATTGCGAGAGGAAGAATTTTATGGTGGAACCTACGTGTACCTGAAAACACCGCTTACACGCAGTACCAAATCACAGCGCTGGCTAGGTGCGGTCGAATTGAGTGAGACCTGGTCTTACCACTGGAATGTCCGGGTTCAGTTGCAGGTTAAGATGAAAGAAGATGAGGAGCCCCTGGTGTTTCCAGCCCCTGATCCGGAGGATCCTTTGGTATTTAACAAAGCCAATCAGGAGCATTCCCAGCCGGATTTCGGTGAAAAAGGGCGCCCTTTCTGGTATGACGAACAAGTCCGCTTTTATGGAAAGCTCAATGACTGAGGCATGTAGCTATTATGGCACCGAAGCATATAGATCTGATTCGTTTCCAGACCAACCTGTCCAGAAACAGGATTTCAACCACTCGAAACTGAGACGCTCAGCCGGTTATCGACTGCCTTGGGGTGGCACTAAGCATGTAATCCCGCCCATAGTAATGGAGCGCACGCCACCGAAAGCACTTCGCTACATCGAAAAAAATGGAGATCTGCTCGAGGGTAAAGGGTTTCAAGGTGAGTTCAGTCATGAATGCATTCGTTTTGCACGGCTTGCCTTACGGTCAAGGGTTGTCAATTTTCTCGAGGTAGGTGGAAAAATGACAGCCGTTTTGTTGACACCTTTTGTTTTGATTACCTATTTCATGTTTGTGTATTTACTTGGTCCAACCGAAACATGGCTTTCGGTATTTCAGGGGTTTTTACCAGCGATTTTTGGGGCCATCGTTTTGCCAGCTTTTGTGTGGCTGATTGCAAGGCTATCTTTCAAACTCTTCCCTCGATGGTTTGTGAAGAACGGCAGGGGGCCTGAGTGGGAACTTAATCGACGAACCGGGATGGTCACTTTGTGGCTGTATCCGCGCAAGTGGGCGTTCAGGAAACAAGGATCGCCTCAGATCATACAAGCTCCCTTTTATGAGTTTGACGGTTGGGTCATGGGCGGGGCTGATCGTTTTGGGACACGGTTCGACTTTGTATTGTGTCATCGTTACCAAAAGTTGAGTGTGCATATTGGTAACGACTTACTAAGCTGGCATCGCTTTCCCGACATGTGTTACGCATTTTGGGATTTTATCCAGAACTACATGGATGTGACGCGACCTTTACCTGACATGCCGGCCTTGGAGGCCTATCGCCATCTTGATCCAGTTACTGCTGAGCATGATCGAAGAAATAGAAGGGTCGCGCGTTACTGGAGGGACATGGACGACCGGTCTTTTGATCAGAAGGTGCGTCAAATGTTTGATGAGGTTAAACGAATCAACCCTGAGCAACGCCCAAACCTGATGGCAAAGAAGGTGCGCTATGCACACATGACGCCAGAGGACATGCTCGCCTACGGTCGTGGCTCAAGGAAGCCTCGCCAAGGCCGCTCTGGAACCAGAATAACCAGGCAGTCAGTTGAAAATACTTGAAGATATTAAAGGGAGCTTCTTTCCTGACAGGCTGTGGCGGGTACTTGGGCATGCGCTGGGTTCATGGCTTTTATATTTTTCCTCATGTTCCTCTACGGAATGTGAGTCAGCAACAAGTTCATGAAAATGTTGAGTAGTCAGTTTGGCGGCGTCAACGCCATTGAATACTATGGGCCCTTTGCCTACCGTCCCGAATCCATTCCACCGCAGAAAAATCAAACGGAAGAACTAAACCGCACTGGCTTGGATCGATCTGCCAGTCTCCGGTTGCCCTGGAGTAATACCCGGGAGGTTATGCCACCTCCTTTTATGTCCAGAAATCCCCCCAAGAAACTGCGTAGGCTGGAGAAGAAGGAAGACCTGGCAGACAAGCACGGCCTTTACGTTGAGAACAGTCACGAATGTTTTCGGCATGCGCCTTTGGCGTTTCAGGCACGCTTTTTCGACATGATGAGTGTATTGGGAAAGCTTTGGGCATACCTCGTTTCACCAATGTATGTGATAGTTTTGATATTGACGTCTCCGCTGGTTGGAAGCAGAAACGAGAGCTGGCCCGAATACATTCAAGGCTTGATGGTGCTGCCAAACTTAGTACTTCTCGGGGGGGGATGGCTCGCGCTTTTAGTATCCACATTGGCCTTCCGCCTCTTCCCCAAATGGCTCCATCAAAACGGCCGGGGCCCCGAGTGGGAGTTCAACCGGCGTACCGGAATGATCAAGGTCTGGCAATATTCCCGGAAGCTCCCCTTCCTGCCCAGAAAACCCCCAGTTGTCATCGAAAAACCTTTCTATGAGTTCGACGCATGGTGCTGTGCGCGGGTAGACCGGTTTGGCACTCTGTTTGATCTGGTGTTGTCTCATCGCTATAGCAAGCTGGACGTAACGGTCGGCGATATTCTGGGTGCCCACGGCAGCGCCACTATGTGTTACGCCTACTGGGACTTTATCCAGAACTACATGGACGTGACCCGCCCTCTGCCAGAGATGCCCATGCTGGAGAAGTACCGCCCGCTGGATCCGGTCACTTCGGAACATGACCAGCAGACTGGCCGTCTTCCTCGTTACTGGCGGGATATGGACGACCAGACCTTCAAGAAAAAAGTGGATCGGATGTTTACAGATGTCACCATCATTAATACGGCTCAGCGGCCGAACTTGATGGAAGAGAAATTGAGTTACGCCTCGTGAGCCTAACAAACATCCGAATTACGATTTGGGTGATTAGTATTTATGTTTTTTTTGAAACCAAGCTCACGGCGAAAAGAATGGCCATAAACTAGAGAGCAAAAACTAAGAATCATGGAAGATTCATTTGTACCAATAGAGAGCGCCTTCACCGACCTTATCGCTAGTGAAAACCACATAGGCCTGATAAGGGACTGGCGAGACGTTATCTTTCACACGCTATTTGCAAAAAAACGACACGATCTGGAATTACCTGTCTTGCTACCCATCGAAGACGGACGATGCTTCATCGGTAGCCCAGACCCGGTAGCGGCCCGGGCAGCTATCAAAGACTTCAGTTTCGATGAAGAGCTGGACATTTTTGTCAAACCGGTTCCCTTGGGAGAGCTTGCTAGGAATGCGTTCCTTTTAGGTGCGTGGCTCTGCTGGGCCGGATCCAACGTAATCATGAACACGTCACTGATGCATTTAATCGGAATGAAGGCTCTCAAGCAGGAGCCTTCAGGTCAGGAGCGTTTGTATCAGGCGAAAATCCATGAGCTTCAAAACCCGGGCGGGCTTGTCGAGATAATCAAGGCGCAAAGCTGGGTCATCAGCACCGTGTCTGGGGATTCGGCTACCGAAGTGGCGCGAGAAGATCTTATCTTCGATGATCGGGGGCTTGTGGTGTTTGGGCCTGGCCTTGGCGCACCAGGTGGTGCCAAAAATCGTAGCGAGTTGCCCGCTGAAGAGCAGGCGCTGTTTGATTGGTGGGCTGAACCTTTATACGACTATGCCGCGTTGAAGGAGGGGAGTGAAAGAGAGAACGGAGCGGATGAAAATGCCAAAAGCGTAGACACTTACGTCCCGGCCCCTGCCATCGTTGACGAAGAACATCTTCGTTCTTTCTATGATCTTGAACGTGCTGTTCATAATCAAATCATGCCGGATGCCACCAAGCTGCAATTGGAAGTTATTGAAGACCAGGTGATTCCTGAAGTAGAAGAGCAGGATAGCGATGAACTTTTGAGAGTGGATGGGCGGCGGTTCCGTATCTTGTTTGCCGACCATCCCGAGTGGAGCTTGCCCTTGGGCGGGGATGGGCTCGCCATGACGGATTACACCGGGGAGGTTTGGCTGCCCCAGGAGCCTGGTGTCCATGATGTGCCGGAACACTTGAGGTCGCGACTTATAAGGGCGATTGCCTGGGTGTTGTTTTGGCAAGGGCGAGACCCGGGAAAGCCTGCGCATCTGGTGTTAGGCCAGTTCGAAGGCGTTAAGCCGTTTTGTCCTGATAACATGAATCGCCTCTTCGTTCCGGATGCGACCGACGGACGTTTTCCTGTCCTGGCTTGCATGCCGTGTGGTGCGCAGCAGGTTCCCGTGCTTGTTCACGGTGAAGTACCTGAGGGTTACGTCTGTGAAGTTCTAGAAGAGTGCCGGGTTCCCGCTTCGGATCTTCCCCGCGGATTAGTCGGGCGGGATTCTCTGTTGGTTAACGGCTCGGTGCCCTTCGTTTCCATGTGTGCGTTTCTGGTGGTACCTGTTGCCGCAATCGAGTTTCCCAAAGATTGGTATGCCGGCATCCGGACGTCCAACACTCAGCTAATCTCGGACTTTGAATACTATCTTGCGAAACAGGGCCTGAGTGATCAGGCCAAGCTGGATGTGCAAGGTAGCAAAGACCCCAACGGCATTGCTGGGGTCTTCTGGGCATGCGCTGGGTTCATGGCTTTTATATTTTTGCTCATGGTCCTCTATGGAATATGAGTCGGGGCACAAGCGGGAGTCTGATCCGGTCTGACCCAAGGGATCGAGTTTTTCATAAGCGATGGAAGCGCATGATCATGGAAGAAAAATCAGTTGCCTGTATTGAAGAGTTCGGCAGGCTTGTTGTCGCCAGAGACTACGTTTCACTGGTGCGTGAGTGGCAAGCTCACACTTTTTATGCCGTGTTTGTAAACAATGGCTGTGAGGGAGAGCTACCTGCCTTGGTGGAGGTGCACGATCATTTGGCCTTCCTCGCTGGCACAGCTCCTTGAACTGCCGGCGAATTAAACACCGCAACCAACGCGATCTTTCTCGGCATATATTCCGTTCCGAGGTCTGGCGAAACTGGCTGTCACTCAGATTCGGTCAGATAATTACGGGCAAACACCTGTAAATCCTCCGAGACACGCTGGCGGATAGTCGCCCGATCTTGCGGGCCAAGGCCGTATTTGCGGGCCAGCAATTCGAAGTCTTCATCTTTCAGGGTAATGGTCAAACGCGGCCTTGCCCGGGTTTTCTGATAGGGCAGTTCCAGAACTTTGCGCACCATGTCGGAGGTGGTCATGTTCTGTATTGCCGCAGAGACCCGAAAGGCGCGCTGAATGTCGTTGGAGAGGTCGAAGGCCATTTGTACGGCCTGAACGGCCTGCTCCTCTTTAGACCAATCCGGTTTATTTGCCATGGGAGTAACCTGAAGAATTACGCCCCCGGAGTTCGGGGGCGCAGGGCTTACTGTGCGGGGCTGTCTTTGAGTCGAGCCAGCACGTTGTCGATTGCATCTTGTTCGCCGTCAATACCGGCGGCTTTCAGCTTTTCATCCAGGTCGGCGCCTGTGAGTTCTTTTTCCAGAGTGGCACTGGCGGTCTGGCGGTCTTCTTCCCGGGCCTGGCGCTCGCGAATGCGCTCAAGGGTTTCCTTGGCGGTGTTCAGCGAGGACTTCTGGCTGTTGATGTTTGTATCAATCTGAGCAGTGGTGCGAAGCACGCGCTCATTGGTCTTCACCACTTGCAGTTCCCGGCGGTAATCGGCCAGTTGCTTCTCAGCCCGCTGAACGCGCTCTTTCAGGCCGGCAATCCGCTGCTGCAGCAATTCGCGGGTTTGGGTCAGCTCTACTGCGCGGCGTTCGTGGCCAACAATGCGTTCAGCCACTTCTCTGGCCAGGTCTTCCTGGCCGGCGGCAATGGACTTGCGGGCATCCTGTTCGCGTTTGCTGGCGTTGTCCTGCTCAGAGCGAATTTGCCGGGCCAAAGAGGCAGATTCGGCCATCAGTGCAGCCAGTTCCTGTTTAGCCTGCTTTAGTTCCTGCTCGGAGTCTCGCAGTTCCTGTTCCAGAATGCGGTTGCCCTGGCCGTCGACTACGGCTTCGCCCAGTTCATTAACGCCACCGCGCATGGCGGTCAGAAGTTTGTTCAGTATGGATCTCATGTCTCAGCCCTCAGTTAAGCCAGGTAGTCTTCAAATGTCTGTAACAGGTCGATGGCATTCTCTGCCAGCGTCACCAGTTCCTGCATGATTTCGGCTGCGCCGGAGGTGGGGCTGAGAGCGCCATATACCACGTAGTGATCACCGGTTTTTCCCAGTGAGCTCAGGGGCATGGGTACACTGAGTCGCAGCATGTTTTCATGCAGTTCATTCAGGCGCTCCGGGTTCAGTTCCTGCTCATCAAAAAGATACGCAAGGCACAGAATTTGAGTGTCGGTTACGGTAAGGTACACCGGCGTTTCTTCTGCACCGGAAACCGTTACCTGAAGCACCGGTTCGTCCCCGGTTATGGGCATAACATCGAAGCGTCGGCCGGCATGGGTAGAATCACCCAGGGCCAGGGTGAGAGTTTGAATATCCACAAATAGCTCCTTCCTGTGGCGGTGAATCGGTTCGGCCGATCCGGACGAACCTTGTCCTGTCGCTTGACATTTTATGTCAATAATTAGAGTCTATACTTCGCAATTAAACATTTGCAAGGATTAGTTTGTTTGCGTTATAACGGCGCTCTCGTTTGACACAAACTGTCAATTATTGGGTTTACCAGAAAGGATAATCTGGTCGCGTATGGAAACGTTCTTCGCTGTAGCCTTCTCCTTTCCAACGGTAGTTTTCTCCGTTCTGTTGTGTGTGGCCATTCTTTATTGGCTGATATCCTTGCTTGGTATGGGCGATATAGACGCAGACGGCGACATTGATGCCGGTGGCGATTTCAGTGGCCTGATGGTTACCCTCGGCCTGCAAGGTGTTCCCCTGCCTTTGGTGCTCACGCTGTTGTTCCTGTTTGGTTGGCTGGCCAGCTACTTTGTTGATCTTGTTTTTGGCCCTCTTATTCCGGCAGGCTTGTTGCATTGGCTATACGGAGCGGCTGTTATTGTTTCGGCGCTTGTTGCCTCAGTGCTGATAACGTCGGTCGTTGTACGCCCGCTTCGTCCCCTGTTTCGCCGTGCATTTTTGCAGCCCCTTCAAAAGCGGATTGTTGGCACCCCCTGTGTGGTGATTTCTTCACGGGTTACCGAAACCTCTGGTCGTGGCGAAACTGTTCTGGATGGCGCCCATCTTGTGCTTCAAATACGTAGCCACTCCGCGCTTTCCCGTCGGGAGAGGGCCGTCATTATTGAACATATTCCGGATAAGAATGCCTGGTGGGTTGTTCCGGAATCCGAATTCCATTCCGGTGGCTCCACCGGATAACCCCGCACTCACTTATTTAAAACCAGCTCAGGAGAATGACTAAATGGACTTATCGTGGATGATGCCGGTACTAACGACCGTCGGCGTTGTGGTCTTGCTGATATTGGGCGTGCTGACCCTGTTCAAGGCGTTCTATCGCAAAGTGGATCAGGGCCAGGCTCTGATTGTGAACGACCTGTCGCCCACGCCAAAGGTGTACTTCACCGGCGCCATGGTGCTGCCGGTAATTCACCGCGCCGAGACCATGAAAATCTCGGTCATTACCCTGGAGCTGAACCGCACCGGTAAAGAAGGGCTGATCTGTAAAGACAACCTGCGTGCCGATATTACCGTTGCTTTTTACCTGCGGGTAAACGAAACCTCGGAAGATGTGTTGCGGGTAGCCAAGTCTGTGGGTGTTGGCCGTGCTTCTGACCGCAATGCGGTAAACGAGTTGTTCAATGCCAAGTTCAGTGAAGCGTTGAAGACGGTTGGTAAGAAGCTGGAGTTTATGCAGCTTTTTGAAGAGCGCCAACACTTCCGCGATTCCATCATTGAAACCATTGGCGAAGATCTTAACGGCTACATCCTTGAAGACGTCGCCATCGACTATCTGGAACAAACGCCGAAAACCTCTCTGGATCCCAACAATATTCTCGATTCCGAGGGTATTAAGCGGATTACTGAAATCACCGCATTCCATAATGTGGAGACAAACCGTTTAGAGCGCGATCAGGAGCTGGAGATTCAGCGTAAAAACGTTTCTGCTCGCGAGGCCTCGCTGGAACTGGAGCGCAGCCAGGCGGATGCCGAAGCGCGTCAGCGTCGTGAGATTGAAACCCTGCAAGCTCGCGAAACATCCGAAACTGAGCAGGTGCGTGAACAGGAACGCGCCCGTGCCGAAGCTGCCCGCATCAAGACAGACGAAGAGCTGGCCATTGCGGAAGAGAACAAGCAGCGCCAGATTGAAATGGCCATGAAAGCCCGCGAGCGTGCGGTTCAAATTGAAGAGGTGCGCATTCGCCAGGCCCGGGAGCTGGAAGATGTAAACCGTGAACGAGCGGTAGAAATCGAGCGCATCGGTATGGAGAAGGCGCTTGAAGGCGAGCGTAAGGAAATTGCGGATATCACGAGCCAGCGTATTGCGGTGGAGCGTAATGTTGCGGAAGAGGAAGAGAACATCAAGGATGTTCGTAACCGTTCGCAAGCTGAGCGCCTGAAGGTTACAAAAGTGGTCGCGGCAGAGGCCGACGCCGATGAACTCAAGCTCAAGGACGTAAAGGCGGCAGAAGCTGCGTTTGAGCGCTCCAAGCTGGAAGCTGAACAGATTCGAGTTACCGCCCAGGCGGAATTGGATGCTGCAGAGAAAGAATCCATTGCCGATGAAAAGCGGGCTCGTGGTCGTCAGGCCTTGTCTGCGTCTGACGGGCTGGCGGAAGCCCAGGTTAAGGAAGCTCAGGCTTCGGCTATTAGGGCTGATGGTATCGCCCGTGCCGACGTTAAATCGGCCACTGCCAAAGCCGATGAAGAAGCCGGCATGGCAGAGATTCGGGTTCTTGAGCAGCGCCTTGAAACTGAAGCTATGGGTGAAGAAAAGCTGGGTCTGGCGAAAGCGGATGCTCGCAAAGCCATGGTATTGGCAGAGGCTGATGGTGAGGCAAGAATGGGTCACGCCAAAGCAGATACTCACAAAGCTATGGTGCTGGCAGAGGCCGAAGGTGAAGACCGCATGGGCCATGCCAAAGCAGGTGCCCGCGAGGCAATGGCCAAGGCAGAAGCGTCTGGCCTGGTAGAGAAACTTAAAGCCTATAACAACATGTCTGAAGAAGCCCGCCACTTTGAAGAATTCCGCATGAACCTGGAAGTTCATGAGAAGGAAGTGCTGGCGAGGATTGAGGCCCAGCAGACAGGCATTCTGGAGAATGGCCGGGTAATGGCCGCCGCTCTGAAGGACGCCAAGTTTGAAATGATCGGCGGCGACGGCGGTATCTTCGACAAGTTCGCCCAAGGCCTTGGTTATGGCAAGAGCGTACAGGGCGTGCTGGATAATGCCCCGTCACTGCAGGCGGCTTTGGCAGGTATCGCCGGGCGTATTGCAGCGGACAAGCCTAGTAAAGCCTCTGAAACTGCATAAAACCCCGGGCACCACCTGCGCCTGAATCGGCGTAGGTGGTGCCTATCTCGTTCAGATTTTCCCCCTTTGTTCAGGATGATTTGGTATGTCGACGGATCGCACCGGCCTCGAGAGCATTGTTCAGGAAGGTTCTGCCTTCGAAACCATTCAGCGTCGCCTGAAAGAGCAGGGCGGTCAGCTTCGCGAGCAGGTGTCGGGGCTGAATCAGGCCCGGGAAGATATTTTCGGAAGCGCTGGCATGAACGTGCTGGGGCGTGCCCGGGTCAGAACTGAAAACAACGCCATAGCACGGGATGTTGTGCGCCTTGGTGACAAGCTGTTGTTTGGTTTTAACCTGCAACTGGGGTTACGCAAAACCCTGGAGCTTGAGGATGTCTTCTGCCTGTATCACCTGAACGATGGTGACGGCGGCTTTGAAATGACAGAGGCCGCGATTGAGGGCACTTTCCTGAAAGATGGCCGCTTTGCCACCGACTTTCGGGAACTTCAGCAATATTACAACACCGCCACTCTGTCTCAGCTGACGATCCTTAAAGGCATGCTGCTGATGGTATTTCGCATCGGTGACAAGCTCAGTGATCTGCGGGTATTTCGCTGGGAGCTGAAGCCTGATGGTGAGGTAAACCGCTACATAGACAACCGGGGCGAGCGTGATCTTACCTTTCCCGACAGGTTCAGTTTTCCATGGAAGACGGTTGGTCGTGACTGTCAGGTGCAGGGGCGGTCTCCGCACCTGAATATCGCCGACACCCTGTTTGTGGATAATCTCCGGGGCGAGATTACCTTCAAGGTAGAGAACAACACCGCTACGGGCGAAGGCATCTATGCAGATCCGGTAGACTCTGATTCCCAGTCCCTGGACGATGCCACCTTTGATTACGCCGATCTGGGTGAAATCCTTCTGGTGCGCATCCTGCCGTTTAATGAAAAACACTGGCGCTATTATCTGTTTAACCGCACCCAGCGGAAAGTTGAGCGGGTCGATAGCATGGCCGGCTCTGTGGTGCCGCTTCCGGATAACCACGGTCTCATCTTCCCGTCAGGGTATTACCTCACCACAGGCGAGCTGAAAACCTTTCAGATTCCGGAAGGGGATTTCCGGCTCAAGCGCTCATTGCGAGCGCCCAACGGTGAGGATGTGCTTTACGTGTTTTTCGAGCAGCTCACCGGGCAGGTGATTCTGTTCCGCTACAACCTGATCCGCAAACAGGCCGATGTGCCGCTGATAGGTCATGGTTTTGCGCTCTTTGAAAACGGCCATCTGGTGGTTTTCAGCGCCGACAACGAGCCCACTCTCGTTCATCCGTTGCAGGTTTGGGAAACGCCCTTCACCTCCGAGAACTTCCACGCCCAGGCCAGCGTTGCCAACGACTCGGAACTGGCGCGCATCGGCAACCCGGATTTGGTTCGCGGCATCGCCGAGCTGAACACGGTGATTACTCTGGTGGAAGCCAAGGGCGCCAGTGAGCGTCATTTCACCGCTTTGATTCGTACAGTAGACCGCGTTCTCGACCAGTTTTACTGGCTGACTGCGAGGCAGGATGAAGCCTTGTTTTCGGGCCTGCATGAGCAGCTCTCCACCATTCGCAACACGGCCGAACTGGTGCTGGATGAGTATGAGAAAGTCCAGAGCATCCGGGCACAGACGGAAGCTGCAATCAGTGAAGTGGCAGATGTTCAAAGTGCCTTGATGCGAGACCTGAAACCGGACAGCTGGAAAGCACCGGATCAGTTTGTGGGGTACCTGGCCAGGCTTCGGGAACACCGGGGCCGGGTGCGAACGCTCAAGGATCGTCGTTACGTAGACGAAGCACGAATAGATGGCCTTGAGCAGGAGTTGGCGGATGCAGAGGAACGCCTGACTGAACGCACCTTCCGTTTTTTGGCCTCCCCCGAAGCGCTGGAGGGCTACCGCAATACCCTGGCAGAACTGCAGGCGGAGCTGGCCAGTGCAGAAAGCCGGGATGCCCTGAAAAAGATTGTGGAGCGTTACCGGGAGCTGACCACCGGGCTGGATATGATTCAGGGCATGCTGGCCTCTATGGCGGGTGATGACGCTGCGCTGGAAACCGCCATAACCGACAATATTTCAGGCATATATGCCAGCATCAACCAACAACGCTCGGAAGCGGAAATTCGCCTGAAAGAGCAGGGCAGTGCCGAAGCTCGCGCCCAGTTTGCAGCTCGCATCCGATTGTTTGAACAAAGCCTGGCCAACGGTGTCAGCGCGCTTTCCGATGTGCGGGAATGCGATGGCCTGATGACCCGCATGCTCGACCAGTTGCAGGAACTGGAAAGTCAGTTTGGCGAGTACGATGAGTTCCTGGCTGCGATTCTGGAACAGCGTGAAAACGCCCACGAAAGCATTGAAGCCCGGCGCCAGCAGTTGCAGGACCAACGGCAGCGCCGTGTAACCACACTCGCGGACGCCGCTGAGCGCATACTGAAAAACGTCAATCGCCGTACTGAACGCTTTACCACGGTGGAAGAACTGCATGCCTTCTTTGCTTCCGATGCCATGGTGGCGCGCCTGCGCAGCATGGCAAAGGAGTTGCGGGAGCTGGGCGCGGCCATGGAAGCCGATGATTGCCTGGGGCAGTTGAAAGCCGCCCAGGACACGGCCCTGAGAAGTGTGCGGGACAAAGCCGATATCTTTGAGGATGGCGGTGCTGTTATCCGGCTTGGCAAGCACAAGTTCAGTGTGAACCAGCAGGAGCTGGATCTTACCCTGATCCCCCGCGATGACCATGTACTGCTGCACCTGACCGGTACCCAGTATTACGAGCGGCTGGACGAACCGGAACTTGATCGCCTTCGGGGCTACTGGAACATGAGCCAGCCGTCGGAATCCGGCAAGGTTTTCCGGGGGGAGTATCTGGCGGCTCTAGTGATTGAAGAATTCCGGAAATCACGGAATTTACCGGTTAACGTCGCCGATATTGAAGAACTTACTGGCTATATCCGCACATTTGCATCGCCCCGTTACCGCGAAGGCTATGAAAAGGGCATCCACGATCACGATGCCGCGCTGATTGTCAGCACCCTTTGGCCCGCCATTCAAAATGCCGGTTTGCTGCGCTTCAGCCCTAATGCAAGGGCGCTGGCGATGCTGTTCTGGGCGCAACTGGGCCAGCAGCAGGTTCACGCTCAACAGCTACGCTCCCGTTGTTTGTCTGCCGGCATACTCAGCCGCATGATGCAGTCCAGTGAATTGCTGCAGGCTCTGGAACAGGAAGTTGGGCCAAAACTGTCAGAGTTTGTTGAGACTAATGGTCTCACCATGACTGAAAAAGGCAGTGCCGAACGCACACTGTTGAAATCAGCCGCTGAGTACCTGGTTTTGCAACTGGCAGAAGAATCGGAAATCTTCGAGATCACCCGCTATGCCGGTGAGCTGGCGGAAGGCTTTACCGAAGCCCTGAAGCATGATAACCAGTTTGCCCAATACCAGAACGCCCTGAATGTTGTTACCGACCAGCCGGCTGCACGCTGGAGCATCACCCGCCACTGGCTGAAAGCCTGGATGGGCAAAACAGAGCGGCAACATCTGTTGCATTACCTGCCGGAAGTGGTGGCGGTACTGAATGTCGGGGAGGCTATCACCACGGCGGTACGCAGTGTGGAACTGGCGTTTGAGGTTGATGGGCTGCTGGGCCAGCATGCCAATATCAACGAACGTTCCCTGAGCCTGCAACTGGATGAATACGAAGAACGCCTGCGCTATCACCGGCAGGAGATTATTCCCGGCTGGCAACAGTTGCAAGATGTTCGCCATAGCGTGCTGGAAAAATGGCGCGACCAATTGCGTTTGGACGAATACCGGCCCCGGCCGCTCTCTTCATTTGTCCGCAACAAGCTGATCAGCGAAAGCTACCTGCCGATCATTGGCGACAACTTGGCCAAGCAGATGGGCACCGCTGGCGAAGACCGGCGCACCGACCAGTCCGGCCTGTTAATGATGATCTCGCCGCCGGGTTACGGTAAAACCACCTTGATGGAATACGTCGCCAATCGGCTGGGCCTGATCTTCATGAAGATCAACTGCCCCAGTTTGGGCCACGATGTCACCTCTCTGGATCCGGAGAAGGCACCGCACTCCACAGCGAAGGCAGAGCTCGTCAAGCTCAACCTGGCTCTGGAAATGGGTAATAACGTGATGCTGTATCTGGATGATATCCAGCACACCCATCCCGAATTCCTGCAGAAGTTCATTTCCCTGTGTGACGGCACCCGGCGCATTGAAGGCGTATGGCGTGGCCGCACCAGCACTTATGACATGCGGGGCAAGCGCTTCTGCGTAGTCATGGCCGGTAACCCCTACACGGAAAGCGGCGAAGTGTTCAAAGTGCCGGACATGCTGGCAAACCGTGCGGACATCTACAACCTGGGCGATGTGCTGTCGGGTATGGAGTACGCCTTCGAATTGTCCTATATCGAGAACAGCCTCAGTGCCAACCGGGTGCTGGCACCCCTGGCCACCCGCGGCATGGCAGACTTCTACCGGTTTGCGGATCTGGCGGAAGGCAAGGCTGTGGCAGATTCAGACTTCGAGCACGATTACAGCGCCGCCGAACGGGATGAAATCGTATCCCTACTGGAGAAAATGATGCGCGTGCGGGAAACCGTGCTGCGGGTGAACCAGGCATACATTGCTTCCAGCGCCCAAGCCGAGGCCTATCGCACGGAGCCCACGTTCAAGTTGCAGGGCAGCTATCGGAACATGAACAAGCTGGCGGAAAAACTGTCGCCGGTGATGAGTGATAAAGAGCTGGAAGCCCTGATAGATGATCATTACCAGGGTGAATCCCAACTGCTGACCCAGGGCGCAGAAGAGAACCTGCTTAAACTCAAGCAAATGCGCGGCACCATGACCGAAGCCGAAGCGGCCCGCTGGCAGGCTATCTGTGAAGAATATCGCCGGCGCCAACAAGCGGGAGGCGATGAGGAAACCGGCGTTAAAGTTGTACGCCAACTCGGCCTCATAGCGGAACAAATGCAGCAGTTGGGGCAACAACTGGTCGCGGGTATGGCGAGCAGGAAAGACTCGGAACCAGACCTGAATAAGGCACTCGGCGAACTGTCCCGCTCCCTCGAGACCGGTCTGGCCGAAGGCTTGCAGTCCGTGCGGTTGAACCCGGCAGTAACGGTAAACCTCGACAGTCCACCGCAGGTAGGTGAAGCCCTCACAGCCTTCGCCCGAATCTTTGAAGAGTCCATTGTTCCACTGGTAAAACTCATGGATGGCAAGCTGGGGCTGGATCTGAAGACCCAGCGGGAAATGAGTCGGGTTTTGCGGGTGATTGGTGAGTTGCAAGAATCCGTAATAGGGCGAGAGTCCGGGAAATGAGTGTTGATACTTGAGATTTATATGGGGCTCTACAGGTTAGGGCCCCGGAATCTCAGCAAACGATCAACAACCAGAATCGTACCAACTGCAAGGGCCGACTTTATAACGCCCCCAAGCAAGAACGGCAGAACACCTTTCAGGAATGCTTTTTCTGGCCCAATGGTAAATGACAACCATGTCCCACCAAACCCAAGGCAAACGGTATGGCCCAATAGCATCGCCAGGAAGGCCAGAACAATATTTTTCGTGTTCCAGCCACGCTCAAAAAGCAAACCAACCACGGCAACGGCCAGTGGGAATGCAAACAGGTAGCCAGCGGTTGGGCCAGAGAAGTAATCCAGCCCGCTGGAGCCCCCGGCAAGAACCGGAAGCCCCAGAGCTCCGAGGCTCAGCCACAGGATTGTTGAGGCGGCACCAAGTTTCCAGCCGAGAAGTCCTGCAGCAGTGAGGAGTGCATAGGTTTGCGCGGTGATAGGTACCGGCACCATAGGTATCTCGATGTAGGATGCTACAGATAAGCACAGAGCTGTGATTACGATGGCAACCAGTTTCCAGCTTACTGACTGGCTATTTGGATCAAGAGGGCTGAAGCTTTGGCTTGGTACAGGTGTCATCATTTTTCCTTGTTTAGAATGTTGTTTCTCAATGAGTCATGCATCTCACCGACGCACCACAGCCTCTGGTTGGTTCAGCATTGCAATTAGTGGGTTCTTTCTTAGCACATAATCTTTGAGCAAGTAGCCTAGCAACAATCCAAGGCCAAACCCGCCCAAATGTGCGACCCAAGCCACACCGCCTTGGCCGGAGACCATACCCGCAATATTGATCAGGCTCCAGATCAGGAAGTACCAATGGGGTGCGAGCTTCTTCTGGTAAATAATAATCATGAAAGTCAGGCTGGCATGGCGGAACCACACCAGATAGAGGCCGAACAGGGCGGCAATCGCACCACTGGCGCCAACCAATAACAAAGGACCTTGGCTGGTATTGAACAGCAGCAATTCAGCCAAGGCTGCCATTATGCCGGCAAACAAGTAGATCACCAGAAACGCGCCGTGTCCCAGCGCGTCTTCAAGGTTGTCGCCAATAATCCACAGGAAGTACATGTTGCCAACCAGATGCATCAGCCCGCCGTGCACAAACTGGTAGGCCAGAAGTTGCAGCACAAAGTGTGCGGGGTTTTGGGTATCCGAGTTCAAAGCCAGGTTGGCAAAGATCCACTCATTGGCCTCTGGAGACAGCACGCCAACACCAAAGATCAGGCTGCACAGAACCACCAGTGAGCGAGTGACCCAGGGCGTGCGCTGCGGCGCAACGTTGTATTCCGCGGGCATGGCTGTCAGAAATTGGAACAGCCAGGATTTCCAGGACACTTTTTGATTCAGATCCGTAAGCGCCTGCTTCAGTTTGGGTGAATGCATTACCTGATCAATTTCATGCTTGTCGAGCCAAACGCCATCGCAAGCCGGGCAGCAATCAATCTCGGTGGTGTAGTGCACCAACAACTGATAGTTGGTCATGGAAACGCGGCAACTGATACATATGCGTTCGCTCACACGAAGCGCGGGCCCCAGGTGAAGCTCGTGATCGTATTGGTCTATGCAATCGTGTTCTTGAGCAATGGCCTGGTTTAGCGAGCCATCTTCAAACCACAATCCTTGGCATTGACTGCAGCCAAGTATGGCGGGGTTGCTGGTGGGTTTCAGGGTTTTGGCTGCACATGAAGGGCAATGACGGGCGCGGGGTTGCGGCATGAAATCCTTTTCCTGGTTTAACGGTGTTTCTGTAGTAACTCCGGAGCCTTCCGGAGCGAGCTGTTCCAAATCCTAATTTTCATTGTAATGGTCTGCGTATGCGTGGCCCAGTACTTTTAGTAAAGCGGATGAGGTTGATTTTCTGTTGACCATAATAATGCGCGTGCGGGAAACTGCATTGAAGATAAACACAGGTTTATGTGGCTCTCGTAAAATCAGGAACAAACTAAATGAAAGGACTCGTAATACCGCTATTATTCGCGGCCTCTATTTCCCACGCAGGGACCTATCGCTGGGTAGATGAGAACGGTCAGACTCACTTCGGTGATCGGCCTCCAACTAACGCAGTCACGAACGAAGTGCGGCTCGAATCGGCTCAGCCACCTATTGACACCAAAGCTCATGAGCGGAAGCAGCGAGTAAATGAGTTCCTTCAGCAAACGGAAAAGGAACGAGCAGCCCGGAAAGATGCCGAGGCTCGACAGGAGGCGCAAGCTGCAAAGCTTCGGGATCATTGCGCACGCATGGAGGCGCGACTGAAACATCTGAATAATGTTTCGGGGATTTATCGGCTGAATAAAGATGGTGAGCGGGTCTTTGTAAACGATGAAGAAAACGAGCGTATCCGTGAAGAATTTCGAGCCCGTGTGCACAGCGAATGTAATAGTTGAACCGGAATGGTTGCAGTCTCGTGGCTCGGTTCCAAATAGATCAGTAATGCGACAAGGCGCTACCATAGGTACACTATCAGGCCTGTGCGCCGGTCGAAGCGTTCGGTGGCACCTCCAATCAAACTGGCAGATTCCGTGATTACTGCCGGCTGACAGGTTACGGATATCCTATGGAAAACGAAAAAAGCCTGATCGCGCAGAGTAAGAGTAAGCCGGAAAAAACGCTGGCCGACCTTTCTACGCCTATCTACGGGCTGTTTACTCTGGGTGTGCTTTACACCCTGTACCTTGCTCATCAAATTATCCTGCCGATTGTTTTGGCATTTCTCACAAGCTTGCTTCTGTCTCCGCTGGCCACTCGCATGTGTTCAGGGCTGCGTATTCCCAGGGTGGTCAGCTCGCTGATTCTCGTATTGCTGGTGCTTGCAGGTATTGCTGGCGTCTCCCTGGCTGTCGCCACGCCGGCGCTGGAGTGGGCGGGCAAAGCTCCCGAGGGTATTTCGCGTTTGCTGGTGGGCGAAAGCGAACTTAAACGGCAAATCAGCAAGGTGACTGAGTCGGCACAAAAAGTGGAAGACTCCGTAAGCGAACTCTCGGATAGCGGTGATAAAAAGACAACGGTAGAGCCAACAACCGTGGTTCTGCAGACGGAATCCTGGCGCGCCCAACTTATGAGTAAAGCCCGCGATGGCATTGCGGGTCTTGCGCTTGCCATGGCGCTTACGTATTTCTTGTTGGTTAGCGGCGACAGATTGGTGCTCAATTTTGTGCGTCAGTTGCCGAGACACCACCGCAGAACGGTGTTGCGCATTAGCCGGGACTCCCAGCATCAGATTGCCCAGTACCTCGCGGTATTGGGCATAAGCAATACATCGGTCGGCGTGGCAACCGGGCTTATGGCCTGGGCTGTTGGCCTGCCAGACCCAGCGGTTTGGGGCCTGGTAGCTGCTCTTGCGCGTTTTATTCCTTATTTGGGCGTTATTCTGACCATCCTGTTGCTGGCAGTTGTTTCCGCGGTAAGCCTGGATACCTTGTGGATGATGGCGGTTGCTCCAGTTGGCTATCTTGCCTTGACCACTATGGTGGGTTTCTTCATCGAGCCGTGGATACACGGTTTTCGTATGTCGATCAACCCGGTGATTATTTTTGTTTCGATCTTCTTCTGGGGCTGGCTCTGGGGTCCTGTGGGCGTATTACTTGCAGTGCCACTGATGACCGTAATTCAGGTGGTTCTGAAGCAGATTCCCAAGTTGCGGCCCATCTATAAGGTGATTGCTCGATAGTGGCGAGCCTGAGAAGAGTGGGTGTCCTCGTCACTCCCTGACACTTGAGTGAATGTCTCCTATCCTGAAGGGATACTTTCCATTTCTCATGCAGGGACGAGGGTTCACTTATGATCCCGAATACAATGAAAGCCATGGTCCTTGTCGGTCATGGCGGCATCGACAAGCTTGAGTATACAAGCGTGTCCACGCCGTCCCCCTCGCCGGGAGAGGTGCTGGTTCAGGTAACCGCGACCGCCAAAAACAACACCGACCGCAAAGCCCGGGAAGGGCTGTATCCCACTAAAAAGGGTGAAACCACGTCGTTTCAGATGGGTGGCAAGCCCACGCTGATTTTTCCCCGTATTCAAGGTGCTGACATTGTTGGTCATGTTGTGGCCGTAGGCGAGGGTGTCGACCGCAGTCGTATTGGCGAGCGCGGGCTGCTGGATTTTAATATTTATGCAGACAGCCGTCGGGATATCAACCTTACTCCGGATTACTACGGTCATGGCGCAGACGGTGGCTACGCAGAGTATGTTGCTGTTCCTTCAGCGCAGTTCCACTGCATCCCGAATGAAAACCTTGGTGATGCGCAGATCGCTGCAATGGGAATGTGCTCGTATCAGACGGCTCTGCATATGCTCACCTCTGCTCATGTGGCATCCGGAGAGCGAGTCCTGGTCACCGGAGCCAGTGGTGGTGTTGGTACCGCCCTGATACAGCTTTGCCGGGTCATGGGGGCCATACCCTATGCCTTGAGTACTGTGGATAAAACCGCGGCGCTCTTGGAATTGGGGGCGGAATCCGTGCTCGATCGATCCGATATGGATAGTTTTGTAGAGCGGGTAAAAGCGCAAACCGGTGGCAAGCCTTTTGATGCGGTTATGGATCTGGTGGGTGGCACTATGACCGACTGCTTCATAGACGCCATGATTTTTAACATGAACGCCCGCGGAACCTATCCGCGCCTGAGCATTGCGGGCGCCAGCGGCGGAAACATCAGTGAAATCCTGTGGACGCGAATTTACCTGTATCAGGTTCAGATTCTTGGCGTTTCCCACGGCACTCGAGAGGAAGCTGGGCAGTTAGTAGAGTGGATTCGCAGCGAGCAGCTCAAGCCGGTTCTCCACGGTGCTTTCAGGCTTTCAAGGTTGCATGATGCGGAGCGCTACTTCATGAATCGCGACAGCAATTATCTCGGCAAGATTGTCATAGTTCCGGATTCTCAGTGGGAAGCACACGGCAAGCCCTGGTCTCTGGAGAGCGGTGTATGAAACCGGAACTGACAATTCAGCTTATGGATACCCATGCAGGCGGCGATGTCAGTCGTATTGTGACCGGTGGTATTGATGCCTTGCCAGGTAACAGTGTGCGAGCACAAATGGAGTATCTTCGTGATCACGCCGATGGCTTGAGAAAACTGTTACTGGAAGAGCCCTATGGCATTCCTGAAATGTCTGTGGACTTGCTGGTTCCACCTTCCGACCCGCATGCAGCGGCCGGCTACATCATAATGGAAGTGATGGGATACCCGATTTACTCCGGATCCAACACGATCTGCACCGCAACGGCCGTGCTTGAAGCAGGGATCGTGCCCAAGAAAGAGGGTAAACAGAGCTTTTTGCTGGAATCTCCTGCTGGCTTGGTTCGCATCGATGCACTGGTTGAAAACGGCGTTGTTGAAGCGATCACCTGTGAAGGTTTGCCAAGCTATATCCATACCTATCGCGCGACTATTGAGGTGCCTTCACTCGGCTCTGTCACATACAGCGTGGCATACAGTGGCGGGTTTTACGCTCTGGTGGATGCCGAATCTCTGGGCTTTGAACTTCTCCTGAGTGAAGAGCGCAAGCTTGCTGACACGGCTTATGCGATTGTTGAGGCAATTCAGGCGGAAAGGGGTTTTTCCCACTATACCTTGGGTGATGTTGGGCCTTTGCCGTTTTTGCATTTTATGGGGCCAGTTCACCAAATCGCAGAGGGCTATTATCGCTCCCGTTCCGCGACCTATGTGCATCCGGGTGTTATCTGCAGAAGTACGACCGGAACAGGCACTTCGGCTCGGTTAGCCCTAATGAATTATGAAGGGCGCATCCGCTCCGGGGATAAGCTTGAAACCATTTCATTACGAGAGACTGGCTTCATTGGCGAGTTTTCTGGCTTAGGGCAGGTTGGTGGGTACCAGGTTGTGAAAAACAACATTATCGGTAGAGGTTATGTTTTAGCGCGTTCAGACATTGTGGTGAACTGTGACGACTTAATGGTGGACTGCGATGGGTTACGCCATATTCTCACCAGCCGTTGGTAGCTCTTAACTCTAATGACCGCCGTAGTGAATCTTGCATTTCGCAGGTGTGTATATTGCCGGTATCTTAACTAATCATAATCAATGAGGTTATTATATATTTATCAGTATCTTATAACTCGTCTTTGCGGTCGGGGTCAGGGATTGTCGAGAGAGAAGGTTGTCTGAATTTATACCATGTGGCAAGTTAATTGTAGATGTAGCGCAGTAGTAGTTGAGCCTAGCTGCCTTATATCTGGAAAATGTCAGTCTCAATTCACTAAACGTCAGGCGAGGAGTTCGTTACTTAATAAGTCGAATTTGGCCTGTAAAGGGAGAAGGAGTTACTGATGCTTTATTGGACTATAGTGTGTTTGATTATAGCGATCGTGGCGGGTGTGCTTGGTTTCGGTGGAATTGCGGGCACCGCTGCCGGGATAGCTAAGATACTGTTCTTTGTTTTCATAGTATTGCTCGTTGTCTCACTGGTGATGAATGCTATGAAAGGTCGCGGACCATAATTGTGTATTCATATTAGCATTTATGAAGTTGTCGATTATGTAGAGCTATTATAATTGCCTTATTGAAAGGAGAACGATATGAATAACGATATTCTGGAAGGTAACTGGAAGCAGCTTAAAGGTAAGGTGCGCGAGAATTGGGGTAAGTTGACGAATGATGATGTCGATGAAATCGGAGGCAAACGAGAGAACTTCATTGGCAAGATTCAGGAAAAATACGGCATGAAGAAAGATGAGGCAGAGAAGGAGTGGGATAAGCTCACTAAATAATTATCATTTCTCCACGCACCAAACGCTTCAGTATTGTTACTGAAGCGTCATTTGGGCTGGGTCGTGGCCTTTGCTAAGTTTTAAATCGTGACATGGTTCGCCGAACCGGTGGGTATAGCCATTGATCACATTTACTTGGAGAAACGTCCGAAAAGTATCGTCGATTCGGGCGTACGCATGAGTAACTTGATCATGAGTAACTTGATAAAGGAGTACGAGACAATGCGGAAACTTATTACTCACACAATGAGCGCTTCCCTGTTGGCAGGTGGTTTAGCTATGAGCCTTTCAGCAGCTGCTGCAGGCGGTCTTTACAGCATGGATGAGCTTAAGGATGCAGATGTTTTTGACAGTGCCGGCCAAGAGATCGGTGAGGTCGAGGATGTTCTGATGAGTAACGATATGTCGGTACATTCTTTGGTTATCGAAACCGGGGAGATACTTGGTCTCGGTGGTAATGAAGTTGTTGTGGAACGCGGCACGTTTACTGTCGTGAGGGCGTCGGGTAACCGCGGCTTCGATGACATTGAGTATGAAGTCCACGTTGAAATGACTCAGGAAGAATTTAAAAAATTGCCGACGTACGATGAGGATTGGTGGAACCAAACGAGCCAGAGTTTGCAGCAGGCGTGGGAAAACACTAAGGAAATCAGTCAGAGCGCCTGGGAGAGTACTAAGCAGGCTACCTCTTCAGCTTGGTACAACGTCAAACAAGGCGCTGAAGAGATGGGTGATGAAGCCGAGCAGGCGACTGAGTAAGGCACTGCTCTGGGAATCGTCCATTCGGGCGCCTGCGGCGCCGTTTAAGTCGAGGAGAATGATATGGCCAATGTCAGCTCTGATGGTACTTATCAGTGTGCCCAAGAGGGGTGCAACTGCAGAGTCGCGGATGATGAGACACACTTCAAAACAGCAACTGGAATATTCTGCTCAAAAGAATGTTCGGAAGGCAAAGGGTGCCAACATCCCGGATGCAATTGCGCGTCTAGGAATTAGTTGAATCAGGATCGAGAGGTCGCGATATATATGTGACCTCTCGGTCAGGCTAATAATATAAAAATATATTTTTAGTAAAGTGAATAGGCTTACTAAATTATAAAAGTCAGTATGTTTACCGCTGTCGTTTGATAATTGTCCGTTATATGAACTTTTCGTAGTGCATCGTGCATTGCCTGAACTTGCGTTTCGAGCTTCCGCATGTCTATTCTTATTTATAGTGCAACCTGACCTATACAGGAGACAAGACTATGTCCGAGCACGATGGAGCTGTGTCAGGGGAAAGCTATCCCCATAAGATAAGCGCGGAGTTCGACAGTCAGGTCGCTGCCGAGCGAGGCGCAGAATCTTTGGAAGGGTTAGGGATCCCCCTTGCTCAGATTCGTATCATTCAGCCCGATGACCCCAATATGGCGAAAAAGATTGAGCCGGAGACTCAGGGAATTGCGCGGTCTTTAGTTAAAGCGCATGTGCGGTTTGGAGTGGTGGGACTAGTAGTTGGTCTTGCTGTCGCAGGACTATTGGTGACGGTTGGCCCGGCTCTGACTCGTACAAGCCCGGTAATGACGTTCATTGCGGTGAGCTTCTTGTTTGCCGTGTTGGCTCTTATGCTAGCCGGTGCGGTTGCACTGCGTCCAGATCATGATGTCTTGATAGAAAAGGCGCGCATGGCAAAAAACGAAGGGCGTTGGACAGTGGTGGTGCATTGCGACAGCGTGGAGCAGCAAAAGTTAGCGCAAGCGACAATGGGCGACAGTACCCATACCTTATAGCTAAATATAAAGCTGCGAGAATCTTTCGACCGGAGTTCTCGGTTGAGTGCTTGCCAAAGCGATACTATCGTTTAATTCTGTAATAAAAACCAAAAACAATAGCTGACCAGGAATGTAGGTAAGGGGCGTCAATGTGTATAAGTGGATAGCTGAGCATCACCAAGTACTTTCAATCGTTGCCAGTTTTGGCTCCTTACTTATATGGCTGGTATATGCGCAGCTCCTTTACCTTGGGTTCAGGAGGCAGAGAAGCCCGCGCTTGATCATTAACCGCGGTTGCAACAAAGACATCAATGCTCTCTGTATCATCAGTAATATGAGCGCAGAATCTGTGTTTATTGAATACATCATAGCGAAGCTCGAAACTTCTGAAGGCGAGATCACGATGGATGTCACTGACTTCGAGCGTGAATACAGCGAAGGTGATGAAGACGGCGATGAGCAGGGGCCGTTGGACGTAAGGGATAACACTAGGCAGGGGCCAATTGAGTCTGGCGGGTTCATACACATTGGTACTTTCTGCGAACTAATCCAGCGACTTACGCGTTATGAAAATATCGAGGTTCTCCATGGTCAGCCTCAAGGAGAGCTTGAGTTCACCCGCTTGACGCTGAGTCTGATAGGAATATATGGCCCGGAAAACATGCCCGTAGGTGCTGAGCGAAGTTTCGATATAAGCGTTAGCGGGAGCCGTTTGGGGCTCAAACCTGCATCGTGGGATACTAAGCAATTAGCGTCTATCCGTCAGCGTCGCAAGCTTCGGAGAACGGTCGAAGAACTGAATGCTACAGACTTTTCATCGTCATCCTCTCTTCGCCGTGTACCCGCTATTCAGGAGTGATCCAGTCGACTAATGGGGCGGATGTACGCATAGACTGAATTGCTACTCCGTTAACCCACGCGATGAATCGCTATGGTTGGGGTATTGCTCTGCTAGTGTTCCTGATCAGGAAAGGCGCCCACTGCGGCGCCTTTTTTCGTTTCTGCGCATCACGTACCAGGCGATAAACGCGACCAGCGATACCGTGAGAATAATCAGCGTGGCCAGTGCGTTGATCTTTGGGGACACGCCCATGCGTACCGATGAGAACACTACCATCGGCAAGGTGGTGGAGCCGGGGCCGGATACAAAGCTGGCAATCACCAGGTCGTCCAGCGACAGGGTGAACGCCAGCAACCATCCGGACACCAAGGCCGGTGCAATCACCGGCAAAGTGACCACAAAGAAGGTCTTCAAGGGTGTGCAGCCTAGATCCATGGCGGCTTCTTCAATGGAACGATCCACTTCTTGTAGCCGCGCGCTCACCACCACCGCCACATAGGCGCTGCAGAAAGTGGTGTGCGCAATCCAGATGGTCACCATTCCACGATCTGCCGGCCAACCGGTCAGCTCTGCCAGTTGAACAAACAGCAGCAACAGAGACAAACCGGTGATCACTTCTGGCATAACCAGAGGGGCGGTAATCATGCCAGACAGCAGTGTTCGCCCCCGCATGCGTTTGAACCGGGTGATCACAAACGCACACAGGGTGCCCAGGCACATGGCCATACTGGCGGAGTAGAAGGCGATTTTAAGGCTCATCCACACGGCCGACAGTATCTGCTGGTCTTCAAACAGGGCGCTGTACCAGTGAGTGGAAAAACCGGCCCACACGGATACCAGTCGGGATGCGTTGAACGAATACACGATCAGCACAAGCATGGGTAGATATAGAAACAGCAGGCCCATAACCAGCATGACCTTTGAGAAGCTGATGCCACGAGCGTTAACCATTCTTCGACATCTCCCGACTCTGGAAGCGGTGGAACAATACAATCGGCACCAACAGCAGTGCCAGCATCACAATGGCCAACGCAGAAGCCACAGGCCAGTCGCGGTTGTTGAAGAACTCTTCCCACAGCACCTTGCCGATCATCAGCGTATCCGGGCCACCCAGCAGTTCAGGAATCACAAACTCACCGACAGCGGGAATGAATACCAGCATGCACCCCGCCAAAATGCCGGCCTTAGATAAAGGCAGGGTAATGGCCCAGAAGGTCGTAATGCTGCGGCAGCCGAGGTCTGATGCTGCTTCCAGCAGGCGCAGATCCAGCTTCACCAGGTTGGTAAAAATGGGCAGCACCATAAACGGCAGGTAGGCATAGGTAATGCCGAGGATTACCGCAAAGTTGGTGTTCAGCATTTTCAGCGGTTCGTCGATCAACCCCAGCCAGAGCAAGAAGCTGTTCAGCAAACCCTGATTGCCGAGAATGCCCATCCAGGCGTAAACCCGAATCAGGAACGAGGTCCATGACGGCAGCATCACCAGCAACAGCAACACCAGTTGCCAGTGCTTGGGCGCGCGGGCCATAGCGTAAGCCATTGGGTAGCCGATCAGCAGGCAGGCGATGGTGGAGATGAGTGCGGTTTTCACCGAGCCCCAATAAGCGGCAATGTACAGGCTGTCGGACAGTAGGAATAAATAGTTGCCGAAGTTCACCACCACCGACAGGGTGTTTTCTGCCAGCCGGAACACCGGCTCGTAAGGCGGTATGGCCATCACGGCCGACGTCAGGCTGATTTTCAGGATCAGCGCGAACGGCAGCAGGAAAAACAGCAACAGCCACGCGAACGGAATGCCAAACAGCACCCGGCGGTGGAACAGCAATGTACGCACCCGCGCCATCAAGGGCGCGGGAATCGGATTCCTGTTCATGGCATTAATTCCAAAGCAAGATGGGGCTGGAGGCTTCCCAGGAAACGAACACGGTGTCGCCCCAGGTTGGCCGTTCACCGCGGCGTTCCACGTTCGCCATGGTGGCCTGCACACGCTTGCCGCTGGCCAGCTTCACGTAATAGGAGGTGATGTCGCCCAGGTACGCGATGTTCTCCACCGTGCCCTTGCTCCAGTTGAATTCACCTTCAGGCTTGTCTGGCGTCAGGTAGATTTTTTCCGGGCGCAGGGCAATCAGCGTGTTGGTGTTTTCTGCCGATGTGGTCACACCTCGGTCAATGTATACCTGTGCGTCCAGCAAGCCGCTGGACAGCAGAATACTGTCGGAGTTGTCTTCCTCGATGCTGGCCTCAAAGATATTCACCGAGCCAATAAACTCCGCCGTCATGCGGCTGTTCGGGCTTTCGTAAATATCGATGGGTGAGCCCACCTGGGCAATCTGTCCAAAGGACATAATGGCAATGCGGCTGGCCATGGTCATGGCTTCTTCCTGATCGTGGGTCACCATCAGGCAAGTGGCGCCCACTTTTTCCAGAATATCCACAAGTTCAAGCTGCATTTCTGTGCGCAGCTTTTTATCGAGCGCACCCATAGGCTCATCCAGAAGCAACAGCTTCGGGCGTTTTGCCAGTGAGCGAGCCAGCGCAACCCGCTGCTGTTGGCCACCGGAAAGCTGTTGGGGCCGACGCTTGGCGTAGGGCTCCATTTTTACCAGCTTGAGCATGGCCGCCACGCGGTCGCGAATCTCGTCCTTTGGCAGTTTGTCCTGTTTCAGACCCATGGCGATGTTCTGCTCCACGGTCATGTGCGGGAACAGTGCGTAGGACTGGAACATCATGTTCGTTGGGCGCAGGTAGGGAGGCAGGGCAGTTATGTCCTGACCATCCAGCACAATACGACCGCTATCCGGTGTCTCAAAGCCAGCCAGCATGCGTAGCAGTGTGGATTTACCAGAGCCCGAACCGCCCAGAAGTGCGAATATCTCGCCCTTGTGGATGTCCAGGCTTACGTCGTCCACCGCCAGTGTGCTGTCAAAGCTTTTTGATACGCCACGAATGCTGAGTAACACCTCCGCTTTCGCGGAGGTGTTGATTCCGTTAACCACGCCCTTAACGCCCGGACTTAACGCTGGTCCAGGTGCGGGTCATCAGGCGCTGTGTGTCCTGAGGCCGACCTTCCATGATGTAGAGCTTTTTCATCACATCATCCGTAGGGTAAATGCTGGTGTCGTTAAGGATTTCTGCATCAACAAATTCATCGGCTGCCTTGTTGGGGTTGGCGTACCACACATAGTTGGTCACCTCAGCGATGATCTCTGGCTTCATCAAAAAGTTGACCAGCTTGTGGGCATTTTCAACGTTCGGTGCGCCAGCCGGGATGGTCATCATATCGAACCACAACACCGCGCCCTCTTTGGGAATGGTGTAGCGGATTTCGTTGCCGTTTTTGGCTTCCTCGGCACGAGCAGCTGCCTGCAGGATGTCGCCGGAATAGCCGGCAGCCACGCACAGGTCGCCATTAGCCAGGTCGCCAATGTAGCGGGATGAGTGGAAGTAGGTGATGTTCGGCCGCACGGCCTTGATCACGTCGCCACCCTTTTTGATGTCTTCGGTGTTGTTGCTGTTCGGGTTTAAGCCAGCGTAGGCCATAGCAGCCCGCACCATTTCTTCGCCGGAATCCAGCATGGCAATGCCGCAGCCGCCTTTGGCCAGCTTGGCCGTTATGTCCGGGTCAAACACCAGCGCCCAGGAATCGGTAGGTGCAGTATCGCCCAGGATTTTCTGGATGCGGCCAGCGTTGTAGCCATAGCCGTTGGTTCCCCAAAGATAGGGAATGGAGAACTGGCTGCCCGGGTCCACTTTTTCCAGTTGAGCCATCAGATCCGGATTCAGATTGGCCATGTTCGGCAGTTTGTCGTGATCCAGAGCCACAAAAGCCTTGGCAGAGATCTGCTTGGCAACGTAGTGGTTTGACGGTACGACCAGGTCGTAGCCAGAGCGGCCAGACAGTAGCGCGGCTTCAAGAACCTCGTTACTGTCGTAAACGTCGTAAACGACCTTTATGCCGGTTTCTTTGGTGAACTTCGCCAGAGTGTTCTCGGCAATGTAGTCAGACCAGTTATACACACGCACTTCTTCTGCGGCGATTGCAGAAGAGGCGCACAGAGACAGAGCAACGGAGGCGGCCAGCGCCTGTGGCTTACACAACTTGAACATTGGATAACGTCCCTCACTGAAAAGGGATGGATACAAAACGTGCAGGACGCACGCGGTGTTGTGCAGGTCTGCTGAGGGAAGGCCGCGGGTGCGACTCCTTTGAGGCTTGTCCTGGAAAACGGCGATGGGGCTATAGTTTATGGCACCGACCGAATTCGCGGGATATTTAACACGAGAATGCGTGGCGCGCTACAAATATCTTGTAGGAGTGTGCAGGGGTTGTACCTATGAGGACTCATCGGCATCAAGAACTACTTCCACGGTGCGGGAGTTTACGGCTCTCGGGCACCGTGAAAGAGAGTTTGAATGGCAGATGTCATCCACGCCAATAGTTGTTAGCCGCGGCTACCGTCTGAAAGTTCACAGCGATAACGTGAGAGGCAGCGGTAAGCGCATCGGCAGAGTTTGCGTATTCGGGCCGTAGTTTTTTCAAAACATCCATATCGGGCTGAGTGTATTTCACGCCACGGCGGCTAAGGGTAATCGCAAGCTCATAGCCTTGCTGAGGAGTATCGGTAATCAACGAGGTTAGCCAAGTATCAGACATTTTAAATACCTTTTTGTTTGGGTTCGCCGCAAGCATAGCAGACGATTCCAGATTTTGGGCATTCCCTGCATCTGAAATAGTTGCGGTCTTTCGACTATATTATTAAGACCAAACAACAGGCGAGGTGGCTATGGAATATATTGATGGTTGTGTAGTGGCTGTGCCCACTAAAAACAAGGCAGCTTATATTGAGCACGCCACTGAGGCAGCGAAATTGTTCAAGAAGCACGGTGCGACCCGTCTTGTTGAATGCTGGGGCGACGATGTTCCTGAGGGTAAATTGACGTCGTTTCCCATGGCTGTTCAATGTAAAGATGATGAAACCGTTGTTTTCTCGTGGATAACCTGGCCCTCACGCGACGCGCGGGATTCGGGTATGAAGAACGTGATGGAGGAGTGGCAATCTAGCGGTGATGATGATCCTATGCCCTTTGACGGGGCGCGTATGATATTTGGTGGTTTCCGGGTGGTGGTAGACGAGTAAAGTCGGTGCCACTCATGTGGCAGTGGCACCGACTTTATTGATAGTGATTAGCCAACAAACATCTTCTTCGCAAGCGGGATGCCTTTCAAACCGCTTACGGCAACGGTTGTCAGCAAACCACCTAGCATGGCGCCCACTACTCCGGCAGTCATGATGTCCTGGCCGGTGAGGTACAGGCCGGGTATGCGGGTCTTGGGCTTTAGCCAGTCCTGCTCGAAGCGGTCGGGAGTATGGTCCAGGCCATAGATTTCACCTTCGCTGTAGCGGCAGAAATAGTCTGTGGACAGGGGCGTGGATAGCTCGTAGTAATCCACTTTGCCTTCCAGATGCGGGAACTTCTCATAGAGCTTCGCAAGCAGGCGCTGGGCGTACTCTTCCTTCTTGGCTTCATAGTCTTCACCGCGCTTGCCCCAAGGCTTGTCCGCCCACTCCTCGTACCACTTGAAGGGGCCGGGTGCCACAATCTCAATGGTGGCGCGGCCAGGGTAGCGCTCCAGAAAGCTGGGGTCTTTCGCTGAGGGGAAGGAAATATAGGTCAGCGAAATATCGTTGTTCTCCGGATCTTCCTCGAAGTCTTTCACATGCTTTTCGTAGTCTGTGCCGGGGTAAATCCAATAGTTGGTTTTCGGCAGGCCTAAGTTCTCTGCAGTATCTTCCAGGCCGATGTACAAGCAATTGCTGGCCATGGAACGCTTAACGGTTTTCAGTTTGTCCTGATAGTAGTCCCATTCAGGCGCGTCTTGTGGCAGCAACTTGTTGAAGGTGTTGAATACGCCTGCGTTGCTGATGACCAGTGGCGAGCGAATCTCTGCACCGTCGGCCATGCGAACGCCCACGGCTTTGCCTTTCTCGATGAGAATCTCGGTCACATCCGCGTAGGTAAAGACTTCACCGCCGCTTTGCTGAACTACCGGGATAATGGTCTTGGCCATTTCAGAGGCGCCACCAATCGGATAGTAGCCGCCGTGCAGGTAATGGCGGGCGATGAGTGAGTGAACAATGAAGCTGGATTGGGCGGGTGGCAGGCCGTTGTCGCCCCACTGGCCGGTAAGCACGGCAATCAGCTCCTGGTTGCTGGTGATGCCTTCAAGTACTTCGCGGGTCGGCTTGTTAAGGAACTCTGGCGCCTTACGTTTTGCCAGCATGCTTAGTGGTCCAAGAGCCAGGCTTGGCAGTACTTTGGCCAGAACAACCGCCGGCATGGCTTTGGATACCTGGCGCAGATAACCCAGGTAGGTGTCGATGGCCTTTTCTTCTTCCGGGAAGGCTTTCACCAGCTCGGCACGGAATTCCTCGGGGCCGGCAACCAGATCCACATACTTTTCGCCGATGTAGATACGGTCGTAGTTGGCGTCCATTGGCGCCCACTTCAACTGACTGTCAGTGATATGGTCAAACAACCGCTTGCCCAGTGTGTGGTCTGCGCCCATGTCACCAATGTAGTGCACGCCCACATCCCATTCGTACCCGTTGCGATCGTAGCTGTGGGTGAATCCGCCGGCGGTGTAGTGCTGTTCAAGAACGAGCACCTTTTTGCCCATCTTGCTCATGCAAGCAGCTGCGGTCAGGCCGCCGATGCCGGAGCCAATGATGATGGCATCGTAAGGGCCGTCCAGGCGTTTTTCACGATAACGTTTGCCAACGCGGAGGGTGCTGGGTTTTGGGCTGCTCATTGAGTTAATCCTGTTGTGATTGTTGTCGGTCAGACCGGGTGCCGTCCAGCAGTAAACTGAGAACGCCTTCGGTCAACATGGGCTCGGCCTTTGCGCTGGGCAAATGACCATCGATGGTTAGTTGTGACAGGCCATGCACCAGAGACCAGGCAGCGGCTGTCATTAGTGAAACAGGGGAGGGTCTCAGATAACCCAGATCGCGGGCACGGGCTACGGTGTTTTCCAGAACCTGAAATGCCCCTTTGCCAGCAGCATCCAGGCGTGGGTGCGCCCCCATGGGTAGTACGCGGCCGCCAAACATAAGGCGATACAGGTTGGGTTCTTCTTGGGCGAAAGCTACGTACACCAGCCCAATTTCGATCAAAGCCTTGCGCGGCAGCTCCTGATCCACCGCGCGTAGGCGATCACGCAAGGCCTCGAACCCTTCAATAGCGAGCTCTGCCAACAGCGTTTCGCGGTCTGAGAAGTGCCGGTACAGCGCTGGAGCACTGACACCGATTTGCTTGGCCAGTGCGCGCAAGCTGATGGCGGCATCCCCTTGGGTTCTGAGTATGTCCAGCGCCAGCGACTGCGCCTGGGGCTGCAGGTCACCGTGGTGGTAGGCAGGTTTCGCCATGGGTATTCATGCTCTCGAATGTTATCGGTGGTAACAATGTTACTGGTGATAACATCATGAAATTGAGCAGCAGTCAAACAGATTTTGGCGGGTAAAAAAAAGCCCCGGTGCTCAGCTAAGGAGAACCGGGGCTTGCGATTGCCTGGGGCTTTTACTTCAGCCCGAATTCCTCAATGGAAATCTCGCGCATTTTAAACTTCTGAATCTTACCGGTGACGGTCATCGGGAATTCTTCCACGAACTTGTAGTTCCGGGGGATTTTGAAGTGGGCGATCTTGCCTTTGCAGAATGCAATCAAGTCGTCTGCACTTACCGGCTCTGCCTCTGGGCGCAGCTTTACCCAGGCGATCAAATCTTCGCCATAGGTCTCGTGCGGAATACCCGTTACCTGGACCTCCTCAATGGATGGGTGGCTGTACAGAAATTCCTCAACCTCTTTCGGGTAGATGTTTTCACCACCACGAATCACCATATCTTTGATACGACCAACGATTTGCACATAGCCTTCGTCGTCCATAGTGGCCAGATCACCGGTGTGCATCCAGCCGGAGTCGTCGATGGCTTCGCGGGTCTTCTCTTCATTATTCCAGTACTTCAGCATCACGCTGTAACCGCGAGTGCAGAGCTCCCCAATCTCGCCCCGGGGCAAGACGTTTCCGGTTCCCGGGTCGACAATCTTGGTTTCCAGATGGGGCTGGGTACGGCCAACGGTGGTTACCTGCTTCTCGAAGGGATCGAGAGAGCTGGTTTGGGTAGACACAGGGCTGGTTTCGGTCATGCCGTAGGCAATCTGAACCTCCTTCATGTGCATCTTGGTGTTGACCTTCTTCATCACCTCCGCGGGGCAGATGGAGCCGGCCATTATGCCCGTGCGCAGCGTGGACAGGTCGTAGGAATCAAATTCCGGCTCGGCCAGTTCTGCTATGAACATGGTGGGTACGCCGTAGAGCGCTGTGGCCTTCTCCTGATGCACTGCTTGCAGCACGGCTTTTGGGTCAAAGCCTTCGCCCGGGTAAATCATGGTGGAGCCGTGGGTAATGCAGCCAAGGTTGCCCATGACCATGCCAAAGCAGTGGTAGAGGGGGACTGGAATAACCAGTCGATCCTTCTCTGTCAGGCGCTGGCTTTCACCCACAAAAAACCCATTGTTCAGGATGTTGTGGTGGGTGAGGGTCGCGCCTTTGGGGTTGCCGGTGGTGCCTGAGGTGAACTGGATATTGATGGGGTCGTCGAACTGAAGCTGGCTTTGCACCTTGTCTACTTCATCCTGACTAACTTCACTGGCAAGGCTCACAAACTCCGCCCAGCTCCACATGCCAGCGTGTTTTTCCGTATCCAGATTGATCACTGCACGAAGATCAGAAACTCGCTGGGCTTTGATTTTGCCAGGGGTGCTCGCTTTCAACTCCGGTGCCAGTTCATAAAGTGTTTGGCGGTAATTTGAGGCTTTAAAGGTATCTGCAGTGACCAATACGCTGATGCTCGCCAGATTCATGGCGTATTCCAGTTCGTGCAGGCCGTAGGCAGGGTTGATGTTGACCAGAATGGCGCCCACCTTGGCGGTGGCGAATTGGGTCACCGTCCACTCGTAGCGGTTGGGCGCCCAAATGCCTACGCGGTCACCGCGTTCTACGCCGATGGCGAGAAAGGCACATGCTGCTTCATTAACCCGTGCGACGAACTCCTTGTAAGTCCAGCGGATGTCCTGGTGCAGGCATACCAGGGCTTCGGTATTTGGGAATTTAGCGGCGGTGCGGTCAAGCATCTCGCCGATGGTCATGCCCAGCAGCGGCGTGTTGGAGGTACCGCTGGTGTAGCTTGGTAGAGTCTGTTTCATTGGGCCGCCTCCGGTTGTTTTTGTGGTCGAGGTCCGGGATTGTTCAAGCCGGTTATCGGCTTTGGCTGTGGTACTCGGGATTTGGGCGCATGTCACTGGCAATGGCGACGCGGTTGGTCATGTTGTAAAAGCCCACAAGCTGGCTCAGATCCCAGATGGCACGATCGCTGAAACCTGCGTCTCTTAATGCTTGTACATCATCTTCGGTAACCGTTGCCGGGGTGCGGGTAAGCAGCGACGCAAAGTCGAGCATGGCACGCTGGCGCTTATCCAGCCTTGCTGTGCGGTAATTCATCACCAAATGCTCTCCCAACGTGGGATCGCCGCTCATAACCCGCACGGCTGCACCGTGAGCGACCAGGCAGTAGAAGCATTTGTTCTCTGACGAGACCACTACGGCGATCATTTCCCGCTCCAGCTTGCTGAGTTCGCTCTCACCCATCATCAACTCGTTGTAGAGACGCGAAAAACCATCCAGCTGCTTCAGGTTATGGGTAAAAACTGTCAACACATTGGGAACCATGCCCAGCTTCTCAATACAGATATTGAAGTAGCTTTTGACATCCTCCGGCAGGTCTTTCATGTCGGGAATATCGAGATCCAACGCGATCAAATCTTTTTTGTTATCCATGCCAGATCCTTAAGGTTGAAGAGCTTGGCCCACTTTTGAGCCGTTGTGTCGGTTGAGCACGTTGCTGATCCATCGGCCAGTGGCCACAAGCCTGTCCAGGTCTACGCCCGTGCTGATGCCAAGGCCGTTGAGCATATAGAGAACGTCTTCAGTGGCGACGTTGCCGGAAGCGCCCTTGGCATAGGGGCAGCCGCCAAGGCCGGCCACTGAGGCGTCAAAAACTGCGACGCCTTCTTCCAGTACTGCATAGAGATTTGCCAACGCCTGTCCGTAGGTGTCGTGAAAGTGAGCCGCCACGTGCTCCACGGGTACGTGTTTGGTGACTGCCTCAAGCATGCGCTTGGCTTTCAGTGGCGTACCAACGCCAATGGTGTCGCCCAGTGAGATTTCATAGCAGCCCATGTCGGCCAGATCTTTGGCCACCTTTGCTACCTGTTCTGGAGAAATTTCTCCCTCGTAGGGGCATCCCAGTACTGTAGAAACATAACCACGTACCGGGATCTTGTGCTTCTGAGCTGCTTCAACCACAGGCAGGAAGCGCTCCAGACTTTCTGCAATAGAGCAGTTAATGTTCTTCTGGCTGAAGGATTCTGAGGCTGCAGCGAATACCGCCACTTCGTCGACGCCCGCCGCCAGAGCATTCTCAAAACCTCTGAGGTTTGGGGTGAGCACCGAGTAACGAACGCCGGCTTTGCGCTTGATGCCCGCCATCACTTCAGCGGCATCGCCCATTTGCGGCACCCATTTTGGTGACACAAAGCTGGCGGATTCGATGTGGGTGAGGCCGCAATCTGCAAGCCGTTCGATCAGCCCGGTTTTTATGTCTGTGGCGATCACCGGGCCCGACTCGTTCTGCAGGCCGTCCCGGGGACTCATTTCAACCAGTCGCGCCTGTATGGGAAAGGCCATTAGCCTGCCTCCTCACTGTCTGACTCGTTGATCTCAATAGCAATCAGCTCCGCGCCTTCTGAAACCTGCTCACCTTCGGCGAAGAAGATTTCGCTGACCACGCCGTCTGCCGGAGCCTTGATGGCATGCTCCATCTTCATGGCTTCCATGATGACCAGAGTTTGGCCGGCTGTAACCGTGTCGCCCACCTTGGCCTGTACCGCCACAATTGCGCCGTTCATGGGTGCCGTCAGGCCGCCCTCCGGAGCCATGTCTTCTGACGCGTAGTTTTCCTGGTAGAGGATGCACTGGAAGGTGTCACCTTCGTAGAAGAGCACGAGCTGGTCATTGTGCAAGTTGCCGTGAATGCTGATCCTGTGGCCATCGACCACCGCCTGAAGAGCGTCGTCTTCAAGCTTTGCGGTGAGGTTGTATTCGCTGCCATCCACGGACACTTGGTAGCGATCATCCTTTTCCAGAATTTTCAGCTCGTGTATCTCGTCGCCTACCTGCAACTGCAGGGGCTGGGCGTATTCCGAGTTCAGGCGCCAGCTGTTGCGACGACCGAATGGCGACCAGGGATCGGTGCTCACAGACTCGACGGATTTGCGTTTTTCCAATACAAAACCAGCAGCCAGCACCAGCGCTTTATGGGTATCGAGTTTCGATTTCGGGAACAGCAATTCCCGGTGGCTGTCGATAAAGCCGGTTGTCAGGTCGGCTTCCCGGAAGGGTTGTGAGTCGGCCAGCGCGTGCAGGAAGCGGATGTTGGTTTTCACCCCGGCAATCCGATAATGCTCCAGAGCCTGAACCATGCGGTTGATGGCCTGCTCACGGGTTTCGTCCCACACGATCAGTTTGGCGATCATTGGGTCGTAATGAATGCTGATTTCATCACCTTCGATCACCCCGGTATCGACCCGCACATGGGCGCTTTCGTCAGGCGTGCTCAGGTAACGCAGGTTGCCGGTGGCAGGCAGGAAATCCTGATCCGGGTCTTCAGCATAAATGCGGGCTTCCAGGGCATGGCCACGGGTTTTCACCTGTGACTGTTCCAGCGGCAGGGGCTCACGCCAAGCAACTTTCAACTGCCATTCCACCAAGTCCTGGCCGGTCACCATTTCGGTCACCGGGTGCTCTACCTGCAGGCGGGTGTTCATTTCCATGAAGAAGAAGGAACCGTCCACATCGTAGAGAAACTCTACGGTGCCGGCGCCTACGTAGTTGATCGCCTGGGCCGCTTTTACAGCAGCATCGCCCATGGCTTTGCGGGTTTCTTCGCTCAGGCCCGGTGCCGGGGCTTCTTCCAGAACTTTCTGGTGACGACGCTGAACCGAGCAGTCGCGCTCGGCCAGATACACGCCGTTGCCGCTTTGGTCACAGAACACCTGGATTTCAACGTGGCGTGGCTGGGTCAGATAGCGCTCTATTAGCATGTCCGGGTTGCCGAAGGCGTTCTTTGCTTCGCGCTTGGCAGCGGCCAGAGCATCATCAAACTCACCGATGTTCTCCACTACCCGCATGCCTTTACCACCGCCACCGGCGACGGCTTTCAGCAGTAGCGGGAAGCCGCATTTTTCAGCCTCGACACGCAGGGTTTCGGGACTCTGGTCGTCGCCGTGATAGCCAGGCACCAAGGGTACGCCGGCTTTTTCCATGATGGCTTTGGCAGCGGATTTAGAGCCCATGGCTGCAATGGCTGAAGACGGTGGGCCGATGAATACGATGCCGTTGGCCTCACAGGCTTCGGCAAATCCGGTGTTCTCGGAAAGAAAACCGTAGCCTGGGTGGATAGCCTGTGCGCCACTCTGCTTGGCAATCTCAATGATTTTGTCACTACGCAGATAGCTTTCTGAGCTTGGCGCCGGGCCAATGTGGAAGGCTTCGTCTGCCATGGAAACGTGGAGGGCGTTGGCGTCTGCATCGGAATAAACAGCGACGCAGCGGATACCCATGCGGTGTGCGGTCTGGATAATCCGGCAGGCGATTTCGCCCCGGTTGGCAATAAGGATTTTGCTGAACATATCAGTTGCTCTCCGGAATCCAGTTGGCGCGGCGTTTATTTAGGAAGGCGCTTAGCCCTTCCTGACCTTCTTCGCCTACGCGAATATCAGCAATGCGGTGCGCAGTGTCGTCTATCACAGTGTTATCGATGGGCTTTTGGCTGACCGCAAACACAAGGTCTTTTGCGGCGTTCATAGCTTCCGGGCCATTCTGGGCAAGCTGCTTCAGCATCTCGTCACAACGGGCGTTCATGGCGTCAATGTCGTCGCAGACAATATGCACAAGGCCGAACTGCTCAGCCTCCCGGGCATTGAACACTTCCGCTGAAATGAAGTAGCGGCGGGCCTGTCGTTCGCCAATAGCCCGCACCACATAAGGGCTAATCACTGCGGGAATCAGGCCCAGCTTGACCTCACTCAGGCAAAAGCTGGATGTTTCTGAAGCAATCACAATGTCGCAACAGGCAGCAAGGCCGACGGCGCCACCGTAGGCTGCACCCTGAACAAGGCCGATGACGGGCTTGCTGAGATGATTGAGGCAGTCCATCAGGCGCGCGAGTTGGCGGGAGTCGTCGAGGTTTTCTTGCTGGCTGTTGTCTGCCATGCGGCGCATCCAGCCGAGGTCGGCTCCGGCGGAGAAGTGTTTACCTTCTGAGCGCAGGATGACCACGTTGGTTTCGGCGTCGGCATTCACTTCTGTGAATGCGCTGATCAGTTGCTGGATGATCACGTCATCAAAGGCGTTGCGTTTGTCGGGACGATTCAGCACGACTTCCGTCACGCCCTGGGCGCGACGATTGAGTAGAACGGCCGATTCCTGTTCATTCTGAACGTTGGTGTTTGTCATGGTCGTCTCCCCGATTACATCCGGAACACGCCGAAGCGCGTGGGCTTCGCCGGCCGGTTGAGGGTGGCAGAGAGGCTGAGGGCAACCACTTCCCGGGTTTGTGCCGGGTCGATTACGCCGTCGTCCCACAATCGGGCGCTCGCGAAGTAGGGGTGGCCCTGTTCTTCGTAGGTATCGGTAATCGGCTTTTTGAACGCAGCTTCTTCCTCGGCGCTCCATTCCTGGCCTTTTCGTTCCATTCCATCACGACGAACCTGAGCCAGTACGCCAGCGGCCTGTTCGCCGCCCATTACCGAGATGCGGGCGTTTGGCCACATCCACAGGAAATCCGGGCTGTAGGCGCGGCCACACATGCCGTAGTTGCCGGCGCCGTAGCTACCGCCGATCAGTACGGTAATCTTGGGTACGTTGGCGCAGGCCACGGCCATGACCATTTTGGCGCCGTGCTTGGCGATGCCTTCGGCTTCGTACTTCTGGCCAACCATAAAGCCGGTAATGTTCTGCAGGAACAGCAGCGGGATGTTGCGTTGGCAGCAGAGTTCAATGAAGTGCGCGCCTTTTTGGGCGGACTCACTGAACAAGATGCCGTTGTTGGCGATGATGCCTACGGGGTAGCCGTGTATGTGGGCAAAGCCGGTGACCAGGGTTTGGCCGTAGTAGCGTTTGAATTCGTCGAATTCGGAGCCGTCTACGGTGCGGGCAATTACATCGCGCACGTCGAAGGGTTTACGCAGGTCGGTGCCGACGATGCCGTAGATTTCGCTGGGATCGTACAGAGGTGCTTTGGGTTTGCGGATCTCTACCGGAACCGGTTTTTTGCGGTTGAGGTTGGAGACGCAGCGGCGAGCAATCTCCAGCGCGTGGGCGTCGTTTTCGGCGTAGTGATCGGCCACGCCGGAGGTTTTGCAGTGTACGTCGGCACCGCCGAGGTCTTCTGCAGTAACGACTTCACCTGTGGCAGCTTTTACCAGGGGTGGGCCGGCCAGGAAGATGGTGCCCTGGTTGCGCACGATGATGGATTCATCGGCCATGGCGGGCACGTAGGCGCCACCGGCGGTGCACAGGCCCATTACGACGGCAATCTGAGGGATGTCGTCGGCAGACATGCGGGCCTGGTTGTAGAAGATGCGGCCGAAGTGATCGCGGTCGGGGAAGACTTCATCTTGCCTCGGCAGGTTGGCGCCGCCGGAGTCTACCAGGTAGATGCAGGGCAGGCGGTTTTCCAGGGCGATTTCCTGGGCGCGCAGGTGTTTTTTCACCGTGAGCGGGTAGTAGCTGCCGCCTTTTACGGTGGCATCGTTGGCGATGATCATGCATTCGGTGCCGGAGACGCGGCCTACGCCGGCGATTACTCCGGCTGCGGGGACTTCTTCACCGTAGACGTTGTAGGCGGCGAATTGGCCGATTTCTAGAAACGGCGAGCCGTCGTCCAGGAGGCGGTTGATGCGGTCTCTTGGGAGTAGTTTTCCGCGGGCGATGTGGCGTTCCTGGTAGGAGGGGCCGCCGCCTTGCTGGATGGTAGAGACTTTTTCCCGCAGGTCTGCAACGGCTTCTGCCATGGCTGCCTGTTTGGCCTGAAACTCTTCAGAGCGGGGGTTTATTTTGCTTTGCAGTATCGTCATTTTTCCTGGCCTCGATTTTCGGGGCGGCGGGCCTGGCGGGGCGTCTTTCCGGGAAACGCTACGAGCACCCCTTGCGGGGTCCGGCCAGCAATCACAGATTGCTGTCGTTCGGCTGCGCATGAAGCTCCGCTTCATAAACGCTTGCCTTACCCATGTGCGCTTGACTGTGGCCGTCCATGGCCACAGACATTCCCGGAAAGACGCCCCGCCAGGCCCTCGTCGAACTTGGGTGCTGGCCGTCCAAAACTATTTCGCTTTGGCGGGTGTCTGGATCGAAGCTACAGCTTAGTTGTTCAGGAACAGTTCCCGCCCAATCAGCATACGGCGGATTTCGGATGTACCTGCGCCGATTTCATACAGCTTGGCATCCCGCAGCAATCGACCTGTGGGGTAGTCGTTGATGTAGCCGTTACCGCCGAGAAGCTGGATGGCATCCAAGGCCAGTTTTGTGGCCATTTCGGCGGAGTAGAGAATCGCGCCGGCGGAGTCTTTGCGGGTGGTTTCGCCTCGGTCTGCTGACATGGCCACCATGTAAACATAGGACTTGGCGGTGTTCATCCAGGTGTACATATCGGCTACTTTCCCCTGCACCAGTTGGAATTCGCCGATGGCTTTTTCGAACTGTTTGCGTTCGCGGATGTAGGGAACCACAACGTCCATGGCGGCTTGCATGAGGCCCAACGGGCCGCCGGAGAGGACGAGGCGTTCGTAGTCGAGGCCGCTCATGAGTACGCGGGCGCCGCGGCCTACTTCACCGAGTACGTTTTCTTTGGGCACTTTGCAGTCCTGGAAGACCAGTTCGCAGGTGTTGGAGCCGCGCATGCCGAGTTTGTCGAGTTTCTGGTGGCGGCTGAAGCCTTCGTAGTCGCGCTCTACGATGAAGGCGGTAACGCCTTTGGAGCCGGCTTTCGGGTCGGTTTTGGCGTAGATAACGTAAACGTTGGCGTCTGGGCCGTTGGTGATCCACATTTTGTTGCCGTTGAGCACATAGTGGTCCCCGGCATCTTTGGCGCTCAGCTTCATGGAGATTACGTCGGAGCCTGCGTTGGGCTCAGACATGGCCAGGGCGCCGATATGGTCGCCGCTGACGAGTTTGGGCAGGTATTTCTGCTTTTGCTCTTCGGTTCCGTTTTTGTGTATTTGGTTTACGCATAGGTTTGAGTGGGCGCCGTAAGACAGGCCAACGGATGCAGAGGCGCGGCTGATTTCTTCCATGGCGATCACGTGGGCGAGGTAGCCCATGTCGGAGCCGCCGTAGGCTTCATCTACGGTAATACCCAGCAACCCCATGTCGCCGAATTTTTTCCAGAGGTCCATGGGGAACTCGTTGGTGCGGTCGATTTCTTCAGCGCGGGGCGCGATCTCGGCGGCGGCGAAGCGGTTTACTTGTTCACGCAGGCTGTCGAGGGTTTCACCAAGGCCGAAGTTGAGTTCTGAGTATTGTGATTTCATGTGTTTGCCTTTTTGTTCTGTCCGATTCGAATTTGGGTGCAGGGCACTGCGCCAGCTGTTGGTTGATATCAGCTTTGTTCGGCGGGGTGTCCAGGTTGCTCGATTGTAGATTCGTGTTGCTGCTTCTTTTTCTGTAGTTCTGCAAGAGCTTCCCTGCAGTGGGCTTCTCTTGTATTGATTTCCAGTTCTGCCATAGCAATATCGGCTTTCTGCTGTTCGATGTGCGCTCGTTTTTCGTCCAGTATTGACAGCATTTTCAGGAGCTGCTTTTCGTTACCGGAGAGGGTCTCATCCCAGAGGTCGAATGTTTCTTTGGTTTCAGCAAGTGAAAAGCCCATGCGTTTGCCACGGAGGATCAGCTTCAGGCGAACTCTGTCTGTGGTGCTGAAAATGCGTGTTTGCCCCCGCCGTGTAGGCTTCAGCAGGCCCTGGTCTTCATAAAACCGGATGCTGCGGGTGGTCACATCGAACTCGCTGGCAAGCTCGCTGATGCTGAACGTTTGCTTTTCGGTCATGGTGGTATCCTCTTTTAAACTAGATTAGAGGAAGTTTACGTTAACGTAAAGTGGTTTGGATGATGAAACCAGGTGCATGGATGGTTGCATTGAAAACTGGGCGGGTTTGTTCGGAGGGTGGCCTGGCTCACCCTGAAGAGAAGGAGTGAGCCAAGCTAGCGTGTAACGCCTTAGGAGAGGTCTTCTCTGAGCTTTCTCTTCAGCAGTTTCCCCGCCGTATTTTTCGGCAGCTGATCTACAAAGTGGATGTGTTTCGGCACTTTGAAGCTGGCGAGTTTGGCGCGGGCATGGCTCATCAAGGCGTCTGAATCTTCGGTGTATCCGTCTCTGAGTACTACAACCGCGCAGATGGCTTCTATCCACTTTTCATCGGGTACGCCAATCACAGCCACTTCTGCAACGGATTCATGTTGATAGAGAGCTTCTTCCACATCACGGCTGGCAACCAGAACACCGCCGGTATTCACCACGTCTTTAATGCGGTCAACGATGTAGATATAGCCTTCTTCATCCTGGTAACCCAGGTCGCCAGAATGGAACCAGCCATCTTTGAAGGCTTCTTCGGTTGCTTCGGGTTTGGCCCAGTAACCGACCATCAATTGAGGTGACTGGTGCACCAGTTCGCCTTGTTCTCCAGGCTGGCAATCTTTACCGGTTACCGGGTCCACAATGCGGGTCATCACAGTTTGCATAGGGCGGCCGGCAGAGGAAGGCCGTTCCGCATGTTCCTCAGGTAGCAGTACCGTTGCCAGAGGTGCGATTTCACTTTGGCCGTAGCAGTTGTAGAGGCCTGCACCCGGGAGCTTTTCACCCAGCTCTTTGACCACCTGGCCGGGCATGATGGAGGCGCCGTAGTAGAGCTTGTCCATATGCTGGAGTTTGTCCGGGTTGAACTGCGGGTTCTGCAGCAGTGCAATCCAGACGGTGGGTGGCGCGAAAAAGGCATTGAGTTGTTCGCGGGCCAACAGCCCGAGAATGGCATCCGGTGTTGGCGTGTTGATCAGTCGGCTGTAGCCGCCACTGAGCAGCATGGGCATTGAAAATACATGCATTTGCGCAGAGTGGTACAGAGGCAAGGCCGCGAGAGAGCGATCGCTGGCGCGGATGTTCAGATGGTACTGGCAGGCGCTGTAGTGGCTCATCAGCGAGCGGTGGGTGTGCATGGCACCTTTGGGATCGGAGGTTGTGCCTGAGGTATAAAGAATCTGCACAACGTCTGTATCTGAAATCTCAACGTCCGGTGCGGTGTCATCACCGGCTGCAAACGCGAGTTTCAGGGCATCCGGGGCCTTGTCGTTTTGCCCGTTGTGAAGGGTTCCGTAAGTGCCAACCTCCACAGTGTTTTTAACGGCATCTACCTGAGCTTGCAGGTCCGTATCGAAAAACAGGGCCTTGCAACCGGACTGATTCACTACATAGGTCAGCTCTTTACCAATCAGCGCGTAGTTAACCGGTACGTGAATGAGCCCGGCTTTTGTGCAGGCAAGCCAAAGTAACAGGTAGGCGTCGGAGTTTTTACCATAAGCGCCAACACGATCACCTTTAGTCAGCCCAAGTTCGATAAGGCGGTGGGCCAGGCGGTTTGAGGCTGTGTGAATGTCGGTATAGGTCCAGGTTCTCTCGTCGAATGCCAAGGCTGTGCGCTTGCCGTGAGTGCGCGCGGCGCGGGCGAGGGCATCACCTATGGTGTTGCGCAGTGCCCGGGCAATGCCCGCCGGCAGAGCGCTGGAGGCAGTTGTGCTGTGGTTGTTCATGCAAGTACCTCTGTTGGTGTTTTTATATTGGTATGGCTGGCATTAACTCAAAGAAGCACTGGCTTCGGGAATGACCTGTCAGGTCGAAAAAATTGACCCAATCAGCCAAGTAGATCTGTTTGTCACATGGTGGTTAGCCAGCCCATTGCGAGGGCGACTTGCCCGTCCAGCGTTTGAAGGCACGGCAGAATGAGGCCGTTTCCGAGAAGCCGACCCGCTCACTGATGTCCGCCACGCTGAGGTTTTCTGTGCTCATGAGTTTTATGGCGTGCTCCCTCCGCAGGCTGTTTTTGATCAGGCGCAGCGAGGTGCCTTCTTCCTGTAACTTACGGCCTATGCTTCTGGGTGTCATGTGCAATAGCTCTGCAATTTCACCTAGGCTGGGCATGTTGTTCAGGCTCTGGTTTGCGAGCAAGGCGCGTACACGGTTTCGCAGGCTGTCGTCGTTGTCGGGTCTGTGCAAAATGTAGGCCGGAGCTTCTTTCAGGAACGTTTCCAGTTCTGCTTCGCTCCGGGTGATCGGCAGTTGCAGGTATTTTTCATGCAGAGTAAAGCCGCATACAGGCTTATCAAACTGCAACTCCGTGGGGAACATGGCGCGATACTCATTAACATGTCTCGGCGCAGGATAACTGAAACAGGTTGTCGCGAATGGGATCTGTTGGTCCACCAACCAGCATGTGAATCTTTGCCACATAAGAAGCAGGAATTCCTGCAGCATGTGGTCTGTATCCTGGCTGGCATCTGCGAGGCTAAGGCGGAAAAACACTAGTTTGTTGCTGTCGCTTTCTCCCAAACCTATGTCGACATTGTTACAGGCGATGCTGTAAACCCGGGCGCTTTTGCGAAGCACGGCCCCGAGGGAAGCGGAATCAAGGCAGTAGTCTGCCATTAATGCGAAGGTGCCATTTTTGCAGGGGCTGGTGGATAACCCAAGGAATTCATCGCGGGTTGCTCGCCACACGCTCTTGATCAGCTGGGTGAGCTGTTGTTCGGTAATCAGTTGCTCGGGCTTGTTCAGCCACTCGATGGGAATCCCGGCGCTGCCCAGCAGCGTATCTTTGCTCACCCCTTGCCTTTCGGCACCGCGAATTGAAGCCCGGAGATAGTGGTTCGCGATGTGGGGTATGGATTGCGGTTTGGGCATATTTACAGTTGATCAAATGCGTATTGTGTCAATTTTTTCGGCTTGTACAGCCATTCCCGATGAGCAGGATAACCCTTTAAATGGTTGGCTGCCTGAATAATCAGATCACTAATGGGGCTATTTAAGAGGTTACCTATGTCCGGACACCAAGACGATACTGCGCTGTTTCATGAAATGATCAACCGGGTTCTTGATAAAGAGATTGCGCCAAGCTATGAGCAATGGGAGGAGCAATCTGCAATCCCGCGCCCGGTTTGGAACACGCTGGGGCAGGCCGGCATGCTTGGTATTGATATGCCTGAAGAGTACGGAGGTGCAGGTGCCAGCTTCGAAATCTCGCAGCTGGCGATCTCCGAAATAGCGCGCAAGGGTTTTGGTGGCCTGGCGGGTGGCTATAACATCCACGCCAATATAGTCATGCCATATATTTTGCATCTTGGCACGGAGGCTCAGAAAGAGCGCTATCTCCCGGGGATGATCCGTGGCGACATTCTCAGTGCCATTGCCATGACTGAGCCGGGTGCGGGCAGTGATCTGGCAGCTATGCGCACCACAGCCCAGCGCACTGACAATGGCTATGTCATCAATGGTGCCAAGGTGTTTATCACCAACGGTTTGCAGGCGGAACTGGTGATTGTATGCGCCAAAACCGATCCCCATGCCGGCGCCAAAGGTGTCTCTCTTTTCCTTGTGGATGCCAGTCTGCCCGGGTTCACCCGCGGTAAGGGCATCCGTAAAATAGGCCAGCATGCCAGTGATACCGCAGAGTTGTTTTTCTCGGATCTTGAGGTACCCCACGATGCGTTGCTTGGCGAAGAAGGCAAGGGTTTTACGTATCTGATGCAGGAATTGCCCCGGGAACGCCTGGGTGTTGCTGCTCAAGCAGTGGGTGCAACTGAGGGTGTGTTGGCGCTGACTCTGGATTATGTGCAACAACGCCAGGCATTTGGCCAGCGAGTTGCAGAGTTTCAGAATACCCGGTTCAAGCTGGCCGAAGCCAAGGCGCGGCTTGAGATGGGCAAAGCCTATCTGAATCAGTGCATCGGGAGTTACCTGAAAGGCGAAATGGGGCCAACGGAAGCCGCCATTCTCAAACTGATGCTCACGGAAATGCAGTGCGATATTGCCAATGAGTGCTTGCAGCTATTTGGCGGCTACGGGTATACCGTGGAGTACCCTGTGTCGCGATTCTTTGTGGATGCCCGTGTGCAAACAATCTACGCCGGCACCTCGGAAATTATGAAAGAAGTGATTGCCCGCTCCATGCTGGGCAAATAGATTATGCGCTCTGTGGAATTCCAGTTATCCAAATCTTGAGGAACGATCAATGAAACTTACTGATGTTGTCATTCTCGACGGTGCCCGCACCGCCATTGGCGGTTTTGGCGGTAGCCTGAGCTCCCTGAGCCCGGCTGAGCTTGGAACCTGTGCAGCCAAAGAAGCTATTAGCCGTTCAGGCGTGCCTGCAGAAGACATCGACCATTCGGTGTTCGGCCATATCATTCCTACCGGCCCAGCAGATGCGTACGTAGCTCGCCACATCGGCCTGAATTCCGGCCTGCAGAAGGGCTCTGCTGCATTCAACGTAAACCGCCTTTGTGGTTCTGGCGTTCAGTCGGTTATCAGTGCTGCACAAATGATCCTGATGGGCGATAGCCAGGTCGCACTGGCTGGCGGTGCGGAGAGTATGAGCCAGGGCGCCTATGTGCTGCCCAACGTTCGCAAAGGCCTGCGTATGGGTGACGGTAAAGCCGTTGATATGACCCTGGGAACGCTGACCGATCCGTTTGGCAGCGGCCACATGGGCATGACTGCTGAGCGTATTGCAGAAAAATACGGTTTAACCCGTGAAGATCTGGATACCTTCTCGGCAGAAAGCCATCGCCGCGCGAGCCACGCCATTGAGAGTGGTTACTTCAAAGAGCAGATTGTGCCGGTAACTGTCAAACAGGGTCGCAAGGAAGTCGTTTTTGAGCAGGATGAGCACGTGCGTGCAGGCACTACAGCTGAAAGCCTTTCAGGCTTGAAACCGGCCTTTGCCAAAGACGGCATAGTTACGCCGGGCAATGCGTCGGGCATTAACGATGGTGCGGCAGCCATGGTGCTGACCAGCGCAGCTGAAGCCGAAAAGCGCGGCCTGAAAGCCCGTGCACGTATTGTGGGATATGCCTTTGCCGGGGTAGACCCCAGCGTAATGGGCCTTGGCCCGATCCCGGCGGTACGAACTGTGTTGGAGAAAACAGGTCTCAGCGTGGCAGATCTGGATGTGATCGAGTCCAACGAAGCTTTTGCAGCCCAGGCACTGGCGGTTAGCAAGGAGCTTGGCTTGCCCGCAGATAAAGTGAACCCGAATGGTGGTGCGGTTGCTCTGGGTCACCCTGTGGGTGCTACCGGTTCCATCCTTATCGTTAAAACCATGGCCGAGCTTGAGCGCACCGGTGGCCGCTACGGCCTGATCACCATGTGCATTGGTGGTGGCCAGGGTATTGCGTTGATTATTGAGCGCATTAATTGATCAATCAGTCGGATTTCTTTTTAAGGCTGAATTGGGTACAGTTTACGTTAACGTAAAGCGTAAGCTGGCCCAATTTAGCCAATAGCTGCCGATTAAAACCCCGAAACGAAGGGAGAAGTTGATGGAATTCAATAATGTACCGGCCATTGTGACAGGTGGAGCCTCAGGACTTGGCGAGGGCGCAGCCCGCGCATTGGCGGCTGCTGGCTGCAAAGTAGCAGTCTTCGACCTGCAAAAAGAGCAGGGCGAGAAAGTGGCTGCAGACATTGGCGGAATCTTTGTGCACTGCGATGTGAGTTCAGCTGAAAGTGCAGAAGCTGCGTTGGCAACAGCCCGTGAAGCCCACGGCCTGTGTGGCATTGCTGTCAACTGCGCGGGTGTTGGCTGGGCGGGTAAAATCCTCGGTCGTGACGGTGTTATGCCGCTGGAGAACTTCAGTAAGGTTATTCAGATCAACCTGATCGGCACCTTCAATATTTTGAGGCTGGCGGCTGCCGATATGGCTCAGCGCGAACCCAACGCAGACGGTGAGCGCGGAGTCATTATCAACACAGCATCGGTCGCCGCTTATGAAGGGCAGATCGGACAGGCTGCGTACAGCGCCTCCAAGGGTGGTGTTGTTGCCTTGACCATACAGTCGGCCCGTGAGCTGGCGCGCGAAGGCATTCGTGTGAACACCATTGCACCAGGCTTGTTCATGACACCCATGATGGCTGGCATGCCGCAAGAAGTGCAGGACAGCCTGGCGGCAACTCTGCCGTTTCCCCAGCGCCTGGGTAAGCCCGAAGAGTTCGGCATGATGGTGGATCAGATGGTGCGTAATCCTATTCTGAATGGCGAAACCATCCGGCTGGACAGCGCACTGCGCATGGCACCCAGATAAATCCGATTAAATACAGGAGAGCGCAATGACCAACTCAGTGGATCAGGAAGAGCTCGATCTGTTCAGAGCGTCTGTCATCAAGGCTCTGGAAACAGAAGTTGCGCCCCATTACGAGGCCTGGGAGAAATCCGGCCTTGTGCCCCGTGAACTCTGGAATACCCTCGGCAATGCCGGCATGTTGTGTGTGGATATTCCTGAAGATTGCGGCGGCTGCGGGGCGCCTTTCCAATACTCCGTGGTGGTGGGCGAAGAGCTGGCCCGCATGGGGTTTGGTGCGCTCTCCACCAATGTAATGGTGCATTCGGATATCGTCGCCCCCTACATCAGCCATTTGGGCAGCGAAGCGCAAAAGCAGCAGTGGCTGCCCAAAATGGTGTCGGGCGAAGTGGTTGGCGCCATTGCCATGACCGAGCCGGGTGCCGGCAGTGATCTGCAGGCCATGCGCACAAGCGCGGTGCGAGACGGCGACGACTATATCCTCAATGGTTCGAAAACCTTCATCACCAATGGCCAGCATGCGGACATGGTGATTGTTGCGGCGAAGACTGACCCGGCTGCCGGCGCCAAAGGCATCAGCCTGTTTCTGGTAGACACCAGCCTGCCGGGATACAGCAAAGGCCGTAACATCGGCAAGATCGGCCAGCACAGTGGCGACACCTCCGAACTGTTCTTTTCAGATATGCGCGTTCCTGCCACCGCACTGGTAGGGCAGGAGGGCAAAGGTTTTGCCTACCTGATGCAGGAGCTGCCACGGGAGCGCCTGGTTATCGGCGCGCTGGGCGTAGCAGCAGCCAGAGGCGCTTTGGATTTGACCATTGCCTACTCCCAGGAGCGAGAGCTGTTCGGCCAGAAACTGGCGCAACTACAGAACACCCGTTTTGAAATAGCCCGCATGGAAACCGATTATCAGGTTAACAAGGCATTCGTGAGCCAGTGCATCAGCCAATACGAAGCGGGTGAGTTGGATGCTGCTACAGCTTCCATGGCCAAGTACAGCGCCACGGAAATGCAATGCCGTGTGGCGGATGGCTGTTTGCAGCTGTTCGGCGGTTATGGCTATACCACGGAATATCCGATTTCCCGCGCATTCATGGATGCCCGGGTACAGCGTATTTACGGCGGTACTTCAGAAGTCATGAAAGAAATCATTGCCCGCTCCGTTCTGGGTAGAGGCTGAAATCAGTGAGGTTTGAATATGAGCGATAACAGCGTTGTGATTGCCGGGTCTGCCCGAACACCTATGGGCGGCATGATGGGCTCGCTGAGCTCTGTACGCTCTCCGGAGTTGGGGGCTACTGCCATCAAAGCAGCCATTGAGCGCAGTGGGCTGAAGCCTGTGGATGTTCAGGAAGTGGTCATGGGTTGCGTATTGCCTGCCGGTTTGGGGCAGGCGCCAGCTCGCCAGGCTTCCCGTGGTGCAGGTATTCCAGACAGCTCCGGTTGCACTACTGTGAACAAGATGTGCGGCTCCGGTATGCAAGCCGTGATCATGGCTCATGATCAGATTAAAGCAGGCACCAACAATATTATGGTTGCTGGCGGCATGGAGAATATGAGCCAGGCGCCATACCTGTTACCGAAAGCGCGCGGCGGTATGCGGATGGGCCACGGACAGGTGATGGACAGCATGTTCCTCGACGGCCTTGAAGATGCCTACGAAGGCGGCCTGATGGGTGTGTTCGCACAAAAGAGCGCAGACGATTACAAGATCACCCGCGAGCAGATGGACGACTTTGCCATTCGGTCTCTGGAGCGCGCCAACGCGGCCATCAGCAATGGCTGGTTCGAACCGGAAATCTGCGCGGTTACCGTATCCGGCCGTGGTGGCGATACCCAAGTGAGCGTTGATGAACAGCCTGGAAATGCTCGCCCCGAGAAAATCCCCACACTGAAACCGGCCTTTAAAAAAGACGGCACAGTCACGGCTGCCAACGCCAGTTCCATCAGTGATGGTGCATCGGCTCTGGTACTGGCGTCCGCGGAAGAAGCAAAAGCCCGTGGTTTGACTGCTCAGGCCAGGATTGTTGCCCACGCGACTCACGCCCAGTTACCAGCGGAGTTCACGCTTGCACCCATCGGTGCGGTTGAAAAGGTTTTGAAAAAGGCCGGCTGGAGCAAAGACGATGTGGATCTCTACGAGATCAACGAAGCCTTTGCAGTGGTTTCTTTGCTGGCGATTAATGAGTTGGGACTCGATGCTGAGAAGGTGAACGTGTACGGGGGCGCTTGTGCACTTGGGCACCCCATTGGCTCATCAGGTTCACGTATTATAATTACGCTCATCAACGCCCTGAAACAGAAAGGGTTGAAGCGTGGAGTGGCGTCTCTGTGCATCGGCGGTGGTGAAGCCACGGCCGTTGCTGTAGAGCTTCTCTGATAGAAAGCCGGTGTAGCGCAAGTGTGGCGCTACACCGGCTTTCTATGTCAGGCGATACGACTGGCGGCCGCCACCACCGGCGCAGCAAGCTTTACCTCCGCTACCGTATGCAGCTTTTCCAGCTGAGACTGAAGCATGGCAACTGGGCGTGTGCCCTGAATTGTCAGGGCGATGTTCAGCGCTCCGTCTGCTGAATCTACTGCCATTTGTGCAATCCTGAAACCACGAACGCGAACCACCTGGCACAGGCGCTCGAGCGCAGCCGCTTCGTGGCTCATCCTGCAAGTAATGTTGTAGCTGGGCGTTGTACAGCTGCTCTCAGTGGTCATGCGATTTTCTCCTTTTTGTCCGCTGCGGTGCGGCGGGTTTCATCAATCATTTCCTTGTTGCTTCCACCTGGCTTTACGATCGGCCAAACGTTTTCTTCCCGGGCAATGGCTACGTGCAGCAGCATGGGGCCGCTATAGGCCAAAATGGTTTCGATGCCGCGTCGAACCTGATCGGTGCGATCAATCTTCAGGGCAGGGATGTCGAAGGCTCGAGCCATGGCCACAAAATCCGGGTTGTCGTCCAGGTTGATATGGCTTTCCCGGTTGTTATAGAACAGCTCCTGTTGTTGGCGAACCATGCCCAGACACTGGTTATCCATAATGATCAACTTAACGGGCAGATCGTACCGGCGAATGGTGGCCAACTCCTGAGCGTTCATCATGAAGGAACCATCGCCGGTTACATTGATGACGGTGCTGTTGCGGTTCGCAAATTGAGCGCCAATCGCTGCGGGCAAACCAAAGCCCATAGTGCCAAGGCCACCGCTGGTCAGGTGATGTCGGGGGCGGTCAAACTGATAGTGCTGGGCAACCCACATCTGGTGCTGGCCAACGTCACAGGCAATGACCGTGTCGTCCGGTGCCGTGCGGGAAAGCTGGCTGATGAAGGCCGGGCCGGTAATGGGTGCCAATGGTTCTTCGTTGTCCGCCGCCTGAAACCCACCCGTGGTGCGCCAGGTCTGGCACTGTTTACGCCAGTCGCTGATCGCTAAGGGTGCGTCTGTGAGGCTTTTGGTTAGCTCGTTCAGAATGCTGTTCAGGTCGCCACGAACCGCGATATCCACATTGCGGAGTTTGTTGAATTCCGCCGCATCGGCGTCAATGTGAATCGTGCGGGCATTCGGGGCGAATCCGTCCAGTTTGCCGGTGGCGCGGTCGTCCAGGCGGGCGCCGATAACCAGAAGCAGATCACATTCATCCACGGCCCGGTTGGCAGCGCGAGAACCATGCATCCCCAGCATGCCCAGATTGTAAGCGCTGTGTTTGCCGGCGTTTCCAATTCCCTTCAGCGTTACTACGGCTGGCAACTCTGAGCACTTGGTAAATTCCCGGAAGCGGTCTTCTGCATGGGCCAGGCTGATGCCACCGCCACTGTATAGCAGTGGTTTGCGAGCATCGCGCAACAGAGCGATTGCGCTGCTGAGATCAGGGCTGGTTGCTTGTGGCTGCGCAGTTGCTCTGGTGGGCGCAGCCGTTGTCTCCGTCAGCAATACATCTTTCGGAATATCAATCCACACCGGCCCGGGTCGTCCGTTTTGCGCCAACTCTATGGCTTCTTCAAGAATGCCGGGCAACTCGTCTGCAGTTTCAATCAGGTAGCTGTGCTTGACGATGCCAAGGGTCATTCCCAACACATCGGTTTCCTGAAAGGCATCGGTTCCGATCAGCGCCGAGGGAACCTGGCCGGTGATAACCAACATGGGGATTGAATCCTGGTATGCGTTGGCAACGCCGGTTATCAGGTTGGTAGCACCGGGGCCGGATGTGGCAATGCACACCCCCAGCTTCCCGCTGGCCCGAGCATAGCCGTCGGCAGCCAAAGCGCAGCCTTGTTCATGGCGGCAAAGCACATGCTCAACGCTCACATCATCCACCAGTGCATCGTATAGCGGCATGATGCAGCCACCGGGGTAACCAAAAACGGTTTCGATGTTGTGGTGGTGGAACGCTTGAAGAATATGCTGTGCGCCGTTCATCGTTATATTTCCTGTTTTTTCTTCCGTAAAAAAGAAACCCCCGGGACCTTGCGGTGCCGGGGGTTTCTGGTGTTTTTGTCAGGTTTGTCGCTATTTCACCCGCTTATCCACGCAAAATCCCCCGGAAGGTATCACTACCACCAGGACGAGCATTGCGAGAATAATTACTGAGTTGATGTTCATAAAAACGACATTCTGGCCTGAATTAGCAAAAGGAATCTGTGTAGAATCTACCCCACGATTTGATCAGGTTGCAACCGTTTCGACCTTTTATTTTCTCGTTAGCGTCGTTTTCGGGCCATGGTTCACCAAAAGCAGGCTATGTAGGTATTTAATGAGCAAAGTAAAATGGAGTTCGCTGGGACTGTCTGTGATCGTTGTAATTGCCCTGATTATCTGGATGGCGACAGGCGAGGTGAAAGTCGCAAGTACCGAAGCCCCCCTAGAGCCCGAAGCTGCACAACAAGAGCGCACGCGAGTTCAGGTTACAACACTCAATGCTCAGTTGTATGAGCCAGGGCTTTTGCTTCAGGGTCAATTGGAACCCTGGAGTTCCGTAATGGTGAGTGCGCGGGTCACCGGCACAGTTGAAACGATTGCGGCGGAGCTTGGCGACTCGGTAAAGACCGGAGACGTACTTTTAACCTTATCCGAAGATGGCCGGGGTGCGGGAGTGCAACGTTGGCAGGCACGGGTTAAAAAACTGGAAGGTGATCTGGCTGCAGTACGAAGACTGGGTTCCAAAAATCTTGCATCGCAGTCTGAAACCCTTGGTGTGGAAAGTGACCTTGCGGCTGCCCGAGCGGAGTTGGAGGGTGCAAAGCTTGCGGTTGCCCATCTAAGACCCAGAGCACCGTTTGATGGAGTGGTAAACCGCAAGGAAGTTGAGACCGGCAGCCTGGTCCAGGTTAGTTCGCCCTTGTATGAATTGGTTCGAATCGACAGGCTCAAAGCCAAGGGACAGATACCCCAGCAATCCGTTGCTCAGGTGGCGCCGGGCCAGAAGGTAAGGGTGCGCCCTTTGGATGGAGAAACTCTGGATGGTGTAGTTACATTTGTCGCGAGTGCTGCAAACCCTGAGACACGAAGCTTTGCCATAGAGATCGCTGTGGAAAATCCCGATCAAAAACGTATAGCTGGCGGTAGCGCCAACCTTCGTGTTGCATTGGAGGAGGTCCAGGCCACGTTTATTTCCCCGGCTTACCTCACCCTTGGGGATGATGGGCGCCCGGGGGTGAAGTACGTTGATGACCAAAACAGGGTCGTTTTTCGTACGGTGAAATTGCTCAGTGTGTCCACTGACGGCGCCTGGGTTACGGGCTTGCCGGATGAGACTCGCCTGATTACCCGTGGTGCGGGTTTTGTTAATGAGGGCGAGCAAGTCGAGCCTGTAGACGCTTCCGAAGAGCGGGGCTGAGCCGTATGCGCGCACTTATTTTTGCGGCCATAGATCGCAGCCGCACCACTCTGCTTACGCTTTTATTCCTGACACTTGGCGGCATTGCGGCGTTCCAGATTATTCCCCGGGAGGCCAATCCCGACGTTACCATTCCCATGATTTACGTTTCCATGGCCCTGGAGGGTATAAGCCCGGAAGACGCAGAACGACTGCTGGTTCGCCCTATGGAGCAGGAACTACGCTCTTTGGAAGGCGTAAAGGAAATGCGCGGTACCGCCTCTGAAGGGCACGCTTCGGTAATGCTGGAATTCGATGCCGGGTTCGACCCGGACACAGCCCTGCAGGACGTTCGCGAGGCCGTGGATACTGCCCGTAGCAAGCTCCCCCGGGAGGCCGACGAGCCAAGCGTAAATGAAATCAACGTGTCTCTGTTCCCTGTGCTTTCCATTGGCCTGTCGGGGCCGCTGTCTGAGCGAGAGCTGATTACGGTTGCCCGTGGGCTGCAGGATGCCATCGAGGCAATTCCCGAGGTGCTGGAAGTTGATATTGGCGGCGACCGGGAAGATTTGCTTGAAATTGTAGTGGACCCCCAGGTGCTGGAGGGCTACGGCGTAGATTTCGACCAGCTTGGCAGCTTGGTCACTCGAAACAACCAGTTGGTAGCGGCAGGGTCGCTGGATACCGGCAATGGTCGTATGACCCTGAAAGTGCCGGGTGTTATCGAGAATATTGAAGATGTTATGTCCATGCCCCTCAAGGTTGATGGCGATACGGTGGTGACTTTTGGAGACGTCGCTATGTTACAGCGCACCTTCAAAGACCCGACCGGGTTTGCGCGCATCAATGGGGAGCCGGCACTTGTGCTGGAAGTATCCAAGCGCAGTGGCGCTAATATTATTGAAACCGTGGCTCAGGTACGTGATCTGATTGCCCGGGCACAACCGCTCCTGCCGGAAGCCCTGGAAGTGCGCTACATCATGGATCAGTCTGATGAGGTGCGCGACCTGCTGAGCGATCTGCTCAACAACGTACTGACGGCCATTGTGCTGGTTATTATTGTGATCATTGCTGCCATGGGGCCGCGTTCAGCCTTGTTGGTAGGGCTGACCATTCCTGGTGCCTTCCTGACAGGCATCCTGGTTATCTGGTCCATGGGTCTCACCCTCAATATCGTGGTGCTGTTCAGTCTTATTCTGGTCGCGGGCATGCTGGTGGACGGGGCGATCGTAGTATCTGAGCTGGCAGACCGAAACCTGTCTGAAGGACACACTGTAAAAAGCGCTTGGGCAGAGGCGGCAAGCCGCATGGCCTGGCCAATTATTGCTTCGACGGCAACAACGCTGGCGGTGTTTGTCCCGCTCCTGTTTTGGCCTGGGGTAGTAGGCGAGTTCATGAAATTCCTGCCTATTACCGTGATTATCTGCCTGATTGCATCTCTCGCCATGGCGCTGGTGTTTTTGCCGGTTTTGGGTGGCGTGAGTGGTGGCCGTCGCGCCCGCACGGTCAGTGAAAGCGGTCGAATGATGCATGGCTACCGCACATTGCTTTCCAAACTCCTGTCTCATCCCGGCTTCACTTTGTTAGGTGTGCTGGGCGTGGTTGTGGTGATCTATATCGCCTATGGCAAGTTCAATTACGGCATTGAGTTTTTCCCCAGCGTGGAGCCGGATTCGGCTCAGGTCCAGGTTCGTGCCCGGGGTGACCTGTCTGTTCTGGAAAGGGATGCCATAGTGCGACAGGTTGAAGGCCGGTTGCAGGGCATGCCGGAAGTAAAAGCGGTGTATGCGCGATCAATGCTGAACGCCAGCACTCAGATGGCACCGGATGTGATCGGGGTGCTTCAGTTTCAGTTTACGGACTGGTTCACCCGCCGCCCCGCCAGCGCCATTCTGGATGATTTCCTCGCCCGCACCGAGGATATCCCAGGTATCGAACTGGAATTTCGCAAGCAGGAAAATGGCCCGGCTGGCGGCAAGCCGATAGAGCTTTTGATCAGTAGCCGCGATAGCAGCAAACTCAATGGGTATGTGGATCAGATTGAGAATCAGATGCGCGCTATAGGCGGGTTTGTAGACATTGAAGATGACCGCAGCCTACCTGGCATTGAATGGCGTCTTGAGGTGGATCGTGAAGCCGCTGCCCGTTTTGGAACCGATGTGTTGAGTATTGGAAGTGCTGTGCGCCTGGTTACCAATGGTTTGGTTCTGGCTACTTATAGACCCGAAGATGTGCGCGACGAGGTAGATATTGTTGTGCGGGTTCCCAGCAACTGGCGCGAACTGGATCACTTGCAGCGCCAGACCATCAACACAGCGCGGGGGCAGGTGCCTCTTTCGCAGTTTCTTGATCTGCAACCCGGAAACAAGACCGGCAGCATTGCCCGAGTAGATGGCCAGCGTACGGTCACCATCAAGTCGGATATTGGGCCAGGAGAGCAAGTAGACAGCTTGTTGAAAGCCTTGCAAGCCAAACTTCCTGAAACGCCAGATGGCGTATCGGTCAAGTTTGCCGGTGAAAACGAAGACCAACAGCAGGCATCTAACTTTCTTGTAAGTGCATTTTTGATTGCGATTGCCATGATGCTGCTTATTCTGGTTACCCAGTTCAACTCGCTGTATCAGAGTTTCCTGATTCTTTCTGCGATTGTCCTTTCTACCGCGGGGGTGCTTCTGGGCTTGCTGCTGAACGGCCAGTCCTTTGGCATCGTAATGGTGGGCATGGGTATTATCGCGCTCGCGGGCATTGTGGTGAACAACAACATCATTCTGATCGACACCTACAATCAGATGAAGAAAGACGGAATGGCCGCGTACGAAGCGGCATTGGAAACCAGTTGCCTGCGTTTACGCCCGGTACTCCTCACCGCTGTTACGACTGTACTCGGGTTGATGCCCATGGTTCTGAGCGTCAACGTTGATCTGCTGACGCCGTCGCTCGGGCTGGGGGCACCGTCAACGCAGTGGTGGGCGCAGCTTTCCAGTGCCATTGCCGGAGGCCTGGCATTTGCTACCATTCTGACGTTGCTGCTGACTCCGGCGATGCTGGTGCTGGGTGATCGGGTAGGGGAGGCCTTGCGCCGAAAAATCCAACGTTTTCGGACTTCAGAATAGGGTGCCCGGCACGATTTGATCGCAAAGTTGTGCAAAGCTGTAGGGATTTGTATCCATTTTTGTTGATTTGCTCCATTTGGTAGTAAATGCAGGTAAATGCCCGATTCTGCGACCATACTACTTCAGTAGCGTTTAGCGACGCACAAGCCAGCGTAGGATTGGAGCCAGCTTTGAAACGAGACTTCAGATTATTTTGCCTGCTACTCATGTTTTTGACGTCCGTGACGGCTTTTTCTGCGGAGCAGGCCGCTATATGGAGTGAATATTCCAAGCGGGTGGAGCTGTCTCGTTTCGTTGATTATTGGCAAGAACCAGAAGACGCTACCGACATTGGTCACGTTGTCCGCTTAAGCGAGGACGCCTGGACGCGTAATGGCAGCGACAGCGTTAATCTGGGATATGGCAAACAGATCTACTGGTTTCGCGTGGCCCTTGAAAACGCCACCAGCAGTGAAGCTAACACTTTTCTTGAAATTGGCTATCCGGTTCTCGACCACATCGAGGTGTATATCAGCCCGGGCGATGGGAGCCAGACGGCCCTGGTATTGGGCGACAAACAACCGTTTTACGATCGCCCCATCCTGCACCGCAATTTCGTTCTGCCCATTACACTTGCACCCTTTGAGAAAGCGGAGGTTTACCTACGGGTAAAAACCACCAGCTCCATGCAGCTTCCGCTAACGCTTTGGAATCAGGATGCCTTTTACTCGGTAGAACAGTCCAGAAGTATGTTTGAAGGACTGTACTACGGCATTGTGCTCGTGATGATTCTCTACCATGTGTTTGTATTCCTCGCTGTTGGCGAGAAGAGCTTTCTATATTATGTGGCGTTCCTGGCGTCTATGCCGCTCTTTCTTTCCAGCCTCCACGGTGTGGCATTCCAGTACTTGTGGCCGGAGGCGACCTGGTGGAACGACCAGGCAATTATTGTATTTCTCAGCTTGTTGGTACTTTTTGGGGCATTTTTCACGCTGGAGTTTATAAGCGTCAGTCGGGAAAACCACCCACGGCTGAATCGGTGGACGCTTGGCATTGCTATAGCAGCGGGGGTGATGGCAGTGGCCGGTTTATTTGTGTCATATCAGCATATGATTTTGCCGACAATCATCGTGGCCGTTGTCGGTTGCACCACTCTGTTGTTGCTGAGTATTGTTCGCTGGGTCAAGAACGATCCGGCCGCACGTTACTATACCTTCGCCTGGGTGTTCTTGTTGTTCGGTGGCATTGTGCTGGCAATGAACAAGTTCACCATGTTGCCGCGTAACTTACTGACCGAGAATGCCACACAGGTTGGCTCAGCTCTTGGGGTGATTTTACTGTCAATCGCTTTGGCAGACCGCCTCAACAAAGACAAGAAACGGGTTTTCGAAGCCCAGCAGGGTGCTTTGCTTGAGGAGCGTAAAGCCAGGCTCGCCCAAGCTAAAACTCTGGATATTCAGCGTGAAGCGAACGTGTTACTTGAAGAAAGAGTGCGGGAGCGTACGCGCGATCTTGAACGCCTGAACGAGCAGCTGCTTGAGTTAAGTTCTACGGATGCGCTGACTGAGCTCAGAAACCGTGGTCACTTTGATCGGGTGTTTCAATCTGCGGTTGTGCATGCCTATCGTTACCAGGAACCCCTCTCGCTGTTGGTGCTGGATATTGATCACTTCAAGCAATTCAACGATAACCACGGCCATCTGGTAGGTGATGATTGCCTGCAGATGGTTGCCCAGTGTGTACGCGAGTTGGTTACCCGGCCACAGGATTTGGCCGCCCGTTATGGTGGTGAGGAATTTGTTGTGCTACTGCCAAACACACCACACAAAGGCGCTCTCGATGTTGCCGAGCGCATCCGAAAAGCGGTAGCAGCTATGGCATTTCAGCTATCCGGCCAAACACTCCATCTCACCGTCAGTGTGGGAGTGTGTACTGAGCTACCAGCCAGTGCAGATGCCACAGAAACGCTTTTCAGCAGGGCGGATGAAGCTCTGTATCAGGCCAAGGCCAATGGCCGTAATTGTGTTGTGGCCTGGGCCGCGCCCAGCGAGGACGCGACGCTAGCCATCAATACTCAGGCGTGACTGTATTCCGCAGTGTGCACCGGAAAAGTCCAGGGTGAGAACTCGGACTCCAGGGCGAATGCAAGCTCCAACAGCGTGCGCTCATCCCCGAATTTACTCATAAGCTGTATCGAAACCGGCAGATTCTCTGATGTCATTGCCATGGGGACTGATATGGCCGGCGTGCCGGTAACGTTTGCCAGTGGGGAGAAGTTGGCATATTGAGTCAGGCGTTCAAACAGTATGTCAAAAGGCACTTTTGAGCTCAGGTGGCCCAGTTTTGGAGTAGTGTGTCCCAGAACCGGTGTCAGCACCGCATCGTAGGTAGACATGGCCTCCGCAAACTCGAACCTGGCGCGGCGTAACCGCCACAGCACTGCCGGCATCTTCCAGAAGCCTCGCTTGAACATTTTGTCCAGGCCCTGAGTCAAACCGTCTACCTGCCGTTTGTCAAAACCCAGGTGCGTTATTTTGCGCCCGTTGAGCTTCATGCCAAAGGCCAGCAGCCCCCAGTACATCGCAAAGTCATCTGGAAAGCTCGAGTTTACAGGCGTGTCCACCGGCTCAACATGGTGGCCCTGGGCTTCCAGTCTTCGCGCAGTGGCTTCAACAACCTGCCGTGTTGTGTCGTCGGTTTTGTGACCGTTAATGGAGTTTATAACGAAGCCAATCCGCATTGGCTTGCCAGATGGGCCTTCTACTTTGCCAATGACTGGCAATTTCGGGTTGCGGTAATAGCGCTCCGCTTCATAGATGAAGTTGGCCGTATCCCGAACGGTGCGCGTGACTACACCATCACTGAGAATATCAATGGGAAGCGATTTTGAGGCATCGTTTTCGATCACACGCCCGCGGGACGGCTTGAGTCCAATGAGGCCACAAACGGCCGCAGGAATTCGAATGGAACCGCCGCCGTCGTTGGCGTGGGCAATGGGAACGGCACCGCTTGCCACGAGTGCTGCCGCGCCACCTGACGAGGCTCCGCTGGAATAAGCCAGATTCCAGGGGTTTCGAGTGGGGGCATCATGAACCGGCTCTGTTGAAGCGTTAAATCCGAACTCTGGCATGGTGGTTTTTCCCATGCAGAGATAGCCTTGGGCCAACATCTGTTCCGCGAAGGGGCTCGTGTGCTTTACGAGGTATCCAGCAGGCACCGCGGCTGAGCCCTGACGAGTTGGTAGTCCCGCTACATTGGTGTTGTCTTTGATAAAGGTGGGTACACCGGTAAAAAACGGTGCATTTGCCAGATCAGGTTGCCTATCCAGTTTGGCAGCGGCTTCCAGCATCTGTTGATAGCGTTCTGCAACAACGCCGTGAACCAGTGGTTCAGCCTTGTGCAATCTATCGATGGCGGCCTGGGTTACTTCAGTTACCGATACCTCCCGGCGGCGGATTCGCTCTGCCAGGGCAGTCGCATCACTGTTCCCGAGGGCATCGTTGGTAAATGTATTGGCGGTCTGAGGGGAGTCAGAAGCTGGCATCCGAGGCATCTCCGTCTTAATGTCTGGCAGCTCGCTGCGTGCTGCTGTTCGGGAGCCATACTTTACTCGAAGGTAAAACCTGAGGACATGTCATTTCAGGTATGAGTTTACAAGCCCGCCAGATTCGACGGGACTGTATGAACGTGGTGAGCGGTCAGGAATTTTCCCGGGACTGCTTGATAACATCGTAGGCGTTGGCAATTTCCTGTGTGCGCTCTTCTGCCATTTCGCGCATGCTCTCTGGAAGACCCCTTCCTGCAAGCTTGTCTGGGTGGTTCTCGCTCATTAGTTTGCGGTACACCTTTTTCAGTTCTGCATCACTAATTGATGGGGTTACACCCAGAACCCTGTAGGCATCATCGGTTTGCTGGGCCGTAGAGCGTTGGCCGCCGGCCTGACCCGCGTGTGCGCCGCGCAGCATGGCTTCCAGTTGGTCTACCTGGCTCTCAGGCAGGCCGAGTCCGCGGGCTATACGAACCAACATTTCGTGCTCTGCCGGATGCACTACGCCATCTGCGGCTACTGCCGAAACCTGTACCTGGAGAAACATTTGCAGAAAAGCCGGTTGCCGCCCACTGATGCTCAAAAAGTGGTTCAGCTCCGCATCCAGATCAAAATCTGCGGCCTTACCCCGACTGAACGCGGCTTTTGCGGTTTCTCTCTGGGCTTCGTTCAGACGAAAGCGCACAAACATGGCTTCGGCCATCTGAATTTCGTCTTTCGAGACAATGCCATCGGCCTTGCATAGAGCACCCATAACGGCAAACACAGATTCAATAAAACCGGATTGAATACCTTGAAGTTTGCCAATCAGGCGGCTTTTAGCGCGGTTAAGCAGAAAAGCGCCCAGAGCAGCGCCCACTAAAAATCCGGGAAACTTGCCAAAGCTGTAACCAATCAAACCACCAATGATCATCGCAAACAGCATTAAAACGTCCTTAGGGGATAATGGATCAGACCACAGAATATACGTGTTTTTTAGAGGATATTCATGAACAGGCTTTCATCCAGCCGTTCGATTTCTTCTGGAAAGTGGACTGGCGGTGGTACGGTTACTGCAACCAGGCTACCAAAAGTCCCGCGCCCAGCGAGAGCAGCATGGGACCCGCCACGTAGAGCCCTATCTGTCGGTTACCGATCACCCATGCCATACCGGATTTGACCAGATTGTTGGTGGCCGCAGCAATCACGATACCGAGCACCGCAGCATCCATCGCCAAGCCATTGTTGGACATGCGGGTGAGGGACAGGGTGATAGCATCAACATCCGCAACGCCGGAGGTGGCAGCCAGCATATAAATACCGGTATCGCCCAGCCAGTCTTTCAGAAAGTCCCCAAGTAGCAGAATAGCCGTCAGCAGCATGCCAAAAACCACCGCGGATTTCAGATCGAGCGGGTTTTGGTTAAGTGTGGGCTGGCTGACCTCGCCTGTTTCGGAATTCCTGCGCCAGATGAAAATTGCGGGCACGTAAAGCAGCAGTGTCATAACGGCCACGGGCCAGACCAGACTCGGCAGCAAGTCTCGATTGATGACGAAGCAGTAAACAAGGATGCGCGGGAACATGGTGCCGCAGGCAATCAGAATGCCGGTGGCAAATTGCGCATTCAGGGCAGGGTGTTTACCGGCCTGGCGGGCAAAGTGCAGGGTCAGGGCGGTGGATGAACTCAAGCCGGCAAACAGGCTGGTAAACAGAATCCCTTTGCTGGTACCGACCATCCGCATGGCGAAATAACCCACGAAGGAGATGGACGCAATCATCACCACCATCCACCAGATTTCCCGGGGGTTGAGCACGCCACCAGGCCCCATAGGCTCGTTCGGTAGCAGTGGCAGCATAACCACTGAAATAACCAGCAGTTTGAGTGCAGCATCCAGCTCGTGGGCTTTCAGCTTGTGCACCCAGCCGTGAATTTCGTCCTTGTTATCCAGAATAATGGCAGTAATCACAGCAGCGGTCGTCGCTATCACCGGGTCGACGGCCACGGCTATGGCACCGAAGCAGAAGGTCAGCACCATGCTGACCATGCCGGTAATGCTGAAGTTGCGAATGTGATCAAGCCGCTCGCTGTAGGCCACAATGGCCATCGCTACAACGCTCAGAAGAAGCACAGGAAACGCCCAGACGGTGATTTCCTCTGCCAGAACCGCAGAAATGCCGCCCAAAAGACCGATAAGAGAAAAGGTTCGAATGCCGGCTATGCGTTCGCCGGGTTTCTGTTCGCGGGAGCCCCAACCCCGCTCCAGGCCAATGATGGCCCCCAAAAGAAGTGCCACCGCAAGGTTAAGCGTGGTCTCATTTGAAGCCAGAAACTGGGATGCAACGTCATCCATGAACGAAGGTAGCTCATTTTTTGGTGGGTGTTGCCGTGATCATAGCAGTCAGCAAGGCTGAGAGAACAGGCGCCCTTACGCCGGAAGCGGTATTTTGGTAGAATTCGCGCCCTTTATTTTGCCGTAATTCGCAATTCATGTAACGGCAATCCCTTGGTCATTAATCTGCGCAAATTTCCGGGTACCTAAAGCTATGGTAAATACAATGAAAGCCGAATGGTTTTCCAACATTAAGGGCGATTTGCTCGCCGGAATCGTAGTTGCCCTTGCGCTGATTCCGGAAGCGATTGCCTTCTCGATCATCGCCGGAGTCGATCCTAAAGTCGGGCTCTACGCTTCCTTCTGTATTGCCGTGATCATTGCGTTTGTAGGCGGTCGCCCGGGCATGATCTCGGCAGCAACCGGTGCCATGGCGCTGCTGATGGTCACCTTGGTCAGGGAGCACGGTCTGGAGTACCTGATGGCCGCCACGCTGCTCACAGGTGTGATTCAAATAGTGGCTGGCTGGCTGAAACTGGGCGGCTTGATGAGGTTTGTGTCCCGTTCAGTGGTAACTGGTTTTGTGAATGCCTTGGCTATCCTGATCTTTATGGCTCAGCTACCGGAGCTCACGAACGTAACCTGGCATGTATACGCCATGACCGCAGCCGGGCTGGGCATTATTTATCTTTTCCCCTATGTGCCCAAGCTGGGGAAACTCGTGCCCTCGCCGTTGGTATGCATTGTGTCCCTGACGATTGTGGCAGTGATGTTCAATATCGACGTACGCACAGTGGGCGACATGGGTGAATTGCCCGACACGCTGCCAATTTTTCTCTGGCCAGATGTTCCCCTTACTCTTGAAACCTTGATGATCATCCTTCCGTATTCCATTCCGCTGGCTGTTGTGGGTTTGCTGGAATCCATGATGACCGCCACCATTGTTGACGATCTGACGGATACGGAAAGTGATCGTAACCGCGAGTGTCGGGGGCAGGGCATCGCCAACATCGGATCTGGCCTGTTTGGTGGTATGGCTGGCTGCGCGATGATTGGGCAATCCGTTATCAACGTAAAATCCGGGGGGCGCGGGCGGCTTTCCACGTTCACAGCGGGCGTGTTCCTTATGGTGATGATCGTAGTGCTGGACGACATACTGGTGCAGATCCCAATGGCTGCACTGGTGGCAGTAATGATCATGGTGTCTATCGGTACGTTCTCCTGGGACTCCATTCGCAACCTGAAAACCCACCCTGTTTCTACCAATATAGTGATGCTGGTCACTGTGTGCGTTGTGGTTGTGACCCACAATTTGGCTTTGGGCGTGTTCGCCGGCGTGCTGCTTGCGGCGCTGTTTTTTGCCAACAAAATTGGTCACTTTATGGAGGTTAAGTCCTCTCTTGATGAAGAAGCAGGCACCCGTACCTACAAGGTAACTGGCCAGGTGTTTTTCAGTTCTTCGGAAAAGTTTGTTGCATCGTTTGATTTCCGTGAAGTGGTCGATAAAGTGGTCATAGATGTTAGCCGTGCGCATTTTTGGGACATTACCGCTGTGGGTGCGCTCGATAAGGTGGTTATCAAGTTCCGCCGCGACGGCGCAGAGGTGGAAGTGATTGGTATGAACCAGGCCAGTGCCACCATCGTTGACCGTTTTGGCGTGCACGATAAGCCGGAAGGCATAGATCAGCTGATGAGCCATTAATATGCAAAATACAACTGAGAGCATCCAGGACAGCCTGCAGGTAGTGGCCTGCATTGACGGCTCACCCGCGGCGCCGGCAGTCTGCGACTACGCGGCCTGGGCCAGCAAACATATGGGTTCACCCCTGACCCTCCTGCATGTGTTGGACCAGGAGCGTTATCCTTCAGAGCCGGATCTGGCCGGGAATATTGGGCTGGGTAGTCGTGAGCAACTGCTGGATGAGCTTGCGCAGCTGGATCGTAGGCGAGCCAAGCTGGCTCTTGAGCACGGTGAACACATGCTGGATGAAGCCGCTCACCGGTTGCAGAGTGCAGGCATCAGTGACATTAAAAAACGCCAGCGGCACGGTGATTTGACCGAATCCCTGATGGCGCTTGAAGATGAAACCCGGCTGGTAGTGATGGGCTTGCAAGGTGACAGTAGCTCCAACAGTGGCGCAGGCATCGGCAGCCAGCTCGAAACGGTGATCCGTAGTGTGCACCGGCCAATCCTGCTCGTGCCAGATTCCTTCTCAATGCCTCGCACAGCCATGCTTGCATTTGATGGTAGCCCTACGGCGTTCAGAGGTGTTGAGTTGTTGGCGGGGAGCCCGGTATTGAAGGGTATGCCTTTGCACCTGGTGATGGTCGGGACTGACAACGCCGAGCGCAGAAGCCAGCTGGAAAAAGCAAAGCAGATGCTGGAAGTACTCGAAGCAGATATCACTCTCACCATCCTATCTGGTGATGTGGAGCAGGCGCTGCACAAATATCAGGAAGAGCATAATATCGACATCTTGGTAATGGGTGCTTACGGCCACTCCCGCATACGCCAGTTCTTTGTGGGCAGTACGACAACCACTATGCTGAGAACCGCAAAGAAGCCCTTGGTTGTTCTACGCTAAAGGTTCATAGCGCCCCCCTTAAGCGGGTCCGGCTGAATTGACGGCCCCGCATACATTTTGTTGGCTCTAACTCCTGTTTTCTATTCCGTCTCCTGCTTGCTGAAGGCAAGCTTTTATCGACTGGCTCGTATGAACTGTGAATACCGGGCGCGGCATGGGTAATACCTTAGTACTCATGCCGCGCAGAGGCCGTTAGCAGGATATGCAGAAGTGCCAGCTCATACCTTTGAACTTCTTGCCGTCAACATCCTGGATCTCATCTTCTTCCAGAGTAACCGTCACCTCACCCACAAGGTCACGGCCGGGTTCAAGCTCTACGGTCATGTTGCCCAGGCCGGATTGAATGCTGTTGATATTAACAACTCCATTACTATCCCGGATTACATAGCTGCTGCTATTGATTGTTGTTGTCTCATCCATTTCCCGATCAAAGCGAACCGTCAGCTTTGTGCTTTTATCAACCTGCCGCTCGCCTCTTCCCGGAAGGATGTGGGTTACCTGAGGTGCTAATGTGCTCAGCTTGCGTACAAACATTTTATTGGATTGCCCGCTGGTAGAGACAGCATAGGCGATGAGCGGGGTGTCGTCCGGTAGCAACGCCAGCCTGACAAAAGACACTCGGTCTGATGAAAAGCCTGGTTCACCCAGATTGTTCCAGTCGGTGCCGTCATACAGCATTACCCGGGCTTTAAAGTCAACGTTTGCAGATCCATCGCTGAACGCGACCATGGGACGCCCGTCCTGTGTCACGGCCAGAGCGAGTTCGCGCGTGATACGACTGTTTGGCAGGTAACCGCCACCGACCCGTGACCAGCTAGTACCCTGGTAACGGGCTACCACGCCTTTTTGCTCATTCGCATCAACGTAGGCGAGATAGGGTGTATCGTCTACCGGGGATATAGCCAATGAAAGATGCTCCGCCTCGCTCGGAGAGAAACCGGCAATACCAATATTCACCCAGCTGGAACCATCATACTTTTTGACTGTCGCTTTGTTAGCATTGGAGCTGTCGCTGAAAGCAATGTAGGGGGTGCCATCTGAAGCGACGGCCAGGGAGGCGAATCCCGCATCTCTGCCACTGGCGGCGGAGCCGCCAACCTTGCTCCATGCAGTGCCGTCAAACATCTGGACAACAACTTTGTTGTCATCTGACGTATCAAGATACGCAAGATAAAGTGTTCCATCCGGCGCGATGTCCAAGGAAATACGGGCCGCGTCGTCAGCGGCCAGGGTAGCTGAACCAACCAACACCCAGCTGTTACCATCAAATTTTTGCACAGCGCCTTGAGTCGCGATGTCAGAGTACGCTCGGTAAGGCGTTCCGTCGGGGTGAATGGCAAGAGATAAGTCCTGGTGAGCATAGTTGTCGCTGCCAACGTTTTGCCAGCTAATGCCGTCAAAGTTCAGGGTTGTAAGGCCGTTATTAACGCCACCGACTCTTCCAAGATGGCCAACATAAGGCTCGCCACTGGGAGCAGTAGCGAGCGACAAACCATAAGAAACTGCGCCATCCGGCAGGTCATCGACGGCTAACGGGCGCCAGATGTTGTCAGCTTCCAGGGTAACCGTATCGCTGACATTCCCGTTAACAGTTACCTTTAATTCGTAGCTACCAACAGCATCTGTAGTGAAGCTGGCTGCTGCCTTGTCGCGATTCGAAATACCACTGTTGTGCAGGTAGCTGCCTTCCGGACGGGATTCGACAGTCCAGGCGTAGGTCGGATTTGTGGCATTGGTTGTCGCTTTTACAGTTGCTTCATGCTTGCCGTTCAGGGACGGTGTAACGGTACTGGCCGATACGGTTATATCCGGTGAGCTGTTATCGCCTCCGCCACTGCCTCCGCCGCAGGCCACCAAGCCTGGTATTGCGAGGCATGTGATAAGCACAGTGCGAAAGTAACCAAGTTCAGATGCCGGTTTTCGAACGTAAACTGATTGCGCCGATGAGATCATGTGTCCTTCCTCTTGTGTGTTTTCCTTAGCTTTCGGTGCCTGAAAATTGACCCTATTGCTTATCGGATGTTAGCAAGCCAATTCATAGGTAGGTATCACCCAAACGAGGGAAGGGTAGATCGAAATTTTAATGGCAAATTGGCGAGGGTAGAGTTAATCGCGGTCAGAATTGCAAGTGGCTAGTCAGCCCTTAACGTTCTGGTTGTCGAGGAATTAATAAAGGTATGGAAGGCATCATGCTGACAACCCGGCCGCCACCCCTGAAGCCCACGCCCATTGAAAATTATGCCCGCCCAAATGCCCCGTTACGTCCACGACCTCGCCGATGAAAAACAAGTTTGGATGCTCTAACGCTGCCATGGTTTTTGAAGAAAGTTGGCGCGTATCTAGGCCGCCCAGTGTCACTTCAGCGGTTCGATAGCCTTCTGTTCCAGCCGGTTTGACTGTCCAATGCCCAAGCGTGTCTGACACCTGTTCAAGGTCACTGTTTCTGTAGCCCTGAAGCGGGCCATGCCAGCCATAAATCTCGTTGAATACCTGCGCAAAGCGCTTGGGTAGGTGCTGAGCCAGGTAGTTGGCAATCGTGGTTTGCGGCTTCTGTTTGCGCAGGGCCAGAAGATCTTTGTGGATGTTGCGATCTGGTAGCAGGTTGATGGCCAGAGGGTCGCCAGGCTGCCAGAAGCTGGAGATCTGCAGCATCGATGGCCCGCTCAGGCCTCGATGTGTGACCAGCATGGGCTCTCGGAAGTTCTGGTTATTGCAGGCTGCATCAACAGGGCAGCTTACGCCGGATAGAGGCGCCAACTGTTGCTTCAGTTCCGGGTGCAGGGTGAAAGGCACCAGCCCGGCTCGGGTGGGTAAAATCGTGAGCCCGAACTGCCGGGCAATGTCGTAACCGAATCCCGTAGCGCCCATGGTAGGGATGGACAAGCCTCCGCAGGCAATGACCAGAGATTCACAGGTCAGGGAGCCTGAACTGGTATTAATGCGGTAGCTGTCATCGCCTTGCACTATGTTTTGCACGCTGGTTTTCATGCGGATTTCAGCTCCGGCCCAGTCGCATTCAGTGAGCAGCATGGTGACTATATCTTTCGCACTGTCTTTGCAGAATAGTTGGCCGGCAGCTTTCTCTTCGTGCTCAATGCCATGGCGCTCAACAAGATCCAGAAAGTGCTGGGGGGTGTAGCGCTTGAGGGCGGAAATACAGAAGCGTGGGTTGTCCGACAGGAAGTTTGCGGGCGTGCTGTTGAGATTGGTGAAGTTGCAGCGCCCGCCGCCGGACATGAGGATCTTTTTTCCCGGCTTATTGGCGTGATCGATGACCAGTACTTTGCGCCCGCGATACCCGGCAGTGGCAGCGCACATCAGGCCGGCGGCGCCGGCACCGATAATAATCACATCGTACTGGTTACTGGAACTTGCCGTCATTACTGCCCGCCGATTGGTTTGTGTGGCGCGCAGTATACCAGCCTAAGGGCGGCTGTATGGCTCATTCCAGATGAACTGTGCCTTCCATATAAAAAGCCGCTTGCCCGGCTATCGCAACGCGGTCGCCTTGCAGTTCACAGCGTAATAAGCCGCCCCGTGCTGACAGTTGCCGCGCTTCCAGCTTTGTTTTGCCGAGCTTTTCGGCCCAGTAGGGCACCAGAACACTGTGAATGGAGCCGGTAACCGGGTCCTCATCAATTCCGGAGCCAGGCGCGAAGTACCGGCTGACAAAGTCGGCAGTATCACCGGGTGCGGTGATGATCACGCCTTGATTGCCCAGTTGTTTGAGCTTTCGCATATCCGGCTGCGCCGCTTTCACAGCTGCCTCGTTTTCCAGAACAACCATGTAATTGGTGTCATTCGGCACGTAAAAGGCCGTTTCCGGCGCGCTATCCAGTGCTTGGCTAATGATTGGTGGTGTGTTCTGTTCTTCAATTTTCAGGTTCGGGAAGTCCAGAACCAGCCAGTTATCAGGGGTTTGGTGAACGCCTAAAATACCGCTGCGAGAACCAAAGCGTATTTCATCTGACTGCCACCCCAGTTTATTGAAAATAACCCAAGCGCTGGCGAGAGTAGCGTGGCCGCAAAGCGGTACTTCAACACTGGGAGTGAACCAGCGAATATGAAAGTCTGCACCATTGGTGCCGGATTCCCGCACGAAGAATGCGGTTTCTGCCAGATTGTTCTCGGCGGCCAGTGCCTGCATGGTGTCGCCGGGAAGCCACGTCTCCAACGGCATGACCGCGGCAGGGTTCCCTTTGAATATCTCGCTGGTAAAGGCGTCTACCTGATAAATGGGGTAATTCATGTTCTGTTCTCTGGGAGCAAGTGTTTAGCGTAGTGGTGGCCTTTGTAGCTGGCAAACTGCGCCAGCTCAGTCTCACTGTAAAAGTGCAGCTCGGGCAATGGATTGCTGTGTGTTACTACCCAGTGCCTATGGCCTGACTGGCGTACAGAAAACCCGAGGTCTTCCAGCCATTGGCGGTTGGTGTTCAGGTCTTCACCGTACAGTGCGGGCGCGCCCGGGTTGAGGCCAAAAAGATTGCTTCGGGTAGCGGTCAGAGCCTGACTGTTTGCGATGCCCATGATGAAACTCCTTCTTCTGATTTTCGATGTTGTTATTGTCTTCCTGAACTGACAGCCATAACAGATTCAGATAATCTGTTTTTGAGCCGGTACAGAGCTAAAAGTTGCCGGTCTGTACCGGTCGATTTTCCGGGTATCTGTACCGTTCCGGTTTGGTGCGGATCTGTTGCAATGGGCGTGCTGGCTGTCCGAATGGGCAAATGATTTCTTGATTGGGTGAGGTGGGCAGTATGGGGGCTCTATACAACCAGGTGGCAGACAGGCTTCAGTCGTTGATTCAGGACGGTGTCTATCGGGATGGAGACCGCCTGCCGGGCGTGCGGGTGTTGAGCAAACAGTACGAAGTGAGTATTTCAACTGTGTTGCAAGCGCACCAAACACTTGAAGCTCGGGGTTACCTTCAGGCCCGGGAGCGCAGTGGCTTTTTTGTTCGCTTGCCTGTTGTGGATGCCCCTGAGCCAGTGATGGGCAGGCTCAGGATTCGTCCGGCGCCGGTAACAGCCCGTGAGATGACTCTGGAGCTGTGTGCAGATGAACAAAATCGCATGGTGCCGCTCGCTACTGCCATTCCCCATCCGGATTTTTTGCCGTTGCGACAGATTCAGCAGAGTACGATTTGGGCGGCTCGGCGGGGCCTTGAAACTCTGGATTACGCTTTTCCCGGAAAAACATCATTCCGCAGGCAGATTGCGCAGCGCATGGCGACGATTGGTGTTCCGATTACGCCGGATGATGTGCTTGTTACCAACGGCGCTCAGGAAGCCATCATTCTGGGTTTGCGCGCCGTTACTAAGCCGGGGGATATAGTGGCAGTTGAGTCACCATCGTTCCCCGGTATTCTTCAGGCCTTGGAAGTTGTTGGGCTGCGGGCGATGGAGATACCGACTCACCCATCCGATGGGTTAAGTCTTGAGGGTTTACAGTTGGCTCTGGAGCAGTGGCCGGTAAAAGCCTGCGTAGTGGTATGCAATCACAGCAACCCCATGGGCGCACGTATGCCGGATGAGCGCAAAAAACAGTTGGTGTCTATGCTTGCTGCCGCTGGAGTGCCGTTGATAGAAGATGATATTTACGGGGATCTTTATCATGCCGGCGAACGCCCAAAGCCTGCGAAAGCATTTGATCGCACGGATAATGTTATCTACTGCAACTCGTTTTCTAAAACCATTTCGCCGGGGTTAAGGTTGGGCTGGATGTTGCCTGGGCGATACATGGCAGGTGCTCGGCAACAGAAGTATTTTTCGAATCTGGCAACGTCTTCGATCCCGCAATTGGCGGTGGCGCATTTTCTGGAGCAGGGTGGGTACGATCGTTATCTGCGTTCGGCGCGGCAGAATTATCGGGAAACCACGGAGCGTATGAGAGCGGCGGTTGCGCGGTCTTTCCCTGTGGGTACTGCGGTCAGCAGGCCACAGGGCGGCTTTGTACTCTGGGTGCAGTTGCCGGAAGGCATTTCAGGCACACGGCTTTATCACCGGGCCCGGGCAGAGAATATTAATGTGGCTCCGGGCCTGATGTTTTCCATATCAGACAAGTTTGAATCCTGCCTGCGGCTGAACGGCGGCAATCCCTGGAACGAGCGTATCGACCAGGCAATCGCCAGGCTGGGCGCGCTGGCCCATGAGGAGCTAGCGCAGGTTTGATGGGTCGAGCAGACCAGCGGTAATGGCTAAGCCCGTAACATCGGGCAGCCGCTCCGCACCCAGTCGCTTCATTACACGGGCCCGGTAGAGATCGATGGTCTTCACACTAACGCCCAGTTGATCGGCAATTTCACGGCTGGTGTAGCCTTGGGCCATAGGCAGGAATACATCCCGCTCCCGGCGTGTAAGCGTCGAAATGAGCGCATCAGTCCGTTCGTCGCCCAGCTGCAGATGACTGGATTGATGGTGAGCTTCCAGTGCCTGCTGCACGCTGTCGAGAAGGAGCTGCTCATTGAATGGTTTCTCAATGAAATCAAAGGCACCGGATTTGAACGCGCGCACCACAATTGGCACATCCGCATGGCCGGATACGAAAATGATTGGCAACTCAATGCTTCGCTTTTGCAGCTCTTCCTGAACGTTCAGCCCACCGAGTCCCGGCATCCGCACATCCAACACCACGCAGCCGCCCCGGCTATCGCCGAGGGCATCCAGAAACTTGCGCCCGTCGCTGTATGCTTGAACGTTCAGGCCAACGGACTCCAGCAACCACTGAGTGGACTCCAGCATGCCGGCGTCGTCATCAACAACGTAAACGGTGGATGTGTCCGGGGTGCGTTCGTTACTCATCGGTTGCAGTCTCTGTGCTGGATATGCGTTTGTTTGCGGATGCTGCCGGGAAGCGGCAGGTCAGGGTAAGGCCGCCGGTTGAAGCGGGGCGGGCATCCAGAAAACCACCAAAACCTTCGATAATGGAGCGGCTCATGGAAAGCCCCAGCCCGAGCCCTTGGGGCTTGTTTGTGTAAAAAGGCTGAAACATCTTCCGGATTTCCTGGTCATCAAGGCCAGGCCCTTCATCCGTGACGTCAATCAGCGTTTCACCTTCGCTGTTTATGGATGCTGAGAGCATCAGGCGGGAACCTGTAGTGGCTGCTTGGGCGGCGAGCGCTTCCACATTCGCCTCCATGCCATTACGAATCAGATTAATCAGTACCTGCTCCAGCAATACCTGGTCTGCAATGATTGTCGGCTTGCTGTCGGCCGGGGTGCAGACTATCTCTACATTGTATTTATCAGCCTCCCATTGGCAGAGCTGGGCAACCTTTGTGAGGGTCTCGTTTAGCAGAACTTCTGTTGTGCGCTTCCGACCTTTACGAAGGAAGGTTCGGAGGTGCTTGATCACTTCCGAAGCGCGATTGGCATGGTGGATGATCTTCTCAAGGCCATCGTCGACACGCTCAAGATGTTCAGGGTAAGTGCTGGCGCTTTTCAGGTAACGCTGGCTGGCACTGGCAAAGTTAACGATGGTCGCCAAAGGCTGATTCATTTCGTGGGCAATGCTGGAGGCCAACTCGCCAAGCGCCGCGAGTCTTGCGGTACGCGCAAGTTCATCGGCCAGCCTGCGGTTGTTGTCCTCTGAGGCTACCCTGGCGGTAATGTCTCTGGATACGCTGACCACCTCAACAACCGCACCTGTATAGGTTTCTCTGATGGCCCGGCTTGCGATCTCGAACCACCGCTTGCTGCCGTCTCGGTGGGTCAGGTCCAGAGTCATGGTGGCATAGCCGTCATCTCGCAGGCGGTTGCGGGTCTCGGTCAGTTGCCGCATAGAACTATCACTCTGGAATAGGTCCTCCAGCAGCCGGCCTCGAAGCTCTTCCGGCCAATAGCCGAGGAGGCGCCATGAAGCCTGGGTTGCATCAATGAAGCGCCCGTCGGGAGCGTGCCGCGAGATAAGATCGGTGGTGTTTTCTGTGATCACCCGATAAAGGCGGTTCGATCGAATGGCTTGATCCCGGTTAAGGATATCGGTCGTGGCATCGCGGCCACGGGCCAGTACCTCGGCGGTTTTCAGGCAGGGGATAAACGTCCATAGAAGAACGGTGTTGTTGATGTGGGATTCTACATCTTCGATTGCCCGAGCTTGCGTCAGCGCGGCGGTAACCAGTGCCTGAACATTCGTTGGGAGGATGCCAGATGGGTCTGTCAGGTCATTCTTCACCCACAATGATTCTGCGGCGAGATTGCTGCGCAAAGTATTTGCAGCGCTATCGAGTATCAGGCCGGGTTGCGGGTCTGCATCGGGCAAGCTAAAACTCATAGTAGTAATCGGCTCTATCGTTTTGGGGTGTTGTATAGTGATTACACTATAATACCTTGGTGTAATTTCTAGTATTACCTCTATAAAATAAGATTATTTCTATAAGAAGTCATAGCTACTCTTAGTCACTCTAGCGGCTTTTCTGAATACGACACAAGAACAATAGGCTCACAAAGAGGAACACCCCATGACCTCGATCTTCGATCAGGGCCTTGCGCCCCTTGATGCCAATTACGCTGTTCAATCCCCGATTGATTTTATCGAACGCACTGCCAGCGTCTACCCCGACTACCCCTCCATTATCCACGGAGCTGTTCGCTATAACTGGGCGCAGACATACGACCGTTCACGGCGCCTCGCATCTGCACTAGCAGGGCGAGGCATCAAGCGGGGAGACACTGTGGCTGCCATGTTGCCGAATATTCCCGCCATGGTGGAGTGTCATTTTGGGGTGCCCATGATGGGCGCAGTTTTGAATACGCTGAATGTGCGCCTGGATGCAGAAGCCATTGCCTTCATGCTTGAGCACGGCGAAGCCAAGGTGGTGATTGCCGATCGCGAGTTTGGTGAGGTGGTGCGCGACGCTGTGAGCCGTCTGGAAAACAAGCCGCTTATTGTTGATGTTGACGACCCGGAATACGGCGAGGGTGTTCAGGTTAGTGATCTGGACTACGAAGCCTTTCTGCAAGAGGGCGACCCACAGTTTCAGTGGAGCTTCCCGGACAACGAATGGGACGCTATTTCACTGAACTACACTTCCGGCACCACCGGCAACCCCAAAGGTGTGGTCTATCACCATCGCGGCGCATACATCAACGCGCTGGGTAACCAGGCGGTTTGGTCCATGGGGATGCACCCTGTGTATCTGTGGACGCTGCCGATGTTTCACTGTAACGGCTGGTGTTTCCCCTGGACAATTACTGCCATGGCAGGCACGCACGTTTGCTTGCGCCGGGTAGATCCGGAAAAGATCCTGCAGCTGATTAAAAAACACCAGGTTACCCACATGTGCGGCGCGCCCATCGTGCTGAACGCCTTGTTGAATGTGCCACCTGAGTCGAAGGCGGGCATTGATCATGAAGTTCGCTCCATGATTGCAGGCGCTGCGCCACCGGCCCAGGTGATTGGTGCCGTTGAAGAGATGGGCATCAAGGTGACCCACGTGTATGGCCTGACAGAAGTGTATGGTCCGGTCACCGTGTGTGCGTGGAAATCTGACTGGGATGAGCTGCCATTGCACGATCGGGCCAAAATCAAAGCACGTCAGGGTGTGCGCTATCACACCCTCGCCGGCACCATGGTAGGCGATCCGAACACCATGAAAGCCGTGCCGAAAGATGGCAAAACCGTGGGTGAGATATTCCTGCGCGGTAATACTGTTATGAAAGGTTATCTGAAGAACCCCAAGGCTACCGAGGAAGCATTCCGCGGCGGTTGGTTCCATACCGGGGATCTGGCTGTTTGGCACGAAGACGGCTACATGGAAATCAAGGATCGCCTGAAGGACATCATCATCTCTGGTGGTGAGAACATATCCACCATTGAAGTTGAAGATACGCTGTACCGGCACCCGGATGTTCTCGAAGCAGCTGTGGTGGCGCGTCCGGATGAAAAGTGGGGGGAGACTCCCTGTGCTTTTGTGACCCTCAAACCAGAAGCAGGTGATGTGAGTGAGGAAGATATTATCAATTTCTGCCGCGAACACCTGGCTCGCTTCAAGGTACCCAAAACCGTCATTTTCTCGGAGTTGCCCAAGACATCCACGGGCAAGATCCAGAAGTTCCTGTTAAGGGATCAAGCCAAAGAGTTGAACTGACCTCCTGATCGGCAGTGCCACTCCTGATGCTGCCGGATATTTCTACAAAAACAATACAAAGCATGCATGCGTAAATAACGCTTGCGGGAGACCTAGCTATGCAAATGTTTCACCGTAAAACCGGGGAAGAACAGCCCTATTGGCCTGCCGGTCCTTTCAAGATCCGGCTACCTTTTGTCCATTACCGCTGGGAGTTTGCGGAGATGGTTCAGGCTCTGATCATGTTTGTGGTCAGCTTGGCTATGATTCCTCTGCTGCAGAAATACTTGGGCGTACCCTACGATGTCGCCTTGGCGTATGCCGTGATCTGCGGTATCGGTTTTATGCTTCCTGCATTGCTGGGCGTGCCTTTGGTCCCTGGCTGGATAACACCGGGCATTCCCGTAGTACTACTGTTTTTGAGCGACTATGAGCCCGGCCCCGAGGCCATTCAGGCAATGTTCGCCCTGCAGTTCCTCGTGTTTATCATCTTCCTTTTCCTTGGCATTACTCGCCTGGGAAGCAAGCTGGTGGATCTGATTCCACGCTCAATGAAAGGCGGTATTATTATTGGTGCCGGTATTGCGGCTCTGATGGGAGAAATTGAAGTTGGCGGCCGAGTGGCCAACACGCCAATCTCATTGATTGTTGGTGGCCTTGTTTGTTTGTATTTGATGTTCTCTGTGTCGTTCAAAGGCTTTGTTGAAACCAACTCCTTCGCACGTAAAATTGCTAACTACGGCATGGTACCGGGCATGATTGTAGCCATCCTCGTGGGCTTCGCCACTGGCGAATACGATGTGCCGAATGTTGAGTGGGGCATTACCAAGCCGGCTTTTGATGAGCTGTGGAACTACCTGCCGTTTACGGTTGGATTCCCCGACCCAAAAATCTTCCTGTATGCCGTTCCAACGGCGGTCATCGCCTACATTATTGCCTTCGGGGATATCGTAGTGGGGCAGTCATTGATGAACCGCGTAGATCATCTTCGTAAAGATGAGGATATCGATAACAGCATCGACCGAGTGCACCTGGTAACCGCCATTCGTAACGGTGGTCATGCGTTCTTTGCGCCATACCCCGGCCTGGCAGGCCCTATCTGGACAGCTGTAACGGCGACTATGGCTGAGCGTTACAAGTATGGCCGCAACGCGATGGATTCAATCTACAGTGGCGGTGGCACCTTCTGGATCACTGGGTTTATTGCCCTGTTTATTCTGCCGCTGGTGAGCTTTTTTCAACCCGTACTACCCATTGCGTTGTCCCTGACTCTTTTGCTGACTGGCTATATCTGTTTGATGGTTGGTCTGGAGCAATTGGAGAACAACACCGAGCGCGGCATTGCGGGCACTATGGGTGTGGTATTGGCGGTCTATGGTGCGGGTTGGGGCCTTGGCACCGGTGTGGTTCTTTACTTGTTGATTGAGCGAACCAAGCTTCTTGGCTTTACCTCAGACCCGGAAGCTCCGGGCGCCACGCAAACCGATAAACCCTGAGTATTTAGTCCCTGATTTTTACCAGGGACCACCAAAAAATGATCTGCAAGACTTTGGGAGGCGAAATGCCTCCCTTTTTTGTGTCAGCTTTCTAATAATCCCTGCTTCCGGTCCACTGACGATGTGTCATTTTGTGACAATGTGTCCTTTTTGCTGGCACCGCCCTTCCTTCTAGCTCATTCTGGGCATTAGACTGATGCTACTGGTGTTTTTTTGTTCAACAGTCAAAAATTATAATAAATAGAAGCAGGAGGCAGTCATGTCCATCAGTTCCACTCCCGAGGGTGTGTCCGTTAAACCACGGCACCTGCACTTTGATGTCAGTGAAGATTTAAAAACACTTTGGCACGGCGATGACGCATTTCGCACGGCATTCTTCAATGCGCTGTCGCTTCAGTTTCCGGATGGTGAGCAGCAGTTCATCAATGCGGTTCGGTTATATCAAGGCAAGATTGAAGATCCGAAACTGAAAGCGGAAATCCGTGGATTTATTGGCCAGGAAGCCCTGCACAGCCGCGAGCACAAAGCGTACAACGAGGACTTGAAAGCACGGGGCTATGACATTGACCGCCTGGATAGCCGTTTTCGCAAACACATGGAGTGGGTTGGAAAGCTTTCTCCCAGCAGGCAACTGGCAGGCACCTGCGGCGCCGAGCATTATACGGCGGTGCTGGCGAATGCCATTCTCAGCCACCCTGAGTGGCTGGAGGGCGCAACGCCGGTTATGGCGCAGCTTTGGCGCTGGCATGCCATCGAAGAAACCGAGCACAAATCGGTTGCGTTTGATGTTTACCGGGAGTGTGTTGGAAATGAGAACCTGAGGCGGTTCATATTTCTGTTCGTGACCTGGAACTTCTTCAAGTACACCTTTTTGAATACTTGCAGCTTGTTGAAAACCGACGGCAAGCTCTGGAGCCTTCGCACCTGGATGGGTGGGCTCAATTTCTTGTGGGGAAAGCCTGGAATTTTGCGCCAGTGTATGCCGGAATTTCTGGCCTATTTCCGCAAAGGTTTCCACCCCTGGCAGCAAGATAACAGGGCACTTTTGGAGAAAAACCTCGGGGAACTGAAAGCAGGAGATTTGGTGTGAAAGTTGGGTTAATCGTCGATTCGGCGTGTGATTTACCATTCGAATTCAGTCGCAAGCACGACGTGTTCATTCTCCCCGTAACTGCGGTGATTGATGGCGAAACCTACATTGACCGGCACGACCCTGTCAGAACCCAGGAGTTCTATCAGAGTGGGCTCCTGCAAAAAGGTCGCCATGCTGAAACTCAGGCGTTTAGCGCCGAACAGATCCATGAGCTGTTCATGGAAAAGATCGTGCCCGAGTACGATGTGGCAATTTGTGAAACGGTCACCCGCAGCCGAAGCCTGATTTTTCAGAACGCATCTGAAGCTATGAATAGCGTGATGGCTAATTACGAGCAGGCCCGAGCTGCGTCGGGTCGAGAAGGCAAATTCTCTATGCGGGTGATTGATAGCAAGCAGATCTTTGCGGGGCAAGGCTTGCTGGCGGCTCATACGCTCAGGCTGATTGACCAGAAGCTCTCCAAGAACGCGCTGCGTAATGAGGTGGAGCGTTTTTCTGACAAGATCTACACCTGCGTTATTCCCCGCGATCTTCACTACATTCGTGAGCGCGCCAGACGCCGTGGTGATAAGAGCATATCAGGTGTCGTGGCGTTTCTTGGCAAAGCCCTGAACATCACCCCGGTAATTTTTGGCCAGGGTGTTGAAGGTCAGCCCGTTGCCAAAACCCGTAGTTTCGATGCGGCGGTGGAAAAGGTAGTGAACTATGCCGTGGCGAGAGTTGAGGCTGGCCTGCTAACACCCTATGTGAGCTTGTCTTGCGGTCTTACTTGGGCAGAAATCGAAGCGTTGCCTGGCCTGAACAGGCTCAGAAGTGCCTGTGAGAAAAATGGTGTTGAGCTATTACTGTCGCAGATGGGCATCACCAGCAGCATCTATATTGGCCCCGGCAGTCTGTGTCTGGCGCTGGCGGCAGACCCCCACAGTTTCAGCGACTATCAGTAACTGGCCATTCATCTGGCGGTACGGTTTAGCGCTGGGCTTATACTGGCCCAGCCGCTGCTAGCCCAACGTATCTATGGCGAACCCGTCTGCCTTGTCTTCGTGTTAGCCTTTCGGTATCCAGTGCAATTATAACTGTGTTTCTTCATATCAATAGGGCCACGAACATCATGACCAAGGACAAAAACGATCCAGCCAGTCAGTTGCTGGAATTGCATGTGAAGCACGAGGTTGCCTCGTTGAAAGGCACAAAGCTGCGTAAGTTTCTCACGCAAGAGGTTAACGAACTTCTTGATCATGCAGATACGATTACGCTGAATCGCATAGCCTCGGAAAAGCAGGTCATGGAGACCATTCAGCGAGTGGTTGTGGACATGGAACTGGATGCCGGAATTCCTGAATTGGCGGGTGAGATGGCCACAGAGGTGCTCAACGCATCCGTTCAGGCAAATACTGTATTAAGTGACATTATCACCCGTGAACAAGCCACGGGCTTTGTGGAAGAAATGCTTGAATTGCGCCAACAGCGCGAACGTATAATTAGCGAAATCATGGCGCATCCGGTGTATCAGGAACTGGTTTCGAATGTGGTGTATCAGGGAATCGTTAATTACCTCTATGAAGACAACCTGATCACCAAATCGGTACCCGGTGTGGGTTCCATGATGAAATTTGGCAAGCGCATGGCTAACAAGGCGGTACCCGGATTGGATGAGACCTTTGAGCGCAGGTTGAAAGCCTGGCTCTCAGATAGCTTGCCGGGGCTGATCAGTCGTAGTGAACAGTTCCTGCAGCGGGCGCTCTCTGACGATGAAGTGCGGGATACGGTTATGGCAGCCTGGGTCGCCGTGGAAGACCGTACGGTTGACGAGCTTCGTGAAGGGCTTGGCGACGTTGAACTGCAGGCATTTGTGGTGCTTGGATATGAGTTCTGGTTGCAGTTCCGGAGAACCGGCTATTTTTCCGGTTGTGCCCAAGCTGTGGTCGCGCACCTTTTTGTGAAGTATGGGGACCGACCACTTAGCGACCTACTCGGTGATCTGGGTGTTACCCGTGACGTTATCATTGCAGAGGTAGACGCTTGGGCTATCCCGGTAATAGGTTTACTTCAAGAAGAGGGCTACGTTGAGGCGCTTGTGCGCAGGCGGCTATCGGCTTTCTATAAAACCGCTGCGGCCCGGAAAATACTCGAGCCATCATGATCGGTGGTATAGAGTTGTCAGTGCGGTATAGATAAAAAAAGGGAAGCCGATACGGGCTTCCCTTTTTTGGTTCAGGTCTTGGCAATGTTGCCAGGCTTACCTGTAATTACTTTTCCAGATATTGAAGTTTGTCGGGCTTGCCATCCCACTCTGCCGCATCTGGGAGTGGGTCTTTCTTTTCGGTGATGTTGGGCCACTTGCCCGCCAGATCGGCGTTAAGCTCTACAAACTGCTCTTGGTCTTTGGGCAGCTCGTCTTCTGAGAAGATCGCTTCGGCTGGGCACTCGGGTTCACACAAAGCGCAATCAATACACTCGTCCGGGTCGATTACCAGAAAGTTCGGCCCCTCATAGAAGCAGTCTACCGGGCACACTTCTACACAGTCTGTGTATTTGCACTTGATGCAGTTATCGGTAACGATAAACGCCATAATCAGATCCCTGGTCCAGTGGTCAATCTCATCCGGAGCTTGTTGTCATGCTCCGTGGTTATATTTTAATGGGCGATATTGTAGGGAGCAGCCCGCACTGCCGCAAGCGTTTGACCGCTATAACCTTATTACCCAGATCAATTTGTCATCAGCTTTTCAGTAATTTCTTCAGTTCATACAGCCTGTTCATGGCTTCTCTGGGCGATAAATCGTCCAGATCAATTCCCTGAAGTGTTTCTTCTACAGCGCTGGGTTCTGCGCTGGCAAACATATCACTCTGATAAACAACCTGTGCAGGCATGGTCGGTTGCCTGCTGCGGTCTTCAACAGCAGGAGACGGCAGAGCCGTGGCGGGTACTGCGCTATTCTCAAGTAGCTTTAACTGGGCTTTGGCGTTGAGTATAACGTTCTGAGGTACGCCGGCGAGTTTGGCCACCTGCAGGCCATAGCTCTGGCTGGCTGGGCCCTCGTGTACGTTATGCAAAAACACAATGCTGTCGTCGTGCTCTGTTGCTGTCAGGTGCACGTTTACAGCGAGTTCCAGGTCGTCTGCCAATTGTGTAAGTTCGAAATAGTGAGTGGCAAACAGGGTGTAGCAACGGATTTCTTTTGCCAGATGCTCGGCTGTAGCCCAGGCCAGGGATAAGCCATCGAACGTGCTGGTACCCCGGCCGACTTCGTCCATCAACACAAGGCTGAACTCGGTAGCGTTGTGCAGGATGTTTGCGGTTTCTGTCATTTCCACCATAAAGGTGGAGCGCCCGCCGGCAATGTCATCTGAAGAACCCATGCGAGTGAATATGCGATCCACCGGCCCCATCACTGCCCGGTTGGCGGGCACGAAACTCCCCGTGTAGGCCAGTAGTGCAATCAGAGCGGCCTGGCGCATGTAGGTCGATTTACCGCCCATGTTGGGACCGGTAATGACCAGCATTCGGCGCTGGACGTCCATCAGTAAGTTGTTAGGCACAAACGGTTCATCCAGAAGCTGCTCGACGACGGGATGGCGGCCATCCTCGACATCGAACCCCGGAGCGTCGCGAAATTCCGGTGCAACAAAGCGTAAGGTGGTGGCGCGTTCAGCAAAGTTGCTGATGACATCCAGCTCAGCCAAGGCCTGAGCTGCATCCTGTAAAGGTGCGAGCTGCTCAGCAACTGCTTCCAGCACTTCATCATAGAGTGCTTTTTCTCTGGCAAGAGCACGGCTCTTCGCGCTTAAAGCCTTGTCTTCGAATTCTTTTAGCTCGGGTGTAATGAAACGCTCGGCGTTTTTCAGGGTTTGGCGGCGAATGTAATCCACCGGTGCCTGTGCAGACTGGGCCCGGCTGATTTCGATGTAATAGCCGTGCACCCGGTTGTACCCCACTTTCAAGGTGCTTATGCCGGTGCGCTGCCGCTCCCGGGTTTCCACATCCAGCAGGTACTGACCGGCGTTTTCGCTTATGTTTCGCAGTTCGTCCAGCTCTTCGTCAAAACCTTCTCGGATTACGCCACCTTCCCGAATCACTACAGGCGGGTTGTCGATAACCGCGCGCTCCAGCATGTCGGCAAGCTCGGGGTATTCGCCAATGGTGGTGGCCAGCTTGACGATATGATGGGAGTTAACCGGTTTCAGGGTTTCCTGCAGATCGGGCAGTGCCTGAAATGCGTCCCTTAGCCGGGCAAGGTCCCTCGGGCGTGCAGAGCGGAGCGCCACGCGGGCCAAAACACGTTCAATATCGCCCACGGCTTTGAGTAGAGTGTGTACTGGCTCGTAATGAAAGCCTTCTAGCAGGGCCGATACTGCTTGCTGGCGCTGCTTTACTACGTCGATATCCCGCAAGGGACGGTTTAGCCAGCGCCTTAACTCACGGCCGCCCATGGAGGTGGCAGTTTTATCCATCACCCAGGCCAAGGTGTGTTGGTGCCCGCCCATGAGGTTAATATCAATCTCAAGGTTGCGGCGGCTGGTGGCGTCGAGAATCACGGCTTCGTCCCGGCGTTCCCGGGTGAGCTTGCGAATGTGGGGCAGGGCTGTGCGCTGGGTTTCCTTTGCATACTGCAGCAGGCAACCGGCGGCACAAATGGCGAGGCTCAGGTCCTCACAGCCAAACCCGGTCAGGTCGCGAACTTGCAGTTGCTGGGTTAGTACCCGGAATGCAGTGTCTGATTCAAACAGCCAGGGGCCCTGACGCCGAACACCGGTCAGCCCGGCGACGACTTCCTGGTAGGGGAAATCCTCGCTGATAAGAATCTCCGCTGGGCGTAACCGCTGCAACTCTCCCTGCAGGGCTTCCAGAGTGTCCAGTTCTGAAACCACAAAGCGGCCGCTGGAGATGTCCAGTGATGCAAAGCCAAACTGCTCACGGTGGTGATAGATGGCCGCAAGCAGGTTGTCGCGGCGGTCTTCCAGATAGGCGTCGTCGCTGAGCGTGCCGGGGGTGACGATTCTGACCACCTGGCGCTCAACCGGCCCCTTGCTGGTTGCCGGGTCACCAATCTGCTCAACAATGGCAATGGATTGACCAGCACGCACCAGGCGGGCAATGTAACCCTCAGAAGAGTGAAAAGGGATGCCCGCCATAGGAATCGGGTTGCCACCGGATTGTCCCCTTGCAGTGAGGGTAATATCCATAAGCTCTGCAGCTTTTTTTGCATCGTCATAGAACAGTTCGTAAAAATCACCCATGCGATAGAACACTAGCTCATCCGGGTGTTGACCCTTGATCTTCAGGTATTGCTGCATCATGGGTGTGTGCTGGGGTTTGGTGTTCTGTGGTGCTGACATGGACAAGTCCGGATAATCTTACTTTGGATGAAGCCACGGATTGTAAGAAAATTATGCCCGTGATGAAACGAGGGAGCACATTATGCCTGCCAGTGACCACGAACTCGAACATGCTGGGGATCAATTAGCCACAAAGTTGATACAACTTGGCTACGCGGTAGTGACTGCTGAGAGCTGTACCGGTGGCTGGGTTGCCAAGGTGCTGACAGACAAACCAGGCTCATCCGCCTATGTGGTGGGTGGCTTGGTCACCTACAGTAATGAAGCCAAGCAATCGTTGTTAGGCGTTACCGATGCCTCTTTGGGCAATCATGGTGCTGTTAGCGAACCGGTGGTGCGTGAGATGGTTGCAGGCGCACTTGCAGCGACCGGTGCGAATGTAGCGGTTGCCATTAGCGGGGTAGCCGGGCCAGGTGGGGGCAGTGAAGAGAAGCCGGTAGGAACGGTTTGGTTCGCCTGGGGCGCCAGCATTGAGAGCACCGAAGCGGTTGTGCAGCACTTCAAAGGCGATCGCGATCAGGTGCGACGGCAGGCGGTTCTCTTTGCCCTGCAGGGAGTTAGCGGGTTTTTGAAGCAAACCTGAATGCTTTCACAATAACAGGGGTTGGCCTCTCTCTCGGGGTATGTTTTAATACTGTTCAAATATACAGGGAATTCGCTGTTACTACTGTACGAGCTCCCGCTTAACTATACCTCCAGCGACAAGCATGTAATGCCGCTGGCCAAGGCAACAGAGGGTTTGAACTGATGGAAGATAACCGCAAAAAAGCATTGAGCGCAGCGCTGGGTCAGATTGAGCGCCAGTTTGGTAAGGGCGCCGTAATGAAAATGGGCGATCAGCCCCGCGAAGCCATACCTGCGGTTTCTACTGGTTCCCTCGGGTTGGACGTTGCTCTGGGTATAGGCGGACTGCCTTACGGCCGAATTGTTGAGATTTACGGCCCTGAAAGCTCTGGTAAAACAACTCTGACCCTCCAGGTTATTGCCGAAGCTCAGAAAGCCGGTAAAACCTGTGCCTTCATCGATGCTGAGCACGCGCTGGATCCCATCTACGCTGAGAAGTTGGGCGTTAACGTAGACGACCTTCTGGTTTCCCAGCCAGATACCGGTGAGCAGGCTCTTGAAATTGCCGACATGTTAGTACGCTCCAATGCGGTAGACGTCATCATTGTTGACTCTGTGGCGGCGCTGACTCCAAAGGCAGAAATTGAAGGCGAGATGGGCGATAGCCACGTCGGCTTGCAGGCCCGCCTGATGTCACAGGCTCTGCGTAAGCTCACGGGCAATGTGAAGCACGCCAACTGCTTGCTGGTTTTCATTAACCAGATCCGTATGAAGATCGGCGTAATGTTCGGCAGCCCTGAAACCACCACCGGTGGTAACGCGCTTAAATTCTACTCATCAGTACGTTTGGATATTCGTCGCATCGGTGCAGTAAAAGACGGAGATGAAGTTGTGGGTAACGAGACCCGCGTTAAAGTTGTCAAGAACAAGGTTGCACCGCCATTCCGCCAGGCCGAGTTCCAGATTCTTTATGGCAAGGGCATTTATCACATGGCCGAAGTGCTCGATATGGGTGTTAAAGAGGGCTTTGTGGATAAGTCCGGCGCCTGGTATGCCTATAACGGCGATAAGATTGGCCAAGGTAAGGCCAATGCTTGCAAGTTCCTTGAAGAGAATCTGGAAATTGCCAAGGAAATCGAAGCCAAGGTACGTGAAAGCTTGATGCCAAAGCCGGTTGATAAGAAAAGCGCTGCAGAAGCAGAGGCTGCTGTCGACGAACTGCTCTAAAGCAATCATGGGAGTGTGATGTGGATCGTAAAAAGAGACTGCTTATTGTTTCCCATGCGCCCTCTCCGAACACCCTCACCCTGCGCGATGCGGTCGCGCAGGGTGCTCGCCACGAAGATATTGAGAACGTAGAAGTAACCGTGCTGGCGCCCCTGGATGCCGGCCCGGATGATGTTCTTGCCTGCGATGCCATTATCCTTGGCACCACTGAAAACCTTGGCTACATGAGTGGCGCTTTGAAGGATTTTTTCGATCGCAGCTACTATCCCTGCCTGGAGAAAACCCAGGGTCTTCCATTTGCCTTTTACATACGCGCAGGCCACGACGGCACCGGGACGCGGCGCGCTATCGAAAGCATCACCACCGGATTACGCTGGAAGCTTGTTCAGGAGCCGCTGATGTGCCGTGGTGAGTATCAGGATGAGTTCGAAGAGCAGTGCCGGGAGTTAGGGATGTACGTTGCAGCAAGCCTGGATGCCGGGTTGGTCTGAGGAGCGTTCTAGCTGGCGAGGCGGTTGTAAAAACCTTCGATGCGTGACAAGGCGTTGTCCACCGTTCTGGAGTAGCCTTTCTTGTTAAGGTAGTAGCTGAATTGAACGCTTACCCGATAGCCGGCTTGGAAAGGGCGGCACTCGACAACACGAGCGCACACCTTCGATTCACTGATGTACTTCCCCTCAAAATCCATAAACAGCCGTGTGCCAGGCTCCAGTGGGCGCGGGCTTAGCAAAGCCATGCCGTAACGGTTCAGATCGAGGCAGGTCGCCTGGAAAGAAGGCTTATTCTTCTTGAAAAAACCGCGCTGACGAACCTGTACCTTAAGGCACGAAGCAGAATAGCGATCCTTGAGCCGGCGATCTTCGGAATCACTCATCGTAGATTGGCACCCATTGCTTATTATGTTGTTGTTATAGCCGACTATAAGACTAAAGGCTTAGAGTCGGAAGATGAAGTGTAGTGTTCGATGAAAGACGAGGGCAATGAGGAGATTGTGAAGCGTGAACTGCATCACAAAACGTCCTGCCTTTGAGAGTTTGTCACAATTCTTGTCCCCAGGCGCGACAGACTGGTCCACAGAACCTACAATGACCGGCCAATGAGTCAACCGTTACAGGACCCAACCTTGAAGTCACTGTCTCTGCATCAGCTTTACAAAGCCTGTGTTCTGAAAGATCTACCGTTCAAGTCGACCAGACAACTGGAGCCGCTCGCGGAAATTGTGGGCCAGAACCGGGCTCAGGAAGCTGTGCGGTTTGCGCTTGCTATGCCACATGGTGGTTACAACGTGTATGCCGTAGGGCGGAATGGCTTGGGCAAGCGCACGATGATGTTGCGCTACCTTGAACACCACCTGGATACCGAGCAGCAAAGTCACGACTGGTGCTATGTCGCAGATTTTGAAGAGCCGCGCATTCCTAAGCTGTTGCAATTGCCTGCGGGCAAAGGTGTGGTGCTCAAGCAGGACATGGAGAAACTCATGAGCCGGCTGGTGAAGGTCATTCCGCAGACCTTCGATAGCGACAGCTTTCTGGAACGGTCAGAGCAGCTTAAAGAAGAGTATGGAAAAAAGCAGGAAGACGAACTTGAGAAAGTTGCAGCTCAGGCGCGCCGCAAAAAAATCAGCCTGACCATCACGACGCCAGGCGGGTATCGCTTGGTGGCAATGAAAGGTGATAAGCCGCATACCGCAGAGACTTTCAAGGCGCTGACAGATGCACAGCGCGACAAGTTCGAAGATTCGATCAACAAACTCGAGAAAAAGCTCCGACAGGCACTCCGGAAATTGGCGGACTGGGAACAGGAGTACGCAGATGAGCAGCAGGCCCTGAATAAGGAAACGCTTGAAGGCATCTCTGGCCACCAAATTGACGCATTGATTGAGAGTTACAAGAACCTTCCGGATGTGGTGGCTTACTTCGAGGCAGTACGCAAAGACCTGGTTGAAAATCTTGAGATTTTTCTCGACGACAACGAAGAGCAGGCAGCCATTGCCTATGCGTCGCTGGACAAAAAGATGCCCCGGCGCTATCTCGTTAACGTGGTGGTGCATCAGAAGACCAATGAGGTGCCGATGGTGGTGGAAGATAACCCCACCTACCACAACCTCTTCGGATACGTTGAGAATGTTACCTACAAGGGCACTGTGTTTACTGATTTCTCACTGATTCGGGCAGGCAGTCTGCACCGCGCCAATGGTGGTTATCTGTTGATGGACGCCATAAAGGTGCTCGAGCAGCCCTTCGTATGGGATGGGATCAAACGGGCGTTGCGTTCGAAGTGCATCCAGATCAACTCCCTTGAAAGAGAGCTGACACTCTCAGGCACTATCTCCATTGAGCCTGAAGCTGTGCCGCTGGATGTGAAACTTGTGCTGTTCGGGGATCGTGAAACCTGGATGCTGCTGCAGGATTACGATCCCGAGTTTGCAGAATTGTTCCGGGTGACTGCGGACTTCGAGAACGAAATGTATCGCTCCGAAGACAGCCAGGTTATGTATGCGAAGTTTATTGCCAGCGTTGTCAAAGAAAAAAACCTGTTACATTGCACCAATAAGGCCGTGGCGCGGGTCATCGAACACAGTGCCCGTATGGCAGAACATCAAGACAGGCTTTCATTGCATGCCGCCAATATTGCCAACCTGCTCCGGGAATCGGATTTTTGGGCTCGGCAGGCGAATGCCAAGATGATCCAGGATGTTCACGTGGAAAGAGCGCTTGAGAGTGCTAAATACCGCAGTAGCCGTATCCGTGACCAACTCTACGACTCAATCCGTGACGGCTCCACTTTTGTTTCAACTCAAGGCTCGGTCGTGGGCCAGGTCAACGCGCTGTCTGTGCTTTCCACTGGCGGGTTCGAGTTTGGGTTATCCAACCGCGTAACGGCCACCTGCTATTATGGAGATGGCGGGATTATGGACATCGAGCGGGATGTGAAATTGGGTGGCAACATTCACTCCAAAGGTGTGATGATTTTGAGTTCATGGTTAGCCTCGCACTTTGCGGTGATGGACCCTATGCACCTGTCCGCCAGCCTGACGTTTGAGCAGAACTACGGCGAGGTAGACGGTGACAGTGCTTCGCTGGCCGAACTCTGTGCTCTTATATCCTCGCTTTCCGGTGTTCCGGTGCGACAAGATCTGGCCATTACAGGTTCCGTAAATCAGTTTGGCGAGGTGCAGCCGATTGGTGGTGTGAATGAAAAAGTGGAAGGTTTCTTCGCTACCTGTCAGCTCAAGGGCGGGCTTACTGGCACGCAGGGTGCCATTGTTCCTGCCAACAACGTCCAGAACTTAATGTTGGACAGTGAAGTGGTTCAGGCTGTCCGTGAAAATCAGTTTTCGGTTTACTCTGTATCAAGTGTTGAGGAAGCGGTGACCCTACTGCTGGGCAAGCCAGCCGGTAAGGCAGACAGCAAAGGCAACTATCCGAAACAGAGTGTTTTTGGCATTATCCAGCAACGGCTTGAGAAAATGCGTGAGCACGAGCGCCAGGAACACGCCCGGGACGATCAGAAAGATCCGTCGATTCATTGACCGATCGCCATAACAAAACAGACAGGAGATAGCACACCCATGACTGATATTCAGCAGACTGTATACGTGGTAGAGGACGACGAAGCCGTTCGTGACTCGCTGGAGCTGTTACTGAAAACTGATGGCAAATTGGTTAAACCTTATGAGAATGCTGCCGTATTTCTCAAGGATTATTCCGAAAAAATGGCTGGCTGCATCGTACTGGATATCCGTATGCCGGGCATGGACGGCATGGAATTGCAGAAAAAGTTGAACGAGAAACACTCAATTCTTCCAATTATTTTTGTGACCGGGCACGGTGACGTCCCTATGGCAGTTGACGCCATGAAAGAAGGCGCCGTGGACTTTATCCAGAAACCTTACCGCGAAGAAGCGTTGCTTGAGAAAATCGAAGCGGCGTTGGAGCAGGATCTGGAGCAGCGCAAAACGTTGGGTGAGAAGCAGGAAATCATTCGTCGGGTTAAAAGCCTGACCCCCCGTGAACACGAGATCATGGATCGAATGATAGAAGGCCAGGCGAACAAGGTGATCGCTATTGAACTGGAAATCAGCCAGCGCACGGTGGAGATTCACCGCTCCCGAGTGATGCACAAGATGGGTACCCATTCACTGGCACACCTTGTCCGCATGGTGCTGTCCGTAAAGAACCTTATCGACGCGAGGTAATCTCACCGGCATGATGCGGTTATATTTTTGACCGGCCTTTTATTATATGACTGAAGTTGTCAGCGAAAATTCAGAGGTGACGGTTCTGCTCGTGGATGACAATCCACAGAACCTGAAAGTTCTCTACGAGACACTGAAAGATAAAGGCTATCGGCTGCTGATCGCCAATGAAGGCGAAAAAGCATTGGATCTTGCCCACCGCCATCAGCCCGAAGTTGTCCTGCTCGACATCATGATGCCCGAAATGGACGGTTATGAGGTATGCGAACGTCTCAAAGCCGATCCTGAAACGGCCGATTGCGCCGTTGTATTCCTTTCAGCTCTGGATGACCTGCAAGCGAAAGTAAAAGGCTTCGCGCTTGGCGGGGCCGACTATATCTCCAAGCCTTTTCAGTCCCTTGAAGTGATCGCCAGGGTTAAAACCCATGCCCGTGTTATTCGGCTTGAGCGTGAGCTGCAGGCGCGGAATCGAGAGCTTCAAAGCGATCAGGCTCGTATCCTCAATTCCATCAGTGAAGGCATTTACGGGCTTGATGAGATGGGCTTAATCGAGTTCGCCAACCCTGCCGCAGGCATTATTATGCGGTGCCCTGTTGAGGATCTGATCGGCCGCAATTTTTTTGAGACCCACTTCAGTACAGCAGCCCAGTGCCCCAGTGGGCTCCCGGTTCATGCAACCTGCAGCCAAGGTGTTGCAGAAAACCAGCGCGACATCAGAATGCTGCGCGCAGATGGCACCGGCTTTCCGGCCGAATATCGCTCCACACCGAAACTTGAGGATGACGAATTACACGGTGCTGTGGTTGTGTTCCGCGATATAACCGTTGAGCTTGATGGTGAACAGGCGCTGGAAGAGGCGCGAGAGCTTGTGCAGGAGCAGCGTGACCAGTTGGCGCACATATCCCGTTTGACCACCATGGGAGAGATGGCCGCAGGTGTTGCCCATGAAGTGAATCAGCCACTGACGGCGATTGCCAATTACGCCCGGGTTTCCAAGCGGATGATGTCCGTTGAAAACCCGAATTTGAGCCTGTTACAAGAAACCCTTGATAAGATCGAGGCGCAATCGCATCGTGCCAGCGAGATTATCCGAAGGATCCGGCGATTTGTAAAAAAACCAGCGACCGGCAAGGAAGTGCTTGCTGTTTCTGCACTGCTGGAAGACACCCGGGAGTTCGCCGAAGTGGATGCGCGCAACAACGACGGGGCCATTGAGCTGCTTGTGCCCGAAGGGCTGCCAGAGGTGTTGGCTGACCCGATTCAGGTTCAGCAGGTTGCTCTGAACCTGATTCGAAACGCGCTTGAAGCAACTCGCAGCAAAGAGGCTGCGCTGCCTGTTGAGGTAAGCGCGCGCCTCACGGATAAAGGTTGTGTTCGCATTGACGTTAGGGACTATGGTGAAGGGCTTGCAGAAGATGCTGAAGAAAAGCTGTTTCTGCCGTTCTATACCACCAAAGAAGAGGGCATGGGGATTGGCTTGCCCACTTGCCGCTCCCTGATACAAGCTCAGGGAGGGGAAATAGGCTTTGAGCGCCCTGAAGGTGGTGGGGCACGATTCTTCTTTACACTTCCCGTTGCAGCATCACCCTCCTTGGGTGACGATGAGAGCCCCTCTGAGGTAGTTTAGAGCCATTCTATGCGACCACTGAGGTGGGGTGCATCGCCTCGGGCATTCAGCAGTTGATAGTCCCAAGCGGCTTTTCCTTCCCGCCAGTTCAGTTGTGCTGTTCCGGGTAAAAATACCGGTTTCTTGAACTGGCAGCTCACCTTAACTGGCCCCGAGCGCCATCCGTTCTGTTGCCCCATAATTGCCAGAGCCTGTGCTTTGCTCCACATGCCGTGGGCGATAGCGCGGGGAAAGCCGAAAGCCTTGGCGCTCAGGGCGTGCATATGAATCGGGTTGCTGTCGCCGGAGACTTTGGCGTATTGGCGCCCGATGGACTCCGCTACATTGATATCGACCATATTTGGGTAATGTTCGAGCGCTGGGGGAGCAGTCTTTTCTGAAGACTTGGAGTTTGGGTCGGGTTGGCGGAAGAGCATAGTGCTATCACCCTCCCATACGACCGCGCCCGCGGAGCGAGCGGTGGTGTTTACGTCAAACTCGATTCCCCGGCTGGTGCGCTCCTGCCCGCCCAGTTTAACCTCCAGTTCCAGAACCTCTCCTCTTCCAATTGCTCTGTGCTGGGTAATGCTGTTGCGTAGGTGCACCAGCCCAAGCAGTGGCAATGGGAAGGCTTTTTCAGTCAGCAGCTTCAGGTGGAGTGGGAACGCAAGAATGTGGGGCCAGGTAATGGGTATGTGGTTGCCGGGGTTGAATCCGCATACTCGCTCATATTGATTCAGATCATCGCTGGAGGTTTTTGCGTAGAGGAGCTTGGCAGAGAGTTCCGGGAGCCTGATGTCGCCTTCAGAGCTGACTTTTTTTGGTAAAACAGCTTTGCCGAATAGTGGAAGCAGTGTTGGTGGTGTGTCTCGATATATAAGTGTGTCTGACATAAGTGGTTCTCTCTAAAGGCAATGCGATGATAGCTTTGGCACAAAAGATTGGTGAAAGTTGCTAAATGCAGGTACCTGATCTGCAAGGATTCTGGTACAACTGTGCGTCTGTGGCCTGATATGCTCTAATGCAAGACGATAGTCTAGGTAGACTTCTGGTCAAGTCGGGCAGTTGCAGGGTCGACGCAGGTTTTGCTTTCAGGCCTGCCGTCAGTCTGGCAAACCCGTGCTGACGACGCATTGACTTGGGGTGTTCCGGCGGGTGTCTGCCGGGCCAAAGTAGTATCCAATAGATACAAAGCGGGATTATATGCAGGAACTACGTGACGCGGGCGTGATGCTGCGCCTTATCTACGAGGCAATGAAAAAGAAGGGTCTTGATACCGATCTTATTTTCAGCCGACTTGGCGTGAATGCGGAGTATGTGTACACCGAACAGCTTCGCACGCCCCATAGTGCCCAGATGTTTTTCTGGCAGGCGGTAGAAGATGTATCCGGTGATCCCGATATCGGGCTCCACCTTGGGCAGCTTTTGCCAGTTTATAAAGGCCAGGTTCTCGAGTATCTGTTTTTGAGTAGCCCTACGTTTGGTGAAGGGTTACGCCGCGCACAGAACTACCAGCGCCTGTTAAGTGATGCCGCCAATACAGATTTCTTCATTGAAGGTGAGGAAGCCTGCATGGTACTGGATGCGGCCTCTGATGAAGTCCGACGCCTGCGACATTTTAACGAGTGCTTTGTGCAGGGCCTGCTTACCTTTTTCCGATCCATCACAGATAACGAGTTCCGTCCGTCGCGGGTCGAGTTTGAACATGAACGTGAAGAAGGGCGCGAGTACGTTGCGGAATTGCTGGGTTGCGACGTGGTGTTTGGTGCTCAGGAAAACCGCCTGTACTTTCCCATAAGCTTGCTTGCTCACGCGTCGCCCCATGCCGAGCCGGAACTCCTGGATTTGCATGAGCGCTTTGCCAGTGAGCAGGTGGCTCGGCTGGAGAAAAAGGATATTGTTGGGCAGGTGGAGCGCATCATTGCTGAATTACTCGATAGCGGTGAAGTAACACTGGATTCGGTAGCTACCCGGTTGGACATCAAGCCTCGCACGCTGCGTACTCGGCTTACTGAGGCAGAAACCAGCTTTAACCAGGTGCTGGCTGATTTCCGATACCGCCTGGCCCGGCAGCTGTTGGCAACCACAGATGAGTCGATTGATGAGATCGTCTACCTCACCGGGTTTTCCGAGCCGAGTACCTTTTACCGTGCGTTCAAACGCTGGTCTGGCATGACGCCCATAGAGTATCGGAAAACCGCCCAGGGTAAAGATGCGATGGTTGATGCCATGTAATAGGCGGGGTTTATAGATTTTTTCAGAAAAGGCGTTGACTTAATCATGCACCTCTTTATAATGCGCTCTCGTTGTCACCGAGCAATCTTTTAGAGATTGCAGCGCTTTGAAAGTATTTGAAAAGCAATCGGTTATAACTGTGGAGCGGTAGTTCAGTTGGTTAGAATACCGGCCTGTCACGCCGGGGGTCGCGGGTTCGAGTCCCGTCCGCTCCGCCACTATTTAAGAAAGCCGTTAGCTGCATCGCAGTTAACGGCTTTTTTCGTTTCAGACTCCCTATTATTTCCTTGCGCCCACCGATGTGATGGCAGTCACTTCGCCTGCAGTGATTCACTCAAGTAGTCCAACAGCATCCGAACCTTCGGTGATAAATGGCGGTTGTGTGGGTAAATGGCCCAGATACCATCATCAGCCTCCTGGTAGGGCCCTAAAAGGCTGATCAGCTTTCCGGACGCCAGAGAAGGTTGAACATAGTAATCCGGCAGCTGCACAATGCCGATGCCTTTCAGAGCTGCGTCCAGTAAGGCCCACCCGCTATCACACATGATGTTGCCTTTGATCCGGATGTTTTGCGGTTTACCCATTACCTGAAAACGCCAGTAATCCAGATTTCCCTGAAGGCAGTTGTGCTTATCCAGTTCTGACAGGGAATGTGGAGTTCCGAAGGCCGACAGATAAGCGGGTGAGGCGCACACATGCAGGGTTCTTGAGGATAAGCGTTTTGCCATCATGCTGGAGTCTTCGAGCTTACCCAGTCGTATTGCCAGGTCATAACCGCCGGCCACCAAATCCAGTTTTTGGTTGGTCAGGTTGAGCTGTACTTGCAGTTCCGGGTAGCGCAGCACGAAATTGTTCACCAGCGGGGCGATATTCTTTTCGCCAAAGGTCACAGGGGCTGTCAGTCTTAACTGACCTTTGGGCACCATCTGCAAGTTGGTCATGGTGCGTTCCGCCTCTTCGAGGCCATCGAGCACTTGCCGGCATTGCTGATAGTAGATCTGCCCGGCTTCGGTCACCGAAACCCTGCGGGTGGTGCGGTAAAACAGCTTGGTTGATAGGCGGGCTTCCAGGGCACTGACTTGCCGGCTAACTTGAGCGGTTGAAATGCCCAGCGACTTCGCTGCTGCAGTAAAGCTCTCTTCCTCCGCCACTGCCACAAACTCACTTACCCCTTCCCAAATATGCATGGTCTGCTTCCCGTGCTGTCGTGTGAGCTCCTCTGGAAAGAGCTGGTGTTTTTGGAATTTGGCCGTCCTGATTGTTACTCACTGGTAAAGGTGAGTTTATATAATATGGGATTATCAACCAGGACGATAGACTATAGTATGTTCTTCATGGTGGCAGAAACCTCTGCCAGAGCTGGAACATAGATCGGAGAGCCACATGACTAAAACAATCAAATCCAAAGCCGCTATCGCCTGGGGCCCGAAACAGCCACTGTCTATCGAAGAAGTGGATGTTATGCCGCCGCAGGCAGGTGAAGTGCGAATCCGTGTTATTGCCAGCGGTGTCTGCCATACCGATGCGTTTACTCTCTCGGGTGAAGACCCCGAAGGCATCTTCCCGACCATTCTGGGTCACGAAGGTGGCGGTATTGTCGAATCTATCGGTGAAGGCGTAACCAGCGTTCAGGTGGGGGATCACGTAATCCCGCTTTACACCCCTGAGTGCGGTGAGTGCAAATTCTGTACTTCTGGCAAAACCAACTTGTGCCAGAAGATCCGTGAAACTCAGGGTAAGGGCCTGATGCCAGATGGCACCACCCGTTTCTCCCTGAACGGCGAGCCAATCTACCACTACATGGGTTGCTCAACCTTTTCTGAATACACTGTACTGCCTGAGATTGCGCTGGCAAAGGTCAACAAAGAAGCACCGCTTGAAGAAGTCTGCTTGCTCGGTTGCGGTGTGACCACTGGCATGGGTGCGGTGATGAATACCGCTAAAGTAGAAGAGGGTGCCACCGTGGCTATCTTCGGTATGGGCGGCATTGGTCTGTCGGCTGTTATCGGCGCCACCATGGCGAAAGCCAGTCGCATCATTGCTATCGATATTAACGAGAGCAAGTTTGAGCTGGCCCGTCAGCTCGGCGCGACCGACTGCATTAACCCGAAGGATTATGACAAGCCGATTCAGGAAGTCATTGTTGAGCTGACTGATGGCGGTGTCGACTATTCCTTCGAGTGTATTGGTAATGTGGATGTGATGCGCTCGGCTCTTGAGTGCTGTCACAAAGGTTGGGGCGAATCAGTGGTCATCGGTGTTGCCGGTGCCGGCCAGGAAATCTCAACCCGCCCATTCCAGCTGGTCACCGGCCGGGTTTGGAGAGGGTCTGCCTTTGGTGGCGTGAAAGGGCGTTCAGAATTGCCGGGTATTGTTGAGCAGTACATGAACGGTGAGTTCAAGCTTAGCGACTTTATTACTCACACCATGGGTCTGGAGAAGATCAATGAGGCCTTCGATTTGATGCACGAAGGCAAGAGTATTCGTACCGTTATTCACTTTGACAAATAACGAGGAGGGTCGCCTGGGCCTGGCACAGGCGACCATTTATCAGGGAGATTGTAATGAATATTGAAAATCTTAGTCGAAACAAAAGTTTCGGTGGCTGGCACAAGCAGTACAGTCACCATTCAGAAACGCTGAATTGCGATATGCGTTTCGCTATTTATTTACCACCGCAGGCAGCCAACGGTAACAAGGTGCCAGCCCTGTACTGGTTGTCTGGATTAACCTGCACCGATGAAAATTTCATGCAGAAAGCGGCTGCTCACCAAATGGCTGCTGAATTGGGCGTCGCTATCATCGCGCCTGACACCAGCCCCCGCGGTGACGATGTAGCTGATGATGAAGCCTACGACTTGGGGAAAGGGGCAGGGTTCTATGTAAATGCCACTCAGGCGCCATGGAACCGGCATTACCGTATGTACGATTATGTGCTGAATGAACTGCCAAACCTGATCGAATCCGTTTTTCCGGTGAGTGACAAACGGTCAATTTTTGGCCATTCCATGGGTGGTCACGGTGCCTTGGTGTTGGCAATGCGCAATCCCGAGCGCTATCAGTCCGTATCGGCCTTTAGCCCAATCAGTAATCCAATGGATTGCCCTTGGGGTAAGAAGGCATTCACCGCATACCTGGGTGAAGATACCGACAGCTGGGCTGAGTATGACTCCAGCTTGCTGATGAAAAAGGCCACGCAGTTCGTGCCTGCTCTGGTAGACCAGGGTGAAGCCGATAACTTCCTGGTTGAACAGCTCAAGCCGGAAGCGCTGGAGGCGGCGGCAAAGGTGAGTGGCTATCCGCTGACACTGAATCGCCACGAAGGCTATGACCACAGCTATTACTTCATTTCCAGCTTCATTGGGGAGCACCTGCGCTTCCACGCTGAGCATCTGAACAAGTAATGCTAAGGGGAGGCACGGAACTGTTTCCGGTGCTCCCCCGGGCTTATTTCAAACCAGCGGCGGTAGGCTTTGTGCAAAGCCGCTGGGTTGGAAAAACCCAACAGCCAGGCAATTTCTGATAACGATGTATCTGTTTCCCTAATATAGTCTCTCGCCAACTGCTTTCTGGTTTCATCCATCAACTCTCTGAACCCTGTGTTTTCAGAAGCAAGCTGCCGCTGCAGTGTCCATGGTGTAACTCCCAACTTCGAGGCAATGGTCTCAAGGCTCGGTGTTTCTCCTCGAAATAACGGCGTTAACAGGCTCTTTACTCTATCGCCTGTCGTCCATCCTCTCTGAATCTCCCGCATTTCCACTTCGCACAGCAGCGTAAGCTTTTCATGTATTGCTGATTGTGCCTGTAGAGTGTCTTGTCTCCATATGTCTTGCCGCACCGTTATTCTGTTTGTGGCGGCCCCAAACTGTACCGGGCAGCGAAACCAGGCTTCAAACAGTTCATCCATACCAGTGGATGGGTATTCTATGGAAACTTTTTCCAGCACATCCCATTGCCCGCTCACCGTGCGTAGAAACTGTGTCCAGGCACTCAGCACCGAGTCCACAACAAAGTAGTTAAACGCGTTGTAAGGCCGGATAGAGTAAAACTGGATCAGGCGTTTATCTGCCTCCACTTTTGGTATGCCACGGCTATTACGGCTGGTCAGAAGGGAGTAGCGAATCAGTGTTTGTGCAGCTTTGCCGACAGTGCTGGCGCATTCACCTGCAAGCCCCGCCAGGCCCGCATCTACAGGTCTCGTCAAGGCGCCGATGCGCAGCCCCAGTGTGGTGTTGTTGCAAGCCTGAATGGCGGCATGCCCCAGTCTCATAAAACGCGGAAGGCTGATACGAGTCTCAGGAGAGGAAAGCGTTTGTTCATTGAGCTGAAAGTGGCGACTTAGCTCCTGCACATTTACACCTTCAGCGTCGGCAGCCCGGAGCAGTACCGAAACATAAAGAACGCTGATATCGCCGAGGGGGTTGCGGTCCAGGGGTGGTTGAGGGGGAGGTGAGTTCATGTGGATTCGCCATCGGCTGTTATCTGGGGATAATAGAATGTTATTCACGGATATTGTTGAACGCAACCCGCATGGGTACTTTAGACAGCATTAAAAAAGAGCAGAGCGGCCACGACTCTGCCAGTGACCATTCTGAGGAGACCGATGATGACCACCAATACCACACCAGGCCTTGCCAAGTATCCCAACTTGCTTGAGCCGCTGGACCTGGGGTTCACCAAGCTGCGCAACCGCACGCTGATGGGATCCATGCATACTGGTCTGGAAGAAGCCAAAAACGGTTTCCAGCGCCTTGGCGAGTTTTACGCTGAGCGTGCCCGTGGGGGCGTTGGCTTGATCGTAACCGGCGGCATAGCGCCTAACCCGGAAGGCGCCGTTTTTCAGGGCGCCGCCAAATTGACCAACGACGAAGAAGTGGAAAAGCACAAGGTGATCACCAGCGCCGTGCACGAAGCCGACGGCAAAATCTGCATGCAGATTCTTCATGCTGGCCGTTACGCATACTCCCCTGCGTTGGTTGCTCCCTCTGCCATTCAGGCACCTATCAATCCGTTCAAGCCAAAAGAGCTGGATGAAGCCGGTATCGAGAAGCAGATTGAGGATTACGCTGTGTGTGCTCAGCTCGCGCAAAAAGCGGGTTATGACGGCGTGGAAATCATGGGCTCCGAAGGTTATTTCATTAACCAGTTTATTGTGGCTCACACCAACCACCGCACGGACCAGTGGGGTGGCAGCTATGAAAACCGCATCCGCCTGCCCATCGAAATTGTGCGCCGTACACGTGAGCGGGTTGGAGAAAACTTCATCTTGGTTTATCGCCTTTCCATGCTCGACCTGATTGAAGACGGCAGCACCTGGGAAGAAGTGGTGCAACTGGCCAAGGAAATCGAAAAGGCCGGTGCGACGATTATCAATACCGGCATTGGCTGGCATGAGGCCCGAGTCCCTACCATTGCTACCTCGGTTCCGCGGGGCGCTTTCACCAAGGTAACTGCGCGACTCAAGGGCGAAGTCAGCATTCCTCTGGTGACCACGAACCGCATCAACATGCCGGACGTCGCCGAAAAAATCCTGGCAGAAGGCGATGCCGATATGGTGTCTATGGCACGCCCCTTCCTGGCGGATGCCGATCTGGTTTTGAAAGCGGCTGAAGATCGCTCCGATGAAATCAACACCTGCATAGGTTGTAACCAGGCCTGCCTGGATCACACCTTCAGCGGCAAGCTGACGTCGTGCTTGGTAAACCCGCGCGCCTGCCATGAAACTGAGCTGACCTATGTAAAAACGGCGTCGCCTAAGTCGATTGCTGTTGTAGGTGCCGGCCCTGCTGGAATGGCGTTTGCGTCGGTGGCCGCAGAGCGTGGTCATAAGGTGACCCTGTTTGATGCGGGCAAAGAAATCGGTGGCCAGTTCAACGTAGCCAAGCTGATTCCAGGTAAAGAAGAATTTTACGAAACCCTGCGCTATTTCCGCGTAATGCTGGATAAGCACGGCGTAGATGTTCGCTTGGAAACACGTGTGAGCGTGGATGACCTGAAAGCAGGCGGCTTTGATGAGGTTGTGCTGGCAACGGGTGTAGAACCGCGCACACCGGATATCGAAGGTGTTGATCACCCGAAAGTGATTGGCTATCTGGATGCACTGCTTGAGCGTAAGCCGGTAGGGCAGAAGGTTGCTGTTATCGGTGCGGGTGGTATCGGCTTCGACGTATCTGAGTTCATTATCCACAAGGGTACTTCTGCAGCGTTGGACACTGAACTGTTCATGCGCGAGTGGGGCGTGGATCTTACCGCCGAGCATCGAGGGGGCATCAAGGGTGTGAAGGCGGAAGTTCCTGAGCCTGCCCGTGAAGTCTTCCTGCTCCAGCGTAAGACCTCCAAAGTGGGTAAAAACCTGGGTAAGACCACGGGGTGGATTCACAGAACATCTCTCAAAAACCGCAATGTGCAGATGGTTCCTGGTGTCACTTATCGCAAGATTGACGACGAAGGCTTGCACATCACTGTTACCCCTAAAGGCGCAGAGCAGGGCGAAGATCGCCTGCTGCCAGTAGATACCATCATTATGTGTGCTGGTCAGGAGCCGTTGCGTGAGCTGCAAAGCGGGCTTGAAGCGGCAGGACTGCCAGTACACCTGATCGGCGGATCAGATGTTGCGGCAGAACTGGATGCCAAGCGTGCGATTGATCAAGGTAGCCGACTGGCCTCTCAGATCTGATCACAAAACGTTGCAGTTTTTACCTATGCATCGGAAACTCTCTGACTAGACTTGCAGTCTGTCAGAGAGTTTTTTTGATTTTGGGGAGTCTGTAATGGTATCTGCCCGCCAGGCAACGGATGATTATTCGGCGGTTTTCTTCATAGAGGGCAACGAGGTGGCTCGGCAGATGCGGGCCAGCGAGTTTGGCGCTTTTCTGGACGGCTACGTAGGGCTATCGGACCTTGCTGAAACCGATGTTAAAGCCGTTCTTGTGGAGCTTGGCGGCGACCTTCTTGTGCGCTCGCTGGTATTTTTTCGCATCTGGTTTGACGAAGAAGGCAGAGCTGACAGCAGCTGGAATGTGCCCATTGAAGAGCTGGCTCGCAAGGGTGCAAAAGGTCCGAATATGGGAGGCGGAGCGATTCGCCTTGTCTGTCGCAGTCTTTGCCCCGATCCCCAGTACGCTTCTGAGTTATGGGACCCGGATATGACACCGGGCAACAACCATTTCCAGCTAATCCGAAAGGCGGTTAAAGCCAACGCCCTTAAATTTCGCCTTGTTGAGCCCGAAGAGGAGAATATCCCTGTGTTACAGGGCGGGGAGCAGGCCGCGGAAATGGATGACGAATCCCGCATCGGCGCCGATCGGGCACGTCTTGCACAACTGATACGTGAACAGCGCCTTCGCATTAAAACCCTGCAAAGCGTGCACCGGGACATGCTGTCTGAAGTGCACCGGGAACACCGGCTCGAGATCAAGACCCTGAGCAATGAAATGGCTGATCTGGAGCAAAAGTATGAGCGCCAGCGCTTAGGCAATGAGCAGTTGAAGCAGCGGTTGGCGGAGCGTAATCAGCAATATCTCAGCATGCAGGAGCAAATGGCTACCGCTAACCCTGAAGCCAGTCGGGGGGATGCCAACGCAACAGCGGAGTTGGTCTTGCTGAGGGAGCAGCTCGACCGTAAACAGCGTGAGCTGGAGCACCGGGATGAAAAACTTGTCGCTCTGGAGCAGGAAGTGCATGAACTTCGGAACCGTGAACCACCCGAAAACAGTATTATGGGGTACCTGAAATCTGAATCTGTTTTTCTGGTTGCTTACCACTCGGGTGTTGGTCACCTGACTGTGCCCTACCGGCAAATTGAAAACTACTTTGGTAACCCGACCGCTTATGCAGCGGAGCGTTGTGGCATGAACGAGCCGGCCTATCTTCAATGGCTCGCCCACTACGAGAACCCGGTTTGTCAGCAGGCGCTCGACGGTGATACTTCCTGTGGTGAACCCTTGTTGAGAGTCAGCCAACCCGGGGAGTTTCAGCCTGGAGTCGACGACCGTTGCGAGAACCACCAACTCTGAAACTAAACGGCCTGCTGAAGGGCGCGCAGAACAATTTTCAGTATCGGGGTGACTTTCGTTAGACTGTAGGCCAGATTGAAACAGGCGACACCACAGGATAATTCATGGACCAGTTCAGAAACATAGGCGTCATCGGCCGGATGGGCAGCGTTAAGGTGGTTGAATCACTGCGCCAGCTTAAACAATATCTGGTCGCCAACCATTACCACGTTATCCTTGAGGAAGACACGGCGAGCATGTTGCCTGGCCACGGTTTGCAGGTTGCCAGCAAAAAGCTGCTTGGCGAGATCTGCGATCTGGTTATAGTTGTCGGCGGCGATGGAAGCTTATTGGGGGCAGCCCGGGAGCTGGCTAAGTCCAAGATACCTCTGCTTGGTGTTAACCGCGGGCGCTTGGGCTTTTTGACGGATATCTCGCCCGTTGATCTGGAAGAGCGTCTCGGCAAGGTGCTTGAAGGTGAGTACATTGAGGAGACGCGGTTTCTTCTTGATGGCAATGTAGAGCGTAATGGTCAGCCTTTGGGCTTTGGCACGGCTCTGAATGATGTCGTGCTACATCCGGGTAAATCCACCCGTATGATTGGCTTTGATTTGTATATCGATGGGCATTTTGTATACAGCCAGCGGTCGGACGGCCTGATTGTGTCCACCCCCACAGGATCTACGGCTTATTCACTCTCAGCCGGTGGGCCGATAATGCATCCGAAGCTGGATGCCATTGTGCTGGTGCCCATGTTCCCTCATACCCTCAGCAGTCGCCCGATTGTGGTAGACGGAAAGAGTGAGATAAAACTGGTTGTCGGGGAAACCAATGAAACCTACCCGCAAATCAGTTTTGATGGTCAGATGAATATTGCCTGCGCGCCGGGCGATATCATCCGCATCGCCAAAAAGCCTTTCAAAATTCGGCTGATTCACCCTACCGACCATAATTTCTATGCCACCTGCCGCGACAAGCTTGGCTGGGCAAGTGAAATAGCAGCGAGTTGATCATGGCTGGAATTAAGCATACTGCAAGTCGTGGTTACGACATTATCGGCGATATTCACGGCTGTGCGAATACGCTTGCGATGTTGCTCGAGCAGATGGGATACAGCAAGGTGAATGGCGTATACCAGCACCGCCGGCGGCAAGCTGTGTTCATTGGCGATATTATTGATCGCGGCCCGAGAATTCGTGAAGCGCTGCACCTGGTCAGGAACATGGTCGAGCGGGGTTCCGCGCGTATTGTGATGGGAAACCATGAGTACAACGCCCTAGGCTACTGTACACGGGCGCGTGCAGGCAGTGGTAAAACATGGCTGCGGGAACATAACCCGCGACACGATCGCCTGATCCGGGAAACCCTGGAGCAGTTCGAAGCCTACCCTCACGAGTGGAATGACTTCCTTGAGTGGTTTTATACTATTCCCTTGTTTATCGAGGAAGACGATTTTCGTGCGGTTCACGCCTGCTGGGATGACGAGCTCATTCAGAAGTTCAAGCAGGTCCAAGGCGGCGCCTGCATCGATGAAGATTTCCTGCACGCTTCTGCGGCAATCGATTCCTTTGCAGGGCAGGTTATGGACACCTTGTTGCGGGGCACAGATTTACGCCTTCCTCAGGGTGTAAAAATAACCGGGCGGGATGGCTACGTTCGAGAGTTTTTCCGTACCAAGTTCTGGGCCGACGATCCCCGCACCTATGCCGATGTAGTCTTCCAGCCTGACCCCTTGCCACCAGAAGTGGCGGGGCGGCTTCTTAGCGACGACGAGCGCAAGCAGCTGATCAGTTACCCGCTGGATGCGCCGCCGGTATTCGTTGGTCATTACTGGATGGACAGTGAGCCTGCGCCGCTTAAGTCCAACGTCGCCTGCATTGATTTCAGTGCTGTGAAGTACGGCAGGCTGGTGGCGTACCGGATGGACGGCGAGCGAGAACTTTCCCCCGACAAGTTTGTTTGGGTCAATGTCGCTCGGGATCATAAGGATTCCCCTGATTATCCCACCAGTGAGGACAGCGTCGCTCGCTAACACGGCGGTCCGAGTTGTCAGTCTGAATAACCCGCGAGGCAAGGTAGATTGTGTACCGAGTAAAGCAGTTAGATGCCAGTGTAGATCTTGGCGGGTTTAGCCAGTGGCTAAAGAGCCAGGGAGTGCCCCACAGAATCAGTGAAGAGGGCGGTTTCCAGGTACTGTGGCTGGAGCATTCAGAGCATGCCGAGCCAGTTTTGGAGGCTCTGGAGCGATTCCTTGCCGACCCGGGTATCCGCCAGGCTGTTGAGCACCAGAATCATTCGCCTGTATTCGTGGCAGGGCGATGGCAGCCGTCCCCTAGGCATGCGCCGCTGGTTCTTGGCATCATTGTACTGGGTGTGTTGATGGCCTGGTTTACAAGCCTGGGCAGCAATCAGTTCACGTTCAGTCTGTTGATCATCGATCCCCGAGCTTACGACTGGAATCCCATGGCAGGGAGTCTGGATGCGCTTTCGGCAACGCTTGCCAGTGGCCAAATCTGGCGGTTATTCACCCCTGACTTTCTGCACTTCAGCTGGACTCACATTGTTTTCAATTCCGTGATGCTGTGGTTTCTGGGTAGCCAGGTCGAATGGTTTGATGGGCGTGGCCGGCTTATTGTGCTTTTTATCGTTACTAGTCTTTTCTCCAACGTGTTGCAATACGTTGTGTCGGGGCCGCTTTTTGGTGGCCTTTCCGGAGTGGTTTACGGCATCCTCGGTTATTGCTGGCTGAGCCAGCGAACACATCCAAGATTCCAGTTCCCGCCCGCGCTGGTAACCTTTGCAGTAGTCTGGATGGTGATCGGGTTTACGCCCTTACCCGAGATGTTGGGGTTGGGGAGTATGGCCAATGAGGCGCATCTGGGCGGCTTTGTTGCTGGCTTGGCGATAGCGGCTATTTTGCCGGCTGGCAATAAACAGAAAGCATAAAAAAACCCCACCAGAGGTGGGGTATAAAAGAAGCTTATTGCTCCTGATGAGAGAGACCAAATGATACGACCGTCGTCATTTGGTAGGGCAATGATAATCATTATCGTTTGCATCTGTCAAACGATTACTCTACTTTTTTATGAAGGTTTTTTCAGGAGAACCGGATGACTTACGAAGAGCTTATCGAGCGACTCGATCCCAATGTTTATCAGAGTCTGAAACAGTCCATAGAACTCGGAAAGTGGCCGGATGGTCGCAAGCTAACGCCCCAGCAGCGGGAGATTAGCCTGGAGGCAGTCATTTATTACGAGAACCTGCATAACATCCCTGAGCAGGAGCGCGTAGGTTACCTTGATCGTGGAATCAAGGCTGGCACTGCATGCGACCCCTCCGTGCGTCGTAATCAGCCGGGCGAGAACAACGTCGATCCCAATCAGTTTGTTGAGGTCAAATCTTGAACGATCTTGCGGATGTAACCGGGCGGCTCAGAAAAATGCCCGCAGAAGCTGGCGACCCTGTGTCCTATGTACTGGCTGTAGGTGACGCTCGAGTGGAAATGAATGAGCTCATAGGCCAGCCCTTACGCTTTGATTTCGAGGGTGTGATTCGCTGCGTTAACTGTGACCGGACAACGAAAAAGAGTTTCAACCAAGGGCATTGTTACCCCTGCTTCCGGAAGCTGGCTTCCTGTGACAGTTGCATCATGAGCCCTGAAAAATGCCATTACCACCTGGGCACCTGCCGTGAGCCTGAGTGGGGTGAAACCCATTGCATGATTGAACATGTGGTGTATCTGGCTAACTCATCGGGCCTCAAAGTAGGCATTACTCGCGGTTCCCAGGTGCCAACGCGCTGGATCGACCAGGGTGCAGTGGATGCTATTCCCGTGTTGAGAGTGGCTACCCGGTATCTTTCCGGCCTTGTTGAGGTGGCCTGCAAGAAACACGTTGCAGATCGCACAAACTGGCGCGCCATGCTCAGGGGCGATGTTGCGGAGTTGAATCTTGTGCAGGAGCGCCAGCGGATACTCGCGCTGATTGCAGAGGATCTCGCCGCGCTGCGTGAAGAACACGGGCAGGATGCCATTCGCGAAGTGGATGAACGGGGGCTTGAATTGAGCTACCCCGTGCAGACCTGGCCAGAAAAAATCAAAACTCATAACCTGGATAAAACACCGGAAGTGGAGGGGGTTCTTGAGGGCATCAAAGGCCAATACCTGATCCTCGACACCGGGGTTATCAATATCCGCAAGTTTACCGGTTATGAAGTCCGTTTCCGGGTAATGGGCTCTTAAGATACCCGTTGTCCGTCCGATCTGATAACGCCTGACTGGCCCGCCCCGGGTCCTTCGCAGGCTGAGCAATCTGGAGACTATCAATGCGCACCAATCAGCCAACAACCATCCGCCTGAGCGAATACAAGGTACCTGCATACCTGGTAGACACCGTCGACCTTCGCTTCGAGCTCTTTGAAAATGGTGCACGGGTGCACAGCACTTTAACCGTGCACCGAAATCCGGAGTCCACCGAGGAATCCGCGCCCCTGGAGCTGGATGGCGATAGCCTTAAGTTGGAGCGGGTCGAGTTGGATGGCCAAGAGCTGGCGGCAGGCAGTGACTATAATGAAACCGGTGTGCAGCTTGTTATTGCAAAGGTGCCAGCCCGGTTCGAGTTAACGGTCGTGACCTGGATTGAGCCACAGAACAACACCCGGCTTGAAGGGCTGTACAAATCTTCGGGAATGTTTTGCACTCAATGTGAAGCCGAGGGTTTCCGTTGCATTACCTATTTTCCGGATCGCCCCGATGTGATGGCGCGATACCGCACCCGCATTGAAGCAGACAAAGCCAGTTGTCCGGTGCTGTTGTCCAACGGTAACGACGTGGACAGGGGTGACCTTGAAGACGGGCGCCATTTCGTAACCTGGGAAGATCCGTTCCCCAAGCCGAGTTACCTCTTTGCCTTGGTGGCAGGCGACCTGGTGGAAAAGCAGGATACTTTTACAACCTGTTCCAGCCGGGATATTGATTTGCGCATATTTGTTGAGCCTCGCAATGCCGCCAAATGCCAGCATGCCATGGACTCACTCAAGCGCTCCATGCGCTGGGATGAAGAGGTTTATGGCCGCGAGTACGATTTGGATATCTTCATGATTGTTGCCGTAGACGATTTCAATATGGGAGCCATGGAGAACAAGGGCCTGAATATTTTCAACTCGTCCTGCGTATTGGCCAGTCAGGAAACAGCAACCGACCTTGCGTTCCAGCGCATTGAATCCATTGTTGCCCATGAGTACTTCCACAACTGGTCTGGCAACCGGGTAACCTGCCGGGACTGGTTTCAGTTGAGCCTTAAAGAAGGGTTCACGGTATTCCGGGATTCCACCTTCTCGGCCGATATGGGTTCACCAACGGTCAAGCGAATTGAAGACGTAACGCTTCTACGCACCGCTCAGTTTGCTGAAGATGCCGGGCCAATGGCACATCCAGTGCGGCCCGCTTCGTACATGGAGATCAGTAACTTCTATACTCTGACCATTTATGAAAAGGGTGCGGAAGTGGTGCGCATGATTCATACCTTGCTGGGGCCGGACTTGTTCCGTAAAGGCAGTGATCTGTATTTCGAACGCCACGACGGCGAGGCGGTCACCACTGATGATTTCGTGAAGGCGATGGAAGACGCATCCGGTCGCGATCTCGCCCAGTTCCGCTTGTGGTACGACCAGGCTGGTACGCCAGTGCTGACGGTGGCAGACGACTATGATTCCGAGCGCGGTGTATACAGTCTCAAGATACAACAAGCAATTCCTGATACGCCAGGGCAGACGAATAAGAAACCACAGCATATTCCTTTCGCCTTGGGCCTTCTGGGCGCGGAGGGGGAGGCTTTGCCTCTAAGGCTGGCTAGTACGGAAGATGCGGCGAGTGCGCCAACCGAGCGGGTTCTTGAGCTAACCGACGCAAGCCACACGTTTGAGTTTTACGGGCTGTCTCAGAAACCTGTGCCATCGTTGCTGCGCCATTTTTCCGCGCCGGTGCGATTGGTCTACCCATGGAGCCGCGAGCAGCTTGTGTTTTTGATGAGCCATGACCCGGATGGTTTCAACCGCTGGGATGCAGGCCAGCGGCTTGCGGTTGATGTGATCCAATCACTGGTGGCTTCGTCCGGGGATGGGGATATTGACCCTCGCCTGGTGGAAGCCTACCGCGCGTTGCTGGCAGACAGAGCGCTGGATCAGGCCTTGGTAGCGAAGATGCTTCATCTGCCTTCTGAGGCCTATCTTATTGAACTGGCGGATAGCCCGGATGTAGCAGCTATTCACCGTACACGGGAACAAGTGTTGAGCCACTTGGCTACCTCGTTGCGAGATGAGTTGGTTGCCTGCTATAACCGGAACCTGGGGGGCGGTGAATACGAGGTGACACCGGAATCTGTCGCTCGCCGAAGCCTGAAAAATACGGCGCTCGCCTGGTTGCTGATGATCAATGACGATACCGGGCGCGACCTGGCTCTTCAGCAGCTTAGCGAGGCTGATAATATGACCGATCGCATGGGTGCGCTGCGCGCTCTGATCAACTCGGATTACGCAGCAGAAAGAAGCCAGGCTCTGGCAGATTTCTACGAGCAGTTCCAGAGCGATCCCCAAGTTGTTGAGCAGTGGTTTTCGGTGCAGGCGTCCTCCGATCGGGCTGGCCAGTTGCCGCAGATCCAGGCGCTTCTGAAGCACCCCGCCTTTGATTGGAAAAACCCCAACAAAATTCGCTCAGTTATCGGGGTGTTTGCAGGCCAGAATCTGGCAGCCTTCCACAACCCCGATGGGTCAGGTTATTCATTCCTTGCTGAGCAGGTGTGTCGACTGGACGACAGCAACCCGCAGATTGCTGCTCGGCTGGTTGCACCGTTGACCCGCTGGAAGAAGTTTGCACCTGCCTACAGCGCACTGATGCGTACCGCTCTTGAACAGATTCGGGACAAGGCAGAGCTGTCGGCAGATCTCTATGAGGTTGTGCACAAAAGCCTTGAAGCCTGAGGCTTGGTCAAAGGGGGCTGTGATTGAGCACGCTTGATTACAGCCAGATACAAAATCGCACTTTCGATCGATAGACAACCTTGATGAATCGGCTAGTCTGATGGAAAGCCTGTCTTTCCATCAGGTAATAATAAAAAAGCCTTTATACGGGCTTCCAGTTGAATTCAGGGCAAACTATGAATCATAAAAAGAGTGCGATACTCGGGGGCTTGCTCGCCCTCTCATTAGCATCATCACCCTCTTGGGCTGCAGTTTCTTCCAGTGAAGCTTCCCGCCTTGGCAAAGATCTTACGCCGTTTGGCTCTATCAAGGCCGGCAACGAATCCGGCACTATCCCGGCTTGGACCGGAGGTATTACAAAGCCGCCAGCAGGATACAAAGGCTCGGGTCAGCACCATATTGATCCATTCCCGAACGATGAAGTATTGTTCACCATTAATGCGTCAAACAAAGACCAGTATGCGGAGCACCTGACAGACGGTGCTCTGGCATTATTTGAAACCTATCCGACCAGCTTTCGCATCCCCGTCTATAAATCCCGTCGCACTCACGCCGTGCCTGACTGGGTTGCGGAAAATACACGTGAGAATGCAGTTGAAGCAGAAGTTGTTGGCAAGGGTGAAGGCCTTAAAGGCGCTTATGGTGGCTACCCTTTCCCGATACTGAGTGGCAATGACGAGCAAAAAGCCTGGCAGGTTGTCTGGAATCACCTGACCCGTTGGCGCGGAATTTCAGGCACACGTCGCTCCAGTGAAGTTGCGGTCCAAACGAACGGCGACTATTCGCTTGTTACTACTCAGCAGGAAGCATTTTTCAACTTTTATAACCCTGAGGGAGACGAGAGTGAGCTCGACAACATCATTTTCTACTACCTTTCGTTCACTCAGTCTCCTCCGCGCTTGGCGGGTAGCGCCATTCTTATCCATGAAACCCTTAACCAGATTATAAGCCCACGAAATGGGTGGGGTTACAACGCTGGGCAGCGCCGTGTAAGAAGAGCCCCGAACCTGGGTTACGACTCACCTATTGCAACGGCCGACAACCTCCGCACAGCGGATGACACGGATATTTTTAACGGCGCATTGGATCGTTACGACTGGTCTTATGAAGGTTTGAAGGAAATATATATTCCTTATAACAACTACCGCATCGGTGAAAAGGGGCTCCGTTATTCTGAAATACTCGGTATGTCCCACGTAAATCCGGATGTGACACGCTGGGAGTTGCACCGCGTGCACGTGGTTGAAGCGAACCTGAAAAAAGGGGCTCGTCATATTTACGGCAAGCGCCGCTTCTACGTTGACGAAGACAGCTGGAACACGGTCCTGTTGGATCAGTACGACGGTCGTGGCGAATTGTGGCGCGTAACCATGGGTCTTGCGAAAAATTATTATGAACTTCCAGGTGTGTGGACCGTTCTGGACGTCTATCATGATTTACAGGCCCGTCGTTATCACGTGATTGGCCTTGACACCGAAGAGCCAAATACCCGAGTTCTTACTAACGATATTCCGAACAAGCGTTACTATTCTCCGGCCTCTCTGCGCCGACGGAGTGTTCGCTAAGGCATATATTCTTTGTGAGTGGCGAGATTATAGCCCTTGCCTCGCTGCTCAAGGTCGCGTGATGATATGCCGGTAGCCTCAGGTGCCGGCATATTTGCCGTTAATTGCCGGAGCTACCGGCCAGAGACATAAAGTTAAAACAACACAATAGGCAATTTGAATGGCTAAAAGGTTGATGTGCAAAACGCTGGGGGCAGCCTGCCTCGGGCTTTCCATGGTTTGGTCCTCGCCGGCCGCATTTGCGGTTGCGGATCTCATTGAAACTCCGGCCCGTCAAACGGACCTGGCACCCACGAAGCTCCTCAATGACGCTGTGCGTGCGGGCGATCGCATCGTTGCAGTGGGGGAGCGGGGACACATCATATACTCGGATGATGACGGGCAAACCTGGGTGCAGGGCAGTGTGCCTGTGTCTGTTACCTTGACCGCCGTAGATTTCGGTACTGAAACACATGGCTGGGCAGTTGGTCATAGCGGTGTGGTGCTGCATACCGAAGATGCCGGAGAGAACTGGAGCCTTCAGCTAACCGGAACCGATGCTTCCAAGCTGGCTATTGAGAGCAAGGAAGATCAAGTTGCCGCCATGGAAGAGCGCATCGAAGAGGCGCCTGAATCCGAAAAGGCAGACCTCGAGTGGGCAATGGATGATTTGGTGTTTGTCATAGAAAACATGCAGTCCGACCTGGATATCGGCCCGGTAAACCCGTTGCTTGGTGTCTGGTTTGAAGATGAGCAGCACGGTTTTGTCGTAGGCGCCTATGGCATGATCCTGCGCACGGAAGATGGCGGTCGTACGTGGAGTGACTGGGCATCGCAGATTCAGAACGCCCAGAACTTCCACCTCAACAGCATTGCTCGTATTACTGACGGAGCGCTTGTTATTGTAGGAGAGGCCGGGCAAATTCACGTTTCTGTGGATGGTGGAGACACCTGGGAGCGGCGCGAAAGTCCTTATGAGGGCTCTCTGTTCGGAGTGATAGGAACAGGGCAGGTTAATGAACTCCTGGCCTTTGGCCTGCGTGGCAACATGCTTTTTTCAGCCGATTTGGGAAAGACTTGGAGGATGGTACCTAACAGCGCAGGCGCTACGCTTAACGATGGTTCAGTGGCTGATGACGGCCGGATAACCCTGGTTGGAAATGGTGGCGCAGTGCTGATGAGCACCAATGGCGCAGAGTCATTTCGTGAACACTTCCGGAATGATCGGGCAGGCGTTATGAGCGTTGTTCCGGTATCTGGAACCAATCTTCTTGTCGTGGGTGAAAGCGGCGTGAAAATTACCGACGCGCGCGGAAAGAACCTTCAATAACGCCCTGATGTGGCAACAACCGAAAAAATAATAGAGGGGCTTTTGAATGTCCAACCCGAACCATGACAGGGGTGAACACTACCTGACAACGCCTAAGGCGGAACCGTTTCTGGAGCGCCTGATTTTCAACAATCGGGCCGTGATCCTTATCGGTTTCCTGCTGTTGACGGTGTTTTTGGGATATAACGCTGTAAAAATCCAGCCGGATGCGAGTTTCGAGCGAATGATCCCGCTTGAGCACCCGTATATCATCAATATGCTGGATCACCGGAATGACCTGGAAAACCTGGGCAACTTTGTACGCATTGCTGTGGAAACCAAAACCGGTGATATCTTTTCTGCAGAGTACATGGAGACTCTGAAGCAGATCACCGATGAGGTTTTTTATCTTAACGGTGTGGACCGCTCAGGCCTGAAAACTCTGTGGACATCAAACGTTCGCTGGGTAGAGGTAACGGAGCAAGGTTTCCAGGGCGGCAACGTTATTCCGGATGACTACGATGGTTCGCCGGCAAGTCTGGAGAATTTGCGCCAGAACATACTTCGTTCCAACGAAGTAGGGCGGTTGGTGTCAGATAACTTCCGGTCCACGATTGTTTATGCACCTCTGTATGAAAAGAATCCTGAAACGGGAGAGCCACTGGATTACGCAGCGTTTTCTCGGGACCTGGAAGAGAAAATACGGATCAAGTACGAAGCGCAAAATCCGAACATAGACATTCACATCGTCGGCTTTGCCAAGAAAGTGGGCGACCTGATTGAGGGTATTGGGTCGATTGCCTGGTTCGCTGGCATAACTATTCTGCTGACAACCCTGTTGCTGTTCTGGTACTCCCGCTGCATCACCGGCACGCTGGTGCCTGTGTTCACTTCGATTGTTGCGGTGTTCCTGCAGCTTGGTGCCCTCAGGCTTTTGGGATACGGGCTGGACCCATACTCGGTGCTTGTGCCGTTCCTTGTCTTTGCCATTGGCATTAGTCACGGCGTGCAAATCGTCAATGCCATGGCGGTGGAGGCAGCTAAGGGCTTTGACGCTGTAACCGCCGCTCGCCTGGCATTCCGGGCGCTGTATATTCCTGGCATGTTGGCGCTGGTTTCTGATGCGTTCGGCTTCCTCACGCTATTCTTCATCGAGATTGATGTGATCCGTGATCTGGCCATAGCGGCTGGACTGGGTGTGGCGTTTGTTATCATCACCAACCTGGTACTCCACGTTCTGATCATGTCTTACCTTGGTATTTCCAAAGGTGGCGTGCGCCACGTGCAGAACCACGGCGAAAAACAGGACCGCAAGTGGCGTATGATGTCCTACTTTGCGCACCCTGGCGTTGCACCAATTTCATTGCTTATTGCTGTGGTTGGCTTGGGTCTTGGCCTCTACTATAAGCAGGATCTAAAAGTAGGGGATCTGGACCAGGGTGCGCCTGAGCTTCGTGCCGACTCGCGTTACAACCTGGATAACGCCTATATCATCGACAACTACTCTACGAGTGCCGATGTCTTGGTTGTGATGGTGAAAACTCCAGAAGAGCAGTGCACTCAATACAATGTTCTTCGGGCCATGGACTCACTGCAGTGGGAGCTTCAAAACACTCCGGGCGTTCAGTCCTCAGCTTCGCTTGCCGATGTGTCGAAGATCGTCACCAAGGCTTTGAATGAAGGCAACTGGAAATGGTATGAGATTTCCCGTAACCAGACCATCATCAACGCGTCCATCCGTGAGGCGCCATCCGGTCTTATCAACACCACCTGCAGCCTGACGCCCGTGCTGGTATTCCTTGAAGATCACAAAGCCGAAACTCTGGAAACCGTGGTTGAGCGGGTTGAAGAGTTTGCGAACAATAACAGCAACGATGAGCACACGTTCTTGCTTGCCGCCGGCAATGCCGGTGTTGAAGCGGCGACCAACGAGGTTATTGCCAACGCCAAGGATATGATGCTTATCCTGGTATACAGTGTGGTGAGCTTGTTGTGTTTTGCGACCTTCCGCTCTGTGCGAGCTGTGTTGTGTATTGTTGTCCCGCTTGGGCTGACATCGATTCTGTGTGAAGCGATCATGGCTGTGTCGGGAATTGGTATCAAAGTGGCAACCCTTCCTGTTATTGCACTTGGTGTGGGTATCGGTGTCGACTACGGCATCTATATTTACAGCAAACTCGAGAAGTATTTGTTGGACGGCAAGCCACTTCAGGAAGCCTACTTCGAAACTCTGCGCTCAACCGGCAAGGCCGTTATGTTTACCGGCGTCACGCTGGGGCTTGGCGTAGTGACCTGGATCTTCTCGCCGATCAAGTTTCAGGCGGATATGGGCTTCTTGCTGTTCTTCATGTTCTTGTGGAATATGATCGGCGCGATCTGGCTGCTCCCTGCGCTTGCGCGATTCCTGCTGCGGCCAGATCAGATGATCGCCAAGGCTCGTGCTGCCAAATAGGACTGGCTACGACAAAAAAGCCCGCTGAATGCGGGCTTTTTTGTTGCCTACTCAACTGGTTAGCGAGCTACCTCAAGCTTTATTTATGACGCAAAGTGGTCTATGTTCTATGGTGAGCGTGACACTTGCCCCCGTGCTCAGGCGGGCAGTTGATTACAACGATGATAATAAGGAATGATTCATATGACACTGAAACTTAAAGCCTCTGCATTGGCTATTGCTGCGGCTGTTACCTTGGGTGCTGCATCCACAGCGGTTTCCGCACAGGAGCAACGCTTTGTTACTATCGGAACCGGTGGCGTTACCGGTGTTTATTATCCGGCGGGTGGTGCTATTTGCCGCCTGGTCAATATGGATCGTAAAGAGCATGGCATTCGCTGCTCCGTTGAGAGCACCGGCGGTTCTGTATACAACCTGAATGCAATCCGCCAGGGTGAATTGGACCTTGCAGTCGCCCAGTCTGACTGGCAGTACCACGCCTTTAACGGAACCAGCCAGTTCAAAGACGACGGTCCAAACAAGAAGCTTCGTGCTGTTTTCTCACTGCACCCGGAACCGTTCACCGTAGTCGCGAGCAAAGGCTCGGGCATCAAGAACTTTGAAGATCTTGCCGGAAAGCGGGTTTCTGTGGGTAACCCGGGCTCAGGCCAGCGCGCCACAGCCGAAGTGCTGATGAATGAAATGGGTTGGACTATGGACAAGTTCTCCCTCGCAGCTGAGCTAAAAGCGGCTGAGCAGTCCCAGGCCCTGTGCGATGGCAATATCGATGCATTCTTCTACACCGTGGGCCACCCATCTGGTGCTATCAAAGAAGCAACTACGTCTTGCGACAGTGTACTGGTGAATGTGTACAACGACTCTGCTAAAAAGCTGATCGATGACAACCCGTATTACCGGAAAGCCGTTATCCCGGGAGGCATGTACCGTGGCTCTGATAACGACGTAACCACCTTTGGTGTTGCCGCAACTTTCGTATCGTCAACGGATGTGCCCGACGACGTGGTATATGAAGTGGTTAAAGCAGTATTCGAGAACTTTGACAGCTTCAAGCGTTTGCACCCTGCATTCGCGAACCTGAACAAGAGTGAAATGGTAGCTGATGCCTTGAGTGCGCCGTTGCACCCCGGTGCGGCTAAGTACTACAAGGAAGCTGGCCTGATCGATTAATTCGATCCCAAGCACTTGAGTTGGCTGCGGGCAATCCCTGCCCGCAGCTTTAATTTCACTATCGTTTCCCTCTGACAGGATTCTGCTATGACCAATAGCGACCCGAGAGCCGGGGATGGCATCGATAAGCAGAAGGTAGAGGAGTTTCTTCAAACCGAATCCGGTGGAAGGGCTGCAACCGGATCTGCTGCGATCATTCTTTTTGGTGTTCCTTTGCTCTGGTCTCTTTTCCAGCTTTGGATAGCATCACCACTACCCTATATTTTCGAATTTGGCGTGCTCAACTCTACAGAATCGCGTTCGATTCATTTGGCATTCGCCTCTTTCCTGGCGTTTGCAGCATTTCCCATGATTCGGGGCAAGCACACCAATAAAGTGCCTGTGTATGACTGGATATTGGCCCTCGCTGCGGCGGGTACAGCTTCATATCTCTATGTTTTTTATGACCAGCTGGCGAGTCGTCCGGGGTCACCTAATACCCAGGATCTTGTGGTCGCACTGGCCGGCTTGGTTCTATTGCTGGAGGCCACCCGCCGTGCGCTGGGCCTTCCCCTTACGATTGTTGCGGGTGTTTTCATTATCTATTCACTTGCCGGCCCCTATATGCCGGATGTGATCTCCCACAAAGGGGCGAGCCTGAACAAGCTCGCATCGCACCAGTGGTTGGGCACCGAAGGTGTATTCGGTGTCGCTTTGGGCGTATCAACCAGCTTTGTATTCCTGTTTGTTCTGTTTGGGGCGCTGCTTGAGCGTGCAGGAGCAGGAAATTACTTTATCAAGGTGGCTTACGCTATGCTTGGTCACATGCGTGGAGGGCCAGCCAAGGCAGCAGTGGTCGCCAGTGGTTTGAGTGGTGTTATCTCCGGCTCCTCTATTGCCAACGTGGTCACCACGGGAACCTTCACCATCCCGCTAATGAAAAAGGTGGGCTTCCCCGCTACCAAGGCGGGCGCCGTAGAAGTGGCGGCCTCAACCAATGGGCAGCTGACGCCGCCCATTATGGGCGCAGCTGCGTTCCTGATGGTTGAGTACGTCGGTATTTCCTACCTTGAGGTGATCAAACACGCCATTCTGCCGGCGATGATTTCCTACGTAGCGCTTATCTATATCGTGCACCTTGAAGCCTGCAAGATGAACATGAAGGGTGTTGAGCGTCTGAATAAGCCAACCCTGGCCCAGCGCATGCTTGTTTGGGTAATGATCCTGCTGGGGCTCAGCGTGCTGACCCTGGCGGTGTATTACGGTGTGGGCTGGATGAAAGATGTATTCGGCAGCGCAGCCATGTGGGTGCTTACCCCGCTGCTGATCGCGATCTATATAGCGCTTGTAGGTTATGGTTCGCGTTTTCCGGATTTGGAAGAGGATGATCCGGACTCGCTTATGGATAAGTTGCCTCCCGTTGGGGCAACCGTAAAAACCGGTCTTTATTTCCTGCTACCGGTAGTGGTTTTAGTTTGGTGTCTGACGGTAGAGCGTTTTTCGCCGCAATTGTCGGCGTTTTGGGCCACAGTGTTCATGGTGTTTATCATCATGACTCAGCGACCGCTAAAAGCGTTCTTCAAAAACAGCGGTGATTATCTGGGCGGCCTGAAGCAGGGTGGGGTAGATCTGGCTCATTCGCTGGTTACTGGTGCCCGCAACATGGTGGGCATTGGTGTGGCCACTGCCACCGCGGGCATTGTTGTAGGCACTGTTACGCTGACCGGCATTGGCTTGGTTATGACTCAGTTCGTTGAGTTCATCTCCGGTGGCAACTTGCTGCTGATGCTAAGTTTTACGGCTGTTATCAGTCTGATACTTGGTATGGGGTTGCCTACCACGGCCAACTATATTGTTGTGTCTACCTTGATGGCGCCTGTCATTGTCACCTTGGGTGCAGAAAACGGACTGCTGGTGCCTTTGATTGCAGTGCACCTGTTCGTGTTCTACTTCGGTATATTGGCGGATGATACGCCCCCTGTTGGGCTCGCGGCATACGCTGCAGCCGCTATTTCGGGGGCGGATCCGATACGAACGGGTATACAAGGCTTCACCTACGACATACGAACCGCAATTTTGCCGTTCATGTTCATCTTCAACACCCAGCTGTTGCTGATCGGGCTAACTGGTTGGTTCGATTTGTTGGTGACAGTGTTTAGTGCCGTGACAGCTATGCTGGTGTTTTCAGCGGCCACCCAAGGTTTCTGGTTCACGAAAACCCGCTGGTGGGAAACCATTGGTCTTCTGCTGATTACCTTCACTCTGTTCCGTCCGGGCTTCTGGTGGGATGAGATATACCCGCCCACCAACGACCGGCCCGGTTCAGAGTTGATGCAGCACGTTGATGAGGTTGCGCCTGGGCAGCCTATTGTATTGCAGGCAGCGGGCATGTCGCTTTCAGGTGATGACGTATCCAAGTATCTGCAATTGCCACTGCCCGCGGCCGAAACACCGGAGAAGCGGTTGGCGGCAGCTGGGCTGGAGGTATCAGCAGCGGGTGACGTAATGAACGTCGAGTTCGTCAACTTTGGCAGCGATGCAGAGAAAGCCGGGCTGAGCTTTGGCTGGACCATAGATGTGGTGCAGGTGCCTAACCCGCGCCCACCCAAAGAGTTGATGTTTATTCCGGCGCTTCTCTTACTTGGCTTTCTGGCGTTTTTGCAGCTTAGACGCAGGGCCGGTGAGGGGGAGCGGCCTCCTTTTGTGCCGTCCCAGTAAGCCGGCAGTTCTGCGGTAAATCCGACCGGCTCAGCGCCAAGTAAACCCCGACATTAACCTGTCGGGGTTTTTTCTGTTAAACTGCGCCCCGAAACGGCTCGCGGTTTGTATCGCGGAACGCCGTCACCATGTGATCTCTGGTATAGATCACCGCTGAGTACTTAACAGGAGCTTTTCATGCCCGTCATAACCCTGCCGGATGGCAGTCACCGTAGTTTCGCAGAACCCGTTACCGTACACGATGTTGCCGCTGACATTGGTGCTGGCCTGGCCAAAGCCGCACTTGCCGGCAAAGTAGACGGCCAGCTTGTGGATACCAGCTATCGGATCGAACAGGATGCCGAGCTCGCCATTATCACTGAGCGTGATGAAGAGGGTGTTGATGTAATCCGTCACTCTACCGCTCACTTGCTTGCTATGGCGGTTAAAGAGCTGTTTCCTTCGGCTCAGGTGACTATCGGGCCGGTTATAGACAACGGCTTCTACTACGACTTCAAATTCGATCGGCCTTTTACCAATGAGGATCTGGCCAGAATCGAGAAGCGCATGGAAGAGCTTGCGAAACAGGATATGCCGGTATCCCGCTCTGTGCTTTCCCGCAGTGAAGCGGTAAAGCTGTTCGATGAGATGGGCGAGGAGTACAAAGTTCGGATTATTGAAGATATTCCGGGTGATGAAGATCTGTCCTTCTATCGCCAGGGCGATTTTATCGATCTGTGTCGCGGCCCTCACGTGCCCAGCACCGGCAAGCTTAAAGCGTTTAAATTGACTAAGGTTTCCGGTGCGTTCTGGCGTGGGGATACCAATAATGAGCAGTTGCAGCGGGTTTATGGCACTGCCTGGGGCAACAAAAAGGACCTCAAAGCCTACCTGCACCGCCTGGAAGAAGCAGAAAAACGTGACCACCGAAAACTCGGTAAGAAACTGGATCTTTTCCATATGCAGGAAGAGTCGCCAGGTATGGTGTTCTGGCACCCGGACGGCTGGACGGTGTATCAGGAAATAGAGCAATACATGCGCTCAATGCTGCACCGTCACGGCTATAAAGAGATCAAAACGCCGCAGGTGGTCTCCCGTAGCTTGTGGGAGAAGTCCGGGCATTGGGACAAGTTCCGTGATGATATGTTTACCACGGAATCTGAGAAGCACGATTTCGCCATCAAGCCAATGAACTGCCCTTGCCATATTCAGGTATTTAACCAGGGTTTGAAGAGCTATAAGGATCTTCCGCTGCGGCTCGCTGAGTTTGGCTCCTGCCACCGTAATGAAGCCTCCGGAGCACTGCACGGCTTGATGCGGGTGCGTGGCTTTACTCAGGACGATGCTCACATTTTCTGCGAGGAAGATGCGGTTCAGCCAGAAGTGTCCAAGTTTATTGAGCTTCTTCATGAAGTGTATGAAGACTTCGGGTTTGAGGAAATTCTGTACAAGCTTTCTACCCGCCCCGAAAAACGTGTGGGCTCGGATGAAGTTTGGGATAAAGCTGAGGCTGCTCTGGAAGAAGCACTTAATCGCGAAGGTGTGGACTGGGAGTTGTTGCCGGGCGAAGGCGCGTTCTATGGCCCGAAAATTGAGTTTTCTCTCAAGGACTGTATCGGACGGGTCTGGCAGTGTGGCACTATTCAGGTAGATTTCTCTATGCCTGGCCGCCTTGGTGCCCAGTACGTTGCAGATAACTCCGAGCGTAAAACCCCGGTTATGCTGCACCGAGCTGTACTTGGCTCTTTTGAGCGGTTTATTGGTATCCTGATCGAAGAGTATGGGGGCGCGTTCCCTACATGGCTTGCTCCAACTCAGGTCGCCATTCTAAATATTACCGATAATCAGCGTGATTATTGTCAGGATCTGGCGAAAAAGTTGGATTCTTTGGGCTTTAGGGTTAATGCTGACTTGAGAAACGAGAAGATCGGCTTTAAAATCCGCGAGCATACAATTAACAAAGTTCCCTTTCTTGCTGTTGTCGGCGATAAAGAAGTCGAAAACAACGCAGTTGCGGTGAGAACCCGCAAAGGTGAAGATTTGGGAACCCTATCGCTCGAAGCGTTCGAACAACTTCTGAAAGAAGATGTTGAGCGCAAGGGCAGAATCAAGACGGAGATTTAACTATTAAACAGCGAACGAATCGGGGTGGGCGTACTCCAAAGGCGCCGATCAATGAGAATATTGATGCAACTGAAGTCCGCCTGATAGATGCCGAGGGCACGCAGGTGGGTGTAGTTCCGATCGCAGAGGCCCTCAAGATGGCAGAGGAGGCGACCCTGGATCTGGTACAGGTTACAGATTCCGATCCGATCGTCTGTAAAATAATGGACTATGGCAAAAAGGTCTTCGACGAGAAAAAGGCGAAGGCTGCTGCCAAGAAGAAGCAAAAACAGACGCAAGTCAAAGAGCTTAAGTTCCGACCAGGAACTGAAGAAGGGGATTATCAGGTAAAACTACGCAACCTGGTACGTTTCCTTGAAGGCGGGGACCGCGGCAAGATCACTATCCGGTTCCGTGGCCGTGAGATGGCACACCAGGAAATTGGTATGAAACTCATGGAGCGCATCGAGGCAGATATCGAAGCGCTGGCACAGGTAGAAATGCGGCCCAAAATGGAAGGCCGGCAGATGACCATGATTGTGGCTCCCCGCAAAAAGAAGTGAATCTGATTCAGTGATGAATCCCCTGCCTGACGGTAGGGGTTTTGTCGTTCAGGTTCATATTGATGTATTAAAAAACAGAATGCGGAGTTTTAAAAAATGCCTAAAATGAAAACGAAAAGTGGAGCGGCTAAGCGGTTCAAGAAAACTGCTACCGGCTTCAAGCACAAGTCAGCCTTCACCAGTCACATCCTGACCAAGAAGAGCCCTAAGCGTAAGCGTCAGCTGCGTGGTACTTCATTGGTTGCCAAATCTGATGTGGCATCCGTAAAGCGTATGCTCCGTAAGTAACGCAGCAAACACTCTCAACGGTTTTAAGGTAGAAGGATTAAGGTATGGCTCGTGTTAAACGTGGCGTGGTTGCACGTCGTCGTCACAAGAAGATTTTAAAGCAGGCCAAGGGTTACTACGGCGCTCGTAGCCGTGTATTCCGCGTTGCCAAGCAAGCGGTTATCAAAGCCGGTCAGTATGCGTATCGCGACCGTCGTAACCGTAAGCGCGCTTTCCGCGCACTGTGGATTGCTCGTATCAACGCTGGTGCTCGGGCTAACGGCCTGTCTTACAGCCGCTTGATTGCTGGCCTGAAAAAGGCAAATGTTGAGATCGACCGTAAGGTTCTGGCCGACCTGGCCATGAACGAGCAGCAGGCGTTTGCTGCTGTTGTTGAAACGGCAAAAGCATCCCTTTGATCGCTTAGCTCTTTCATCGATTACGAATCGAGCCGGTGCCAAGTGCTGATTTATCTGCGCAACAGGCACCGTTTAATAGGGGAAGGGCACGCTCTTCCCCTATTTTTGTTTCAAGAGTTCGTTTTTTGAATTCCTCATTTCTGGTTTGGAGCAGGGTCAATGGAAAACCTGGAGCAACTGGTTCAGGACGGTTTAACGGCAGTCGAAAAAGCCGACAGCTTGCAGGCGCTTGATCAAATTCGTGTTGAATACCTTGGTAAAAAAGGCGCAATTACCCAGCAGGCCAAAACTTTGGGGAAACTGTCTGCCGAAGAGCGCCCCGCCGCCGGCCAGAAAATTAATGAGGCAAAAGGACAGGTTGAACAGGCGATTAACGCCAAGCGGAGCAACTTGGAGCGAGTTGCCATAGAGCAAAAGCTTGCTGGCGAATCCATTGATGTAAGCTTGCCCGGCCGAGGTCAGGATCTGGGTGGATTGCACCCGGTTACCCGCACACTGCAGCGTATAGAAGAGTTCTTCTCCCGGGCCGGTTATACCGTAGAACAAGGGCCGGAGATCGAAGACGACTACCACAATTTCGAAGCGCTCAATATTCCCGGCCATCACCCGGCCCGTGCTATGCACGACACCTTCTATTTCAATCCCGGCACCTTGTTGCGCACCCACACTTCTCCTGTGCAGATCCGTACCATGGAGGCTGGCAAACCGCCGTTTCGCATGATTTGCCCCGGGCGTGTGTACCGATGCGATTCAGACATGACCCATACCCCTATGTTTCATCAGGTTGAGGGGTTGCTGGTTGAGAAAAATGTCAGTTTTGCCGATCTGAAGAGCACAGTAGAAGAGTTTCTGCGGGTGTTTTTTGAGCGTGATCTTCAGGTTCGTTTCCGGCCATCTTATTTCCCGTTTACCGAACCCTCTGCTGAGGTGGATATCGAGTGGGGCCGGGAAGCCGATGGCAGCATCAAGTGGTTGGAAATTATGGGGTGCGGAATGGTTCACCCGAAAGTGTTTGGATACTGCGGTATTGATGCCGAGGAATATCGCGGCTTTGCATTTGGCATGGGCGTTGAGCGCCTGGCGATGCTCCGCTATGGCGTGAACGATCTGCGTATGTTCTTCGAGAACGATTTACGCTTTTTACGCCAATTCCGTTAATAACACGTTTTACGGCATCCAAATCAAACGTCGAAACCGCATCAGAACAAGGCATTTACCATGAAATTCAGTGAGCAGTGGCTGCGCGAGTGGGTTAACCCGGAAATCAACTCTCAGCAGTTGATGGATCAGATAACCATGGCAGGGTTGGAAGTTGATGGCTTCGAACCTGTTGCTGGCAAGTTTGATGGTGTCGTCGTTGGAGAGGTTCAATCCGTTGAGCCTCACCCGGACGCAGACAAGCTGCGAGTGTGCCAAGTGAACGACGGCACTCAGGTTGTTCAGGTGGTGTGCGGGGCCCCCAATGTGCGCCAGGGCTTGAAAGTACCTTTTGCAGTGGTTGGTGCTGTACTGCCCGGTGATTTCAAGATTCGCAAAGCCAAACTTCGCGGCCAGCCTTCTGAAGGTATGCTGTGCTCGGAATCTGAACTGGGATTGTCTGAAAGCCATGAAGGCTTGATGGAGCTGCCTTCTGATGCACCGGTCGGCGCATCCTTGAGTGATTATCTTAAGTTGAACGACGTGGCTATCGATGTGGATCTGACGCCTAACCGTAGCGATTGCCTCTCGATCAAGGGCATTGCTCGCGAAGTCGGCGTGCTGAACAGCCTGGTTCCAGAAGCGCCGCAGATTGAACCGGTTGAAGCTGTGCATTCAGAAGTTCCCGATATCCGGGTAGATGCACCGGAAGGTTGCCCGCGTTACTTGGGACGCATTCTCCGAAACGTGAACCTTCAAGCCGAAACGCCCTTGTGGATGCAAGAGAAGCTCCGCCGCTCCGGCGTTCGCTCGATCGATGCGGCTGTCGATGTGACCAACTTCGTAATGCTGGAGCAGGGTCAGCCAATGCACGCGTTCGATCGCGACGAGATCAGTAAGGGTATTGTTGTTCGTATGGCGCGTCCCGCCGAGAAGCTGGTGCTGCTGGACGGACAGGAAGTTGAGCTGACTGAACAAACGCTGGTGATTGCCGATCACGAAAAGCCAATTGCCATCGCAGGCGTTATGGGTGGTGAGCATTCGGGTGTGAGTGCAAAGACCCGTGATTTGGTGCTCGAGGCTGCCTACTTCGACCCGATTACACTTGCCGGCAAGGCTCGCCACTATGGCCTGCACACTGATGCCTCCCATCGATTTGAGCGCGGAGTTGATTACGAACTTGCCCGCGACACGATGGAGCGAGCAACGCAGCTCTTGATGGAAATCGTAGGCGGTGAGCCCGGGGAAATAGTCGAGGTGTCCAGCGCCAAGCACCTGCCAAAGGCGCACTCAATAGATCTGCGTTCCAAGCGTTTGGCAGATGTGCTGGGTCTGGAGATCGACCGCACAACGGTTGAGGAAATCCTAACTCGCCTTGGCTTGCGTGTTGAGAAACTTTTGAAAGATGGTTGGCGGATTCTAGTGCCAAGCTTTCGCCCTGATATATCTATTGAAGAAGACTTGATCGAAGAGGTCGGTCGTATCTATGGCTACAACAATCTTCCGGTCACCGAGCCTACAGGTTCACTTGGGTTGCGCGTAAATGACGAAGCAACTCGGCCAGTGTCGGCCATACAGAGTTACTTTGTTTCTCACGGATATCAGGAAGCGATTACCTACAGCTTTGTGGATCCAAAAGTGCAGGCGCAGGTGGATCCCGAGCATGAAGGTATCGCCTTGGCTAATCCTATATCGTCAGATCTCTCTGTTATGCGAACCACCCTCTGGAGTGGCTTGCTGAAAACCGTCGCCCATAACCAGAATCGTCAACAACCCCGTATACGCCTGTTTGAGACAGGGTTGCGTTTCCTGCAGGATGGCCAGCGCATTGACCAGCAGCCCATGCTGGCAGGCGTGGTTGTCGGCCCGCAATATCCTGAAAACTGGGTGAACGGTCGCAGAACTACTGATTTTTTTGATGTAAAAGGAGAGTTGGAAGGACTTTTCAGTTTGCTGGGCATTGAAATCGGGTTTGTTGGCAGTCGACACCCCGCTTTGCACCCGGGGCAGACGGCTGAACTCCTGAGGGATGGCGAGCATGTAGGCTGGTTGGGTACGCTGCACCCACAAGTTCAGAAAAATCTTGAACTTAATGGCACCATTCTAATGTTTGAGCTATCCTTGAATTCGATCATTACTGGATATGTGCCTAATTTCAAAGAAATTTCGAAATTCCCGGAAGTTCGACGAGATTTAGCGATCATTATTGGTGGTGATGTCTCGTTTGCTGACGTAGAGCGTGTAGCCCGCAAGCATGCCGGCGAGCGATTAACAGCGTTGCGTGCGTTTGATGTTTATGAAGGGGAAAGTCTGGGTGAGGGTAATCGTAGCCTGGCTCTCAGTTTATTCTGGCAACATCCTGAACGCACGTTGAATGAAGATGAAGTGCATTCGCTCTTTAACGGTGTTATCGACGCACTGAAGGAAGAGTTGGGGGCAACACTGAGGAGTTGAGACATGGCGGCTTTGACGAAAGCGGAAATGGCCGAGCGCTTGTACGAAGAATTGGGTCTGAACAAACGCGAAGCCAAGGAAATGGTGGAAGCTTTCTTCGATGAGATCAGAGGCGCACTCAGCCATAACGAACAGGTAAAGTTGTCGGGTTTCGGTAACTTTGATCTGCGAGACAAAAAGCAGCGACCGGGCCGAAACCCCAAGACCGGTGAAGAGATTCCGATAAGCGCACGGCGTGTTGTTACGTTCCGCCCGGGACAGAAACTGAAACAAAAAGTAGAAGCGTATGTTGGAACCCAGTCATAACAACGAACTCCCCACGATTCCCGGGAAGCGCTACTTTACGATCGGTGAAGTAGCCGAGCTGTGTGCGGTTAAGGCACACGTGCTGCGCTATTGGGAGCAAGAGTTTCCGCAGTTGTCGCCGGTCAAGCGCCGCGGTAATCGCCGCTACTATCAGCGTGCTGATGTAATAACCATCAGGCAGATACGCAGCTTGCTGTACGAACAGGGTTACACCATCGGTGGTGCGAAGCAGAAGCTTAGTAGCCATGAAGTGAAAGATGACACAACCCAGTACAAACAGCTTATCCGTCAAATGATTACGGAACTGGAAGACGTTCTGGACGTACTCAACGCCCCAGTAAAATAGAGTGTGTTCGTAAAAAAAGCCGAAGCGACGTCCATCACTTCGGCTTTTTTGTGCCTTGCATTCAGCCTTGCCAGGTCATGGACTTATCGCTTTTTGCAGGTTTTAATGCCCAACAGCGAATAAGCAGGGCAATTGCCTAGCAGAGCCGTTGCAAGCGGCACAATACCGATCCAGCCCCAAGGTGTTTGTGGTCCTACAAACACCAGCGCCAGAAGTACTATGCCAACAAGGGCGCGAATAATTCTGTCTGAAGAACCCATATTAGTGCTCATAATCCATTCTCCTGTGTTGGTGCGAGGCTACCGTTATTACTTTAGCCCTCTCGGTGAGTCCGTTCAGTGATAAAGTCACATTGACCCATTCATTGTTTATGGCCCATGGGAGAGTGCATGTTACAACACAGTATTCTGGATACGTTGCCTCGGGAGCTTCGAAAAGAAGCCCTTGAAAGCATTCAGGTTATGCGATTCCCGCCGGGTAAGATCCTGTTCCGGGCTGGGGAGCATTGCCAGGGTCTGCCCCTGATGCTCAGCGGTGCGATAAAGGTGCAGATGACGGGGGTGTCCGGTAACAGTATTGTGCTCTACCGCATGGGAGCCGATGACATTTGTACCTTGTCTATCGGTTGCCTGATGACAGGGTATGGCTATAGGGCAGAAGCTATCGTGGACGAAGAGGCCGAAGCAGCAATGGTTCCCCGGGGGCTATTTGATCGGCTGATGGACCAGTCTGCCGCCTTCCGCCTTGGAATAATGGAGTCTTACGGGCGCCGGTTGGATGACCTGATGCTGCTGGTAGAAGAAGTGGCATTCCGCCGAATGGACGAGCGTCTTGAAGAATGGCTGCAGGCACGCCGAAGCCCAATACACATCACTCATCAGGAGTTGGCCGTTGAGCTGGGTACCGCCCGAGAGGTAGTCAGCCGGCTTTTGAAGGAGCTTGAGCGCAAGGGGCGGGTGAGTTTGGCGCGAGGCAAGATTGACGTCTCAGGCTAAAACAACAAGCGCCCCGGAGGTTTAGCCCGGAGCTGCCCAGGGTGCTCAGTTGATCAGGCGAATTCTGGGTGACAAATCAGCCTCATCCCAGTTAACAGTTACCGGCTGAGTGTCTTTGCCGGTAAACAAGTGCCCAACCTCTGGCACCGCATATCGCAGATCGCCGCGAGTAGGGCGTTGTTGGTTGAACTCTGCGTGGCTGATGCCAACTTCCCATATGTTATCAGACCCTTCACTTTCCCAGCCTTCCGGGCGCAACTCAACGCGCACTTCGGAGCCAATCAGGCTAACAGCCTCGATACGCAATGGTAGATTGGCGTGTGCGACAGGCGCTGTGGCCAAGCGTACTTCATGGGGCCGCAGATAGAGCTGCACGTTGCCTTGGTGTTCGATGCCCGGGATGGTAACCCACGCGCTTCCCTGGGTTAAACGGCTGTGTTTAACTTCACCAGACAACACGTTTACCTGACCAAGAAAATCGAACACGAAGCGGCTATCCGGGCGGGCGTATAGTTCGGTGGGTTCGTTAACCTGCTCAACATTGCCCTGGCTCATTACTACCACCTGATCTGATAGCTCCAAAGCTTCTTCCTGATCATGGGTGACAAAGATGCTGGTGAAATGGAATTCATCGTGCAAGTTGCGCAGCCAGCGCCGCAGGTCTTTACGCACCTTGGCATCCAGTGCACCAAAAGGCTCGTCCAAAAGTAGAATTTTGGGGCGTGTTGCAATAGAGCGAGCAAGGGCTACACGCTGTTTTTGACCGCCAGAGAGTTGAGCGGGGAAGCGATTAGCCAGGTGCGGCAACTGAATCATTTCCAGCAGTTCGCCAACGCGCTTTTGGATCTCCGCCTTGGACGGACGCTGTTTACGGGGCAGAGAATCCAATCCGAAAGCAATGTTCTGCGCAACGGTCATGTGGCGGAATAGGGCGTAATGCTGGAACACAAAACCAATATTGCGGTCACGTACGTGCAGCTTAGTTACATCCTTTCCCGAGAAGCTGACTCTACCACTATCGGCAGACTCAAGGCCGGCAATAATGCGCAGCAGAGTTGTTTTCCCAGAGCCAGAAGGGCCTAGAAGTGCAGTCAGTTTGCCTTCAGGAATATCCAGAGAGACGTTGTTGAGCGCCTGGAATTTACCAAAACGCTTGTTGATGCCATCAACAGTGATAGTCATTGCGCTGTCTCCTCTGTTTGTAGACGATTCAGGGAGCGTGTCTGCCGCCATTCCACGAAACCTTTTACAGCCAGCGTAAATACAGCGATGCCGGCCAGTAGCGAGGCGCTCGCAAAAGCGCCAACAATATTGTAATCCTGGTACAACAGCTCGACGTGCAGGGGGAGCGTGTTGGTTTGTCCGCGGATATTGCCAGACACCACCGATACAGCGCCAAACTCGCCCACTGCCCGTGCGTTAGTGAGTACCACGCCGTAAATCAGTGCCCATTTGATGTTGGGGAGCGTGATTGTGCGGAATATTCTCCAGCCGGAAGCCCCCAGCACAACACCGGCTTCTTCTTCCTCGCTGCCTTGTTGTTGCATGAGCGGTATCAACTCGCGGGCAACGAAGGGGCAGGTGACAAACACAGTAACCATCACAATGCCGGGCCACGAAAACATCAGCTGCATGTCGTAATCCGCAAGCCAGCTGCCAACCCAGCCGTTACGACCGTAGAGCAGAAGGTACAACAAGCCCGCAACAACCGGAGATACAGCAAACGGAATATCAATCAGAGTGATCAGTAACTTGCGGCCGGGAAAACGAAAGCGTGTGACCAGCCAAGCCAGTGCAGTACCAAAAACCAGGTTGAGAGGCACGGTAAGCGCAGCCACAAACAGCGTCAGGCCAATGGCATGTAGCGTGTACTGATCCGTCAGGTTGTCTGCCAGGGTTCCCCAGCCAGCGCCCAGAGCCTCAACAAAAATCACAAGTAACGGCACGATCAACAAAGCCAGTGCCACAGCCACAGCAATGCCGATCAACAGCCATTTTATTACCGGGCTATCGCCAACACGGCGGTGCCGGGAAGATTGGGAGGCATTCATGGAATTAGCGTCCCTCTATGCGTTTGAGATAGCGAGCCTGCCAAAGGGTGATAGCAAACAGCATCACTAGAGATACCAGCAATATCACTGAAGCAATGGCGCTGGCCGCTGCATAATCGTATTCCTGCAAGCGGACAAAAATCATCAGGCTGGTGACTTCGCTCACGTAAGGCATGTTGCCTGCAATAAAGATAACGGCACCGAATTCACCGAGGCTGCGGGTAAAAGACAAGGCCACACCGGTCAGCAGTGCTGGCCATAGGGCAGGGAAGATTACCCGACGAAATACCAAGCCATCGCTGGCGCCCAGGCTAACCGCTGCCTCTTCGTCTTCAGGGGCGAGTTCTTCAAGAACCGGCTGTACTGTGCGCACCACAAACGGCAGGCTAGTGAACGCCATGGCTACAATGATACCTACAGGCGTAAAGGCAACTTCAATTCCCAGCTTACTTAGCCACTGTCCGTACCAGCCATTCTCTGCAAACAGTGTGGCGAGAACGATGCCGGCTACCGCAGTAGGCAGAGCAAACGGTAAATCAACGACCGCATCAATCAGTCGCTTTCCCGGGAATTCATAACGCACCAGAACCCAGGCAAGAAGCAACCCGAAGATGCCGTTGAACAGTGAGGCGGCCAGTGCTGAAAATGCAGTGACTTTGTAAGAGGCGACTACCCGAGGGTCAGTGATTACAAACCAGAACTGATCGAAGCTCATAGCAGAAACTTCCATCACCAGCCCAGTGAGTGGCAGCATCAGGATAAGGCTGATAAACAAAAGCGAAATACCGAGGCTCAAACCGAACCCCGGTAGTACCCGCTTGCTGCGGTTTCCGATCCGTGGCCAGCGCTGAGAGACTACAGCGCCGGCCTGGTTAGCCGTGGACATGAATTACCGCCGGCGTTGCAGTTGGTCGAGTTTGCCGCCACTGGCAAAGTGCTCGTTAGTGGCGTTTTCCCAGCTGCCAGCAATGGCGTCGATGGGCAGAAGTTTTACTTCAGGAAAGCGGTCCGACGTTTCCTGCTTTACCGTCTCGTTGTGAACCCGGTAGTTGAATCCAGCCAGCAGGCGCTGGGCGTCTTCACTGTACAGGTGCTCCAGATACGCTTTTGCAAGGTCCTCGGTTTTATTCTGCTTTACGTATTCGTCGATCCAGGTAACCGGAAACTCAGCCAAAAAGCTTACCTTTGGCGTTACAACTTCGTACTCACCATTCTCGTAACGGTCAGCCAGATTCAGTACTTCGGACTCAAATGTCAGAAGTACATCACCAATCTCACGCTCGATAAAAGTGGTGGTTGCACCGCGCCCGCCGCTGTCGAACACCTTCACATGAGAAAGGAAATCCTGCAGAAAGCTATCAATTTTCGTCTGATCGTCGCCAAAGCGGTCTTGGGCATAACCAAGGGCAGCCAGGTAGGTGTAACGGCCGTTGCCTGAGGTTTTGGGGTTGGGCATAACCAGGGCAACATCTTCTTTAATCAGATCGTCCCAGTTTTGAATGTTTTTCGGGTTGCCCTTACGCACCAGGAACGCCATGGTGGAATAGTAGGGCGAACTGTTATTCGGCAGACGCTCGGCCCAGTTCTCTGGAATCAGGCCGCCGCGGGCGTGCAGGATATCGATGTCGGTAACCTGATTGAAAGTTGCTACGTCTGCTTTCAAGCCCTGGATGATGGCCTGTGCCTGCTTAGAGGAACCGGCATGGGATTGGCTGACTTCAAGGGTTTCACCGGTTTTCGCTTCCCAGTATTTGCTGAAGTGCACGTTGTATGCAGCAAACAGTTCCCGGGCAATGTCATAGGAGGTGTTAAGCAGCTCACGGTCGGCAGACAACGCCGGTTGTGCAAAGAGTGAAGCGCTCAGCGCAAGACCGGTGAGCAGGCCCTTGAGTTTACTTGGCATGACAATCCCCTAAACCAAATGATGTGATGGCGTGTAATCTATCAAATCCAGAACAAATCTAGAAAGAATATAAAATCATCTGGTTAGATCGATTAAGAATATGCTAAGGGGTGCTTAAGAAATTTTACCGGGAATTAAGAGGAACGGCGGACAGCATGGTGGCGAACCCGTTTTCAATACTGAACTCAAAATGCCCACCAAGTTCAGTGGTGCGCACTGACATGTTGTTGAGACCTCTTCCCCGCATAAGCTTTGTTTCAGGGTTTATTCGTGTGGCACCATCATTAACAATCGTGAGTGCTAAGCTTTTATCGTCGATTTCAAACCGAATTTGGATGTGTTTCGAGTCTGCGTGCTCTACAGCGTTGTTAACCGCTTCTGATAGGATGTGGTTAATGTTGATTGCCTGGCGCATGGTTATATCCAGAGAGTCATCGTTCAGGGACTGTCGCCAGGATAGTGCTATGTTGGTGTCGATAAGCTTCTCTTCTACTTCCGCTTTCATATCCTGTAGGCATACCGTTAAATCCTGAAGCGGGTTGCCATCCAGTATTCGCATGGATTCCCGAAGTGCCTTCAGCGCTTTGTGTGCTGGCTGCTCAAATTCCTTTGAGGGGGCGCGTCGCAGAAGGGTTAGCAGGTGGCCGCCAACGTTGTCGTGCAGATCCCTCACAATGCGCTCGCGCTCCTGCTGAACGGCAATTCGTTCAGCTTCATGTGCCGCAAGAATGCGTTTTGCAATAACCAGCAGCCCTTCTGTGTGTTTCCTGTCTTTGAGCGAAAATAGCCGGCGCCCGTGGTTTGGAAGTGTGAGGTGAACAGCGCCCACCGTAAGGAGTAGGGGCACGACCATTACTGCGCCGTTGTCATGCAGGCTGACAGATTCAGTTTTCTGGCTGCTGATGTTGGTGTTTGCGGGCTTGTAAGCATCTATCAAAAGCCGCATCCAGGAATGATCTGTGCGCTGCGGTGGCATAGCTTGAACAATCCGCTCAACTTGTGAAGTGAGTAGATCGTCTGGGTCTGGGGCATCCGGGTGAAGCTTTTCCCAAGCTATTTGCCTTAAAGGGAAGTAAATCCAGCCAACTGCTATCACCGCAATTGCTAGAGCGGCGCTTGGGTGAATGTTGATGATGCTGATCAGAGCAAAATCAACAACAACAATGGCCAGCCCGGCAAGAAACCAAGCCCAGATGGCAAGCCACCAGCGGTCTACATCAAACAACCGATACCTGACTATACCGAAAGCGAAACCGATGTAGAGGAGACTGGCCGTTCCGACCATTGCCCACTGGGGAAAGGCCGCTTCTCCGAATAGAACAAGAGGCAGGAAGTAGATTGCCAATCCCAGCCCCATGATGATGAAAATGGAGACCAACATCCACTTCAACGCAGCTCTATCCAGTGGGACCTCAGCTGACATTCGCCATTGATAGACCGCAACAACTATCCCGGCCAGATACAGCAGCAAAACGGGCAGGTAATAGGTGTGAAGGGGCCATTCAATCCACTGGAAGGTTTCGTTTGCCTGGTAGAAAATAAAGAGCGGTATCAAATAAATTGCTGGAGAAGGCCGCGAGATCCGTCTGGGGTAGTAAGCCATCAAGGCAAGGAGACTGAACAGCATGATGGCAAGCCCTAGATGGTTTGCCCTTGTTAATACCAGAAACAGATCTTGAGGAAGGGCGATCTCTCTGGATAGATAGATGCTATTAAATAAGGTAGCGAAGAAAAAACCTGCGCCGGATGCGCACAGCAATCGTGCCGCAGTTTCGCGGGGGCGAATAGCCCAAACCGCCAAGCTGACATTCCAGGCAATCAAACCGAACAGGTTAAAGAGCCAAAACTCATAGCCCAGTGTTGCTATAGGACGCTCAGGCAAAACGGTTAGTTCAGTGGTATTGCCAGCCTCGGTCGTTACCCAAACCTTCTCGTGCTTTAATAGGGATGCAACCTTCTCTTCACGTTCCAGCAGGGCATTGTGCTCTGCATAGTTTGCGTGGCTTGGTGGTTCCACATGCAATAGGAAACCTTTGAGGCTGACGGCATCGGTGGAATTCTCAACGCTCATGGATGTGAGGTGGTCGCCGACTTGTAAATGTAGGTTACTGGCCGGGTTGTGAACACCCTCAATCAGCGGTAATTGTTGGCTCTCATCGTAACTTAAATCCAGGCCCAGCCAAGGTGTTTGGCAAGCTATATAAATAGCAAAGGCTACGAGTATCAGAGACGCTACCGCGCCAGACAGCATCAGAGGTATAGGGGCTTGGATACGGTCAAACATAAGAGTTAGCAACTTTGGTGTTAAATACCCGGGATAAGCCCCATTCTTACGGCTTCGAGTGTTGCCTCCGCTCTTCCAGAGACATTGAGTTTGCGGTAAATAGCCTTGATGTGGCTGGCCACCGTATTCACTGAAACCCCCAGAAACTCCGCGATGTCACTGCGCCCAAAGCCTTTTGCCAGTAAAAACAGAACTTCTTTCTCGCGCTCGGAAAGGGCAACGGCTCCTTCGTTATCTTTGGGCTGCTGAAACTGTCTTAGCAGTCTTCGAGATACGGCTGGCGACAAAGGCGGTGAACCGGCGGCTATGCCAGACAGGCTATCGATGATGGCTTTGCTGGACTGGTCTTTGAGAAGGTAGCCGTTTGCTCCGGCTCGCAGGGCTTCGAACAGGTGTTTGTCATCATCGAAGATGGTTGCTACTACAAGATAGGTGTCAGGTGAGTGGAGTTTGAAATGCCGCAACAGATCCGTTCCGCTACCGTCTGGTAGGCTGAGATCAACAATCGCCAGGTGCGCCGAATTATCTGAAAGCCAGCTGTAAGCTTGCTCCAGAGTACCGGATTGATGAATGCTGGAAGTGGGGAAGACGTCTTGAGCCAAACCGACGAGCCATTCCCTGGTTACTTCATGGTCTTCGATAACTAATACATTTTGCATCTACTGATCGCCCCCAATCATTTCCTTTGAGCCGGCAGGTTCAGAGTGTAGCCAGTTGAATCTAGCAGTCCGGTGTCAAAATTCCCAGAGCGGATGGCGGGAGTAACCCGTTTGTGTGATGTGTGGATGCCATGAGGCTAGCTAGGCGAGCTGGTGGGGTGCTGGAAAGGTGGGGCAAGAAATGAGTCTGGCCGGGGAAAGCAGACATAAAAAAAATCCAACTACCGCTAAGTAGTTGGATTTTTTAGGGAATTTTGGTCGGGACGGTAGGATTTGAAGTTATTTTATACGCTTTCTCGCCCGCTCTCGCACGGTAAATCAAACGGTTACGTGCGAGAGGGTGCGGTGCTGTAGTCGAATTGGGACAAATTTTGGGACATCGGGAAACCTCTGAATAGGGTTCACTGCTATTAGGAGTTAGATCACCTTCTGCGAAGCCGAATGCAAGAACAAGTAACGCAAGACTTGTCGCAAGATCTTTTTGGAGCGGATGGACAAACTAATTCCCTGGAAGCAGTTGGAGAAAAAAGCGCCCCGGCCATGGAAGACGCCCTGTACTAGATTCAATCTATGCGTCACGTTCCGAACGTGCAGCTGATCAGGTTGCCGGAATAAATTAGTATTCTCAAGTTCCGGCATTTTCTGGAGCGCCATGGTGTGGTCGAAGGGTTGTTCACAGAGGTTAGCAGGCACCTGGAGACATACGGCCTGATGCTGCGCGAAGGCAGAATTGCTGATGTCTTTCCAACTACGACATTATGCTGGCGGGAACATTTTCCAGGGTGAGAAGTAGCGTGTATTCGGTAATGCTGGTTATCTTGGAATTCAAGCGCGGGATGAGCGCAGGGAGCGCAAAACAGTAACTGGCTGAACTTGCTAGACGCGTTCAACAATCTTCCAGCAGGTGGGAAATGTTTTCTGGCGAGGGGTTGGTGCGCCCGAATTCCGCCAAAATGGCGGTAAACGGGCAGAACCTGAACGAAAAGCGAGGGTGATTCAAACCGTTTCGAGAACCACCTTCAATTTATCCATTTCTCGATCGCTTTCCTCGCCATTTAGCCACCGCGCATACGTCGTGAGCAGGACGATAACGCTATGGCCAAGTTGGTTCGCCACAAATGCCGGATTCATTCCGGCCATCAGGCATTGGGTAGCGTACGTATGGCGTGTGTTGTAGGTTCGTCGGTGTCTTATGCCCAGCGCCTTTAGAGCTGCCGTGAAGATTACCCGGGGTGGTTTGTCCGTTAGCCATGCCTCATTCGTTCTTGGGCTTCGAAAAACTTGTTCGCCAAACTGATAGGTTAATTTTTTTGCTTCATAAAGTGCCTCTTTGGCTTTGTCATTCAAAAAAACTTCCCGAGCTCTATTTGTTTTTGTTTGATGGTTTAGTTGGCCTCGGATGCGGGTTTTGCTCACCTTTACCGCACCGCGATTCCAGTCAATGTCATTCCACGTTAGAGCTAGCATTTCGGAAGTCCGCATTCCCGTCCAGAATGCAAACTGTACATAGGTAGCATAGATCAGTTCCGGTCCTTCATTGTTGGCGTATAAGTAATTAATTATATTTTCAGCCTCTTTAGGTGAAAAGGGATCAACTTCCACCTTCTGATGTTTAATGTTTTTAATCTTTTCTGCAGGGTTGCGATCAATCACTTCGTCATCAACTGCCATCTCAAATACTTGTCGTAAGGGGATCAAAACATTATTTCTTGTTTTCATAGATTTCCATTCAATTTCTGCAATATCTTGCTTTAATTCAGATACGGTAAATGAATCAATTGGACGCTCTGCATATAGAGGTTGCCAGTACTTCATTAGTGCTTTTCTATATGTGTCCAAGGTTCCTTCAGAAACAGAGGCAGTATTTAGATACATTTGAGCATACTGGCTAAATAGTGGCACGTTACTATTAACGTATTCAGGCTGATCGAACTGCGGAAAATATTCCGCAAGTTCTTTCCATGTTAGTGTTTGGAACCGGGCTTTGTTCGTAAGCTCAGCTCGTAGATGGGCTGCCTGCCTGATGTTTGTTTTGGTTGGTTTCCGCGGCCAGATCGGCTCGAACCTTTTTCCTTCCCACGTGAATCGAATTTTAATGCCTGATCCGTGGGGGCGGATGCCTGTTGGAAATTCCTTAGTAGCCATGTCTTTACACCTTTAATTGAAACCCAAATTTGACCGTCAGGGTCATGAATGAATTGTTCGCCCGATTTCCATTTTCCCGCCCGAATTTTGCCTTTCGCCCACAGAGGTTTTTTTCCAAAAATTTCACAAACTCGCCCATGCGGTAGCCAATCTAATGACTCCAGGTCAATGGTTATTGATGAGTTGTTCAGTACTTCATTGATTGAACTCATGATATCTACACCTTTTATTTAATAATCATGTTTATTTAGTTTTTAAGTTTTTTGATTCTGTTCACATGCTTATTATTTTACTACATTTAAGGTTTTCACCAAGGAAATAGATATATAAAGAAAGTTCTAGGCTTCAGTTCTAGTGTGATAATTTTCATGAATATAAAGTATTTAAGATCTGAATAATTAAAACCATTTTGGTCCGTTGGACTGTAATAAATCATCATTATTTAACTTATTGCTTGTTTCTTTTTCAGTTTGAAGCCGAATGAATTGTGACTTCTCTCCTCGATGCGTTCTGATAAGTAGCGAAATTTCTACTTCATGAAACTCTTCTGCTTCTTGAGCGATATCTCGGATCTCTTGCATCAGGGCTTGAATGTTGCGCATGTGGTTCTCCTGGGTGGGATTGAGTTCCAGTTCAGACTACAACATTGTTTTGATCGAGCAAGCAGATGGGGGAGCGGGAACGGGAACTGGTCACTCTGTAGCAGAGACCAGACAATGTTTTTGGGTACTGCCTATTTTTTGTCTTGGCCGGGGGCAATAAGTTAATTTGTACTATGAGAAAATTAGTATTATTCCTCCTTCTTTGACGACGATCCCGAGACCGTCGATTTTGAGGGGCTCGGGATCTTCATTTTCAGACACTTGGGCCTGTGAGTATGCCCAAGCCCGTCATGAATATATATTCTGGACGAACGTGAACACCTGTTCTGGAGCAAGGTGAACACTTTTATCAGGTTGTTTGCTATTCTGTTCTTTTTTCGGAATCAGGGTTATGCCGGCGAAGAGAACACCAATGCGCCAAATCAGAGAGGTCCTTCGGCTAAGGCTGGCAGTCGGGCTCTCAATTCGGCAAGTGAGCGCTGCTGCGAAGACTAGTGTTGGTGCAACCTATAAGATTTTGGCCCGGGCCGGTGCCTGTGAGTTGACCTGGCCCCTGCCAGAGGATCTGGACGATGGTCGTCTGGCGGCGATGTTCTATCCCCGCTCTGATCTCATTTCAGCTTCCCGCTATCAGATGCCAGACTGGCCGAACGTGCATCAGGAACTCAAACGCAAAGATGTGACCAAGCAGTTGCTATGGGAGGAATATACGGCTCGGTACCCCAACCGGTATTACAGCTACTCTCAGTATTGTCATCGCTACTGTTACTGGCTGAAGCAGCAAAAGCGTTCCATGCGCTACACCCACAAGGCCGGTGAAAAATGCTTCATTAATTACTGCGGTCCTACTGTTCCCATCGTCAACCCACAAACCGGCGAAATCCGCCTGGCTCAGGTATTTGTTGCCGTGCTGGGTGCCTCCAGTTACACCTACGCAGAAGCCACCTGGAGTAAGGAATTACAGAATTGGCTGCTGAGTCATGTGCGGGCCTTTGAATTCTTCGGAGGTGTACCGAGGACGGTGGTGCGGGTCGACCCGCGCAGAGGTGTTAACAAAGCGTGTCGGCTCGCCCCGGGCAAGAATTCCAGCTACCAGCAACTTGCGACTCATTACCAGGTCGCGGTGATGCCGGCAATGCCCTCCAAGGGTAAATCTAAAGCCGCAGTGGGTGTTCAGATCGTTGAGCGTTGGATCCTGGCCCGGTTACGACACCAGACCTTCTTTACCTTGGCGGAGCTGAATCAGTGCATCAATAATTTGCTGGACGACCTGAACAGCCGTCCGTTCAAACGTCTACCGGGGAATCGGCAGGGAGCCTTCAGGGCGCTAGATCAGCCCGCCCTGGGAGCCCTGCCTAATAACCCTTATGAGTACGTCGATATCCGACGCAGCCGGGTCAACATTGATTGCCACATTGAGTTCAGCCAACACCATTACTCGGTACCACACCAGTATGTGGGCGAGCAGGTGGAGATCCATGCCAGTGAGCATCTGGTGCAGATCTTCTTTCAACAGCAACAGATTGCCTGCCATCCCCGCAGCCATAGGCTTGGTATCACTACCGAGCCCAAGCACATGCCTACCGGTAACAGAAAGGACCAGCAGTGGACGCCTGGCCGCTTTAAAAACTGGGCCCGAGATATTGGGCCAGACACTCTGGCCTGGATTAGTGATCGACTGGATGAGCGGGCACACCCAGAACAGGCCTACCGAGTCTGTCTCGGACTGCTCAACCTCAACAAGGCCTATCCCAGCCCACGCCTGAACACTAGTTGCCGTATCGCCAACAGGGAGGGCCTAAGACAGTTGAAACACATCAAGGCCATTCTTCAAAGCAACCGCGATAAGATGCCGGAGTAGCAGCCCCTGCCAACAAACAGCACGGAGCTCTGACTGTCGACTTTCTTAGGCGTGGATTCAACAATTTAAAATGCGACCTAACTCTCGCACTGCTTGGGCGTGACTGGCCGTACTCATTTTCGAGAGGTTGTGTAGTTTCCAACGCGCTGCGGGCAGATGTTCAGCACCCTCAATACCGAGCAAGTGCCATTCTGGGGTTCGGCGTTTGAATGACATCAGAAATTGTCGCTCAGATTTCGTTAGTGATGAGTTAATCAAATCAATCAGGCGCGCCCGTGTGGTTTCCAGCTCGTTCAGGGAGACATCTTCATGAGTCATGCTTTTGAACTCTCCCTCATACAGCTCTGAGATGTCTTTGAAGTGCGGGCGAAGCAGTTCAGCGATAGGTCGGTTGTGGCTAATCATGTAAACCAGCACAGCCCTCCTGAGGCTGTCGGTGATCCCTTCGTTATCCAGTAGCCACTTCACGTCGAATAGATCCCTGGGGTGCTGCCGGTCCAGAGCTGCACAGATTTTCCCCGCGTATAGATCTGCAAAGTGGACTACCTGCATCTCTGCAAATCCGAATTCTTCCTCCACACCCTCGCAGACAGAGATAACACTGGGTTCGTAAACTGTGCCGCGCAACACAGGTGATAGTTCAATTTTGATTAGAGAGTGCTCGTTGCGAACCGTGAGCCGCAATGCATCCTGTTTGTCTTTGAACGATTCCACCACATGAGCACCATGAATTCCGAGTCGGATCGACTCGGCTAATTCGGAGAGACTTTTTTTAATCGAATCCAGCGCATCGTTGCGCTCCATCATGGGAAGAAAGACAAGGTCGATGTCTACCGACAAACGAGGGAGGTCGCGGATAAAAAGGTTGATGGCGGTGCCGCCTTTGAGGGCAAAACACTTATGTTCAGCCACGTAAGGAATGATTTGAAGTAAAAGCTGAACTTGGCTGTAGTAGTAGTTTCGTTTATCCATGCTCGTGGGAGTCCTCGTGCATTTCTTTTGGAACAGTGATTGCCCATCGGGTGTCGAGCTTGCCGTGCTTGGCTATAACCCGCTTGCCGGCTCCCAAGTCATATTCGTTTGGGTCCAGACGTTTGGACCAAGCATGGCCTTGTCGTTCAGCTAACCATAAAAATAGTCGTTTAACCTTGATACTGCGGCAAGCTTTTAAGAGAGTATCGATCTTTCTCGGTGAAAGGCTGGAGAGCCCTTGCATGAGCGCGTTGGCATGCTCAAAACTGACCGTCGAAGGTACCTCGGTCAGCACCTCCAGAATGGCTTTCTCAGGACACGAATATAAAACGGGAGGTCGTTCGGCTAACCACTTGTGTTCACGAAGAAACCTTGGATTTGTCATGACTGACTCTGGCCATAGCCTGAGGGTGCCGTGCCGCTCGAAGGTGGCAGTGACTGCAATTCTGCTGATCCAAGCTGGTAAGGGGTACTCTGAGTAGAGCTGAATCCGTACCTCCGCACTTGTTGACAAAAAATGTGTTAAACCGGTGAGATCTAATGCAGTTAAACCACCTACATGGACGGGCTTTTCTGACATTCGTTGAAGGGACGCAACTACGCCGTGCCAGCTAGTGGATTTTTCGTAGAGGGTGTAAACACCAGCGGTAAGCGGTATCAGAGTTTGACTGCGTATGGCATTGTCTAAGAAGTGCAGGTTTAAGCCCTGCTCCAGTAACCAGCGTTTGGTTGCTACCATAAAAGGTGGCAGTAGGTCTTTAAGTTCGTCGCGAGATTCCTTGTTAAGCATAGTTTATAAATTTCTCAAAATACGGCAGTTTGTAGCGTGTTTTTAGTAGAACTTAAACCACCATAGTCGGAAAAGTTTAAATTATCTAATAAATACGTCATTAATTGCCGCAAAATTAAGAAAATGTAAATTTGGTGGTGATTGTGATGAAAGTGTCACGCGCCACGTGTGCAACCAAGTAGACAGAGCACCCCCGTGCTTGCGCTTCAGCTAGAACGCATGAACGCTTATGTCTGGAGAGGGAGCCCAGGTCGGGTGCATTTCTTTCATGCCGCGCGGCTCACCCCATTGGTTGCTGCGGAAGAGGCCCACAGCTGTATTAATAGCTTTGTCCACCGATCCATAGGCCTCAGTCGCCATGTCTCCGTGTAAAATACTCCACGAAACCTGAGCGGCAAAATGCTCGATATCCTGTGTTAAATGCAACTTGCTATTAAGTATGCGCCGAACAGTTTTGATCTCGATTTGCAGTTTGTCAGGTGGCGCGACTGACTGTTCGTCAGCCAGACTTTTTGCGAAACTCAGCAGGCCTTTTTTGGGATCAGATTTGAGGTCGCTGCGATAGCGCTCGTGCGCAACATACTGTAGTAGTTTTTTTGGAAATAGAATTTTCGTTGTTGATACTCGTTGACGAAACGGATCTAGGCTCGATTTTCCATTGTTCACGCGGTGTATCAATGATGCGTCGATCAGAGCACGATTTGCGCGTTCAACGGAGGATCGAGAGATTCCGAGACGCTCTTGCAGGGTCTCGGCACTGATATTACATTGCCAGCTGCCTTCCATTTTTCCGAGTCTCCAGTACTCCAGGAAAACGCGAATGGCTGAGCTGCTCAGTTTGGCCTCGTTATAGAGATAGTTTTCCAGCGCTATTGGGGTGTTACGGTATTCATAATGGCGGTCAATAAACTGCGCAATCTGCGCTTCGCGAGTGGTCATGATCGTTAGAATTTTCTATGGTCGGTGAGCGTGTGACAGCTAATTTACCGAGTATTTTTGTTTTCAGGTACCTTGATTACATTTTATTACGTTGTGGTCGATTCGGTGTTGGCGAGAACAGCGACCTAGCACTGCATTCTTTGAGAGGGGAAAGTAGGCATGAAAATGACGATTGAGATTACATTTGGTGCCCGCGAAACGTTGCCAGTGCTGCTTCGTAATCAAGCTCGCCTGCTGGGTTTAACTGACGCTGAGTATGCGAGGCGTTTAATCGTTGAGGGAATGGAGCGGCTGGCGGCTGATAGTGAGCCCTCGGAGCCTGGCAAAACGCTAGAGGATTTTTTAGTAAGAAACGGAGCGCTCTATCCTAAGGAATAGAGCGCCGAACGACTGTTAATCCGGTTTAGTTCCGCTGTGATTAATGATCGTGTTTTTAGTATTGATCGTGATATTGAGTGCTGGCTTCTGGCCATTTTGTAACAGTTTGTATTCTGCCGGGTGCAGAATAGTTTGTCGCAAGACGCCGAATTTTACCGGCAGCGGGTCACACATGAGAGGGTCATTCTGGTTCGAATCTAGTCTGGTCAATATCACACCACCGAAAATGTTATCAACACACCCGATTTCTACCTCCCTGAAAAAATCAGCCCGATCGCTCTCCGCCATCGACTCGATAATTTTATCCACATCCAAAACCGAGACACCTGCTTTTGCCAGATCAATGGCTTCCTCCTTGGTATAGCACGGAGTGAAGTAAACCAAGGTTCCAGTGGCTTGGTTGTCGGAAACAAGCAGATGTCGGTTATTATGGATTTCATGAATTGAGAATGCACCAAAACTACGGTCGTCAAGCAATGCCTGGTTAATAAACAACAGAACCTTCTCGTTGTAAGTGTAAACAGTAATAGCGAACATAAAAATATCCTCTTTGATGGATATTTAACAATACACAAAAATCATGGCCATGCGACGCGTCAAAACACGAATAAAATGTAATTGCACGAGAATTGCCTAATTTATTTCGAGGTAATCTATGCAGACATATTGAATGTTGAGATTCGTGTATGAATATTGATCGATGCTGGGCTGTAATTAAGTCTGAAATTTATAATGTCAACGAGCAGAGGTTTGACGACTTTGATCTGATATTGAGATGTCTAATGATAATTTCCGATGATATCGTTGACGAATATAAACAGAGCCGAGATTTCCATAAAAGAAAAGACTCGAAGTTCAAGTTTTGGACATACGTACCGAGCATTGAGCGCGGTTCGCTATCCGTTGTAATTCGTTGGCGCAGATACAGTGGTCATGGGCGCTATTCGGATCCAGTCGCGACGTCCCAGTTAGTCGACTACAGGATTCCAATGTCGTTTTTCCCAAAATGCACCAGGCCCGAGAAGAGCGCTATCATGCATGCTGAAACACAGTTCTCCACCGTCCGAAAAATTGGTGAAAAACTATTGCTAATTGCCCAGGCGCAGAACGCATTGTTGGATATTACCGGGGCCCGGTGCCTGAAAGAGGACCAGCGAGTGACCGGAAGATTACAGCGGGTGCAGCAAAAGGCTGAAGAAGATGATCTTGTTCATAACTCTGCAACGGACACAATAGAGTTTACAGATGCAGAACGTGCAGCGTTTCGAAAAAAGCATGGCCTAGGCCCTCGAAGGTACAGTTAATGTCTGTACCTCGGGGGAGGGGGCTGTGCTCAAGATAGGATAGGTAACATAGGGGGCGGAATTATTTTCGAATAATGGCTTCGCCAGGACCAGGGCTTGATGGATAATCTGAAGTTAGCGCAAAAATTCTGAAGACGAAATGGGTGTTATTGAGAGAGATTAAATAGATAGTTTTAATGTGAAATTACCTGGAGTGTACCGCAAGTGTACTTGAAGTGTACCCAGAGTGTACTTTTCAAGGTTTCAATTCGTGAGAGTCCAGAAAAATAAGTGCGTAAGTACACTCTGGGTACACCTGGAGTACACTGAATGTCAGCTTAAAGAAAGCTGTGCGGATCATCTGAGAAGCCGGTGTCTATAAAAATTGATTCATCAAATGACGACGTATCATCGGATATATCAAATCCATAAGGATTGCCGCCGACATCAATCCCACCAATATCTCCACCTGACATCAGAAGCCCGGTCGCCGGATTGATATTAAGATCATCTCCTTGAAGGCTCAGAGATTCAGAATCGAACAGCGTGAAGCTATGATCCGGATCATCATCAAAATCCTGTGGTTCGTAGCTTTTATCAAAAATTGAATGTGCAAACGTTGCTCCCAGGATGGCGCCGGCAACTAGGCCAATCGGGCCAAAAAAAGCTCCAACCGCACCACCTATTAATACCAGTAGAATAATCATAGCTGTGTCTCACCAAGGCTGGTTTCAATGTTGGTTCAGTTTAGCGGAATCTGAAGTTCGTCCAAATTCAGGCCTGTGAGAGCTGGGCATACTGAGAACACTGCGAAGCCAAGGGGCATAAGCTTGATGCTTGGAATCTGTCGTCAGATCAAGCAGTATTGAGTCCATCATAAAAAGAAGCAGCCTACCTTCTATCCTAAGTGGTAAGTCGATTGGCAAGCTAGATTTTCAGGCTTTCTGCTAAGCTCCAGCAAGCTGCAGGCCAGCTTAGCGATTTCCTTGATCAAGCAGTGGTTGGGATTTCGCGAAATACAAGGAATGCCTGATGTTAAGGACCAACGAAAAGAAAGAACTAAGCCGCAAATCGCCAGAAAAGGCCCCGGCCATACTTTCTCGGGTTAATCAGCTTGTAAGCCAAGGGTTGCAGCAAGCAGCCATAGATCTGCTAGATGCAGCAGTCTCCGCTTCTCCAAACGATTCCTCACTGCTAAGCGCCTTGGGTCGTGTTTATCTTTTAAATCGGCAGCCTGAAAAAGCTGTGATCTATTTGCGGCGATCGCTCGCTCAATCAAGTTCGAAGCCTGTGCAGGCCAATAGCTACGCATCAGTGGATTTCAGGTGCTTGGTTAGCAGAATAGTGCTTACAAAAGCGATGAATTGTTTGAGTCTGGGTGCTCGTAGCGTTAAGTTGGACGGTTACCGCGTTTAACCTAGAAAAGTGCCCAAACTGAATGGCAAGCAACGACCGTTATCGAATTTCCTTCACCTCTGGCAGCCTACACCATTACGAATCCGTGCAACTGGCAGAGCTCTACCGGGAGCTAGGAGACTGGGAAACCACCCGCTCAGAGACTCTGCAGCGTAATGTGCTTCAAGCCAGAACAGAGCGTACCGCTAAAGTTGTATGCCGAGAAATTATTGACCGGTTAAAGACGCTCAGCAAGGCAGAACTGGATTTTCTTATTGATAGCGGCCATAAGGACCAAGCACACATTCTGTGGTTGGCTATTTGTAGGCTTTACCGGTTCGTCGCCGATTTTGCAGTGGAGGTTGTAAGGGAGCGTTTTCTGTCGATGAAAATCGATCTGACCTATGAAGATTTTGATGCTTTTTTCAACAGAAAATCAGAATGGCACGATGAGCTTGATCAAGCTAGCCCATCTACAAGGGACAAGTTGCGCCAGGTGACGTTCAGGATGCTCCGGGAGGCCGAGTTGGTGACCAAAGGGAAAACGATCAATACAGTCATTCTCAGCCCCAAGTTGGTAGGGCTTATTCGTGAGAACAATTCTGACGAATTTCTTTACTTTCCCGTTTTTGAATCTGATATCAAAGGGATGTCACTGTGAGCAAAGACATTGCCAGAATGCCGATGCAGGATCGGTTTCAGCACCTTCATAGCGTTATTTCTGGACAGCGATTTCTAAATAAACAAGGGCTCGGCAACGAAGTGCCATTTTTTATCTGCCCCTATAGAGCCGAAGAAGCGGTCGAAATGGAGCGCCTGCAAAGCCAGTTGATCAACCGTCTGGAACAGACAGGAATCAAGATTCTCAACATCAATCTCTACGATCTCTCTGTTGAGCTTCTGAAAGAACGAGACGTATGGAGCCAGGTTGTTGAGCTCGAACCGACGGTTTCAAAAGATCAGCTCAAGGAGCTGCTTCAGGGTGTTTTGGATCCAGAGACGCATCTTGTGCCGGCCATTGCGGCGAAGCTACAAACTGCTGAGCTCGACGTGCTGTTTCTTTCTGGCGTAGGAGAGGTCTTTCCTTATATCCGTTCTCATAACGTGCTCAATAACTTACAAAGCACGGCGAAAGAGAAACCAACAGTGATGTTTTTCCCAGGATCCTATACCCATTCGCTGGAAACGGGAGCCTCGCTAGATTTGTTTGGAAAGCTTCACGACGACAAGTATTACCGCGCGTTCAATATCTATCATTACGAAGCCTGAGCGGACGTAAAAACGAGGCGCCTTTACAAAGGAAAGCACAATGACATTGAAGAACATCTTTCTAAAACCGGTTGACCGTCCGATCGAAGGTGTTATCAAAGCCGACGATGAGGCCAGTCTCCGCCTCGAAATTGACGAATACGTTCTGACGAACGAAGTTGAAAAGCGCCTTGAAGATTTTTTGGATGCCTACAATAACTACGAAGGTGCAAACGGTGTTTGGGTTTCCGGCTTCTTTGGTTCGGGTAAGTCCCATCTACTTAAAATGCTGGCACTGTTGCTCGAAAACCGTGAGATGGATGGCGCCTCAACCCTGGATCGCTTCCTTCCAAAGTGCGCCGAAAACACGATTCTTCAGGCTGGCTTGAAGAGGGCTGTCTCCATTCCCTCAAAGAGCATTTTGTTCAATATCGATCAGAAAGCCGATGTCATTAGCAAAACCCAAATCGACGCGTTGCTGGCCGTGTTCGTCAAAGTCTTTGATGAAATGTGCGGTTACTATGGCAAACAAGGCCACATCGCCCAGTTCGAACGTGATCTGGATAGCCGCGATTTGTACCAGAAATTCAAAGCCGAGTATGAAAGTGTGGCTGGGCGATCCTGGCAAAAAGGCCGGGAGCAGGCGTTGTTGGAAGGGCCGAACATTGCCAAAGCCTACGCTGCAGTCACCGTGGCCGACCAACAATCGGCAATGGGTATCCTCGATAAATACCGGAGCGATTACCGGGTTTCGATTGAAGATTTTGCGGATAACGTAAACGAATATATCGAGAAGCAGGCGGCCGAGGGTGGCCACAAAGAATTTCGGCTGAACTTCTTTGTGGACGAGGTAGGCCAGTACATTGCCGACAACATCAAGCTGATGACCAACCTGCAAACTATTGCGGAGAGTCTGGCCACCAAGTGCCGGGGCCGCGCTTGGATCGTTGTCACTGCTCAGGAAGAGATGAAAAATGTTGTCGGTGAACTGGGCAAGCAGCAGGGCAACGACTTCTCCAAAATTCAGGCGCGTTTTAACAACCGCATGAAGCTGTCCAGTGCCGACGTGGCCGAAGTCATTCAGAAGCGCTTGCTGACTAAAACAGAAGAGGGCGTCAATCAGCTATCAGACGTCTATCACGCGCAATCCAACAATTTCAAAACCCTTTTCGACTTTGCGGATGGTTCAGCCACCTATCGTAACTTCCGGGATAGGGATCACTTCGTTAACAGCTATCCGTTTATTCCTTATCAATTCGCACTCTTTCAGTCGGCGATTCAGAATTTGTCGCAGCATAGTGCGTTTGAAGGCAAACACAGCTCCGTTGGTGAACGCTCCATGCTGGGCGTTTTTCAGCAAGTCGCCATCCACATTGGCGGTCACCAGGTAGGCCAGTTAGCGACTTTTGACCTGATGTTCGAAGGCATCCGATCTGCACTGAAGTCGCAAATACAGCGTGCGATCATCCAGGCCGAAAACCACCTGGACGGGCCATTTGCGATTCGATTGCTGAAAGCTCTGTTTCTGGTGAAATACGTCAAAGAGTTCAAACCAACGGTTCGCAACCTCTGTGTGCTGATGCTGGACGCCTTCGATCAGGATCTGCCGGCGCTTCGGAAGAAAATCGAAGAGGCACTGAGCCTGCTTGAGCAACAAACCTACATACAGCGCAACGGTGACCAGTACGAGTACCTGACCGACGAAGAGAAAGACGTCGAACAGGAAATCAAGAATGTAGAAGTCGAGTCATCTGACGTTGCAGATGAACTTGAGAAGATCATCTTCGACTACGTCATCAAGCAGCGTAAGATCCGCTACGATGCAGGCCCCTCCCAGAACCAGGGGCAAGACTATGCCTATTCGCGCAAGCTGGATGACCGGCTGCATGGGCGCGAATACGAACTGGGCATTAATGTTGTCAGCCCATTTCACGAGCATACCGATAACGAGCAAATGCTGCGTACCGCATCCACTTATAAAGCCGATGAACTCTTCGTTCTGATGCCTTCTGATGAACGTTTGGTGCGTGACTTACTGATGCTCAAGCGCACAGAGAAGTACATTAAACAAAACATCTCCGTAACCCAGCAGGAGTCGGTTAAACGGATACTGAATGATAAAGGCTTCCAGAATCGTGAACGTGAAGCCCGGATACGCCAGCAGGTTCAATCCCTTCTCAGTAACGCCAAACTCCTGATTGGTGGTGCGGATGTAGAGGTGGCCAACGAAGATCCTCAAACCCGCATCATTCGAGGTTTTCATGAGCTGATTGCTCGTGCGTACCCCAACCTTCGCATGCTGCGAGGTGTCTCCTACTCGGAAAACGATATAAGCAACTGCCTTAAGCGGGCAGAAGACGGTTTGTTTGGTAATGATACGACCGCATTGGCGGAGTCCGAACAGGAAGTGCTGGCCTTTATTCAGAGCAACAATCGTGGCGGTGTTCGCACTACCTTGAAAGGCCTGCTGGAAAAATTTGAGCGAAAGCCCTATGGCTGGTACTACGCCGCCATTCTCTGCACCTTGGCGAACCTGTGTGCACGCGGAAAAGTCGAGGTTCGTCTCGACGGTAACATCCTGGACGACGCCGAACTCGAACGCGCGTTTCGCAATACCCACGGGCACAACAACCTTGTACTGGAACCGCAGATAGAGTTTACCGCGTCCCAAGTACGTGCCCTTAAAGCCTTCTATGAAGACTTTTTTGACAGCCCACCCGCAAGCAGTGAAGCCAAAGCATTAGGGAAAGAGACTGGTGAGGCCTTTCAAGAAATGTTCCACCAGCTCAACCCCCTGGCAGCCCAGTCTGGCCAGTACCCGTTCCTCAGTGCTTTAAAGCCTGCGTTGGAATCGCTGAAGGATGTTGCTGGGAAACCTTACACCTGGCACCTGACCGAATTAAGTAAGCAGGAAGATCATCTGCTGGATCTGAAAGAGGACGTTATCGACCCCATTCGCAAATTCATGAGTGGGTCACAAAAAGACATCTACAATCAGGCGCGGTCGCTGCTGCAGACACAGGAACCCAATTTTATTTATATGCCCGGAGATGAGATTGAGCAAATTCGTTCAATTCTCAATGATCCGAAGTGCTACAAAGGCGGCCGCATCCAGCAGCTGAAAGGGCAGCTGGATAGCCTGAAAGAACGCATCGATGAAAAGGTTAACCAAACTCGTTCCAGAGCGTCCGCATCCCTGAGCACCATGCAAGAACGAATGCAGAGCATGGATGAATACCAGGCGCTTCCAGAGCCTCGTCGGGCTGAGCTGAATAAGCCTTTTCAGGATCTGAACGAGCACATTGGCGGACAACAGATCATCGCTGTTATCAACGATCGCTTGCGCTTTTTTGAAGAAGAGGGCTATCAGAAGGTTTTGGCTAAAATGGTTGAGCTGGCCAACCAAACAACCGCGCCGTCCCCAGATCCGGAACAACCCCCCAAGTCAGCGGGTGACGACAAACCGCACAAGATCAAGGAACGGCCCGCCGAGTACGTTCATTCGCGAAACCTTCACGTTACCTACAACAAAGCCTGGCTGGCCGATGAAAGCGATGTAGACCGTTACTTAGCGTCCCTGCGTGAAGCTTTACTGCAAGAAATTCAGCAAGGTCGAAAGGTGCAGATTTAGAACATGCAGATCCTGAGTGCGCAAACCTAAGGGGTAGCTATGAACGATACAGAACAGGATGTTCTTGAGCTGATTCGCCGCGGTGAAAATCTGACCGTCGAGTTTAAGAGCGACGAAAGAAGCCTGCCCGATCGGGACCTGATCGCAGCAGTCGTGGCTCTTGCCAACACGGAAGGGGGTGACTTGTTCCTGGGCGTAGAGGATGACTGTTCGATCACCGGACTGCATGTTAGCCATCGAAACGTGACCGGTCTGCCCGCACTGATTGCTAACAAAACCATCCCATCGATGGCTGTGCGTGTTGAGACCATTGAGCTGGAAGGGCAGGTAATTGCCAGAATCCGTGTACCCAAGTCCCGACAGCTGGTGTCCACTTCAGACGGTTTGCTGCAGAGGCGCCGCCTAAAAATGGACGGCAGCCCGGAGGCAGTGCCGTTCTACCCCCACGAATTTGTTCAGCGCCAATCCAGCATCGGTGTCACCGATCCTTCTGCGCTGCCGCTGGAAAACGTGGCGGTTGAAGACTTGGATCCAATTCAGCGTATTCGCATCCGGAATGCCATCAAGAAATACGGCGGTGATCAAAGCCTGCTGCCGCTGGCGGACGAAGAGCTGGACGGAGCTCTGGGGCTGACTGTGACGGTAAGCGGCATGCGTCACCCAACAGTGGCTGGTTTGCTTTTACTCGGCAATGAAAGACAGCTGCGGCAACACTTGCCGTCCCATGAGGCGGCTTTTCAAGTTCTGCGCGGTACCGATGTGCTGGTCAATGAGTTCTACCGCAAGCCACTGCTGGAGACCTTTGAGGAGGTTGAGCTGCTGTTCCGGGCTCGGGTGGAAGAAGAAGAGATTCAGATTGGTTTGTTTCGCGTGCCCATCCCCAACTTTGATCGGCGAGCTTTCAGGGAGGCCTTTGTAAACGCTCTTGTGCATCGCGATTACAGCGCTCTGGGCGCAGTACACGTTCGGCTGGATGATGATGGACTGAGCATCAGCAACCCCGGCGGCTTTGTGGAAGGCGTCAGTTTGGACAACCTGCTGGTAGCCGACCCCCGCTCTCGTAACCCCCTGCTGGCGGATATCATCAAACGCATCGGCTTGGCCGAACGCACTGGCAGGGGCATAGACAGGATCTTTGAAGGCATGCTCCGTTATGGGCGCACTGCTCCAGACTATTCCATGTCATCCGCCTATACCGTCGCCGTGCGCATGAGTGCAGCAGATGCAGACGCGGACTTTCTGCGCATGATTGTGCAACGCGAGGAACAAGCCGGCGCAGCCATGCCCATCGACAGCTTGATAATTCTTTCCCGGCTGCGTAATGAGCGGCGGTTGAGAACAACGGATTTGGCCAAGTCTGTGCAGAAGCCAGAAACTGTGGTTCGGGGCACCTTGGAGAAGCTGGTAGAAGCCGGCATGGTGGAAGCCCACAGCACCGGCAAGGGTCGCACCTATACGCTGAGCGCAAAGGTATATCAGGGCGCTGGCCAAAAAGCGGCTTATGTTCGGCAGGCGGGTTTTGATCCCATTCAGCAAGAACAAATGGTGCTGAACTTTATCGACACCCACGGCAGCATAAAGCGAGCGGATGCTGCCGATTTGTGCCACATCAGCCCGTACCAGGCCACCCGATTGCTCAATCGCTTGAAAGACAAAGCAGTAATACTCCCTGTAGGTCAAGGCAAGGGAACTCGATATGAGCGCAACTGAAAAATACGTGCGCCGCTCGTAAAATACGTGCGCCGCACGCAATTTCGTGTACAGCGAGTGAAGGTGGGCGTCTACAGGCTAGGGCCGAAAACGTTAAATAATTGGGAAATAATGATGATAGAAAGGCTTGAGCTCAAAAATTTCTCGTCATTTGACAGTCTAGATATCGGTTTTTCGTCCAAAATCAATGTGATCATTGGCGAAAACGGTACTGGTAAGACGCAGTTACTGAAGGCGTTATATTTTGCCAATAAATCACTAGCTCTGCAGAGCGCAACGTCAGAGGAGATTCTGCGTCTTTATCGACCCTTGAGCAACTCTCTGAAGGGGCTGGTTGGTGATGATGGAAAGTCAAAGGCAGAACTCATCTGTAAGATGGCATATGGCCAGATATTACATGTTAGCTTTTCTGCAAACTCTAAACATTTACTGCAGGAACTGATCGTAAGCACACCAGCGATTGGCTTCCCAAACTTTATCCCCGTCAAAGAAGTACTTTCTTTAATGAAAGGTATTTTAGCCGATGACGGTAGCACTGAAACTTTGCAAACTTTATTTGATCAAAGTTATCTCGATGTTGCCCACAATCTGGCAAAAAAAGCATCAATAAAAACTCATGAAAAAATTGACCAGGATCCAAGATTTGGATCGGTTTATCTAAAGCTAATTGATGTTCTTGGTGGAAGATTTCAAGTTATAGAGCGTTCAGGGAAGGTTTCTGTTGCATTTCAGTCCGGTCATTATGAAAGGGTCAAAGACCCCAAAAGTCAAAATCATGATCAGTTGACGTTCCGAGCCAAACGTCGCGACTCGGCAGACATGACAGCGGAGGGCTTGCGCAAGTTAGGTACATTGCAGCTGTTGATAGAAAATTATGAGCTTGATCCCGGACAAAGCGGCGTAATGCTCTGGGATGAGCCAGAAGCCAATCTTAATCCAAAGCTAATGAAGTTGATTGTTGAGGTTTTATTGGAACTCGCGCGAAATGGACAGCAAGTGATCTTGGCGACACACGACTATGTGCTGCTTAAGTGGTTTGATTTACTAATGAACAAGGGTAAAGACGACCATGTGCGCTTCCATAGCCTTTACCGAGATGAAGATACTCAGGGAATCAAAGTTTCGTCAACAGATGAGTATCTTGATATTTCACCAAATCCCATCGATGAAGCCTTCGGGTTCCTTATCAATAAAGAGATCGAGAATGATATGGGAGGGCTCGGTAAATGACATTAGTAAAAGCTGATGGGTTTGAGTTTCACTTTACGGACGCTATTGATGCATTCGTTTTCGACGAAACGGATCGAACAAAACCGACATTTCATGGTGCACCTATGAAAGGTGTCGACATTGTTGCAGAGTTCGCGGATGCCTATATATATGTAGAGCTAAAAGATTATGACGATCCGTCTATTTATGATATCCGCGTTGCTTCGGATGATGATGAAAAGAAAATGAGACAAGATAGCTTTAAGTGGCTTAAAAATTACCTCAAGTATAAATTTAGAGATTCTTATCTTTACCGGCATGCCGAACAGAAAGTCGATAAACCTGTCCATTACATCTGCTTACTTACTTTCGAGAATGCGTTAAACGGTCGTATGCAAAAGGCTTTAAGACAGGAATTGCCAGTTGGTCGAGCATCGTCCCGATGGGCGTATGCGCTGGCTACAAGCTGCCAAGTCTTAAACATGGAGAAGTGGAATGAAAATTTCCCCAAGTGGCCAGTAACTCGGCTTGTTAACGCCGCTGGAGGAGCGCGACATCATGGAAATACCTAAGCTCAAAAAATTCGCCCAGTTCGCCCGCCGCAGCCTAATTGAACAGGTGACTGCCAAACTCAAACTGGTGCTGGCGGAAGAAAACCCAGCTCGGCGGGAACGCCCACAGGTCATTAAAAAGCTGGAAGACGCGGTAGCCGAGGAGGGCAAGGAACAAGTCATCGAGCGGGTGGCCTATATCTGGTTCAACCGCTTTTGCGCACTGCGCTTTATGGACGTGAACCGCTATAACCGCCTAGGCATCGTTTCACCCGCAGAAGGGCAGTTTCAGCCCGAGATTCTGGCCGATGCCAAGATGGGTCAGATTGATGAAGATATGGTAGCGGAAGCGACTCGGCGGCGAATTTTTGCTTTGCTGGATGGCAAAACGCCCAGCCAGGATCCGCAAGGTGAGGCCTACCGCCTGCTGGTGGTGGCCGCCTGTAACTACTGGCACAGCGCCATGCCGTTCCTGTTTGAACGCATCGACGACTACACTGAGCTATTGATGCCGGGTGGCTTGCTATCGGGCAACTCTATTCTCGCCTACACCCGCGAGGCTATGACGCCAGACGCCTGCGAGGATGTCGAGGTGATCGGCTGGCTGTATCAGTTCTACATTTCTGAGAAGAAAGACCAGGTCTTTGAAGAAATGAGAAAGAGCACCAAAATTACGGCTGAGAATATTCCCGCGGCCACCCAGCTTTTTACGCCGCACTGGATAGTGCGCTACTTGGTAGAGAACTCTCTGGGCCGGCTCTGGATGCTCAATCGGCCACATTCGAGGCTGGTTGATCAGATGGATTACTACATCAAGCCTGAAGAACCGGAAACTGACTTTATCCGCATCAGCAGCCCTGAAGAAATTAAGATCTGCGACCCAGCCTGCGGCTCAGGCCACATGCTGACCTATGCCTTCGATTTACTTTATTCCATCTACGAGGAAGAAGGGTACGAGCCCGCTGATATTCCGGCCATGATCTTGACTAATAACCTTTACGGTATCGAGATCGATGAACGCGCTGGGGAGCTGGCTGCTTTTGCGCTCATTATGAAGGCCCGCGCTAAACAGCGCCGCTTTTTCCGCAATCCGATACAGCCCCACATCACCGTATTAGAAAATGTTCACTTTGATGAGGGTGAACTCAGTGAGTACATGGATGTAGTCGGGCGCGATCTGTTCACCGGCGAACTGTCCGAGACATTGCTGCAGTTTGAGCACGCCAAAAATTTTGGCTCATTAATTGTGCCCAAACTGCGCGATCCGGCAGAGACACTGCGCATGATTGCAGCGCAAGAATTTTCGGACGATCTGTTGTTGAACGATGTGCATGCAAGGGTTGAGGTAGCGTTACACATGGCTGAGGCCCTCTCCCGCAAATATCATGTGGTAGTAGCTAACCCGCCATATATGGGTAGCGGAGGAATGAATGGCATCTTAAGCAGTCATGCTAAAGATTATTTTCCCAATTCCCGTGCCGACCTGTCAGCTATGTTTATGGAAAGATTGTTAGCTCTTAGTCGAGTTTCTGGCGTCATTGCCATGATCAATATGCAATCTTGGATGTTTCTATCATCATTCGAAAAGTTGCGAGCACAGGTTCTTTCAAATTGCTCGATTCTTAACATGGCACATCTTGGTGAGCGAGGCTTCGACTCGATAGGTGGAGCAGTTGTTTCAACTACAGCCTTTGCAATAATGAATAAGCGCGCTGTAAAGCATGTGGGCGAATATCTTAGGTTGGTAGATGGGCGTTCTGAACAAGAAAAAGCGCAAATGGTAGTTAGCATCATCAAAGGTATGGATCGGACAAACTATTTTCGAGTGTCCGATGACTTGTTTGGTGTCGTCCCTGGCCAGCCCATAGCTTATTGGCTCTCGCCCATAATTTTAAGTCTTTTTGAAAATAAAAAGCTTGGCGAAACCTTTGCCGCAAAAGAAGGTGTCGGCACTAGAAATGACGATGTATTCATGAGGCTGCAGTGGGAAGTTTCTCGGTCAAAAGTTGGCAAATACGCTCGCTGGCTTCAGTCCGACAAGGCAGGTGACGCTCGCCGCTGGTATATGGGGTTTAACTTTTTGATGGATTGGGAAAACGATGGTTTTAGAATTAAAAACTATCGTAATGAAGATGGCTCATTGCGCTCTCGTCCACAAAACACAGGGTATTTGTACGAAAGCGGCGTAACTTGGGCAAAGGTTAGCGCTGGTGCTCACGCTTTTAGGTGGAGACCTGAAGGTTACGGCTTTAACGACGCAGCCCCAACTCTGTTTGGAGAAAACTCTTTTGAGTCTCTGGCCCAGCTCAACTCAGTGATAATGAAGCCACTGCTTGCCGCCACTGGGAATACAATAAATATTTCAACAGGGACACTTGGAAGTTTGCCTTTACTTCAACCAAGTAGCGCTGGGAACTATTTGAAGGACAACTCGTCTATGCTTGTGAATCTTGCGAGACTCGACTGGGATGCCTACGAAACCTCATGGGATTTCACCTCCCTCCCTCTGCTCCAATCCGATTATTACGCCGAGACGCTTGAAGGTAGTTATGCCCAACTGCGCAGGCATTGGCAGGGTATGACTTATAAGATGCAGCGGCTGGAGGAAGAGAACAATCGCATCTTCATCGACGCCTACGGTCTGCAAGACGAGCTGACCCCCGAGGTGCCGCTGAACGAGATCACCCTCACCTGCAACCCCGCCTATCGCTATGGCGGCAACGCCAGCGTCGAGGACCGCGAGATTCGCCTGCGCGCCGATACCGTGGCCGAGTTTTTGTCCTACGCCGTAGGCTGCATGTTCGGCCGCTATGCGTTGGACAAACCGGGGCTGATCTTAGCCAACCAAGGCGAAACTATTGCGGATTACCTGAATCAGATTCCAGAGCCCCGCTTCTCGGCCGATGAAGATAATGTCATCCCAATGCTCGATGGTGACTGGTTCAGCGACGATATTGCCGAACGCTTCCGCGAATTTCTCCGCGTCGCCTTTGGTGAAGAGCGTTACGAGGAGAACTTAAGCTTCGTCGAGCATGCCCTGGGAAAGGACATCCGCAAATACTTTCTGAAGGACTTCTACAACGACCATGTGCGGCGCTACAAAAAACGCCCCATCTACTGGCTATTCTCTTCGCCCAAGGGCTCATTCAATGCGCTGATCTATATGCACCGCTACCGCCCGGATACAGTCAGCGTGGTGCTCAACGATTACCTGCGGGAGTTCCGCACTAAACTGACGTCCCGTCGGGATCACTTGGAGGCGGTCAGCATCAGCGCCAGTGCATCTTCCGCAGAAAAAACAAAAGCGCTGAAGGATATCGAAAAAATCAGCAAGATTATCGTTGAACTGGCCGATTACGAACGTGACGTACTTTACCCGTTGGCTACCAAACAGGAGGAAATCGATTTGGATGACGGCGTGAAAGTGAATTACCCAAAATTCGGCCATGCGCTGAAGAAAATAACCGGACTGAGCTGATGAGTGATCGTATTACCCAGGCTTTGAATAAGTTATTCGACCGCCACCGCATTGTGTTCTGGTACGACACTAAACACGAGCTGCGCAGTGATTTTGAGTCGGTGTCACTCCCGGATGTTGAGAAGCTGGAGATCGCCAACAATGAGTACGGGCTGAAATACCGTGTTCTGCGTGAAGCGCCAACGCAGAAGTTCCTGCTGTACAAAGAAGGTCCACAGCCAGCGGAGCTGGATAATTGGTTGCTGGATGTGCAACTGGCCCACGGTGAATTTCGCACTGACCAGGTGGCTATCTGGCTGTCTGAGTTGGAGTTGGGCCTGGAGTTTGCCGAGATTGCGCAGGCTCACGCTGAATTCTTCCAAGCCGAGAAACGCAAAGACGCCCTGAAAAAGTGGCTGAAACCGGATGATACCGCCGGCCAGTTGCGGCTGAAAATGCTGGCTGTGTGTGCGGGTAGCGAACCCCGGATGGATTCTGTGGTAGAGACTTTGCTTCAGCAGTTGGCTGATGACAGGGTTGAGGGCATGCGGCTGGTTGAACGCTGCGGGTTGGACACTTTCCTCTGGGAGCAACTAACGCGCTTTTATGGCTACGAATCCACTGAGCCGAACCTGCGGGATTTCGTTATCGCCTTATTTAAATCCTGCTATGCCATGAGTACCGATGGCGAGTTCAAAATGACCGGCGATGCGCTGGTGTTTCTTAAGCGCTGGAAGGACAGCCGTCAGTTCGAGTCAGGATTCGAAGCCTTATCCGCTGAGTGTGCCGATGTGCTTGGTATTGAGCAGGATTTGGGCAAGCGAGATTTCCGGAATCTGATTGAATTGGATTATTTCCGTCTGATCGACCAGAAAATTATCAGTGATCTGGTGCGAGCTGTGGTTGGGCGCACGGTAACGAGTGGTGATGTAGCCCTTTGGGTGCGCCAGCGTCGCCAGGGGCATTGGTATGATGAATTCCGGCACCTTTATGAGGCCATCGAGTTTGGCGCCCGCTTTATTCAGATGCTGGGCGAGGCCAATCTCACTATGGACAGTCTGGCCGATAGCGTGCAGCGATACAGCTGCGCCTGGTTTCAGCTCGACCAGCTCTATCGCAAGTTTACCTACCATGTGCGAGTATCTGGCCAGCCATCATTGATGGGGGAGCTGACTGAGCAGGTAGAGAATCTGTACTCCAACAGCTATTTGCTGAAGCTCGGGGATGCATTCCAAACACACGTAGATTCGAGCGCCCGCTGGGAAGCATACCCAGTATTTCAGCAAAACACTTTTTTTGAGCATTGGGTGCGTCCGTTCCTTCGTAAGGACAAGCGGGTGTGTGTGATTATTTCCGATGCCATGCGTTACGAGATCGGTGACGAGCTGCTGAGCCTTATCCGCCAGGAAGACCGTTACAGCGCCGAGCTTGAGCCTGCGCTCTCCATGTTGCCTAGTTACACGCAGCTCGGTATGGCCGCACTGCTGCCCAATAAAACCTTGGCGATTGCGGATAACGATACCGGCACAACGCTGGTGAATGGGCAAAGCTCCCAAGGCACTACCAATCGTACCAAGATTTTGCAGGCAGCCCTGGAAGGACGTGGCCAGGCGATCCGAGCTGAAGAGTTTATGCAGCTTAACCGCGACGATAGCCGGGAAGTGTTGAAAGGTAATGACGTGTTGTATATCTATCACAACCGCATTGACCACACCGGCGACAAAATGCACTCAGAAGGGCAAGCCTTCGAGGCGGCGGAACAGACCCTGGAAGATCTGATCCGCCTGATCAAAAAGCTGGCGGCTGCGAATGCCAACAACCTACTGGTGACCGCCGATCATGGCTTTATTTACCAGAACCGAGAGCTGGACGAGAGTGATTTCCTCAGTGTGCCTGTCAACGGGGACAATATTCTCTACCGCGACCGACGCTTCGTATTGGGGAAGGGTTTGGCATCCTCTCCCGCGTTCCATCACTTCTCGTCTGAGCAGCTTGGTCTGGAAGGCGATATGGAAGTGCAGGTTCCCAAATCCATCAACCGGTTGCGCCTGAAGGGATCCGGCAGTCGATTTGTTCATGGCGGTGCTTCGTTACAGGAGGTGGTGATACCGGTGCTGAAGGTGAACAAGAAACGTCAGAGCGATGTTAGCGCCGTTGAGGTGGATATCCTGCGGGGAGCCAGCTCGGTGATTACCTCTGGCCAACTTGCGGTCGCCCTTTATCAGTCCGGGCCGGTAACGGAAAAAATTCAACCGCGCTTGCTGCGGGCTGGCATCTACACCGAGGCTGGCGAGCTGATTTCTGACAGTCACGAGCTGGTGTTTGATTTGACCTCAGAGAACCCCCGTGAACGTGAGCTGCAGGTGCGCTTTTTGCTGTCTCGCAAGGCGGATGAAGCGAATGGTCAGGAAGTGTTCTTACGGCTTGAGGAGCAGCATGCTGGTACGTCCCATTACAAGGAATACAAGTCGCTCAGATATACGATGCGGCGGTCCTTTACCAGCGATTTTGATTTTTGAGGGGGCGTATAGATGAGTGAGTTGTGCGCTGCCATTGAGGTGGGCGACCTGGCCAAGGTTGAGTCAATACTGGCAAGCTTTGAAGATGGGGCTGTTAGCCCGGAGGAAATGAGTGATGCTGGGTTTAGGCTCGCCTTGGACTCAGGCTTCAAAAAAATCGCTTGGGTACTGTTGAGTGACGGGCGATTCAATGCGAATGCTAATCACAGTGAGCCACTACGCCAGAGCATACGGTTAGGGTATTTGGATATCGCTTCTGCGTTATTGGAAAAAGGCGCTAATCCCAATTTTCGTTGTGAAGTATCCAACAGCGCCATGTTGCTGGCGTTGGAGTACGAGTACTACGACCTTGCTCAGAATATGATTGATTGTGGGGCTGAGGTAAACATCCGCAACGGTCGAGGTTGGACGCCCTTGATTTGGGCTGCCATTAAGGGCTACCGAAAGATCGTAGATTTTTTGATTGATAACGGCGCGGATATCCATATTTGTAACAACGATGGTTGGAACGCACTTACGGGTGCCTTCTTTAAAAACCGGACAGACATTGTAAATCTCCTTAGCGAGCAGGGTGCGCACTTCGGTCGGAAATACAGCGAAGCTGCGCTGCTCTCAGCTTATGAACACGGTTACCTCGATCTAGTAAGAAAGCTGGTTGATGACGGCACCCATGTGAATATTGTGGATGGCAGTGGGGATTCGTTGTTGATTTTGGCCATTCGGCGGGGTGACCTGGCCATTGTGGAGCTGCTATTGGAGCATGGTGCGGATGCTAACTGCAGAACAGGAAAGGGCAATCCGGCATTGTCTGTTGCCTTGAGCTGTCATCAGTATAGCGTAGCTCGTCTTTTGGTGAATCATGGTGCGGCGGTGAATGCTCCCAACCAAGATGATTGGTCACCATTATTACAAGCTGCAGAGCAGGGCAACGCGCAGTTGTGCCAACTCCTTATCGAAAAAGGTGCGGCGGTTAACCATCAGGTAGCGAGTCATTACGCCCCTTTGCTCCAGGCTGCAAGCAATGGCCATTTAGAGGCTGTAGAAGTGTTAGTAGGAGCTGGTGCTGACTTGAATATCAAAAACTCAAAGGGCACTCACGCCCGAAAACTTGCCAGTATATTCAAACACTCAAATATCGACTCGTTTTTGGAAGAGCATGGGGCACTTGAGTAGTGATAACCGAGTTAGAAGTCTTCGATGCTGTCCGTCGTGGTTACCTTGAGTTTGAAACAGCATCGAACGCCCAGATTCTTGATTATTTTTCCACGATCGATGCAGAGTCTGCGGCTGGCCATGCTAGTCATATCAAAGGAATTTTGTTCGAGCAGGAGTATGTCGACCTGCTAGCCACACAAGGCGTGGAAGCTCAGATTTTTGAGGCAACGAATCACCCAGTAACCGATATCGCCATTTTTGAGGATGGTGATGTGGCCGTGGAATTGCAACTCAAAGCCACAGACAGTGTCAGCTACATAAATTCTTCGATTGACGAGTACCCGGAGGTGGGTTTTGTGGTTACCTCTGAGATTGCGGGTAGTTTTGATAGCGATATGGTGATGGATTCTGGCATTGAGAATGCGGCTCTGGAGCAAGCGGTAGGCGAGACTCTTATGGATGAGGTGGTTAATCCGTTGAGCCCCTTCTCGGTGCTTGGCTGGCTTGTTGGCCTGCCGCTGTAAACAATGAAATATTAGAGGAAATATTGTGAGCTCACTGGATGCCAAAATTAACCAACATTTCCCCGGCGTAGTTGTGCGCAAAGATTTGGTGAAGGCGGTGAAAGGCAACGCCATTGTTCCCTCGTACGTGTTGGAATACTTGTTGGGGCAATATTGTGCCACTGATGATGAGGCAACGATTGAAACCGGGATAAGTACCGTTAAGGAAATTCTGGCTAAGCACTATGTGCATCGCAATGAGGCTGGCCTGATTCGCTCCAATATCAAAGAGAAGGGTCGCTACAAGGTTATCGATAAGGTGACTGTGTCACTGAACGACACCCGGGATGTTTACGAAGCCGAATTCGAAAACCTTGGCATCAAAAAGGTACTGGTTGATTCAGGCACCATCAAGAAGCATCCGAAGCTTTTGGTGGGTGGTGTCTGGTGCATCTGTGATATTGAGTACGATTTCAGCGAGGATGGCCAATCTACACCCTGGGTTCTCCTATCCTTAAAACCGATCCAGCTGTCGAGTCTTGATTACGATGCTTACCTGGAAGGGCGCAGGCAATTCACTACCAGTGAGTGGATTGATGTGCTGATGCAGAGTATCGGGCTGAACCCCGAAGCGTTTGGTCGCCGTAGCAAGCTGATTCAATTGGTACGCCTTATTCCTTTCTGCGAACGAAACTACAACTTGATTGAGTTGGGGCCAAAAGGAACGGGTAAATCTCACGTGTACTCTGAGTTTTCACCTCATGGAACTCTGGTTTCCGGGGGTGAAGCTACCCTCCCAAAACTGTTCATCAATAACACCACGGGCAAAATTGGGCTGGTTGGTTATTGGGATGTGGTTGCGATGGATGAGTTTGCCGGCAGTGGCAAGAAGCCGGATATAAAACTCATCGATACGCTAAAAAATTACATGGCAAACAAATCCTTCAACCGCGGTACTGGGCCGCAGGGTGCAGAGGCATCCATGGTTTTCATTGGCAACACCTCTCACAATGTCCCGTACATGCTCAAACACGAGCATCTGTTCATGGATTTGCCTGAAACCTATAGAAATAGCGACGGCCAAGCCATCCTGGACCGCCTTCACTGCTTCTTGCCTGGCTGGGAAATGGACAACCTCCGTAACGATATGTTCTCAACTGGTTTCGGTTTTGTTGTGGATTACCTTGCGGAGGTGCTTCGCTCACTGCGTAGCTATGATTTTTCTGATCGTTACCAGGATCGTTTCACGCTTTCTTCAGATATTTCGACCCGTGACCGGGATGGCGTTAATAAGACCTTTTCCGGCCTGATGAAAATTATCTTCCCGCATGGCGGAGAAACTGAAGCCGAGGTTGAGGAAATTCTCCGATTCTCCATGGAAGGCCGCAAACGCGTAAAAGATCAATTGATGCGCGTGGACTCAACCTATGCTGCAGTTAACTTTTCGTACAAAGATGCTGTTGGGGCGGACCATCAGGTCACTACGTTGGAAGAAGAAGAGTACCCGGCCTACTATCACAAAACGATCAGTGGGGATGACGGTGTTGACGGAACTGATGGTGCAGTAACGGATGACAATACCAGCACCTCAGCGCCTGCAGGAAAAACGCAAGAGCCCGTACTAGAAGAGAAGCACGTTACCTTCCAGGAGAATCAGAAGGGTGTTTCCTACGCGTCACTTCTGGGGCCGTACTTAAAAGGCGCCGGCCAGATTACCGTTACCGATCCCTATATCCGTTTGTTTTATCAGATTCGTAATTTTATGGAATTTTTGGAGATGATCGTAAAAGGTAAGGCGGACGAAGACGAGCCAGCGGTGCATCTTATTACCACTCGCGACGAGTTCAAGGGAGAGCTGCAGGATGAGAGCTTTGAGAAAATCCAGCAATCTGCCAGCGCGGTAGGAATCAAATTTACTTGGGAGTTTGATGAAACAGGAACCATTCATGCCCGACATATTATTACTGATACTGGCTGGAAGATTTCTTTGGACCGCGGGTTAGATATTTTTCAGCAGTACGAGATGAACGACGCATTTGCGTTCACCAACCGATTGCAGCAATACCGGTCTTGTAAAGCGTTTGAAGCGACGTTTATCAAGCACTCGCTATAGGATCAGATTGTATATGAGTAAGTATTCCGAGGATCGGATCAGAATACCCGCGAAGAGAGTCGATGGGCAGTGGGAGTTTTTATATGGTGGTGGGATTCCCATATCAGACGGCGCATATGCTGAGATAGTGGTGGCAAAGTCCAGTGTTGCTGACCGCGATTTTTTAGAGCGTCTGGGGCAAAAATCCTCATATAAAATCATGGACTCGGGAACAAAGCTCGTTGTCGCAATGACCGTAAAGGATGAAAGGCAGATCAAGAATGACTTGTTAACTCATCTAAAAGTCGTTGATATAAATAAGATTTCTTCAGACAAGAGGTTTTCAAGATACGGTATTGGCCCCCAAACACGCTTCGTTGAAATTGTTGTCGGCAGTGCGTCCAAGCGTGAACTGGCATTGGGGAAACCTGCCGAGGGTGGTGTTTGGTTGGAGCTGGAGGGGATGGAGCCCCAAGGCCTTAGCATTAGCACTCTCATATTGCCTGAGGGCGTTGCAGATCAAGAAGTGGATAGCCTGAATTATGCTTTTACACTGCTTTCGATGCACTTTGAACCCTGGAGGAAATCGCATACGGGCAATATTTATGAGCGCGTTTTTTATCAGGAAAAAAATGGGAAGTGGTATCCGTTAAACGTCCTCAGAAATGCTGTTATTGCGACTGAAGAGCACAAGCTAATAAAAGAACAGTGGAAAATTATATCGAGTCAGCTCAATTTGAAGTTTTGACCAAAAGGCCGTTGATTGTGAAGTTTTACCCGCAATTCAGGATCTTTAGCTGCCCAAATGTATTTCTGGTCGCGTTCGTGCAGCTGAATAAGAATCCAGGGTTAGAGGGTGATGCCGAAGTGCCGCGTGTAGCTGCAGACTAGGCTAATTCAAATGTCGATGCTTGAATCCCGGCAGAAACGCCACAAATAACGAGTCCAACTGGTCGGCCGTTAACAGGTGATTTCCTGCGACTTGCATTGCGCGCTCACATGCGGAAACTGAATTAACGCCACTAATTGCCACAACAGGATTCAGTCCCGGCGCAGGACGACCTGTGGACGCTCCTAGCCATATTAGTAACCCGCCCTGGTGGGAGAATTCTGCTGCTTGTTGGAACGAGCTCACCGGGACGTACATCATTCGATGGCTCAAATGCTGGTTCGGTAGTATTGCTGCGTGATGGTGGATGCGGTTAGGAAAACGCTCCAACAGGATGCGTTCTGCCAACCGAGTCAGCGGTTCTGTCTCGCTGCTTATTGCGACAACATCAGAAAGCATCATTTTTGGTCAAAACTCGACGTGATCGGAGGGCTTGGGTTCTTTGAGTTTCGCATCGATCATTGCAGGTGTTTCTGACTGCAGCCTGATTAACTCAGATTTTCGACCACCGTCTGTGCGAATCGTTATCGCCAGCTCTACCTCATAGAACTGCTCGTACTGTTCAGCTGCCTCAACAATCCGCTGTGCACTCACATAAATTTGGTTCATAAATTTACCTCTACTTGCCAACGATTGAATTGGGTGCGCGCCCCTGGATGGAGGTTTCCATGACGCGCTGCTGATGTTTTTCGGCACCGTCAGCTGGCCGGAATTTGAAATCAGCGTACATGGAAACTTTGGAGCTGCAAGCAAAAAAGCTGGGGTTGCTGCTTTGACGTTTTATCGTAAGCTGACAGCAAATGGTAAGAGTTTGCAGGGGTGGAACTATGAAAGAATTTCTTGACGACGAGACACTGAACAGAATGCTTGGTGCGCTGTTGATGATGTTTGTCACAACATTTTTTTGGGGCTGGCTGAATCAATATGGATTACCGATGAATTTGATACTGGCTGCCGGAGTTATTCTGATGGTTGTCGATCTTGTCGATTTTTCGAGGAATCCGGAACCTAGGTCAATTTTATTGGGCGCTTTCCTGGTGCCATTTTGGCCAGTGCTGCGTTTTCTTGTTCGGACGGGTGCATGAGTCAGTCGGCCTGGGAAACGGAGCATTGATTTTCCGAAGATTGGATCATCAGTGGGCTTATATTGGGGGCTTCCCTACGGTGCAGGAATGATCGGTGTAGCGCGTGTTCTTGACACCATATTTTGGCCTGCTCGGCCACGTTATGGTGACTTAACACACCAGTCGTGGCTGCCGCTCTGTTTTTAAACAAAAGCGAACATTCGAGTCAGGGCTTTTCTCCAGAGCCCCCAAGCTAATCACAGGGATTTCATCCAGTTTGATTGGCAGAGCGAATTCCAGACGCTGCATGATGACATGGCAGAAATGTCCGTGATCGCCTAAGCTATTGTTTTATCGATTCATGTGCAGCGTGCTTGATGGTTCAAAGTCAGTAAAGATGACGCAGGCAAATTTCTGCAATGATAAAGCGCACTGCCTAATTTCAGTTAGCCTCTATTCATAAATCGGAGATATCTTGAAACGCATCAAGCGAAATCCCGAAAAGTTTGAAGTAATAGATCTTTTTACCGCTCTGGGACGAGAACATGGCTATAAATTGACGGTGAAGGAAGATGTGGATGATTTCATTGACCGCATAGGAGCTTCACTCAAAGCATCTCAAGAAAACCTGAATCTTCTGTATGGGAAGAGAGTTGAATCTCTTTTCGCCCATGTAGCTGGAGCATTAGGGCGTTGCCGTTTTATTAAGCAGGAAGATAGTGGCGAAGCCTTTACTACTGAGAAAAATATTCAGGCTCCAGACTACAAGGTGGTGCTCAATGATGGGAGTCAGTACTTTATTGAAGTAAAAAACTGCCACTTTCCTAATGTTAAGTCGCCATATCCTTTTAAAAAAGAATATATGGAGAAAGTTGAGCGCTATGCTGATCTGCACGGCACTCAGGTCCTGTTTGCTATATATTTTTCACACTACAACAAGTGGTTTTTGTTGCGGAAAGAGTCTCTAATGGAGCAGAAAAATAGATACGTGACCGACTTTGTTAATGCGATGGCACAAAACGAAATGTCACTGCTGGGAGACCGTACAATTGCCACTGAACCAAACCTCTCTTTAGAGCTGCTTGCTGATCCTACCCATGGAGCGGCAGTAAACGAAAAAGGAGAGGCGAATTTTATCATTGGAAATGTAAAGATATATAGCTCAGACCGAGAAATTACGGAGGACCTGGAAAAATCGATTGCCTTTTACTTGATGAGATTTGGCGATTGGAATGAAGGTGATGCCGAAGCTATCTATGAAAACGGTGATTTCAAAGGTGTAAGGTTTACATCGACGCCGGATTTCCCTCCGGAAGAGCAGGTGTTCACTATGATTGGTGAGTTAAGTTCAATGGTAAGCTGTTCGTATGGTGAGCAAACAATATACGAAAAGAGTGTTGTTGCGTTGGATACCAACTTGGAACCGAGTGTATTTTCGGTTGAAATACCGGATGGGTATAAAGGAAAAGATTTGCCGTTATGGCAGTTTGTGATGCAACCAAACCCTGATTTTAAAGGCTAACCAGCGCACGTCGCCGGACTGGTTTTACGCTGCGCTCCAAACCAGCCGAAAATGCGGGCGTTAGCGCTCATACCACCAGTCATCGATACGACAGGAAGCATTAATGGGACTAGACGACATAGCTACGATTCTCAGCGGTTTCTCTACGGTTGTAATAGCTATTCTTACCGTATTTTTATGGCGTGAGAATCGGTTGCTGCGGAAGGCAGGCTCGGAGCCTAATTTGGTTGCTTACTTCGAGCCGCATCCAGATGGAACCGGTGGTTTGAACATTACAATCGCAAATGTAGGTACAGGCCCCGCAAGAAATGTTCACTTTCAATTTCTGGGAGAGTCAGAGCATTTCGCCCGCTATAATCTAATCCTGGATTGCACCACAAAGAGAGGCCCTATAACTCTAATTCCGCAAGGAGATAAAATTTCGATATTGTTTGCTATTGGTTTTCAACTCTTCAAGCCCAAAGATTCCGACGCCAAAGAGCCCATGCCCCCTTTTAATGTTCGCTTGGAGTGGACTAGCTTGAATGGGGCGAATGCAAAATGTGAAGACTATCTATTGGATGTCAAGCCGTACGCTGATCTTCCGGGGCTGATTAGCAAGCCTTATTTACTCAAGATCGTAGACTCCATAGACGGTGTAGGAAAAAACGTAAATAAACTCAATAAAGATGTAAGGAATTTATCAAACTTGATAGAGGCGAACTCTTTAGAAAATCCAGTAGTAACGAAAATTAAGGGAAACGATGAGCCTATCTAAAACGGTTGGGGGCGTCGCTCCTGTTTGCCTAACCAATTTTCTAGCGATACGCCTGCCAAGCATGAACTGTTATAACAAGGCCAGCATGCGACGCCTACCACATTGCGGCTTCGCCTCCATTCCGCAGCCGCGCATGCTGGCTGACGTTAACCACTGCGTTAACGGTCCAGTGTTTGGCAATATGGAGTAGTGAATGGAAGGTTTAGTTGTTCTGATCATCGTCGCGGCACTGTTGTTCGTCCTGATATTGTCTTTCAAATCGAGGGATGACAGTTCTCAAACAGTTAGCAGTCCGCACTCAGCCCGAGAACCTCAGCTCGATGTAACCCAACAGATAGCCGCATCGTCTGCCCAGCGGCTAGTTGAGATCGTCAACGAATCTCTCCAAATCGCCAATGACTCAAAAAATGCTGATACCAAGATTTCACGCTTAGATTTGGCCAAAGAAAGGTTGGATGAGCTAAAG